>CAZAER010000029.1:0-61952 GCA_964484195.1 uncultured Bdellovibrionales bacterium | reverse complement strand
GCACGCAGAACTGCGACGACGGCCGCGTTTGCATCAACAACTCGTGCCGCTTCCCCTGCACCGACGACGGCTACTACGAGCGCTGCGTGCCGAATCCCTGCGGTGAGTGCGAGACGTACAACAACGGTACCTGCACACTGCAAACCGACAGCTGCATCTGCTTCAGCGGCAACGGCATCCCCTGCGACCCGACAGGTCAGAATACCTGTCCGCCGGGCATGACCTGCGACGAGCAGTGCTTCTGCGAGCCGCTACCGGGTTGCACTGGCGCGTTCGCCGAGGACGGCTCTGTCCTCGATTGCGACGCCGCCATCAACTGCTGCGCTTTGTTCTCCCAGTGCTTCACGTACACGACGTCGGGTGCCTGCACCGGCAACGCCAACTGCACCTGGACGGGTAGCGCGTGCGAGCCGTCGGCGGGTAGCTGCTGCGGCGCGAACGAGATCGCGGTCTGCTACACGCCGATCGAAGATCCGTCGCGCAAGGTGTTCGCGTGCCAGGGCGCAGCGTGCTCGTGCGAGACGACGACGACCTGCGTCACCGACGCAGACTGCGCGGCGATGTTGCCGGCGAGCAATCCGGCCGGCGCCAGCAAGTGCATCGGCCCGGTCGGCAACAAGCACTGCGAGTGCAACCCGGTGACCGAGAGCTGCTTGCCCGACGCCAGCACTGGCTGCTCGTGCGAGCCGACCCCGGGCTGATGCACTAGCCTCCTCACGCCTCCCGGCGGCCAGTCAGGCGCCGGGGGCCGCTACACCCCTTGGCGACGCCAGCAATCGTCCCCAAGGTGTGTGTGGGCTCTGGGGAGGGCGCTGTGAGGGTCGTAAAAATAGTATTGTTGAGTGTTGTCGCGTTCGTTGCTGGGTGTGGAAGCTCTGGAGGCGGGCCAGATGGGCCCGATAACGAGCCCAACGAGCAACAAGAAGACCCGCAAGACGAGGTCCCGGGCGACACCACCTCCAAGGTTCGCTACCTGAGCAACCGCACGCAGTCGCCGATCACGGCGGCCATCGCGAACAACCTCCGCGCCATCGCCGCGGCATCGTCGAGCCGCAACGACGACATGTTCATGAAGGTCGGCGATTCCATCACCGATTCGTTCGCGGTCATGTCCTGCTTCGCCGACGGCACCATCGACCTCGCGGGTCGCAGTGAGCTGCAAGACACCATCGACTTCTACGGCGCCGCGGACGTCAGCGGTGCCTCACCGTGCGACGAGGAGTGGTGCCAGGGCGCGAGCACGTCTTACAACCGCGCGAGCTACGCCGCGGAGGGCGGCACCACGGCGGACTATCCGCTATCGCTGACACCGCGGCCCTTCGATCAAGAGGACAACGCCATCAAGCCGCGCATCGCCTTGGTGGAGTTCGGCACCAACGACTCGACGCTCATCACCACCGCCGAAGACGTCGATGGCTTCATCACCTTCCACGGGCGGATGCAGGCGCTGGTCGACGCCATGGTCGCGCGCGGCATCGTGCCGGTGCTCTACACGATCCCGCCTTATGTTTCGCCGCGGCCCGGCTACCTCAATGTGCCGACCATGAACGCGATCATCCGCGTCATCGCGCAGAGCCGCGCCATTCCGCTCATCGACTTCGAGCGCGAGCTCATGCCCCTGCCAAACTACGGCCTCTGGGACGGCACGCATCCACAGGTCGAGTTCGGTGGCTGCGTCTTCACACAGGCGGGTCTGCAGTACGGCTACAACGTGCGCAACCTCATCACCATGCAGGCGCTCGATCGCGTGCGACACGTCCTCGATGGCGCCAACGCACCCGATTCGGGAGGCACCGTGAGCGGCGCCGGCAACGCCTCCTCGCCGTTCATGGTCGACGCGCTGCCATTCGTCGACGCCGACGAGAGCGGGCCGAAGGTCTATCGCATGAACGTGTCGGCCTCGGGGCGTGTGCGCTTCCTCGCGCTCACGCGCAGTGGCGTCGCAGCGATCGCAGTGAAGAGTGGAAGCACCCAGGTCGCTTCCGGCAATACGATCGTTCAAGCGTCGCTCTCCGCCGGCACGTACGATGTCACCGTGTCAGGTGGCGCCTACGGTCTTGCGATCGTGCGCTGCGAGGGCTCTGACGCGACCTGCGACTAAAAACCCACACGATGCTCCAAGGTAGGAGTGACGGCGATCATCTCGGCGGCTGCAGGCCTTCGGGCAGCCTCAGCGGATGAAAATTCATCCCTTCTTCGGCGTCTTGGGTTTGGCGGTGAGTGTGGCGTGTGGTGGCTCCGACGATGACGGCGGCGGTGGCAACCCGACCGTCTCGGACACGATCGTTCCGGGGACGGAGGTCGCGGACACCATCGTCCCGGGAACCGAGTCGTATTTGTACAAAGGCTCGGGCAACAGCGGCGCGAACAAGGTGCTGGACAACCCGGCGTACGAGATCGCCAGCGGCGTGAACCCGCTGCACAAGTCCAACGTTGCGCAGGACGACGGTCTCTGGAGCTACGAGTACATTTTGCATGGCACCGACGCCGAGCTCGACGCGTGGCTCGCGCCCACCGACGTCTTGCTCGAGCGCTCGCCGGCAGGCGGCCTCACCTACGCGCGCGTCCTCACGACTGACGTCCGGCGGGTGCCGGCTACTCTTCAGCCTTAAGGGTCTCGACTAACCCGGGACATGCGCGCTAAACGAGCGCGCATGTCCTCTGAAAAGCAGCCCGAGCGCATCACTCCGCGCTCCGAAGACTATTCCCGTTGGTACTTGGACGTCATCCGCCAGGCGTCGCTCGCCGAGCCGGCCGAGGTCGTCAAAGGCTGCATGGTCATCAAGCCGCACGGCTACGCCATCTGGGAGAAGATCCAGCGGGCGCTCGATGACATGTTCAAGGCCACCGGCCACCAGAACGCTTACTTCCCGCTGCTCATCCCCGAGAGCTTCTTGAAGAAAGAAGCCGAGCACGTCGAAGGCTTCTCGCCCGAGTTGGCGGTCGTGACCCACGCCGGCGGCAAGGAGCTCGAAGAGAAATACGTCATCCGCCCGACCTCCGAGACCATCATCGGGCACTTCTTCGCCCGTTGGATCGAGTCGTGGCGCGACCTGCCGTTGCTCATCAATCAATGGGCGAACGTCATGCGCTGGGAGATGCGCACCCGTATGTTTTTGCGGACAGGTGAGTTCCTCTGGCAAGAGGGCCACACCGCCCACGCCACCCACGAAGAGGCGCGCGAAGAGGTCATTCGCATGCTGCACGTCTACGGCGACTTCGCCGAGCAGTGGATGGCCATGCCGGTCATCCGTGGCATCAAGACGCACAGCGAGAAGTTCGCGGGTGCCCTCGAGTCGTTCTGCATCGAAGCGATGATGCAGGACTGCAAGGCGCTGCAAGCCGGCACCTCGCATGACCTCGGCCAGAACTTCGGCAAGGCCTTCGACGTGAAGTTCCAGAACAAGGAAGGTCAGCAGGACTTCGTCTGGCAAACCAGCTGGGGTGTCTCGACGCGTCTCATCGGCGCGCTCATCATGTCGCACTCCGACGACAACGGCCTGGTGTTGCCGCCGAAGCTCGCGCCGGTGCACGTCGTGGTCGTGCCCATCTATGGCAAGGGCGCCGACGAGGCGCTGGTGCGCGAGCACGGTGAAGCCATCACCAAGGAGCTGCGCGCCGCCGGTCTCTCGGTGGTCTTCGACACGCGCGACTACAAGCCCGGCTTCAAGTACTTCGAGTGGGAGCAGAAGGGCGTGCCGCTCCGCATCGAGATCGGACCCAAGGACATCGAGAAGAATTCGGTGGCCTTCAAAGACCGCCTCGCCGAGAAGAAGGAATTCCGCTCGCGCGAAGGTCTCGCCGCCTGGGCGACCGCTTTCATGGACGAGTTCCAGAAGAAGCTGTTCGAGCGCGCCAAACAACGTCTCGCCGACAACACCGTGCGCGTCGACGATTGGGAAGCGTTCAAGAAGGTCTTCGAGGGTCAGGACTCGAAGTTCGTCATGGCGCACTGGGACGGCACGGCCGAGACCGAGGCTCGCATCAAAGAAGAGCTCAAGGTGACCATCCGTTGCATTCCGCTCGATGCCCCGGCCGAAGACGGCAAGTGCGTCTTGACGGGCAAGCCGTCGAAGCGCCGCGTGGTGTTCTCGAAGTCGTACTAGCCGACAGGGCCGCCCCAGGTGGCGGCCCGACTAGCGAAGCGAAATACGCCCCCCAGGGCACAGGCGTCAGCCGGTGCCCCACAGGGATTCACCGAGGACGTCGGCGACGCAGGCCACGTGGGCGGCGCCTTGCGACTTCACGCGCTTGGCTGCCTCTTGCAGCTGTTCGCTGCTCGCTGCCGCCACCGCGAGGTAGTTGCGCGCCATGATGGGTGAGGAGTGCTCGAGCGTGATGGTGTGCGCGGCGTTGGCGGCTTCTTCGTAGCGCTTGGCGAAGCCCTCGGGGTCTTTGCGGCGGGCGTCGTAGAGCGCGCGGAGCTTGTCGGCGACGACCTTCTCGAGCGCTAGGGCTTCCCGTGTCGGGACCACCTTGCCGTCGACCATAGGATACATCTGCGTGACGTCCGGGATGGCGGCGATGATGTCCTCGATGCTGCCATCAGCGTCCATCTGCCAGTCCTTGGTCTCCGGACAGTCGCCGTAGCGCGAGAAACCGCCGGGCATGAAGGTGACCGGTACCGCGCCCTGGCGGCCGGCTTCGTCGCCGGTGAGGCCGTAGCCCTCGCTCGTCGAGCCCAAGACCACTGGCGAGTGTGAGTCCGCCGCGAGGGCGTAGACCGCGCCAACGGCACTGCCCGATTGGTCGTCCATGCGAAACACCCGCTTTGCGAGATGGGGGCGCTCGGCAAGCGACGCGTCGAAACGATCGCGCTCGGCCGTCTTGCGCTCGTCGCCGGTGCCGATGCCCGCGAAAACGAACAGGCCAACCTCGGGGTAGTCGTCGGCGATCGACAAGAAGGCGCGCGTGACCAGCACGTTCCCCTTCCAGGGCACGAAGCGCCCGCCTGTGGCGGTGTACTTCAGGCTCAGATCGAGATCTTTGACCTTCTCCTTGAGGATGGTCTTGGCTTGGTCGGCGGTGATGCGCTGGTTCTTCGTCGCCAAGGGGTCGATGCCGGGTGGGCAGACGAAGACGTTGCACTTCAGCATGGCGTGCGGAGGCACGCTGCCTGGCTGGAAGAAGACGGCGTCGTTGGGGCCGAGCAGCTTCAGATTGGGGAGAATGGTCTTCTCCCAGACGTCGGTCCCCGCCTTCTTGCCGTCGAGCACGCCGGCCATGTCGACGTGGCTGCGCCAGACGATGCGGATCTCGGGATTCAGCTTCTTGATCACCGGGATGAGGTGAATCGCGTGATGGTCCTCGAGGAATATCGTCGAGACACCACCGTCGGTGAACATGCCCTGATAGACGCGCGCGAGCAGAGCGTTGTGCTCGCCCCAGCGGGCGTGCTCGTCACCACTGATGACTTTGCCGCCACCCTGGAACGCGTCGAAGGCCTTGCGGCCGATTTCACCGTAGGCGCCGTCGTGGTCCCAGGTCTTCTGCCACTCGACGTCGATCCCCAGCTGCTTGTGAATGTTCGCCTGTGTCTGGAACATCTCGGCGACGCCCCCACCCGTGAAGGTGGCGTTCACGAGACAGAGCTTGGGCTTGTTCGAGCTCGTGAGCTTGTCCGCGAAAGCAGACATTTGTGTCATGTAGCCGCGCGCGCCTTCGCTGCCGATGCTCTTTCCGAGCTCGGCGGTGTACGCTTCGAGCTTGTGTCCTTGGTCGCGTGGATTGGGCTGGTAGCGCAACGCTTCGCGCACCGACGTTGGATGGGTCTCGGCAAGGTTTGCGAGCTTGAAGAGGCCGCGGAGTCGCTTCTTGGGAGTGCCGTCACCGGTTACGGCCTGGGCCGCGCTGTCCACTAGGTGCTGGGTGAGATTGCTTACCCAGTTGACCCGGACGTCGACCTTGTAGGCCGGCGCCATCGTCGCGCGGCCAGTAGCGCCGTCGTAGCCAATGGTCGTGTGGGCCAGTGTACGCGGGGCTTTGCCCGCCTCGGTTGTGGCGCTCGCGTCGGCAATGACACTCCGACGGTCGACGCTCGGTTGATCAGTGACAGAACGCACGGATAGTCTCCCTTAGTACTTCTCTCGGGTGACGCCCGGAGCCTGATGGTCTCGCTTGTTCGTAACGTGGCCGTGGAACATGCCGTAGGAGCGGATTGGAAGGTCGCCTGCGGCAGAGCTTTGGCCAACGCCGAGAGGCCGCTCTTCGTGCTCGACTACGACGGCACGCTCGCCGAGATCGCGGCCACTCCCGAGCAGGCAAAGCCGACGCCCGAGATCTTGGCTTTGCTCGCGTCCGCTATCGCGGCTGGTATCACCGTTGCAGTGGTTAGTGGCCGGGACGGTCCGACCCTCCAAAAATGGCTTGGCCATCTGCCAATCCATCTGGTCTCGGAGCACGGCGGGGCGCACCGCAAACCTGGTGGTGTATTCGTCGATCGCATCGAACCCGAGTCGTTGACCTGGTTCGCGACGGCGCGCGCCATCTTGAGCGATGTGGCCGCTAAAACGGTGGGCTCGATGGTCGAGACCAAGCGCTTCAGCTTCTCGTTTCACTACCGCAACGTCGCCGCCCACATAGGTGAGCAAGTTGCCGACGGCCTTATCGAACGTCTCGGCGAGAATCTCCCCAAGACCGTCGAGATCCATCGCGGCAAGAAGGTCGTCGAGGTGCGCCCGGCGGGGATTCACAAGGGCGTCGCTCTCGGTGACCTCCAAAGGCTCATTGGCGCCGACTTCGCGCTCGCCGCCGGCGACGACCGGACCGACGAGGACATGTTCGCCAACGCCCCCGAGGGTAGCTACAGCATCAAGATCGGTCCCGGTGAGACGCAAGCGCGCTTCCGTCTGGCCAGCGTGACGGAGCTGCGCGGCTTCTTGCTCGAGACGATCTCGGCGAGACGGGTCATGAGGGAACAAAAGTAACACGGCTTAGGTTTTCGTTTTCCTCGTTCTCGATATCGGCAGATGCCCGAAGTTGTTGCGAAAGAAGTGACCTCCCGGCTATGGGGCGCAGGGTATGCGCCTGTACTCTTCCACGACTTCCCCGTTCGTCCGTAAAGTCAGGGTCGTCCTTGCCGAGCTCGGCATCGCCGAGAAGTGCGAAATCCTGCCGGTGGCGAGCTCGCCACACGAGCCAGACGCCGCCCTCGGTCAGGCTAACCCCTTGAACAAGCTGCCGACCCTCGAGCTCGACGACGGCACGAACCTCTACGACTCCGCCGTCATCTGCGAGTACCTCGACGCGGTGCATGGGCGTGGGCAGCTCCTGCCGGCCCACGGCGTCGCTCGTTGGCAAATCTTACGGACGCAGGCCTTGGCCGACGGAATCGTCGATGCCGGCATCCTCGTGCGCTACGAGAGCGCGATGCGGCCGCCAGAGCTTGCCTGGCAGCCCTGGGTCGCCGGGCAGCGTCTCAAGGTGACGCAGGGCCTCAGCGAGCTCGAAGCCACCATCGATCGTCAGCCTCTCGAGCTCGATCTCGGGGGGATCGCGATTGCGTGTATGGTGGGTTGGCTCGAGTTTCGCGGAATCGAGCCGAATCTACGTCAGTCGTTTCCACGCCTGTCCGCTTGGAACGACACTCTGCAAAAGCGCCCATCGCTCGCTGCGACCAAACCATACTCTTGATCATCGCGGTCTGAGCCCGACACGTTGATCGTTTTTTAAGCATCGGTGCCCCGGTGCGACCGCGATAACCCGCCGGTCGTGTCGGTCGCTGCTGTCGAACGGGTTGGCTCGGTCTCGCCGGAGCCTCAATCTTCCGCGGAAATTCCACCGCCGGCGCGTCCGCTGGTGACGCCGCTCGCGCCGCGTACGCGGAGCAAAAATTCGACATCGCCGCTCGTGGCGCCGGCCCCGTCGACCTACGGGGAGCGCTTGGGAATGGTGGCCCGTGCTCGCCGTGACCTTGCCTCCCTGGGCGAGGTCAGGCTGCGCGCCGTTGGCCGCGACGAGCTGGGGATGACCCATGTCCGTTTCGACCGCATGGTCGGCGGCATCTCCCTGAATGGCGAGCAGGTGATCGCGCACTACGACCGTCATGGCGACCTGCGGGCGGTGAGCGGACCTACGGATCGTCCGACCTTGGCGGGACAAAGCCGTGTGACCATCGATCGCGCGGTCGCCGTCGCATCCGCTCGAGCAGTCACGCATCGGCATGCAGAGGTCCGCTCGTTCGAGCTCGTGGCCTGTCGGTCCAACGAAGGTCTGCGACGGGCCTACGCGGTCGAGCTGCGCTGGACCTTGCCCGATGGCTCGCCGACCGGCGCCCACGTTCTCGTCGACGCGGTGAGCGGTAACGTCCTCGAGCAGACCGCGGCGCCCCACGCGGCGGTCGCACACACGCGCTACTCGGGGCAGGTCAAGCTCGAGACCACGCCGACGCCGGGTGGTTTCGTGCTGCGCGACCCGACCCGTGGCAATTCCGAGACACGCGACGCGCGCCAGGAGCGGCCGACTTCGACGCCGGGTTTTCCCTCCACCTCGACCGAGATCACCGACAGCGACGACCACTGGGGCACCCCCACGGACGATCGCCGCAACGACGTGGCCCTCGACGCGCAGCACGCGGCCGCCGTCGCCTGGGACTTCTTACGCGACATGTTCGGCCGCGACTCGCTCGACAATCGCGGCAGCGCCATCCGCTCGAACGTGCACGCGGGCAACGCCATGATTGGTGCCTACTGGCTCGATGGTCAGGTGTTCTACGGTGACGGCGATGGTCGAACCGCCGCGCCGATGGTGTCGCTCGACTTCGGCATTCACGAGATCATCCACGGCCTCACCGAGCAGACCGCGCGCTTGAAGAAGCGCGGTGAGCCCGGTGCCCTGAACGAGGCCACCTCGGACATCCTTTCGACGGCGGCGCGCTGGTGGCAGTCGCGACGGCAGGGCAACGAAACCATCGACTGGTGGCTCGGGCGCGAGACCTGGACGCCGGGGATCAACGATGACGCCGCCCGCTACATGGACCACCCGAGCCGTGACCGCTTGCAGGCGCAGTACGATTTCTACGACCGCGACCACTACTCGAATCTCTACCGCATGCAGCACGATAGCGGCGGCGTCCACATGAACGCTGGTATCGCCAACAACTTCTTCTATCTCTTGGTGAGCGGCGGTACGAACGACACCTCGCGAATCACCGTGCGCGACGGCATCGGGATGGAGAAGGGTGCGCGCATCTGGTACCGCGCCCTGACCACGTACATGACACCGACGACGACCTTCGCTGACGCGCGGGTCGCCACGTTGCTCGCGGCCCAGGACCTCTACGGCGGCGATTCCCCAGAAGCCCGCCGGGTCGCCGAAGCCTGGAATGCGGTTGGGGTTTTGGCGGCGGACTAGCCGTCAGAGGCATCCCGTGGCCTTCTTCGGCTGATCGGCCAGCAGCCCGATCGACGCAACCCCACCAGGGCCGACACGATAATGGGCGACTACCACCACCCCGCCGCTCAATTGAGGTGACGCCGCAGTCGTAGCGCTGGCGACCCTCGGAACCCGAAGACATGAGTCCGATCCAATTCGGTCAGCCCGATGCTGACTGCGGCGCAGGTTTCACCGAACAACATCACTCGCGGGCCATTCCGTTCCGCGTCCGCGTCGATCCCGCCGTCTGCATGGACCATGACGACCTCATGGCCAACATCATCGAGCCAGGCCGTCGCCGCGATGACGACGGTGACGGTCGCCGCCGCCCGGTCAGGCCCAAGGACAAGCGCCGCCGCCAGCAGCAGCAGATGCGCAAGAATGACCGTCCGCCGCCACGCTACGATGGCTACGGTGGCTTCCGTGACCACGGCGACCGCTACGACGCGCGTCTTGACCGCAATCGCGGACGCGACCACGGTCCGGAGGAAAAATCCGGGACCTTTTGGGCCTCCATGAAGAACACCGCGCTCGGCCTCGGCGGTATTGCCGCGCTGGGCGGTGGCGGCTTCATCGCGCTTACCGGTGTCCTGAACATCGTGCACAGCGCCGGCCGCTCGCCATCGTTTCTCTTGATCGCCGGTGGGGCCGCCCTGGCGCTCGCTGGGATGGCTGCCTTGAAGACAGCATTCAAAGACGACACCTGATGCTGGTATAGCCGCGAAGTGAACGAGTTCCTCGTCTACATCGTCGTCGGTTTCGTGGCGCAGCTCATCGATGGCGCCCTTGGCATGGCCTACGGCGTGGCGTGCAACTCGGTGCTCCTGAGCCTGGGTCTGTCACCGCTCGCTGCCAGCGCCAGCGTCCATGCCGCCGAGGTCTTCACCACCGGTGCGAGCGGCATCGCGCACTGGCGTATCGGCAACGTCGACAAACGTCTGGTTTGGCAGCTCGCCATTCCCGGGATGGTCGGCGGATTCATCGGCGCCTACTTGTTGTGGTGGGCTCCTCCGACATTCGTGAGGCCCGCGGTCAGTGTCTACCTGCTCCTCGCCGGTGGCTGGATCCTGATCAAGGCGCTTCCTGTCCGCCATCGCGAACATCGGATTCCGCGTGGAGTGCGAACCCTGGGCTTCGTCGGCGCGTTTCTCGATGCTGCCGGCGGCGGGGGTTGGGGCTCGATCGTCACCTCGACCCTCATCGGGGGCGGAAGCCAGGCGCGTTATGCCATCGGCTCGTCGAACGCCGCCGAGTTCTTCGTCACCGTGGTCATCTCGACGACCTTTCTCGTGACCTCCGGCTTTTCGATCTGGCCGATCATGACTGGCCTGCTCATCGGCGGCGTCTTGGCGGCGCCGCTCGCGGCCCGCGTCGCCAAACACGTCCCCGAGCGTCCGCTGTTGCTCGTGGTCGGGACGGTGATCATCCTTTTGTCGGTGCGCGGCATCGTCAACTTCTTCTGGCCGGGGAACCTGCCATGAGCCGGCGTCGCGTCGAGGCCGGTGAGCTCAAGAAAGAGCTCGCACCGGGGCAGTCGGTCGAGCTCTTGAAAGATCTGCACCTCGTCACCCGCGACGGTGCGATGAACGCGGACACGTTGCGCAAGCTCAAGCAGGTGAATCACCTGGTGCAGCTGGTGCGGCCGGCACTCGACGACGTGATGGAGCGCTTCGGTGATCCAGTCGTCGTCGATTGTGGGGCGGGGAAGAGCTACCTCGGGTTCATCTTGTACGAGCTGTTCTTGCGTGACGCCGCCAAGGGCCGACTCGTGCTCCTCGAATCGCGCGACGATCTGGTGAAGGGCGCGCGCGAGCGGGCGCAGCGGCTAGGCTTCCAACGCCTCGAGGTCATCGGCTCGGATATCGCCGAAGCGAAGTTGCCGGAGCGCGTGAACCTGGTGGTCGCCTTGCACGCTTGCGACACCGCGACCGACGATGCGCTGGCAATCGCCATCAAACATGGCGCCGATCACGTCGCGGTGGTTCCGTGCTGTCAGGCAGAAGTAGCGCGTCAGCTCAAGGAGCGCGAGGGGGCATCGTCCGTCATGGCGGAGCTGCATTCGCATCCCTGGCATCGCCGCGAGTTCGGCTCACATCTCACCAACGTCGTCCGCGCGCTGACGCTCGAAGCCCACGGCTACAGCGTGACCGTGACCGAGCTCGCTGGCTGGGAGCATTCGCTCAAGAACGAGCTGATTCTCGCCAAGAAAGTCCGGGCGTCGAACAACGACGCACGCCGGCGTCTCGAAGAGCTACTTGCGGCGACGGGTGTCCTGCCGAAGCTGACCCGCTCGCTCAGCTAACGCGCGCCGCGACGCGTTTCGCCGCTGCCCGCGCATCCCGCAGCGTCTTCTTCACGTCGAGCGTCAGCAGCTCGCCTTCCTTCACCACGACGCGCCCATCGATGATCGACGTGTGCACGTCGGTCGGCCGCGCCGAGTAGACCACGCGCGAGGTGAGGTCGCCGATGTCCGGGTAGACGTGCGGCTTGTGCATGTCGAGCAGCACCACGTCGGCACGCATCCCGGGGGCGATGATGCCGGCGTCCTCGAGACCCAAGGCCTGCGAGCCAGCGCGCGTCGCCATGTGCAACGCCTTGCGCGCGGGAATCGCCGTCGGACCACCACGTACCTTGTGGAGAATCGCCGCGAGCCGCATCTCCATGAAGGCGTCGAGTCCGTTATTGCAGGCAGCGCCATCCGCGCCGAGCGCTACGTGGATGTCCATCTGCAAGAGCTCGTCGATACGGGCGATGCCGCTCGCGAGCTTCAGGTTCGAGGACGGGCAGTGGGCGAGGCGCGTCTTGGTGTCGCGCAGGATGCGGCGCTCCTCGGCGGAGAGCCAGACACCGTGCGCCAGCACGACATCGGGTCCGGTGAGGCCGAGCGCGTGCAGGTACTCGATGTTGCTCTTGCCGCTGCGCTCGCGCACCAGCTCGATCTCCTCGGAGTTTTCGCTGGCGTGGGTATGCAGCATGGCGCCGTGAGCGCGGGCGTTGGCGGCGCACATCTTCATGGCGTGCTCGCTGCACGACAGCGCGAACCTCGGAGAGAACGCGTAGCGCAGACGTCCGTCGGCGGTGCCGTGCCAGCGCTCGCATAGCGAGACGCTCTCGTCGATGGCGCTCTCGGTGGTCTCGCGCAGGCCGGCCGGGTAGCCCTGGCCCACGTCCATCAGGCACTTCCCTCCGACATAGCGGATGCCCGAGCGAGCAGCCTCCTCGAAGAGCACATCGGCGTGACGAACCGTGCCCATGTCGAGGATGCCGGTGGTGCCGGAGAGCAAGAGCTCCGACAATCCGAGGCGCGCCGCGGCCCGCATGTCGTCGGGCTCGAGCGCGCCTTCCATGGGCCAGATGCGCTCGCGCAGCCAGTCGAGGAGCACCATGTCGTCGGCTTGTGCGCGGAACAGCGTCTGACAGAGGTGGATGTGACACTGAACGAAGCCGGGCATGAGCACCAAGCCCTTGGCATCGATGACCATGTCGGCGCCGCGTGTCGCGAGCTTCGGGCTGACCGCGGTGATGCGGCCATCCTCGATGGCGACATCGAGCTTCGCGACGTCGAAGCGCTCGTTCATGGTGATGACGTCGGCGCCGCGAATGACGACCTTGCCGTCTCGCTTGACGGGGACGTGTTTCTTCTTGGACGGTTCTCGTGGTGCGCTATGGCGTACGGTCATGCGAGTGATTGAACCGCGCGCGCGAGCATCATGCGCAGGGGTTTCTGGACACGGCCGGCGACCTCTTTGACCTCGTCGTGCGACAAGGTGCCTTCGGAGATGCCCGCGGCTGCGTTGGTGATGATCGACAGGCCACAGACGGTGAGACCGGCGTGCCGCGCCACGATGACCTCGGGCACGGTCGACATGCCGACCGCATCGGCGCCGAAACCACGCAACATGCGCACCTCGGCCGGGGTCTCGTAGCAAGGCCCGGTCAAAAAGCCATAGACGCCTTCGCGCGGCGTGACGTTGGCGAAGCGCGCGGCCTCACGGAGCTTCTCGGTCGCCGCCTTCGAGTACGCCTCGGTCATGTCGGGAAAGCGCACACCGAAGCGTTCGTCGTTGGCGCCGCGCAGAGGGTTGTCCGCGACCAGATTCAGGTGATCGGTGATGAGCATGAAGTCACCGGGACGATACGCGGCGTTGATACCGCCGGCAGCGTTGGTGACGAGCAAGGTCTTGATGCCCATCGCAGCGAGCACGCGGATCGGAAAAGTCACCGCGCTCATCGGGTGACCCTCGTAGTAGTGGACGCGTCCGCTCATGACGACGATGCGTGCGGCGCCGATCTTGCCGAGGATGAGGTCGCCCTTGTGACCCTCGACTTTGCTCACCGGAAAGTTGGGGATGTCGCGGTAGGGGATGACGCGGGGCTCGTCGACCTGCTCGACGAAAGCGGACAGGCCCGAGCCGAGAACGACACCGACGGTCGGCTGCTCACGTGCTCCGATGGCGCGGACAGCCTCCTGGACCTGATCGTAATATGTGCTCACTGCCCGGGATATATTGTGATAGCGATGCGCCCGCAATGCTGCGGAACATGCTCACCCGGCGCCTTTGGGCCACCATCGCCGTTTCAGCCATTACGACCTTCGCGGCTGTTCTGATGCTCCCCGCCAGTCCGCAGGCGCAGACCACCGAACAAGTCAAAGAGCTCAAGGAGGGCGAGCAAAAGCCCCCAGCGGAAGAGCCGGAACCCGAGCCAGAACCGTCGATGCCGGAGCGCCCAGAGTGGGCCTCTTACTGCGGGCCGCAAACCATCACGGTGCCCGACGTCAACGAGGCCTTCCGTCGCGGCGATCACCTCGTCCGCCTGGGTCAGCTCGACAACGCCACCGATCAGCTGTGCGCCGTCATCGCCAGCGGCGACAAGGTCCTGGCGTTGCGGGCCCATGAGCGCCTGCGCCGCGTGTTCATCAATTGGCAACGGCGCCAGGGCATGGCCGACCTCCTCGTCCGCATCAGCGATCTCGCCTTCGATGCCGGCGACCGCGAGCTCGCGGTGAAGCGCTTCGACGACCTCGTGACCATCGCGCCGCAGCACCCCGAGATCAAACGCCTCGAGGCAACGCTCGGTCTCACCAAGCCCGCGGAGGTCGACGCCGGCACCGCCATCACCATGCGCCTGCGTAGCTTGCTCGGCGTCTTCGTGTTGCTCGGCCTTTCGTACCTCTTGTCGGTCGCGAAGAAGCGCATCGACTGGCGCCTGGTCATCTGGGGCATGGCGCTGCAGATCGTTTTCGCCCTCTTGGTGCTCATCGTGCCAGCCGGCAAGGCCGCTTTCGCGGTCGCCAACGATGGCGTCAACAAGTTGATCGCTTTTACGGACGCCGGTGCGAGCTTCGTGTTCGGCTCGATCTACGACGGCCTCGCCGCCGGCCCGACGCGCGGCCCGATGTCGCTCATCGACGGCACCAGCGGCGACGCGATGAACATCGGCATCATCTTCGCGTTCCACATCTTGCCGACCATCATCTTCTTCGGCGCCTTCATGTCGGTGCTCTACCACTGGGGCATCATCCAGAAGCTCGTGCACGCGGTCGCATGGGTCATGAAGAAGTCGATGCGCACCAGCGGCTCGGAGTCGCTCGCTGCCGCCGTGAACATCTTCGTCGGCCAGACCGAAGCGCCGCTGGTCGTGAAGCCCTACTTGAACGGCATGACCATGTCCGAGCTGATGGCGGTTATGGTCGGCGGCTTCGCTTCGGTCGCGGGCGGCGTGCTCGCGGCCTACGTGCGCTTCGGCATCGACGCCGGCCACTTGGTGGCGGCGAGCGTCATGAGCGCCCCAGCCTCGCTCGTCATCGCCAAGATCATGTGGCCCGAGACCGAGGAATCCGAGACCAAGGGCGGCCAGGTCAAAGACCCGGAGCGCACCACCGCCAACGTCATCGACGCAGCGGCAGCCGGCGCCTCGGACGGCCTATCGCTGGCGCTCAACGTCGCCGCCATGCTCATCGCCTTCATCGCTCTGGTGGCGGTCGCCAACTGGATGCTGGGCGTCGTCGGCGGTTGGTTCGGGCACCCTGGCCTGCAGCTGGGCGAGGTCTTCGGCTACATGTTCTACCCCCTGTCCTGGTGCATGGGGGTCCACACCAATGACCTGCTGGCATTCGGGAAGCTCTTGGGCATCAAAATCTCGCTCAACGAGTTCGTGGCCTACGTCGAGCTGGGCGCTTTACGCAGTCAAATTAGCCCTAGAACCTTCACGATCGCGACTTACGCCCTGTGCGGGTTTGCTAATTTCTCGTCGATTGGCATCCAAATCGGTGGAATTAGCGCGATGGCGCCAAACAGGCGGTCAGATCTGGCGAAATTGGGCCTGCGCGCTATGATTGCTGGAGCGATTACGACTGCCTTGATGGCATGCATCGCTGGCGTGCTCATCTGACGCAACGCCTGGTTTTTCAAGGCGATAACCTTTCCGACGATGTCTGCTGCCGATCACAAAGTCAGCTTGGGCCAGGCCACCTGGGTTCGCCAGGAAGCCCCCGACGCGCGCCCTCTCGCGCCGGAAGGCTCGGACTCGAAGCGTCTCGTCACCGACATCACCCGGCAGCACATCGATCCGAAGCTGCACCGCGTTTCGACCGACCCCGACCAGTACGTGGGCTCACCGCACTTCAAAGAGCTGGTGCGCATCTTCGCCGCCGGAGACGTTCCGAACCTCGAGAACATGTTGAAGGAAGGCGAGTACTTCAACACCACCGACGTCACGCTCCCCATCATGCAGAACCCAGCGATTCGCGGTGCTTTGTCCGCGGCGGTTCAGCAAGAGAGCAAGGGCCGCGTGAAGCTCGTGCCGGCGCACGCTGGTGACGTGGCCGACGGCGACGTGAAGCTCGTCGGCGATGCCGTGCACCTGGCCATCGAGCGTCCGTTCGGCCGCATTCCGTTCACCGTGCACGAGCTCGGCATCGAGCCGCACCGCCGCGGCGGGCGCTAGTCCTTCCGCGGTCGTCGGCGCGGCCAGAACAGCGCGACGCCCAGGCCGCCGTCTGTGAGCGTGTCGAGCAGGCCGTGGCTTGCGAGCACGAGCATCGCGAGGCCCGCGGTGTGCCATCGTGTGCCTTGTCGCGCCGGGCGAGCTCACGTTGCCAGGCGCGACCAGAGGTCGCGAGGCGCTTGAGCTTGGCCGCCTCGGCGAGCGATCAGCAAGGGCACGTCCCGGTGACCGGCGGCGATCAGCTTATCGACGATGGCGAGCGCGCCGGCCGGTTCGCCGGCTGCGTGCGCTTCCCGCAGTCTCGACGCATGCGGCGCGGAAAATGGTGACTGTCCCCATTTTTCGCGGGCGGCGAGGGTCCGGAAAAGGGTGACAGTTACCATTTTTCACTCATGGGAGCTGACCCAGGCGACGGACGCGCTGCTCGAGGTCGGTCGCGGTCAATAGTGCGGGTTGAAGCGCCGGCTCGACGAGGAGTGTGACCTTCGACCAGATGCGCTTGCCGACGCCCTTGTCGCGGCTCTTGCTGAACATGCTGCCCCACATGCCGACGAGCGCCATCGGTACGACCGGCACGGGTGTGCGGGTGATGATCTTCTCGATGCCGGGGCGAAAGACGTTCATCTTGCCGTCGGTGGTCAGCTTGCCTTCGGGGAAGATGCAGACGATCTCGTTGTCCGCTAAAGCGGCGGCGATGCGCTCGAACGCCTTCTCCAAGGTCTCGGGGTCTTCCTTGGCTCCAGCGATGGGAATGATCTTCGCGTCCCGGAACAGGTACTTCGCCACCGGGATGTTCATGAAGCTGTAGTGCATGACGAAGCGCAGCGGCTGCGGCGACGCGCTGCCGATGATCAGCCAGTCCACGAAGGTGACGTGATTGCAGACGAGGACCGCCGGGCCATGCAGCGGTAGGTTCTCGCGCCCGATCACGCGTACGCGATAAAGGACGTGCGCGAGCAACCAGACGACGAGGCGCAGCGCGAATTCCGGTGCATAGGCGTAGATGAAAAAGGCGACCGCCGCGTTCATCGCGGAGATGGCCAAGAACATCCAATGGCCCGGCAGCCCGCGGACGGCGACGAGCACCAGCGCCGCCAGGATTGCGAAAGCGCTGCTCACCTGATCGCCGCGTGCTGCGACCGTGGCGATCCGTTTCGAATCGGTGCGTTGATGCACCAAGGCGTAGAGCGGCACCACGAACCACGCGAGTGAGACGCCGCAGGCGACCGCGATGGCGTAGGCGTGGGTCACCTTCGGGCTCGTCAGCATGCCGCCGAACCAGAGGAACGCCGTGAACACGGTGATTCCGAGAGCACCGACCGGCACGACGCCGAGCTCGAGCACACCGCGTGACAAGCGCGAGCAGGTGAGGGCGCCGATGACGAACCCGAACGCGAGGGTCGTCACCAGCAACAGCGCGAGCGAGGCGTCCTCCGCGAGACTGCCCATTGCGTACGGCACCATCTCCCCGATGAGCATGGTCGCGACGAACCAGAACCAACCGATGCCGAGCATCGCCAACGTGCGGGTGCGGTCGGTGAGGCCCAAGGCAGCGGGCTCGGCGGGGACCGATGTGACCTTCCCGGTGAACGGCACGAGCAGCCATCCGACCAGCGACAGACCGGCCAGCGCGACGACCGTCGCAATCATGCCGCCCAGGCCCAGCAGGTAGTAGCCGCCGAAAATGCCGATGACGATCGACACCGCCGTGGTGGTCGCGACCAACATGCTCGCCTTGAGGACCTTATCGTCGCGCGAGCCCATGCGCGCGGCGCTCGCGTATTTGACGGGAGCAAGCAGCGCCGACTTGGAGCCGGCGATGAACAACGCGACACCCGTGAGCCACCAGCTCGTCGGCGCTAGGAACCAGAACGCCGCGAGCGCCACCAGCTCGAGGAGCTTCGCTACATGCAGCGACCTTTGTATGCCATAGCGGTCAACGAGTCGCGCTCCGAGTGGGGCAACGAACAAGCTCGGCGCAATCAGCACCGCAAGAGCGAAAGGCGCCATGGCGATGCCACCGGCTCCGAGAATCACCGCGCCGAGTAGCAGGTTGTCGACGAGAGTCGATAACGCGGCGACGATCGCAAGACAGCGCAAATCTCTCACCCGCTGATGACGTCGACGACCAGCTGCCGCTTCACCGGAGCAGTTGCGCCGATGACCATGCCCGCCTCGATGGTCTTGAGCTCGCGTTCGATGATGTGGCCGCCGCGGTGGTGCACGTAGGCCATGGGCTCGCCGCGCTCCACGAGGTCGCCGACTTTCTTGGCGAGCTCGATGCCGACCGCATGATCGACACGGTCTTCTGCCTTGGCTCTGCCGGCGCCCAAACGCATCGCCGAAGTGCCGAGCGCGTAGGGGTCGATGTCGGTGATGACGCCGGCCGCCTTCGCGAGGACCGCCGACTTTTGCTCCGTGCTGGGCAGCTTCTCGGGGTGATCGACCACGGTGGGATCGCCGTGCTGCGCCTCGATGATGGCGCGAAGCTTCGCGAGTCCCGCGCCGGAGCGCATGGCGTTGCCGAGCTGGGCGCGCGCTTCGATGGTGTCCTTGGCGACACCGCCGAGAATGAGCATCTCGGCGCCGAGCGCCATGGTGAGCTCGGTGGTGTCTTCCGGCCCACGCCCGCGCAGGATGTCGATCGACTCGCGCATCTCGAGTGCGTTGCCGATGGTCTTTCCGAGCGGTTGATCCATGTCGGTGATGAGCGCGCGCATCTTCACGCCCGCCTGCGTGCCGACGCGCACCAGCGACTCCGCGAGAGCCCGTGCGTGTTCCTCGGTCTTCATGAAAGCGCCGCGGCCGACTTTCACGTCGAGCACCAAGGCATCGATGCCCTCGGCTAGCTTCTTCGAGAGAATGCTCGAGGTGATGAGCGGGATCGATTCGACCGTCGAGGTGACATCGCGCAGCGCGTAGAGCTTCTTGTCCGCTGGAGCGAGGTCGTCGGTCTGGCCGATGAGACACAGACCGAGCTCATGGACCAGCTCGACGAAGCGCGTGAGCGAGAGGTCGACCTTGAAGCCGGGGATGGACTCGAGCTTGTCGAGCGTCCCGCCGGTGTGGCCGAGCCCGCGTCCGCTGACCATCGGCACCGGCACGCCGCACGCCGCAACCAGAGGCGCCAAGGGGAGCGAGATCTTGTCGCCGACGCCACCGGTCGAGTGCTTGTCCACCTTTACGCCGGGCACGCTCTTCAAATCGATGACCCGGCCACTGTCGCGCATCGCCAAGGTCATGGCCGCGGTCAGCTCGTCGGAGAGACCGTTGAAGAAGACGGCCATGAGAAACGCGCTTGCCTGATAGTCGGGGACGTCGCCACGAGCGATGCCTTGGACGAAGCCCGCGAGCTCGTTGGGCAAGATGGTTTGTTTGTCACGGACGGCACGGATGAGGTCGGCGCTGCGCATGGACCGTGAAACCGCTCATATGTCGGCTTTCGCCGCAAGTCGCGGCGGACCCCTGACGCCTCGTCAGACAACCGAATTTTCCAAGCCTGCGATAACGCTATGGAGCGACTTGGAGGCGGCGATGGTGGACGGAGAGCGCGAAATCGCGGCAGCTATCGAAGAAGTCCGAGCTGCCCTGCGGCGGGATGTTCAAGAAGCCAGAGCGGCCCGCAAGAACGTCTATGTGCCCTCGACCGTCGAAGCCTGGCTGGAGCGGCTCGCCAAGGCAGCGCTCGAGCGTGCCGAAAACACGGACGCCGACCTCCGTTAGCCTGCCGCTTGTCGAGCCCTGGTCAGTCGTGCGACGCAGGCGCCCATGAAACGCATCTTCTCGGGCGTCCAACCCACCGGCGATTTCCACCTCGGCAACTATCTCGGTGCGGTTCGCAACTGGGTGGCCCTCCAGAAGGACTTCGACTGCATCTACTGCATCGTCGACCTGCATGCGTTGACGGTGCAGCCCGACCCCGCAAAGCTCGCGGCCCGCACCCGTGAAGTCGCCGCGGCTTACGTTGCCGCCGGGGTCGATCCCAAACGCTGCATCATCTTCAACCAGAGCACGGTCTCGGGACACGCCGAGCTCTCGTGGATCTTGTCGTGCCACACGCCGCTCGGTTGGCTGAACCGCATGACGCAGTTCAAGGACAAGGCGGGCAAGCACAAAGACCAGGCGGTGCTCGGCCTCTATGGCTACCCGGTGCTCATGGCCGCCGACATCCTGCTCTACAAGGCGACCCACGTGCCGGTGGGCGAGGACCAAAAGCAGCACCTCGAGCTCTCGCGCGACATCGCCGGCGCTTTCAACCGCCACTATGCGAAAGACGTGTTCCCGCTCCCGGAGCCGCAGATCTTCGGCGTCGCGACCCGCATCATGTCGCTGCGTGACGGCACCAAGAAAATGAGCTCGTCGGATCCGTCGGACGCGGCGCGCATCAACATGACCGATGACGCGGACACCATCGCCGCGAAGGTTCGCAAGGCGAAGACCGATCCCGAGCCTCTGCCGCACGACGTGAAAGGGCTCGAGACCCGCCCCGAGGCCGCGAACCTCATCAACATCTACGCGGCGCTCGCGGAGACCACGGCCGAGCAGGCGCTCGCTCCCTATGCCGGGGCGCAGTTCTCGGCGTTCAAGAACGCGCTCGTCGACCTGGCGGTGAGCAAGCTCGCGCCGATGACCGGTGAGATGAAGCGCCTGATGAGCGACCCCGGCGCGATCGATGCCATCCTGCGCGACGGCGCCGAGCGTGCATCTGCTATCGCGGAAAAGACCTTCCGTGAGGTCAAGGATCTCGTCGGCTTGGTCGTTCCCTGACGTCTACAAGTAAGCGACCGCTGGGCCGTCGCGCGCTGGAACGAAGCCCGGGAACACCGCCGCGTTGCTGGTGACGCCGAGGTGCTTCGCCGCTGCTCTCCACAGCACGTCCCGGAAGTCGGTGGTCACCGCGAGGTCGCGTTTCTCGAAGAGCGCGCTAGCGTCGAGACCCGGCCAGGTGCCGTAGACCTTGCCGCCGCGGGTCGCGCCGTACGCCACCATCATGACGTTGCCGTGGCCGTGATCGGTGCCGCGTGATCCGTTTTCGCGTACAGTGCGCCCGAACTCCGACATCGCGACCACCATGACGTCGTCCATGCGCTTGCCGAGGTCGGTCGCGAAGGCCTCGAGGCTCTTGGCGAAGACATCGAGACGCCTCGCGAGCTGACCCGTGGCTCCGCCCTGCGCGGCGTGCGTGTCCCAGCCGCCGATGTCGGTGAAGGCGACCTGCACCCCGAGGTTCGCCTTGATGAGCGCGGCAATCTCGGAGAGCGAGCGCCCGAAGCCGTCTTTGGGATAAGTCGCGCCGTTCTCCGGCTTCATCTTGGTGACGCCCGCCTTCTCGATGGCGCGGCCGACGTCGAAGACCTCTTGCGTGGGGCCGTGGAGCACGTCGTGCACCGCCGCAGCGTACATGGCCTCGAACGATGCACCGGTGGCCACCTGGCCTTGGCCGAGCGTCAGATCCCCCAAGGTCGAGAAGACGACGGTGCGCGCGTTGCCGCTCATGATGCGTGGCATGGCGTTGGTCACGGCGATGCCGCGCAGCTCGCTCGCGCCCGCCTGGGCCGAGGTCGCGAGCAAGCGATTCAAGAAGCCGTCTTCGGTGGATTTGCGGTCGGGGGTGCCGCTCTCCATGAAGTCCTGCGCGTCGAAGTGCGAACGCGTAGCGGCAGGCGACCCCGTGGCGTGTACGAAGGCCAATCTTTGCTCCGCAAAGGCGGACATCAACGGCTTCATTGCGGGATGGAGGCCGAAGCGGTCGTCGAGCTTCAAGAGACGATCGTTCTCGGGCTTTGCGGGATCGTCGGGCCGCGCAATCGCGATGGTCGGGCGCGCGGTGTAGTAGGCGTCATCGGCGTAAGGCGCTACGACCGACAGGCCATCGACGGCTCCGCGCAGCATGATGACCACCAGCACCTTCTTCGACTCGGGTGCGGCGAAGGCCACACGCCCGAGGAAGGTCGGCGCCACGAGCCCACAGAGACCAGCTTGCAAGAGTGTGCGTCGATCGATCATCGGTGCTGGAACTCCGGTGAGCCGAGTAGGAGGCCGACGGCGCGCGCCGCGTTGGGGTCGTCGCCGAGCGCTGCGATGGCTGTGTCGCGTGTGCTCTTCGAGATCTTGCCGCCGAGCAGGCGCGTCGCGATGGCATCGACGAGCTCGGCCGCGGCAATCGACTTGCCGCCGTTCGCGATCTCGTCGCCGACGACGCGTTGCAGCTCGACGCGTGTCCCCGGAATGCCGTTCCCTGCGAGGGCGATGCCGAAGCGCAGGCGCTGGGTGAGAGCGCCGACGTTCGTCCAGCGGCTCGCATCCTCGGGATAGCCATTGGGTGTTTGCCAGGCATACGGCAGGTGATTCAGCGAGCGCAGGTACCGACGCGAAAGCGCATCGCCGTTGGTCTCGGCGTCGACGGCGCGCAGGCTGCTCACCACGAGATCGAAGGGACGCTTCACCTTCGCGCCCGCGAGCACCGAGGCGATGGTCGCGTCATCGAGCGCCAGCACCCGCATCACCGCACGTAGGTCACCGCCTCGCGCCGTGAATTCGGCGGCCACCTTGTCGACGAGCGCCGGCGGTGGCGTATCCGAGACGAACCGTCGTACGAGCTTGGTCGCGATGAAACGCGCGGTCGCCGGATGGTGCGCGAGCAGCTTCAAGACCTCGAGACCTTCGTTGCGCCCGCCGCTCGGAATGGTCTGGCCGAGGACGACCTTGTCACCAGGGTCATGGAGCTCGGGCACGAAGAGGGCGCGACCCGAGTCGGGACAACCGAGCGAGCCCTCGGGATCGAAGACCGTCCATCCGCTGAAGACGCGCGCAACCTCGCCGACATCCTGCTGGGTGTAGCCGCCATCGACACCGAGTGTGTGGAGCTCGAGCAGCTCGCGTGCGTAGTTCTCGTTGATGCCGCGGTCGCGCTTTACCTCCTTGGCTTTCTTGTTCTTCGACGCGCGTCGCGTCAGCTTGTCGATGCGAGCTTGCGGCAGATACCTGCACGCCTCGAGGTCCACCTGGTCGGGGATGGCTTGCATCGGCCAGGGAGCGTTCGGTCGTACGTTGTCATCGTTGTCGAGGTACATGGCCATGGCGGCGCTCTGTGCGACCTCGATCAGCAAAGCCTCGAACGAGCCCAGTGCGTGCCGGCGAACCGACGCCTCGTAGTCCGCTATGGCATACATGACGCCGCGTTTTCGCGCGAAGACGTTGAAATGGTCGAGCCAGAATTCGACCATGACCTCGTGGAGCTGGCGTTCGCTCACCACCGCGCGCACCACCCGGCGAGCCTGCAAGAGCTGGATGAGCTCGGCCGGTTTGTCGACATCGGGTGCGGGCTCACGCGTGACGCCCATCCGTTCCATGCCCTTCTGCAGCATGTTGGGCTTGGGAAACCGGGCAATGAGCGCGCCGGAGCCGATGGGCAGCGCCTCGAGGCGGCCTATGGCTTCGTCGGCTTTGCGCTCGTCGATGGCCTCGTAGGCGAGCTGGCGCTCGATGACCTCGCGATAGCTGGTCTTCTCGAGGACCGCTCGCTCGCTACCGCGCGGGCCATACCCAAACCGCGTCAGTGCCAAAGCTCCGCCGGGCTCGGACTTCGCCGAGGTGACGGTCAAGAGAACGAAGACGGAGAGGACGCGCATACGTGCGCCATCGTAACTACTGACAGACCCCGAAGCATCCCGTCATATCGTCACAATGGCCGTCGGGCAGGTGACAAGCCTGGACGGCGCAGGTCGATAGGGCATGGCGGCTGCAGCTCTGGTTGGCGCCGCAATCCGTGCTCGTCTCGCAGACGTCGCGGCACACTGGGCAACAACCGGCACCGAAGTCGACGATCTGGTCGGGACGGCAGCTCGCCTGGAAACACGCGGTCTCGCCGTTGTAGGTGACGCCGCGTCCATCGAGACCGGGCAAGCGCGCTCCGCAATAGCCGCCAATGCACGTCGAGCCCGGCACCGGCTGACCCGTGCAATCGCTGTCGCTGTCACAAGCGAGCGGCGGCGGGGAGCACACGGCGTTCGCTTGCGGACAGCACGGGTTGCAGGTGTTGCGGGTCACCGTGTCGCCGTTGTCGCAGAACAGGTCGAGAACGCAGACGATGGGCTCGAGAGCGCAATGGTCGGTGCAGGTCGTGCCATTGGTCGCCGGGTACAAGTCGGGACAGATGCACACCGGCGTCGCCGGACAACCTTGCGTGTCGGCATCGACGCGCCAGTAGCCGGGACACTCGGTTGGGTCGGGCTTGTCGAGCTGCGGGCAGGTCACGCCGGCGGGGGTCTCGCAGACACCGGCGACACATCGCGAGAGCGGATCGCACTCCTCGTTGCCAGCGCAGCCGCCGGAGCCATCGGGCACGCACACCGAGCAGCAAGGCGCCGCCGAGGGATCGAGCCGGTAGTGGTCGGGACACTGCGCCGCGGCCGACGCCGGACACTCACCGGTGCACGCGTCGAAGATGCAGACTTGTTTGCAGCAGTCGCTGGCGTCGCGCTCTGCATGCTGTCCGCTGGGGCACTCGATGGGGTCGCTCGCCACGCACACTGCGTCGCGGCAGTCGTTGGCCGGGACGCAGATGGGACAGCATTGCCCAGAGAAGGAGACCAGACGCTCGTTGGGACCGCAGGTCGGATTCACGCACAGGCCGCAGCCAGCAGGGCAGTTCGTGCCGGTGACGTTGCCGGCAGCGTCGCGACACTTCTCGCAGGTGTCGCCGTTCGCGAGCGTGATCACGTCGCAGAGCGATTCCAGATCACCGGCGGGTCGCGAGCTGTACGAGCAAGCGCCGACGACAAGCAGACAGAGGGTGATCCAGGGGCGCGACATCGTACTTCGCCCCGGATGGTGTCACGTTTGGCTCGACGATATCAGGGGTCAGAATCACCCGGGACGATGGTTTCATCGTCGTGCGAGCTCTCATCCCCGTCTTCCTCGTCAACCTCGTCTTCCCCGTCGTGTGCTTCTTCTTGCTCTTCTTCGCTCTCGGCGATGAGCTCTTCCGCGTGATGCGGCGCGGGGAACAGCTGCACCGTCAGACGTGCGCTCGCTTCGTCTTCGGCGCGCAACACCGGGACGATGATGAATCCTTGTGACGCATCTTCACGCGACGCCGGGGCCGTCCAAACCTCCAGGGAAGGCGACAACGACAGCTCGACCGCACCGCCATCCGCCGCTTCGACTCGCACGCTGCTCACGTCGTCATGGCGGGCAATACCCGACTTCACCGATGAGCCGTTGACCGTGAGCTTGGTGTCAGCCGCGCCCAGGCGCACCGGGATGCGGGTCGCGAGCAAGACGCCCTTGCCTTCGGTGACTCGAGCTTGGGTCGCGAGCGTGACCTCGGCTTTGTCGATGGCGATGCCCAGACTCTTCTGGATTTCGACCGAGCTCGCGGTGTGTCCGCCGGTCGTCACCGTGCCAGTCACCTCGAGGCGATAGGTCAGGTCGCCGGCTTCGTCGATGCCGCTCGCGCGTTGCACGTAGCCGCCGGTTGCGAGCTCTTTGGTTCCGCCCGAGAACAGCTCTTCGGGCGAGGTCTCGAGATCGAGCACCATCTCGCGCATGCCCTGGGTGGTCGCGCGCTCGCGCTCGATACTGCCGACATCGAAAACGTTGCGTCCGCTCAAGCGGTCATCGAGAGTGCGCACGCGTGCGCCTTCTCCCGGGATGATCCAAGCCGCGAGATGCCTGCTCGAGACCACCACTTCGTCGACGAGGTCGCCGTCGCGGTCTTCTTCTTCGGCGCTGATCCAGTCGTCCTCACCTTGAACGAGGGCGTCGATGAGCCGCTCGGCGCGCGTCAGTCGCGACATGACGGCGTCGCGCAGCTTCGGATCGGCGAAGCCCTTGCCGCGGCCGCGCCAATAGGCGTCGGGAGCTTGCGCCGCGAAGATGCAGCGCTGCGCGGTGGCGAGATCGCTCGACCACTCGTCTTCCATGCCTTCTTCTTCCATGGTGGCGATGGCTTCACGCAGCTTGTCGGACGCCCGCAACATGCGGCGGTGGAGCGCGTCGACCTCGGGGAACTGCAGCGCGAAGTCCGGCCAATCGACGCCTTCGTTCGGCTTGCCGTCGAGCACGACATCGGCGCAGCGATGCAAGAGCTTCACTGGGCGCGCCGGCCGAGCCCCGGCGTAAGCCTCGCTCGGGAGCACGGTCGAAAGCTCGTCACGGCCTCCACTCACGGCTTCGAGCCATTCGGGCAGCCAGTCGCGCGCCCATTCCTGCGAATTGCCTTCTAGACCAAGGGTCTCGGCGCGCAACCAAACGGTGTGAACCTGATTCCGCGCGCGCTGCATGTTGTCGACCGCGCCGTCAGCCCATTCGCCGGCGCTGCTGCCCAAAGCTGCTTTGGACAACTGGTCCGCTAAAACGAATGCGTGTGCCGCGGAGCCGCCGCGCTCGATGGAGACGACGCCATGCTGCGTGCCCGACTCGATGGCGATCTGCGAAGCCGACACGAAGCCGTAGTCGAGCCCGGTCTCGTCGAACATGCGCGGCAGCTCGGCGGTCCAAGCGAGCTCGGGCAACCAGAAGCCCGACGGTGCACGGCCGATGAACGACTCCCAATACTCGGCGGTCATTTGCACCTGAGCGCGGACGTCGGCTTCGGGGAGCAGAGCCGGGATGCTGCCGTAGAATAGGCCACCCAAGATCTCGACGCGGCCGGCTCGCGCCAGCGCCTTCAAGCGCATGAGGAAGTCCTCGCGCTTGCGCGACAGGTGGTCGAGCAGATGACCCGAGAAGTGCACGGCGACGCGCGCCTGTGCTGCCTCCTCGAGGGCTACGAGAATCGGCTCGTAACAAACCGCGACGGCGTGCTCGATGGCATCGCCCTCGGCGGCTAGCGGCTGATGAAACGGGATGACCACCTGCAAACGAATCGGATCCATGCAGTCCTCTGGAACGGAACGACGACTTACGAACGGTTAGTGAGCGTTGTCTATGCCGAGCTCGGACGTCTCGCTCACCGAGACCTGGCCGATGGCCCAATGATCGTCTTCTTTGCCGGCGCGCGCCGGAATGTCGAGGTTGTCGAATATCACGATATTACGTTCCGCCTTGAGCAGTCGCCGCGGCACGTTGATGCGGAAGCCGGTCGTCCATCCACTTGCGGTTTGCGGAGCGTAGCCGACGCGCTCACCATTCACCACAATCTCTAGCTGGTCAGCGCGATCGATGGACGCGGCGGCGTATCCGATGACGACCCGGCCGCCCTTGCTGTCGAAAGTGAAGGTGGCACGGTCACTTGCGACGATGTCGACGTTGCCTTTACCGTACGAGGTCGGCTCGGCGGTGGCGTCGATGGGGAAGACCTCGAACGACGCGTCGGGTTTGTAGTGTTTGGCGATATAAACGGCTGCGCCCACCGCGACGACGAGCGCCGTCCCCGCCGCGAGTCGCAGGCTGCTTCGCTGCGACGACTGAGCCTCCTGGCTCTGCAGCACTTCTTGCGGCGCCTTGAAGATGCCGCTGAGCTTGCCCGCCACCTTGGTGACCAGCTCACTGCGTTTCTGCGGTGGCGCCGCCGGCCTGGTGCCCGGATCGGCTTCGCCCATGGGTTGGGGTCCGACTTTGTCCGCTTTTGCGGTTTGCGCCTCGAGCACCTCGAAGATCACCGGCCCCATGCCGATGCTGTCGCCGACCTTGAGCTCGGTCTCGGTGGCGATGACGTCGTTCACCTTCGTGCCGTTGGCGCTCGTGAGATCGCGCAACATGATTCCGGCCGGCTCGATGAGCAGCTCGCACTGCAGGCGCGAGATGCCGTCGTCGTTGAGCACGAGGTCGTTGTCCTCACCACGGCCGATGCGTACCGGTGCCTTGGTGAAGACGAACGTTTTTCCTTCCCCCGAGCCTTTGACGATCTTGAGACGCAGCTTCATGGCACGAGCCCACCGCGGCGCGGCGCAGCCTCAGTCATAGCGCATCGCATCGACCGGGCGCTGCTTGGCCGCGCGCATGGCGGGATAGATGGTCGCGAGATGCGAGATGACGAAGGCCGCTACAGCGGTCAGGATGATCTCGAGCGGGCGGATGCGTACGGTCAGCGAGTCGACCATGTAGACGTCGGCGGCGATCTGCAACTTGAGCTGTGACAGCGCAATGGCCACGCCGATGCCGAGCGCGAGGCCGATGCCGGTGCCCACGAGGCCGACGATCCAGCCCTCGAGCACGAAAATCTTCATGATGCTGCCGTCGCGCGCGCCCATCGACTTCAGGACGCCGATCTCGCGTGCCTTCTCGATGACCGTCATGAACAGCGTCGACGCGATGTTGAAGGCGGCGACCACGATGATCATGACGAGGATGCTATAGAAGACAGCCTTCTGCAGGAAGAGAGCGCGGAAGATGCCCTGGTTGAGCTCGCGCCAGTCGAGCGTGCGGTAAGGGTAGCGACCGACGGCGCGCAGCACCTTGGTGGCGATTGCTTCGACACGTTGCGGATCGCTGAGCTTGAGCTCGACACCCGAGACCGACGATCCGAGCCCGAGCAGATCCTGCGCGGCGCTGAGCTCGAGATAGGTGAGTCGGGAGTCGAACTCGTGCATGCCGGAGCGGAACACACCGGTCACTTGGAACTGCATGCGTTTGGGCGCGGTGTTGCGCACGCTCGCGAGCGAGACCGGCGTCGTGAGGGTGATGAGATCGCCGACCGCGAGGCCTTGGCGCTTGAAGAGCTCGAGGCCGACGACGATGCCCGGGACCCCGCTCGCGGGCCGCAACATGCGTGCGAATTGCGGATCCGGGTCGCTGCTGAAGGGGAGGCAACGTCCGGCCTCGACGCGCTCGCAAAGGTTGCGCGTTACCTCGGTGACCGCTCCAGCGGTCTCGGGCACGACACCTTTCAGCAATACCCCGAGGCCCCGGTCACCGAAGCTGAACGACGCTTCGTTGAAGACGAAGGGTGTGGTCGCTAGGACCTCGGGCACGTCGCGCGCGGTCTCGGCGATCTTCTCGTGCTCGCTGAAGTCGACACCGTATTTTTGCACCACCAGGTGCGCGTTGGTGGAAAGGATGCGCGCTTGGATGTCGCTCTGATAGCCGCTCATGACCGCGGTCACGGCGACGAGCGCGGCGACCCCGACGGCGACGCCGGTGATCGCGACCATGGCGGTCACCGACACCAAGCCACGTCGCTGCGACACCAACTGACGCAAGCCTAGGAAGCGCTCGTAGCCCATCTTCAAGTCGCGCACGCCGTCGTCGCCGTAGACCAGGAAGACGAGTGAGCCGCCGAAGATCATCAACACGAAGCCGATGAACAGCCAGATGCCCCAGAGTGCGAGCCAGAGATCGCCCAACATGCGCTGGCCGGGCGCCAAGACGCCGAGCATGTCCAGATACGAGGTGTGCTCACCCGCGACCTTGGCCCAGAGATTCTGGAAGCCGTAGCGCAAGTGGACGTATGCGGCGGCGCCGCTCACCAGCATCGCTGCGTAGCTCTCCCAGTACCCGATGCGCTTGCCGAGTCGGCCGATGACCGCGCCGACGACCATCGACACGAGGAGCGCGGCCGCCCAGGTGAGGATGACCGCATCGTCGCCGAAACGGTTGGGGTCGACCTGAATGGCCATCGTCGTCGCGGTGACGCCCGCCATCATGAGCACGCTGCCGAGCGCGAACGCGGCCCAGCGGAAGTCGCGTCTTCTGACCGCCTGGATGAGCCCCAGCATGACGACCCAGAGCAGGCCGTAGATCGCCATGAGGATCTGCCAGGCGCCCCAATGCATGAGGGATCGCGAGGTTCTCGGCTCGCGCGCTGCGGGCACCACGATGCTGGTCATGAGATTGGCGGCGGTAATCCCAGGTGCGCGTGGTTTTTTCAAGGCGCAGCAGCTATTCTGAGGGCGTATGCGTGTCCAGGTTGCGCTAGCTCTGGCCGCGGTCTGCGCGTCGGCATGTTTCGACAGCGACCGCGATGCGTCGTTCACGCTCGAGCTGGGGGTGTTGCGCGAGCGCGCCATGGCGGCCGGCCAACGCGTCGATGAGGCGACCATCGCCGTGACCTCCGACCGCTTGGTGGGAGAGATCGCGCGCCCGGTCGACCTCGAGTCGCTGCGTTTCGAGCTCGATGTTCCCTCGGGGGTGCCGCTGCTGCTCGAGGCGCAAACCTGCATCGCGGTCGCCGGGAAGTGCGTTGCGAACTACTGGGGTGTGGCGCGCGCGACGCCGCCGCCGCGTAGTCGCGCCGAGGTGGTCATTCCCGCGTACGCCGCCGGCGAGCTCTACGTGGACATTCAGCGCATCGACGGCGGCTCCGTGCCCGCTGGGTTTCGCGTCGAGCTCGAGGCAATCGCGCCGCGTGATCCGCAGGTGGCGCGGTTTGCGACCCGACAAGGCGAGCATCTCGTGGTGCCGGCCGGCAGCTATCGTGTCGTGACCAGCGCGCTCAGTGACGGTGGTCTGACACTCGGGCTGTTGGGCGAGCCGGTGCTCAACGTCGGGCAGGGCGCGGCCGTGAGCCAGACATTGTTCTTCGGTGCTTGCACGGCCGGGCTCGACGTCGACAAGGACGGCCTCGATTGCGCCGTCGACTGCGACGAGTCGAGCGCAGCTTGTGGTCGGGACTGCGTCACCGACGTGGACGCCGATGGCACGCCCGATTGCCGCGACGGTTGCATCGACAGCGACCGTGATGGCTATGGGCTCGGGGGAGCCGGCTGTCTCGGCTCTGATTGCGACGATACGACAGCGATGGTCGCACCCGACCGTCCGGAGCTCTGCAATGGAGCCGACGACGATTGCGACCCGGGCACGAGCGACGCCATGGCTTGCGTCACCCAAGAAGGCGGACCCGAGGCCGACGGCATCATCGACGAGGACGGCGACCCGGACGACGGGATGGGCGACCCCGACGATGACGGTGATCCCACCGATCAGCTCGTCGACATCGACGCGGACGCCGATTGCGACCTGGCGATGGGGGATGACATGTCGACTTGCGGAGCTCTCTAGACAGCTCGGCGCGCCTCCGTTACACCCTCGACCCCGCCGACCCATGCGATCGCTTTCGTCAGCCCTGCTCGTTGCTTTGCTCGCCCTGACTCAGGTCGGATCGGCGTTGCACTATGCGCTGGTAGAGCACGCGGTAGCGGACGACGGTGCGCTCGTGCACGTCACCGGAGACGTCGCCGATGCGACGCAAGCTCCGAACAGCATCGCCGCGGACGCGACCATCACGCGCTTGCCGGGCACGAGCTGCGCGGTGTCGACGTTGCAGCGTCAGGCCTATCAAATGCCGGCGCCCGCCCAGGCGGTCAGCACTTTCGGGACGACGTACAGCCCGATGCCGATTTTCTGTCGGCGCGTCGCGGATAGCGGCGACACCTATCGGCTCGCGCCGAAGATTGGTCCACCGGCTTAACGACGTCCGTCGTTTCGTCCCTGGTGTTTCGACCGATTTTGCGGGGAGCGCGTGTGCGCTTTCTCTTTGCACTAGTGACCGCTATCGCGGCGGTCACACCACCTGTCCCGACCGTGACTCCGCCGGCCACTTATCCGGAGGCGCTGCTTGCCGAGCGTGTCGCGGGCACGGCGGAGCTTGCGGTGACGGTGCTTGCGGATGGGAGCGTCGGCGAGGTGGCGGTGGTGTCGGCTGATCGGCCGGAGATGGCGGCGGCGGCGATCGAGGCGGTGCTGAAGTGGAAGTTCACGCCGGCGATGCGGGATGAGACGCCGATTGCGGCGAGGATTCGCGTGCCTTTTAGGTTCGAGGCGCCGGTGGTGGAGGTGGTCGAGGAGCCGGTTGTCGATGGCCGCGGACCGATTGCCGATGGCCGAACGCCGATGACCGATAGCCGATCTCCGATTGCCGATGGCCGAACGCCGATAGCCGATAGCCGATCACCGAATGCCGATGATCAGGTGATCGATGTTTCCGTTCGCGGAAAACGCCGTCCGCCTCAGCGTGCAGTCAGCGACTTCGTCCTCGACCACGACATCCTCGCCGCCATGCCTCGCCAGAACGCGGCCGATCTCTTGGCCAGCGCTCCCGGTGTCTACGTCAGCCGTCCCGAGGGCGACGCGGTTGCTCAGGAGATCTTCCTGCGCGGCTTCGATGCCTCGCATGGTCAGGACATCGAGCTGTCGGTCGGGGTCGTGCCGCTCAATCAACCCTCGCACATCCACGGCCAGGGCTACGCCGACACCAACTTCGTCATCCCCGAGGTCGTGCGCTCTCTGCGCGTCACCGAAGGCGTCTACGATCCGCGCCAGGGTGACTTCGCGGTTGCCGGTAGCGTTGGCTTCGATCTCGGAGTCGCAAGCCGCGGTGTTCTATCGCGGACGTCGTACGGCTCGTTCGACACCAAGCGCCAAGTACTCGTCTGGGCGCCCGAAGGTGAAGCCGAGGAGACCTTCGGTGCGGTTTCTCTGCGCGAGACCGATGGCTTCGGCATGAACCGTGGCTCGCGCAGCGGCAGTGGCATCGCGCAGTACATGTTGCGGCTCTCCGAGAGCACCTCGGTCTTGTTCCACGTCGCCGCCTATGGCGCGCGCGCAAACCTTGCCGGCGTCTTGCGCCGCGACGACGTCGCTGCCAGGCGGGTCGGTTTCTACGACAGCTATCCCGATCCCACCGCCAACGCGCAGTCGGCGCTCACCTCGCGCGTCCAGACCGCGGTGACCCTCGAGCATCGCGGGGAGGAGGGCGCGCGCACTGCGATGTCGGTTTGGCTCATGCAAGCCAACTATCGCTCGCGTCAGAACTTCACCGGCTACATGCAACGCTCGCAGCAAAACCCCGACTGGGTTGGCCGCGGCGATCTCATCGAGCAATCGAACGACGACTTCGGCCTCGGTGCCCAAGCGAGCCATCGTACGCGAACGCGGACGCTGATCGGCGATCTCTCCGGCAGCGTCGAGCTTGGCCTCGCCTTCCGCACCGACGGTATCGAGCAAGAGCAGAACCTGCTGCAGGCGCCCGAGAATCAAACCTGGGACCGCCGCGTCGACGCGCGCATCCGCGGTAGCGACATCGGCGCTTACGCCGACGCGACGCTCACCTATTCGACGTGGCTCACCGCCCGCGCCGGTTTCCGCGCTGACGTGCTCTACTACGACGTCGACGATGCGCTCGGAAACTTCATTCCGGTGTTCCAGCGCGCGACCTTCATCACGGGTTTCCGCCGCACGGCGCTCGGTGTCGCGAGCGGCCCGCGTGCGACCCTCGAGGTGCGGCCTTTGAAGGGTCTGCGTCTCATCGCCTCCTACGGCGAGGGCTATCGTTCGCCACAAGCGCGCCTGCTCACCGAGGGCGAGAACGCGCCCTATGCCAAGGTGCACGGGGCGGAGATTGGTGTCGCCTGCCAGCCGCCGGGCGCCGAGTGGCTGAACGCGAGCGTGGCTGCGTATCGCACGACGCTCAGCGAAGACTTGGCGTTCGACGCCGGTGAAGGTGCGCTCGAGCGGATCGGTCCGACGACGCGCAAGGGCGCGGTAGCGCATCTCGTCGCGCAGCCCAAGGCTTGGGCGCTGGTCTCGCTCTCCGCCACCTACGTGCACGCGACGCTCGACGCGCCGCCACCCGCGAGCGCCGAAAATCCGACGCCAGCGTTTACCCAAGGCGAGCTCTTGCCCTACGTGCCGCCGTTGGTGGTGCGTGCCGATGCCAGTGTGTCGCGGCCGATCGTGACCATCGCCGAGGCGGACCTTGGCTTCCGCGTCGGCAGTGGCTTCACCTTCCTGTCGAGCCGTCCGCTTCCCTATGGCCAGTTCGGCCAGACGGTGGCGCTCTGGGACGCTTCTGCCGCGCTCACCTATCGTTTCGCGGAGCTCGGAGCCGAGCTCTACAACTTGCTCGACCGCCAGTACGCCGCGAGCGAGTACTCGTTCGTCTCCGATTGGCGCAGCCAGGAGCTGCCGTCGCGCGTCCCGGGCCGTCACTTCTCGGCGGGGGCGCCCCGCACCGCCTTCGCCACGCTCACCCTGAGGTTCCAATGAAGTCGTGCGCGCTCGTGCTCGTGCTGCTCGCGGCCTGCGGCGAGACTGGTCAGGAACGACTCGCGGTCGAGGTCTCGGCACTCGGCGGTCCTGCGACCTTCACCGCTGGACTCTGGGAGGTGACCCTCACCGAGGCGCTAATTGCCGTTGGTCCCATTTACTGGTGCGCCACCGCGGCCGCTTCAGCGGACTTGTGCCCGGCCGCCACGTTCGAGCTGACGCACAGCGCCACCGTGGACGGGCTCGCGCTCGATGGCCAGCTCATTGGCACGGCAACCGGCGTTACGGGTGCCGTGCGCTCGGCGGTCTACGACTACGGCATCTCCTGGCTCACGACCCAGAACGAGCCCACCCCGACGTCGGGCGCGGTCGATGGTCGATCGGCTCGCTTTGCCGGGGTCGCGACCAGCGGCGCCCGGACGCTCGCCTTCACCGCAATGCTCGACGTCGCTCCGCAGATCCAGGGCACCTACGCCGTGCAAGGCGCGCGCGCCGCGGCCACCATCGCTGCGTCGACCACGAGCCTGACGCTCACGGCGCGACCCGACCTGTGGTTTGCGGCCGTCGACTTCGATTCCGCCGCCGCCGCGGACGCGACCTCGGTGGACATCACCAGTGACTCGATCGCTGGAAACACGGTGCGTATCGGCATGACAGCCAACGTACCGCTGACTTTTGTTTGGGAGTGATCTGATGAAGAGTATGACTTTGGTGCTGGCCGCGATGTTCGTCGTCGCCTGTGGTGACGAGGGCAGTGGCGGAAGCGGCAGCGTTCAAGCGTTCGTCGTCGCCGAAGAGACCATCCCCGACGGCCTCACGCCGGGTGACGACGAGGAAAACATCCAGGACGGCTGGACGGTGACCTACGGCAAGTTCCTCGTGGTCATCGGCAACTTCCGGGCGGCGCGCCAAGGCAGTGGTGAGCAGGGGGGCTCGAGCGACGTCTACATCGTCGACATGAAGAGCTTGCCGACCAGCGGCTTCACCATCGCGCAGCTCGATGATTTGGCGGCGGCTCGCTGGGACCGCGTCGGCTACGACATGCCGCGCGCCGCGTCCGATACTGCGTGCGCCTCGTCCGTTTCGGCGGACGACTGCGACTTCATGCGTCAACATCGCTTCGCGGTCTACTTCGAAGCCACCATGACCAACCCCGACGGTCAGTCCTGCTTGCGCGCCGCCGGCGGCGGTTCGAGCGACTGCGTGCCGCGCACGCAGGTGAGCTTCGTGTTTGGCCTCTCGAGTGGGACCTCGTTCGACGACTGCTCCGACGAGGACGACGTGCCCGGCTTCGCGGTGCCCTCGGGCGGCACGGTGCAGGTGAAGCCCACCATTCACGGTGACCATTGGTTCTTCGACAACATCACGCAGGGCGCCGAGATCACCGAGCGCCAGGCGCAATGGATCGCCGACGCCGACCGCAGCAACATCGGTCACGTCAGCGACGGGCTCGTGACCATCGCCGAGCTCCAGGCCTCGACCGCCGGCGCGTTCTTCCCGGCATCGCTCGGCTACAACCTCTCGGGCACGCTCACGCCGGTGACCAACGGCCTCACCTTCCTCGAGGCGCAAGCGCACACCCTCGGTGACTATCAAGGCGAGGGCGAATGCCCGACCCGCGAGGTCCTGGAGTAAGCGATGAACGCGGTCGACGCGGTCAAGCACCTCCTCCTCGAGTCCGGCGCGGCTTGGGTGCTGTGGTTTCTCGGCATCTTGTCTGCTGTCACGGTCGCGCTGGTGGTCGAGCGCATCATCTTCTACCGCGCCGTGAGCGCCGACCTGCGCTCGCTCGTGGTCGAGGTGGACGGCTTGCTCGCCAAGGGCGACCGCGCGACCGCGATGGCGGAGCTTGCAAAGTCCGACTCGGTCGCAGCGTCGATCGCCGTCGCCGGCATCCGCCTGTCCGATCGCGGCGTCGCCGCCGCCGAGCACGGGATGCGCAGCGCTACCGCGTTGGAGCGCGCCCGCCTCGAGCGCTGGCTCGCTTATCTTGGCACCGTCGGTAACAACGCGCCTTTCGTCGGCCTGTTCGGCACCGTCATCGGTGTCATTCACGCCTTCGAGGAGCTCGGGCGCAGCACGGGACAAGAGGCAGCGGCGAGCGCGTCGCAGGTTGCGTCGCAAGCGGTCATGGCAGCCGTCGCCGAGGCGTTGGTCGCCACCGCGGTCGGCATCCTCGTCGCTCTCCCGGCGGTCGCTTTCTACAACTACTTCCAGCGGCGCGTGACCGCGATCCTGGGAGAGTCGGAGGCGCTCTCCAGCCTCGTGCTCGCCTACATTGGCGACGGCGAGCGCAAGGAAGCCTGATCGCGATGGCCGGCACCCAGCAACGTGACACCGGGATCATCAGCGGCATCAACGTGACGCCGCTGGTCGACATCACGTTGGTGCTCTTGGTCATCTTCATCGTGACCGCGAAGATCATCGTCACGCCGGCGGTGCATCTCGATCTCCCGGCGGCCAAAAGCACCGAGGAGCACGAAGTGGTGCTCTCGATCATCGTGCCCAAAGAAGGCCCGACGTTGCTGAACGGCGTCACCGTGGCCGATGACGAAGCGTTGATGGCCGCGGCGCGGTTGGTGCACGACGCGGACCCGTCTTCGCGCGCGGTCATCAGCGCGGATGGTGACGTGCCTCATCGGACCATGTTGCACGTGCTCGACTTGCTGAAGCAGTCGGGCTTCTCGGCCATCGCCTTCGCGGCTCGCCCCCTCGAGAGGACGCCGTGAGTAGGAGCATCGCCGAGGTCATCTACGAGGGGACGCCTCCGGCTCCGCAGCAACGCTGGCTGCTCGGCGGGCTGTTCGCCATCGTGGTCCACGTCGGCATCCTCATCGCAGCGCTCGAAAGCGAGCCAACCTTGGAGTTCTGGGCAAGCGACCTCGCGACGCGCATTCACCACGAGCTGTCGCGTCTTCACGAAGCACCGCTCGAGCCCGACGTGCCTCCACCTCCGCCTCAGCCAGCTTTGCCACCACCGCCCGTGAAGGCGCCTCCTCCTCCTGCCGCTAAAGCGGACGCTCCGGCTGCGCCTCCCGAGGCCACTCCGGCTGCCGCGCCCGCTCGAGCGGCGGAGGTCGTCGCCGTGGATGATGCGCCCGCGGACTTCAGCGGGACGACCATCGTGACCGGCAAGGCTTCGGTTTATGCCGGTGGAGTCACGACGAGCTCGGGGACCAGCACCACGGCCGTGGCGCCGGGGACGCCGGTCGCACAGGAGGCACGCTCGTACGCCAGAGGGATCGAGCCCGCGAACGGCGATTGGGCATGTCCGTGGCCCAAAGAGGCCGAGCGCGCTGACGTCAACGAAGAAACCGCGACCGTGCGCGTGATCGTCGATGCCGATGGCCGGCCATTGTCAGTGCGCATCGTGCGCGACCCGGGTTTTGGTTTCGGGGCCGCGGCAGCGGCTTGCGCGATGCGGGAGGTCTACGCGGCGGCGCGGGATGTCGCGGGGAATCCTGTTCGCGCGGAGTCGGCGCCCATACGGGTGACGTTCAGCAGATGAGAACGTTGTTGATCATGGTCGTGCTTGCGGAACTGGGCGGATGTCGACGCCATGAGCGGGCGGATTTTCATCTGTGCGAATCGATCATGGACCGAATCGTCGACCTCGAGCTCGCGGCGATGAACATCCACGACGACGAGCTGGCGGAGCGGCGGAGGATCGAATTGCGCCGCGACTTGGCGCCGGAGCTGCAACGTTGCGTCGGGAGACGGGCGCCGAGGGGGGCGCATGTTTGCGTCGAGTCGGCGCGGACTATGGCGGAGCTGACGCATGAGTGTTTGGCGTTGTAGGTAAATGGGGACGTGAGCCATTTGTCTTTGATAGCGGACATGGCATCCGCCCCGGGGCGGGTGCGTGCTTTTTCTGACTGACGTCGTGTCGTTCGTGTCGAATTGCTTTGACACGGTTTTGGCGGACACATTGTTAGGCTCGTTCTTCAGTCGGCGGGAATAGCCTTTGCGCGCGCTGCCGCTCGCGCTGGTGCGCTGCCTGAAACGGTTGGATTGATTTCGTCTCCGCGGTGTTTTGCGGCGCGTGGCGGGGCTGCAAAGGGCCTAAAATTCCCCGTGCTAATGTCGACGCATGAAGCTGTCCGCCTTAAAAGACGATGCGTTCGACCAGTCCTTACAACGTGCCGCTCGTCGAGAGCGCATGGCCATTGCCGATGTCGTCGAACATCTCGCGGAAGCCGACCAGCGGGAATGGCATATCCGGAAGGGATTTGCCGGCCTCACGAACTACTGCGTTGCGCGGCTCAAGTACTCGCAAGAGGCAGCCGGCAAACGAGTGACAGCTGCTCGCCTCGTTCGGAAGTATCCGCTCGCGCTGCAGATGTTGCGGGAAGGTGAAGTCCATCTCAGTGGGCTCTTGGTTCTCAGTCCGGTACTCCAGGCCGATAACTATGAAGAACGGTTGAAGGCAGCAGCCGGGAAGACCCGCGAGCAGCTCGAGCTACTCGTTGTGGGATGGAAGCCGAAGCCTTTGGTCGAGACCCGCGTCTTCGAGGTGAAGGTCGACCACCGCCAAGCGCTGCTTGAAGAGATGGTGAAGGCGCGTGTCGAAGAACCACGAGCGCCAGCTCCCGAGCTTCCGCGTACACCGCGACCACGACCGCTCGACCCCCAGCACTACAAGCTCCAGCTCTGCATCGACCTCGAGTCCTACGAAGACCTGCGCTGGCTACAAGAGCACATGCGGCACAGCATCCCCGATGGCGACGCCGCGAAGGTCATCGCCAAGGCGATCAAAGAGCTACGCAAGGCGGTCGACAAGCGTCGTTACGGCAAGACCTACAAGCCGAAGAAGCAGGCGCCTGCGCAGCTTGCGATGCCGACCGGCGAGACAGCAAAGCCCGCGCCCCGCGCCCCGGGGCGGGCGACGCGGCGCGAAGTATCCGAGCGTGACGGTTGCCAATGTACCTACGTCGGCGACGACGGCCATCGTTGCGAAAGCGCCAGTTGGCTTCAATTCGACCAGATCGAAGAGTGGGCACGGGGTGGTCCAACCTGCCAAACCACCGCGGCTGCGAATTGCGACGGCGCAACGGCTCGAAGTCATGCAGGTAAACGCACCCCGATCGCCCCGCACTAACGCAACAACGCAACCGACCCTGCCGATATGTCATGCCCCCCCTTGGGTTTCTCCTCGGCGCGGGGTCCATCCACAACTCGGAGCTATCGTCATGGGCGACACCACCGTCCGGCCGGCGCAGTCTATTGCTGTTGTGCCGGGTGCCCCCGCTGCTGTTACCGCGCCTGCCACGCCCGCACCTGCGACCTCGATCATCCGGCGGTTCGGCGACCTCATCGATCTCCGTCAGCGCAGCTACATTGTCTTCGGCGACCCGGGTGTCATGGAGCTGAAAGCTCCCAAGGGCTTCACGATGCACGGCACCTCGCCCACCGGCGAGGCCTGGACCACGGCCCTCCTTACCAGCGCTCAAGCCCGTGCTCTGCAAGAGCAAGGCGTTCGCGTCGTCGAGGACGCCGAGATTGTCGTTCCGCAACCGCGACCGTCGGAGGGCGAGCTCGAAGCCAACAATGTGTTCGGTCGCGACGTCCACGAGGTGAACGAGCTGAATGCTTTGGGCCCCGCGTTCGAGGGCGAAGGTGGCTTGTTCGTGACCGTCGACACCGGCGTTTCACCGCACCGCGATCTGCCGCCGACGGTTCGCTTCGACAACGTCTACACCGAGGCGCCGGAAGATCCGCAGGCCGACGTGCGCCGCCATGGTACGCATGTCAGCGGCTCGGCGGTGGCGCGTGGCAACCCAGAGACTGGCGGCACCCGTGGCATGGCTCCACGTGCCAGCTTGGCCGGCGTGCAGGTCCTTCAGGACAACGGCCGTGGTCAGATCTCCGCGATTCTCCGTGGCGTCGAGCGCGCTGTCGAGTTCGCGCGTGCCCACGACGGCTTCGTGGTCGTGAACATGTCGCTTGGCGGCGTCGCCCGCGGTGACATCGCCGACAACCCCATCGTGCAAGCCATCGAGCGCGCCACGCGCGATCACGGCGTGTTGTTCACGATCTCTGCCGGCAATAGCGGACCAAGCCTCGGCACTGTTACGTCACCCGGCATCGCGCCGAGCGCGATCACCGTCGGTGCCATGGACCATCGCAACACTCCCGCCACCTCCGACGACGTGGTGGCGCGCTTCTCGTCGCGTGATCGCGAAGGCGGAACGAAGCCGACGCTCACCGCGCGCGGTGTGGCCGTGCGCTCGACCCTGCCGGGTGATGCCTACGGCAACATGAGCGGTACCTCGATGGCTTCGCCAATCGCCGGTGGCGCGACCTTGGCGCTCGGCCAGGGCTTGCTCGACATGTACCGCCGCGGCGAGCTGCGCGTCGACCCGCGCGAGCTCGTGAAGACCGGCGAGTTCCAGCGCATCGTCGCCGAAGCGACGCTCGACAACCCTAGCGTGGCCTCGAACCACGAGGGAGCAGGCGACCTGCGCATCATGGCGGCCTACCGCTCGTTCGTGCAGCGCTTCGGCACCGCGAACACCGCGCGTCCTGCGCCGTTCATCCCCAGCAGTCGCATCCCGGCGGAGTCTGCGGTGGCGCCGCGTTACACCCTCCCGTTTTGAGCCCCACGATGAAAACGGAATCGGTTCGAGCGCCGCAAAGCACCCCCGCGGCGTTACACGTCGCATCCGCCGATCCGAGTCCTTCGTTGCGACCGGGCCTCGATGGCTACGTCTCGCCTCCCGAGCGTAACTATCTGGTCTTCGCCGACAAGCCGCTGGTGCTGCCGCTGCTCCGCAAGCCCGAGGCGAAGGGTTACCAGCTCCGCGGCATCTCACCGACCGGCGAGCGCTGGACGACGGCGCGCTTGAGCGAAGCCGAAGCTCTCTCCCTCCGCCAAAGCGGCCTGCGCGTCGTCGAAGACCACGAGGTTGGTGCACCACCGCAGCCTGTGGTCCCGGATGTCATCGAGCCCGCCAACGTGTTCGCGCGCGACGTGCACCAATTGAATGAGCTCAACGCGCTCGGTCCAGCGTTCGAGGGTGAGGGCGGCTTGTTCGTCAGCGTCGACTCCGGCGTCGCGCTCCATCGCGATCTCCCGCCGACCATCCATTTCGACAGCATCTTTACGGAAGCGCTGGAGGATCCGCAAAGCGACAGTAACAAACACGGGACGCACACCAGCGGATCCGCGGTCGCCCGCGGCAATCCCGCCGAAGGCGGCATCCGTGGAATGGCGCCACGGGCTCAGCTCGCCGCAGTCCAGGTGCTCGACAGCAACAACCGGGGCACGGTCGGTAGCACGCTGCGGGGCATCGAGCGGGCCGTGGATTTCGCGCGCCTGCATCCGGATGCTTTCGTGGTGGTGAACGTATCGATCGCAGCGCGCCCACGGCTGGCGCCAGCCGACGACCCCATGGTGCAGGCCATCGAGCGCGCGACGCGTGAGCACGGCATCCTCTTCACTCTCGCCGCCGGCAACACCGGTCCCGAGCTGGACAGCATCCAGACGCCAGGCACCGCGCCCGCCGCGCTCACCTTCGGCGCCATGGTGCACTCGCGAACGCGACCGGGTGGAGAGGACTACGTCGCGCGCTTCTCGGCCCGTGACCGCGAAGGCGGACCGAAGCCCAATCTCGTCGCCCGCGGGTACTATGTGCGCTCGACCGTGCCGAACGATCGTTACGAATCGCTTCAGGGCACGTCGATGGCGGCCCCCATCGGCGGCGGCGCGAGCCTGGCGCTCGGCCAGGGCTTACTCGAGATGTACCGCCGCGGCGAGCTCCGCGTCGATCCGCGCGAGCTCGTGAAGACCGGTCAGTTCCAGGCGATCATCGAGGAAGCCGCTACCGACAATCCCGAAGTCCTCTCGCATGTCGAAGGCTCGGGTGATCTGCGGATCATGAACGCCTACCGCTTGTTCGTGGATCGCTTCGCTACACGTAGTGCGCCGCCAGCAGCTCCGGTATCCCGAGAGTGAGCATCGACTCGTAGCCCAGGAAAAAGGCCGCGAAGAGCAGTGCCCACGCTAACCGCTTTGGCGGACGGACGTCGTGTGTCCAGGCGAGAGCGATGATTGGAATGATGGCGAAGATGTAGCGACCCTGCGGTTGGAAGTCGTAGGTCCAGGCGAAGTTCAGCGCCGCGGCAACCACGCCGACGCCCATCGCGAGCGCCGCCGCCAACGATAGCGGACTGCGACGCGCGCCCCACAAGGCGAGGAACGTCAGCCCGAGGAACGCCAAGCCACGCAGCACGTACTGCCACGGTGGGAACCAGATGGACATCGGCCCGTAGACCCCGAGGAAGGTTTTGTAGACGCCCTCGGCCCAATTCCAAGGCTTTCCGATGACGTCCCTGAGCGGCACGCCTTTTTGCTTCAAGCCCAGGCCGTTCATCGCGGTGCCATTGTCGATGGAGCTCTGTTTCCAGGGCTGCATGGCGTGGGCTTCGCGCAGTGCTAGGGCGCGGCCTTCTTTGTCGAAGCCGTTGCGCGCTTCGTCGAACACGAGGATCGATCCAGCAATGAGCGCACCCGTCCCCAGCGCCAAGGCCCAACGTTGCATCCGCGCTCGGTCCCGATAGGCGATGACGGTTCCGTACGCCAAAGCGTACATGAAGAACGGCACGTAGTTACGTTTGCACAGTGCCAGTGCCGCGAAGGCGAGCCCGACCGTGAGGATACCCCAGCGTGCCGAAGCGGACTCGATGTAGCGCCGCCCCAGCGACTGCGGATTGCCGAGCTGCCAAACCACCCAAAACGAGGCGAACATGCCGAAGGCATCGCCGTTCACGTACGCGAAAACGTACCAGACCTGCGGAGTCGCGAGCAGCACGAAGGCGTGCGCCGGATGTTCCGGCCGGCGCCACACCAGCCAGCCGCACAGGATCGCGAACAGAAGAAGTGCGCCATAACGGCAGCCGTCGGAGAAGTTGCCGCCGGCCGCGGTCACGACAGCGCCGACCTTACCGTAGATGAAGTAGACGGCCTCCGGCGGGACCGAGAGTGCGTACGACACGCCATAGGCAGGGTCGAGGTAGGGGACGAACTCGTCATTGGCGCGTGGCGGTAGCCAATGATCTTCGAAGTACCGCGCGCTGTTGATGTGCAGGGGCTCGTCGGGGTGCACACCGACTCGGCTCTTGAGCCCGATGGTCGCGACACACGCGAACACGATGACCAGCATCGCCGCTTCGAGGCAGCGCACGAAGCGCTCGTTGAACACCCGTCTGACGGTTTCCGCCACGTCGCCCATCTGCTGCCTGGGCTTTCTCATGACTGGCGCTTCTCCCGCAAATGAGGTTTACGGCGGCAGCAAATGCGTGGCTCGATTGCAGTTTTGGCGCTCTGCGCGGCCCTTGCGGCTTGCGGTGGCGAGACCGACGACGGTTTGGACGACACCGCTCTGCGTGCGCAAGTGCGCGTGGTGCAAGCGGTGGTCGATGCGCCAGCGCTCGACGTCTATGTGCTGGCGTCGGCACGACTTCCAGCCTTTCCGAACATCGCGAGCGGTAGCGCCACGGGTTATGTCGGTCTCGACAAGGGTAACGACTACCAATTCATCGTCCGTCAACCCGGTGACCCCGACATCCTCGCGCAACTCGATCTCGGGCTCGGCGAGTCGGAGCGCAAGCTGTTGCTGATCTCGGGGGCGCGCACTCCCGCTGAGGGCGAGCAGCCGATCGCCATCACTGCGTTCGACGATGCGCGTCTGGATCCAGGTCCAGGCAAAACGCAGCTTCGCGTGGTCAATGCGACGCTCGAAGGCGACCCGTTCCCTTTGATCGTGGCCGGTCAGGACCTTGGAAGTCCCCCCGCCAACGAAGAGGCACTGTTGATCGTCGATGCCGACGTGCCGCTCTCGCTGACGGCAAGCGCCAGCACCTTCACCACGCCACCATTGCCGCCGTCGTCGGATGTCACCATCGCGGTGATTGGTTCTGTCGATGCCGATGAAGGCGAGGCGCGCGCCTTGCGGCTGCTGAACGTTCCCGCCGTCGGGATCAGCAACACCACTGCGACCAGCACGACTGCTCGGAACCCCTTCGTCGTCTTCGTGAACGGCGTGCCCGGCGGCGCCGGTGCGCTGGCCATCGACGGCGGTGCCTCAGTGGCACTCCCATTCTCGGGTGTCTCGCCGTTGACCCAGGTTTCCGCGACGCCCACCGTCAGGCTCGACGGTCAAACCGCGACGCTCGGCGGCGCTCTCGACCCGGCGGCGACCTACCTCGTCGTCATCGCCCCGAATCCGGTTGCAGGCGGTATCGCTCTGTTCGCGTACCGTGACGTCTTAGCGGACAGCGCCGAAACCCGCGTCCGCGCCATCAACGCGACCATTGGCTCGGGTGCCCGCGACATCGCTCTATCTCCCGCGCCCGTGCTCGGCAGTGACCTCGTGGTCGGCGCCGCCTCGGCGAGTGCCGGTACGCTCATCGCCGACCCGACGTCGGTTACCGCGATCACCGCCACCCCAGCGGTCGGCGCGCCCTTCGTTTACACCACGGGAATCACTGCCGCGGCCCGCTATTTGGTGCTCGTGGGTGACGCCGCGAGCGCTCACGGCGCCGTCATCATCGCCGCCGATTGGACCGCGACTTTCGTCCCCGCCGACTAGCAGCGTACCAAGCCGGCACTCAGACATGTTGGCGCAATGCGCAACTCCACCGCACCGGCGCCGAAACTAGGCCCGCTGCGTTGCATGGGCTGCAACGCGTGGTTACGGGCCGCCGCCAAAAACTTGGGAGCTTGGGCAATGACCAGCGTGCGTTGTGAAGGTGTGCAAATCGGCTTGGGCGTCGATGTTCGCGTAGGCAAGTGCAAGGACGAGGCGGGCAATACCTACCTCGACCTCGGCGCCGGCATCGGTCCGAACGGTGGTCTCTACTACTTCAAGAACGAGACCCCGGTGTCGCGTGACAGCATCGATGTGGAAGGCCGCGCGTACGGCGGTCTCGGCATCGCGGGTTCGGCTTCGACCCTGCGCAGCGAGCGTGGCTACGGCCTCGGTCTCGGTGCGACCCTCGGCGTCCGCGCTCTGATTCCTACGGGCAGCTCGGGCGTGAACACGCGCCGGTCGCAGTAGTTTCCGACCGGACAAGCGGGGGGTCGGCGCGAACACCGCCGGCCCCTCACTACTCCACGAGAGTGCTGTAGATCTCGCTCGCCTTTTCACCCGGCGCGGGCGGACGATACTCGTTCGAGTGTTTCACCAGCACGCGATCAGCGGTGAACACCTGTCCGTCATAGCGTCCTTCGACGACGACGCCCATGCCTTCGCGAAACATCTGCGGCGGGGCACCAGTGGCGTGGACCATGACCGTCGGACCACCGGGCTCGGGCGCGATGCCGACCGCGAAGTCGAGCTTCAGCGTCGAGGCGTCCCACTTCACGGTGCCGTTCTTGACCACTCCGCCTAAACGGACGGTGGCGCCGTGCGCCTTGTCGCCGCGATCGAGGAGCTCCTGAGCGTTCCAGTAGTAGACGAGGTTCTGCTCGAGTCCGCCGAGGGCGATGAACGACAGGGCGCCGCCGGCGACCAGGACGGCGAACAGAGCGACGAGACGTTTTTTTGCGGCGTTGGTCATTTGCTTCTCCGCCATAGCGACACTGCGTAACCGCCTGCCGCGAGCCAAGCGAACCCGTAGGCCGCCCAAATGAATTCCCAACCACCCTGAATCATGGGCTCATCCGCAGCACGGCCTTGGGCTCCACCGCCGGCGTGCTCTCGTCGCGCTCTTGCTCGGCGCGGCCAATACGATAGCGCGTCCAAACCAAAGCGAGGAAGACGACGAACCAGGCGGTGATGTTGAGTCGCAACGGCGCCGCGATGCTCGGGTCGACCGTGTTGGGGCTGGACTGCATCTGATGCAGGCTGTTCCACCACTTCACCGAGAAGTACACGATCGGGACGTCGACCGAGATGATGATGGCGGTGACCGCGCTCCAGGTGGCGCGTTTCTCCGGATCGTCGACGAAGCGCCGGAGCGCGAGATAGCCGATGAAGGCAATCCACAAGATGGCGACGCTGGTCAGCCGCGGATCCCACGTCCACCACACGCCCCAGGTCGGGCGGCCGAAGATGCTGCCGGTCACCAAGCAGAGGGTCGCGAACAAGACACTGACCTCGGCGCCGGCTTCGGCGAGAGCGTCGGCTCGTCGCGAGCTCTTCATCAGATAGACGAGGCTCGCGACGCAGACGATGGTCGGTGCGAGCAGCGACATCAACGCCGTCGGCACGTGGACGTACATGATGCGGTAGACCTCACCCATCATGCGCTCGGTCGGCGCGAGCACGAGTCCCTGGTAAGCCCCCAGCGCCACGAGCACGAGCGCGGCGACGGGAAGGCCGATGTTCAACGCGCGCTTCATTCAGTCCTCTAAAATTCGGCCGTACATGAGTGTACACAAAATCCAATAGAGGACGTCGAAGACCGCGAGCAGAAGCAACCAGCTTCCGGTTTGACCCATCGGGTCGCCCTGCATGATGAGGCTGCTGGCGCGGACCGACGCCAACAGTCCAGGTACCAGAACCGGAAACAGAAGTAGCGGGAGCAAAACGTCGCGGGCGCGAATTTGCACCGCGATGGTCGCGTACAGCGTGCCGGGAGCCGCAATGCCCAGGGTGCCGAGGGCGACGACTCCCACGAGGCGCGGCACGCCCAGCTTCACTTCGGCCCCGTAGAGACCGACCGCAACCGGGATGAGCACGACGCCGAGCAAAAAACAGAAGAGGGCGTTGGTCAGGGCTTTCGCTAGGAAGAGCGCCCGCGCGTCGACCGCCATGGCGCGCAGTGCCTCGAGGCTGTCGTTCTCGAGCTCGATGCGCATCGACTCGCCGAGCAGGAGCACGCTCGACAGCAGCAAAGCGAGCCAGAGATAGCCGGGTGCATTCGCGACTTGCAGGGCTTGCGCGGGACCGGCCGCGAACGAAAAGAGCAGCAGGGTGAGCACGGCGAAGAAGAGCGTCGCGTTGATACGGGTGCGGCTGCGCCATTCGAGGCGCAGATCCTTGGCCGTTAGCGTTGCAACCTCGCCCAGGAAGCTCACGCGGCAATCCTCTGAAGCGACTCGGCGGTCCCCGACGCCAAGGTGAGGTGGGCTTCGGCGAGCGCTTTACCGCGATCGACGTCGTGGGTCGCGAGCACGACGAGCGATCCCGCCGCGCGCAGCTCGCGCACCACCTCTTCCATGAGCTCGACGCCGCCTGGATCGAGCTGAGTGAACGGCTCATCGAGCAGGGCGATCTGCGGGCGCTGCAGCAAGAGCTTGGCGACACTCACCCGTCGCTTCTGGCCCGCGGACATGGTCCGTACCAGTTGCTCGCGGCGCTCGCCCAAGCCCACCCGATCGAGCAGGCCGTCGACGCTCCCTGGATCGCCCCCGGTCAGCCGGGCCACCAGCAGGAGATTCTCGCGGGCGGTCAGGTCGAAATAAAGATGTGCCTGGTGGGCAATGAGCCCGAGGCGGCGCCGGACGGTCTTCAAGTGCTCCAAGGCCGGGAGCCCGAACAGCTCGACGCGGCCCGAGGTTGGCCGCTGGAGAGTCGCGATAACCTTGAGAAGCGTGGTTTTGCCGGCCCCGTTGTCGCCGGTCAGCAGCACCACCGCCGGCCTGTCGAGCTCGAGGGACACCCGCGCCAAAGCCCAACGGCCGCCAAAACGCTTGGATACGTCGACGAGGCGAACCAGCACGCGGCGCAGGCTACCCGGTGTAGGCAGCCAAACCAAGAAGGGTGCCGGTCTGGGGCTTCATCAATATTTACACTTGGCGCTTCGTGGACTTGGACGATCTTTGTCGCAAAGGGTATGATGTGCGCCGGGGATCTCGGTGCCACCTACGACCGTCACGTCCGTGACGGAGGCAACGAGCAGTCACATCGAGTCATGAGAACCTGCCCGCAATGCGGCAAACAATACGCTGATGGTGTCGCCTATTGCGATGGCGACGGTACCCGTCTGTCCACGCTCGACTCCAGCGACAGTCCGCAGAATCCCAACATCGGTCGTGTTCTCGGCTCGTACCGCTTGCTGCAGCTCCTCGGTGAAGGGGGCATGGGGCAGGTCTATCTCGGTGAGCATACGCGGCTCGGCCGCAAGGTGGCTCTGAAGCTCTTACGCCCCGAGTACGCGCGCCACACCAAAGCCGTGCAGCGCTTCTTCGGTGAGGCTCGGGCGGTCAATCAGATCAGCCACGACAACATCGTCGAGATCACCGACTTCATCGAGAACGACGTCGACGCCGACGGCAAGCCAGCCGAGAAGTACTACATCATGGAGCTTCTGAAGGGCCGATCGCTCGGCGACATTCAGAAGACCGAGGGCATCCTTCCGCTTCAGCGGACACTGCCGATCATGCTTCAGGTCTGCAGCGCCCTCTCCGCGGTGCACGAGGCCGGTATCGTCCACCGCGACCTCAAGCCCGACAACATCTTCTTGATCGAGAAGGCCGGCAAGACGGACTTCGTGAAGCTGCTCGACTTCGGTGTCGCAAAGTTCACCGACCTATCCGCGAGCCAGCAGATGGGTCGGACCGGCGTCGGCGCGCTGGTCGGTACGCCCGAGTACATGTCGCCCGAGCAAATGAGCGGCAAGACCGTTGATCACCGCTCCGATATCTACGCGCTCGGCATCATCCTCTACGAGGTGGTCACCGGCCGTCAGCCGTTCACCGCGAAGTCGCTGGGCGAGATGGCCATCAAACATCTCACGGTGACGCCACCCAAGCCGTCCAAGCTCAAAGACCTGCCGCACATGCCGTCGCGTGATCTCGAGCAGTTGATCATGCAGTGCTTGCAGAAGGATCCGCTCAAGCGGCCACAGCAAGTCAGCGAGATCACCGAGAGGCTGACGCCCATCGCCTCGGAGATCGCCGTGTCGGTCGCCGGCGTCGCATCGCCGGTGCGCCGCGCTCGTAATACCCGCTACGCTATTGCGGCGGGCCTGACGCTCTGTGTCCTGGCTGGCCTCGGCATCACGATGTTGCGCTCGTCGCGCGGTCAGGCCCAAAACGATCTGCCGACGCCCTCGCAGGAGCTCGCGACTTCGGGGCAACCCGCGGTCGGTGATGCGCTGCCGCCCACGGAGAAAGCCGACGGTGCTCCCAGCGATCCGTTGGCTCTCGAGGCGCTGCCTACGCCGCCGCCGTCGACTCCCAAGGTTCAGATCCACCTCGATTCCACGCCGTCGGGCGCCGAGGTCTACCGCGACGGCGTCGAAGCGCCGCTCGGTGTGACTCCGTTCATCTTGAGCGCCGAACGCTCCGACGTCGCCCAGGTCCTCGAGTTCCGCCGTAGCGGCTATCGCTCGAGCCGCGAAACCGTGGCGTTCAACAGTGACCACCACGTCAGCACCACTCTCGCAAAGCTCGACTCCGGAAGACCCCGCCGGAGGAGCGACGACGGCAAGACCGAGCCGGATCCGTCGAGTCGCGGAACCATCAACCCATTCGATTAACGGTATTTTGACGATGCGAGAGCCCGGTGGGAGAGTTTTGGGGATGCTTCGGCGATTCCTCGCGGCGGTGTTGGTGACCGCGCTCTTTTCTGCGAGCGCCACGGCGGCCACCAAAAAAGAGCCTGCCGAAGACGAGTCCACGAAGAAGGCCAAGGCGCTGTTCAAGACCGCCGAGACCGACTTCGCGCTCGGCAGGTTCCAGGAAGCGCTCGAAAGCTATTCGATGGCCTACGAGGCCAAGCCGCTCCCGGCGATGCTCTTCAACATCGGCCAGTGCCATTTCGAGCTCGGCAACTACGAGCGCGCCATCTTCTTCTACGAGCAGTTCCTACGTGGCGACGTCGATGCCAAGAAGCGGCAGCTCGCCAACAAGCGTCTGCAAGAAGCCAAGATCGCTTATGCCGCCGCCGAAGAGCGGCGCCAGCGTGAAGAGGCCGACGAGCGCGAGCGTCAGGAGCTGGCGATGCGCGCTCAAGAGCAAGGCCACATTGCCGCCATGAAACAGGCGGAGCTCGACGCCCAGCGCCTGCGCGTGAGCGAAGAGACCAACGCCGCGCCGATCTACAAAAAGTGGTGGTTCTGGGCAGCGGCCGCGGGTGTCGTGGCCATTACCGCGACGACGATCATCCTCACCACGCGCGGAGGCGACGACCGGCTGCCGAGTGGTGAGCTGCCGACCATCGATGCGCGGGATCCGCTATGACACACCTCCGTCTCGCGAGACTCTGGGCCGCGGCATGTTTGTTCCTGGTGGCGGCCTGCAGTGGCGACGGCGTCGCCGTGGTCACGGCGGTGAAGCTCACCGTCCAGTTCGGTAGCGCGACAGGGCTCGAGCAGATCCGTGTCTACGCGAACTTCGCCGAAGGTGGCGGCAACATCTTGCCGCCGGTCGTACGACCCGAGACCCCGGCACCGCTCGAAGGCTCGAGCACCAGCGTCGTCATCGTCTTTCCCGACGAGTATGCCGGGCGCGCCATGTTCTTGCGCGTCGACGGTATCAGCGGCGGCGCCATCGTCGGCTCGGGTATCGTGCCGGTCACTCTCAGCCGGCGCCGACTCATCGAGACCAGCGTCGAGCTCGGAACCGCGGTCACTTGCGGCGACAACATCACCGTCTTCGGCGTCGAAGAGTGCGACGACGGCAACGAGAACCAGGGCGACGGTTGCGATCAGTACTGCTTCTCCGAGGCGGGCTTCACCTGCTTCATCATCGGCTCACAATCGACCTGCGTCTCGAGCAGCACGCCGGCCTGCGCCAACACCGTCGACGATGACGGCGACGGGCTCTCCGACCTCCAAGATCCCGGCTGCGCGGGTAGCAACGACACCAGCGAGCGTGGCGATGCCAACGGTCCGCCTTGCGATGACGGCGAGGACGACGACGGCGACGGCACGTTGGACTATCGCATCGACAGCCGCGGCGATCCCGGTTGCAGCGACGTCTTCGACTTCTCAGAGCGCGGCAGCAACGACTGCGATGATGGTGTCGACAACGACGGCGACGGTGTGATCGACGCCGGCCCGGGAGCCGCGAACGACCCAGGTTGCAGCAGCCCGACCGACAGCAGCGAGCGCGGAACACTCGCTTGCGACAACGGCGCCGACGACGACAACGACGGCCGCAGTGATTTCTCCATCGACGGCAATGGCGACACCGGCTGCAGCTCGCCGGTCGATGCCTCCGAGCGCGGCACGACCTCGTGCGACAACGGGCTCGACGACGACGTCGACGGCCGCACCGACTTCAGTCTCGATCCCGCGGTCTCGGATCCGGGGTGCGACTCGTCGCTCGACACCAACGAACGCGGCTCGCGTCCATGTGACGACGACAACGACAACGACAACGACGGCGTCAAAGACTTCCACACCGGCGGCCTCGGAGATCCGGGGTGCGATTCGCCTCTCGACCTCTCCGAACGCGGCACCACGCAATGTGACGACGGTATCGACGCCGACAACGACGGCCGCGCCGACTTCAACTTGAACCCCTTGGCGACCGATCCTGGTTGCTCGAGCTCGGGCGATACCAGCGAGAAGTGCGACGCCGCCGAAGTCGGCTGCCCTGTCTGCGATAACGGTGAAGACGACGATGGCGACTTTCTCGCCGACGCGCGCCTCGATGCGCTCGGTGATCCATCGTGCGGTAGCCCCGAGGACAACGACGAGACTGGCCTGCCTGCGTGCAGCGACGGCATCGACAACGACAACGACGGCCTCATCGACTTCGGCGCATCGGGTGGAAACGATCCTGGTTGCGCCAGCACCGCCGACGGCAGCGAGCGGGGCACGCTCGCTTGCGACGACGGTATGGACAACGACGGCGACGGCCTCGCCGACTACGTTCTCGACGAATTAGGCAGCGTTTCCACGGCGAGTGATCCCGGCTGCGCCTCGGCCCGCGACGTCTCCGAGCTCGGCGGCGGCCACTGCGACGACGGCATCGACAACGATGGTGACGCGCGCCTCGACTACAAGAGCGATGGCGGCGGCGACCCGGGCTGCACCGGTCCTGGCGACAATTCTCCTGTCGGCAACGGTGAGCGTGGCGTTGCCCCGTGCGATGACGGCATCGACAACGACAACGACAACCGCGCCGACTACACCGTGGCCGGCACGACGAGCGACCCTGGATGCGCGAGCCTCGCGGACGCCAGCGAGATTGGCACGTCGGTCTGCGACGACGACATCGACAACGACAACGACGGCTTGAAGGATTTCCGCTCGAGCGGCGGCGATCCCGGCTGTACGACGCTGGCTTCCACCAGCGAGCGCTGCAGCGGCCCCTCTTGCGCGCTTTGCGACAACGGGCTCGATGACGACAACGACGCCGGCGTCGACTTCCGTGTCGACGGCACCGGTGACCTCGGCTGCAGTGGCCCGACCGACGGCAACGAACACTGTCCACAAGGCGCGGGCTGCGCCGCTTGCGACGACGGCGTCGACAACGAGCCTGACGGAGCCATCGATTTCCGCCTCGACGGTAGCGGTGACTTGCAGTGCACGAGCGCCACGGACACCGCTGAAACCGGCAGCACGGCGTGCGCGGACGGCCTCGACAATGACGGCGACGGCCGCGCTGACTTCAAGGTCGACGGCACGGGCGATCCCGGTTGCACCAGCTCGACGGACACCAACGAGCGCGAGGCGTCTCTCGTCTGCGATAACGGAGTCGACGACGACAATGACGGATTGCTCGGTGGTGGATCGAGCGGCGATCCTGGCTGCTCGAGTCCGACCGACCCGAGCGAGAAGTGCGATCCCGGCGCAGGCTGTCCGCGTTGCGACGACGGCATCGACAACGACGGCGACGGTCGAATCGACTTCAACGTCAACGCGGCGCTCTCGGACCCTGGCTGCTCGGGCCCGAACGACGACACCGAGACCGGCAACAACGACTGCGATGACGGTACCGACAACGACAATGACGGACGCACCGACTATCGCGTGACCTCCGGCGGCGCCGTGAACACGGCAACCTCGGATCCGGGCTGCGACGGTCCTGCCGACGCGAGCGAGAAGCAAAACGGCATTGCCTGCGACGACGGCAACGACAACGACACCGACGGCCGCACCGACTTCAATCAAAATGCTTCGCTGCGCGACCCCGGTTGCAGTGGTCCCGCGGATGGCAGTGAAAAATGCGATCCAGGCGCGGGTTGTCCGCGCTGCGACGACGGTCAGGACAACGACGGCGATTCGTTTACCGACGTCAACACGGCGTCTAGCACCTCGACCGATCTCGGCTGTGCCTCTCCCGCCGACGATTCCGAGATCTGCGAGACCGGTGTGTGCGCCGCTTGCGACGACGGCGTCGACAACGAGCCCGACGGCGCGACCGACATGGCGGACAGTGGCTGCTCGGATGGTCGCGACAACTCGGAGAACTCGAGCACCATCGCTTGCCAGGACTTGATCGACAACGACGGCGACGGTCTCATTGACGCAGGCGCTGGGAACGATCCTGGCTGCACCAACGCCAACGACACCAGTGAGCGCGGCACCACCGCGTGCGACAACGAGACCGACGACGACAATGACGGCCTGTCGAACTTCCGCGTCGACGGGACGGGTGACCCTGGCTGCTGGGCGCCCGACGACAACAGCGAGCGCTGCGTCACCGGCGCGTCGATCCCCGGCGGTTGCCCGACCTGCGCTTGCACCCTCTGCGATAACGGAGTCGACGACGACGGCGACAACCGCAATGACTTCACGCAGGCAGCGTATGACCCGGGTGGGGCGAGCGGCTCGCGTGACCCGGGTTGTACCTCGGTGAGCGACCCGGACGAGACCAACGACGGTCTTGCCTGTGACAACAGCGTCGATGACGACGGCGACGGTCTCAACAACTTCCGCTCTTCCGGCGGCGACGGCGGCTGCACGTCGCTCACCGACGCCAGCGAGCGCGAAACTGGCCGGGTTTGCGACGACAACTCCGACAACGACAATGACGGTCTAACGGACTACGTTGCTGTCGTAGCGCACCCCTCGTACGCGAACCGCGACCCTGGTTGCACCGGGCCGAATGACACCGGCGAGCGCGATGCCGGCGGACCGGCCTGCGACAACGGCGGTGACGACGATGGCGATGGCGCCACGGACTACGTGCAGGGCGGAGCCGGCGATATCGGCTGCGAAGGCCCGACCGACGCCACCGAGACCAACGCCGCGATCCAGTGCGACGACGGGCTCGACAACGAGGCAAGCCCCGATGGGCTCATCGACTACAAGCCCAGCGGCGGGGACCCGGATTGCTCCTCTCCGGGCGATTCTACCGAGGCCTTCGCCTGCGAAGACGGGATCGATAACGACGGCGCGGGCGACGGGATCGACCTCGCTGACCCGCAATGCCTCGACCCGACGGACGACGACGAAGGCTCCTAATGGGCTCGGCGCGCCCGGACGCCATTTGAGGCTTGATCGCCGGCACCCTGCGTGGAGATAGTAATTCATCGATGAACGTCGTTTTGACGCCGGGCGAGTACGAGACCCTGTCCAACTACGTGGCAGATGCTCGGCTTTTGGGGTCCGACGATTTCCGCCAACGTCACGGTGATGCGTTCTTGGTGCACGAAGCACCCATGCAGACCCTGAAACCGGTCCCGCGTACCAAGGCCACGGTTGCCATCGACACCATGGCCGAAAGCAGCGCCCCGGGGACTCCGGCCATCAAGCTCAACTTCGCCGTGTTCCCGGTCCGCCGGACCGGTAGGTCGCCGTTCCCGAATTTCATCTCCATCGGCCGCGCGAAGAGCAACGACGTCATCATCGAAGACGAATCGGTCTCGAAGTTCCACGCATTCTTCCGGCTCAGCGACAGCGGCAAGTTCGTCCTCCAAGACGGCGGCTCGAAGAACGGCACCGCTGTCGACGAGGAAGAGGTCCCCGAGAAGAACAAGGGCGGCCCCGTGGTGGTCGAGTCGGGCATGCGCCTTCGCTTCGGAAACGTCGAAATGACGTTCTTGTTGGCGGCCGAGTTTGTGGATCTGGTGAAGCGAAGCATGTAGCTCTCCGGGCATGTCGCACATCGAATCCGCCCGTCTTTGGCTGTCCCGCGATCCCGATCCCAACACCCGCGCGGAAGTGGAAAAGCTCCTCTTCGCGAACGACAGCGCCGCGCTCGGCGACCGTTTCGCCACCCGTCTCGCTTTCGGCACTGCCGGCCTCCGTGGCTTGTTCGGCGCCGGTCCCAATCGCATGAACCGTCTGGTGGTCCGCGAGACCACGAGCGGCCTCGCCGCGTACCTCCTCGAGCACGTTCGCGAAGCCGGCCGGCGTGGTGTCGTTGTCGGCTATGATGGACGACGCCAGTCGCGTGAGTTCGCGCGCGACACCGCGGCCGTCCTCGCCGGCTACGGCATCATCGTCCACTTGTTCGACCGCGAGCTGCCGACGCCGCTGACCGCTTTTGCGGTCAAGGAGTACGGCGCCGCCGCCGGGGTGATGATCACGGCGAGCCACAACCCGCCGGACTATAACGGCTACAAGGTCTATTGGGAGAACGGCGCCCAGATCATCTCGCCCATCGACGAGGGCATCGCACGCGCCATCGACGAGGCTGCCAAGAGCGAGATCCTTTGGCGGGACCCCGACCAGGCGGTGAAAGACGGCCTGGTGCGCATGCTCGGCAACGACACCGTCGAAGCCTATCTGAAGGCGGTAAGGGCATTGTCGGTGCACCCGGCGAGCCCGAAACGCGACTCCATGGTCATCGCTTATACGCCGCTGCACGGAGTCGGTGCCGGCGTCACCGAGACCGCGCTGGCGCGTGCCGGATTCACCAAGGTGCACACCGTGCGGGAGCAGCGCGAGCCCGACGGAAACTTCCCCACCGTGAAGTTCCCCAATCCCGAGGAGCCGGGCGCCATGGACCTCGCCTTGGCTCTGGCCAGCAAGGTCAAAGCCGACCTCGTGATGGCCAACGACCCTGACGCCGATCGCCTGGCAGTCGGTCTGCCGCATGCGAACGGCGGCTATCGTATGCTCACCGGCGACCAAGTCGGGGTCCTGCTCGGCGACGACCTCATCGCCGCCCAGCCCAAGAACCCGGTCGTCGGTTGCTCCATCGTCTCATCGCGCATGCTGGGACACATCGCCCGCGCCCGCGGTGCCGACTACTTCGAGACCCTGACCGGCTTCAAATGGATCGCCAACGCGGCCATCACCCGCCACGCCCGCAATCAGAGCTTCGTGTTCGGTTACGAGGAAGCGCTCGGCTACACCGTCGGCGAGCTGGTCCGTGACAAGGATGGCGTCTCGGCCGTCGTTGCGTTCGCGGAGCTCGCCGCGAGCTGCGCCGAGCGTGGAGAGAGCGTCTGGCAACGACTCGAGAAGCTTTACCGTGAGCACGGGTTGTTCCTGACCGTGCAGAAGAGCTTGGCTTTGAAGCCGGGCGTCTCGGTGGGCGCGATGCTGCGCGCCAATCCGCCAAAGAAGGTGGGACGGCGGACGGTCGAGCGGACGATGGACTTCGCGACCGCGACGACGACGATGCGGAGCGGGGCGCAGGAGGCGATCGACCTCCCCAAGAGCGACGTGCTGATCTACCTGCTCGACGATGATTCGCGGGTGATCGTGCGCCCGTCAGGGACCGAGCCGAAGCTCAAGTGCTACTACGAAGTCAGGGAAACCGTGGCCGCCAACGAGACCATGGAGCAGGCCGAGGAGCGAGCGCGGCGGGTGCTCGACGAGCTGATGCGTGAGCATGGGGCGACGCTCGCCTGACCTGACGTTCCGTTAGCTTCCCCTTCTCTCAGTGGCCGCGATAGCGGTCACCTCGACGACCGTGAACGTTGAACGTTTTCCTTCATGATATCTCTGTTTTCATCCATATTTACCATGTATAACGCGATTAACCATCCATTTTTGTGGTGTTTAACCCTACAAAAATGACCTTGTCAGGGTTTTTGGGGTGATTGTTGTTGCGAGATTTGATTCGATCACGCTAAACAAGGGGCCTGTGGTCAGACGTGGGAAGTAGCTTTTTACTGAGCACGCTGACTGCTTTGGTTTCCTGGTCGGTTGGTCGACCGACACAAGTCAAAGAGAGCTGAGGTGCAGTATGTCAGGTGAGCAGACGGAGAAGGCGAGCGGTACGGTCAAGTGGTTCAACGACAGCAAAGGCTTCGGCTTCATCACCCCCGCTGACGGTGGGGAAGACGTGTTCGTCCATTTCACCGCGATCATGGCAGACGGCTTCAAGTCGCTCGCCGAGGGTCAACGCGTGGAGTTCGAGGTCGTTCGTGGCGACAAGGGCCTGCAGGCCAAGTCGGTCCGCGCCCTCGCGTAACATTGAGTCGATCGAGCTCAAGCCGCTAGCGGAGTAGCTAGCGGCTCTCTATCAAGCACTCGAAACCCTAGCGCCTCCCGCACGTGCTCGATGCTCACATCGGTCGCGTTCGCGAGATCAGCGATCGTTCGCGCCACTTTCAAGGCGCGGGTCACTGCGCGCGTCGATAGGCCGTGTCGCTCGATAGCCTGCTCGAGCAGCCCGAGGATGTCGCTGCCCATGTGCACGCATGCTTCGAGCTCGGGTTGGGTCATGCCGGAGTTGCTGCGGCCGTTGCCGAGCCGAGCCTCCTGATGGCCGCGGGCTGCCTCGACCCGCCTCCGAACCACGTCGCTGCTTTCGGCCGTGACGTCGCGACGTGCTAGCTCCCGGTAAGGAACCGCGTCGACGGTGACGTGCAGATCGATGCGGTCGAGGAGCGGCCCCGAGATCCGCGAGCGATAGCGGCGAACCGTGTCCAAGCCGCACAAGCACGGACGTGCCGATGCTTCCATGGCGTCGCTGTAGTGACCGCACGGACACGGGTTCATCGCGGCGATCAACAAGCTCCGCGCCGGAAACATGACCGCCATCGCGGCTCGCGCTACGTGGATGATGCCGTCCTCGAGCGGCTCACGCAGCGCCTCGAGCGCCCGCCGTGAGAACTCGGGAAGCTCGTCGAGGAACAGGACCCCGCAATGGGCGAGCGAGATCTCGCCGGGACGTGGCGGCGAGCCCCCACCGCATAGCGCGACGTCACTTGCGGTGTGATGCGGGGCGCGAAATGGCCGCACGTCGTCAGGGCGGTCGAAGTCGCCGACCGCCGAGCGAACGCGCATCGCTTCGATCTGCTCCTCCGCCGTGAGCGGCGGCATGATCGTCGGCAGACGTCGCGCCAGCATCGTCTTGCCGCTCCCCGGCGGACCGATCATCAGCATGTTGTGGCCGCCAGCCGCGGCGATCTCGAGGGCGCGCTTGGCACGTTGCTGGCCGTACACCTCCGATAGACACGGACCGCGCCAGATGGCGCGTGCCCGCGGAGCTCTGACATGGGGCGCGATACTCCTTGCCCCTGTCAGATGGTCGACGACCTCGCTCAGGTTGCGCGCGCCAATGATGTCTATGCCACCGATGTGACTTGCCTCGTCGGCGTTCGCGGCTGGCAGGATGAGCTCGCGATCGCCACGCCGTCGCGCGAGATCGGCCACCATCAGCGCCCCGCGTACCGACTGCAGCGCTCCGCTCAACGATAGCTCGCCGTAGAACATGCGTCCCTCGAGGCTCGCATCTTTCAGCGCGCCGTAGATCTTGAGCAGGCCAATGACCACCGCGAGGTCGAGAGCGCTCGCGCTTTTCGGAAGCTCGGCTGGCAGGAGGTTCACGATGGTGCGTTCCTTGGCGAGCGTGAGCTCCGAGCCGCTCACCGCCGAGGTGATGCGTGGTAGGGCCTCGCGCATCGCACCTCGCGCCAGGCCGACGATGTGAATCCCGGGGATGCCGCCTCCTTTGAACACCTCCGCGATGACGGGCAGAGCTTCGATGCCGAGGAGCGACGCGGTCGTGCAGCGGGTGAACATGCACTCACCGGCAGCAAGTCGCGCGCCAAGCTCACGCCCTGGGGGAAACCGCCGTGGCCTGCTCGAGTGTCGCAACTTGCGACACGTTTTTGCGCGGGCCGAAGCGTGCATAGAGCACGGGTAGCACGAGCAGGGTCAGGAGCGTGGCGGAGACCAGACCGCCGATCACCACGGTGGCGAGCGGCCGCTGCACTTCTGACCCCGGCGCTGTCGACAACGCCATCGGAATGAAGCCCAGCGACGCTACGAGGGCGGTCGTGAGCACGGGTCGCAAACGCAGTTCAGCCGCTTGTCGGATCGCCTCGACGTGATCGACGCCATTCGTTTCGAGATGGCGCGCGAAGGCGACGAGCACGAGGCCGTTCAAGACCGCGACACCGAATAGCGCGATGAAGCCGACGCCCGCCGAGATCGAAAATGGGATGTCTCGCAACCAAAGGGCCAACACGCCGCCGACGATGGCGAACGGTACGTTGGAGAAGATAAGCAGGCCGACGCGCAAGGACCTAAAGCTTAGGTAAAGGAGCGACACGATGAGCGCCAGCGCCAAAGGTACGACGACCAACAAGCGCTGGCGCGCTTCGATATAGTGCTCGAACTGTCCGCCCCAGGCGATGCGGTAGCCTACTGGGAGCTTCACGCGCTCGGCGACCAAGGCGCGCGCTTCGTCGACCACCGATAGAAGGTCACGCTCGCGGACATTGGCCTCGACGGTGAGGCGACGCGATAGGCCTTCGCGTGAGACCTGCGCTGGCCCGGTGATCATCTCGAGCTCGGCGACGTCACCAAGCGGCACCACCTGTCCAGTGACCGAACGTAAGGGCAGCGCGCGCAGTGGCTCGAGATCGCCCGCAAAGCCGTGGTTGGCGCGCACCACGATGGAGAAGCGTCGCTCCCCTTCGAGCACCTGGCCGACGCGGTGACCGACAGCGAGGGTCTCGGTGATCGTGTTGATGTCTTCGATGGTCAGGCCGTAGCGCGCCAAGCGATTGCGGTCCGGCCGTATGCGTAGGTACCGCAGCCCCTGCGTTTGCTCGACGCGCACGTCCGCCGCGCCGCGTACCGTGCGAACCACGCCCGCCACCTCGGCGCCCAGGCGCGCGAGCTCACCCAGCTCGCTGCCGTAGATGAGCACGCCGATGTCGGAACGGATGCCTGCAACCAGCTCGTTCGTACGCATTTGGATGGGCTGTGAGATGGCCCCCCCAATCTCGGGTGACTTCTCGACGACCTCCTCGAGCTCGCGCGCGACGTCCGCCTTGGTGAGACCCGATCGCCACTCGTCGCGTGGCTTGAGACCGACGTACATGTCCGAAGCTTCGATGCTCATGGGATCGGTCGCCACCTCGGGCGAACCGATGCGCGAAACCACTTGCCCAACTTCGGGGATCTCGCGAATGGCGCGTTCGAGGGCCAGGTCCGTTCTAACGGACTCAGTGAGGGCCGCCCCAGTGATGCGCCGCGCCTCGACCAGGAGGTCGCCTTCATCGAGCTGCGGGACGAACTCCGCGCCCAGCCGTCCGAATAGGAGAAGGCCAATGGCCAACGCCACGACGGCGCTGGTCATCGTGACTACACGTCGGTGCATTGCCTTGCGCAGGAGCGGCACGTAGAGCGCGTGGGCTCGCCGCAAGAGCCAAGTCTCGCTGTGCTCCCGGCTCGGCCGCACTAGCAGCGTGGTTAGGACTGGCACGAGTGTCAGTGACAAGACGAAGGCACCGGCGAGCGCGAGGAGCACCGTCGTCGCCATCGGCTTGAAGAGCTTACCTTCGAGGCCGGAGAGCGCCAGCACCGGTAGGTAAACGATGGCGATGATGGCTTCGCCGAAGACGCTCGCGGCGCGCACTTCCAGGGTCGCCTCCTCGACGATCGCGACGCGCTCATCGCCGGTCAATGGCGTCGGCGAGCTAGCCTGTTTCTCGGAGAGCCGCCGCACGGCGTTCTCGACGATGATGACCGCGCCGTCGACGAGCAGACCGAAATCGATGGCGCCGAGGCTCATCAAGTTTCCCGAAAGGCCGACCGCATTCATGACGGTGACTGCGAAGAGCAGCGACAGCGGGATAGTCACTGCGACGACGATGCCAGCGCGCAAGTCACCGAGGAGCAAGAGCAAGACGCCGATAACCAGCAATGCGCCCTCGAGCAGGTTCTTGCCAACCGTCGCGATGGTGCGATTCACCAGCTCGGCTCGGTCGTAGAACGGTTCCAGCTTCGTCCCCTTGGGAAGGGTCGGTTCGATTGCTGCCAGCTTCGCTTTCACGGCCTCGGTGACGGTGCGCGAATTCTCGCCCATCAACATGAGTGCGACGCCCACGACCACTTCTCCCTCACCGTCCTTGGTGGCCGCGCCTCGTCGCAACCGTCCGCCGAAACGTACGTCGCCGACCGTAGCGATGGTGATGGGAACACCCTGAGGCGTAGCGTCGATGACGACGTTGCGTAGATCGTCCAGGCTGGTCACGAGGCCGTCGGTGCCGATGACGAAGTGCTCGCGCTCATGCTCGATATAGCCGCCACCCGCATTGGCGTTCGACTTCTTCAACGCATCGATGACCTGCGCTATCGACAGACCACTGGCCTGCAGGCGGCCGGGATCGAGCACGACCTGGTATTGCTTGTCCTCACCGCCGAAGCTGTTCACCTCGACGATGCCCGGTACCATCCGCAATTGCGGCGCGATGTACCAGTCGAGCTGTTCCTCGAGCTGCATGAGGGTCAGCGATGGGTTACGGACGACGAACTGATAGACCTCTCCCAAACCGGTCGAGATTGGGCCCATCTCCGGCTCACCATATTGAGCGCCGACCGCGTCGCGAGCCTCGTTCATGCGTTCGTTCACCAACTGCCGTGCCCAGTAGATGTCGGTGCCGTCCTCGAACACGACGGTCACCACGGAGACACCGTATTTCGAGATCGAACGAATCTCGGTGGTC
>CAZAER010000028.1:0-63352 GCA_964484195.1 uncultured Bdellovibrionales bacterium | reverse complement strand
GCCCGTTGATCGCAGACCTCGCACGGCAGGTCGACGCGCTCGACCCGCAGCGTCCCGTCGCCAAGCAGGCCTTCCAAGTGAAGCTTGCGATCTGCGACACCGCGAACGCTATCGCGGTCATGCCCGCCGACGGTATGACCACGTTGCCGTGTACGAGGTTGCCCGCGGCGAGCGCGGCCCGCGAGCTGAGCTCGACGCCTCGCCCCGAGAACTGAAACCGGGAGAGTGTCGCCGTCGATGGACGAGCAGCTAGAGCGTTTGACGCGGCGTGAACAACGTTATGGCGTCTTATTGTCCATCGACGACGCACTAAGACCACTGACCGACGCGCCGCTCATCACCAAGACGGCGGCGACCATCGTCGGCAAGCACATGGGCGTCAACCGTTGCGCGTACGCGGATGTCGAGGCCGACCAGGACACCTTCAATCTGAGCGGTGACTACAATAACGGAGTCGACACCATCGTCGGCCGGTACACTTTCGCTCAGTTCGGAGACGAGTGCTTGCGCCTGATGCGCGCCGACGAGCCCTACATCGTCACCGACAGTGAGACCGACACACGCTGTGAACGGGTTCGCGATTCGTATCGACTCACCAAGATTCGCGCGGTCATCTGCGTGCCGCTGCACAAGGCTGGACGCTTCGTGGCCGCGATGGCGGTGCATATGGCGGTGCCGCGCGTCTGGTCCGAAGACGAGATCGAGCTCCTTCTGGCGGTGGCCAACCGCTGCTGGGAGTCCATCGAACGCACGCGGATCGAGCGGACGCTGGCGCAAGAACGCCTGGAGTACGAGCGGTCGCGTCGTGAGGAGGCCGAGCACCTCGGCAGAATGAAGGACGAATTCCTTGCGACGTTGAGTCACGAGCTCCGCACGCCGCTCAACGCCATTCTCGGCTGGACGCAGCTCATCCGATTGCAAGGCGGTGGCTCACAGGACGTCGCGGATGGGCTAGCGGTCATCGAGCGCAACGCTCGTGTTCAGGTTCAGCTCATCGAAGATCTGCTCGATATGAACCGCATCGTCTCGGGCAAGCTGCGCATCGAGCCGCGCCAGATCAACGTCACCCGCTCTCTGCAGGCGGCCATGGACACGGTGCGGCCGGCTGCGAACGTGAAGGGAGTCACTATCGAGCTGGCGGCGGATGGGGCCGCCGTCTCGCGCGGTGACCCAGCGCGTCTCCAGCAGGTCTTCTGGAATCTCCTGCACAACGCCATCAAGTTCACGCCTCGTGACGGCGCGGTGCGCGTGTGCCTGGACCGTGTCGACAGTCACTTCGAAGTCCGCTTCAGCGACACCGGTATCGGCATTGCTCCGGAATTTCTGCCGTACGTGTTCGAGCGGTTCCGCCAAGCGGACTCGTCCTCGACTCGCAGCTATGGCGGCCTCGGGTTGGGCTTGTCGATCGCCAAAGAGCTGGTGGAGCTCCACAGTGGCGGCATCGCGGTGACGAGTCCCGGCCTAGGGCTCGGCACCACGTTCGTCGTGCGTTTGCCGATCGCGGCGGTCGACATGACGAGCACCGGTGTGATGACGGACGACACCATCGACGATGGCGCCGTGGTACCGCAGGTGATCGACCCCGACATTCTCGCTGGGGCGGAAGTGCTCGTGGTCGACGACGAACCAGACGCGGGCGCGGTGGTCAAGCAGGTGCTCGAGAGTGCCGGCGCGCGCGTCACGCTCGCATCGTCCGCCGATGAGGGCCTGAGCGTTCTGCAGAAGCGACGCTTCGCGGTGGTGGTCAGCGATATCGGCATGCCGGTGCGCGACGGTTACGACTTCATCCGCGACGTGCGCGCGCTGCCGACTGACCGCGGCTCAGCGACTCCGGCCATGGCGCTCACCGCGTTCGCGCGATCAGACGATCGGCGCCGGGCCCTCGCGGCGGGCTATCAGTCGCACGTCCCCAAGCCTGTCGACGCAGCGGAGCTGGTGACCGCGGTAGCGAGCCTCGCAGGGAAGCTCGAGGTCGCCTGACTACTTGCCGACGGCGATCTGGGCGCGCACCGCTTCACCCGCGTTCGCTAGCCGTTTTCGCAGACCCTGGCGATACGGAATCAGGTCCGCGCATTCCGCGTCTTCGCGCGCCTGGGCTCGAGCGTTGGGAATCGCGACGCGATCCATGTGCTCGAGCGTGGCGAACATGCCGGCCTCGAGGATCCCGAGACGACCCGCGATGGAATCGAGCCCGACCTTCGCCGGGCCGGCGAGACACGAGAGCAAGTCACGTCGCGCGTACGGATCGTCAGCGGCTTTCTCGAGTCGCGTGAGGAGACCTTCAGGGTCGCGCGGAAGCACCCGGTCCGGATTGCCCAGGCCGAGGCCGAGGGCGGCCGTGGTGGCATCGATGATGCCACGTTGCGCCGGCGTCCATCTGACACCGGCTGTCCGCATTAGTGGATGCTCGAGCCGCGCAGCGCCGGATTGCCGAAGGCGTGAAACGCGGTGGTCGCGACTTGAAAGCTCGTGAGCAGGCGCTTGTAGCCGTCACGCTCGCCCTGGGCGCCGTTGCTCGAGCGCACCTTCTCTTGCTGGTGAGGCATGGCGACTTCCATACCGGCGCGGATGAGCTCGAGACCGAAGCGCCAGTGCCCTCCGAAATCGTACTCCAGCGACCCGATGAGTCGGCGGTCCGCGATAGCGAGATCGTTGTTGCGCTTGCAGCCTTGCGTGAACAGGTCGATGTGCTCGATCCAGGCGGCGTTCGAGGTCGGTAGGTTGCCGACTCCAGTGGCCAGCGACTGCTTCGCTTCGTCCCGATAGGCTGCGATGGCCGCCGCTCGTTCTTCGCTCGTCGCGGGGGCCTCCGCGTAAATACTGACCGCAACCATGCTGCAACACTCTCCCGATTATCGGCTCATCCGTTGATATCGGCAGCATTCCGGCGAAGTTGCTCGTATTGTCGTGCGGCTTGGTCGCGCGCCCAGTACTGGTTGAAGAGGAGCTTCAGGGCTTCGGCCTGTTTCCCGAGCTTGCGCAGGTTGACCTTGGTGCGCTTCGTGGCCCCCGGAGGCCCGTACTCGAGCTTGAGCTCGTGCGCGAAGCTCGTTTGCTTGATCTCCGCTTTGACGATCAGGGCGAACGGTAGGACCGGCAGATCGAAGGCCGGCAGCACGAGGCCTTCGTGGGTGATGCGCACTTCGTGGTCTTTTGCCTCGAACGTGTGCGCGGGAAAGTAGCGGTCGACCAGGGCGCGCTCGGCGTCATTGGCGGGGCGATAGCGGTACGCGAGGCTCTGCTCATGGTGCTCGCGAAAGCGGGCCTCGTACGCCTCCCACAGACGCTGCTCGATGGCGCCCGCGGTGCCGATGTCGTCGGTCCACGAGCCCGCGCGCGCTGCGCTCATGACCTCCGCCGCCTGGTCGACTCGGACGCGCGTGTTGATGTTGCGGAAGCGCTCTTCGAGCACAGGATGACTGTCGAACGGATGCGGCGTGCGGAGGGACTTCAAGGTCTCGGCGAAGTGCGGTGAGGCGGCGTGCGCACCCAGGCCGCCGTCGATCCGATCGCGCAGCCCGAGGCTCGCCATGTGCGCTGCGTCCTGGGCGAAGAGCGTCTGCTCCGTGGTGGCGCGGAAGCTCGAGTACGCCGTGGTCTTCACCAGGGCACGCCCGATGTCGTCGGGCGACGTGATGCGCGACGCGGTCGTGTCCGCCATGAGCTCGCGACGCCGCTGCTCCTTCGCGAGCGCCAGCTCGAAGATCGTGCCGAACATGCGCAGCAGATAATAGGCGGGCTTGGTGGCGCCGTTGCTCCCGAGCTCGATGAGGTAGTTGCCGAAGCGCACGAGGTGCGGTCCGAGCTGGCCGCTCGCCGCGGCGTCCCCGCCCTGGAAGTGAGCGAGCTCGTGCGCCAGGACCGCGTCGGCCTCAGACGAAGACAGTGTCCGCAGTAGCGGCAGGCTGACGTAGAGCGTGCGTCCGGAGAGCTTTCCATTCGCAAGCGTGACTCCGTTCTCCGTGACGAAGAAGTTGTCGTCGATGCCGGCGACCACGTGTGCCGGTGGCGCTGTGCGCAGGCGCGTCGCGAGCTCGCGCAAGCGCGTCCACAAGCGGGGCGCGTCCTGGGCATGTACCTCCTCGGCCTCGAGCGGTGGGCCCTCCGGTGGCCTGCGGAAGATGCCGCGGATCGCCGTCCATGCCGCGACCAGGGCGACGATACCGATCACCGCCACCAGCTTCACCGAGTAGATCTGCAGGTAGATGGCGGTCACCCAGTAGGACATCCAGGTGGCGAGCGCACCCTGCAGCAGATCTCGATGACCGCGACGAAAGTGAGCGCCCGCCAGCCGAAGGTGAAAGCCCACAGCTGCGCTTCCCGGCTGGTGAAGGCGAAACACCCGAGGAGCACGGCGCCGACGACTGCCGCGACGCCCAACCACAAGGCACCGTGTGCCAGCTCGTGCGCCTGCACGAACTGACCGGCGTATGGTCCGAAACGCACCTTGCCGCGCGCCAGATGGATGAAGACGACGGCAATACCCGGGACGAGAAACAGCCAGAGGACCGGCGCGATGACCGACTTGGCGAACTGGGTCTTCACGGAGGAGTTAGTCGGCATGGCGGCGGATCGTGGGAAGGGTAGCGAACCGAGCCACGCTCCGCCCGCCAAACCCGCCTAACGCCCGGCGCGGGCCATCGCCGAGATGCGTTGATTCATGAGCTTGCGCTCCTCGGAGCTCAGGGGCGCGGTTTCGAGGAACTCGTCGGCGATGTCTTCTTGCTCGGTGCGACGCAGGGTCGTGAGCACGCCAGCCGCCGCATTGGCGCGCGCCGGCCCCGCGTTCATGGTGCGCACCAGCCGCAAGGCTTCGTTGGGTTGCGCCGACGCCAGCATCAGCGCCAACTGGCCCTGTGCGCTCGAGCGGACGTCTCCTTGCGGCAAAGCGTTGACCCACTCCTTGGCCTCGGGCACCGGCTTCGCGGCGACGATGAGGGCGACGTAGCTGGCGGCTTCGGGGGAGCTGGGATTGTCACGCGCCCACTTGATGGCGCTCTCCGGATCGCGCGCCAGCCAGGCGGACATCGCGGCGTGGGGATGTTCGTCGTTGACCAGCGGCAAGGCGTGCTCGCGCTTCACCGCGGCGGCGGGGTCCATGTCGACCCATGCCGCCATCACCGCGTCGGGCGAGGCCCCATGCATGGCAGCCGGAGCATCGAGCTGCGTCCAGGCCTTGGCGACGACGCGGGTTGCGCGCTCCTTGTCCGCCGGGTCGGACAAGCGTTGCGCGTACGCCATGGCTGCTTGTGGATCTTCCATGGCCCAACGGTCGAGCAGGCGATCACGCACGATGTACGAGACACCGTCATCCGTCTGCAACGGCAGACGCTCGATGACCACGCGCTCTTCCTTCGGCGTGACGTGGCGCACGATGTCGAAGAGCCGCTTGGTGCGTTCGATGCCCGGCGACAGGCCGCGTGCCTCCGCGATCTCGGCCGACACCTTGTCGGCCGTCCAGCTGTACTCGGTCGGTGTCACCACTACCGGCGCTTCGGTTCGCCGCGCGTAGTTGTAACCGCCATATGCACCAGCGGCGCCCACGACGAGCGCCAATAGGATTGCGGAAGCTCCGTTCATCTCTTACCCCCCATTGCGAAGATCGACGTCGTCAAAGGTAGGCAGATTGACCGCGAAACGCTACATAGCGCCGCCCTATGCGCGATCCCCGCTACGACATTCTCTTCACGCCCGTGAAGGTCGGTCCGGTGACCGCGCCGAACCGATTCTTCCAAGTGCCGCACTGCAACGGCATGGGCCACCGCATGCCCGAGGCTCACGCGGCGATGCGCGAGGTGAAAGCGGAAGGCGGGTGGGGGGTGGTGTCGACCGAGGAGTGCGAGATTCATCCCTCGAGCGACCTGTCGCCGTACGTCGAAGCGCGCCTCTGGGATGACCACGACATCCCGGCCCTGGCGATGATGTGCGACAAGGTGCACGCGTACGGGAGCCTCGCCGCGGTGCAGCTCGTTCACAACGGGCCGACCGCTTCGAACCTTTTCAGTCGCGAGGTCGCAATCGCGCCGTCCGCTCAAGCGAGCAGGTCGCCGCAGCAAGCGCGTGCGATGTCGCTCGCGGACATTCGCGAGCTGCGCAAATGGCATCGTGCCGCGTCGTTGCGCGCCAAACACGCCGGGTTCGACGTCGTCTACATCTACGCCGGGCACGATCTCACCCTGCCGATGCATTTCTTGCAGCGCCGTCGTAATCAGCGGACCGATATCTACGGAGGCTCGCTCGAGAACCGCCTGCGCCTGATGCGCGAGCTGCTCGAGGACACCAAAGATGCCGTGGGCGACACGTGCGCGGTGGCGCTGCGCTTCGCGGTCGACGAGGGCATGGGACCTGACGGAGTCACCGTCGAGGAAGCCAGAGACGTAGTCGCGATGATCGCGGAGCTTCCGGATCTCTGGGACGTGAACGTCGCGCCTTGGAGCCGTGACTCGTCGACCAGTCGTTTCTCGCGTGAGGGCTCGCAGGAGCAGTTCACGAGCTGGGTGAAATCGCTGACCACGAAGCCTGTCGTCGGCGTTGGACGCTTCACCTCGCCCGACACCATGGTGAGCATGGTGAAACGCGGCGTCCTCGATCTCATCGGGGCTGCGCGGCCGTCGATCGCCGACCCCTTCCTGCCGAAGAAGATCGAGGAAGGCCGCATCGACGACATCCGCGAATGCATCGGCTGCAACATCTGCACTCTGGGCGACAACACCATCACGCCGATCCGCTGCACCCAAAATCCCACCATGGGGGAAGAGTGGCGTAAGGGCTGGCATCCCGAACGCATCGCCCAGGCGCACGAGCGCGCGAAGGTGCTAGTCGTCGGCGGCGGCCCCGCGGGTCTCGAGGCGGCACGGGCTTTGGGAGAGCGCGGCTACGATGTCCACCTCGCCGAGGCGGGGCGCCAGCTCGGCGGCCGTGTGGCGCGCGAATCGGCGCTTCCGGGGCTCGCCGAATGGCGGCGCGTCATCGACTGGCGCATCACCCAGCTCAAGAAGCTCGGCAATGTCGAGGTCTACCTCGAGTCCGCTTTGACGGCCGACGACGTGCTCGGCTTCGAGGCAGATCACGTACTGGTCGCCACCGGATCGACCTGGCGTCGTGACGGCATGGGCCGCGCCTTGACCGTGGTGGCCGGTCACGAGCGTGCCGCGGTCTACACGCCCGACGACATCATGGACGGCCGCGTCCCGAGCGGCCACGTCGTCATCTTCGAGGATGACGGCTTCTACATGGCGCCGGTCATGGCCGAGCTTCTCGTCGCCAGGGGCTGCGGCGTCACCATCGTCACGCCCGATGACGTGCTGTGCGCTTGGCTCAAGCACAACCTCGAATACGGACCAACGCTGAAGCGTCTCCGCTCGAGCGGAGTCGAGATCGTCACCCAGCAAACCGTGCGCGCTTTCGACGGCAAGAGCGTGGTCTGCGAGGATGGCTGGACCGGCGCACTGGGCTCGCGCCCGGCCGACGCCCTGCTCGTCGTTACCACCCGCCTGCCGAACGACCAGCTGTTTGCGGCGCTACAGCCGCACGCTACGTCGTTTGCGAGCTTGCGTCTCGTCGGCGACGCCGAAGCGCCGGGGCTCATCGCGCACGCTATCTACGGCGGCCATCGCGCGGCGCGTGAGCTCGGTCAGCCTGCGAACGAGATCCCGTTCCGCCGGAACCTGCCGCGCTTCGTGACTCCTTGAGCCACGCTCACGCGCTTCCCAGCCTAACACGCGTCGGACTAGAGTGCGCTCATGAAGTCGACGCTCACCCTCGTGGGAATTTTGCTCCTTGGCGCCTGTAACAAGGCCGAGCCGCCGAGCGCGCCGCGCAACACCTATGGCGCTGCTATCCGCGATGGCGGTGCGTCCGCAACCTTGGCGCAGGTGCTCGCGAAACCCGAAGCTTATGCCGACAAAGAGATGACGCTCAGCGGCGAGGTTCGTCAGGCCTGCACCGTCAAAGGCTGTTGGATGGAGCTTGCTCCGACCGCTGACGCGTCCGCCGGCGCACGTGTGACCTTCAAGGATTACGGCTTCTTCGTGCCGACCGACTCACGCGGTGCCCACGCGCGCGTGCAGGGCGTCGTCTCGGTGAAGGCCGTCGACGCCGGCGAGGTCGCACACATGGAGAGCGAAGGCGGCACCGTGGGTGGGAAGACCGCCGATGGTACCGCCCGCGAAGTGCGTATCGTCGCGACTGGCGTGGAGCTTTGGCGATCCTGAGCCCGGTCACCTCTGCGAGTGTCGACCAGGCACCGCAACGAACGAATCGATGAGAGCTGCCGGACGATAACTGTCACGAGACTCTGGGGCCCGTGTGCCCATCTGGAGGGTCCGTGACCGACATCATTCGTATCCGCGGCAACGTTATCGACACCGCCGGTCGTAGTGAGCGCGAAGCGCTCGTAAGCAATCAGTACGGTGGTCGCATTCCCGCGGAGGCGAAGGCCTGGGCGCGCTACGGCTCGCATCAGGCGGCGGCTCTCGTCGAAGCCGACCTCAAGCTGAAGGCGGCGCGACAGGAGGTTCGCAACAGTGTGGACGCGGTGCGTCGGATCGAGGCCAAGGGCTCCTCCGAAGCCGAGAGCGCCAAGGCGGTCGAGCGCATCAACGTCGACCTCTCCGGCTACTACCTGCCCGCATATCGTCTGGCGCAGGCGCACTTGCTCGCGTGCGAAGCCGCGTACCAGGCGTTCATCGCCGGCACTCGGGCGGCAACAGCCCAGCCGCAAGCCGCTAACGCAGGCGCGTCGGACGTCGCGTCGCGACTCCTCGGCATGCCGGCGGGTAAGAAGGGGCTACCGAAAGATGCGCTCGCCGCTATCGCGAAGTGCGAGTGGCCGCTCACCGGTGAACGCGGTGTCGTTGCAACCGTCGAGGCGCTGGTCGCCAAGGGTTGGGTGCGCGGGCCGCTCGAAGTCTCCATCGGCCAGGTTGTTGCCAAGGCGGCGGGGCACAAGGACCACCGAACGTACTCGGCGATGGTGGAAGGCCTCGAGGCTTTGATTGCCTGGACCGCCAGCGAATCACGTTTTCGTCCGCTAGCGACTCGACTCGTTCATGCCGTGCTCGACCGCTCGACGGTCGACGGCGCCGCCCCGCGGTTTCTTACCCGCGACGGGAAGACCGCTACGCTCGTTCCGCAGGACATGGCCGCCGCGTATGTGGAGGGCTTGATCGAACGTTTGCCACCAGGGTCGCCTGAAGCGCTCACTGCGGCGAGTGGTTTGCGCAGCCTCGCCTGGTGCAGCTGGATCGACAGCGGCAACGACACCACGTATCTCCTCGGCGACGCCAAGACGCGCGCCGCTTTCGATCTGCTCGCGTCCGTTCACGCGGACCCATCGCGGGTTCTCGTCAGCGGTGGTCGCGAGCTCGCTGGTTTCACCGCCAGCGGTGAAACGTTCATTCACCCGGTGCACAGCGCCAACCACGACGGCGACGACAATGCTATCGCCCGCTCCTTCGGTTCGCCGGTCGCCACTGGCAAGTTCCGCTCGAAGGCCGTGCTCACCCATGGCGGCGAGATCTTGTCGCTGAGCGAGAATCGGGACGTTCACTATCTGGAAGCGTTCGCGCCGAACGGCAGCCTTGCGCGCCGCGTGACTTTGCCGCGCCCCATTCATCACGTTGGTCGCGGAGCGCCCGCGCTCACCAAAGACGGCCGCATCGTGTACGCTTCGACGGACGGGAAGAGCCGGGACGTGCTCGTGTCGTTGAACCCGCGCTTCAATGGCAATGATCCGAAACGCGCCGACAACCTCGATCGCGTCACCGCGCAGCCGCCGGCGGGCTTCAAGCTCGAAGGCGTCGCCGTCGAATTCGACCACGTGTTCGTGCTCCAGCATCACGACGGCAAGAACCAGCGGCGCATCGTGCGCTACGACTTGCCGAGCCTCAACAACCCAGTGGACCGGGCGATCCTGCCCGAGCTCAGCGACACCCGGTCCCGTAACATCGCGCTCATCGGGCCGTACATCGTCGTACACGGTGGCAAAACGATCCGCGTCCTGCAACGCATGGGCGACACAGCCGTGCCGGTGCGCGAGATTCCGTTCAAGGGACTTCAGGCATTTCGGCCGCGCTCCGGTGGCGGTGCCGATGTGGTGCTCGAGGGCGCAAACCACGAGCACGTTCTCGTGCGCTTGAGCTCGGCCGAAGTCGCGACTCTGTTGGGCTAGTCGAAGTTTCCTTCACCGACGAGCGTGCGCCCGCCGAGTCCATTGGCGGGCCAGTCGAAGGTGTCGCTGTACGTCGAGCCGTCGATGCCAGTCAGCTTGATGGTGAACTGACCTTGCCCGAAGCCCTGGTTGTCGGTCAGCGTGCCGTCGGCGGCGCGCTCCAAGGCGGTGAACGAGGAGTGCTTCGCGCTCTTCACTTCGACCTTCTCGAGAGGAACGCGCGCATTGCGCACCCAGAGGCTGGTCCAGTCCGGGTTCGCCGCGGTTTGGAACTCGTAGATCACGGCGCCGGTGTCCGGGCACTTGGTGAGCTGCCACGTCATCTCGCGCGGGAACTCACCGCTGTTGAGGTCGTCGAAGGCGTTCTGGCTGACATCGATGCTGTTGGTCGTGGTGGCGCCGTAGGTGACGACGCGGAGCACCGCCTCTTTGCCGCGTGCGGTCTTCACCAGGATGCAGGTGTCGCAGAAGCTGCCGATGTCATCGAGGCCATTCCAAACGCCGGCAAGCATGTTGCCCTGCGCCTGGCGGACCTGCTGCGAGTATTTGGTCGAAGGCGCGCAGGCGTTGTGGAAATCGGTCTCGTCGTAGTCGACCGGGCCCAGGTGGTATTGGCCGCCTTCGTAGACCTTGTCGAAGCTCGCGGACGAGCCGCCGCCGCAGGCGGAAACCAGGAGAACGAAGCAGAGGGTGAGCTTGGGGGAGTGCACCCGCAAACCTTAGCGTGTTGACGAAAGCAGCGCCAAGCCTGCACGTTGCGCCACGGATGACCGACGCCTCCCCTCAACGCGCGTATTGCTACCGCTGCTTCAAGCCAGCGGTGGTCTGCGTCTGTGGAGGTCCTAGTGTCCGCAATCGCACACAGGCGGTCATCATTCAGCACCCGCGCGAGGTGCGGCACGCTCTCGGCACCGAGCGCCTGGCGCGCCTCGGCTTGCAACGATGCCAGGTGCACGTGGCCTGGAATCTCGAGGTGCTTCCCTCGATGATCCCGCCCGGCGCCGCCCTGCTTTACCCCTCGTCCAAGGCGCGCGACATCGGTGAGCTCGATGTTTCGTCTCGCCCGACGGCCCTAGTGGCCATCGACGGCACCTGGTCACAAGCGAAGGTTCTCTATCGCGACAATCCGTGGCTCGCCGATCTGCCGCACGTGAAGCTGGCGCAGCCGCCACCCAGCAACTACCGCATCCGGCGCGAGCCCAAAGACAACTACGTCTCGACGCTCGAAGCGTTGGTGCATGCCTTGAGCGCGCTCGAGCCCGAGACCAGCGGCTGGGACGGTCTTCTTTCGCGCTTTGCGCGCATGATCGATCAGCAAATCGCCTATACCGAGCAGCCACCGAATGGCTCGTACCGGCACAAGCGGCCGCCGATGCGAAAGCTCCGGCCACACGCCTTGCTGCGTGAGCGTGAAGCGCTCGTCGCGGGCTACACCGAATACGTCGTCTACCAAGTCGATGGTGTGGAGCACGAAGCGTTGGTCCAGGTTTGTCTGCAACGTTTGGACAGCGGTGAGCACTGCGAGTGGTTGATTCGCCCTGGCGCCCACGTAGACGAACGCCGCTACGCGTACATGGGGCTCGAGCGCGCGCGCGTCGAGCAGGGCATGACACTCGCCGAGCTCGACGGCGCCCTGCGCGCGTTCGTGCGTCCGAGCGACGTGCTCGTCACCTGGAACCATCCCACCATGCGCCAACTTCGAGCGCTCGTGCCGTTTCGCGACGCGGCGACCATCAAGACGGCCTACGCAAACTTCACGCGCAGCAAGCCCGGTCAAATGGACCCGATTCTCGCGCGACACGGACTCACGCCGGCTCCACAACGCCATAGCGGACGCGCTGGTGAGCGGGTCGCCTGGCTCATCGCCATCGCGGACTGGATGAGCCGGCAATAGCTCCATGGTTGTCGATGCGAGTCGGGAGTGATACCCCGGCCGCAACCAGGAGCCCCCGTGAGCGCGTTCGTCCTTGCCCTTGTCCTCGCCGCACCCCCGATGAGCTCGCTTCAGAGCGCCGAGAAGGCGATCGACGCCAAAGGTTTGCTCGAGCGCATCCAGACCTTGGCGTCCGATGCCTTCGAGGGCCGCTCGCCCGGCACCAAGGGCGAAGAGGTGACGGTCGCGTATTTGGTCGAGCAGATGAAGGCCATCGGCCTCGAGCCGGGCAATCCCGACGGCAGCTACCTACAAAAGGTGCCGCTCGTCGGCACGGTGGCGACGTATCGCGCCGAGCTCGACACCCAGGGCAAGAAGGAAGAGCTGCTCGCGCACCGCGACCTGGTTGCCGTCTCGCAACGGCAGGTACCCAAAGTTGCGATCGACAAGACCGACATGATCTTCGTCGGCTACGGCGTCGTCGCTCCCGAGTATGGCTGGGACGACTTCAAGGACGTCGACGTGCGCGGCAAGACCATCGTCATGCTGATCAACGACCCGCAGGTCGCCGATTCCGCCGACCCCACCAAGCTCGACCAGAAGCTCTTCAACGGTCGCGGCATGACCTACTACGGCCGCTGGACCTACAAGTTCGAGATCGCCGCCAAGAAAGGCGCCGCTGCCGCGCTCATCATCCACAACACCGAGCGCGCCGCGTATGGTTGGAGCGTCGTCGACGATAGCTGGGGACGCGAGAACTTCGCGACCGTTGCGGCGGACAAGAACGCCGGCCGGGCGGCCATCGAATCGTGGATCTCGGAGGAAGCGGCGCGCAAGATCTTCAAGGACTCGGGCCTCGAGCTCGACGCGCTCACCAAGGCCGCAGCCCTTCGCGACTTCAAGCCGGTGCCCTTGCGGCAGAAGCTCAGCATGACGCTCGAGCGGACGGAGCGTCAGGTTCAATCCCACAACGTCGTCGGCAAGATCTCCGGCACCGATGTCGGCGACGCCGCGCGCTATCTCGTCTACTCCGCGCACTGGGATCACTTCGGCCGCGACGACAAGCGTGAAGGCGACAAGGTGTTCCACGGTGCGGTGGACAATGCGTCCGGCACGGGAGGGATGCTCGAGATCGCCGAAGCATTCAAAGCGCTCGGAAAGCCCCCGAAGTCCACGGTCGTCTTCGTGGCGACGACCGCCGAGGAGCGCGGCCTGCTCGGCGCCAAGTATTACGTCGAAAACCCGTTGTATCCGCTGGCGCGGACGCTCGCGAACATCAACCTCGACGGCGTGAATCCGTGGGGACCCACCAAAGATCTGCAGCTCATCGGCGAACGGGTCTCGGATCTCGACGACGCGCTCGAATGGGTCACGAAACAAGTCGGTCGTGTGCTCTCCGCTGACGCGCACCCGGAGCGTGGCACGACCTACCGTGGTGACAGCTTCGAGTTCGCCAAGGCGGGTGTGCCGGCTCTGTGGCTGTACAAAGGGAACGACCACGTCGGTAAGCCCAAGGGCTTCGGTGACGAGCTCTCGGCGAAGTACTTCGCCAAGGACTACCACAAGCCTTCGGATGTCGTCGGCGCCGATTGGGACTTGAGCGGCGGCGTCGCGGACCTGCGGATTGGTTTCCGGCTCGGCTATCGCGTCGCCCAAGACACGAAATGGCTCGAGTGGAAGCCCGGCGCCGAGTTCGCGGCGAAGCGCGGTGAGACGGCGGCGCTACGTCAGCGCGCCGCGAACACCAAGTAGTACTGATTCGGCAGCAGCGCAGGCGCGGCGACCAGACGGTAGCCGGCGGTCATCATTTCGCTCTCGACGACGGCTTGGGCGAGGCGATGCTCCGGCGGCGGACCCACGGGTGAAGATTCCGTGAAGTCGACGATGACCACGCGCGCCTCGGGGCGGAGGTTTGCACGCAAGGCGCCGAAGTAAGCCTCGCGCTTGGCGATGTGATGGTAGGTGTCGACGACGAGGACCCGGTCGACCTCGGCCGGGAGCTTCGGATCATCGGCGCTCGAGAGCACCGGCCGCACGTTGGTGACTTCTTCACGTTTTGCGCGTTCTCCGAGATAGCGGACCATGTCGGGCTCGACGTCGACGCCGTAGACCTCGCCCTGGGGCACCGCACGCGCGATGCGCATGGTGAAGTAACCAGTGCCTGCACCGATGTCGGCAACCTTCATCGCCGGGGTGAGCTCGAGCGCGTCGACCACGGCTTTCGGGCGCTGCCATTCGTCGCGCTTCGGGTCGTCGAAGACCTCGGCCCAAGCCTCGGCGCCGTCGAAGCGCTTCTCCATGTGGCCGCCATGGCCGTGACCGTGGTGACCGTGACTGCAAGCAGTTGCCATGAGCGACCCTACGATGACGACGAGAGCGTTACGCATGAGGCGCTCTGGATCACCGAGGAGGCCCGTTGGGTCAAGCAACTCGCAATCGAAGCCCTCCGATAAGCCGGTCGGGCAACTATCGTCGGGCGTTTCGTGTTTCCGGTTCGGGCAAACCTCACTTCGCAGCGCGTTCACGCTGCCGCGCCAGCGGCCTCGGTCATTCTCCGGCCGCGGATTCGGCCTGGGCGCCGGCTCGTCGGTATTTTTGGCGGCAGCTTCGACCCGCCGACGCGCAGCCACCTCCAACGCATCCGCGAGCTTGCGACCAGCTTCAAGCAGGGCGTCATCGGCACCGACGGCAGACACACCAAGGTGCGGCTCGACGAGCTCTGGGTCGTGCCCGTCTTCCAGCACGCGAACCCGGCAAAGCGTGCGGTCATGACGGCGTTCCCGGATCGCCTGCGCATGCTCGAGATTGGCCTTGCCGAGCACCTCGGGCCCGCCAGCAGGGACAAGGCCGCGCTCCGTATCTCGTCGATCGAGGCGCAGCTGGGCGGCATCTCGCGGACCAACGACATGATCACGGCGCTGCGCTCGGCCCATCCCAACTGTGATTTCGTCGTCTATCTCGGCGCCGACATTCGCCGTGACCTCGACACGTGGCACGCTTTCGACGCGCTGCAGAGAATGGCTTGCGTGCAGTTCCTTTCGCGCGCGGGCCACGACAGCGCCGACACCGTGGGCTCGCCGATCCCCGAGATGTCTTCGACGGACTATCGCAACGCCGTCGGCCGTGGTGACCTCGCGGCCGCGAATCGCCTCACGGAGCCGCGGATCTCGGCCTTCCTCGCCGGTCGTCCCGATATCGTCACGGGTTACGTGCGTCGTGCCGCTACTGACTAGCCCCTTTGGCGTCTGGCTGAGTAGGGTCGTAGATATAGTTGTCCTGATACGTCGCCCAACCGCTGCCTCCGCTATAGTACACAGCGCCATAGCCGGTAGGTTTGTAGCGGTTGTTGGTGGCGTTGACGTTGCTGTAGCCGCTGTTGTTCGCTTCGAGCACGAGGTTGTAGCCGCCACCCTCGAGGAGGTTGCCCTCGATGTAGACGTTGTCGATGCGGCCGGCCCACGCTTGGATGAAAAACGCGCCGGTTGCGTTGGCTGAGTCGCAGTCGAAGCGATTGCTGCGGATGATCGCTACACGATCGGGTCGTACGGCGTCGGTGAAGTCGCGGATGGTGAAGGAGTCGGAGTGGTTTCCGGTCGTCGCGCCGTCTCCGAAACCCAGCATGTCGGTGACGTAGTCGTGCTCGACCAGCGCATCCAACTGGTCGCCGGTATTCATTGGCGCTAGTCCGGAGCCGAAATGGTGGACATAGTTGCGCTGGAGATCGGCGATGCCGATGAAACCGGTCGCATACGCGGCGCTTTCGAGAGACAGGAGCGAGCCATCGAATTCGCTATCGCGGATGATGACTTGGCCTTTGGCGGGCTCGTAGTCGCCGTTGTAGTTGTTGGTGCTCGCGATTGGCAGGCCGCGGCCGGCGCTGGTTGGCTTGAAGCACGACCGCTCGATGGTGATGTTGCCCAGATAGAGGTTGATGTTTCCGGTGAAACGTTTGCCGCTGATTGTCGTGCCGGCGGGGATGTCCGGGGAGCCGGTGTAGGCCGGTAGCTGGTCGCAGGTGAGGCCGAGCGGGGCGAGACCGACCGTGGTCGCATCCACCGCCCAGCCAATAGTGGGAGCCGTCGTCTCGTAGGGCTCCTCATCCGGCCCGGTCGCCGGTGAGGAGCACGAGGCCAGCGCCGCCACGAGTGACGCGCACGACATCGACAGTATGCGAGACCGAGGCAACGGACCCACCCTTTCAAGCTATTAGCCGGTGACCGCGCATGCTACCGCGCCGCACCCTTGGCGTCGGGCTTGGTCGGGTCGTAGAGGTAGTTGTCGCGATACGTCGTCCAGCCGCTTCCTCCACTATAGTAGACAGCTCCGTAGCCTGTAGGCCTATACCGGTTGTTGGTCGCGTTGATGTTGCTGTAGCCGCTGTTGTTCGCTTCGAGTGCGAGGTTGTAGCCGCCACCCTCGAGCAGGTTGCCCTCGATGTAGACGTTGTCGATGCGGCCGGCCCAAGCTTGGATGAAGAACGCTCCGGTTGCGTTGGGCGAGTCGCAGTCGAAGCGATTGTTGCGGAAGAACGCCACGCGATCGGGTCTTGCCGCGTCGGTGAAATCGCGGATGGTGAACGAATCGGAGTGATTGCCGGTCGTCGCGCCGTCTCCGTAGCCGAGCATGTCGGTCACGTAGTTGTGCTCGACCAAGGCGTCCAGCTGATTGCCGGTGTTCATCAACCCCAGGCCGGATCCGAAATGGTGGATGTAGTTGCGCTGGAGATCGGCGATGCCGAGGAACCCGGTGGCGTAGGCCGCGATTTCTTGGGAGAGCAAGGTTCCGTCGAACTCGCTATCGCGGATGATGACCTTGCCTTTGGCGGGCTCGTTGTTGCCGTTGTAATTGCTGGTGCTGGCGATCGCCAATCCGCGGCCGGCGCTGCTTGGCCGGAAGCAGGATTTTTCGATGGTGATGTTGCCCTGATAGAGGTTGATGTTGCCGGTGAAGCGCTTGCCGCTGATGACGGTGCCGGCAGGAATGTCCGCGGAGCCGGTGTAGGCGGGAAGCTGACTGCACGTGAGGCCCAGCGGCGCGAGACCGACGGTGGTCGCATCCACCAACCATCCGACGGAGGGAGACCCCGGGGGCGTCGGGTCGGTCGGCGGCGGCGGATCACTCGGTGTCGTACCGACGACGAGCGTCGTCGAGCGCGTGTTGTTGGCTTCGTCACTCTCGGCGAAGCGATTGAGATCGTCGACGTTCGCTAAAACGGTGTGGCTGCCCGCGGTGGCGCTCCACGTGGCGCCCATGGCAGGGCCGCCGTTCGCGACGAGGGTTACCGAAGCGCCCGCAGCGCTAGTTGGCGCGGCGTCGCGCGACGGTGGTCGAATCATGCCGCGGGCGTGCGACGTAGGCTTCCTTCCTACCGTAGAAGCTCAGCTCGAGCCCTTCCGACGCGAGTTGTGCACGCAGCTCCGACGGCGTCGCGATGCGGGCGTCGCATGCCTTCACCGCGGCGAGCGCTGCGCGATCGAACTCGGGCGAGCCCGATGCGCGGATGAGGTGCGGGTCGACGAAGCGACCACCGCGGACGACGAAGGCAATCGACGTGACCCCGTCGGGCAGCTTCTTGGAGCCCAGCTCCATGTTGTCGTGAGCGCAGAGATAGACCGCTTGAGCGTACTCGCGGCCGACGACTCCAGAGCTCGCGACGCGCGTCGTCGATGAGCTGACCGGCGCGGGGTGCGGCAAGGGCGGGCGTGAAACCTCGCATGCGGCGGTGATCAGAACGGCCACGAGGAAACATGTGTGTCGGACCATGACGGGAGCGGAAGATAGGCACTCCGGCAGCACTCTGCCAAGCCGTTTACACTCCGGGGCCCGCCAATTGGCCGCGCGGCAGGTTTTGCAGCCTCGTGTGGAGCTCGCGAGCCGTCGGCCGTTTGCTCGGGTCTTTTGCGAGGCACGCCATGATCAGCTCGTCGACCTCGGGTGGGAGCTTCGCGTGTCGCGATGGCGGCTCGGGCACCGTATGAAGATGGTTCGCCCATAGCTCGACCGAGCTCGACCCCTCGAAAGGTGCGCGGCCGCAGAGGAGAAAGTAGGCGACCCCGCCGAGCGCGTAGATGTCGACGGGCGGGCCGACCGAGCCCGACGCCAGGATGGTCTCCGGCGCCATGTACAGCGGCGTGCCTGCGACCGACATCTCACGCGTGAGCTTCGGCGCCTCGGGCGTCGAGATGTCTTTCACCAGCCCGAAGTCGAGCACCTTCACGAAATCGCGGATGCCGCCGCGGGTGCACAACATGATGTTTTGCGGTTTCACGTCGCGATGCACGAGGCCCGCGTCGTGTGCCTCGGCGAGCGCCCCGGTGAGCTGCACCAAGACGTCGATTGTCCGCGACAGCGGTTGGGCGCCTTCTTTCTCCACCAAGCGGCCGAGATCTTGGCCGTCGAGGAGCTCCATCGCGTAGTAGAAGACGCCCCCGCGGGTGCGGCCGAAGTCGTAGATGGCGACGGTGTTGGGATGCGTCAGCCGACTCGCGGCCAGGACTTCGCGCTCGAAGCGCGCCGCTGCGACCTCGTTGGCACGGTCCGGTGAGATCAGCTTGATCGCGGTAGGGCGCTTCAGCATGGCGTGGCTCGCCCGGTAGACGGTGCCCATGCCGCCCTCGCCGATCTTCTCGTGGACCACGTATTGGCCGAGCTGCACGACGTGTTGCACCACTTGGCGCAAGCCGTAGATCGTCTTCGAAACCACATAGACGCCGACGATGCCGCCGAACATGGCGCGCATGGCCGCGAGGGTCGCGGCGTGCGGCTCGAAGACGTCCGCTCGCGTGTACATCGCCGCGAAGCCGATGGTGAACGGTATGGCGGACACTGCCGCGACCAACGTCGCTTGCCAGGGCTTGCTCGGTACCAGCGCTGCTCGCAACACGAAGAAGAGAATGAAGAAGGCGATGACGGTGAGGTCGACGGACAACGCACGTGGAACGACATAGAGCGCCAGCACCGCGGTGACCGAGACCATCACGGTCGCGAGCAAGTCGACGGCGCGCATCGCGGTCGTTTCGCGAATCCAGTAGCGGAGCGCCACGTACACCGCGCAGAGCAGCACCGTGCACCCGAGTTGCATGTTGAGGACGAACGCGAACTTCTCCGGATCGACCGGCGGCGTTCGCAACCTGCTCACCACGGTCCCGCAAAACCCGAACAGCGCAAAGTAAGCGTAGAAGACACTGAGCCGCTTGTGCAGCAGCTCCTTGCTTTCGCCTGCTTCCGACAGCGCGAGCCTGTCCGCGGCGATGACCGCGCGCAGGGTCCCGTCGAGTGCTGCTGCCTGGGGCGCGGCGCGAGTATCCACGCGCCGCACTCTACCGCGTACCGCTATCGGCTCAAACCTTTCCTGCGGCGACGCGCAGCGGGTCGTGCTCGCTGATCAGCTTGCTCATGCGTGCGTCGTCGATGCGGGCCGCCAGTTGCTCGGCTTCGTACTGATCGCGCATCGTCTTCGATAGCGACACCGCGGACCCGACGCTGAATACCAGGCCCATGAGCAGGAAGCCTTTGATCCAGATGTCCACTGGGAGCCCATAGATGCCGACGATGGTGAGACCCGTGGACATCGCGAAGGATATCCAGGTTTGCGCGATCCACGCGGGGCTATGTTTCATCGGGGCGGTAGGAACGGGCTTCGACATGCGGAACCTCCTGCAACGCTTTCGATCTTGCCGCGAGCTCGTCGCTAGAAAAACCGCATTAAAAGTGATGTAATCGATGCGTGGACCGCAGCGATCAATTCGGCGTCTGGAGCACCACGGAGCGCCACGAGATTCCCAGCAATGCCGCGGCGGAGCTCGCCCCGGTGCTCGGAGCTTTTCTCGGATTCGTCTGGGTCTACCGCTCCGGCGGCTACGCCAAAGCGGCGCGTGTCTTCCCCTATCCGATCACCCAGCCAGGCCTTCACCGCCAGGTTGGCGCTCTCGAAGACGCTCTCAAGGTCGAGCTCTTCGTCCGCGGTAGCGGCCGCAACATCGTTCCGACCCACGCGGGCCGACAGCTCTATCGTTGGCTGACGCCTCTCTTCACGCGACTCTCCGACGGCCTCGGGCGCCTGCGTAACCTGCTCGATGGCGAGCTGCGTGTTCACGCCTCGCGCTTGGTGCTCGACTCGGTGTTGCCCGCTTGGGTGCGGCGTTGCTCCCAGCGCCACCCCCGTATCGTCGTCTCCCTTCACGAGCTTCGCGCTCCATCGGTCGAGCTACTGCGCGAAGGCATCGCCGACGTCTTGATCGCGCACTATGGTGGACCCGACGACGACGACCTCACGCGCACGCCGGTCTGCGTGCTCAAGCCCAATCTCGTGGCACCTGGCAGGAAGGCGCCGCGGATCTCCGCGCTCCGCGGCAAGCCTTTCGTCGCCTATCGCCCGGATCTCGAAGGCCACGATTTGCAACGCGCCGCTCTCGCGCGTCTCAAGCTCGCACCACGCACCGCCGCCATGGTCGACAGTGCGAGCACTGCGTTGTCACTGGTGCAAGCCGGTTGTGGCTTCAGCATTGTGCCGGCGCTCGCGGCTCGCGACATCAGCGGTCGGGGTCTCGCCGTCATCGACCTGTCGCGCTCGGTCGGAGGGCGAACGTTCACCGTCGACGCCATGACCACGCGCCCGGCGCGCACGAGCGACCCGTTGGTGAAGGCCTTCATGGCCTGTGCTCCGAAGGCAAGGTAGGGTCGCGACCATGCAACTGTTGCTGCTCATGGCGGTGCTCGGCGTCGACCCTTTGCCGTCGCCGACGCGTGCCGAGGTCATTGCCTACAATCTTCGGTCGTCCGCGGCCCGTTGCATCACGGCGCGCGAGACCGACGGCAAGCCTTGCGTCGACGCAGAGCGCCCCGTGGTCATCACCGGCAAACCTTTGGAGCAGCTCGTTCAGCTCCTCCGCGCTCACGAGAGCTACGACCGCACACGCGCCGCCGCTTGTTTCGAGCCACATCACGAAGTCGTCTTCTATAACGGAACATCGGTGCTCGATACCTACGAGATCTGCTTCAAGTGCCACAACACGGTGCCGGGTGGCACGCGCGTACCTTGCTCCGACCCCAACCAGTGCGTCGACGGGGCGCGCATGACGTTCCAGGACACGGCGCTCACGAGCTTGGGGCAGATCTTGAATAAGGCGAAGGTGAAAGGCGTCAAGTCGCGACCAGCAGCTGCTCATTGAAGGTTTGGACGAGCCGGCCTCATCTCTGTTAGAGGCGCGCCGGGCTCGTCGGCCCGGAGGTCGTGCAATGTCGTATCGTCGTTGGCTCGGAGTCCTTTTCTTGGCGGCTGTCAGCTCGCTCACGGCGTGCGGCGGCGATGACAAAGCCGACGATGACGATCGCGGTCCGGGCGATAGCGACAATACCGGCGACAACGACGGTGGCGGCGACGAGGACAATCAGGGCACGCCCCACGATCCGCCTCCCGGTATGAACGATGCCGAGAAGGTCCACAGCAGCGGTGGCACGTCGTGGACGTTCCTCGTCTACATGGTGGCCGACAACGATCTCGAGCCTTTCGCGCTCATGGATCTCGAGGAGATGATGGTCGTCGGCACGCGTGCTGGCTTCAATATCGCCGTGCAGATCGATCGCGCCGAAGACTTCAGCGATGCCGGTGTCGGTGGTCTCGGCGACTTCACCTCGACCAAGCGCTTGCTCGTGAACGAGGGCTCGCTCACGCAGGTGTCCGATCTCGGCGAGCTGAATCACGGCCAAAGCGCGCGGCTCAGTGACTTCATCGTCTGGGGCGCGCAGACCTATCCGGCCGACAAGCTCGCGGTCATCCTCTGGGACCACGGCAGCGCCTGGCCGGGTTTCGGCGCCGACTTCTCCGACAACTACGACGCGCTGACCATGGCGGAGACGGCTCTCGGGCTCGAAGTTGCGCTCTCGACGCTCGGCCGCACCAGCATCAACCTGCTCGGTTTCGATGCTTGTTTGATGGGCGCATTGGAGACTGGGCTCGCGCTGCGGCAGTACGCCGAATATCTGCTGGGCTCCGAGGAGCTCGAGCCAGGCCACGGCTGGGACTATCGCGCGCTCGAGCCGCTGAGCGGCACGTCGACGGCGACCGCTCTCGGCCAGGCGTTGATCACCGGCTTTGCCGCCCAAGCCGAGGCCGAGAACACCGACGACAACATCACGCTGTCGTTGGTCGACCTCTACAACTTGAAGGCCGTCGAGCGTGCCTTGCACGCCATGGACAACGCCTTGGTCGCCGACAACTCCGTGACCCCGGCGGTGGTGCGGGCGCGCGACGCAGCACTCGAGTTCGGTCGTGACCCGTCGGGTGCCGCTTCCGCGAACATGCTCGACCTCGGGAACATCGCATCCGCTATCGCGTCAACCGTGCCGACACTCCAGGCATCGGCGAATCAGCTCGTCGCGGCGATTCAGGCCGCGGTCCTCGCCAAAACGAGCGGCCGCACCACGGCGACGGCGACCGGCATCGCGGTCTACTGGCCCCCATATCGCAGCGCCTACAAGGCAAGCTACGACAGCCTCCCGGGCGTGTTCGCGTGGCGCAATTTCCTCGAAACCGCGCAGGGGGCCGAGCACGTCGGGGGTGACGTCGTGCCGCGCTTCACCGCAGCCCCAGTCCTGGTCGAGGTGGCGAGCGGCGGCAACGCGTACCTTTACGGCGCGCAGCTCGAAGCAGGCACCGAGGTGAACGTCGTCGAGTCCGGGCTCTATTATGGCGTTGCCCAGGGCGAGAACATCTTCGTGCTCGGCGACTCGTTCGGTGTGCTCGATACCGATCGCTACGTCATTGGCGCTTGGGATGGCTACGCGTTGACGGTCACGCAGGGCGCGAACACCGTCTTTGGCTACCTGAGCTTCCAGGAAGCGGGCGACGGCACGACGCTCGCGGCCATTCCGTTTTACTATCAGCGGCCCGGCGAATCGACGGCGAGCTCGGCGATTTACATCGTCACGTACGACACCAACAACGTGCCGCAGCAATCGACGCTCTATCAGTACAGTGAAGCCGGATACTCCGAGCTGACGCCCGAGGTCGGCTCGGCGTTGTACGCAGTCCAAGGCTTGCTCGGTGACAATAGCATCGAGTTCATTCTGGTGGACACGGTTGCGTTCGATCCCACCCAGTCGTTCACACTGGGCTACGAGCTGGTGCTGGGAAGCTCGAGCTGGGAAGCGTTCACGCTCTTGTACGCGACGGGCGCGACCGGTGACGGCGATGCGGTTTCGTCGCTCGAGCGGGAGTGGCCGCCGCTATGAAGCAGCTCTGCTCGATCAGCCTGTTGGCATTCGCGATTGCCTGCACCAAGTCTTCGAGCGTGGACGCGCCAGCGTCTGACGCAGGTGCGAGCGAGACCGCTATGACGGACAGGGACGCACCGATGCCGCATCGCCCGCAGCTGCCACAGACGGTCTCGATCCGTCCGCCAGCGCAGACGAGCCCGAGCTACACTATCCAGGGCTGCGCTAGCGCCACACGCTCGGCGGGCGCGCCTAACGACGGCGATGACATGACCGAAGCCGTGCACGTGGGCGCGACCACCGCGGGCGTGGTCGTGAGTCACAAGGTGCGTCACGCCTGCTGCCTCAAAGGCGCGGTGGAAACGAGCGTCGAAGGCACCACCGTCACGATTCGCGAACAGCTCACGGGCAGCCCGTGCCGCTGCTTGTGCGGATCAGGAATCGAGACCCACGTGCCGCTCGCGCCCGGCACCTACGACGTCAAGGTGGTGGTCGAGGCGGCCACCCAGAAACCGCGCGAGGTCGCGTCACAGCGCGTGACCGTGACTGCGACGCAGTAGCCGCTACGGGGCGACCGTGCAGGGCGCCATGTCGATCACCGCGCGAATAGCGGCCGGCGCGCCACCCGGGGTGAAGGTCGCGCCGACAGTGGTGCCGACCTCGAGCGTCACCGAGCCATTGGTGCTCGCGACGTCACCCACGACTCCGCCGGCGTGGGTGCGCAGCTGGTCGGCGACCTTGGTGTCCACGTAGACACCGATGATCTCGCCCGGCTCGAGCTCGATGCGGTCCGCGAACTCGATGCGGGTCAAGGCGCCGCCACCGAGTGAGTCGACCGCGCCAATCGAGCCGATGAGCTCCCAGCCGATCGACGGCGATTCATGGCCCACGAAGGTGCCGCGACGGAAGTAGACGTCGACGTCATGGGTGCCGGCCGCGAGCTCGACGCTGATACCGCCTAGGTCCGCTTTAGCGATGGCTTCGAGGTCGAACATCGCGCCCTGGGCGACGCTGTTGTCGTAGGTGACGCCGGTGCTGTCGAGCACGTTGGTGGTGTCGTAGTGGATGCGGCCGTTCCAAACGCGTGGCCGATAGATGGCCGGCGTGCCTTGGGCGAACGGATACTCGAGGCCGACGCCCTCGGTGAACTGGAGGTTCGCGTCTTCGGTGAACACGGCGCCTTCGCTCGTGCCGTTGGTGTAGTTGAGGTTGACCCCATTGGTCACGTTGGTGGTGACATAGAAGGCCTGCGTCTCGCCCGCACGAATCCCGATGTTGACCGGGACTGCTACGGCCACGAGACCGCCTGTAGAGGTTACCGGGGCCGAGCCGATCAGCGTCCAGCCGGTCGAGCTCGTCTCGAAGCCCGCATAGCTCCCGGGCCGCGTGTAGATCTCGATGGTAGTGCTGCTCTGCGGGTAGGCATCGAAGCTTCGGATGACCACGTTCTCCTTGGCGACGAGGTTGAACATGTTGCCGCGGTGACTGTTGCCTGCCGCCGTCGTGGTGTCGAGCCCGGTCGCCAGGCAGACCGCCTGAGCGCGGTTCTCGCAGACCGACATGGCGCACACGTCGCAGCTACCAGCGCCAGCGGCGCAGTCGTAGCAGACGACGCCGTCATCGGTAGCGTTCGCGAGGCAGGAGCCGGTCGCGTCGCACGTGTTGGGTGAATCGCACTCGGTGTCCGACTGGCTGCCGCAGGGAGTGCCGAAGTTGACGTAGTTCACCGCGCAGGCGCCGGCGCCATCGCACGTGTCCGCGAGATCGCAATCGGTCACCGTGCCATCGCCGCAGGGGACGTTCGCGTCGACATGGTTCACGAGGCACTCGCCGGTCGCGTTGCAGGTGTCGGGCAGGTCGCACTCGGTCGTGCTGGCGTCGCCACAGGGGTCATTCGTCTGGGCGAGATGCACTTCGCACACACCAGCGAGGCAGGTGTCCTTGGGATTGCAGAGGGTGTCGGTGGGGTCGCCGCAGGTGGCGCCGTCGGTCGCGAGGTTGGTCAAGCAGCTGCCGCTGCCGTCGCAAGTGTCGGCGCCATTGCAGGCGACCACGGTGGGGTCGCCGCAGGCAGTGCCGCTGGCGGCAAAGCGCGTCTGGCATGCACCGCCGTTGCAGACATCGAGTGGATTGCACACCGTGTCGATGATCTCGCCGCAAGCCGTGCCGTCGGGGAAGTGATTCGTCTGACAGAGGCCCGCGCCGTTGCAGGTGTCGGCCGCGTCGCAAGCACCGCTCGTCGTCTCACCGCACGCGGTACCAGCCGCGACGTAGTTGTGCTGGCACTGGCCTCCGACGCAGGTGTCGGCACCGTCGCAGGCGCTTACCGTCGAGCTGCCGCAGGGCGTGCCGTCGGGTGAGCGTGCACAATTGACGAGCTGCTCGACCTCGTCGTTATCGTCGAGGTCGTTGTCGTCGACGTCGTCGCCGCAGGCAGTGAGAAGTGAGAAACAGACGAGGCAGGGAAGGAACGCGGAGATCTTTGCGGACACACGGACTCCCGGGGGAGAGAGGCTCCGTGAGGTGTACAACGCTATTGTCGTTTCGCCCAGAAAACCGCGCGAGTGTGCACGTTTTCTCGACGCGGATGTGGGAGGTTATGAGCCGCTCAGATGGGGAAGAACTTCGACCCCAGCCGCGCCACCACACGCACACCGCGCACACTGTTCTTCGGTGGCGTTCTCGATCACCTTGATGTTCGTGTTCATGAGCGCGAGCACGGCTTGAAGACCCTCGGCGACCTCGAGCTTGCCCGGCGAGACCGTCGCCTGGAGGGAACGCTTGATGAGCAAGTCGTCCGCCTCGGGATGCGGCTTGAACTGGAACTCGGCGCGGAGCCGGAGCTTCATCGCGCCGTCGCTGGCGATCTCGGCTTCGTCGACCAGAGGAATGAACCGCTGGAGGTCCTCGCCCTTCAGCTTGAGTGCCTCGCCAATCTCCTGCGGCGTCGCTTTGCGGCTACCGGTCGCCGGTTTTGCCTTGTTCAGCGACTCCAGGAGCTCGCTCAGGAGCTGCCCCTGAGAGGGCTCCGCCTTGGTGAAAGCCATGGCAGGAGTGGTGGGGCCGACGGAAAGGCGAGTGATGCGAGAGCTGTCCATGGTCGCGAATATCGGGTGGTTTCGTCGGTCGTTTCGGGAATCCGAACCACGGGGACAGACACGTATTCAACAATTGGTTAGCGTCCCCATTTTCCCTTGATAGGTAGCGGGTATGGCAACCACGGAAGAGCGGTCGGTCGAAGCTGTGAGTGAGCAAAGCAGCAAGCGGACTTGGCTGCAGGCGGCCGCGCCGATCGTGCTCGTGGGGCTCGCGGTGGCCTGCGCGGTGTTTTACTTCGTGCGCTCGGCGCCGCCACGTGAGCTGACCATCGCGGCCGGTCCAGCGGAGAGCACGTTCGCGCGGATGGCCAAACGGTATCAGCCGCTCCTTGCGCGCAACGGCATCACCTTGAAGATCCTCGAGACCGATGGCTCGCGCGACAACCTCGCGAAGCTCGAAGATCCGAAGGCGCGCGTGGACATCGCCTTCGTGCAAGCGGGGCTCACGCCCGGCGACGATCACCCGGGGCTCAATTCGTTGGGGAGCATGTTCTACGAGCCGATGATGATCTTCTATCGTGGACAGAAGACCATGACGCGGCTCTCCGAGCTTGAAAAGCAGCGCATCGCCGTGGGACCCGAAGGTAGTGGCACGGAGTGGTTGGCGCTCGCGCTACTCAAGGCCAACGGCATCGAGCCCGGCGGTAAGGCGCAGCTCTTGAACCTCGAAGGTGAAGAAGCCGCCAACGCCCTGCTCGAAGGACGCGCCGATGCGATCTTCCTCTCCGGCGATTCGGCGTCGGTGAAGATGATGCGTGGCCTCATGCGCGAAGACGGAGTCCGGCTCTTCGAGTTCGCTCAAGCGGACGGCTACGTGCGGCGCTTTCCTTATCTCAGCAAGCTCGACATCCCGGCCGGCGCTTTCGACCTCGGCGAAGGGATCCCGGCCGATGACATGCATATCTTGGCGCCGACCGTGGAGATGGTCGCTCGAGCGGACCTGCATCCAGCGCTCGTCGATCTGCTGCTCGAGGCCGCGTTCCAGGCACATCGTCGCGCCTCGCTGCTGCAGGCGGCCGGCCAGTTCCCCAACCCGTCGACGTACAAGCTGCCGATCAGCGCCGATGCCTCGCGTTACTACAAGTCGGGCGATCGCAGCCTCACCTACAGATACCTGCCGTTCTGGCTCGCTAGCTTCGTGAACCGCATCTTGGTCTCGCTGTTGCCGATCATCTTGATCCTCATCCCCGCCTTCCGCTTGCTCCCGCAGGCTCTCGAGTGGCGGATTCGCCGCCGCATCAACCGGCGCTACGGCGAGATTGCCGACGTCGAGCGCGTGATTCTACGGTCGGATCTCACCGACGCGCGGCGCACTGATTTGCTGACGCGGCTGGCGAAGATCGAGCAGGCGATCGTCAGCAGGAAGCTCCCTGGGTCGCACGTGGAGCAGGTCTACATTCTGCGCCAGCACATCGACATGGTGCGCAAGAAGCTCGGCGTCCACCCGGCGATGCGCGCGACCGATCACTAGCTAGGGCGGGAGCGTGAGGATCAGGTCGACGTTGGCGAGCGGAGGAGGATAGCCCGCGAACGGTACGTTCAACGTCGCGATCTCGAGCACGTTGTCGCCGTCGATCAGATCATCGCGGTCGATGTCGAAGACGTGGCCCATGACACCGATGCTGAGTGCGTTCAGCGAGCCGGCCGCGTCACCCTCGAGTTGCACGCCGTCCGCGAAAAGCGTCTCCTCCGCCGTGGTCAAATCGTAGGTGCGCCAGGCCTTGCCGTTGAGTCGGTAGCTGATACCCCAAGTGGTGATGCCAGCGTTCGTGAAGTTGCCGAAGTAGTGCACGTTCATGGCGAGCCGGGCTCGCGTGGCCTGCGCCGAGCCGGTCACACCTTTGATGGTCAAGGTCCTCTTCGTGGCGTTGCCCGCGTCTGCGAGCATGTAACCGACTGCGACGCTGTTATCGGGTGCCGGCACCAGGGCGTCCGGCACCTCGAACTCGCGCGTGTTACCGATCACCGGTCCGTCAAAGCCGACATTATCCCAGCGCACCACCCAGGCTTCCCGAGTGTCGGGTGGGTGCACCATGTCATCGAAATACTTGTCGGTAGCATGGTTGCGCGTGATGAGATGGACGTAGCCTCGTGTGAACGTGAGATCGAGGTCGGTGCTTGCGACCAGCCGCGAGGCACCGAAGGTGACGCCGTCGTTGGAGTAGGGTGTCGCCCAGAGCTCGAGGTGCGTGCGTGAGAGCTTCACCTCGAAGCGATTGAGACGATGGTGCTCGACCTCGATGCACTCCGGAGCGAGCGTGTCCTGCTCGTGGGTGTAGTCGACGTAGTCGCGGTATTCGTTGACCACGGTCACTATGGTGTCGCTGGTGCCGCAGACCCCGTTGAGCTCGATGGTGAGACCGTTGCGCGGGATGACGCCGCCTTCGAAGTTGCCGGCCTCGGGAATGAGGGAGAAGCTCGGTGACGGGATCGGCTCTTCGGTGACCGCGATGGCGATCCAGCCGAGCAGTCCGATGTTGAACGCGTCGGCGTCGAAGACGATCGTGCCGGTGCGGTTCGCGAAGTCGAATGGTTGGCGAATGCGGTAGTCATTCGAGCCGTAGTTTTGCGCCGCGGTGACGGTCAGCAAATGGCGACTCTGGACGTTGGCGTTGCCGTCGCAGATCCGCGTATCGCCGGGAGGCGCGACCTTCGCCGGAATGTCACTGCGGCACTGGCTGACGCTGCCGACACCGATCTCGTAGGGCTTTCCTATTCCGGGCTCGTTACGCGCGAGGCCCCAGCGGGTCGAGTCGAGCTCGAAGGAGCGTCCCGACGTGTTGGCCGCTGGTGCGTCGAAGGTGTCGCAGAACGCGGCCGCCGCGAGACCGCAGCCGGGGTCACCGTCCGGCCAGTCGATGTCTTCTTCTTCCGGCTCGTCCGTCTCGTCGCCGCCGCTATCGCCATCGCCATCGCCATCGCCTGCTGCGGTGTCGCCACCCATGTCGGTCGGGCCATCGTCGATGACGCTACCCGCATCCCCAGGGTTCGCGACCGAATCATTGTCGCTGTTGCCGCTTGGATTGCCCAAGCCGTCGATGCCACTGACCTGCCCCATGCATCCCAGGAGGGATACCAACGCAAGAGAGGCGAGTCTTTGGCACGACAGGTTCATTCGTCCATCTGCGACAGGCGCGAGCGCAGGCTCGCGGCGTGAATGCTCTTGGGGAACTTCTCCAGGAACGTGCCGATGGCGCGACGCTCTTCTTGCTCTTTGCTCGCTTGGCGCAACGCACGGATGAGGCCGTAGCGAGCCGATTCCTCGAGGGTGCCCGATGGGCCGTTGAGATAGAGCTCGAACGCTCGTCGCGCGCCGCTCGGATCACGCAGCGGCCCGAGTCGCAGCTCGCCGAGCGACACCAGCGCGGCCTGCGCTTCGGCCGACCCCGAGTGGGCGGCGATGAGCTCTTCGTAGCCGCTTGCGGCCTCGGCGTAGTGTCCGCTGGCGCGGAGCTGGCGGATGCGTCGCAGGCGCTCGGTGACATCGGGCGCGGCCGGGGCCTCGGGCTGCGGCGCCACCGCCATCGGGACCGGCGTGGGCTCTTTCACGACCGTCTGCTTCCGCGGATGGCCATGGCGTCGCGAGCGCGGCGCAACTTCTGGTTGCGGCTCGGGCTCGGGCTCGGGAGCTGGTGCCGGCTCGACGCGCGCGACCTCGGTGCGATGCTCGACATGTCCGACGAGACCTTCGACGACCTCGCGGTCGCCGCTGGTCAGTGGCCGTACGCCGCCGTCGAAGCGATGCTCGGCGGGCAGCAGCCATTGTTCGCCGGTTCGCCGCTCGGTGACGGCCACTTTGCCGCTGAGGAGGCGCACCGTGCTGACCTCGCCGGCGTCGACCGAGAAGACGGTGCCCAGCGCGGTGACGTCGTAACCACCGCTGCGAATGACGAAGTTGTGTCCTTCGGGTTGCGGCTCGAGAGCAACGGCAACGCGGCCCACGATCAGCTCGAACCCCGCGCCGCCAGTGAGCGGACGCAGACGGCTACCCGCGGAGAGGCACACGCGTGTCGCGTCTTCGAGCTCGAGGCAACTACCACGTTCGTCAGCGACGATGGTGGCGGGAGGCGGAGGCACTTCGACCGGGCGACGGATGACGAAGAGCACCGCGGCGGCGGCGGCAAGGCCGGCGGCTGCCACATAGAGTGGTGCGAATCGCCGGCGTCGCGCACGTGGCCGTTGCACCGGAGCAAGCTCGTTGTCGATGATGCGACGGATCGCCAAGAAGCCATCGGCTTCGTCGCGGCACACGTCGCAAGCGGCGAGGTGTCGCTCGTAGAACGCGAGATCGCCCGCGGATGGCGTCTCTTCGAGCGCTTGCTGGTCTGCTATAGCAATCCAACGTTGGCAATCCCTAGACGGCTTCATGACTCATCTCCCGGCTCTGGCGCACCGAGGTCTCGTCGCAGAAAGCGCCGCATGGCGGCCCGGCCGCGTACGAGGCGATCCTTGACTGTGTTGCGTGATACATCGAGTGCCTCTGCGCACTCGTCGATCGAGAGGTCGAGCATGTGACGCAGGACCAGCGTCGCGCGCAGGTCTTCGGGGATGCGTCGCAAATACTCCTCGACGGGGCGGGGCGTTTCTTCGCGCACCGACGGCGCGCTTTCCTCGCTAATCGCGTCGAGATCCAAATCCGTGATCCGGCGTCGCGCCTTCACGCGCGCGCGGATGGCCTTCGCGATGACTCGCGAGGTGATGGTGTGCGCCCAGGTATCGAGCGTCGAGAGACCTTTGTACGAGGGCGCCGAGCGCAGGACTTCCATGCACGCGTTTTGGACGGTCTCGTCGACTTCGCTGCGCTCGAGCAGCGACACCCGGCACAACGCGCGGATCGACGGCACCAGCCGCGCCAACAAAAGCGCGGCCGCATCCCGGTTCTGGGACGCGACTTGGCTCATGAGCTGGAGATCGTCGGCGTATTTCATCGCAACGGCGCTAAGAGCACCCCCTTGCAAGCTTAGTGTGCGCTAGGCCGTTTAGCGGGCGGATCTATCTTTAGCGAAAACGCCATGCGACGCTCAGGCCGCCATAAGGCCTCAGGCGCCACGGAACGATGTCGGTGGGTGTGGCACCATGTACTTCGTAGTGGGTGCGCCGCAGCTGGGCATCGGCGCCGAGGGTAGCCACCAAGGCGAGCTCCGAGACCAGGCTCAGCTCGCCTTCGAGCAGGGGGCCGACGCCGACCTCGACGTTGGTCGCCGCTGGGGAGGTTTGCGCGGACGGAGGCACGGTTTCGGTGACCCGTCGCGTCCATTGCAGGTTGCCCGCGAGCCCGACACCGCCATGGACGCGTTCGCCGCCGAAGCGAAAGGTGGCGCTCGCACGCACCGCTTGTGTCTGCAAGCGCAGTCGCGTCGCAGCGTCCGACAGATGGACCGGCAAGGCGTAGGCATAAGACAGACCAAATCCGAGCCAGGACACGGGCGTCAGCATCAAGCCCGCGACAGCGGAGTGCTGAATCGTCGAGCTCGCAAGGCCGGTCGCGCGGTATCCGGCATCGACGCGGAGGTTGGGCGAGAACGCCCGCGGCAGGCGCTCGAGCGGTACTGGGCGGCCTTCGAGGACTGCGAGTGTGATCTCGCGTGCCATGGCGCTGAGCTCTTCGACCCGCGCCGGCATGGGATAGTCCGACCGCGCTGGGATGCGCCGCACGTAGGTTTCGTCGTGCTCGCGCAGGTAGACGACGAGCTCCGAGCGCGTCGCGTCGATGTCGAGTCGCATCACCGCGGACACGTCGTTGGTCTCGGCCAACGTTTCGGCGTGTCGCGCCCAGGCCTGCGGCGGTTCCGCGGGCTCCACTTGCCAGAGTGGCGTCGCCGCGAGGTCGGCCACCTGGGCGTGGACCGCCGCGGATAGCTCTTCGGGGGCCTGGCTTCCCAGCACGTAGAGAATGCGACGCGGTCCTTCGGCGTGCCCCACGCTGGCAACGCCAAAGTGGACGACGCAAAGCACCAGAAGAATGAGCCGTCGCGCAGACATGAGACGAAGAGAGCCTATAACAGTGGCTACATCGAAATCGTCATCCGCCGAAAAAAAGATCCGCCCGCCTCCACCCTCTCCCCCCACTAACCAAGAGAAGCGCACACCCCCGTTGCGCTCGGAGAGAATCATGAAGCTTTTCGTTGTTTTACTCGGGATCGCGACAGTCGCGGGTTGCACGAGTGGGGTCGACGGTAGCCCCGGGGATTCGCCGCGGGGTGGGGGAAACAACACCGATACGACCAACAACAACAACAACAATAACAACAACGACAACGCGAACGACGACCCCAACGACGACCCCGCCGATGACGAGGAGCCGGCCGACGACGACATCGAGGAGCCCGGCGAAGAGAACCCGCCGCTCGAGCCGATCGATCCCATCTTCCCCAAGGACGGCTTCTGCAACGAAGGCGGTATGAGCTGGGGTTGGTGCGAAGACTTCGATGGTCAGGGCATGGGTGGCCCGGCATCGTTCAACGCGGCTGCCTCGGGAATCGATCTCCATATCCACAGTCACATGACCATGACCGGCACGCTCTGTGAGACGTCGGGAGATTGCTCGCCGTACGTCCAAGGCGGCTCGTTGTTCTTGAACGCCGAGGACGGAGGTTTCGCCATGGACGTTGCGCGCGTCGAGCAGCCCTTCGACTTCGAGAATCGCGAAGGCCGTATCCACTATCGCAGCAGCATGCAGGGGCATGGCCGTATGCATCAGAACGTTCACATCAGCCCCGTCATCTCGAACACCTTGCCGGACTTGCGCATCGCCGAAGGCCCGCGCAACGGCGATGGGCTCGATATCGATTTCGTCGGCGAAGGGGGATGGCCATTCACCATCATCGTCTGGCGCGACGGTCGCAAAGACTATCTTTCCCACGCCAACGGTCCGATCGGTACGACCTCGGGAGAGCAGCAGGACATCGACATCTACGTGTCGAAGACGCAGCTGCGCGTGCACGTCGACGGAGTCGAGGTGTTCGACTCGAGCGAGCACGCCGACGAAGACGGCTCACCGTTTCCAGGTCTCGGCTTCGAGCGCGGCTACGTGAGCTTCTCGCAGTTGGCTTACAATCCGTGCAAGGACGGCTACTGCGGCGACGCTCCCAACACCTTCCTCTGGGACAATCTCGCTTTCGACGGACCGTCGCTGCCGAAGAACGGCCTTACGCCCATGGGCAAGAAGGAAGTGTTGTTCCGCGCTTGGAACAAGCAGTCGTGCAGCGTGAACGGCATCGCCGCCGATGGTCCGGTCGAAAAGAAGTTCATGATCGACACTTGGCACGTGCAGGTCGATGCTGGTGCGACGATCACCTACGACGACATCGACTGCACTGCGCGCTTGGATGGCTCGGGTCAGCCGGACACCTTCCCAACTCCTTACAACCAGAAGCTCATCGACGACCTTCACTTCGTCGAGCGGTAACCCATGCGCAGTACTAGCAAGTCGATTTGTATCTTCGCGGCGCTGCTCGTTGTTGCGTGCGATAGCGGAGTATTCGGCCCGGGTGCTGGTGGCGAAGAGCAGGACGAGACACGCGCCGCCCTCCTGAGTCTTTCGCCGGCGCGCACGCTGCCGGCCCCACCGGCCGACCCCAGCAATGAGGTCGCCGATGATCCGGCAGCGGCGGCGCTAGGCCAGATCTTGTTCTTCGACCCGGGTTTCTCGGGCGCCTTGCTCGAGAGTGACAACGACGGTCAGCACAACGGCGTCGGCATGCAAGGCGAGACCGGCAAGGTTTCTTGCGCGAGCTGTCATGTGCCCGGGGACGCGTTCACCGACACGCGTACCATTCAACAACAACTGTCCCTTGCGGCAGGTTGGACCAATCGGCGCACTCCGTCCATCCTCGACGTCGGGCATGCGACGCGCATCATGTGGGACGGCCGCTTCGATACGCTGCAGCGTCAGGTCTTGGCGGTGTTCGAATCACCGCTCGAAGGCAACAGCTCGCGACTGTTCTTCGCACAAGAGGTCGCCCGTCGCTATAGCGGTCAGTATCAGGAGATCTTCGGTGATGATCCGACCGTGGTGCTCGGCGCGGGCTATCCGCAGCACACGGCGGCCGCGACCGGTTGCCAGCTCACGCTCAACAGCTCGACGACGCCCGATGACACGTGCAGCAAGGGGACGCTCTACGGTGTGCCGGGTGCCGCTGACTACGAAGCCTTGAGCGACGCGCAGCAAGAAACCGTGACGACGATCGCCATGAACGCGGGCAAGGCTATTGCCGCGTACGAACGCCTGCTGTCTTGCGGCCCGAGCCGCTTCGACGCCTTCGTGCACGGCGACACTGCGGCGCTCACTGAATCAGAGCAGCGCGGTGCCGCCTTGTTCATCGGCAAAGGCAAGTGTGCGAGCTGCCATAGCGGACCGTTCTTCTCGGACCAGAGCTTTCACAACGTCGGTCTCTTTCCCGCCACGGTGTCCGGCGCATTCATTCGAAAAGACGATCGCGGCGCCGAAGAGATCGGCCCGAACATGCTCGGGGCCTTCCGCACGCCGCCGTTACGCTGCGTTTCTCAGCGACCTTCTTTCATGCACACTGGCCAACTGCGCACACTGGCGCAGGTAGTCGAGTACTTCAGTCGAGGTGGACACAAGCAGCCGGGCGTAGCGCCCGCGGCAGTCGTCGGCTACCTCGGAGAGACCGAGATCGAGCCGCTGGGCCTCGACGACCAGGAGAAGGCCGACCTCGTTGCCTTCCTCGAATCGCTCGACGGCGCTGGGCCGCCGGCCGAGCTGCTCGTGGCGCCTCCGCCGGGCGGCGCGAGTCCCGACCCCGATCCCGACCCGATGACCGGAGGCCCACCTCATGCCGAGCCGGTGGGGCCCGTTCCACCCGCCAATTGGGTCAACGTCACCAACAACCTCGCGGGTATGGCGTCCGAGTGTGGCAACGCGGCCAACATCTTCTCGAGCCCGTGGCGCGACATGTTGATCACCGGCGTCGCACGGCACGGCTTGTACGCGAGCACCAATGGTGGTGCGAGCTGGGTCTCGTTGGGGACCGGCGGCGGCGGCACGGTGCGGCATCGCATGCAGCAGATCGTCTTCGACCCGACGGACGCCAACAGATGGTGGGAAGCCGGCATCTATGGCTTCGAGTCGCCTTGGTCGGAAGGCGTCTTCCTCACCGAGGACAATGGCACCACCTTCCGTGGGCTCACCGACATGGGTCCCGAAAACCAGTCACACAACGACTCGGTGAGCGTCGACTTCACCGACCCCCAGCGCCGCGTCATTCTGTCGGGTGGGCACGAGCAGGGCGTGCCCGATGGTAAGGGGCTGTTCCTCTCGACCAACGGCGGCGTCAGCTTCGTCGACATCATGAACAGGCTGCCCGCGGGTATCGGCTTCTGCACGCAGACGCTCGTCCTCAACGCCAATGAGCTCCTGGTTGCCTGCGGCGCGTCGTGGGCCGGCCATACCCCGGCCATCGTTCGCTCCGACGATGGTGGCACGAGTTGGGACACGGTCAGCAACGTCGGCGGCGTGGGGCAGCCGCTCCTCGCATCCGATGGTGCTATCTACTGGGCGGCTTCGAGTGGCGGCATGTTGCGCAGCGACAATCGCGGCCAGTCGTTCACGCTCGTCGCCAACGGCAGCAAGACCGGAGGCGCGAGTCCCATCGAGCTCCCCGACGGCCGCATCGTCTCCGTGTCCGCTAACGCGGTCGTAGTGTCCTTGGACAGAGGCGTCAATTGGACGGCGGTCACCACCGCGCTGCCGTTCACGCCGAACGGCTTGACCTACTCACCGTTCCGCCGCGCCTTCTATGCGTCGCACTTCGACTGCACCAACACCATGCCGTCGAATGCTCACGCGCGTTACGGTTGGGACTACGAGGCAAACTAGAGACACACAAACGCGATCTCTAGCGGCAACTTATTGCCGGCGCGGCCGATATTGCGCTCCCGACAGGAGTCGCCACCATGACGCCGCCCCAAGTCAACGCCGGGATCCCCGGACGTGCCGCTAGCCCACAACTTTCTTCGCCCCCAGACCTCCAGTTCTCTGCGGGTGAATACAACGTCCGCGTCTGGAAAGATCCCAGCGGCGACTCCGTCTACGACGTGCGTGGGCGCGGTGGTGTCGACATCGGTCAGGGCCGTGCGTCGAGCCAGGTTCTCCTCGACGGCGGCACCGTGCTTTCCCCTTTCAAGGTCGATAGACGTTCCGGTTTCGCGCCGCGCGAGGTTCGTGCCGGACAACACATCGTTCAGCTCCACACCCAGACTTTGCCCGCGTACAAAGAGCAGATCGAGAAGGCCGGTGGACGCGTCGTAGGCTATCTGCCCGACAACGCCTACTTGGTGCTCGCCAAAGGGCCGGTGCTCGAGGCGGTTCAGGGCCTGCCGTTCGTACGCGGCACGATGCCGATGCCGACGCGGTTCAAGTTGGACGCGACCTTCCGCGATGCCGGCACCGAGCCGTCCTTCCTCGACAAGAGCACCGGAGTCGTCGTTTCCGTTGCTGGCAACCAATCGCTTGCCTCGGTGGAGCGTCAGCTGACTGCGCTCGGTTTCACCGACATCCAGCGCGGCCACGACACGCTGGTCGCCAAGGGCACGGGCCAGCAAATCCGTCAGGCGGCCGGGCTCGACGACGTCATCTGGGTCGGGCCGGATTCGGAGCCCAGCAACGATCTCGATAACGCTCGTATCGTGGGCGGCGCCGAGTTCCTCGCTCGCAACACGACGAGCTTCCAAGGCCAGGGTCAACGCGCTCACGTGCTCGAGGGTATCGAAGCCGGCCATCCGGGCTTTGCCGCCAACGCACACCGCCAGGCGCCGATTGCCGTCGGCGACGGTGCATCGGACAGCCACGGTCAGGCAACGGCGGGTATCGTTTTCGGCTACAACCCGAGCTCGAATCACCCCGGCGCCATCGGCATCGCGCCGTACGCGCAACCCTACTACACGAACCGCAACGGGATTATCCGGGCAGCGCCGGGCAGTCGCGAGCCGGGCAGTCGTTATGCGCTGACCAAGGAGCTCGTCGAGCAGCATAACATCGACGCGCAAACCGCGTCGTGGGGACATACCCTCACCACGAAGTACGACGAGCGCTCGCGCGAGCTCGATGCCATCATGGAGGAATTCGACCTCGTGGTGACGCAGAGCCAGAGCAACTCGGGTAGTCCGCAGTCGCGTCCGCAGGCTTGGGCGAAAAACGTCATCCCGGTGACCGCGCTCTTCCACAACGACAACGCGAATTTCGATGACGACCGCTGGAATCGTGGCTCGAGCACGCGTGACGGTGGCGACAAGCGTATCGGTCGCACCTTGAGCGGGTTCTTCGACAAGATCGCAACCACGGCACCCAACAACGGCTATCGTCTCGACTTCAACGGTACCTCGGGTGGCACGCCGATCATCAACGGGTACATGCATGTGATTTTGCAGATGTACAAAGAGGGCGCGTTCCGCGACGCGTTGCAGAACCCGGCTGCCTTCCAGAAGGGTCAGCGTCCACGCGCGGCAACTGCCGCAGCGCTCGCCATCGCGGGTGCCCGGCAGCACGCGTTCACCGGTCGCACCGCCGAGAACAACCGTTATCGCCAAGGCTGGGGCTTCCCCGACGTCAAGCGGCTCTACGAGGCTCGCGACCGCATGTTCATCGCCGACGAAGACGACAAGGTCGGGACCTTCGAGAATGTCCGCTATAACGTCGATGTTGCGGCTGGTGAGCCCGAGCTCAAGATCTCGATGGTCTACAAAGATCCGCCCGCCCTCGTTCCGGCCGCGAAGGCGCAGGTCAACGACCTCGACCTCAAAGTCACGGCACCCGACGGCACGGTTTACTTCGGCAATGTCGGTCTGCTCGATGGCATCTATTCGCAGCCCGGCGGTGAGCCCGACCGTATCGACACCGTCGAGAACGTCTTCGTCCAGAATCCGCAGGCTGGCCGTTGGACGATCGAGGTCATCGGTCAAGCGGTCAATCAGCCGGTCGCCGGCGATCCGAAGGCGAGCTTTGCGCTCGTCGCTTTGGGCGCGCGCAAGTCGCAGCCATGACGGAGGTCGCGCCACTGCGCTCGAGCACCTCGCGTGAGCCGCCGGAAACAACGGCGGTGACCGCGGGGCGCACGGGGCCGGCGGCCATCGTCGTTCGCGACGAGATGGTGCGCCCGCGGCTCACCATGCCGACGCCGCGTCGCATGCTCATCGATCGCGCCCTCGGCCTGAGGCCGCCGAGCGGCCTCGACGCGCCGCAGATCGATCAGCGCTACTTCGACACGAGCCGAGCGGTGCAGCGCATCGACGAGCTGGTGGCGCGCTTTCCGGCAATCGCGACCAAGGTCGACCTCTCGGCGTTGCCTGGAGCGGCGAAGACGCAGGGCGGCGAGTCCATCATTGCGATCAAGCTCGCCGGCAAGGCTGGCGCCGCGCGCCCCGCGGTCGTCATCGCGGCGCAGCACCACGCCCGTGAGCTCAACTCGGGCTACATGGCGATGGCCACCATGGAGCGCCTTGCCTCGGGCTACGGCGTCGACGCGGCGATCACCAAGCTCCTCGACGAGCGCGACGTGTACGTCGTGCCGATCGTCAACCCCGACGGTGTACGAGCGGTGTGGGCCGAGCAACGCATGTGGCGGAAGAATCGCGCCGCGAACGCGGACGGCACCACCGGTGTCGACGTCAACCGCAACTATCCCTTCCTGTTCGGTGCCTGCGGTAGCTCGGGCAGCGGCTCGTCCGAAGTCTTCCGTGGTCCGTCGGCTGGAAGCGAGCCCGAGGTGCGCACCATGATGGCGCTGCAACGCGCCGTGCGTCCCGAGCTCTACATCGACTTCCACAACTACGGCGACGAGGTGCTGAGCCTCTATCCGCCGTGCGCCACGGTCACGCCCGAGATGAAGGCGATGAGCAAGCGCTACGCCGACGCGCTGCGAGCCCCAATGGGTTTCGATACCCGTGCTCCGTCGGGATCAGGCGAGGCACCGCACTGGTTCTGGAGCCAAGGTACGCTCTCCTACCTCGTCGAGGTCGGCAATGCTTTCCAGCCGCGCTTCGAAGACACGCTGAGAGACGAGCAAAAAGTATGGAGCGGTCTCAAAGCGGCTCTCACCACGTGGGCTCCAGCAGCTCGCGGGCGGGTTACCGACTCCGCTGGTCGGCCGCTCGAAGCGACCTTCACGGTACAGCAACCGATCTTTCGCCATGGCGAAACGCTGACATCGCGCGCGAGTGACGGCGCCTTCAGCTTGTGGCTGCCTGTTGGCACCTGGGACGTCGTCGTGTCGGCCGCGGGCCGCGCACCGAAGACAGTGCGCGTGAGCGTCGATGCGTACGACCAGACGCAGCAGCTCGATGTCCGTCTCTAGACTGCCCGCTTGGGCGGAGTGCTGCCTCCTCGTTTTCATTGCATCGATCATTCGCCTGCCTCATTTCTTCGAAGCAGTCATCGAGTGGGACGAGAGCACCTTCATTCTCATGGGGCAGAGCATCGTCGACGGCCACCTGCCGTACGTCGAGCTATGGGACAACAAACCGCCCCTTTGTTTCGTGCCGTTTGCCCTCGTCATCGCGCTGTTCGGCAAGAGCATCTTCGCGGTGCGCGCGTTGGGGCTCGTCTGCGTCGTCATCAGCGCTTGGATGGTTCGCAATGTCGCGCTCCGCTTTGGCGACCGGTCGCTCGGCTTGGTCAGTGGTATCGCCTGCGTCGTCTTCGTCAGCTACGCGCCGAGTGGCATGGCGACGTTGAGCGAGCACTTGGCGATCGTGCCGCTGACCGGCGTCCTTGCTCTCGCGCTGCGCCCACAGCTTCACGCCGCCGGCTCGTTCGGTGCGGGCGCGGGCCTGTCGATCGCGACACTGGTTCGCACGAATCTCGCGCTCACCGCTTTAGCGGTCGTTGGATTCTGGCTGCTCGAGCGCTCCCGCACCGGCCGAGACCGAATCGCGCCGATCGCGCTCGTCGGCGGTTTACTCACGCCGTGGATCGTCTGCGCCGCGCCGTACGCTGCTCTCGGCCTGCTGCCGTTGTTCTACGCCGCAGTGTTCGTCGCACCCTTTGGCTACGCGGTGAAGGCGGTCGTGGGGCGTATGGTCTGGCATCTGGCGCCGCTGGGCCTCGCGCAGCTACCGGCGTGGTGGAAAGGCTTACCGAGCGAGTTGCGCAGGAACCTCTCGTTCACTGCGACGTTCGCCTTGTCGACCCTCGCTTCGATTCTCGTCACTGGTACCGGCACATTGCACTACGGCGTTCAGTTCGTGCCGTTCGGTGCGCTGATGGTCGCGTTCGCGGTGATCGCTACGATGCATCGCGTCGCGCCAGCCCTTCGCTACGGCCTTTGCGCAGCACTCGTGTGCGGGCTCTTGGTGCTCATCGGCTTGGACGCAAAGCGAGCCGCGACGGAGCTCCGCTCTTCTCCCCACAGCGTCGTCTACGGCCCAGCAGTCGAGATTGCCCGGCATATCGCGGCGAACAATCCCGAGAAGCGCCCAGTGCTGATGTTCAGCAACCACCTCGCCTATTGGTTCATGGGCACGCAGCCGATGACGAAGATCATGACCCATCCGACGAACGTGCTGCGCGAGGTCGTGGTGCAGGCCGTCAACGGTCCGTCCGCGACCCCGACGGGTGAGCTCGAGCGGGTCTTCGCGCTCGAGCCGTTGTATGTCGTCCGCGAAAACGGCGGCAAGTTCACGCATCCGACGGCTATCGCGGTCATCGACCCGGCGCTCGCCGCCAGCTACACCTTGGAAGCAGAGTTCGGCGGCACTTTGGTGTATCGACGCAACGATCAGTGAGCGCTCTTCAAGCCATCAACACCCGGCTCATGGCGGCGAGGAGCGATGCGACGGTTCGTTTGCTCAACGCGTCGGCGCGGTAGCTCATCCAGAGATCGTCTCGCATGACGAACTCGTTCTCGATGGAGAGTGGGCACAGGTCACGCGCTCCCAGTCGCTCGATCACGATGTCAGGCAGATAAGAAACCATGCTGGTCGTGCGAATCAGCTCGACTGCCGCGTAGGCCGAGGTCACGCCGATGCACTTGTCGCGGACGAGCGGCGCATGAGGAAAGTCGCGATTGCCGTCGCGCAGACCCTCTTGCGACCAATACATCGGGTAGACGAACGCGAGCTTCTCGATTTCGACCTGCGAGAGCTTGGCCTTCTTGAAGCGAGAGGTCGACCCGTAGAGATGCCAATCGATGACCCCGACCTTCTCGGTCATCCAGGTCTTCGGAAATCCGAGCTCGCCCGTGTGAACCGCGACGTCGATGTGACCGCTCAGACCACTCAACACCAAGCGCTCGACGGGGAGCTCCGCGATCTGCGCCTTTTGCAGAAGACCAGCTCCCTGCAGGGCAGCGAACGCCGGAGCGATGACGAACTGCGTGAGATACGGCGCGCCGCCGATTCCCTCGATGGTGAAGCCCGTCGTTTGTCTGCTCTTCTTGGTCGCACGCACGTCGCGGATGTGCTCGAGCTCGGCCCAGATGCGCTCGGCGCTCGCCAGAACCTCGCGGCCTAGCGCGGTGAGGCTCAAGCCCCGCGCGGAGCGATCGAAGAGCCGCACGTCGAGGCGGTCTTCGAGGCGCTTCATCATGCGCGACAGCTGCGCGGTCTCCATCGAGAGGATGCGGGCGACTTCTCTGATCGAACCGATCCGCGCGACGCGCAGGAAACAATCGATCTCCTGGACCGTCAGCCGTTTGAGTCCCTGTTCCATGCGACGCCATACTCCAGACTTGGCAGTGGGATTTTTCGCCGCAGAAACAACAGACCTACGATGCCCGCGATTCCTGCTGAGACGACCATTGCCAATCTCGGGCCGACCGCTTCACCAACCGCGCCTGCTCGCCACTCGCCTAGGTCGTCCGATGCAGAAATCAGAACCTGCTGGACCGAAGCAACCGACGGCAACGCGGAGGTTTCGACAACGCGCATGAGGAGCGCGTCGCGGTAGAGCACTCCCCAACCGTCGATGGCTCCGAACAAAGCACACCAGAGCACCATGAGTGGAAACGAGAACGTGAACGCGAAGGCGAGGGTGATGACCGTCAAACACCCGAGCGACGCGTAGAACGTGAGTGAGCGTGTTGCATCGAAGGTGGCGCGCGGTGCGAGGAGCGCGACCGCGAGGCTCGAAGCATTCGTCGTCGCGCGCAGCAAGCCGATGTCGCTGGACGAGTGACCAACGTCGGTGAGCAGGAACGGCAACAAGGTCGTGAAGCTCAAAAGCATGTTCAAGCCGGCGTCGGCGAGCAGGGGACCAGCGACGTCGCTGCTCTTCAGAAAAACGCGAATCGCCTGGCGGAATGAAGACGCTACGCCGTCGTGCGCGGCCGTCGAGCGGCGTTTCACGAAGAGAAACGGCAGGGACGCTGCCAGAGAGAGGGCGTTGAACCCGAGAAGAATCGCAGGGAAGTGCCCGCGACCACCGATGCTCGTGCCGAGACTGTAGATCAGTGGGCCGATCACCAGCGGTAGTTGCCACGACAGAGACATGACGCGAGCAGCGCGTGCCGCGCGCAGACCGCTGTCGCGGAGCTCTCCCATGAGCGCGTACTGAATCGGCGATCGGATAGCGCGAAAGATGCCGAACAAGAAGGCGGCACCGACGATGTGCTCCGGCTTCTCACTCGCGACCAAGAGCGCGACAGAGGTGAGCAGAACACCTGCTTGTGTCGCGACCAGGAGGTAGCCGGGGCTCACGGACCGCCCGAGGAGCCTCCCAGCCAACATCGGAGCGAGCAACGATGGAATGAACAAGACGGCGCCGATGAGCCCAGTCACGAACGCCGACGCGCTCTCGCGGAATAGCGCGTCGATACCGCCGACGATGAAGAACTGAAATGCCACACCGCCGAGAAAGCGTGTCGCAATCAACGACGCGAGCTGCGCTGTTCGGTTCATGGTGCGCGTGACGTCGTGTGGCTTGCGCGGAACACCAAATAGGTGCCCATCGCCAACAACGTCAGGGTGGCCGCGCCATCGAACTTGTGCGTCAACCGTTGACCGAACGCGAGCGCGATGAACACGGCGAGCGCACCAAGCATGCCGACGTCACGAAGCGACCTGAGCCGCGGCACCAAGGAGAGAGCCAAGGTCACGCCCACGGCGCACTCCGCGATCGCAATCGCGAAGAACGCGAGCGTCACCGAACCTGCGAAGAGGTCGATGAGGGTCCCCGAAAACTGCTCGCGAAACCAACTGGGCACGCTGGCTCCGTAGACTTTCTCGCCGCCGGCCATGAGGAACGTCATGGCAAGGAGGACGGTGATCAACGCGTCAGCCCGTCGCATTGGCGCTCAGTGGCGACAGGCGGAGCGCGAGGTCGACACCCAGGATTTCGAGGTCATCGAGGTCGAACCGCAACGCGTCTTTGAGTGGACGGTCGACGCGAATGCGGTGCTTCGAGCCTCCGGTCAGACACGGCGCGATCGAGACGAACACGTTGCGATGCAAGCCTCGGTTCAGGAAGAACGCGATGAGGCGCGGTCCTCCTTCGATGAGGACATCGTCGAGGCGACGGCCGACGATCTCCGACGCTCGCGTAAGAGCCCGCGTGAGCTCCGTACGCGCCGTTCGTGCATCGTCGTCGAAGTCGAGCGCAATGGCGCACGTATGGAATAGCGGACCGTGGAGCTCTGGAGCCACTTCGGGGACCAAGGCAACCGTAGGTCGACCGCCATCGCGGAGGTTCGCTGCGAGACTTCCATCGTCATTCTTCAGGGCCGTGACGAGCGCACCTTTCGGATCGAGGATTAGACGCACGGGTTGTCGGCAATCGGGCCCCAACGGCACCAGACGTACGGTCAGACGCGAGCGATCCGAGATAAACGTGCGGGCGCCGACCATGACCGCGTCGTAGGCACCGCGTAGCCGATGGGTCTCCTTGAGCTCGCGTGGGCCGGTGATCCACTGCGAGACGTCGTTGTCATCGCAGAGCTGGCCATCGAGCGTCTGAGCCCATTTCAGATCGAAGATCGGCTTAGGCATTGGCGCCGCCTCCGTCATGAAGCTGGTTCACGTCGAGCGAGTGGCCGGCTTTGATGGCTTTGGCGAGCAAGTACTTCTTGTTCTGATGCGTGACATGCAGCTTGGTCGGCACCACGCTTTCGACATCGATGCCGAGCTTGCGCAAGTGCTCCACCTTCTCGGGATTGTTGGTGATGAGCCGGATGCGCTTGAGACCGAGCGCCTCCAGCATTTGCGCCGCGACCGTGAAGTCACGCTCGTCGTCCTTGTTGCCGAGCATGCGATTGGCCTCGAAGGTGTCGAAGCCGAGGTCCTGCAGACTGTAAGCATCGATCTTGCGCACCAGGCCGATGCCCCGGCCCTCCTGCCGGAGATAGAGGAGGGCGCCGCCGACCTTGCTGATCTCTTCGAGCGCTTCGTGCATCTGTTGTCCGCAATCGCAGCGCGCCGAGCCGAAGACGTCGCCGGTGAGGCATTCGGAATGGATGCGGACGAGTGGCGTGCTGTCGAGACTCGCGAAGTCCCCGAAACAAAGCGCGATGTGCTCTTTGCCGTCGTGAAGCCCGTCGAAGGTCGTGAATGTGGTCTCGCCTTGTGCGACGGCGATCTGAACCTGCTTGCGGATGCTGGCGTTCATTTATCCTCCGAGGCGTCACTTAGTCGGCAACGCGGGGCCCGGAGGAGATGACTAAAGAGTCAACGGTTGTTGTGATTTGAGTAGGTCAGGGAGTCTCCGACCCTCGCGTTTTTCCGTGCTCACCCATGGTGAAATAGAAACACGCGCCCTCGTCAGGCCGACTCTCGGCCCAGGTGCGTCCGCCATGGCGGTGGATGATGCGCTGCACGGTTGCGAGCCCGACGCCGGTGCCCTCGAACTCCGAGGCGCGGTGCAAGCGCTGGAACACGCCGAAGAGCTTGCCGGCGTTGCGCATGTCGAACCCTGCGCCGTTATCGCGGACAAAGAACGTGCGTCTGCCGTCGACGGTGATCGAGCCCACCTCGATACGCGCTTCGTCGCGCTTCGCCGTGAACTTCCAGGCGTTGCCGAGGAGGTTATCGAAGACGATGGCGAGTAGATGTGGATCGCCTTCGACGGCCATCTCCTCTTCGATCCACACGGACACGCGACGGTTGGGTTCCTGGCGCGCCAGGCGCTCATTCGCCGTGGCCGCGATGACGGACAGGTCGATCAACTCTTGGCGCGGCTCGCTGCGGGTCATCCTCGAGAGCGTGAGCATGGCGTCGATGGACTGCGTCATTTGTTGCGCCGACTCACGAACCAGCTCGAGATGCTTGCGGTTGGTCTCGTCGATCTTGTCACCGCAAGCGTTGATGACCCCTTCGGTAAGCCGATTCACGGCGCGCAAAGGCGCCTGCAGATCGTGAGCGACCGAATAGCTGAACGACTCGAGCTCGCGGTTGACTGCTTCGGTGGCCAGCTTGGCGCGTGTCAGCTCGCGCTGGATGCGCTTGATGGCCGAGATGTCGCGGGTGATCTTCGAGACACCGATGAGGTTCCCGGAGTCGTCGCGGATCGGAGAGCAGCAGACCGAGACATCGATCTCGCGTCCGTCTTTGCCGACGCGGGTCGTCTCGTAGGGCGGGATGGGGTGGCCGTTGGTCAAGCGGCGAATGGTTCGCGCTTCTTCGTCGATGCGATGCGGCGGAACCAGCACGTTGCTCGTGGTGCCGATCATCTCTTTGGCGTCGTAGCCGAACATGCGCTCGGCGCTGCGGTTCCAGCTGGTGATTTCGCCGTCGAGCGTCATGCTGAAGATGCCGTCTTCCGAGTCGCTGACGATAGCGGCGAGACGGGCGCGCGCTTCTTCGCCGGCTTTGCGCGCCGTGATGTCTTCGGAGATGCCCAAGAGGTAACGCGGCGTACCTTGCTCGTCCGCGATCGGCACCTTCAAGGTGCGGAGGATGCGCGGCCCTGCGGGCGTTTGGATGCGCTCCTCGGGGATCACGTGCAGCGCCTTCGAGCGAAGAGTGTCGCGGTCTTTGCTTTGGAAGAACTCCGCCTCGTCTTTGGGGAAGAAGTCGAAGTCGTTCTTGCCGAAGAGTGACGCGCTCGACGTACCGAGGAGCTCTTCACCGGCGCGGTTGATGCGCAGGAAGGAGAGATTCTCGGCCTCTTTGACGAACACCATGTGCGGGATGTTCTCGATCATGGCGTCGAGAAAGCTGTTCGCCTCGGCGAGTGTTTCGTTGGAGCTCTTGAGCTTGGTGACGTCGCGCGCCACCGCGAAGAGCTCTTGCGTCTTCGGGTCGACGGCACCTGTCCACTGCAGCCAACGGTAGGTTCCGTCTTTGATGCGATAGCGGTTCTCGAAATACTTGGTCGTCTCACCGGCGCGCAGCTTGTCGATCACGGCTCGCGTCTTGGCGACGTCGTCCGCGTGCACGAAGTCGGTGAAGGGCCGCCCGCGCAGCTCGGCGTTGCCGTAGCCCAGCCGCTCGAAAGCGGGGTTGACCCACAGGAAGCATCCGCCGGAATCGGCGATGCACATCATCTCGAACGTCAGCGCGAAGAAGCGCTCGAGCTCGACGCCCGAGCTAGGTTTCTCGATCATGAGTGGTCGCCACGATTCTTTGGCGTTCGAGCTCAGCTGCGTCACAAACGTAGCCGCAGCTCGCGAGCACGGCAAGCGCGTCACGAATCTGAGCGGTCTTCAGGTCTGCGAGCTCGCGCACGATGGGGCTCTCGCCGTTTGCGACCGCGTCTTCGATACCACCCACGAAGTCATCACGGGTGACCGCGAGACCGTTATCCGTGGCGTCGAGTCGCGTCCGGAATCGCGGTGCAGGCTTGTAGGGCTGATCGCTTGCGACCCTGGCGGGCGACAGCACGTCCGCAAGTAGCGGCGTCGCGGCTTTCTGAATCAAGCGTGCCAACACTTCGACCGTGAGCTTCACGTCTTCGTCCGACGTGTGGATGCCACGCGGTGGCAGTCCGAAATAAGCGATGAACGCATCCAGCGACCACGCAGGCCGCATTCTGCCTTCGCGTTCGACCATCGGCGGATTGTCGGCGAGCACGCGCTGCGCGAGCACACGTGTGTCGATGAACGGCGCGTCGAGCACCGGCCGCGGTTGGTCCGTGGCAAAGCCGGTGTCGATATCGGTGCGCGCGAACATCGTGTTCAGGAACTTGTGGTCGAACCCACCGATGTTCTGACCGGCCATGATGACCGGACCGTGCTGCTGTAAACCTCGGAGAAAGTCCGCGATGGCGGGCAAGGCTTCGTCGAGAGGCTTGGCACCGAGCGCCAAGAGCTGCTCGCGCGTGAGCCCGTTCACCTTTCGAGCCTCGGCTGGGATGTTGTAAGGACGCCCGAGCGCGTCGGTGCCGGGATCGACGTACAGATCCAAGCTCGCGATGCGCTCGATTTGACCGTCCGGCTTGATGCGAACTGCGTGGCAGGAGAACGAGAGGAGGCGGTCGTCTTGATTTGCGGAGAGGCCGGTCGTCTCGGTGTCATAGACCGCGAAGATGCAATCTTCGATGCGGGTGGTCTCGGCCGGTCGAGCAACGAGTGAGACGCGCGGCATAGCGCTGAGCGCGAATGGCCGCACGGTCTGCGCTGCGCTCGCCGCTGCGGCGAACACCTGTTGCTGGAGGCGGCTCACCTCTTCGGCATCGCTGGTGATCGAAATCGCTCCGCTCTTCGCGCGAACGTACGCGGCGCACTCGGCTTGCGCGGCTTGCGCGCCAACCAAGATGAGCTCTTGCGCGTTCGAGGGCCCGAGCGTGGCGAGAGCACCGCTCGCGACGGCGGCGGGGACGGCCTTCGCTACGATGCCCGCAGCAGTAAGACGTGCAAGGGCACTACGGTTCTCGAAGAGGTCGCGCTCGCTGTCGATTTGATCGGAGGCAATAACGGATACGGTCGCCCCGGCTTTGTGGAGGTCGGTGAGGGCGTCGACTGTGTTGCGTTCGAGCCGCGTCGCGAGAACGGCGATCTGCTTGCCCATCAATGTGGAGGTCGCAGTCAGCCCTTCGGTCATTGCACGGTCTCGGAGTTTGGGCCCAGCGCGAGAAACGCCGAGTTTTCACCTGTATCGGTGCTCGGAGGCCGATCGGTGTGCGATTCTTGGGCTCGATCATGAGGGCAGCCGCGGTTCGGATGGCCAGGAACCCTTTGGCCTCGTTGCGGCACGCGTCACACGTCAACAAGTGACGCTCGTAGAACACGATGTCGGCGGCGAACAGCGTTTCTTCCAAGGCCTGCTGGTCGGCTATGGCAATCCAGCGCTCACAATCGTACGTCATCACGGGCGCACCAACCCCTCATGTCTGGTTGGTGGCGGCACAGGCACTAAGCGGGCGGATAAATTTCATCCATGTTTGGACGCGCCATGGGTCTCACGCTACCGTCTCCATAGTGATGTCGCGTTCGTTGCCCACCGTGCTGCTCATCGGTCTTGCCGCTTGCAAGGTCGTGGACGTCGTCGGCAACACCAACGACGGCCCGTCTTGCGAGCAAGAAGAGTGGGCGCAATGTGCGGAGTTCGACGGCACGGGGCGCACGCCGTTCGATCCGGCGACCTACGAGATGACCTTTCAGGCCCACAGTCACGTCTGGCTTACGGGCATTGGCTGCGAGACCTCGGGCGACTGCACGGCTTACGTCGATGATGGTGTGTTGTCGCTCAACGCCGAAGACGCCGGCTACGGCATGGACGTGCTCCGTCTCGAGCGCCCATTCGACTTCGCGGGTCGCGAGGGTCACATCCATTTTCGCAGCGACCTCAGAGGTCAACCGCGCATCTTGCAGGTGGTGCACGTCTCGCCCGAGCTCTCGAACACGCTGCCCGACCTGCGCAACAACGTCGCCGTCAACGCGGGGCCGGCGCTGACCGTCACCTACTTCGGGGGTGTCGGACAGCCCTTCCTCGTGTTCATTTGGCGGGACGGCGCAGTGGTGCAAGTCCTCGACTACAGCGGCGACTTGGGACTCGTCGCCGGCAACCTCTACGACGTCGACATTTTCATCGCGCGTGATCACACCCGCATTCTCGTCGACGGTGCGACCACACTCGACGAAGCGCACGAGGACATCGGCTTCGATCGCGCCTACGTCTACATCGGCCAAGTCTCGAACGATCCCGTGAAAGATGGCATCGTCGGCGACGCGGCAAATCGTCTGCTCTGGGACGACATCGGCTTTGACGGACCGCGCCTTCCGAGAAACGGGCTGACTCCGATCGACAAACAAGACGTGCTGTTCCGCGCCTGGGACGCACTCGGCTGCAGCGTACGCGGTGTCACGGCGGTCGGGCAGACCGAGCCGATCTTCATTCTTTACGACACCTGGCGCGTGCAGCTCGACGCAAGCGAGCCGGCCGTAGAGGTGGGCGAGATCACCTGCACGCGCGGCAATGGCGTTGGCACTTTCATGGACCAAGACCTCATCGGTGACATCCAAGTCGTCCGTCAGTAGGCCGCAAAAACGAGCCGCCCGGTAAGTACCAACGACAACAACGACAACGCCGTCGACGATCCAGCTGACGACCCTGCCGACGATCCATCGAACGATGACGGGTCGAACGACGACCCCTCGGACATCGACGACCCGAGCGATCCGCCGCCGTTCGAGCCCATCGATCCCGTCTTGCAAGGGGGCTCGCTGTTTCTCAACGCCGAAGACAGCGGCTTCGCCATGGACGTTGCGCGCGTCGAGCAACCCTTCGACGTCACCGGCCGCGAGGGGCGCATCCACCATCGCAGCAGCATGCAAGGTCGCCCGCACGTGCATCAGGACGTCCACATCACTATCGACGACGAAGAAGTCTTCGACTCCGACGAGCACCCGGGTGAAGACGGCAGCCCGTACCCAGACATAGGCTTCGAACGGGGCTTCGCCTACACCCCGGTGAAAGATGGTTATGCTGGCGATGCCGCCAACACCTTCCTCTGGGACAACTCGCGTTCGATGGTCCGTCGCTCGCGAAGAATTCGCTGACGCCCAGCGGCAAGAAGGAAGTGTTGTTCCGGGCCTGGAACCGAGCTCGGTGAAGGGCGTTATCGCGGACGGACCGATGCACCCCGACTTCATGATCGACACGTGGCACGCAGAGGTCGACGCGTCGGCGTCGGTGGCGATGTCCGACATGGTCTGCGTCGCCAACCCAACCAACAGCCAAGTCCCGGCGCCCTACAACCAACCGTTCATCGACGACCTCGAATTCGTCGAACGCTAAAGCCCCCAAAAAAAGATCCGCCCGGATCGCCCCCTTTTGCCCACTAACTCTGTGAAGCGCATACCCATCCCGCGCTGGGAGAGAATCATGAGACTTTCTGCGGTGTTACTCGGACTGGTCGTCGCGATGGGTTGCGGTAGTAGCGTCGTCGGAGAGCCTGGCACGCACACGCCGGGCGGCAACAACGACACGAACAATAGCGGAAACAGCGGAAACAGCGGGAACAATGGCAACAACAACAACGACCAGGCCGACGACGGGTCGAATGATGACGGGTCGAATGACGAGGAGCCGAACGACGACGGCGGCTCGAACCCCGACGATCCGGATGACACGCCTCCTCCTCCCCCGGTCGACCCGATCGATCCCATCTTTCCCGCCGATGGTTTCTGCAACGACAGCGGTGTGAATTGGGGTTGGTGCGAAGACTTCGACGGCCAGGGGATGGGCGGCCCGGCGTCGTTCAATCCCGCGGCCTCGGCCATCGATCTCCACATCCACAGTCACATGACCATGACCGGCACGATGTGCGAGACGTCGGGCGACTGCACCCCGTACGTTCAAGGTGGCTCGCTCTTCTTGAACGCCGAAGACGGTGGGTTCGCGATGGACGTCGCGCGCGTCGAGCAGCCGTTCGACTTCGCGGGACGCGAAGGCCGTGTCCACTATCGCAGCAGCATGCAGGGGCACGCGCGCATGCATCAGAACTTGCACATCACGCCGGTGATCTCGAACACGGTGGCCGACCTCCGCGCCTTCGACAAACCGCGCGACGGCGATGCGCTCGACATCGACTTCGTGGGTGATGGTGGCCAACCGTTCACGGTCGGCGTCTGGCGTAACGGAGCGCTCGCGTACGTGGCGTACGGCAATGGCCCCGCCGGCATCACGCCTGGTGTGCAGCACGACATCGACGTCTACGTCAGCATCAACCACTTGAGCGTAAGCGTCGACGGCGAGGAGGTCTTCGACTCGACCAACCGGCCCGCTCTCGATGGCTCGCCATTCCCGGGCGTCGGCTTCACGCGCGGCTACGTGTACTTCACGCAGCTCGCCTACAACCCCTGCAAGGATGGCTTCTGCGGCGACGCGGCCAACACCTTCCTCTGGGACAATCTCGCTTTCGACGGCCCGTCGCTCCCGCGAAACTCGCTGACGCCGGTGGGCAAGAAGGAAGTCCTGTTCCGCGCCTGGAACATGGCGCGCTGCTCGGTGAAGGGCATCCCGGCTGACGGACCCCAGACCGTGGGCTGGTACATCGACACCTGGCACGTGCAGGTCGACGCCAACACTCAGGTGAGCATGAACGACATCACCTGCGTCGGAAACCCGGGCGACAACGGTCAGCCCAGCACGTTCCCGACACCCTACGGTCAGGCGTTCATCGATGACCTCTTATTCGTGGAGCGCTGAACATGAGACTCGCTGCTGTCTCACTAGGGCTGATCGTCGCGATGGGCTGCGGCAGTAGCGTCGTCGGCGACCCCGATACGCGCACGCCGGGTGGCAACGATACGAACACCAGCAACAACGGCACCAACAACAATAACAACAACGACGACGCATCCGATGATGGGTCGAATGATGAGGAGCCGAACGACGACGGCTCGAACCCCGATGATCCGGATGACGCGCCACCCGACGAGCCGATCGATCCCATCTTCCCCGCCAACGGCTTCTGCAACGACAGCGGTGTGAATTGGGGTTGGTGCGAAGACTTCGATGGTCAGGGCATGGGCGGTCCTGCGTCGTTCAATCCCGCGGCCTCGGCCATCGATCTGCACATCCACAGCCACATGACCATGACCGGCACGCTCTGCGAGACGTCGGGGGACTGCACCCCGTACGTTCAAGGTGGCTCGCTCTTCTTGAACGCCGAAGACGGTGGCTTCGCCATGAACGTCGCGCGCGTCGAGCAGCCGTTCGACTTCGCGGGACGCGAAGGTCGCATCCACTATCGCAGCAGCATGCAGGGACACGGGCGCATGCATCAGAACGTGCACATCACGCCGGTGATCTCGAACACGCTCCCCGACCTGCGCGCCTTCGACAAGCCGCGCGACGGTGATGCGATCGATGTCGACTTCGTGGGTGAAGGCGGCTGGCCCTTTACGGTCGGGGTCTGGCGCAATGGAGCGCTCGCCTACGTGTCGCATGCCAATGGCCCCATCGGCGTCGCCTCCGGTGTGCAGCAAGACATCGACATCTACGTGAGCAGCAATCACCTGAGTGTGCGCGTCGACGGCGTCGAAGTCTTCGATTCGAGCGAGCATCCCATGGACGACGGCACGCCCTTCCCGAATGTCGGCTTCACACGAGGCTACGTGTCCTTCGTGCAGGCTGCCTACAATCCCTGCAAAGACGGCTTCTGCGGTGACGCGGCGAACACCTTCCTCTGGGACAATCTCGCTTTCGACGGTCCGTCGCTCGCGAAGAACTCGCTGACGCCGGTGGGCAAGAAGGAAGTCCTCTTCCGCGCCTGGAACATGGAGCGGTGCTCGGTGAAGGGCATCCCCGCCGACGGACCGCAGACCGTGGGCTGGTACATCGACACCTGGCACGTGCAGGTCGACGCCGCGACCCAAGTGGGAATGAACGACATCACGTGTGTCGCAAACCCTGGCGACGACGGACAGCCCAGCACGTTCCCGACGCCGTATGGCCAGGCGTTCATCGACGACCTGCTATTCGTCGAGCGGTGACGGTCGTCGGCAACGGAGGCGTGGATGCGGCTCACGCGCGTCTCGTGTTTGGCGTTTCTCGTGGCTTGTCAGGCCGGTTCTGTCGCCGGGCCCGAAACGTTGGATAATCAAGGCGCAGGGTTACCGGTCATCGCGAGCTTCGCGGCGGCACCCGCGAGCATCACTGCGGGCGCCACGAGCGTCTTGAGCTGGTCGGTCAGCGGCGCGACCTCCTTGTCGGTCAATCCGGGGCTCGGCGCGGTTGGAGGTGTGGCCATCTCCGTGTCCCCGGCTACGACGACGACGTACACCTTGTCCGCTACGAATGACAAAGGCACGGTGTCCGCTACAGCGACCATCACGGTCGCCCCCTCCAGCGCGCTAGTCGATCCGCACATCGACGACGTCGTCTTGCTGATGCACATGACCGGTGCGGATGGCGCCCAGGTGTTCCGTGATGCGACGGGGCGTCACATCGACGCGCTGAAGTTCGGCAACCCCGCGATCAGCACGGCAGAGAGTGCCTTCGGCGGGGGTAGCGCCTACTTCGACGGCAGCTCGTTTCTGCGCTTGCCGGCGGACATCGACTGGGATCTCACCGGCGGCGACGCGACAGTCGAAGCTTGGATCTATCCCATTCACGACACGAGCTGCACCTTTCCAGCGGCTGGTGTCTGCGAGCGCGGCATCGTCGGCCAGTCCCCTGGCATCAGCGACAGTCACTGGTTCGTCGCGACCATCGACCAGGATCCCTACGGCCTCGGCATCGCGTTGAGTGGGACCGCTGACGACAGCGTCTGGACTGGCGTCAGCCCGCTATCGACGATGTGGGGCAGGTGGAATCACTTCGCCATCTCCAAGGTCGGCGCTTCGACCTCGGTCTACCTCAATGGCGTGCGCGTCGCGTCCGCGATCGCGAACCCTTTCGATGGCGCCGCGCAAGCGCTCGAGATTGGAGGAACCGCCACCGTGGCGCTCGGCGATGCGCTGTTATTTCGCGGCTACATGAACGAGCTGCGCATCACCAAAGGTGTCGGCCGCTACACGGCGGACTTCAGCGTGCCGACCGAGCCTTTTCCCGACCCATCCGTGCGCGGGTTGCCGTCGGCTCTGCCTACCAACGCTTGGACGGGCTTTACCCAAACCGACACGCCCGCTGTACGCGGCTATCACTCGATGGTGTGGACCGGCTCGAAGGCCATCGTCTTTGGCGGCAACATCGCGTCGGGCGTAGGGAACGACGGTTACACCTACGATCCGCTGACCCACACGTGGGACGCCATCTCCACGGCTGGTGCGCCGAGCATGCGCATGGCGCACACCGCCGTCTGGACCGGCAAGCGCATGATCGTTTGGGGCGGCTCAGGCCCGACCAGTGTCGCGGAAACGGACGGACCATCGTACGCCGATGGCGCCATCTACGATCCCGCGACCGACACGTGGTTTCCGATGAGCTCGATCGGGGCGCCCAGTGCGCGTCACATGCACTCGGCGATTTGGACTGGCTTGGGCATGATCGTTTGGGGAGGCACTGACGACGTCCATCGCGCGACAGCGATGAACGACGGCGGCATCTACCATCCTGCGAGCGATACCTGGTCGCCTCTCGTGCAAAACGCGCCGACCGCGGCTCGCCAAGGTCATGCGGCGGTGTGGACTGGCTCGCAGATGATGGTGTGGGGCGGCATCAGGACCAATGTGGTCGCTAATGATGGCGCCCTCTACGATCCGTCGACAGGGCAGTGGTCCGCTTTGGTGGACGGCAACACGCCACCGACGCCGAAATACGCCGTTCAGGGCGCCTGGTCGAACAGTGAGCTCCTCGTTTGGGGCGGTGTCGAAAACGATCAGGCCGCGCAGCATGGCTGGGCTTACAACCCCGCGACGCAGATGTGGCGCGCCTTGCCAGCGACCGGCGAGCCGTCGGCGCGCTACGCCTACGGCGCAGCCTGGGACGGAAACCAGTGGCTCATCTGGGGCGGTATCCAGCCGGGGGTCGCTACGTTCAACAATGGTGGCGCGTATTTCTACTGAGGAAGCAACGTAAGCGCCGAGAACTGTTGACCAATCGGCGCGCCCGTGGCTTAGGGCGCGCCATGCGCATCACAGCCGTACTCATGCTTGCCCTGTCCGCGTTCGCCTGCTCCTCCGACGATTCCAAGAAAGAGGAGCAGAACGGCAGCGCCGAGATCGGCAGTGCTGGTGGCACGGTCACCTCGGACGACGGCGCGGCGGTGCTGGTCATTCCACCAGGCGCCCTCGACCAGGGTCAGGAGATCAGGGTGACCGCTTTGACGGCGGCCGGCTTCGACACGATGGTCGGCGGCACGTTCATGGCCGGGTATCAGCTCGAGCCCGATGGCTTGACGTTCAACCAGCCCGCAACGCTAACGCGGACGTTCTCCAATCTTGCGACGAGCGTCGGTGACGAAACGACCATCCCCTTACTCATCGCCATCAGCGCCTCGGGCAGCACGCGCGAGACACTTCCCGTCTCGAATTTCGACATCGACCTCGACGACAACTCCGTGACCTTCGGAGCCGAGGTGTCGCACTTCTCGAGCCTCGCGGTCTTCATGCCCGACGCCATCGACAACGAGAACGATGGTCTCTTCTGGTCTTTCAAAGTGCAGCCCATCGCACCGGCCGAGCCCAAGGTCGGTGAGGTGTACAATCTCGGTCTGCGCATCGCCACGCGGGGCATCATCACGGAGAGCGTGCCGCTCTACTATGAAGACGAGAGCACCGGCTTCGAGTTCAGCCAGGGTCAGACTCCGATCACCGTCGGCAACCTTGGCGCCGCCGCAGGCTCGCTCTCGCAAACGATCGTTCCGCTCAGCACGTATTCTTGTCCGGCGGTCGGTGAGGCTCGCTATCGCGCGAGGCTCGAGAGTGAGCCGCTCTACCTGGCGGTGTACCTCGCGAGCATCGACCTGCCCGACTGCACGCCCGCAGAGCCGTGCGTGGTCGCCAACATTCCCTTCGTCTATCGCTTCAACCTCGGGCGCGACATCACGTGCATCGAAGGTGACGGTCCCGACGAGCCGCTCGGTGAGCCGCCGTTTAGCGGCGTCGTCGAATTCATCCGGTCCGACGGCCCATCAGGCCGCGACACGCGCCTCTTGGGAACGTTTTCGGCTGGGGGTGCCGACCAGTCCGCTTTCGACGACCACGTGCTCGCGAAGCGCCGCCTCTATGGCTACGCCGACGACCGCGGCGCCGACGGCACCTGCCGTGTAGCCACCTACGCCGATTGGAAAGCAGCCGTCCTCGACCCGTACGGCAATCCCTACACCTTCACCGGCAAGACGGCGGGTGACGCGGCGAGCTTGGGCTTCGACTTCGTTGCCTCGCCGGTCAATCCGATGTTCGAAGCCGAATACGACGACCTCTACGAGCAGTACGACTGGACGGGGACGATCAGTGATCAACCCGGCCTGATGACCTTGGCAGGCATTCCGGTGCGCATCCCCGCGGCCGCGTCGACGCCGACGATCACGCTCCCCGGCTACGACGAGAACGTGACAACCAACTACATCCAGGCGCAGCTCACTCCTGACTATTGGTTGGTCGACACCGACGTCACGTTGACGTGGACCGCCGATTCGACACCCGGTGATCACCTGAGCGTCTGGCTCAAGACGTGGGTCGCCGAAGAGCTCGAGCCCAGAGTGATCTACGAGTGCTTCACGCAGCCGGCGTCGCAGCTGCTCGTCATTCCGGCGTCCGTCATGCAGGCCCTGCAACCCGAGGGCGAGGCGTACGATGTCGACATCGCTATTTTTGCGTCGTCGCGCACCAGCGCGACGTACGACGGCAAGACACTCGAGGGCTTCATGACGCGTCAGCAGGTCTTCTCGGACCGCAACTATAGCGTCGGCGATTAGCGCGGCGTCGTGAACATCCTAGTCGTCGAAGACGAAGATGACGTCCGCAGCGTCATCGTTCGGGCCCTGAGTGGCGACGGTCACGTGGCCACTCCCGTCTCGACCCTTGCCGCCGCGCGGAAGGCCGTCGGAGACTTGTTCGACTTGGTGATCCTGGACGTTGGCTTGCCCGATGGCTCGGGCCTCGCATTGTGTCGTGAGCTCCGCGCTGACGGCCTCACGACGCCGCTGCTCGTTTTGACGGCGCGCGGTGACGTGAGCGCTCGCGTCGAAGGACTCGACGCCGGCGCCGATGACTATCTGGTCAAGCCTTTCGCGGTCGCCGAGCTGCGTGCGCGAATCCGCGCGCTTGGTCGACGCGGGCCGGTCGTGCGCTCGTTCAGGCATGTGGTGGAAGACGTCGTCCTCGATTTGACTGGGCGCCGCGCAACCAAAGGCGATGTGCAGGTGCCGATCACCGCGCGCGAGTGGGCGATTCTCGAGACGCTCGCATCACGCGGGGGGCGGGTCATGTCGCGCTACGAGCTGCTCGACAGCGTCTGGGGTGACGCTGGTGACGCGGCCGCAAAGAGTCTCGAAGTCCTCATCGCGCGCCTACGCAAGAAGCTCGGTGCGAACGTCATCACCACCCTGCGTGGCGAAGGCTACGCTCTCGCTGGCAAGAGCGACGCGTGAGCACCAGTCTCGTTGGACGTGTGGGATTCGGGGCCGTGGCGACGAGCATCGCGGCGGCCTTGGTGTCGTCGATCGCGACGGGCGTAGTCACGGTTTCGCTCGTGCGCGAGCGCGATGAGCGGCGGTTGCGTGAAGCCGCGACCGTGCTTGCGCTCGAGATCGACGAAGAGGTCGGAGACAAATCGTTCGAGATGGTCGTCGCGGACGAGCAGCACGAGATGGAGCATACGGGTCTCGTGTTCGCCGTCATCGACGCGAGCGGTGCAAGGCTCGCTGGAAGCCCGCGCTTACCGACGCTTCGCGTGCAAGGCTGCGGCATCGAGGGCGGCATGCGCGCTTGCGCGACACTCGCGAAGAAGCGCGTCTGGGTCGTGGCGGGGGAGAGCCAGACAGACTTGGGGAAGCCTCTGCTCGCGGCAAGCACCGTCGCCGTGTTGCTCGCCGGCGTTCTCGGCTGGGGCGCGAGTCGAAGGCTCGCCCGCTGGTTGGTAAGTCCGTTGTTGCAGCTTCGCGACCGCGTGGCTCGCATCGATCCACGCGGCGTCAACGCTACCGATCTGGGTGACAAGAGCGGGCTGCGGGAGGTCGACGTCCTCCACGAGAGCCTCGCGTTGCTCATGGAACGCGTCGACGCTGCGATTCGCACGGCGGAGCGTTTCGCCATCGACGCGTCGCACGAGTTGCGCACCCCGCTCACCACCATCCGGGGTGAGCTCGATCTCATGCTCGAAACGTCAGCACCCGCGAGGCCCGATCTGGAGCGCGTGCGTATCAAGGTCTTGGAGCTGCACAAGCTCACCGAACGCCTGCTGCTGCTCGCCTTGCCTACTTCGGGAACCTGGACGGCGCCGGACCTCGTCGGTCTCGACGACCTCGTCAACGACACTGTCGCCGAGATGGGTGTGTCCGATCGCATCACGCTTGCATCCACGGGAGCGAACCCAGCGGTTCGCGGTGATGCGACCCTGCTGAGCGCGCTGGTGGTGAATGCGATCGGAAACGCGCTCAAGTTCGGAACCCGAGCCGTGATCACCGTGCGTTCGGAATCCGCGCAAGCGGTGCTCGAAGTCAGCGACGATGGGCCTGGCGTGCCGGTCGAGATGCGCGAGCGCGTGTTCGAGCCCTTCTTTCGCGATCCCGCTCATCGGCGAGTGCCGGGGCAGGGGCTCGGACTCGCTGTCGTCGCGAACGTTGCACTCCGTCATGGCGGGCGGGCGCGCTTCATCGACAGCGTGAGCGGTGCGAGGCTCGAAGTCACGCTACCTCTCGCTTCGCAAACCGACGGTAAAGAGCGGGCATCGCCACCAAGTTGAGCGCGGTGGAGCTGACTAGGCCGCCGAGAATGACCACCGCCATGGGATGCTCGATCTCGTGCCCCGGCTCGTTGCCCGAGATGACCAAGGGCACGAGCGCGAGTGCTGTTGCCAGCGCCGTCATGATGATTGGACCGATGCGCTCGAGACTGCCGCGCATGACGACGTCTTCGGCACCTTCGCCCTCGAGCTGCCGGTAGTGAGCGACCAGTAAGATGCCGTTCCGCGCCGCAATCCCGAGCACGGTGACCAAGCCGACGAGCGAGCCGAGCGAGAGCACACCACCACCCAACCAGGCGCCCGCGACTCCCCCCACGAGCGCGAAGGGTAAGCTCGCTGCGACGAGCGCGGTCAGCCTCACGCTCTGTAGGTCTACGTAGAGCACGCCGAGAATGAGGAACAGCGACACCATCGAGAAGCCCAACAAGCGTCGCAACGCCTCGCTGCGCTCGCGCCACTCACCGAGCACCTCTGCATGATGACCGGGGGCGAGCGCCGTGTCCGCCACGGCGGACTCCACTGACTTGGCAACCGAGCCGAGGTTTCCCGAGACGTGGATGGATATGTCCAGCCGGCGCTCTGCATCTTCGTGTGCGACCGAGCCTGGGGTCGGACTGACCTCGACCTTGGCGACATCCGCCACACGAGCGCGCGCACCGCGTGGTGAGGAGATCCAGGTTTCTCGGAGCGAGCTAGGATCCTGGCGAACGGAATCTGGGCCGCGCACCAGGATGGGAATCGAACGGCCCTCGCGGAACGTCTCACCGACCCGATCACCGCGCACCAACGTCGAGGTGATGCGCCGAATATCACCTGGCAAGAAGCCGAGCGCCGCAGCTTCTTCGCGTGGCGTGACGAGGATGTTGGGCACGACGCCCTGGCGTTCCACCTGCACGTTCTTGACGCCGTCGAGATCACGAACGCGCGCCGCCAGCGCCTCGGCTCCCTCCCGCAATCCCTCGAAGGTCGGACCCATGAGTCGTATGACGATGCTGCCGGCGGCACCGCTCACGACTTCTTCGATCCGCTCACGCAGGTAGGTCTCGAGGTCGCGCCGCAGGCCGGGATAGCGGTCGATCGTCGCGCGAACGGTCGATGCGACGTGCTCGTGATCGGTTCCGTCGGCGACGTGGATCCAAAGCTCCGCGAAGTTCTGGCCGACGATCTCGTCACCAGCTTCGGCGCGGCCGATGTGCGCGCCGAAGCTCTCGACGCCCTCGATGGCGCGTAGCTCCTTGCTCGCGCGTTGCGCCGTGCGGCTGACCGCGTCGATCGACACACCAGGCTCGGCAACCCAGTGCATCAAGAAGTCGTTCTCCTTGAACTCGGGGAGGAACGAGCTGTCGAGACCCGTGAACGCGATCGCGGCCGCGACGATGAGCGCAAGGCCGCCCCCGATGATCGTGCGGTCACGAGCGAGCAGTGTCGGCAGCACGCGCTCGTAGCCAGCTGACAGCCAGCGCATCACTGGCGACTCGCCCTTACGTTCCAGCTCCTTTGGCAGGAGAAGGACGCTGAGCGCTGGCGTGACCGTCATGGCGACGACCATCGATGCGAGGACACAAACGCCGTACGCAAAAGCGAGCGGTCGAAAGAAGGCGCCGGAGACACCGCCGAGGAACCACACGGGCAAGAATACGAGGACGACGATGAGGGTCGCGTAGACCACAGCGCTGCGCACCTCGAGCGACGCGTACAACGCCACCTCGAGGATGGACTTGGGTTGGGGAAGCTCGCGATTCTCGCGTAAGCGGCGCAGGATGTTCTCGACGTCGATGATGGCGTCGTCGACGACCTCGCCGAGCGCGATGACGAGGCCGGCGAGCACCATCGTGTTCAAGGTGCCGCCCAGCGCTGCAAGCACGAGGGCGGCGATGGCGAGCGAAAGCGGAATCGCGATGACGCTGATGATCGCGGTGCGGATGCTCCATGCGAACACCGCGATCACCAAGACGACGAAGATCGCGCCCACCAGCATGGCGTGCTCGAGGTTTGCAATCGAGCGCTCGATGAAGGTCGCCGGGCGAAAGACGGACGCGTCGACGTCGATCCCGGGCATCGCCTTGGCGAGATTCGCCAACACGTCGTCGACGCCCTTGGTGACCTCGAGGGTGTTGCCCCAGGGATGCTTGTTGATCACGAGGAGCACCCCCGGCACGTCGTTGACCACGGCCTCGCCGATGAGAGGGGGATAGCTGTCTTGGACGTCGGCGACGTCTTTCACGCGTACGACCGCGCCGTTGCGAGACGCGATTGGCAGCTCGGCAAGATCGCCCAAGTTCTGGACGAGTGTGATGTGTTGCAGTGCCATCCGCTGCAGCGGACCGTCGACCAGGCCTGCGGATATCGGCGTAGTGGCATCGCGTACGGCCGCGCTGAGCTCGTCGAGCGTGGTGGCGCTAGCCTCCAGACGCGCAGGGTCGACGACGACGTCGAACTGACGCTGTCGGTGACCCCACACCTGGACGTTCGATACACCTGGCACCGCGAGGATCTTGGGGCGCAAGGTCCAGCGTACGGTATCGGAGATGTCGGTCTGCGTTAGCGTCTCCGAGGTCAGGCCAATCTTCAGCACGCGGCTCGTCGACGACATCGGTGCGATCATGACCGGAGCGCGTGCTGCCATCGGCAGTGTCGCCGCGGCTGGTCCGAGGCGCTCTTGCACCATCTGCCGCGCGACCAGCAGATCGGTGCCGCGGTCGAAGAGCAGGACGATCGACGACATGCCGAGCACCGACTTCGAGCGGACGGTGTCCACGAATGGTGTGCCCGCGAGCACGTTCTCGAGCGGAGTCGTGACCGTCGTTTCGACTTCGAGGCTGCTGAGCCCAGGCGCTTCGGTCTGGACCTCCACCATGGGAGCCGCGAACTCGGGAAACGCGTCGATGTGCACGCTCCGCGAGGCGCGATAGCCAACGACCATCAGGCCCGCCGCGGCGATGACCACCAAGAAGCGCGCTTTCAGGCACGAGCGGACGAGCGCCTGCATCATCGATCGGCACCCAGCTCGAAGCCCCAGAGCTCGGCGGCGCCGATGGTGACGATGTCTGCGAGCTCCCGTGACGGTCTGCGGAGGACGAGCTGCTCACCGTCGCGGCGCTCGACATCGACGCGTCGGCGGCGAAACTTGCTAGCCGCCACCTTCTCGTAGACCCACGCGGCGCCACTGGCATCGTAGATGACCGCGCCCCGCGGCACCGCTAGTGAATGACCGTCCTCGGTGCTCGCGATGAGCTCGACGACCACGCGTTCTCCCGGGACCCAGTCGATGTCTTCGGGCATCACGAAGTAGCGATCGACCGTGCCGCGAAGGGGGTCTGCGGAGGGCGGTCCATCCATGGCGGTGAGCTCGACGCTGGGGCCGTTGCCCAAGCGGACTGCTGAAGCGGACGACAGCGACGCGAAGCGGACCGCGTCGCTTGCCGTGAGTGTCGCGCGAACCCAACGACCCGTGCCCGCCAACTCGAAGAGCACGGTGCCCACCGGAACCGACTGGCCCGAGGTGACGCGCACCGAGCGAAGTGCGCCCGCCGATGGGCTCTTGATGGTGAGTGCGATGTCGGCGTCGAGGGCGCCGCTGTCCATGGTCGCGAGCCGCGACTCGGACTGCTCGACGTTTGCCTTGGCGACAGCCACCTGGGCGCGGGTTTCCTCGAGCGAGCGCACGCTGGCGGAGCGCTCTTCCACCATGAGCTCGGTGCGGCGAACCCGCTGTTCCATGAGAACCAGCTCCGCACGCGCCGCAGCGAGGTCGCGTTCGGCACGCGCTCGGATGTCGCGATCGACGGCAGCGAGAGGCACGATGGTGAGCAAGGCCTGGCCGGGGCGTACGCGGTCACCGGGCTTGGGCACATGTGTGGTCGTGATGCGACCACCGATTGGAGCCGCGATGGCGACGTCGCGGCCATTGGCGACCATGACTTCCCCGCCGACGCGAGCTCGTGGTGCAGAGCCGACACTCGCGATGGGACCGGTGACGAGACCGAGGGCGGCTTCGGCATCCGGACGCAGCGTGATGGTTGCGAGGTCGTCGTCGTTGGTGCGGCGCTCGATGCGCGCGGCTGGCTCCCCTGCTACAGCCGCTTCCTTGCAGGCAAAGACGCCGAAGGCGAGGACGATGGTTCTGAGCTTGGGATTCACGATGTCTCCTGGACGTCCTCCGTGCCAACCGCACGGACGAGCTCTGCTGAAGCGCGCAGGACTTCGGCGTCGACGTCGATTCGCCGTAAACGCACCTCGCTCTCGCGTCTCAAGGCGTCGATGACGACGAGATAGGTCTCGAGGCCATTCTGAAACGCACTCTTGCTGCCCTCGGCG
>CAZAER010000027.1:0-63493 GCA_964484195.1 uncultured Bdellovibrionales bacterium | reverse complement strand
GACGAGCTCGATAGCCTTCCGATAAATAGCAGTCTCCACAACGCGCATGAGCCTTCCCCTCCGTCGTGGCCTCGCCATGAGGCCCGCACCAGCGAGGGCGAAAGCCCGGGGCCTCATGGCGAGGTCACGGCGGAGGTGAGTGCGCCGCGACGCGCTTTGCCCGCGATAGCGAGCCGAGGCGAAGCCGCGCGCCGAAGGCCGATGACCGATTGCCGATTGCCGATTGCCGATTGCCGATGACCGATGACCGATTACCGATTACCGATTGCCGATCGCCGATGGCCGATGGCCGAAAGCCCCCCTACCGCGCAAAAACCTGCTCCACCGTCGTCACCGTCACCGCCCCCGGCGATAACCCCAACTTCATCGCCCCAATTTTCGCATCCTCTGCGACGAGCTCATCCGCTCTTGGCGCGTCATAGGTGATCGTGCTCGGCGCGTCCTTGAGCAGCGCATTACGCAACCCATTCGCGTCCTTCGTGATCATCACGATCCTCATCTCTCTCGGCTTCACGTGCTTCCTCAGCGCCGCGTTGACTTTCTCGAGGGTCAACGCCGCAAGCCCATCCTTCATGAACTGCACGAAGTCCGGCGTCCCATGCCAGCGCGCGTCGAGGGCATAGCCGAGCGCTTGGTCTTGCCGCGCCGTCATCACTAGCGCGTTCTTGAGCAGATAGGCGCGCGTCGCATCGAGCTGTTCTTGGGTCATCCCTTCGTTCACCAAACGCTCGAGCTCGTAGAGCGCGATGCGCAGGGCCATCTGCGCGTTCTTCGGCTGGACCGGGCGGATCCAGATTTCGAAGAGCTGTTGGTGGCGCGGGCGGTTTGGTGACGGCAGGAGTTGGAACATGCCGTTCGGGAAAGCTTCGATGTACGCGTAGTCGCCGTAGTTGAGGCCGCGCACTTCGCGGATGCGCTGGTAGAGATGCGACATGGGTGAGCGGTGCTCGCCCAGCCAAGCGCGTGCGAGGTAGAGCGCCACGAAGTCCGGATGCGCGCGGGTTACCTCGATGGGATGGCCCAGCGAGATGGCGGTCGCGCGGGTTTCCTTGGCGATGATCTCGACGCTCAAGCCTTTGGTCGGCACCGCTTTGACGGACGGCGCCGGCGCGTGCTCTCCGGCGGGCAGCACCGAGAGCTCCGAGCGCACTCGGTCGATGATCTGCTCGTTCGCCTTGCCGGTAAGGCCCACCACGAGATTCGCACGCGTGTAGTTCTTGGCAACGAAGTCACGCACGTCTTCGAGCGTAATGGCTTTCACCCCCGCGATGGTCCCGAGCGTCGGGTGCGCGTAGGACGTGCCCTTCCAGGTGTTCGCTTGGAGGCGCTCCTTGCCCAGCTCTTCGTCGTTCGACAAGCGAAGGTCTTCGGTGAGCGCCACGAGCTGCGCGTCGCGTAGGCGCGTGAAGTCTTCGTTGCGCATGCCCGGCGCCGTGAGCAGCGGGAAGACCACGTCCGCGAAAGGCGACCAGACATCGACATGCGCGATGCCGGTCAACGTGGTGAGCTCCTTGTCGACCTGGGCTTCGAATGTCCCCGCCAGAGGATAGAGTGCCGCCGCGACCTCGTCGGTGCGCGCGAGCTGCGAGCCCGCTTCGGAGACCATCGACGCCGCCAGCGCCGCGAGCCCTTCTTTGCCCTTCGGGTCGTGCGCCGAGCCTACGCTGAAGGTGACCTTCATGTCGATGGTCGCGAGATTCGATGGCCGCACCAAGAGCTCGACCGTCGTTTGCTTGTCGCGCGAGGAGTCGAAGTTCTTGAGCTTTGCCGGCCGCCCGCAGTCGGGGCTTACCGGCTCGTGGGCCAGGGTCGCGAGCACGAGATTTTCATCGGTGAAGACCGCGCGTGCCGCGTCACGGAGCTGCTCGGCGGTGATGCCCGCCATGGTGCGATAGTACTGATTGGTGGTGCCGAAGCGACGTTCGAAGCGTGCGCTCTCCGCCACGCGCGCCGCGATCGACGTGGTGCTGTCGAGCGCCTTGGCGAAATGATAGCGCGCCGCCGACTTGGCCGCGCTCAAGCGCTGCGCCGGTACCAGCGCGCTACGCGCCTCGCCGACTGCCTTGAGGATGGCGTCGCGCACTTCGACCGCATCCCCTACTTTCTTCAAGCGTGCGGCAATCAAGATGAGACCGGGATCGACGCTGTCCGGGATCTCCGTGTAGAGCGTATCGATCTTTTGCTCGCGCTCGACGAGTCGCTTGTAGAGCTCGCTCGTCGGGCCGGCGTAGAGATCGAGCGCCAATCGGATCGCGGCATGGCGCTGGTTGGTCGGCGAATAGGCTGGGCCGTGGAATGCAACCCAAACGAGGGGCGCGGTCGCAGTCGGCCACTCGAGATGGGTGTACGCCGGCCCCTTGGACTGCGGCTCGACGGGAATGTCGACCCGCCCTTCCGCCGCCTTCGGCTTCCACGCTCCGAAGTACTTCTCCGCTAAAGCGAACGCCTTTTCGACCTCGACGTCACCGGCGATCACCAGCGTCGTCAGCTCGGGGCGGTACCAGCGCGCGAAGAAGGTCTTGGCGTAGGCGTACTGCGACGGCATCGCTTGGATGTCGGCGAGAAAGCCCATGGTCGTGTGTTTGTACGGGTGCGCGCTGAAGGCCGTGTCACGCAGCCGCTCGTACAGCTTGTTGGTGGGGTCAGCGCTGTTCTTGTCGTACTCGCCGAGCACCGCGCGCGTTTCGGTGACGAAGGTGTTCTCGGTGAACGAGAGGTTCAGGAACCGATCGGCCTCGAGAGCCAGGACCTCCTCGAGGTCCTCCTTGGCGAAGGTCAGGAAGTAGTTGGTGTAATCGTCACTCGTGTACGCGTTCTGGCGCGCCCCGACGCGGTTCATCACCGCCTGATATTTCTCCGGCGGGTTCTGCGGTGTGCCGCGGAACATCATGTGCTCGAACAGGTGCGCAAAGCCGGTCTTCCCGGGCTCGACCTCGTTGCGTGAGCCGGTCTGCACCGGGATTTGGATGGACACGAGGCCCGGAAACCCGGTGGGCACGACGATGACCTTGAGGCCGTTGCCGAGCGATTTCTCGGTGACCGTGAGCGGCATGACGTCGGTGCTGGCTGCCGGGGCGGCCGCCGCGGGATGCGCGAGCAAGATCAAGCAGATGGCTAGGACGAAGCGCATGGAGGCACTCTTCTTCCAGATCATGGCCTGCCTGTCGACAAGCGACGTACGGGGTCGGTATATGCGGCCCCCGATGGAACCCTCCGAGAGCTCCGTCCGCTTTGGCGGTATCGAGCGACTCTACGGCGCCGATGCCGCCTCGCGCATCGCCCGTGGGCACATCTGCGTCATCGGCTTGGGTGGCGTCGGCTCCTGGGTGGTCGAAGCCCTGGCCCGCACCGGGGTCGGCACCCTCACTTTGGTGGATCTCGACGAGATCTGCGCGAGCAACATCAACCGCCAGCTCCATGCCCTGTCGCAGACCATCGGTAAGGGCAAAGCCGCGGTCCTCGCCGATCGGGTGCGCGCCATCAACCCCGGCATCCAGGTGAACGTCATCGAGGACTTCTTCACCGAGTCCACGGCCGAGCACATCCTCGCTAAGCCCTACGACATCGTCGTCGACTGCATCGACAACTTCACCAACAAGCTCATCATGATCAAAGCCTGTCGGCGCAAGCGGCAGCGACTCATCGTCATCGGCGGCGCAGGTGGCCGGCGAGACCCGACGCAAATCAAGGTCACCGACATCACCCGCGCCCAGGGCGACAAGATGCTCGCCATGCTGCGCAAGAAGCTGCGGCAAAAGCACGACTTCCCACGCAAAGGCACCTGGAGCATCCGCTGCGTCTACAGCGACGAGGTCCCAGTGCTGCCGGAAGGCATGGAGTGCTCGCCCGATGGCCTCGATTGCGAGACCGGCTACGGCGCGGTCACCCACGTGACCGGCACCTTCGGCTTTTTGGCGAGCGCCGCGGCCATCGAGTGGATGCTCATCCCGAAGGCCGTAGCGCCGAGCTCGTCCCAGGCCGCGACGGACGCGGCCGGCTAGCGGCGAAGCCGCGAAATACGGCTACCCAGTAGCCAGCGCGCAGCGCGTGGCTACTTCTTGTAGGTGAGCGAGTACTTGAGCGGGATCGGCAGCTGCTCGCTGACCAAGACCACGTCCATGGTCACAGTCTGGCCATCGGCGCCGAGCGTGAACACCGACTCGCGCTTGCCTTCTTTGGTGGTGAACACCTGGGTGAGCTTGTTGCCGCTGATCTTTTGACTCAGCTTGGCATCGTCGCCGGTCGAGGTCTTCACATCGGCAGGCGAGCCGTTCTCCGGGCTCGACCAGCTCATGATGCCTTCGGCGGCCGACTTGATCTGGCCCCCGGCGACCGTGAACGTCCACGAAGTGGCGACCTTGTTGCGATCCTTGAGACGGCCACGCGCGATCGGGCGCTTGATGAAGAGCATCTCTTGGACGACCTTCTCGATCGCCTCTTCGACCGCCTTGCTCTCCTTGTCGCCACCCACGAAGCGGTACTTGCCGTCGATGGTCGGGGCCGGCGGAGGCGTCGGGACTGCGGGCGCGTCGCCAGCCGGCTGAGCCGCGGGCGGAGCGGTCTTGGCAGGCTCCTCGGCGGCATACACGGTGGCGAGCGGGACGAAGAGCAATGCGGCGACGACGGCGGACTTGAGCATCATGTCATTTTCCTCAACTGTTGGGTCAGGTGACGCGCACCCGACGAATGATCCGTGCGAACGTCGCGGGTGATGCGCGCTTCACGAAGCCAGCGAGCTTTTCGGGCGCCCTGGCCACGTAGACTTCGACGGCGTTGCGCCTGATGGCCTTCACAATGCCGCGGGCGCAGGCCTCGGGAGTTATTCCTGACTGCGGATCCCGATCACTCTTCCCCAACGGCGAGCCGTCGGGGGTGAGCGCATTGGCAGAGATACCCGTCCGCACGAATCCGGGGCAAGCGACGGTGACGTTGACGCCCTGCTCCGCCACTTCGGCGCGCAGCGACTCGCACCAGCCATGCATGGCATGTTTTGCGGCAGCGTAACCCGACCGCCATGGCGTACCGAAAACTCCGAGGAGACTCGTCACCACCACGACATGTCCGCTCTTGCGGTCGATCATCTCGGGCAGCACCAGCCGCGTGAGCTCGACGGGCCCGAAGAAGTCGACCTCCATGAGACGCCGCAGCACATCGACCGACGTGTCGACGGCCCGACCACGCTGAGAGACGCCAGCGTTGTTGATGAGGACGTCGACGCGACCGAAATGTTTCACGACCTTGGCATGCGCGGCGGCCCGGCTTGCCGCGTCGGTGACATCCATCGGTGCCACCAGGGTCGCGTCGGCTTTCCCTACCTCGCTGGCGACACGCTCGAGCTCTGCCTCGCGCCGGGCGGACAGCGCGACCTGACAGCCGTCGGCGACGAGGGCGTGGACGAGCGCCTCACCAATTCCCGACGAGGCGCCGGTCACCCAAACGACTTTGCCCTGTAAGCGGGTCATGCCTGGGGCGCGTATCGTATCAACGAACGACGCGCAAACCCGGTTGCTCGCGGGGCTGCAACTGCGTGAGTAGGCGCTCGAGTCGCAACGGCTCGACCGGCTTCACCAGGTGCAAGTCGAACCCGGCTTCCAGCGCTTTCGCGCGTTGCTCGGAGGTGCCGTAGCCGGTGAGCGCGACCAACTGAATCGTCTGGCCGTCTTTACCGGCGCGGATCCGGCGCGCCACCTCGTAGCCATCGATGAGCGGCAAGCCGATGTCGACCAACGCAATCTCCGGCAAAGACGCGAGCGCCCGTTCGACCCCTGTCAGACCGTCGGAGGCGGTGATCACCTCGTGCCCCCAGATCTCGAGCAAATCTTTCAACGCCATCTGCGCGTCGGAGTTGTCTTCCACCAAGAGGATGCGGCGTGGAGCAGCGTTCGCGCTCGGAGCCTCGTCGGCCACCTTCATCGCCGATTTGCTGCGCTCGAGAGCATGGCCAAGAACCGCCGGAAGTGACACTTCGAACTCGCTACCCATACCTCGCCCTTCACTGCGCGCTACGACGGTGCCGCCGTGCAGATTCACCAGAGTACGCACCAGGGTCAGTCCGATGCCCAGGCCACCTTGGGTACGGGCAATCGTCTGTCCCGACTGCGCGAAGAGGTTGAAGATCGACGACAACTGTTCTTGCGCGATACCCACTCCGCGATCGCGTACACGAATACGCGCAAAGCCGGCGGAGTCCGGGGTAAGCAGCTCGATGTGGATGCTGCCGGTCTCCATGTACTTGCTGGCGTTGTCCAAAAGGTTGTTGAGCACCTGCTCGAGTCGCGTGACGTCGCCATCGGTGTGGACGTTCGCATCGGGAAGCGACAGCGAAACGGCTTGGTTGCGACTCGCGAGACGGGTTTCGCGCGCGGTGGTGGCAACGCGTTGCAAGAGATCGTTCAAACAAATGAGCTCGCGCCGCAGCTCGATTTTTCCGTGCGTGACGCGCGCAACGTCGAGGAGATCGTCGACCATGCGCGTGAGGTGCTGCGTCTGCCGCAAGATGACGTCGCGGGCGCGGCGCTCGGGCTCGTCGATCGGCGCCCGGCGCTCGAGAATCGGATACGAGGCGGTGATCGCCGCCAGCGGATTGCGCAGCTCGTGCGCTAGCATGGCGAGGAACTCGTCTTTGCGCAGGTCGGCCTCGGCAAGACTCTCGGCGCGGCGCCGCAGCTCGGTCTCCGCTTGTTTGAGCTTCGACAGCGACTGGATGGTCGCGATCATCTCGGTAGCCTCGAAGGGCTGCGCGAGATAGCCATCGGCGCCGGCTTTGAGACCGTGAATCTTGCTCTCGAGCGTCGTGAACGTCGCCGAGGTGAGCAAAACCTTCAGGCCCGCGGTGGCGCTGTTCTCCTTGATGCGCCGACAAACTTCGAAGCCGTCGATGTCCGGCAAGCGGATGTCGAGCACCACGACGTCGGGCTCGCGCAAGCTATGCGCGAGAGCGCTCTCGCCGTCGGCGCATTCGATGACCTGAAAACCCGCCTGCTGCAGCATCCGGGTGGTGGTGTAACGCGAGGTGACGTTGTCGTTGACGTTGAGCACCGTCACCTGCGGCGCCGTACTTCTCGCCGCGCTCATGATTCACTCCTATTGCCATCCGGACTCGAACCAACGCCTGCCGCGCGCAAAGCGTCACGGATGCGATTGATGGCGAGCTCACGCGACAGCTGATCTTTCGGCACGATTGCTTCGACCTCGCGCGCCAAGCGCCCGCGCTCCTGCTCGTCGAGGGCGTGCGAGGTGACGATGATGACCGGGATGTTGCGCGTGCGTGGGTCGGACTTGAGCTCGTCCATGACGTCGAAAGCGGTGACGTCGCGCAACAAGAAGTCGAGGAAGATGACGTTCGGGCGCAGCTCTTGTGCGAGGCGCACGCCCTCGGGCCCGCTCAACGCCGAGGTCATCACGAAGCTCGTCTTCTCGAGGAGCTTCTTGGTGTAGTAGATGAACTTCTCGTCGTCATCGATGAGCAAGACGCGGGTTTCGGCACCCGGCCGCGTCACCGCCTTGAGCTTGCGAATGAGCCGGTCCTGGTCGAGTGGCTTGAGCCAGAACTCGTCGGCCCCTAAAGCGCGGGCCTTCTGTTGCTGGCTGCCGACGGTGACCACCAGCGTCGGGATGTCGCTGGTCTTGGGGTCGCTCTTGAGCTCGGAGAGGAACTTCCAGCTGGTTTCCCCCTCGAGCATGATGTCGAGAACGATGGCGCCGGGCCGCATCGTCTTGAGCAACGCACGCGCCTCGTCGACCGTTCGTGCCGGCATGACTTGGAAGCCGGCCATCGCGAGGTACTTCTCGTAGATGAAGATCGTCTTGCGGTCGTCTTCGAGCACCAGGACCTGCGAGAGCGCCGGGTCGACGGGTCGCTTCACCATCTGCACGAGGTCGCGTTCCTCCGGATGCACGCGCGGGACCGTGAGCGTGAAGGTCGAGCCTTTGCCCGGCTCGCTCACCATGGTCAGAGAGCCGCCGAGGATCTCGGCGAGGCGTCGCGACAGCGGCAAGCCCAGGCCGGCGCCGCGCGCGTTCTCCTGCAGGTGATTGTCGACTTGCCCGAACTCTTCGAACACGAGGCCGTGCGCCTCTTGGGGAATGCCGATGCCGGTGTCGGTTACGACGAACGCGATGTGATCGTCGGGCGCGCGCCTGGCCGTGACGCGCACCGAGCCACGTTCGGTGAACTTCAAGGCGTTGCTCACGAGGTTGCGCAGAATCTGCGCAATCTTGCCCTGATCGGTGTCGAGCTCGATGTCTTCGTCGGAACCGGCCGTCGGTGCGTCGAAGAGCAGCTCGACCCCAGCCGCCGGACTCGAGAGCGGAATGAGCATGCCGCGCATCGCCGAGAGGAAAGGCACGAGCCGGAAGCTCTGCGGCCGCACTTGGACGCGGCCGGTCTCGGCGCGCGATAGGTCGAGCATGTCGCTCACGAGCTCGGAGAGCTCTTCGGCCGACGAGCGGATGTAGCGCACCTGCTTCTGCTGCTCGTCGCTCAGCAAACCGTCGACGCCATCGAGGAGGAGCTTCGAGAGGCCGAGGATGCTGTGGAGCGGTGTGCGGAACTCGTGGCTGACGTTGGCGACGACCCGCGTCTTCACGTCGGCAGCCCGCTGCAGCGTCGCCGCTTTGTCTTCGAGCTCGCCGTGCAAGGTCACGACGCCGCGGTGCGATTCATCGAGGTCGGAATAGGCGCGCTCGAGTTGGCGCTTCTGCTCCTCGAGCTCACGTTTCTGGCGCGCGATCTCGCGGTTGAGCTCGACGATCTCTTGCAGCGCGTCGCTCCCCTGCTTCAAGGCGGTCGCGTATTTTTCGGGCTGCCTGGCCGCGAGTATGAACGTGCGGCCGTCGCGGGTCACCGCATCGACGAGGAAGACACACGGCGAGCCGCCACAGATGAGCGGCAGCTCCCAGCTACGAACCAGATCCTGCGAGGCCCGGCGCATGAGCTCGTGGAGCTTGGCCTCGGTGCCGGGTGCGACGAAACGCTCGAGCTTCTCGGGCGGATTGATGCCCAACACGCGGCGTGCGCGCGCATCTGCCTCGATGACCATGCCGTGGTCATCGCAAACCAACCCTATCTCCCGACTTTCGTCGGCCCAGAATCCCTCGGCGCCCGACACGGCGTCCCCCCTTATTTCGAACCTTGCTCCTCGCTCCTCCTCGAGTTGCCTTGCGGCATCTCAAGCAGCAGCGAGCCCCGTGAGCTTTCTAGCTATCTCTATCAAATCCTCGGCGGTGTTGGCCTGAGCGCTGACCCCCAGCTCCTTCACCATAAACATCGATTGACACCCGTGACCGCCAATGACGATCGGCACGTCTGCTGCAGCGGACGCGCGGAGAGCTTCGATCGCGGATCGGAGACCAGCGAGGTTGAAGCTCATGGTGACCGACAGCGCGATCAAGTCGGGACGGCCAGCGCACGCCGCCTGGACGAGCGAATGGCAAGGCACGTCGGCCCCGAGAAAACGCACGTCGAAACCTGCGAGGTCCAAGGCATCGGCGACCAAACGTGCAGGGAAGTCGTGTTGCTCGCCGGGCACGCAGGCCACGAGAATGGAGCGCCCGTTCGCCCCGGTCGGCACCGCATGGCCATAGAGGTGCGCTAGAGCGAGCTGAGAGATTGCGGTGGCGACATGCTCATCGGCGACCCCGATGGTGTTCGATTCCCACAACCGGCCAATCTCGAGCTGCGCCCCCTGCACGACATCGCGCCGCAGGACATCGACGCCAACGCCGCCTTGGACACCTTCTTCGATGACCAAGCGCAGCGCTTCACGACGTTCGCCCGCGAGCACCGCCCGAAGGTAGCGCTCACGAAGGCTCTGGATGTCGACGGTGCTCCCCTGCATCGTCTTTCGTCCAACCTCTTAGTCGCGGCGACTTCCGAAGAGTCGCAGCAAGAACAAGAACAGATTGATGAAGTCGAGATAGAGCGTCAGCGCTCCACGCAGCGCGAGGTTACCCGCTTCGCCGCGCTCCGAATAGAGCATTTTGAGCTTCTGGGTGTCGTAAGCGGTCAGGCCCGAGAAGATGAGCACGCCGGCGCAGGACATGACGAACTGGAAGGCGCTGTTCTGCCAGAACCAGCTCACGACCACGGCGATGACCAGCCCGAACAACCCCATCATCATGAAGCGCCCGATGGGCGTGAGGTCGCGCTTGGTGGTCGCGCCCACCAGTGACAAGCCGCCGAAAGCACCCGCCGTCACGAAGAACATCTGGGTGATGGACGACTGACTGTAGACGAGAAAGATCGAGGACAGTGTCAGGCCGACCATCGCGGCGTAGCCCGTGAACATGAGGGCGGCGGTGGTTCCGCTTACCCGGTGAGCCATCGCAGAGAAGGCCCAAACCAAGCCGATCTGCGCGAAGAGCAGCACCCAGACCATCGCTCGGTTGCCATAGATGAGATTCATCATGGTCTCGGAGTTGACGACCGCGACGGCTACGCAGCCGGTCATCGCGAGGCCGAGGCCCATCCAGGCGTAGGTTTTTGCGAAGAAAGAAGCGAGCTCCGACGAAGCGTGCCCGCGGTCGGCTGCGCTCACGGAGCGGCGGTAGAGATCGTTTGCCGAAGTGTTCATGGCGTCACCCTTGGGTCGAAAGACCCTTCCAAGGTCAGCAAGTTAAGGACCAAAATGCCACAGCGCAACAACGCTCGAGGGTCAGGCGGTCATGCCCCGAAATGGAGGCTCTTGACCAGCTCGAAGATCCCCATGGCCAGGACCAACCAGCCAAAAGCCTGCCGAAGTCGCGCTTCTTTGACCTTCTCGGCGAGCGCGACACCGACCAAGCTTCCGAGGACCGCGACCGCAGTGACCTGCAGCGTGAGGTGCCAGTCGATCGCGACGTGATGGAGCTGGCTCGCAAGCCCGGCAAAACAATTGGCTGCGATGACCATCAGCGAGGTGGCCATCGCTTCTTTCGGCGCGAGGCCACCCAACAAGACGAGGGCGGGCACGATGATGAAGCCGCCTCCCGCCCCGATGAGACCGGTCATCGAGCCGACACCGACGCCTTGCGCGAGGATCACCGGCAGCGGACGGGGGGCGCCACCCGCGGGGGCGCGGCGGCCGCGAATCATCATCACCGCGGTGACCACCATCATGACCGCGAAAGCCATGATGAGGTGCGGACCCGCGATGAAGCGAGCGAGCTGTCCGCCGAGATAGGCGCCGGCCATCGCCGCAACACCGAAGGTGACCCCGACCTTGAAGCGAACGCGGCCGCGCAGGGCGTGCGCCGCGGCGGCAACGGCGCTGGTCGTACCGACGACGACCAACGAAGCCGCGATAGCGGGCTTGGGCTCGACACCGAGCACGTGCAGGAAAATCGGCACGGTGAGGATCGACCCACCGCCGCCGAGAAGCCCGAGCGACAGGCCAATGAGCAGGGACAACACCGCCGCGAGTGCGGTCATCTCACCGCCGCTTCGATTCCATGCTGCACAAGACGTCGAAATTCATGTGCATGCGTACGGCTCGGCCGAGCATCGTCTGCGCGCTCTCGTACGCGAAAGCGGCCTGTCGCAGATCTTGATGCTCACCGACGAGGGTCATCTTGGCGATCGATCCCTGGGCGCATTGCTTCGCGGCAGTGACGATCGACGTAAGGCGCGTGCGCGTCGCGAGCCGTAGCTCGTTGAAACGCTCGGCGACGACGGCGTTCAAGTCGAGGTCTTCGAGGTCCATGAGCGAGGGGACGTCGCGGGCCAATGCCACGGTGAGCGAGAGCTCGTGGGCGACCACCGGATCTTGAACGGTGGCGCGTGCCTCTTCTAGGAGGCCGACCGCGTGGGTGAGCATGCGGACGTTCACGCGGTTCATCACCTGCGCGCGCGTGACCAGGCAGTTGACCGGGTCCGGAGGCTCGCTGCCGGCGGGCACACGTCGGGCCCGAACTAGCTCGCGAATGACGAGGCGCGCCATCTCGTTGCGCTGACGCAGATCGAGATTACGTACCGACGCGGTCATGCCCACGTGATAACTCCGTACTGCAGGAACTTTTCTGGATTGGATTGTGCCACGAACGCAAGAGCCGCGCCGCAGCAAGACACAGGGGGAAGCACAACGAGTATCGGCTTGCCGGATCACAAGTTGCGGCGCCGCGTACGCGCCGCGTCAAGATGGAAAGTGACGCACGATCGGGGGGTTCGGCGGTCGTCAAAACCGCGAATACGTTGCTTGATTTCGACCCCAGGCTGCGTCACGACAAAGGCCATGAAACGCTCGATTGCAGTGTTTGCGCCCCTGCTGCTCGTTTGCGCCTGTGGCCCCAAGCCCGAGGAGATTGCCGGCAAGCTCGAGGCGACCTTCAACGGCAACGAGCCCGAAGCCATTATGGCGCTCTTTGCCGACGAGCCCTTCGTGAAAGTCGACAACGAGAGCATGCTCAACAACGACGAGATCGTGTCGTGGCTGGGCCGCGTGCTCCCCAAAAAGCCGCAGATGACGGCCACCAGCGCGAAGAGCGGCTCGCACGGCAAGCTCACCTGGTCGCTCACTATCGAGCGCAGCGATTGGAAAGCGCTGGGCTTGGACCCCCTGCCCTTCACCGCCGAAGCAGTCATCGACCGCGACAAGGTGAAGATGCTCACGCTCACCATGGACGAGACCGCGAAGCAGACCCTCGTCTCGACCATCACCAACCGCAATGACCGCTGGCTTGCCGCCATCCAGGACGCCATCAAGACGCGCAACGGGCCGGCCGTCCTGCAGCTCGTCACCGAAGACTTCACGATGAACGTCCCGGACTTCAAAACGCCGGTGAAAAAAGCCGGAGTTGCCGCCTTCGTGAAGGAGCTCGAGAAGCAGAACATCGAGATCGTGTGCTGCTCGAAGAAGATCGGTGACGGCAACTGGCACGGCACCTTCGCGAGCGATCACTACCGCAATGACCTGCGCTTCGAGACCCTCGAGATGCTGACGACCCCGTCCTTCGCCGACGACGGTCACATCAAGGCTCTGAACATGGCGTGGACCCCGGCCGTGAAGACCAAGATCGAAACCGCTTTGGCGGACGAGTCGACGACCGCTTCGGCGGGCAAGAAGCGTCGATAGTGTATCGCCGCGCCTGGCTGCTCCTGGCGCTTGGTCCTCCGTTGTTCGCGATGATGGACGCGAAAGCGCAGGAAGAAGAGCCAGCCCCGGAGAACATCGACGTCGCGGTCAACGCGGTGATCGGACAAGGCGGCGAGTGGCCCGCAGGCACGGTACGCGCTCAGCTCGAGCGCGACCCGACTCTCGTGCCCTTCGGAAAAGGCGCGATCTTCGTGCCGTCGATGACCACCGGTCTCGACGAACCGCCGGTCACCGTCTACCGCGGCGCCGAGGTGACCGCCGAGTCGACGACCGGCAAGCGCATCGTCGTCTCACCGGGCGAATACCGTGTCCAAGTGGGCTCTGGCGCCATCCAGCAGCAGATGGGCTACGACGTCACGGTGCGCGAGCAGAACACGACGGTGATTCCGGTGTCCTGGTCGGGTTTGTCGATTCACGTGGTCACGCAGACCTACGCGAGCCTCCGCGCCTCGTACGAGCTCATTCGCATGGAAGACCGCTCGTACATCGGCATCGGCTTCGGTACCGACGAGCAAGCCGGCGAACCGGTGCAAACCTGGGTGCTCAAGCCGGGTCTCTACAAGGTCGTGCGCGTCGGCGAAAACTATCGTGCCCGCACCGACTTCTCGACTGTGCGTCTGTTGCCGGGCGCACACACCCACTACATCCTCGTGCTCGACGAGAACACCAACGCCTTCCAAGGCGCCGGCGAAATCAGCGAGTCCGAGCTCTTCAAGCCGCGGGACGCGGTGGCCGGCTCGCTGGTCATCGGCGGTAACGCCTCGCTCACGTCGCGCAGCAACGTGCTCAATCAACCGGCGGGCGAGAGCTACGCTGCCAGCGCCTTCCTCGACGGCCGCCTGAACTTCTTGATCGCGAAAAACCCACTGCTCTTGCGACTGCAGGTGGAAGAGGGTCAGGGGAAGCTCCCCAACCTGCCTTGGCAGAAGACACGCGACCGCTTGGCGCTCGACGCGCTGTACATCTATCGCTGGCAACCCTGGATCGGCCCCTATGTCCGCTTCGGCGGAGAAACCAACCTCTTCGACACCTACCGCTACTTCGACGAAGACGACCCCGCGACCTACAGGGTGTTCAACAGCAGCGGGCAACAGCTGACCGAGCAGTCGACGAGCGAGCGTTTGAAGACCGCCCCGCCCTTCGGCTTCACCACCTTACGCGAAGGCGTCGGCGTCAACACCCGCGTCTTGAAGACCCTGTTCGCGGAGATGAACTTCCGCGTCGGCCCCGGTGCGCGGCAGACCATCACGCGGGATCTGCTGGTCGAAGACAACCCGAACTCGGACACGCGCACCACGGCGGACTTCAGCCGCGTAGCCTCGGACACGACCTTCGGTGTCGAAGCGACGGTGCTCGCCATCGCCCGCATCACGAACTACGTGATCATCAATCTCGAGCTCGATACCCTGACGCCGTTCTCGAGCAACGATGCCCTGATCATCGATATGAGCTCGACCATCGCCTTGAAGCTCACCCAGTTCGCCAGCATCAACTACGTCATCGACTTTCTACGAAACCGCAACGTGTCGGCGCGTGATCAGATCGAGCACGACATCTTGCTACGTTTCAGCGTGGCCATACCGTGAGCGAACGACACGTCATGCAGGGCAACATGACCCGCGACCGCGCCGCCGAGGTCGCCGCCGAGCTCGCGGGCCTGCGCTTGGAAGGCGAGCTCACCCTCGACCTCTCACGGGTGCAGGCCATCGACACGGCGGGAGTCGCCATCGTCGCGGCGTTCGCGCGTCGTGCCCGCGAAAGCGGAACGCAGCTCGCGGTGGTCGGCGCGTCGGAGAATGTGGCCCGTACCCTCGAGCTCTTCCCGGTGCCGAATCCCACGGTCATCGAGAGTGTCCACGTGGAGGATATGCTCGAGCAGATCGCCGGGGGCTTCGCCAAGGCGCGTGAGCTCGGCTTCGCCTACATCCTCCTGTGCGCCGACATCGCCTGGTTCACGGTGCAAGCAATCATCACGCGCACTGTGCGCGCACGCGACGTCGCCATGCAGATGACCTTCATGGGGTCGCAAGCGCTCGGCGTCGTCGGCCTCATGTCGTTCCTCATCGGCGGCGTCATGGCGCTGCAGGGCGCGGCGCAGCTCAGGCAATTCGGCGCCAGCATCTTCATCGCCGACCTCGTGGGCGTCTCGCTGACGCGCGAGCTCGGTCCGTTGCTGACTGCGATCATGGTCGCGGGCCGCTCGGGGTCCGCGGTCGCGGCCGAAATCGGCACCATGGTGATCACCGAGGAGATCGACGCGCTGCACACCATGGGTCTGCACCCGACGCGCTTTCTCATCGTGCCCAAGACGATGGCGATCACCATCACCCAGCCGTTGCTCACCATGTACGCCAACGTCATCGCCATTTTCGGCGGTCTGTTGGTGGCGGTCTTCTACTTGGACATCGGCCCGGGCGCGTTCGTGCTGCGTCTGCACGAGGCGATTTTCTTGAAGGACGTGTTGACCGGCTTGTTCAAGAGCATCGTCTTCGCGAACGTCATCGTCAGCATCGGCGCGCTGTGCGGGCTGCGCACGGGTGGTGGCGCCGACGCGGTCGGCCGCAGCACCACCGCCAGCGTCGTCGCCGGGATTTTCACGGTCATCGTTGCGGATGCCGCCTTTAGCCTGCTCTTCTACTTCGACTGATAGCCAACATGTCCAAAAGCCCTTACCCACTCGACGTTCGCAAGCTCATCGCCAAGTACGGTGACCGCGTGGTCTTGAATCAAGTCGACATGCGGGTACGGCGCGGCACCATCCACGTCATTCTCGGTGGCTCGGGCTCGGGCAAGAGCACGATGCTGAAACACGTCGTCGGCTTGAAGGAGCCCGCAGGCGGCGAGGTGTTGCTGCTCGACACCAACATCGCTGAAGCGGACGAGCCCGAGTACGAAGCAGTCATGAGTCGGGTCGGCATGCTCTTCCAGGGCGGTGCCTTGCTCAACTCCCTGACTCTCCACGACAACGTCGCGTTGCCGCTGCAGGAGAAGACGAAGCTCCCGCAGTCCGTCATCGACGACATCGTCACCATGAAGCTCGATCAGGTCAGCCTCTTGCACGCGGCCCAGCGCTTCCCGCCGGAGCTCTCGGGCGGCATGAAAAAACGCGCGGCCTTGGCCCGTGCCATGGCTCTCGATCCAGAAATTTTGTTCTGCGACGAGCCGTCGGCGGGCCTCGATCCGATTACCGCGGTCGAGCTCGACGACCTGCTCATCGAGCTTCGCGACCGCTTCGGCATGACCATCGTCGTCGTCACCCACGAGCTGGCGAGCATCGACAAGATCGCAGATGACGTGACCATGCTCGGAAAAGGCAACGTCGTCGCGAGCGGTCCCCTCGCAGACGTGAGACAGTACGACGTGCCTCAGATCCGCGCTTTCTTCGATCGCATCGCCGGAAAGGCCGCCGGTGGCGGTGAATCGGTGTTGCACGCGCTCGGAGGCCGACTGCCATGAAGCTCACGCCGGCCCAAAAGCTGCGCCTCTCGGTGTTCCTCTTCGTCGGCGCCGCGCTCGTCGTCGGTGCTCTGCTCTGGGTGGGAGGCACCCTCGTGCTCGAGAAGCGCGCGCACTACGTGGTGCGTTTCACCGACGACGTCTCGGGGCTCGAGAGCGCCGCCACCGTCCGGTATCGCGGCCTGCGGGTCGGCCGGGTCGAGCGTATCCGCATCGCTCCCGACGATCCCCTGATCATCGAGGTGACGCTGTCGCTCAATCCCGAAGTTCCGCTCTTCGAAGGCGTGAAGGCGCAGCTCGACATGAGTGGTCTCACCGGCTTGAAGACGGTGAATCTCGTGGGCGGTGACCCGCGCTCGGAGCGTCTCGGCGAGTATGCCCAGATCCCGCCGGACCCATCGTTCATCGGCCAGATCGTCGATCAAGCGACCACCGTGGCGGCGCGGGTCAACGAGATCGCGAGCAACGTCAACCAGTGGACGAGTCTCGAGAACCGCAAGCGCTTCGAGAGCATCCTGGTGTCCCTCGACAACACGCTGCGCACCACCGACAAGATGCTGGCACGCAATCAGGAGCCGCTGGCTCAGGCCCTAGTGGCCGTGAGCAAGGCGAGCGAGCAGCTGGCGGTCCTTTCGGCCGAGAGCACCGCGACCATCCGGCAGCTGCGCGACGATGTGCACGCCTCGGTGGTCGCGGTCCGTCGTCCGCTCGAGCGTATCGATCCCGATTCGATCGCCGGTACCTTGAAGGCGACGCGCGGGGTCATGGCCGCGCTCGAGCAGCGTTTGTCGCCCGAGGAAGGCGGCGTCGCCATTCGCAACCTCGGCGTCGCCATGACCGAGGTTGCCAAGATCCTCCAGGAAGCCGACATCGCATTCCGCGCCAGCCGCGAAGACTTCACCGCCACCATGGCGTCGATGCGCGAGGCCGCCGAGGACTTCCGGGAGTTCAGCCGCATCCTGGCGCAAGATCCATCGGCGCTGCTGCGTGGACGGGAGCTGCGGGAATGAAACGCTTCGGTTTGTTGGTCATGCTGCTGGCGCTGCACAGCGCCGCATGTGGGCTCTTCGGTCGCGCGCAACAACCGCGCAACTTCTACGTCCTCGCGGTCGACCCCCTCGAGCGAGGCAACGGCCGTATCCTCCCCGGGCTCGTGCGCGTGTCGAACATGGACACCGCGAGCACCTACGACAAATTCCAGATCGTCGTCCGCGAGAGCCCGTACCAATTGCAATACAGCGACTTGAACGTCTGGGCGGTGAAGCCTGGCCGTATGGTGAGCGACGTGATGGCGTCGGCGCTGCGCGAAGCCGGCAGCTTCGACGCCGTGACCCGCGAGCTCGGAGAGCGCCGCCCCGACTACACGATGGCTGGCGATCTCAATTCGATCGAAGTCTACAATAGCGGAGACGCTTGGTTTGCCCACCTCGCTATCTCGCTGGCGTTCACGCGCTTCAGCGACGGGCAAGTGCTGTGGACGTACAGCTTCGATCGGCGCAAACAGGTCCCCTCCGGCGATTTCGCAGCGGCAATCCGCGGCATCTCGGAGCTGCTGTCGAATGCGACCCAAGAAGCCATCGGTCAGCTAGGCGCCTCACTCGCCGGCAACCTCGATCAGTCACCGCGTGGCGGACAGCTGGCGACGCCGATGTGGCCAGTCGGACGTGATCCGGGCCCGATGCGCGAACGACGCGATGTCGACGTTGCCACCGACCCGAGCAACGCTCAGCCGGCGGTGCCAACGGCGCCGGTGCAGGTGCCCGAGGTCAAACCGCGCACCAAGTCGTCGACGGCGCCTTAGCGCAGCTGATTCAGGCCACGGCGTACCACCGCGACCGCGTCCTCGCTGGTCTCGGCGCTCGCCGTGAGATGCCCCATCTTGCGTCCGGGCTTGGGCTGTTTGCCGTAGAGCGACAGCTTCAGGTTGGGGATGGCGAGAGCACGCGCGAAGCTCGGCTCGCCCTTCGCCCAAGCATCGCCGAGGATGTTCGCGATAGCAGATGGACGAACCACCGCAACCGAGCCCAACGGCAAGCCGCAGACCGCGCGGATGGCCTGCTCGAACTGCGACGTAATGCAGGCGGAGTCGCTCGCGTGATACGAATTGTGCGGCCGCGGTGCGAGCTCGTTCACCAGGAGCTCACCCGTCTTGGTCACGAACATCTCGACGGCGAGCAGGCCGACGATTTTCAGACCATCGGCGATCGTGCGCGCCAGGTCTTGCGCCTTGGTCGCGAGCTCCTCGGGGATCTCGGCGGGGATGACCGACCACGCGAGGATGCGCTTCTCGTGATGGTTGTTCGCGACCGGGTAGACCGCGACTTCGCCACTGGCGCTGCGCGCGACCAGCACGGAGATTTCACGCTCGAGCTCGAGCGCGAACTCGCAGACCACGGATTCCGCCTTGAGCTCGTCCCACGCGGCAGCGGCTTCGTCGGCAGACGCGAGCTCCATTTGACCGCGTCCGTCATAACCACCATGGGCTGCCTTCGCGAAACAACGGCCGCCGAGCTGCTCTGCTGCCCGTTTGAGCTGCGCCGGCGTGGCGGCTTCCATGTAGGGACCGATGGGGATGGCATGACCCTTGAGCCAGCGCTTCTGCAGGGCGCGATCCTGGATGGTCTCGAGGATGGTCGCATCGGGGCGGCACGGCGCGTGCTCCGCCGCAGCGGTCAACGCGGCGAGACCGATCTTCTCGATCTCGAGCGTCACCACGTCGACGCCCTTGGCGAGCGTCCGAGCGGCGTCGACGTCGTCGAACGGGGCGGTGATCACCTTCTCGACGACGGGCTTGGCCGCGCAGTCGGGGTCGGGATCGAGGACGTGCACGCGGTAGCCCAGAGGCCGCGCCGCGAGCGCCATCATGCGGCCGAGCTGGCCGCCGCCGAAGATGCCGATGGTCTTTCCGGGAGGGAGAACTGCACCCTTGATCATGTCAACGTCTGCTGGAGGACCAGGTCGCGCTGCTTGTCGCGGTAAGCTTTCAAGGCCGCGCGCACGCTGGGATGTGAGTTAGCAACGATCTGGGCCGCGAGGATGCCGGCATTCGCGGCACCTGGCTTACCGATGGCCACGGTCGCGACCGGCACGCCTTTCGGCATCTGCACGATCGAGAGCAAGGCATCGACACCATTCAGCATGGTGGCTGGCACCGGCACGCCGATGACGGGGACATTGGTCTTGGCGGCGACCATGCCGGGGAGATGTGCCGCACCGCCAGCCCCGGCGATGATGGCGAGCAGACCGCGACCCTCGGCGGCTTCCGCGAACGCGAACATGGCGTCGGGCGTGCGGTGGGCGGACACCACCTTGGCTTCGTAAGGCACCCCGAGCTCGGCGAGGATGTCGCAGGCGTTGCGCATGGTGTCGTAGTCCGACTGGCTGCCCATGATCACCGCGACGAGGGGCGTCTTTCCGTCCATGGGACGTCATTTGCGCGAGGCGCGCCACCCGGTCAAGCGCGCTTGCGGCTTACCATGCAGATCGGTAGACCGGCCGCCATGTTGCAGGTCACTCGGGTCGCCAAGAGCTTTGGCGGGCGAACCTTGTTCAGCGACGTCAGCTGGACGGTGAACGACGGCGAGCGCGTCGGTTTGGTCGGTCCGAATGGGGCAGGCAAGACCACCTTGCTCAAGATCATCGCCGGCGACGAGCCGCGCGACGGCGGTGCCGTCACCCTCGGTAAAGACGTCAGCCTGGGCTACCTGCCCCAGGAAGTTACCCGCGCGACGCGCGGCACCATCCTCGAGCACGTGCTCGAGGGCAGCGCCGACATCATGAAAGCGCGGCGCGAGCTCGCGAGCGTCGAGGGGCAGCTCGCGGTCGCCGACCCAGCGAACGCCGCCGATCTCGCGCACCAACAAGTGGAGCTCATCGAGTCGCTATCGCGGATGGGGTCGCACAGCCTCGAAGCGCGCGCCCACAAGATCCTCGAAGGTTTGGGCTTCAAGCCCGAGACGCTCTCCGGCCCCATGTCCGGCCTCTCCGGCGGCTGGGCGATGCGGGCGGAGCTCGCGCGCTTGTTGCTCTCGGCGCCACGGGTGCTGCTCCTCGACGAGCCGACGAACCATCTCGACCTCGCGAGCCTCTCCTGGCTCGAGGGCTTCCTCGCCGACTACGAGGGCGCCTGGGTGGTGGTGAGCCACGACCGCTGGTTCTTGAACCGCATGGTGACGAGCATCGCCGAGCTGACGCCGGACGGCGTTCTCGTCTTCCCCGGCACCTACGACGACTACGTCGAGGGTCGTGAGGAGCTCGACGCCCAGCTCGCGGCGCAAGCCCTGGACCGCGAGAAGCGCATCGCCCACCTCAAGTCCTTCGTCGAGCGCTTCGGCGCCAAGGCGAGCAAGGCGACCCAGGCGCAGAGCAAGCAGAAGGCCCTGGACAAGCTGTCCGCTCAAGCGGCCGGCGCGCCGCAGCCGAAGCGCAAGAGCCGCTCACTCAAGCTCACCCTGCCCCAGCCCGTGCGTTCCGGCGACATCGTGGCGCGCCTCACTGGCGTCAAGAAGGCCTATGGCGAGAACGTGGTCTACGACGGGGTCGATCTGCAGGTGCGACGCGGCGACCGCATCGCCTTGGTCGGCGACAATGGCGCCGGCAAGTCGACTCTGCTCAAGATGCTGTCCGGCACGTTGGGCGTCGACGCCGGCACCCGCGACCTCGGCCACAACGTCGCGACCTATTACTTCGCGCAGCACCAGATGGACGCCCTCGAGCGCGGTCAGACAGTGTTGCAGCACATGCGCGCCGCCATGCCCGACGCCGCCGAATCGACGGTCCGGGGCATCCTCGGCGCCTTCCTCTTCAGCGGCGACGCCGTCGACAAGCTGGTCGACGTGCTGTCCGGCGGGGAGAAGAGCCGCCTGGTGCTCGCCATGATGCTCGCGCGCCCCGGCAACTTCCTGCTGCTCGACGAGCCCACCAATCACCTCGACCTCGCGAGCCGCGCGGTCCTCGAGGACGCCCTGTCAGGCTTCACCGGCACGGTCGTGTTCATCAGCCACGACCGCTACTTCATCGACCGGGTAGCGACCAAGCTGGTGGAGGTCCGGCCGGGACCAAAAGGTCCTTCAATACTCACGGAGTTCGTGGGTGATTATGATTATTACCTGTGGAAGCGCCAGGAGCTGATGCCCACGTCAGTCGCCGAGCCGACACGGAATAACGAGGCCGCCTCGGCCAACCAAATAAGCCGTGAAGAAAAGAAGTCACAACAACGCGAAGCAACGCGCCGCGCGAAAGAGAGCGCCCGTCTCGAATCCGAGATTGGGACGCACGAAGCCCGTATGCGCGAGATCGACGCCTTGCTCTGTGACCCTCAAGTTTATGCCGACGCCGCAAAGAGCAAGACCTTGCTCGACGAGCGTCGTGGCCTCGATGAGCAGCTCCCGGCTCTGTACACGGCCTGGGAAGCGGTCAGCGGCTAGGAGCGCCGCGTGAGCATCGTCAGGCGCATCCTCAAGGTGGTCTTCTGGACCATCGTGGGCGTGTTCGCTTTGGCGGTCATCGCGGTCGTCGGCGCCAAGCTCTATCTCTCCGACGAGCGCCTGGCCGAGCTCGTCGAAGACAACCTGAACGAGCTGTTCGCGGGACACTTCGAGGTCGGGGCCATTCAATGGTCGCTGCCCTTCCACTTCGTGATCGACGACGTCGCCATCGACGATCCCGAAGGCCGGCCGGCGATTCGTGCCGCTCATGTAGACGCGCGCTTGCGCTGGCGCGCACTCCTACACGGGACGCTCGCCATCGATGACATCGCGGGGCAAGGGATCGACGTGCGCGTCTTGGCGCTCGCCAAGAACCCCGAGGACCTGGGGATCGCCGAAGCTTTCTCGCCGAAGAGCCCGGTGGTGCCCAAGCCGGACGTCGAAGACGACGGCCCGCCGATCTCCTTGGACTTCCACGGGACCATCATCGACCGCGTCGAATTCACCTACGACGACGGCACCACCAAGATTGCCGTCTCCGGCGGACACATCGAGAACGTCGCCTTCGGCATGCGCGGCGACATCCTCGGCATCGACGGTGACGTCGAGGCGGCGCGCTTCGCGCTCGTGACCGACGGTTTCGCGTACGATGGTGGCCCGATGCGCGTTCACGCCGAAGAATTCGCCATCGACATCGGAGACGTCCTCGGCTTCGCCACCAAGAAGGCGCGGCTCAGCGTCGAGGGGCTGAACGTCGACGCGAGCGGCGATCTGCACTTTCCCGAGGGCGCGCTGCCGCGCGGCACCGTGGCGGCGGACGCGACGTTGCCGCTCGAGCACCCGCTGGTACGCGGGATCCTGCCCAAGGGTCTCGCGGGCCGCGGCCGGGTCGCGGTGCACGCCGAGAGCGACGGCACGAACGTCGATGTCGCGGTTCGCGGCGAGGACGCCAGTCTCTCGGGGCTGCGCATCGAGAGCGTGACCGTGAAGGGAGCGCTGCAGGGCGAGCGCATCGACCTCGCGCGTCTGCACGCCGAGGTCGAGGGTGGGAGCGCCACGATCAGCGGTGAGCTCGAGCTCTTGCCGCCGATGGCTCACGATCTGGTCGCCGACCTCGAGCGCTTTCCCTTGGCCGAGGTCGTCCGCGTCTTCGCCGACGTCGACGCCATGTTGCCGCAACGCTTGAGCGGACGCATCAAGGCACGCGGAGCCGGGCTCGTCGACCTCGCGAGCCACGTCGAGGCCGACGTACGCGCCGAGGGTTTGCCCAACGACGTGCCCGTGGTGCCCGATCCGCTGCGGGTCGACGTCGAGGCCGACCTCAGCGCGACACAGGCCAACGTCGCGCGTCTCACCGCCAGCGGTGACGGAGCGGTCCTCGAAGCTCACGGCCGCATCCCGTTCTCCGAGACCGGGCCCATCGACGCGACCTTGAGCCTCACCCACAAGCGTCCAGCCACCACGCTCGCCAAGGCTGGTGCCGACGCGCCCGTCGCGGTCGAGAGCCTGACGTTGAACGCGACCGCAAAAGGGAGCTTCTCCCGCCTCGTCGCCGACGCCCTCCTCGAGGCGCACGGGGTCGCCGTCCAGGACATCGGTCCAACGGACGTGCGCGCACCGCTGCGCGTCGAGGGCGGTGTCGTGACCCTGAGCTCGGCCACCGTCGGCATCGGCGGCGGTGAGGTGGTCATCGACGGCACCGTCGGCGTCATGGACGAACGTGGTCGGGCGCTCGCGGCCATGCCGGTCGCGGCAAAGGTCGCGGCGCACGACGTCCAGCTCGCCGCACTCACCAGCGGACAGGCTTCGGGCAAGCTGGTGCTCGACGGCCAAGTGAGCGGCACCATCCAGGCGCCTCACGGCGAGCTGGTATTGGGTGTCGATGAGCTCACGGCCCGCGGTGTCGTCTTCAGCAAGGCCCGCGCAGTGGCCGTGCTCGAGCCCGACCACGTCGAGGTACGCGAGCTCACGCTCGACCCGAAAGACGGCGGCGACCTGCAAGGCAAGGGTCGCTACACCTTCGCGAGCACCCAGGTGGACGCTCAGCTCGCAATCGCGGACTTGCCGCTCGGCGCGGTGCTGGCGCTCACGGCGCCGTCGGTCCCCCTGCGCGGCACCATCGCATCGCAGCTCTCGGTGAGTGGTCCGGCCGCGACCCCTAGCATCAAGGGCAACCTCCGGATCAGCGAGCTCGCCTCGGGCGACATCGCCATCGGCACTCTCACCGCCGACATCGGCGAGACCAAGATTGCTCGCGGTAAGGCGCAGATGCTGCAACTCACGGCGCAGGTCCGAGGTCCTCTCGGCAACGCCAACGTCGACGCCGGCTTCACACCCGCGACACGCCGGATCGATGCCAAGGTGGGGGTGAGCGACGTCGGGCTCGCGAGCGCGCTCGCCGCGGCGAAGGTCGATCTGCCGCTCGACGGGAAGCTCGTCGCAACCGCCGACATCCACGGCGACCTCCCCTACCCGGCAGTCAAGGCCGACCTCGAGGTCTCCGGGATCACCATCGACGGCGTTGCACCTGCAACCAACGCCGTAACCGTGGCGGTGACCACCGACGAGCCGGACGAGCGCTACGACGCGCGCGTCGATTTCGGCAAGATCCTCTCGGCGAACCTGCGCTTCTGGCCGCGTCGCGGCCCCGCCGCCGAGGTCCATGCCACCTTCGACGACTTCCGCGCCTCGGCGTTCTCACCCAAGCTCGCCAAGGCAGGTTACGACCTGACGCTCAGCGGCAACACCCATGTCCGCTACAACGCACCGAACGTCATCGACGGCAGTCTCACCTTGAACAAGCTCACCGCGAGCGTCGACACCCAGACGGTGCAGCTGGCGCGACCGTCGACGATCTCGTTTCAAGGCACCAACGTGAGCGTCCCGCGCCTCACGCTCGAGGGGGCCGGCAGCACCGTCGATGTCAGCGGCTCGGTCCGCGACGGCAATCTCAACGGCGAGGTAGTGGGCGACCTCGATCTCGCCATCTTGGGACCCTTCGTCACCGCCATCTCGGAGCCGACGGGCATCCTGCACGTCGTCGCCAAGGCGAGCGGCAAGCTCGCGAGCCCTCAGCTCACCGGCGAGGTCAGCATCGCCAAAGAAGTTCGTTGTCGGCCGCGCGGCATCTCGCAGGAGCTCGTGGTCACCAGTGGCCGCATCGCGCTCGCGGGCGACAGCGTCGTGATCAGCGACTTCAAGGGACGGCTCGAGACCGGCACCATCGAAGTGCGCGGGCGCATCGGCCTGAAAGACTGGAAGCCCGACAGCTACGACGTGCGGCTCTCCGGCACCAAGCTCGCTTTCCAGAGCCGGGAGCTCCGCGTGCAAGCCGACGCCGAGCTCAAGCTCTCGGGTCGCGGTGTCGTGCCCGACGTCTCGGGCGACATCGTCGTGCTCACCGGCCGTTACAGCAAGAAGTTCGCCCTCAAGGACTTCAACTTCGTCGGCCGCGAGCCCGACACCTCCGCACCGCTATCGCAGACTATGCCGTTCCTCGCCGACATGGAGCTCGACCTGCGCGCCGTAAGCCGCGATGACGTCGAGGTGGCCGTGGACGCGAGCGCCTTCGCCATCACCCTCCCCTTGCAGCTCGATCTCCGGCTGCGCGGCACGCCCCTATCGCCGAGCGTCGGCGGTCGCATCACGGCGCAGGCCGGCAGCATCAAGTTCCCCGAGGCCACGCTCACCGTGCAGGAGACCCTGGTGAGCTTCACCCCTGGCCTATCGGCTGCCGAGGGCGCGAACATCCAGCTCGTCGCCGAGGGCGAGGTCCCGGCGAAAGGCGAAGACTCGACCGCCGATGAGGTCTATCTCGTGTCCATGACTCTCTCCGGGACGCTCTCCGAGATGCAGTTCGACCTGTCGGCGTCACCGGGTCTCGACCGCAACCAGACCCTCGCGCTCTTGATCACCGGCAAGGCAGGCTTTGATCAGCTGTTCTACGGCTCGAGCACCACCGGAACCGCGAGTGGTAACAGCACCTCGCCCGAGGTGGACGCCGCCATCGCCTTGGCCGGCGCCGGCGTCACCGGTCCGCTCACCGGCTTCGTCGAGAATCAGCTCGAGGACCGCATCAACCTCGAGGTCGACCTTTCGGCGTCGTTCACCAGCGATCAGGTGCGCGTCACCGCCCGCAAAGAGCTGACGCCGCGCCTGCGCCTCGAAGGCTCGGTGCAGCGCGCGCTGCAAGCAAGTGGCACCAATCTCAACGTCGCGACCGCGACCTTCGTGCTCGCGAACCGCTGGTTCTTGCAGGCCATCGCGCAAGCCGCGCAAGGCAACAGCGTCGTCACCGACAACTCGGTGGTACGGCCGCGCAGCGACAACCGCATCGAGATGCGTTACCGGCTGATCGGCGATTGATGCGGCGCGTCCTCCTCATCGCGACGCTCGTGCTCGGACCGTTGACCGCCAAAGCGGACGATGCGCCCCAGCCGGCCAATATCTTCCCGGAGCTTGCCGAAGGCGAGAAGTACTCGCACTGCGGCCTGCACCCCGACGGCAAGAGCTCGACGCACCTCGAGGGCGAGATCCAGCTCCGGCTCATCGGTATCGAGAAGAATCGCGAGTGGCGCCGGCTGTGCTCGCGCATCGTGGTCTCGGGAAACATGCAGGACCCGCCGTTCGACGGCCAGACCATCCGCTACTTCCACGAGCATCTCATGCGCCTGGGCTACTTCGAGGCGGCGCGCTGCGCGGTCGACAAGAGTCACATGCGCATCTCCTGCGACCTCACGCCGAAGCAGATGGTCTACTCGAACGCGGTCTCGGGAAACTTGCCGTGGTCGATCTTGCGCTCGGACGTGAAGCAGCGCCTCTACCTGCGACCCGGGGCGCTGCTCGACGCGCAGAACGAAAGTCTCGACCGCCAAGCACAGCGCGTCCACGACTATCTCCAAGACGCCGGCTACTTCGAGACCGACGTCGATCTCGAGGTCACACCCCAAGACGGCGCCGAGCCCAACGCCGGTGTGCACGTCGAAGCCCGTTTGAGCCACGGCAAGAAGTACGAGCTGGGAAAGATCACCATCACTGGCACTCCCCTGCTCACCGAAGACGAGGCGCGCGACTATCTCACCCACTACTGGCTGCCGCTCGTGCGCATCCACTTCCAGCCCGCCGAGTTCACCGAGGACCTCGAGCGCTTGTCACACAAGCTGCAACGCCGCGGCTGGCCGCAGGCTCGCGTCAAGGGGACCTACGAGCTCGACGATTCCACCGAGCACGCCAACGTCACCCTCGAGATCGACAGCGGCCCGATCGTGCGCATCGCCTTCGTCGGCAATACCGCCATCGACGACGACGACTTGCTGGACGAGTCGACCTTCGAGGACGCGCAGTCGGTCGACAGCGGCACGGTGCAGGACATGGCGGACAAGATCCGCGAGCGCTACCAACGTGACGGCTACTACGATGCGCAGATCACCGGCCGTCTGCGCTCGGTAAGCAAGACGGTCGCCGAGGCGGTCTTCGAGATCGTCGAAGGCCCGAAGGCGAAGCTCGAGCGCGTGGTCTTCACCGGCAACGAGAGCTTCGACGAGGATTGGCTGGAAAAGAGCGCCGGGCTCCTGCTCACCGGTTCGAAGCGGTGGGTTTACTCGTACTCCGATCACGACATCGCGGTCTTGCGTCAGTACTACCACGAGCAGGGCTTCGCGAACGCCCAGGTCGGCACCAGCATTCAGCCCATCGGCGAAGGCCAACTCGAGCTCACGTTCGCTATCGCGGAAGGACCGCGACGCACGGTCGAGACCGTGGCGCTCGCCGGCTTGCCCGACACGCCGAACGCCCAGCTCGCCAACAAGCGTTTGACGGCGCGCACCGGCCAGCCGTTCGTCGCCGAACAGGCCGAAGACGACAAGCGGATGCTCTCCGCCCTACTCGCCGCCGACGGCTATCCTCGCGCCGAGGTCGAGCAGGTAATCGACGGCCCCGATGCCGAGACCGGCGGCCCGATGCGCATCGTCTACCGGGTGACGCCCAACGACCGCAGCCGCTATGGCGGTCTTTTGGTACGCGGTGACTTCCGCACCAACCGCGGCCTCATCGAGCAAGAGCTCGGCTTGTCGAAGGGCGATCCGCTCGACGTCGTCGCGGTCGGCGCCGCCACGCGACGCTTGCGCGCACTCGGCATCTTCAGCTCGGTGCAGCTGACACCGCTCGACAGCTACGCCGGCGGCGAAACCTGGCTGCTCGCGGCGTTGCAAGAACGCCCCGCCGTGCGCCTCGACGGCACCGTCAGCTACTCGACCAACGACGCGTTCCAGGTGGGTGGCGACTTCACCGACCGCAATGTCTTCGGCCGCGGCATCCAATTCACCCTGCGCTTGCGTTGGGGCAATGCCAATCAAGCGCTCTCCTTCCTCCCGAACATCGGCAACATGGACGAAGCGGTGGCGACGCTGCGAGCGCCGCGCCCACTTGGCCTTCCCTTCGACGTCGTCTACCGGGCGAGCTACGTCTACGAAGACCGCAGCGACTACGACGAGGTCTTCGGCACCACCAACGATCTCGACCCGACCATCGATCGCACTGGCCTCGGTGACTACGACGAGCGCCGCGTGCGCGCCGCCGTGGCTCTGGTGCGCACCCTCATCGAGCGCGGCAAGTGCCAGCTTTGCCCGTTGGTCGTGGGCTCGCTCAACTACGAAGTATCCGGCGTCACCACCTGGTTCTCCGAGGGTCGGATCACCGCGAACTTCGGTCGCGTTTACCCGCTGGTGAGCTTCGACGCGCGCGACTCGGCGACCGATCCACACAAAGGATACTACGCCGAAGGCCGCATCGAGCTCGCCCAGCCGTTCATGGGCCTGGTGCTCGAAAACCCGCAGGCGTTTTGGCGGTTCGTATCACGCCTGTCGATCTTCGTGCCGCTGGGTAGTCCGCTCAAGCGGCCACACCCGAAAGAGGACATCTCCGTCGGCGGCCCACTGGTGCTCGCGCTGAGCGGCACCTACGGCGTCGGCGCACCCATCGGAGCCAACGCCGCGACCTGCGACCAGAGTGGCCAGCAGCGCTGCGAGCTGCCGCCGTCCGAGGTCTTCGCCTACGGCGGTGACTTCAGCTTGCGCGGCCTGCGTCTGCGAGAGTCGTTCGACGCCGTGTCGGACGCGCGCACCATCTTCAACGGCACCGCCGAGCTGCGCTGGTACATGATCGAGAACCTCGGCTTCGGCACTCTGCAGCTCGCAGCTTTCATGGACTACGGCAGTGTCGCCAACAAAGACGGCGCCCTGTTCGCGGATCAGACGGTGAGCGTCGGCCCCGCGGTGCGCTACGTCACGCCGGTCGGTCCGCTGAGCGTCGCCTATGGCCACGTCATCCAAGTGGCCGATCAGCTCACGACTTACGCCCAGGAGAACGGCACCAGCCCGCCGAAGGGGCGCTTCGTCATTGGCTTCGGCTATACCTTTTAGTCGCTTCGCGCAGCGATCCGCCGCCCCATGCGACCACGGCGTCGATGAAGGCGCGCTGTGCCGGCGGCATGAGCTCACGTTCGCGGTAGACCACCGCCAGCCGTACCGGTGTCTCGAGCACGTTGGGCAACACCGCGACCAGCTCACCCGATTCGAGATGCGGTTGCACCAGCATGTCGGGCAAGAACGAAATTCCGAGATGCCGGCGCGTTGCCGCGAGCAGCAGCTCCATCGAATTGCTGCTGAAGACGGTGGTCACCGGAAGCTTTCCGCCTTTGGCGAGTGGCCACATCGGTTGCGGGAGCTCACCGCGCATGAAGCCCGGCATCCCGTGCTCTTCGATGTAGCGACGCGACGCCACCGCGAGCAGACTAGTGCGCAACAGGGTACGCGCGATGAGGCCGGGCTCGAGGGTCGTGCCGGCGCGAGTCGCCACGTCGTAGCCCTCGCGGTGCAGGTCGACGAAGCGCGTCGACACGTCGACGGTGAGCTTCACGCGGGGATGTTTGGCTGCGAAGTCGAGCAAGAGCTTCTCGAAGTCGTCGTCGATGATGCGCGGCAGCGAGATGCGGAGCTCACCGCAGAGCTCGTCGCCGGCGACGCGCACGCTCGCGGCTGCTTGTTGCACCGCTTCGATGGCAATGCGGGCCTGACGGTAGAACGCTTCGCCTGCATCGGTGAGGCCGAGGCTCCGCGTCGTCCGCTTCAGAAGACGCACGCCGAGTCGCTGCTCGAGGCGCGACCCCCTATGAACAAGCTCACGATTGCCTATTGGATGACCACCACTCTCGTCGTCTTCGTTTTTCTCGCTGGCGGTGTATTCGACCTCATGCGGCCGCCGCAGCTCGTCGAGACCATGCAGCACTTGGGTTACGCGACCTACGTCGCGGTCATCCTCGGTGCCTGGAAGGTCGCAGGTGCCGTGGTGCTCGTGGCTCCACGTCTGCCTTTGCTCAAAGAGTGGGCGTACGCCGGTATGGTGTTCGACCTGACGGGTGCGGCTCTCTCGCACCGCGCCGTCGGGGACCCGGCCGCCGCCGTCGCGACGCCGATCATCATCCTCGCGCTGGTTGCAGCGTCGTGGCTCCTTCGCCCGTCGAGTCGCCGTCTGGCTGACACCGTCTGGAAGGGCATGATAAATCCCGCGGCGCTTGCCACCCAGCGCTGACATCCTCTTCGTCGCTTGCGCGCCCGGATGCGAGAGCCTCCTCGCGCGCGAGCTCGCCACGTTGGGCTACGCGGGGGAGCCCGAGGTCGGCGGCGTCACCGTCACGGGCGACAGCGAAGCCATCTACGCCATCAATCTACGTTCGCGGCTCGCTGGGCGCGTCTTGCTCCGACTCGCTTCGTTCCCCGCCAAGTCTTTCGGCGCCCTCGAGAACGGCATCTCCGGCATCCGCTTTGGCGGCCGGCTCGACAAGCGCGCACCACTTGGGGTTCGGGTCACCTGCAATCGCTCGAAGCTCTACCACACGAAAGCCGTCGCCGAGCGCGTCTACGGCAAGCTCGGGGCGCCGCCAGCCGCTCCGTCGCACCTCGACGAAGACGACGAGCCCCCCCCAACGCTCTTGGTGCGTGTCGACCACGACGTCTGCACGGTGAGCCTCGATACCTCCGGCGCGCACTTGCACAAACGAGGCTATCGTCTCGCGACCGCCAAGGCGCCGATGCGTGAGACCCTAGCGGCTGCAGTCCTTGCCGGCGCGGACTACGACGGCAGCACCCCCTTCCTCGATCCGATGTGCGGCTCCGGCACCTTCGCCATCGAAGCCGCGCTCATCGCTTGCCGCAAAGCGCCGGGCATGGCGCGACGCTTCGCTTTCGAACGCTGGCAGGCCTTCGACGAGAAGCTTTGGCGCGGTCTGCGCGACGCGGCACGGCGTCAAGAGCGACGCGCTCCCGCGCTGATCTCGGCGTCAGACCGCGATAGCGGCGCCATCGAAGCGACGCGCGCGAATGCCGGCCGCGCCGGAGTGCCCGTCGAAGCGACCGTGCAAGCCCTGTCGCACGCCGCTCCCCCCAAGGAGATCGGTCTCGTCCTTGCGAACCCTCCTTACGGCACGCGTATCGGCGACGCCTCGCGCTTGCGAGATCTCTACGCAGCCTTGGGTAACCTCGCCCGCGGCCCATTCGAGCGCTGGCGCTTCGGCTTCGTCACGACCGATGTCGAGCTCGCACGCAGCGCCGGCAAAGGCTTTGCGACGCCCCATCCCCCGATGGCGCACGGCGGCTCGAAGGTGAGGCTCTGGCTCAGGACGCCAGATTGACGTTGGTGAACTCCGACTCGTCGGTCACGTCGCGCACCACATACGGCGAGAGCCACTCGGGGATGACGATGGCGCGGCTCTCGCTATCCACCTCGATTTCGCAGAGCACGAGCTTGCGCCCACGGAAGACGTCGAACACCCAGGTGTCGGGGCCGCTCGACCAGGTGTAGCGGCGCTTGATGACGCGTTTGCCCCGGGTCAGTGGCCACAACTTCTTGAAGAGGTCTTCGCTGGTCTCTTCTTCGATCTCGGTGCGCACCATGCCGCTGCCGAACTTCATGGTGCGGTAGAAGCGCTCACCCTGGGGACCACGCACGCGACGAATGCGCTCGAGCAAACGCTCGCCAGGCAAGTAGCCCTGCTCGATCTGGTCGTACGGCGCCTCGCGGACCTCGCGCGGGAATCCCTTCAATAAGTACTTGCGTTCGATCTCGACGTCATCGCGCTTCCCCAGGACATCGGCCGCGGCGCGCATGTCATCGACGAACTTGGCGAGCTGCTCGGCGGTCCAGCTCTTGAGGAAACGCGCATACAAGCCGTCGCGGTCGTTCCGCGCCGCTTCGGTCAGCCACAAGAGGCCATCGCACTCGTCGCGTTTGAGCTGCGACACCGCGGCTTCCATCGCCTCGGCCAGGGTGGCACCGACGACATGCATGTCGTGGAGCTCGCCGAGCACGTCTTGAAGGTCTTTCAGGCGCTTCACCAACGGACCGGCGCCCGGCAGCTCGCCTTTCATGGGCTCGAGCAGGTAGCGCAAACGCTTCGCCGCAATGCGGGTGTCGTGAATGTTCTCTTGCTCGGCCGGGCCGGCGATGAGCGCGTGACGCGCGACGAGATCGCCGACGTGCTCGCGCAGGAGGTCGGCCGTGACCTCGCCGAAGCTCGTTTGGCGGGTCGGTTCGCCGAGCTGCACGCGCAGGTCGTAGTACGATAGGCGCTCGCGTAGTGCCCGCTCCGCTTTGGCGAAGTGCGCCGAGGTCTCACCTCGCGCCGCCGTGTAGCCCGCTTCCATCCGCGTGCGCACCTGCGGCAGCAGCCACTGGATGCCGGCACGCATCTTCGCCGGCGCCTCTTCGAAGCGCTTTTCGAGCCAGAGGAGCTGCACTTCGGCATCGCGGCCGTCATTGGTCCCACCCGCTATGGCAGCGATACGGTCGCGGTCCTTGCCGCGCACCGTGTCGGAGAGCTCGCTCTTGTAGGCGCGCAACACACTACGGAGCCGTCTCAAGCCCACGCGAAAATCGTGCAGGGATTCGGCGTCATCGGGGTTTGCGAGGCGCGGAACCGCTTGCGTGGCCTCATCCAGGTAGCGCAGAGCAAGCAGGCGCGCGCCTTCGGAGGCCGCACGGCCGCGGAGGCGAGCTTCTTCGGACATGTAAATAGTCTTGCGTCAAAGCGCGATCGCAAACAAGCTGGCCCGTAGCGATGGCTCTCTTTGGACGCGTGCCCACGACCCCCAAGGCTTCAGGAGACGTCTCCATCCGCGACGTGATCGCGACGCGGGCGGTCTCCATCGCCTATCAGCCGATCGTCGACGTCCACAGTGGCAAGGTGTTTGCCTACGAAGCCCTGGCGCGCAGCAAGACCCCCGCGTTCAAGGGCCCGCTCGAGCTCCTGGCAGCTGCCATCGAAGAAAAAGTCATGGGCGAGCTCGGCCACGTGCTGCGGCAGATGACCATCGAGGGTTGTCCCGGCAGGCCTCTCTTCGTCAACGTGAACCCCAACGAGTTCGACGAAGGTTGGCTCGTGCGTACCGACGACCCCATTTTCTTCCACGACGATCAGGTCTACCTCGAGATCACCGAGTCGGCGCCGCTGTCGCACTTCACGTTCTGCAGCAGCGTCTTGCAGGAGATCCGCGGCAAGGGCGTGCGCCTGGTCATCGACGACTTCGGTGCCGGCTATTCGAACCTCCGCTACATCTCGGAGCTGGTCCCCGACATCGTGAAGCTCGACATGGACCTGGTGCACGGCATCAGCAAGAACGAGCGGACCCGCCGGCTCGTGCGCTCGATCGTCACCTTGTGCAACGACATGGGTAGCCGTGTGGTAGCCGAGGGCATCGAGGAACGGGACGATTTCCTCGCCGTGCGCGATGCAGGGGTGCACTTCGGGCAGGGCTACTTGCTCGCAAGACCAGCGTTTCCTCCGCCCGACATCACCTTCCCTACCTAATCACGAAACGAGATCGCGCCTTGTCGCGATAAGTCACGCACACCGCAACATGTCGTGAGCAAGGCGTAGCGAGTCCCCGCTGCAAGAGCAGCGAGGTGCAACGCCGCACTGTGTTTCGGTCCCACCATCGCGGCTCGTCGAACCACCGACGCGGTCGCACCCGTGTTCCCAAAAAACCATAGAGAGCTGCCAAATGACCGACACTATCCGCGTCAATCCAACCTCCATTGCCAACGTCGCCCCCGCTGGCATGGCCGAGCCCACCGCCGTAGCGACCAAGAAGGCTTCGGCAGCCGCGTCGCAAGCACCCGTCGCTGGCCTCGCAGCCGCAGCGAGCCGCCCGGCTCCGATGACGATGGAAGACAGCGTCTCCGCCATGAACATGGGTGGCGCGCTCAAGCTGCTGTCGGGCGCCGCTGCCTTCGGCCCGGCGTTCAAGTTCGTCAACATGAGCGAAGCCAAAGCGGTCGCCTCGGTGCACGCCGCCATGGCCGCGCTGACCTCGAAGCTCCCGTTCGCTCCCTCGAAGCACGGCTTCGCGCCGGCGCTCGCGACCACCGACGACCTGGGTCTTACCCACGTCCGCATGAACCGCCTGTACGACGGTCTGCCGGTCTTCGGTGAGCAGGTCATCAGCCACCTCGACCAGAACGGCAAAGTCACTGACTTCACCGGCAACGCCCTGCCGGCGCAGCTCCCCGTCGACACCAAGCCGACCCAGTCGGCCGACTCCGCTTTGGCGACCGCCCGCGCCTGCTTCTCCGGCAAGGCCGAGCAGGTCAGCAACGCGACGTTGCTCATCGCCAAGACCGATGACGGCGCCTACCACCTCGCGCACCACGTGACCGTGGCCGCCTACGGCGATGCCAAGGCTCCGCGCAAGATGCACTACTTCGTCGACGCGCACAGCGGCGAAGTCCTGCCCCTCACCTTCAACGAGCACGGCGGCTTCATCCCCGACTTCCGTCTCCAGGGCTTCCACGAGCAGGCCCCGGCGAAGGGCAAGTCGATCGGCCCGTCGGCCGTCGAAGGCACCGGCAACAGCATCTACCTGGGCAACGTTCCGCTCTCGACCACCGAAGAGAACGGCAAGTTCCTGCTGCGTGATCCGCAGGCGAACAACGCCGAGACCCGCGACGCGCGCAACGGCTCGGGCGGCGCTGGCTCCGGCAACGTCGTCATCACCGACAACAACAACAAGTGGGGCGAGGCCTCGGACGACGTGCGTCAGCGCGCCGGCATCGACGCGCAGTACGGCGCGGTGCAGTTCCTGAAGTTCCTCAAGGACTTCTTCGGCCGCGACTCACTCGACGGCAAGGGCATGCGCCTCCTGTCGAACGTTCACGTGCGCTCGAACTACGTCAACGCGTACTGGGACGGCTCGACGATGAACTACGGTGACGGCGACAACCGCACCGCGGGTCCGTTGGTCGACAAGGACGTGGCGAGCCACGAGCCGATGCACGGCCTGACCCAGGCCGCCAACGGCCTGGTCTACCGTAACGAGTCGGGCGCGCTGAACGAAGCCGCCTCCGACATCCTCGGCAGCGCCGGCTTCAGCTGGTTCCTCCGCGGCATGAAGGACACGGGCATCGAAAGCGACTTCCTCATCGGTGAAGATTGCTGGACGCCGGCCACCCCGGGTGACGCGCTCCGCTACATGAACGATCCGATGCGCGACCGAGAGCAGCGCAGCGGCGACATGTACTCGCGCGACAATTACAAGACCCGCTACACCGGCGGCGCCGACAACGGCGGCGTGCACCTAAACTCCGGTATCGCGAACAACTTCTTCTACCTCCTCAGCCAGGGCGGCACCAATCGCACCTCGCAGATGAAGGTGGAGAAGGGCATCGGGATGGAGAAGGCGCTCAAGATCTACTACCGCGCCCACGTCACCTACACCACCTCGAGCACCACCTTCGCGCAGGCGCGTGAAGGCTGGATCAAGGCGGCCACCGACCTCTTCGGCGCCGATTCCGTCGAGACCAAGACGGTCATCGAGGCCGCGAATGCGGTCGGCATCGAGGCCCGTCCCCGCGCCGAGCAAGTGCTCTTCGCGTAGCAACGCCGAAGGCGCGCCGCGGCCCACCACGCGGCGCGCCTTCTCTTCGTCCGATCTCCACGCACCGGGTCACGCGCCATGCACGACATCAAGAGTCTCGTCTCCGCTTTCACCAAAATCACGCCCGACTCGTGCTTTGCACCGCGCTGCACGCCACCGCTACCGGTCGATACCGCTAAGAAGCCCGACGCCCCGGCGCTCGACCTTTCCGCCTCGCTCATCCGTCCGCGACCGCTGTCCGCCGAAGCGGCCACCCAATCGGCCGGCGTCGGTGACGCAATCTCGGCGCTCGCCGGCATCAAGGCCTTCGGTCCGCAGTTCAAGGTCTTGGGCCTCTCCGACGAGCGCGCCTTTGCCGCCACTGTCGCCAGCTTGAACGCCGTCAAGGCGCAAGTCGTGGGCGCCGGCTTTGCTTCGTCTCCGCACGGCTTCGCACCGGCGCTCGCCTTCAAAGACGAGCTCGGTCGCGTCAACGTCCGTCTGAACCGCGTCTACGACGGCGTGCCGATCTTCGGCGAGCAGGTCGTGTCGCATCTCGGCGCCGAGGACAAAGTCGCCGACATCACCGGCACCAAGCTGCCGGCGCGCTTGCCCATCGACACCAAGGCAACCGTCACGGAGGCCGCGGCACTCGCGACCGCCTTCGCCGCCTTCGGAAAGCAGCCGAACCGCCCGGTCGGCTCGCGCTTGGTGATCATTGCTGACGACGCCGGTGCCTATCACCTCGCGCATCACATCGTGCTTTTCGCCCGAACCGAAACGGGCGCCAGCAAGATGAACTACTTCGTCGACGCGCACAGCGGCGCCATGTTGCCGCTCTCGTTCGACGAGCTGCACGGCTACGTCGATCCGGAGCAAGTCGAAGCAGTGCGCAATTCACTGCCGCGCGGCCCACGCATCGGCAATCCGACGCCGCCACCCGCGCCCGTGATCGCGGACGGAACCGGCAGCTCGATTTACTCGGGCGTCGTGCCCATGGCGACCACGAAGGACGCAGCCGGCAAGTTCGTCATGCGCGACCCCGGCGCCAACAAGACCGAGACGCGCGATGCCATGAACGGCGAAGGCGGCGCCGACCCGGCCAACAAGGTCTTCACCGACGACAACAACAAGTGGGGCGAGGCGTCGGACGATGCACGGCAGCGCGCCGGCATCGACGCGCACTACGCCGCTGTGTCGTTCCTCGGGCTGCTCAAGCAGGTCTTCGACCGTGACTCGATCGACGGCAAGGGCCAACAGCTGCTCTCGAACGTTCACGTCGGCGAAAACTTCGTGAATGCCTTCTGGGACGGCGACACCATGAACTACGGCGATGGTGACGGCCGGGTCGCGGGCCCCATGGTCGATCGTGACGTTGGCGGACACGAGATCACCCATGGCCTCACGCAGCACACCAGCGGCCTCATCTACCGCAACGAGTCGGGCGCGCTGAACGAGGCTGGCTCGGACATCATCGGCAGCGCCGGCCTCTCCTGGTTCATGCGCGGCATGAAAGACCAAGGGATCGAGCGCGACTACCTGCTCGGCGAGGACTCTTTCACGCCCGGCAAAGAAGGCGACGCCTGGCGCTACATGGACAACCCGACGCGCGACAAGGTGACCCGCGGCGGCACCAACTACTCGCGCGACAACTACAAAGATCTCTTCAAAGGCCAAGGCGACAACGGCGGCGTTCACATCAACTCGGGCATCGCCAACAACTTCTTCTTCCTGCTCGCGGCGGGCGGTGAGAACTCGACTTCGAAGCTCAAGGTCGAGAAGGGCATCGGCATGGAGAAGGCGCTGCGCATCTACTACCGCGCGCACACCGTCTACTTCACGCCGAGCACCAATTTCGCGCAGGCGCGCGTCGCTTGGGAGAAGGCCGCCGCCGACCTGTACGGCGCGGATTCGGCCGAGCTGAAAACCGTTCGCGATGCCGCCACCGCGGTGGGCATCGATGCACCAAACCCGCCTTCGGCGGCGTCACTCTTGTTGGTTGAGGAGAATTCTCATGGCTAGCGATCCCATCGGCCCCGTTCGCACTTCGCCCATCGCGCCGCACCAACCGCCAGTGGTCGTCGATATGGCGCCATCGGCGCTCGACGGCGCGCCCTTCTCCTTCGAGCTGCCCCCGGCCGCCCGTTTCACCTCGCCGGCGCCGACGCAGAGCGCCGCCCTGACCTTCGGACCGCAGTTCCGCTATAGCAGCATGAGCGAGACGGCGGCGGTCAACGTCGCCAACACCGCGCTCGCCGCGGCGCGCAGCAGCGTCGCCAGCACCGGCTTCGTCGGCAACGCCCACGACTTCGTGGCGGCTCAGGCCTTCCGTGACGACCTCGGCAAGAGCCACGTGCGCATGGACCGCACCTATGACGGCGTGCCGATCTTCGGCGCCCAGGCCATCGCCCACCTCGACGAGCGCGGCCAAATCGAGTCGATGACCGGCGCCCCCATCCCCGCGCGCTTGCCCATCGAAACGAAGGCGCGTGTCACCCCCGATGCCGCCAAGGCGACCGCGATAGCGGCCTTGGGTGCCACCCCCACTCAGAGCGGCAACGCCGAGCTCGTCATCGTCCAGGGTGACGACGGCGAATATCGCCTGGCCTATCACATCACGGCGACCGTCGAGCCCGCCAATCAAACACCGCGTCGCACCAACTCGTTCGTCGATGCACAGAACGGCCAACTCTTGCCGCTCGGCTTCGACGAAGCCGGCGGGTTCCTCGACGAGGACGAGATCGAGCGTACGCGCACACACCTAGGCAGCCGCGCGACGACCGGCTTCTCGCTGCGGCCGCAAGCGGCGGTGGGCAACATCCCGGCGGGTCACGGCAATTCGATCTACTCCGGCGTCGTGCCGCTCGCGACCTCGCGCGGCAACATGAACGGCTACATCCTGCGCGATCCAGCGAGCGGCAGTGAGACGCGCGATTCGCAAAACGCCCAGGGCCTCTTCGGCGCCTTTGGCGGATTCGGTGGCATCTTCGGCCGCGGTTCAGGCGCCGGCCAACCCATCAGCGACACCAACAACGTGTGGGGTGAAGACAGCGACCCGGAGCGCCAGCGCGCCGGCATCGACGCCCACTTCGCGGCGGTGAGCTACCTGCGCTACCTGCGCGAGATGTTCGGCCGCAACTCCATCGACGACCGCGGCGCCCGCATCATTTCCAACGTCCACGTTCGCCGCAATCTGGTGAACGCGTACTGGGACGGCTCGAGCGTCAACTACGGTGACGGCGACGGCCGCGTCTCGGGTCCCTTGGTCGACCTCGACATCGGCGGCCACGAGATCACCCACGGTCTCATCTCGAACACCAGCCGTCTCGTCTACCGTGGCGAGTCCGGCGCGTTGAACGAGGCTGGCGCCGACATTCTCGGTAGCGCCGGTCTATCGTGGTTCGTGCGTGGCCGCCGCGATCAGGGCATCGCGACCGACTACATGATCGGCGAGGCCGCTTTCACCCCGAGCCTCACCGGCGATGCCCTGCGCTACATGGATGCGCCATCGCGCGACCGCCGCAATCCCACCAGCGAGATGTACTCGCGTGACCACGTGAGCAACATGTACAGCGGCGAGCAGGACCGCGGCGGCGTTCACATCAACTCGGGTATCCCGAACCACTTCTTCTACTTGCTCGCCAACGGCGGCACCAACCCGACCTCGGGTCAGCGCGTCGCTCAGGGCGTCGGCATGGAGAAGGCCCTGCGTATCTACTACCGCGCCAACACCGTCTACTTCACCCCCAACACCACCTTCGCGCAGGCGCGCGCGGCATGGGAGCGGGCAGCGGAAGACCTCTTCGGCCGCGATTCCGCGGAGCTGCGGACCGTGCGGGCAGCGGCTGGAGCCGTCGGCATCGAGAGCCAAGGTTTGAGCATGGGATTGGTGAGCTAACGCAATGACGGACGTGAGCGGAATCGGAAGTCGGACATCGGTAATCGGCAATCGGTCATCGGCTATCGGCGATCGGACCTCGGCGATCGGCAATCGGTCATCGGCTGTCGGTGATCGGACGTCGGTGATCGGCAATCGGTCATCGGCTGTCGGCGATCGGACCTCGGTGATCGGCAATCGGTCATCGGCCCTCGGCGATCGGCAATCGGTCATCGGCAATCGGTCATCGGCGGCCGACCCTCGACCCTCCGACACCTCCTCCACCGACCACCTCGGCCGCTCCCTCTCCGCCCTCTCCGCCAGCGAAATCTTCGGCCCCAACTTCGACTACGTCCGCATGTCGGAGCGCGAGGCCGTCGCTGCCACCATGGCGAGCCTCACCGCCCTCCAATCCCGTGTCATCGGCTCCGCGCACGGTTTCGCCCCGCGCCTCGCCTTCAAGGACGAGCTCGGCCGCACCAATGTCCGGCTGGCGCGCACCTATGACGGCGTCCCGATTTTCGGCAGCGAGGTCGTCACCCACTTGGGCCACGACGGCACCGTGCGTGACATCACCAGTGGCACCCTCCCCAACGAGCTCTCGCTCGATGCCAAGCCGCGCATGAGCGAAGACTCCTCGATGATCACTGCGCGGAACGACTTCGCAGCGATCCCCGAGCGCACCCAGGGACCCTCGCTCGTGGTCGTCAAGACCGACGACGGCGTCTACCACCTCGCCCACCACATCGCCTTGTCCGCCTTTGCGGACGGCAAGCCGCGGCGCACGCACTATTTCGTCGATGCCCACAACGGCGAGCTCTTGCCGCTCACCTTCAGCGACCGCACCGGAGCTCGTCACGAGCATCTTGCCCGCCAGGTCACCGCGGTTCGCCAGCAAGGCATCGCCGCCACCCGTAGCGGCCGCGACGCTCCCGCCGAAGGCACTGGCAACTCCATCTTCAGTGGCACGGTGGCGCTCACCACGACACGTGATGGAGATCGCTACATCCTGCGCGATCCCAACAACAATGACGCCGAGACGCGCGACGCCCACAACGGCGCCGGCGGCACGAGCTCGCGCAACACCGTTTTCACGGACAACGACAACAAATGGGCCGGGCCGGGCGACGATGCGCGCGTCAAAGACGCGGTCGACGCGCAATACGCCGCGGTGCAGTATCTGCGCTATCTGCGCGAGATCTTCGGGCGCAACTCACTCGACGACCGTGGCAAGCGCCTCATCTCGAACGTCCACGTCTACAACAACTACGCCAACGCCTTTTGGGACGGCGAGACCATGAACTACGGTGATGGCGACGGCGGCGACAACCTGTCGCAGACCGACTCCGACACCGGCGGTCACGAAGCGACCCACGGCCTCACCGACGCGACCAGCCGCCTCATCTATCGCGGTGAGTCCGGGGCCCTGAACGAAGCCGGCTCCGACGTCATCGGTGCCGCAGGCTTCAACTGGTTCCTGCGCGGCGCGCGCGGCACGGGGGTCCTCCGCGACTACCTGCTCTTCGAGGACAGCTACACCCCGAACATCCCCGACGACGCCATCCGCTACATGAACGACCCGACGAAGGACAAAGCGTCGCGCGACAACTACCGCACGCGTTACACCGGGAGCGCCGACAACGGCGGCGTCCACTGGAACTCGGGCATTGCCAACAACTTCTTCTACCTGCTCGCTGAAGGCGGCGTGAATCGCACCTCGCAGGCCAAAGTGGCCCAAGGCATCGGTTTGGAGAGGGCGCTGCGCATCTACTACCGGGCGCACAACGTCTACTTCACCCCCGACACCAACTTCCAAGCCGCCCGCGTGGGCTGGCTCAAGGCCGCCACCGACTTGTTTGGGGCCGACTCGGTCGAGGTTCGGACCGTTGCCGAAGCCGCTGACGCGGTGGGCATCCCGGGGCCTGCCCGGCCACCGACCGGCTTCGTTTTGTTCGCCTGATCGACTTCCGAACGAGCGAATTCGCAAGCCACGGCGGGCACATAAGTGCCCCGTCGTGGCTTATTGGCGTTCAACAGCCATCAATCGACGCGCCGCGGCTGAACCGTGGTCAGGCCAACAAAATTGAGCGAGTTGGCAACGATCGGCGCTGGCTGACGATACAAGATCCATGACTAGCAGCATGAAAGCTGATCAGGGGAACGTTCGCCTCCGAGACTACCGCGACGCGACCTCTTCGCCAGGCCCGACCACTACGGCCCCCGGCGCGCCAGCTTCGCCTTCGCGGCCCATCATGCAACGCAGCGGCGCGAGCGTCGCAACCCCGGCCATTCTCGACGTCGACCCGCGCATCCTCGCTCAGGATCGCCAGCTCGGCTCGATGACCAATGCCGCCATCGCCGCTTTCGCATCGCGCTTGAACGCGCTGCAAGGCGTGTCCGATCGCGAGCGTGAAGCGGTGCAAACGTCATGGCTGCGCGGCTATGGCCACCCTCTGCTCACGGGCTTGTCGACCGCGGTCGGCAACATGCTGCCTGCCGGCGACACGTGCATCTTCTATCGCATGGAGGCACTCGTCGGCGTCGACATCGATGCCATTCCGCATGGACGCGGCTACGGCGTCCGCGGCGTCGGTCAGGCTACGAGTGACAAAGACCTCGTCGCTATCTCGGACACCCTGCGGAACGAAAACCTCGAAGCCATCTTCGCGCAGCGTCGCAAGGCCGGCTTGCCCATTCCGCACACGGTGCGCGAGTCGGACTTCCACAAGTATCGCGGCGAGCTCGAGCGCGCATACGGCGCTCCCGAGATGTTCATGCGCGACGCCGAGCATCCCGACCGCCGCTCGTACCAGGTCGCGCAGATCGTCAACAACAAGCTCAAGGCAGTCGAGATCTGCATGCGCATCGGCGTGCCGGTACCGCCGACACGCTACATGGGACCGGCGATCGAATTCGAGTTCGGCCACATCCGCAGCCTGCCGATCATCTTGAAGCGTGAGGTTTCGGCGGGCGGCATCGGCGTCACCAAACACGAGAGCTGGGGCTCGGTGCGCGCCAAGCTTTCGACCTTCAGCCCCGTCGATCCCATCCAGGTGCAGGACTTCCTCGAAGGCGACGACATCAGCTTCTTGTTCTATTGCGACGGCAAGGGCGGCGCGCACATCTTCTCGACCAGCGAGCAAGACATGTCGGGCACCGAGCACATGGGCAACTTCATCCCGGGCGCCCAGAGCTTCATCAAGCCGGAACACGCGGAGGCGATGCTCAAGTTCGCCAAAGAAGCCTCGCGTATGGGCTTCGTGGGTCAGCTCGGCGTCGACGCACGTATCGTCAAAGATACCGGCGACTGCGTGTTCATCGAGTGCAACCCGCGCCGCACCGCGGTTTCGACTCCGTCCGTCATCGCGACGCAGCTCGGCGTCAGCCACTTCTCGCACCGCCAGATGACCTTCGCTTCGAAGGCCGGACTCGACGCCACCCTCGGACGTTTCGGTTTCCATTCCGCCGGCAGGGAAGGCGTGATGATCACCACCTACCTCGGCAATCCGGGCGAAGCGTACAAGTCGGAGTTCGTCTTCTTGAGCCCCGGCGACGACGCGGGCCGCCGCTTACGCAGCGAGGTCCTTCGCTTCGCGCGCGACAACCACTTCTTGGTCGAGAAGAAAGCGAAGTAGACCGCTTTAGCGGCCGGCGCGATTGCCCTTTTCGCGCTCGAGCTGCTCTTTGTATTCGAGCGAGTAACGCGTCCACGGACGAATCTCGAGGCGGCGGAGCTCGATGGGCTCGCCGGTGCCTTCGCAGACGCCGAAGGTGCCGTGCTCGAACTTCGCGAGCGCATGATCGATTTCGGCGAGGAGCTTGTGCTCCTTGTCGGCGAGGCGCAGCAGGTAGGCTTGGTCGGAGTGCCGCGTCGCCATGTCCATTTCGTCGGCGAGGTTGTCGCGGTCTTCGGTGGCTTGGGTCACGTGGCTATCGAGACGGGCGAGGACTCGACCGCGCTCTTCGAGCAGGGCTTTCTTCAGCCCATCAAGATCCTTCTTGGTGAGCTCGCGGTCTTCTTGTTCCTCTTGTCCCTTACGTCCACGCTTGGCCAATGCCATGTGCAGCTCCTGCCCCAGTGAAAACGCCCCGCACGCAGGCGGCTCGTTAAGCTGCCCAAGTTGGCGCGGTTTCAAGCCGAGCGCAAGGCCTTATGTAAAGACGTGATCGCGGGAAGGCCCTAGAGATCGCGAACCAAAAGCCGGGTCATGGCCAGGGACAACCGCGTAAAATCCACGGGTTTCGAGATACGCTCGTCGCCGCCGGCCCGCTCCAGGTCTTCCTTCTTGTAGAGCGAGGTGTAGGCGGTCACGAAGATGATTGGCGCCCCATGCGAGCTCACGCCCACCGCATATTGCGGGATGGTGCCGTCATACCGGTTCTTCAAAAGGCGGGTGATGGCGATGCCGTCGAGGTCGGATCCGGCGAGCTGAATGTCCATCAGAATGAGGTCGTACTTGTTCCGCGACAGCAGCTCGAAAGTCTCGCGGGCGTTGCGGGCGCGGGTGATGTCGTAGTCCTTGTGGAGCGCGAACTCGGCGACCTCCCAGATCACGTCGTCGTCCTCGACATAGAGGATGCGCCGCCGCTCGCTGCCGTTACGGGCGCTCGGGCTTTGGGGCGACTTGAAGGGGGAAAGTGCCATTACGTAGCCTCAATCTCAGAGACTGCGGTGGAGAACAACTGGGCGACTGTCTGACCGTTCCATGGCTTCGGTAACCAAATCGCTCCCAGCTCCTCGACCCGCTCCCGATGAGCGTCGTACGCCGAGGCAACGAAGACCAGAATGCTGGCGGTCTCCGCGTTCTCCTTCAACCGCTTGAGGATAGCAACGCCGCTGACTTCCGGCATCATCACGTCGAGGATGATGAGATCGGGCGGATTGCCTTTCACGCGCTCGAGGACCTCGGCGGGCTTCGATACCAGCTCGGTCGCGAAACCGCGCTTCTCGAGGACGATGCGCGCCACCTCGAGATGCACCTCGTTGTCGTCGATGACCATGACACGGACCTTCGATGCCCCGTCCGCACCAACCGCCATGACCTGATCGTCGTCCTTGACGGCGCCGTCGCTCGTCACCGGGATCTCGAACGCGAAGGTGCTGCCCTTCCCGACTTCGCTCTCGAGCCACATCCGGCCTTTGTGCATCTCGACCAACTGCTTGGCGATGGCGAGGCCGAGACCCGTGCCGCCGTGAGCGCGCGTATGGCTGCCGTCGACCTGACGGAAGCTCTCGAAGACGATGGCGTGTTTGTCCTTGGGGATACCAATGCCGCTGTCGGTGACGCTGAAGCGCAGCACGCTGCCATTGCGCACCACGCGTACGTCGATGCGTCCGCCCGTCGGCGTGAACTTGATGGCGTTGCCGACCAAGTTGATGAGCACCTGGGTGAGGCGCAATGGATCGGCCACCAGCGTCGCGCCTGGCTCGGAGGTGTAGACGACCTCGAGCCCCTTTTCTTGCGCGAGCACGTCGACGGTTTCGCCGAGGTCGCGGAGCACCGAGCTCACTTCGACCTCGACGAGGCTGAGCTGCATACGCTTGGCTTCGACCTTCGAGAAATCGAGCAGGTCGTTGACGACGTTCAAGAGGTGACGCGCCTGTTGCTTCAAGCGGTTCAAGAAGTGGCGATGCTGCGCTGGGTCACCGACGAGGTAGATTTTCTCGCCCCGCGTCAGCGCCGCCTTGCCGCAGTCCGGGCACGCCTCGGGATTCTCGTTGCCGGTGGGGTCATCGCTCTGGAAGACGCCGCCGCAAGCCGAGCACGTCCAGACCGCGAAAACGGAGTATTCCGAAAGCAGGGTCACCGGCACGTTGACGATGGCGTTCAACGGTGTGCGCAGCTCGTGGGAAATGTTGGCGAGGAACTGGCTCTTCAAGCGGCTGGCCTCTTCGGCCTTCTCGAAGGCGATGCGCAGGTCCTCGACGTTCTGGCGCAGGCGCGCGTCGCGCTCGCGAATGGTCTCGCGCATCGCATTGAAGCCGACGGCGAGGTTCACGAACTCGGCACTGCCCTGGACGTCGACCGAAGCGTCGAAGTTACCTTCGCGGATACGATTCACGGCGGCGAGCAAGAGACCCAGCGGCTTCACGATCTGGGTGGAGACCGTGGCACCGACGATCGACGCCACGACGATGAGCAGCAAAGCCACGACCAACACGGCGATGATGCTGTTGGTGATCTGGCGCTGGCCCTCGCGTTCGTAGCTCGCGATCTCGGCCTCGACGCGTTTGAGCGACATGCCCAGGCGGATGGTGCCCCAACGCTTTCCGCCGACGTGGATCGGTGCGACGGCCTCGAGGAGATGTAGGCCATCCTTGTAGAGCTCGAGGGTCACCGCATCGGTCGCCGCCGCCGCGCTCTTGTCGGTCGGGGAGTCGAGGGTGGTGCCGGCGAGCGCTGGATCGGTGTGCACCAAAGCTCGCCGGTCGTTGTCCATGACGATGCCATAGAGGACACCGTCATCGTTCTTCATCGTGGTGGTGAGGACCTCGGTGAGAAACAGATAGTCGAGCACCGCGATAGCGCGCTCGGAGGCCATCGCCACGTTGCCGGCGAGCGCGATGCCCTTCTTGCCGACCTCGGTCTTCATCGCCTGGGTGCGCGATGCCATGGCTTCGCGCAGATCGTCGTGGTGCTTCACCAAGAAGTACGCGCTGATGAGCGCTACCACCACAACGACCAGGCTGATCACCATCAGCACGAGCTTGAAACGGAGACTGTTTGCGCTAACGGTCGTTGGCATCGGGACGTGGCGTCGCGGGTCCCTCGGAGACGATGACCTCGCTGATGAATGGTAGCACCTCCTCGGGGACCTGCAGCCCGAGCTTCTGCGCTACCACCATGTTGAGGACCAAACGCGCCCCAATAGGCGGCTGAACCCCGATTTCGCTCGGACTTTGGCCGTGTTTGAGGACGCCCATGGCCATGGCGCTGGCCTGGAAGCCGAGCGAGGACAGGTCCACTGAAACGGACATGAGGGCACCGGCGCGGGCAAACTTGTCGGAAAGCGAGGAGATCAGCGCAACCTGATCCCGTTGCGACACCTGCCGCAACCACCCGAAGGCGGCCGGGTTCATGACCACCGGGTCGTTGAGTAGCCAGACAGCGTCCACCTGCTTGCTATAACGGGCGTACTGCGTCTTGAGCTCGGCGAGATCGCGGACCGGCGCGGCGACCAAGGTAATCCCGAGGCTGCGCGCGGCTTCGGTGGCGCCGGCAACCACGTCGGAGGTGTTTTCGCTGGCGTGCATCACCAGCACGCGATTCATGGTGGGCATCGCCATCTTGAATTGGGTGAACTCCGAGGCCGGCGGAACCTCGAGCGCGACGCCCATGACTTGCGGGGCCTGCAGCTCCTTCAAGCGCCTGTGGTTCACCACCATGGCGAACAAGAGCGGCACATCCGGGAATTTCTGGCGCGCAAAGCTCGCGGCTTGGGTCCCGAGCGCGAAGATCATCGTCGGCTTGACCGCTTGCATGGCTTCGGCGAGGCCGCGCGGCTCGGTCACGGTCTCGGCATAGACGGTTGCCTCGCCTTCGAGTTGGCTCTGGAAGGCAGTGACCGGCGCCTCGTAGAGGCGGTTGTTCGAGCTCGTCAGGATGACCACGACGGGCGGCTTGTCGGCGCGCCCCTGGGCCACCGGCGTGATCACCCGTGGTGCGACACACCCCGTGAGCAGGGCGATGATGATAATCGCTGCGCGCATCATCGCTTGAGCATCTCCGGTTGGAAAGGCAACCAGCCTTCGAAGCCCATGGTGCGCATGGCTTTGCGCCCGTCATCGCTCTGCGACATCCGCTGTAGCGCACTAAGGAGGTTGGCGCGCTCCTTGGCGCTGGACTTTTTACCGACTTCGCACATCGGTGCCCGCAAAATCGGACTGGATCGGTAAACGGCCCGGAACTTCGCGGCGACGCCCGGGTTGATGCGCTTCAACACCTCCACGCTTTCGGGAGTCACCAGGGCGGCTTGGACCTGCCCGAACGAGAGCGCGAGCAACGCGTCGATGTCCTTGGCGACCGGGATGACGTGCACTCCGTCGACGCGGACACCCCCAGCCGCGAGTCCTTGTAGCAGCTCCTTGAAATTGTTGCTGCCGGGCTTGGCGATGACGCTCGCGGCAAGGTTCTTCCCGGACAGGTCGCGTCCGTCACCGGTTCCGACATCGATGAGCACTTTGTGATAAAACGGGTCACCTCCGACCTGAGGGACCAAAATCGGGTCGAGCTTGGCGTCGGCGGTAGCGACGTAGCTCGACGACACCAGAGCGAATCGCGTCTTCGGATCGCCGAGCAGACGCTCGAAAGCTTCGCGACTCTCGACAGCCTGGAAAACCAGATCGACGGACGCGCTCGCCAAGTAGTCGGTGAACCAGGTCGCGATGTTGACGATGGCCTGATGGTTCGCGTCCGGGTCGAAATAGACGATACGCCCGCCGCCGTTTTCCTGCGCCGCCACCGGCCAAGCGCCCAACGCTAGCGCCGCGAAGACGATCAGTGCCGCGCCCCGGCGGATGTACGCGAATGCGTGTGGGGCGGCGCGCATGGTGGGCGGCAGTATCACACCGACTCCAGCGACTGCTACGGCCGACTCGAAAATGTGTCGCTTCTGGTCTCCAGGTACGGTCTTCAACTAGACTGAATGACCTCCACGGAGTGTGTTCCCAATGATGCGTAAGAGCTTGGTGGTTTCGGCGCTCATGTGCGCTATGGCGTGCGGCGGCGAAGACGGACAAAATCGCGGTGAAATCCATATCGCGCACATCACGCCCAAGACCGGCACGTTCTCGAACCTTTATCAGCTCGCGACCGCGAGCCTCGCCCTCGCCGCCAAGAACATCAACGCGGCCGGCGGCGTTCTCGGCAACGACGTCGTCTTCGACGAATACGACGAAGCTACCGGTACCAACGGTGTGCAACCCGCGATCGACGTCGCCAACGGTCTGGTCGAAGCCGGTACCCAGGTGTGGGTCGGCCCGTACATCAGCGATAGCGCTATCGCCATGGCGCCGATCGCCGGCGCCAATCAGCGCTTGATGATCACCCCGATCGCCGGCGCCGCGGCATACTCGAACGTCATCGACGACGACTATGCATTCCGCGGCCTCGAGTCGCCGATCATCGCGGCCATCGGCGCCGCCAGCGCGGCCTACGACAGCGGCAAGCGCACCGCGGCCTGCCTCCACCTGAACTTCGCCACCGGCAACGAACAGTGCGCGACCTTCTCGGCGACCTTCGCCGGCAAGGGTGGTACCGTGACCGTGAACCACGGTTACAGCATCGACCCCGCCAACCCCTCCGCGTTCAACCCGCAGGCCCAGCTCACGACGGTCTTCGCCGACAACCCCGAGGTCATCTTCATCTACGGCTCGACGGCCGACGCCGTGGCGTTGCTCACCGCGTGGAACAAGAGCGATTGGAATGGTCAGTGGGTGGTCGGCGTCGTCCTCGGCGTCCCCGAGCTCGCGGCCGCCGTCGGTGCTGCCAAGGTCGAAGGCGTCCTCGCCTACGGTGCGGTCCCGGCGGATCCCGCCGAGCAGGCAGTGATCCTCGAGGACTTCGCCTCGTACAACGGCTTCTCCATCAGCGGCAGCAACGTCCCCTTCATGAACTCGGTCGTCAACACCGCCTATCTCGCTGCGCTCGCCATCGAGAAAGCCGGCGAATACGACGGCACCAAGGCCCGCGACTCGCTTCGCCTGGTGGCCAACGCCCCGGGTGAGCCGGTGAAAGGCACCATCGACTTCGGCCGCGCCATGGATGTTGTCCGCTCCGGCGGAGACCTCGACTACGTCGGCCTGACCGCGGCTCTCGAATACGACGAGCTCGGTGACATCGGCTCGAACCTGGCCGAGCGGCGCTTCAACGCCAGTGGCCAGCTCGACATCCTGCGCGTCCTAGAAACGGGCGTCGACTTTTGACCAAAGCCTGGGCAGCGCTGCCGGTCGTCCTGAGCTTCGTGCTCGGACGGCCGGCGTCCGCCCAGGAAGAACCGCTCCCCTCGTTCACCGAGGAGATCGATCCGACCGCGCAAGCGGGTGACGAGCTCAAAGACTTCTATCAGCTCCTCGAATCCGAGTTCGTGGTCACGACCGCGACCAAGTCCGAAGTGCAGCAGGCCGAGGCACCCTCCATCATCACCGTAGTGCCCCGCTCGGTCATCCAAGCACGCGGCTACCGTTCGATAGGCGACGCACTGAAGGCCGTCCCGGGTCTGTACGTGGTCGACGACTTGGTGGCGAAAAACGTCGGCGTGCGCGGCGTCTCGGGTGGCCCCGATTCCTGGAGCCGCATCATCAAGGTGATGATCGACGGTCAGGCCGCGACCTTCTACACCCTCGCCGGCAACTTCCTCGGCCCCGAGTTCATTCCCATGGACGCGGTCGAAGCCATCGAGATCATCCGTGGTCCGGGCTCGGCGCTCTACGGCGCCAACGCCTTCCTCGCCGTCGTCAACGTGATCACGCGCAAACCAACCGAGAATATCGTCAGCGGGTCGGGCAGCCTCGGCCTCGTCCGCGATCGCGGCCTCTACGGCGCCCAAGCGTTCGCCAACGTGAGCGGCGGCATCGGCACGACCAAAGCGTCGCGCCTGACGCTCGCGGCATCGACTTGGCATGTCGACCGCTCGGGCCTTGCAGCCCCGGGCTCGTCGCCACTCATCAATCAGTTCCGCGACCTGCGCAGCCGGGACGACGTCGCACGGCCGGTCTCTCTCTTCGCGAGCGGCGAGCTCGGGCTCGGGAAGGCGGGCTCACTGCAGTTTCTAGCGGCGCACCAGCGCGTCGACTACGGCTCCGAGTTCGCGACCGACGGCATCCTCACCCACGACGCGCGCGTCGGCATGTCCAACAGTCTGGCTCGGCTCAATCACAAGCTCGGCGCCGACCTGGGCGGCGGCAGGCTCTTGCTCGAAACCCACGGCGCCCTCACCTATGGCGGCAACCTCGGTGTCGAGCGGCTCGACGTCGGGCTCGCGGACTCGTTCATCGAGCGCCGTCGCACCTCGTCGGCCTACGACGTCGGCACCGAAGCCTCGTACGCCTACGGCCCGCACCTGGCCCTCGTCGGTGTGCAGTATCTCGACGTGCTCGATCGCGGCGACACCCTTCACGACGTCGAGCTCGACGGCAGCAACAACGTCGGTGACAAGACGCTGCGCGCTCTCGGCCGCCGCTTCCGCTACGGCAACTTGGGCACGTACGCTCAAGCGGTCATCTATCCGATCGCCGGGCTCGGGCTGACCGGTAACCTCCGCTACGATCACAACGAAGCCTGGGACGATCGCCTGAGCGTGCGCCTCGCATCGGCATACGAGATCATTCCCCACCTCACCGCGAAGCTCCTCTACGGCACCTCTTACGTACCGCCGGCGCCAACCCAGCTGTACGCGCAGCCGATGTCGAACCGCGGCGTGCAAGGCAACCCGGAGCTCAAGCCGCAGACCGCCGAGACCATCGAGGCAGCTCTGTCGTACACCGCTCCCGAGCTCTTCAGCGTCCAGCTCAACGTCTTTCGCACCACGGTCGACGACCGCATCGAGTACATCCGCGTGTCGCTATTGCAGACGGCGCGCAACCTCTCGCAGAGCACCACGTACGGCGGCGAGCTCGTCGGTGAGCTGCGCTTCGCGCCCTTCTTCGTGCAGGGCAACGCCTCGTTCCAGCACAGCAAGGTGCAGGGCCCCGATCCATTGCCGTCGTTCTTCACTCTGATCTACGGCGAGAACGACGGCCGTCTACCGAGCTATCCCAAGCTCCAGGGTCATCTCACCATCGGCGCGACCCTGCCGCAGTATCACCTGCAAGGAACGCTGACCGCGCACGGTGCAGGGGCTCGCCGGGGCTACTTCACCGATCCCGTGACCAACCTGCCACCGGGTCTCGTTCCGAAGTACATGACCCTCGACGCCAACGTGCGGACGCTGGACATCACGGTCGCCGACTGGGCCATCGACATCGGGCTCATGGCGCAGAACATCCTGAACACGCAGTACGCCGAGCACGGATCGTATGGCGTGAATATCCCCGCCATGGGCCGCGTCGTCATGCTCACGCTCACCCTCACGCATTAGGCCCGGGACGTACCTCTTCCGGACCCGCGAGGCTTGCGGTTTGGGCGCGTTTTGGTATGACGCGCCGGCCTAACGAGGACACCCCTATGAAGAAACCCTCTGCTGTCAAACCCGCCACCGGCAAGCTCGGCATTCTGCTCCCCGGTATGGGCGCGGTCGGCACCACCATCATCGCCGGCGCCATGCTCGTTCGGAAGGGTCACTCCAAGCCCTTCGGCTCGCTGACGCAGATGGGCAGCATTCGCCTCGGCAAGCGCACCGAGAACCGGTCGCCGCTGATCAAGGACTTCATCTCCCTCGCGAACCTCGACAACGTCGTCTTCGGCGGTTGGGATCTCTTCCCGGCAAACGCCTACGAGTCGGCCATGGACGCGAAGGTCCTCACCGCCGATCACTTGAACCTCATCAAGGACGAGCTCTCCGCGGTGAAGCCGATGCAGTCGGTCTTCTTCCCCGAGTACGTGAAGCGCCTTCGCGGCGAGAACGTGAAGAAGCAGACCTCGAAGCGCGAGCTCGCCGAAGCGGTCCGCGAAGACATCCGCAACTTCAAGAAGGTGAACGGTCTCGATCGCGCGGTTGCCGTGTGGTGCGGCTCGACCGAAGTGCATCGTGAGCCGACCGCGGTTCACGCGTCGCTCAAGGCCTTCGAGAAGGGTCTCGACGCATCCGACGGCTCGATCGCGCCGTCGCAAATCTACGCCTACGCGTGTTTGATGGAAGGCGTCTCGTACGCCAATGGCGCTCCGAACCTCACGGTCGACGTGCCGGCGATGCTCGAGCTGGCGCGCGAGCGTCAGGTGCCGATCAGCGGCAAAGACTTCAAGACCGGCCAGACGCTGATGAAGACGATTCTCGCGCCGGGCCTCAAGTCGCGCATGCTCGGTATTCGCGGCTGGTTCTCGACCAACATCCTGGGCAACCGCGATGGCGAGGTCTTGGACGATCCGGAGAGCTTCAAGAGCAAAGAAGTGTCGAAGCTCGGTGTGCTCGAGCAGATTCTCCAACCGGAGAAATACCCGGACCTCTACGGCAACATGTATCACAAGGTCCGCATCGAGTATTACCCGCCGCGCGGCGACGAGAAGGAAGGCTGGGACAACCTCGATATCTTCGGTTGGCTCGGCTACCCGATGCAGATCAAGGTCGACTTCCTCTGCCGCGACTCGATCCTCGCGGCCCCAGTCGCGCTCGACCTCGCGCTCTTCTCGGACTGGGCGCATCGCGCCGGTATGCACGGCATCCAAGAGTGGCTGTCGTTCTACTACAAGTCGCCGCAAGCAGCGCCCGGCCTCTACGCCGAGAACGACCTGTTCATTCAGCAAATGAAGCTGAAGAACACGCTGCGCTGGGCGCAAGGTGAAGAGCAGATTACTCACCTCGGCCACGAGTATTACGACTAGCCGACGCGGCGCCGTTTGAGGTAAGGACGACCCAGGGAACCGCGTCATCCGCGGTTGGGGGAGTCCAATCAATGGCGTCGTCCATTCACGCCGCCGTGCAAGAGCTCATTGCACGGGACGAGCAGTCTATTCTCGACAGCTGGCTCAAAGAGCAGATGTCCGCATCGACGATGCGTAGCGACCTCATCAATGACGACCAGCTGCGTGGTCAGTCGCGCGCGTTCCTGCGCTCGCTCCGCGACGGTATGGTCAGCGGCAACGTCGACATCAACAGCAGCATCTGGGCGGACATGCGAGCGCAGCTCACCGACCTGTCGCGCCAGCGTGCTCGCATGGGCTTTTCGCCGAGCGAGACCGCGCGGTTCGTCTTCTCGCTCAAGCAAGGACTATTCGGCAGCCTGAGGTCCGCTTTCGCAGACAAGCCGAAAGACCTCGCCGAAGCGATGTGGCAGACCACGACGTTGCTCGACAACCTCGGCCTGTTCACTACCGAGGCCTATCAAGCGACACGCGAAGAAGTCATCAAGCGCCAGCAGCAAGAGATGATGGAACTGTCGACTCCTGTGGTGCAGCTCTGGGAAGGCGTGCTGGCGCTGCCACTCATCGGCACGCTCGACTCGACCCGCACGCAGACGGTGATGGAAGCGCTCTTACAGCGCATCGTCGAGACCAGCTCCGAGCTCGCCATCCTCGACATCACCGGTGTGCCCGTCGTCGACACGCTGACCGCGCAGCACATCTTGAAGACGGTGACGGCGACGCGGCTCATGGGCGCCGAGTGCATCATCTCCGGTGTGCGGCCGCAGATCGCTCAGACCATCGTCCACCTGGGTGTCGACCTGGGCGACGTGGTGACCAAATCGACCCTCGCGTCTGCGCTGCAGTACGCCTTCCAGCGCCGGCGGCTCGCGGTCAAGAAGCTCGCCGACAACGCTTAAGGTTCACGCATGGATCGCATTCCGATTTTGCGGATGGGTGACTACCTGCTGGTCACCATCCAAGTCGACATGCACGACCGCTTGGCCGCTGCTCTGCTCGATGATCTGACCACCAAGATCAACAAGCACGGCGCCCGTGGGGTGCTCATCGACATTTCCACGCTCGAGCTCGTCGACTCCTTCATGGGCCGCATGCTCTCGAACATCGCGCTCACCTCACGCATCCTCGACGCGCACACCGTGCTCGTGGGCATGCGCCCGGCAGTCGCTATCACGCTCGTCGAGCTAGGACTGTCGCTCCCCGGCATCCGCACGGCTCTCGATGTCGAGCGCGGCATGAAGCTGCTTGGCTCACTCATCGGTGCGGTCACGGAAGTCATGGAGAACGGCGTTGACGAGTGAGACGCTGCCTATCCGCAGCGACTCCGATGTCGTCGCGGTCCGCCAGGCCGTGCGCACTGCCGCGGCCGGCATGCGCTTCTCCGTGGTCGATCAGACCAAGATCGTGACCGCCACCAGCGAGCTTGCGCGCAACACGCTGATCTACGGCGGCGGCGGCAATGCCGTCATCTCTCAGATCAGCCTCAACGGTCGCGACGGCATCCGCGTGGTCTTCGAGGACAGGGGTCCGGGTATCGCCGACGTCGAGCGGGCCTTGACCGATGGCTACACCAGCGGCAACGGCATGGGTCTCGGGCTCGGCGGTTCGAAGCGCTTGGTCAACGAGTTCGAGATCGTCACCAAGGTCGGTGAAGGCACGCGCATCACCATTACGCGATGGCGGACATGAGCGCCCTTCCCTACCAAAGCTTGCGCATCCACATCGACCACGACAGCGCCGTCGGTCACGCCCGCCGAGCCATGCAGGCGATGGCCGCCGATGCGCACGTAGATGACGCCATCGCGGACCGGGCGGCGCTCATCCTCAACGAGCTCGCTGCGAATCTCCTGCGCCACGCCGGTGGCGGCGATCTCTTGGTGCAGCTCGGCGAAGACGGCCTCGAGCTGGTCGCCAGCGACAGCGGACCCGGTATCGCCAACGTCACCGAAGCCATGCGCGACGGCTTTTCGACGGCAGGCACCGCCGGCAATGGGCTCGGCGCGGTGAAACGCGCGGCTACCTCGTTCGACATCTCCTCGAAGCCCGGCAAAGGCACCATCGTCGCCGCCCGCGTCTACAGCGAAACCAAACCGGTCCGCTTTGGTGCGTTGTGCGTCGCCAAGCCGGGGGAAAGCGTCGTCGGCGACGGCTGGGGCTTCCGTGAAGCCACCAACGAGTCGCTCCTCGTGGTGGCGGACGGGCTCGGCCATGGCCCCGAGGCAGGGCGCGCCGCCGCCATCGCGGTACGCATCGTCCTCCAAAGCCGCACCACCGACACCTTGGAGCAAATCGCCCAAGCCGTGCACACCGCGCTAAAGGCGACGCGCGGCGCCGCAATTGCCATCGCTCGGCTCGACAACAACGCCGGGACGCTTACGTTCTTGGGAGTCGGCAATATCGCGGCCACGGTCTTCGGCACGAAGCGGCAGAGCTTGGCCTCGCAGAACGGCACCATGGGAGGCATGGCGCCGAGGCTGCAGCGCTTCAGCTACCCTTTCGAGAGAGATGCCGTGCTCGTAGCCCACTCCGATGGCCTGCACAGCCGCTGGTCGCTCGATGACCAGGCAGGCATCTATGGCCGCGACCCGCTCGTCGTGGCCGCGGCGGCCTTGCGCGAAGGGCAGCGCGGCAACGATGACGCGACCGTACTCGCGATACGCGGGTCGGCGTCATGATACATATCGCGAGCCTGACCCTGGCCGACGACGACGACCTCGTCCATGTCCGCCAAAGCGTCCGGCAGGTGTGTGAGCGCCTGCGCGTCGAAGCCGGTGAACGCACGCGCTTCGCCACGGCGGTATCGGAGATCGCCCGCAACGCGCTGGTTCACGGTCGCGGCGGTCAAGTCGACATCGAGATCGACGGCGCGGGAGACCCGGTCCTGCGCGTCGTCGTCCGCGATAGAGGCAACGGGATTCCGGATGACGTCTGGCTCGGTGGCCGCGGCAGTGGGTTTGCTTCCGCGCGCAAGCTCGTGTCCAGGCTCGAGGTCGTCAATGACGGCGGCGCCCGCGTCACCCTGAGCTGCGCCCTCGGCACTGCGCCGCTGATCGACCCCAAGAGCCTCGGCGCGCTCAAAGCCGCGATCCAACAGGACGAAGAGCGTTCGGCCCGCGACGAGCTGACACGGCAGAACCGCGAGCTCGTCGATGCGCTCACCGCGCTGCGCGCCCGCGAGGAGGAGCTCGCACGCTTGAACCGCGAGCTCGCCGAAACCAACAGCGGCGTGCTGGCGCTTTACGCCGAGCTCGAAGAGCAGACGGAGACAGTGCGCCGGGCCGCGGAGTCGAAGGAGCGCTTCTACTCCGAAATGAATCACGAGCTCCGCACCCCGCTGAACGCCATCGTGAGCCTGTCGGAGATCCTCACCAACGGTTCGATCACCCAGCAGACCGATATGCAGAAGCCGCTCGGCTTTCTCCGCAAGTCGGCCCAGCAAATGTCCGAGCTCGTGGACGACCTACTCGACTTAGCGCGCGTCGAAGCCGGCAAGATGACCCTACGCGTCACCGATTTCGCGGTGGACGATGTCGTCGGCACCCTGCGCGGTCTGTTTCGCCCGCTTCACACCAACGAGAACGTGCAGCTGGTTTTCGAGAGCGCGGGTGACGCCGGGATGATGCGCAGCGACGAGGGCAAGCTCGCGCAGATCCTGCGCAACCTGGTCTCGAATGCCCTGAAGTTCACCGACAGCGGCGAGGTCCGCGTGCGCGTCGTCGCCACCGAAACGCTCGTGACGTTTGCAGTCACCGACACCGGCATCGGCATCGCACCGCATGACCAGGAGCGCCTCTTCCAGGCCTTCAACCGAGTCGAGTCTTCGAAGCGGCGCCAGGTCAAAGGCACGGGACTCGGGCTCACGGTCTCGCGTCGCCTCGCCACCCTCCTCGGCGGAGACATCGCCATCGAGAGCACCGTCGGCCAAGGCTCGACGTTCAGGCTCAACATACCGCGCACTGTCGACGCCGCACACGACAAGAGCATCCTCGTCATCGACGACGATGAAGTAGCGCGTTACCTACTCAAAGACCTGCTGCGCAAGAAGGGCATCACCATCCTCGAAGCGGCGAGCGGCGGCGAAGGGCTCGCGATGATCGAACGCCAGCGACCGAGTGTCGTGCTCCTCGACCTGAACATGCCGGACATGAGCGGCTTCGAGGTCTTGCGCACGATACGCGGAAGCGCCGCCATAGCGGACGTGCCGGTGATCATCAACACCTCGCAGCATCTCAGCGACGATGAGCGCGGCACCCTCGAACGCAACACCCTCGCCATCCTTTCGAAGGACGGCGGGGCCCGCGCCGCGGCACAAGCGACGCTCGAGCGGGCCTTGTCCACGTTGGGACTGTGACAGATGCGCAGCGTGATCTTGAACGTCGACGACGATGAGTCCGGGCGCTTCGCCGTCACCCACATGCTGCGCGTCGCTGGCTTCGAGGTGGTCGAAGCGGCCGCAGGTGGCGAGGCTCTCGAGCGCATGAAACAGCCCGTCGACCTGGTTCTCCTGGACGTCAATCTCCCCGACATCGATGGCTTCGAGGTCTGCCGCCGTATCAAAAGCGATCCGCGAACGCGGACGATCCCGGTCATTCACCTCTCCGCATCGCGCCTCGCCGAGCCCGACAAGGTGCTCGGCTTGGACAGCGGCGCCGACGCCTATTTGGTCGAGCCCATTGGTCGCGACGAGCTGGTCGCGACAGTGCAAGCGCACTTGCGCGCCAAGAAGCTGCTCGAGCGCGAAGCCCGGCGGCAGCACGAGTTCGAACGGCAGCTCGTCGGCATCGTCAGCCACGACCTACGCACCCCGCTTTCGGCGATTCACGCGACGGCAGCCGCCCTGCAGAAGAACGCGGACCGCAAGGTCGCGGAGGCCGGCGACCGTATCATTCGCGTCTCCGGCCGCATGGCGCGGCTCGTGAAAGAGCTCCTCGACTTCACTCAGGCACGCATCGGTCAGGGCGTGAGCATTCATCGCCGCCCCGTCGACCTCGTTGGTCTCTTGAAGCGGACGATCGACGAAGTCTTGGTCACCCACCCCGGTCGGGTCATCGACATCGACGCTCCGCCGCAGCTGCAAGGCAACTGGGACGAAGACCGCATCGAGCAGGTGCTCGCGAACCTCATCGGCAATGCTCTGAGCCACAGCCCGACGACGAGCAGCGTGCGCATCGGTTTGCGCCTCGATGGCGATGACGTCGTCATCGCGGTCGCGAACCAAAACCGCGATGGCCCTATCCCGCCGGCATTGATGCAGGTGCTCTTCGAGCCATTCACGCGCGGCCCGGGCGAGAGCACCGAAGGGATCGGCCTCGGCTTGTTCATCGTGCACCACCTGGTGACCGCCCACGGCGGACAAATCGCGGTGCAGTCGGACGCCGCGGGGACAGCGTTCACGCTGCGCCTACCGCGCCAGCTGCGCGACTGAGCTGTTCTGGAATGGTACGGGGTCGAGCTGACCCTGGTGCCGGGTGACCGGCGCTAGACCGCGGAGAATCGCCGATTCGAGTGGGTTTGACGCGGTACGCGCTATGCAACCCTTCCGAGTATGGCCGTCTTGTATCGCCTCTTCGCCCGCATCTCTCTCGCCATCTGGATGGTGGGGGCGGTCGCCGTGGGCGCGACGCTGCAGGCTCGGCACCTGCTCGCCCTTCCCGCTGCCTCGATCGGACAATCGGCGCGCGACGAGTCGGTGGCGATGCTTGCCCGCGGTGGCCAAGGCCTCGCGGTCTGGCACGTGCTTTCGGCCGACTGCGCTTGCTCGCGGAAAGTCGCGGAGCACTTGGCGACGCGCGCCCCGATTGCCGGCAGCATCGAAACCATTGTCTGGGTAGCCAAGAACGACGCTCCACCGCCGCAAACCGGCGCCCTGCGGCTGCTCGTCATCACGCCCGACGATCTGCAGCGTCGATTCGGTGCGGTCGCCGCGCCGCAGCTGATCGCGGTCGATGCCCAGGGTGCTGTCCGCTATGTCGGAGGCTACAGCCGCAGCAAACAAGGCGAGCCGCAAGACACCGCGATCATCGGGACCCTCGCGACCGGCGGCAAAGCCGCTGCCTTGCCTCTCTTCGGTTGCGCGGTCTCGGAGGAGCTCGCGCGACTCACGGACCCCGTCGGTGTCGAAACCCTGAGCTCGCGAGGACGGTGATCATGTTCGGCCGCCTGATCCTCCCGAAGCACATCAGTGAGGTCGAGCGCGAGCATCTGGCGCGTTTGAACCGCTTGGTCACGCTGCTGTTCGTCGCGCACATCCCGGTCCTCGGCGCCATCGGCCTCTTGAACGGCACGGGTGCGGGGTCGGCGGTGCTGCTCGCTACACTCGCATCCTCGGGACCGGTGCTCGCCTATTACACCCTCCGCTCCCCGCGGCACGTGACCATGGTCCACGCTTTCACCGTCACCATCATGGGCGGCGTGCTCGCGCATGTCGCACGCGGTCCCATGCAAATCGAGATGCACTTCTACTTCTTCGTGTCGCTGGCGCTGCTCTCCATCTTCGCGAACCCCATGGCCATCATCGTCGCGGCGACGAGCATCGCGCTGCATCACGTGGTCATGTGGCTGGTCTTCCCCGCGAGCGTCTTCAATTATTCGGCCTCGTGGCTCACCATCGCCGTGCACGCGATTTTCGTCGTCATGGCGTCCGTACCGACCTGCATCATCGCTCGCGTGTTCTTCGACCGCGTCATTGGCGGTGGTCAGCTCGCCCGTGATCACGCGGACGAGCTGGTACGCATCCACGGCCTGCTCGCGGGAGCGCGTCGCATCAGCATCGAGCTAGCGCGCGAAGCGCGAACCTTGTCTGCGAGCGCCGAAACCATCAGCCAAGCAGCGGTGACCGAGGCGGCGAGCGTCGAGCAGAGCTCCGCGACCTTGGGCGGCCTTGCGCTCGCGGCGCGCAACACCTCCGACTACGCCAAGCGCGCCAACGAGCTTGCCGTCTCATCGTGCGCTTTGGCGGACAGTGGCGCCGAGGTCGTGCGTCTGACGCGCACCGAGATGGCGACCTTGCGCGAAGCCTCGACTCGGGTCGCCGACATCGCCGTCACCATGGACGAGATCTCGTTCCAGACGAACCTGCTCGCCTTGAATGCCGCGGTCGAAGCGGCGCGTGCGGGTGACCATGGGCGGGGTTTCGCGGTCGTCGCCCAAGAGGTGCGCAATCTCGCGGTGCGCTCGAACACGTCGGCACGGGAGATCCGCGCGCTCATTCAGGGGTCGCTGAACCAGGTCACCCGCTGCGTCGAGCTCGTGGATCGTTCCGACGAGACGCTATCGCGCGTCGCCACGTCAGCCGGCGAGGTCGAGAAGCTGATGAACGGGATCGCCCACGCCATCCATGACGAGTCGGTGAATATCTCGGATCTCTCGCGAGCGGCGGACGGCTCGACGGACAGCGTCCAACGCACCGCGGCTCAGGCTCTCGAGCTCACCAACACTGTCGCCCGCTTGTCCGCTATGGCGAACGAGCTGGGTGATCTCATCGCCATGACACCGCAGGCGAGCGAAACGGCGGCATTGGAACGGGCTCCGGAGCAGGTCACCGCCGAGCGCACCTCGAAGGCAGTGAACGCTAAAGCGGCGAGCCGGCCTATCTACGACGGAGTGGTTTCGAACGCAAAAAGTCCACCGAATAATCGACCAGCCCGCGTACATTTACGATCGCGTGTCTAAAACACGAGCCCTGACAGCGAGTTGACGCAGGGCGCCAATGTGCGTTTTGGGGATCTGGATCCCCTCCGCGATCCCACAACCGCACAAACCCACTTCTGTCAGACCCCTTTTGTATTTAACTGCCCATCACAACGAACACGTCGGCGGACGTGCGAGTTGCGAATCACCACCATCCGGCAGCCACGTGACTGCCGATCGAACGGGGCCAAGGGGCATGCTTCAAACTGGCGTCGATTCTTCCAACGGTGTGTCTCACGGCTCGTCACAGAGCACGTCCGGCTCGGCCGATAAGGCCAAGCGCAAAGAGGCGGCACACAGTATTGGTACCGGGCGTATGCATGTGCGCAAGCGTGACGGGGCTCTCGAGCCGGTCGATCTGAACAAGATCGTCCGTGCCGTCGAGCGCTGCGGCGAAGGCTTGGTCGACGTCGATCCGATGCGCGTTGCCACGCGCACCATCTCGGGCCTCTACGACGGCGCCACCACCGCCGAGCTCGACCAATTGTCGATCCAAACGGCCGCGTCTCTCATGGCCGAGGAACCGCAGTATTCGCGTCTCGCGGCCCGCCTCCTCTGTACGTACATCGAGAAGGAAGTTTCTGGCCAAGAGATCCACTCGTTTTCGCAGTCGGTGAAGACGAATCTGAACCACGGGATCGTGGCTCCCAAGGTCGCCGAGTTCGTCGCGAAGAATGCGCGCAAGCTCAACGACGCCATCAAGCCGACCCGTAACGACCTCTTCGGCTACTTCGGTATCCGCACGGTCTACGATCGTTATCTCCTGAAAAATCCCGAGACCCGGAAGGTGACGGAGACGCCGCAGCATTTCTTCATGCGCGTCGCCTGCGGCCTCGCCGAATCGCCGTCGGAGGCGATCGAGCTCTACGAATTGGTAAGCTCCTTGGCCTACCTGCCGAGCTCGCCGACCCTGTTCAACGCCGGCACGCTGCACAGCCAGCTGTCGAGCTGCTACCTGCTCGACTCTCCGCAAGACGAGCTCGTGTCCATCTACAACCGCTACACCGACATCGCGAAGCTGTCGAAGTACGCCGGTGGTATCGGCCTCGCGTTCCACCGCGTGCGCAGCCAGGGCTCGCTCATCCGCAGCACCAACGGCCTCTCGAACGGCATCGTGCCCTGGCTCAAGACGCTCGACTCGTCGGTCGCGGCGGTGAACCAAGGCGGCCGTCGCAAGGGCGCTTGCTGCGTCTACCTCGAGACTTGGCACGCCGACATCGAGCAGTTCCTCGAGCTGCGCGACAACACCGGCGACAATTCACGCCGCACCCACAACCTCAACCTCGCCAACTGGGTCCCCGACCTGTTCATGCGCCGGGTCGAGGAAGACGGCATGTGGTCGCTCTTCGATCCCAAGGTCGTGCCCGAGCTCACCGATCGCTTCGGCGCGGAGTTCGAACGCGTCTATCTCGACGCCGAGGCGCGCAAAGTCTTCGTCCGTCAGATCAAGGCGCGCGAGCTCTACGCCCGCATGATGCGCACCCTTGCCCAGACCGGTAACGGCTGGATGACCTTCAAGGATGCGTCGAACGCCAAGTGCAACCAGACGGGTAACGGCGGTGCCGACGGCAAGACCGTGCACAGCTCGAATCTCTGCACCGAGATCATCGAGGTGACGAACGCTGGCGAGACCGCGGTCTGCAACTTGGGCTCGGTGAACCTCGGCTCGTTCGTTCGCCAGGTGAACAACCAGCTCGAGTTCGACTACGAGACGCTGCGCTCCTGCGTGCGCATCGCGGTGAAGTATTTGGACCGCGTCATCGACATCAACTACTACCCCACCGACGAAGCTGGCGCGTCCAACAACCGCTGGCGTCCGGTGGGCCTCGGCCTCATGGGTCTGCAAGACGTGTTCTTCAAGATGCGTCTGCCCTTCGAGAGCCCACAGGCGCGTGAGCTGTCGAAGCGCATCCAAGAGGAAATCTACTTCGCGGCCTTGTCGACCTCGTGCGACCTCGCCGAGCAGTTTGGCCCGCACAAGGCGTTCGCGGAGACCCGCGCCGCCAAGGGTGAGTTCCAGTTCGATCTCTGGAACGTGAAGCCCGCGTCCATGGAGCGCTGGAATCAGCTGCGCGAGCGCATGATGAAGGTTGGTCTGCGCAACTCGCTGCTGATTGCGATTGCGCCGACCGCGACCATCGCGTCGATCGCCGGCTGCTACGAGTGCATCGAGCCGCAGGTGTCGAACCTGTTCAAGCGCGAGACGCTCTCGGGCGACTTCCTGCAGGTGAACACCTACCTCATCAACGACCTGAAGCGTCTGGGTCTGTGGACCGAGGAGATGCGTAACCGCATCAAGCAGGCCGACGGCTCGATTCAGGGCATCGACGAGATTCCGGCCGACCTGCGCACCGTCTATCGCACGGTGTGGGAGATTCCGCAGAAGGCCTTGGTCGACATGGCCGCCGAGCGCGGTCCGTACATCGATCAGTCGCAGTCGCTGAATCTGTTCATCGAGACGCCGACCATCGGCAAGCTGTCCTCGATGTACGCCTACGCCTGGAAGGCGGGCTTGAAGACCACGTACTACCTGCGTTCGCGTCCGGCGACGCGC
>CAZAER010000026.1:0-63797 GCA_964484195.1 uncultured Bdellovibrionales bacterium | reverse complement strand
CAGGTCATGCGCATCGCCAAGCAAATCCACTTGGCGAGCCCCACCAAGGTTCGCGGCATCATGTACGCCAAGAGCCAGATGCCCGCGATGAGCCTGCGCGGCACCGAAGTCGGCCTGAAGAGCGCCGGCATCGTCCCGGTTGGTCTCGCCATCGGCAAAGACGCTCAAGCCATCAAGGCACAGCTGTTCAGCAAGACACACATCGCCGCAGACATGCACGACGCCCGAGAGCGCCAGCTCGGCGTCATCCGTAGCCTATTGGAGAATGCCAAGTGAATGCCCCTATCAACGGTAGCCGCTTCATCGATCCCGCAATCTTCGGTAGCAACCCGGCTCAGGCCGCCATCGCGGACAGCCTGAAGAGTGAAGAAGGGATTTCCCTCACTTCGTTGAAGGACGCATATGCGGCCGCGGGCAAAGACGTGGAGCGCCGCAACCTCTTGAAGGCGATGATCGAAGCCGCGCGCTTGAAGCCCTCGGCTGGCACTCCCATCGGCGCGGTTCCGGCCCGTCAGGTGCTGCGCGTCGTTCCCAGCGAGGTGAAGACCTACGCCGAAGCCGTCGCCGACAAGGTGCTCGCCGACCTCGAGAATGAAGTCGTCGGCCAGCCGCGCGCCAAACAGGCCCTGCACACCATCTTGCGTGCTTCGCCTCCGGGCCGTGACGACGAGGTGAACGTCATCGCTTTCCCGGGGCCGTCGGGCGTCGGCAAGACCGCCTTTGCGCTCGGCATTACGCGCGTGCTGCATGGCGCTGGCGTCGAGCCGATCACCCTCGAGGGCTCGAAGTTCAAGAACAAGTCGGATCTCGCAGTCTTCGACGGCGCGACGCCGGGGTTCGTTGGTCACGGCGACCCAGTGAAGCTCGGCAAGGAGAACGTCGAGAAGACCTTCAAGGGCAAGAAGCCCATCGTCATCTTCATCGACGAGATCGACGACATCGCCGAAGAGATCCGCGAGGAGTTCTGGACCAAGCTCAACTCGCTCATCGACGCCGGTAAACATCAGACCAACGACAGCATCGAGCCTGTCGATTATAGCGGAGCCTTGGTCATCATCGCGGGCAATCCCGGTATGGGGACGCTCAATGGCCGCACCGGCGACGCGGCAGACGCGCACTTCCTCAAGGCCTTCGAGGAAGCCATTCCCAGCACCAAGATGTTGAACCGCATCGGCCGCGGCAACATCGTGCCTTTCGAGTTCCTCGAGAAGCCCGAGCTGCGCGAGATCGCCGACACGAAGTTCATGGGACCCGACGTCGCCAAAGAGCGATCGCGCAACGCCCGTGAGCGTGGTGTCGACCTCTCGTTCGACGTCGATCCGGCAGCGATGGACCTGCTGGTCAACCTTACGTTCAGCCGCGTTGCGGGCGCGCGCATTTTGAAGGAGGTCGCGCGTAAGATCGTTCGGCCGCAGATCCGCGAAGCCATGGAGCTCGCCGGTGACGACGATCGCTTGAAGCTCGTCGTGAAGCCCGGTTTCAGCGACCTCGATCGCAACAAGTGGGTCGCCAAGTTCGAGGCGACGAACGGCATGCCCAACGACTTCACCATCGAGTCGTGCCCGTTCACCGTCGAGCGCAAGCAAGCCCACCGCAGCTTCCAGGGCTACGAGGGTACCATCCCGATGAGCCCGCTTACCGGTCCGCACATCCACGGTTCGGGGGCCTTCGCCGGCGACGGCTTCCTGCTCTACAACCAGGGCGAATCCGATAGCGTCAACGAGCTGATCGTCGTGCGTGACGCGCCCGCGAGCCGCAACGACAAGGTGCGGAAGATCGAGCTTCCACCCGCTTTGGCGGACGCGAATCTCGAAGTTCGCGGCGCGGCGCTCTCCGAGCACCAGCTGTTGGTCACCGCCGTCCACATCGAGGGTGACGAGGCCAAGACCCTCACGTACCTGTACGACGACAAGAGCAAGAAGTGGGACGATTGCGGGGAGATGCCGCTCGCGCTTTGCGGCGCGACGCTCGCGGGCGTGGGTGGCAAGGCCCTGCTCGTCGGCGGACGTCCCGTCTTCCACGACGGCAACGAGTGGAGCGTCGAGCTGCAAGCGGCTGAAGACGATCTGCCCAACGCCAATCCGAACAACGGTCTCCCGAGCCAAGGCAGCGCCTTCCTCTTCGACCCGCAGACCAAGCAGTGGGAACCACTCGAGAACGGTCTGCAAGAGGCACGGTCCGGCATCGCGCACGCGACCGTAGGCGACAAGGTCTATCTGCTGGGCGGTGAGTCGTCGGCGCTCCATCCCAGTGGCACGCGGTTCACGGCGGCGACCCGCGTGGTCGACGTCTTCGACGTCACCACCAAGGAGCTCAGCAGCTGTCCCGATCTGCCGTACGCCGTAGCGCACGCTACCGCGGTTGCCGACCGCGAGAACGGACGTCTGCTGTTGCTGGGTGGCCAGGACTACATCGAGGCCGGCGCTCGCTCTGCTCCCAAGCAAAGCTTGATCTCCATTCCGCTCGATGGCTCCGGAGCGATTGCTGCCGATGCCACCATGAAGGTGCGCCGCGACGTGTTGCCGAGCGAAAGCGCTCAGCTCGCCGCCATCGCGCGTGGCCCCAACTATCTCGTCGGTCCGTTCATGGACGCCGATGACATGCCGGTCTTCGCCGAGATGGTCTAATGGGGTTGCTCGGAGCAAGAATCGCGCGCTCGGCACCGACGGTCGATCTCGGCTCCTACGGGATCGATGAAGCGTCCCTGCAGTGGTTGGAAGACCGCTTGGGGTCACGCGCTCCGAAGGCATCGGCGGTCGACAGCTTGGCGCGCGCGACACTCACGGCCCGCGAGCAGCGCTTCATGGACGAGCTGCTCAAGGCGATGCGCGGGGGCGGCCGCAACGTCTCGGTCAGCGTCACGCAGAGTGGGGCAGGGGATGCGCAGCGGGCCGGCGTCATGCAAGCCAGCTTGCAGCCCAAGACGCGGGAAGCCGGCCTCGTCGGGAAAGTGCGCGCGGCTCTCGATGCGGTCTTGTGGGGCCAAGAGAAGCAGCTCGAGGCGTTTTGCACGGTAGCTCGTGACCACGTCTCGGAGACGCGAACGCTCCCGGCCGTGCTCGTAGTCACCGGCAATCGTGGTCACGGCAAGACCGAGGCGCTGGCAGCGTTGGCGCGCGGCCTGTGCGCTAAAGAAGGCAAGGGGCGCGTTCACTTCGTCGACCTCGCTAGCGCCACCGATGCCTCGGCGGCTGCGTTGTTCGAAGAGGAAGGTCCGCTGGCCGACAAGACGCTAAAGTCGCACGTCGGCCGTTCGCTCGTCTGCATCAGCGGCGCCCAAGACCTGCAAACGCGCGCTCCTCAGGTCGCCCAACGGCTCCAAGCCCTGCTCCTGACCTCGCGAAGCCATGAGAGCTATCGCTCTCTCGCTTACGCCTTCGACTTCGACCAGACCGCCGATTCCCCCGTCAAAGCCATGGCCCAGGCGCTGGGTCCGGTCGGTACACGTATCGCTTCGGCGTACGCTCAGTTCGACGACCTCGATGCGGCGACGATGCAACGCTACTGCCTCACGCGCTTGCCGCAGCTCTTGAAGAGCAAGGCGCTCGGTAACGTTCGCGTCGATCTCGATGAGGCCGCGCTCGCGCTCCTCGGTGCCGCGCTTGCGACCCCCTACATGCCTATCGAAGAGCTCGATGCGCGCGCGTACCAGCTCATCCTTGCTCATCTCGAAGGTGCCGACGATGGTCAGCAGCGTTGCCCGACGCGCGTGCAGATGACCGCGGCCGCGGACCCCGAGGAGGCCGCTGCGATCATCGCGAACCTGACGTCGCCGCTGCCCGACATCACCTTGGCCAAGAAGCTCTTGCGCGTCGTGCAAGTCGTTCCCGAGACCGGTTCGGAAACGGTCGAGACTCCGCTTGCCGACGAGGCAGCTGCGGCGTCGGCCCCCGTCGAGGCCGCAGTCCAGCCCACGCACGACGAGGCCATCGCCGAGATTCACGCGTCGGTCGTCGAGCGCGCTGAGGCTGGCGACCAAGACGCATTGTTCCGCTTTGGCGGAAGGTACGACAGGTCCTTCGTGCGGATGCTCGCGGAGATGAAGCTCGCGACCGACGGGCACGGCATCGACCTCAATAGCGCGCTCAATTTCGTCTCCCGCACGCGCGCAACGACGTGTGTCGGACGGGTCGAGGCGGCAACCGCCATTGCGATGCTGGCGAGCATCAAAGTCGACGAGCCCGACGAGCAATCCGAGATGTTCGACGACCAGCGTGCTTCGCGGGCGGTCGTCGTAACTCTCGAGACCGTGCGCCGGGTTCGTGCCGCAACGCCTGATGAGCTCGACCAGTTGCGCACGTTGGCCGAAGCCATCGTTCGCGAGACGCCGACAGGGCCGGTGGCGCGGCGCGTAACACGGTTTCCTGACGCGACGACGTACGAGCCGGAGCTCGCGCGCCTGCTCGCCGAGATCAAGCCTGCGGTCGTCGAGACGCCCGAGGAGCCCGAGTCCGCCGCCGCGGAGTCCGCCGATCCATCGTTGAAGTTGGCGCTCGAGGGCACCACGCTGCCGATGAGCGGCGGGAAGAGAGAGGGCTAAAGTCATGGCGCTCCTCGGAGCCAAGGTAGCGCGCACGGCGCCAACCGTGGATCTCGCGACCTACGCCATCGACGACGCGTCGATGCAGTGGCTCGAGGACCGCCTGGGCTCGCGCGCCCCCAAGGTCTCAGCGGTCGACAGTCTCGCGCAGTCGTCGCTCGCACCGCACGAGCGGCGCTTCATGGACGAGCTCCTGAAAGCCGTGCGAGGTGGCGGGCGTAACGTCACCGTCAGCGTCACGCAGACCGGGGCGACGGAAGCGCAGCGGGCCGGCTTCATGCAGGCGACGCTGCACCCCAAGTCACGCGAGCCCGGGTTGGTCGGCCAAGTGCGCAACGCCGTCGAGGCGGTGCTTTGGGGCCAAGAGAACAACCTCGACGCATTTTGCGCCGTCGCGCGTGACCACGCGTCGGTGACGCGCACCTTGGCGGCGGTTTTGGTGCTTGGGGGCAGTCGCGGCCACGGCAAGGTCGAGGCCCTAGCGGCCTTGGCGAATGGTCTGTACGCCAAAACGGACAAGGGCAAGGCGCGCCCGGCTGTGCACGTCGTCGACCTGTCGACGGCGACGGACGCCACCGCTGCCGCGCTATTCGAGGCAGATGGCGCGCTCGGCGAAAGCACGCTCGACCGTCTGGTCGATCACTCGGTCGTTTGTATCAGCGGCGCCAACGATCTTCAGGCTCGCGCCCCGCAAGTCGCGCAGCGTCTTCAAGGGCTGTTGATGACGGCGCGCTCGTCCGCTGACTACCGATCTTTGGTCTACGCCTTCGACTTCGACCAACTCGATTGCGGCTCGGTGTTGCAGACCCTCGACAAGGCGCTTGGCCCCGTCGGCACGCGCGTCGCATCGGCATACGCGCACTTCGGCGACCTCGGTGCTTCGACGATGCAACGCTACTGCTTGGCCCGCTTGCCGAGCCTGTTGCAGAGCAAGGCGTTGGGCAACGTCAGCGTCGACCTCGATGATGCCGCGCTTTCGATCTTGGGTGCGGCATTGGCGACCCCGCATATGCCACTCGAAGAGCTCGATGCGCGCGTTTACCACCTCGTCATGAGCCACCTCGAAGGCGCTGACGACGGCACTCAGCGTTGCCCCAGGCGCGTTCAGATGACGGCGGCCGTCGAGGCTGATGAGGCTGCGTCCATCATCGCGAACCTCACCTCGCCACTGCCCGACATCACGTTGGCGCGAAGGCTCTTGCGCGTGGTGCAGGTCGTCGACGAGGCCGTGAAGACACCTGCCAGCGTCGGAGGGCCAGCACCGACAGGGTCTTCCACCATCGCGGAAATCCACGCGGACGTCGTCGCTCGCGCTGCGGCTGGGAACGGCGATTCGTTGTGGTCTGACGGTCGCGACGACCCCAGTTCACTCCTGAAGGTGATCGCGGGCATGCAGTTGGCGAACGGTGCGCAAGGCGTCGACCTCGACGACATGCTCGACTTCATCGCGCGTCCGAAGACGTGCGTCGCGCTGGTCGAAGCGGATACGGCCATCGCGGTGCTCGCGAGCATTCACGAGAAAGACGACCATCGGGGAGAGGTCTACAAGGGCACGAAGGTCCCTCGGCCGGTGCTCGTGACTCGCCTAACCCTTGCACGGGTCAGGAACGCGACGCCTGAGCAGATCGAGCACCTCACGGTGTTGGCGAACCGTATCGTTGGCGATACCGACTACGCCGACGAGATTGCGGAGAGGCTCGGCAAGATCACCGTGCGCGAGGAAGCCCCCAAGCGCCACGCGGAGCCCGAAGCACGGCACCCGACGCTCGCGACGCCACCGGCCACGCCATCGCACGCCACGGACATCGCGCGGGTCCTCGAGCTCGCGAAAGCGGGTGATTCGGCATCCTTGTTCTCCGCGCCGCTCGGAGAAGAGACCGGCTTCTGCGAGGGTTTGCGCGCGATGCTCGAAGAGGGCTCGTGGAAGGACAACGACGGTCTCCAGCGTCTGTTGCTCGATGCGAATCAGCGCGCCTTGGCGCTCGAGCCTGCGACGACCATCGCGATCCTCGGCGCGATCGACGGCTTCGGACCGCCGACGAAGGCGACGACACCGGACATCGTGCCAGGTGGGCCCCTCGCCGTCGTCATGGCTCTCGAGGCGATCGCGTTGACAGCGCACGCGTCGACGCAAGAACGCGAAGGCATGGAAGCACATGCCAAGCGCATCATCTCCTCGAGCATCGAGGTCGGTGCTAGTCGCGGCGTCGAAGGGCGGCTGCAAGGCTACCTCCCGACGTTGCTCCAGCGCATCCCGGCCACGGCCGACATCCATGCGCATATCGTCGAAGGTCGCCGTTGCGGCCAGGCCATCCGCAAGATCGGTCTCAGCGGTGAAAACTGGAAGACGCTCGAGAAGGCGACCGCCGGTGCGGATCCAGTCACTGCTGTCGCCAGTGCGCTGAAATACTTCGTTGTCGGACGCCCGGATCGAGAAGATGCGACGACAGTGATGGCGATCATCGGCGCCGCAGCCGAGCACCAAGATAGCGCCGATCCCATGCAGTTCAGCAAGTTGCCGAGGGACGGTGCGACGATTGGTTTGGCTGCCGGTCGATACTTCCGTCCGGCGCTCGTCGCGCTCCATGCGTTGCGACTGGCCATCGCGACGCCCGCCCAGCTCGCGGTCATGGAGTCGCTCATTCGTCGCATCATCGCGCAAGCGCCCGAGCCCCGCGCCGAGACCGGCACCATCGTCACGCCCGCCGAGCTCGAGACGATGCTCGACGCCATCCTCGTCGAAAAGGGCGTGAAGCCCAAGGTCAGCGCCAAGGAACGGTGGGGTTGAGATGGGCATGCTCCTAAGCAAAGTGGCGCGCAGCGCGCCTACCGTTGACCTCACTGCCTACGCTCTCGACGACGTGTCGATGCAGTGGCTCGAAGACCGTCTCGGGTCGCGTCGCCCGAAAGTCTCGTCGGTCGACAGCCTCGCGCGCTCCGCGCTCGCGCCGCACGAGCTCGAGTTCATGAACGGCTTGCTCGCGGTGATGCGCGCCGGTGGCCGCGATGTCTCCGTGAGCATCAAGCAGAGCGGGGCAGGGGAGGCACAGCGCGCCGGCTTCATGCAGGCGACCCTCGAGCCCAAGACCATCGAGGCCGCGCAGGTCGCCCAAACTCGTCGTGCCCTCCAGGGCGTCCTCTGGGGACAAGAGCGTCACCTCGAGGCCTTCTGCCTCATTCCTAGCGACATCGTCTCGCCAACGCGCAAGCTCGCGCCGGTACTGGTGATCGGCGGCGATCGCGGACACGGCCAGACCGAAGCGGTGGCGGCTTTAGCGGACAGCCTCAACACTGGCGAGGCAAGCGCACGCGTTCACGCCGTCGATTTGTCGACCGCGACCGATGCGTCCGCCGTCGCACTCTTCGGCGATGAGGGCCCTCTCAGCGAGAAGACACTGCGTGAGCTCGTCAACCGTGGCGTCGTCTGCTTTCATGGAGCGAACGAGCTCACCAGGAGAGCCCCCAAAGTGGCCGAGCGTCTCCAGAGCTTGCTGGTTACGCCGCGCACCGACCCGACGTTCAAACCCTTGGCTTACGTCTTCGAGTTCGAGCAGCTCGACCCAGAAGGTCTGGTCACGACCATGGGCAAAGCACTGGGCTCGGTCGGCAACCGCATCGCCTCGTCTTACGCTACGTTCGATCACTTGGACGCCGCGACGATGCGCCGCTATTGCGACGCGCGTTTGCCCGACCTCATCCAGAGCAAAGACCTGGGCGACATCCGCATCGACCTCGACGACAAGGCGCGCGACGTCATCGCCGCCGCGCTCGCGACGCCGCACGCACCACTCGAAGATCTCGACGAGCGACTTTTCCAACTGGTGCTGAGCCACGTCGACGTCGCCAATGATGGCAGCCAAAGGCGCCCACGGGCGGTTCAGGTCCGTGCGGCTGCTAGCCCCGAAGAAACCGCGCGCATCGTCGCGAACCTCACGTCGCAGTTCCCCGATCTCACCCTCGCGCGGAAGCTCCTGCGCGCCGTGCCAATCATCAGCGACCACGTGCCAGCCGCAAACGCGCCGCTACCGACAACCAAAATCGCACCACTCCCGACTGTGAGCGTGCCTCCCGACGGCAGTGACCTGAAGGAGGTGCTCGCCGAGATCCGTGGCCGGTGGCGCACCCAAGCCTGGGCGAATCCAGGCTCGTATTTGAACGCGCGTGCCCAGGATCAACAGCGCTGCGCCGAGGCCATCGGCCGGCTCCTGGAAGAGGGCCCGAACACCGCGGACGACTTTCTTCCTCTCTTTCTCGAACGCCGCATCCGTTCGCTCGAGCCCGCGACCACGATAGCGATCCTTGCGCAGCTCGACTCCGATAAAGCGGACGGCAAGGGTGCCCTGGCACCCCTCGAAGCCGTCAACCTTGCCCGCGTTGCGGTCATGTTGGCCGCGCACGCGTCGCCATCGCAGCGCGAGCTCATGCGCAGCCTGGCCACCCGCGTCAGCGACAGCGAAAACGGCGTCAAATTCATCGGCGACCTGGTCGACCGCGTGGCCGAGACCACCGCCGTGCACCTCGCGCGCGCAACGGCGCGAGAGGACGCATGCGACATCGCAAAGCGCATCAACAAGGTCCTGGCGGACTACCAGGAAGGTCATCTCGTCTCCGAGTGCAAAGCGTACGTCTCTCTGAGCGAAACGGTGACCCGCGGCTCTATCGCCGAAGCAAATCTCCTCAGCGTCGCCGTCACGGACATCTGCAAAGCCTCGGTGCTGGGCGACCATGCACCGGGTGCGGCGGCGTTCGATCTCGTCCGACGGCCAATCGCCAGCATCGCCGCGCAGGCCGCGGTTGGCATGATGGGGCGACTATCGGAAGAGACGGGCCGAGGGGACTACGACAAGCTCGTCAGCGACGCCCCCCGCGGATTGCCATATGGAGAGGGACCGCATCCCCAACCCGTGGTCGTCGCTCTCGAGCTGGTGCGCCTCGCTGAAGCGCCGTCCGCCGAGCAACTTGGGCTCCTCGAAACTCTCGCGACGGACATCCTCGAGCGCATCCCCACCGAGCATCGTTTGGACGGTCGCTCGGCTGCTTACAAAGCGATCCTGGCGGCGGCCGTCGCGGCAAAAAAGGAAGTGCGCTGATGGCTCTACTCGGCAGCAAGATTGCGCGCACCGCGCCCTCCATCGACCTCTCGGCGTACGCTATCGATGAGGCTTCGATGCAATGGCTCGAAGACCGATTGGGCTCGCGCAAGCCCAAGGTCTCGGCGGTCGATAGCCTGGCCCGCTCGCAGCTCGGCCCTCAGGAGCAGCGCTTCATGCGGGCGTTGCTCGAGGCCATGCGCGCCGGCGGTCGCGATGTCTCGGTGAGCGTCACGCACAACGGAACAGGTGATGCGCAACGTGCCGGCTTCATGCAGGCGACGTTGCACGCCGCGACGCGCGAGGACGAGGTCGTGAGCAAAGTCCGCGGCGCCGTCGAAGCGGTGTTGTGGGGCCAGGAGCGCCACCTCGATGCGTTCGTTCTCGTGGCCAGCGACCACGTCTCCACGACGCGGACCCTGCCGGCAATTCTGGTCGTCGGCGGCGAGCGCGGACACGGCAAGACGGAAGCGGTGGCTGCTTTAGCGAACGGTCTCCACGCACGGCCGGGCAAGACTCACGCGCGCGTGCACGATGTCGACCTCTCGACCGTCACCGACGCCTCAGCCGACGCGTTGTTCGAAGAAGGCGGACCTCTCTCCGCGGAGGTCCTGCGCAAGCTCATCGGCAATGGGATCGTCTGCTTTCACGGAGCCAATGACCTGCAAATCCGCGCGCCGCAGCTTACGCTGCGTTTGCAACAGCTGCTCGGTACCCCGCGCAAGAGCCTCGACTACAAACCGCTGGTCTACGTCTTCGATTTCGATCAGCTCGACGGCACCGTCGAAGATACGATGGCCAAGGCGCTCGGGGCCGTCGGCACGTACATGGCCTCGGACTATGCGACCTTCGGACACCTCGATGCGGACACCATGCGCCGCTACTGCCTGGCGCGGCTGCCGGAGCTGTTGAAGAGCAAGGAGCTCGGCGACATGCGCGTCGACTTCGATGACGCGGCGCTCGCGGTCATCGGGGCGGCGCTCGCGACACCGCACGTGCCGCTGCAGGCGCTCGATGCTCGCGTGCATCAACTGATTTTGAATCATCTCGACGTCGCGGACGACGGCAATAGGCGGGCACCAAAACGCGTTCAGATGACCGTCGCGGCGGATGCCGACGAAGTCGCGTCCGTCATCGCGAACCTCACCTCGCCGGTCCCGAAGCTGAGCCTTGCGCGCAAGCTGTTGCGCGTGGAGCAGGTCATCGTCGAGGAGGAAAAGGCTCCAGACGCTCCGCTGGGGGCCCCGCCCGCGACTGAAGTGTCCGCTGGCGCAACCACGCAGTCATCTATTGCCAAGGTCATCTCCGATGTCGTGGCGCGCGCTAAGGCTCGTGCCATCGACGAATTGTATTCGACGAACGTGAGCCCAGCCGACCGCCACCTGGAGATGCTCGCGAGCCTGGGCTCAGGGAGCGACCGTCGGCTCGACCTGCTAGCCGCGATTCACTTCGTTTCGGGCCCGCGCAGTGTAGACCAAGTCGAAGCCGACACCGCTATTGCGTACCTCGCGAGTATCGATGTCTCGGACGATGGAGCAACGAGATACCAGGGCGAGACACATCCGCGACGTGTCGTCGCCACTCTCGAGACGCTATCGCGCGTTCGCCATGCCTCGCCGGCACAGGTCGCGATGCTCCGAGGCTTGGCCGATGGCCTTGCACCGGGTTACGCTCGCGAGCTCGCCGATGCATTCGCGAAGATCCCGCCTGCGTCCAAGGACGACTTCGCACTCGTCGCCGATGCGTCGCTGCCGGGATATGCGCTGGAGCCAGCCCAGAACGAGGTCGTCGACTCTCTTCTTCGCACGGTCGCTAACGAGGACACGACGCGATACAAGAGGCTGAGCGCCTCCTTCGACTTGGTAACGAATCCGGGATTGGAAGCAATCCCGAGCGCGACCGCTATCGCGTTGCTCGCGCACCATGCCGCGGACCCGCGCGTAGGCAGCTGGAAGCTCGAAGGAACATTTGGGCATCAAAGGGGCCGTCTCGCCAAATACGCCGCGGGTCTCCATCAATACGCGGCCATCGTAGCGCTGGAATCCATCGAGCTCGCCGTCGGGCACACCGAGTCGGAGCTCGATCAAATGGAGAGCTTCGCCAGCATCATCCTCGGGCGCTTGCCGGACAACGCAAGCTACCAAGCGATTCTGAGGAAGCTCGTCGAGGGCAAGCGGACGACGTCACCCGAGGCGAAAGATGCTCCCTCGGTGCGGCAAATCCAAACGCGCGTCGGACTCGATGCCACGGTGCTCGCAGCCGCCAAGCTCTTTACCTGCGAACCTCACGTGAAAAACGAGTTGCTCGACGTACTCGGAAACCTTCGCACGGAAGCAACCTTGAAGAGCCGTGTCGTTCTCGACATGGTTGCGCATCCGACGAACCGCGTTCACTCGCTCGAAGCCGACACCGCTATCGCGTTGCTCGCGGCCGTGGACCCGAAGGAGGCGGGGCTCGAAGAAGCAGGCTTCGTCGATCAGGAGGTCGCGAAAGGCCGCCATTCGCACCTTGCCGTCATCGCGCTCGAGACGGTTGCGCGCGTTCGCCACGCGACCTCCGCGCAGCGCCAGCATCTGAACGTTTTGGCGAACGGGCTCATCCAGGCGGCCGTGGCTCCTCACGTCAAGCTCGGCCACCCCTTGGCTACCGCTTATGAGCACATCCTCGCTGACCTGCTCGAGGACCTCCAGAAGCCGGGCAGCCGCCACGCTCCGCTCGAAGATGCGCGACGCGCCTTGGTAGCGGTGTGCGCGCAGGTCGACGCTGCAACGACGCATGAAGATCTGCAGTCGGCGCTGTTCACGACGCGCTCGGGGAAGGAGGCGTCGGCGCTCGACACCTTGCGCGTCATTGTCGGGGGCGAAAGGAGCGTCGCTGGCCGCACGCCGATGATGGCCGCGTACGAGCTCTTCGTGAACGATGAGGTCGCTACGCTGGACGAGCAGACCGCGATGGCGGTCTTGGCGGTTCTCACCTACGCGTTCGACCCAGATGATTTTCGCCGCCCCGTCGGAGTGCCGACTCAGGACGTTGCAGCGGAGCTCGCGTCATACGGCAACGGCCGCCAGCATCCAGCTTCGATCGCGGCAATCGAGTGTGTACGGCGTGCCGAGACGCAAACCCCGCAAGCTCTCGCAGCGCTGCGCAAGCTCGCCGCACGCATCATCAGCAGTGCGCCTCCGAAAGACGAGGACGGGGCGCTGTTCCCCGGCCCGGGCGTGTACCTCGATCTCCTCGACAAGGTCATGCAGGAGAAGCAGAGCTGATGGCTCTCCTCGGCGCAAAGATCGCCCGCTCAGCCCCGACGGTCGATCTCACCCAGTACGCTATCGACGACGCGTCGATGCAGTGGCTCGAGGATCGCTTGGGGTCGCGCATGCCGAAGGCTTCGGCGGTCGATAGTCTGGCGCGCGCGCCGCTCACGGCTCACGAGCAGCGCTTCATGGACGAGCTACTCAAGGCGCTGCGCGGTGGTGGGCGTAGCGTCAGCGTGAGCGTTACGCAGAGCGGGGTAGGGGAGGCTCAGCGCGCTGGCTTCATGCAGGCGACGTTGCGGCCCAAGACGCGCGAGGCCGAGGTGGTCGGCAACGTGCGTCGCGCGGTCGAGGCCGCCCTCTGGGGGCAGGAGAGGCACCTCGACGCGTTCTGCCGGGTCGCGAGCGATCACGTCTCCGAGACGCGGACTCTTGCCGCCGTCATGGCCATCGGCGGCGACCGCGGCCACGGTAAGACCGAAGCCCTGTCCGCTTTGACGAACGGGCTCTACGCCAAGGTCGGCAAGACCAAGACCGTAGTCAGCGTCCACGAGGTCGACCTCTCGACAGTGACTGACGCATCGGCGGCGGGCTTGTTCGAAGAAGACGGCCCGCTGTCGCCGAAGACACTGCGGCAACTCGTCGGCCGTTCGATTGTTTGTTTTCAGGGCGCGAATGACCTGCAAGTGCGCGCGCCGCAAGTCGCCAAGGCCCTCCAGAGCCTCCTTGCAACCTCTCGGCACGACGCCAATTACCAGCGTTTGCTCTACGTCTTCGATTTCGATCACATCGAGGACGGCTCGGTGCTGGCGACCTTGGCGAAAGCCATCGGACCCGTCGGCACGCGGGCGCTCTCTGCCCACGCGGTCTTCGAACGCCTGGACGCCGAGACCATGCGTCGCTACTGCGTCGAGCGGTTGCCCGCTCTGCTCAAGAGCAAGGCGCTAGGCGACGTGCGCGTCGACTTCGATGACGCCGCTTTGGCGGTCATCGGCCAAGCGCTGGCAACTCCTTTCATTCCGCTCGAAGAGCTCGACGCGCGCATTTATCAACTCGTATTGGCACACTTGGAGCTGTTCGACGGCGGCGGCAAGCGGCGCCCAGAGCGCGTCCAGATGTCGGTGGCTACGGATCACGAGGAGACCGAGCGGATCATCACGAACCTCACCTCGGAGATTCCGGACATCACGTTGGCGCGGAACCTCCTGCGTGTCGCGCAGGTCATCGACTCGCCGGACTCCACGTTGGCGCAAGACCTGGAGTGCGGCGAAGCTACCGCGGTCGAGAGCGAAGCCGTACGCGAGGTCGCCGCGCACCTCGACAGCGACACCTCCCTCGATGCGGACGCAGCCATCGCGTTGCTCGCGAGCATCGACCCCAAGGAAGCCCCCCGGAAGGCTGAGTTCGAGACATTCGGCCCCGAGGCGGGCCTTGGGAGTCACGCCCCCCACGTCGTTGTAGCAGCGCTCGAGGCCGTAGCTCGCGTGCGTCATGCAACAGAAGTGCAGCGCGATACCCTGCGTGCTTTGGCGGACAACATCCTCCGCGAAAGCCCGAGCTCAGTCGGCGAGATTTATTACGATTCGGTCGAGCTGTACCGGGCAACGGTCCGCGACTCGTTGGGCAAGCTCCCCCTTTCCATGCGTGACGACGAGCAGCGCCTGGAAATACGCCAAGCGACGGACACCTTGCGGGCGGAGCTCGAGCGCATCTGGTCGACGAAAGGTGCCCTCGATCCGTTGATGACCGTCTCTGCGGGTTGGCGGGGGAGCGTCTTGGGGAGCCTGAACGCCATTGTTCAGGGAGGCGCGCTAGACCAAACCCCAGCGCATGCCGCGTTCGGTCTGATGATCAATGACGACATCACCTGGGTCAGCACGCCGACCGCTATCGCGTTCTTGGCAGCGCTCGCTTACCCAAAGTCGGACTATGACAATAGCATTGCGCAGCAGCTTCCCATCGGAGATGGCGTGCTGGCGACGTACCCACCGGGGCGCCACCAACTAGCGTCCATCGCAGCGCTCGAGGTCATGCGCCGCATCACCGATGCGACTCCGGCGCAATTCGAGACCATGCGCCAGCTGGTCCAACACGTCATCCTGTCCGCGCCCGCAAAGTGCACGCATAAATACACGTTCACTTTCAAGGCATACTACCTCGACGCTCTCGCCGAGATCGTGAAGAGCAAGAAGCCTGGGACAGCGCCGCTCTAACCCACTCAAACGCGTTGACAGATGTCTTCAAAACATGGTTTGTGCGCGCCCGCCGCGAGAGCGGTCGATGGGCGGGTGTAGCTCAGTTGGTAGAGCATCAGCCTTCCAAGCTGAGGGTCGCGAGTTCGAGTCTCGTCGCCCGCTCCACATGTTAGTTTTTCCCGCCACTTGAGGCGGGAAGTCGGCAGTACCGGTTTCAGTAGTTGGTGTTTTGGCTCACGTAGCTCAGTCGGCAGAGCACTTCCTTGGTAAGGAAGAGGTCACCGGTTCAATTCCGGTCGTGAGCTCCATTCGAAGGCTTGCAAGTGGTGCGCTTGATCGCGTAAAGGCGGGCGCCCGCTACGTGCGAGCGGATTTTCAAAAAGTATTTTCTATCGGGCTGGAGGCCCTAAGCGATGTCTAAGGAAAAGTTCAACCGCGCGAAGCCGCACGTTAACGTCGGCACGATCGGACACGTCGACCACGGTAAGACCACGACCACTGCGGCGCTGACCAAGGTGTCGGCGGATCGCGGCATGGGCAAGTACGTCGCTTACGACGAAGTTGCGAAGGCTTCGGCCGCGCAAGGCCGTCGCGACGAGACCAAGATCCTCACCATCGCGACCTCGCACGTCGAGTACGAGACCGACAAGCGCCACTACGCGCACGTCGACTGCCCCGGCCACGCCGACTACGTGAAGAACATGATCACGGGCGCCGCGCAGATGGACGGCGCGATCCTCGTGGTCTCGGCCGCCGACGGCCCGATGCCCCAGACCCGCGAGCACGTGTTGCTCGCTCGTCAGGTCAACGTTCCGTACATCGTCGTCTTCCTGAACAAGGTCGACGTCGTCGACGACGCCGAGCTCCTCGACCTCGTCGAGATGGAAGTTCGCGACCTGCTCAAGGCGTACAACTTCCCGGGTGACACGACTCCGGTCATCCGCGGCAGCGCGCTGAAGGCCATCAAGGGCGAGAAGGACGGCGTCGACTCCATCATGAAGCTGATGGACGCTCTCGACTCGTTCATCCCCGAGCCGCAGCGCCTCATCGACAAGCCCTTCCTGATGCCGGTCGAGGACGTCTTCTCGATCTCGGGTCGTGGTACGGTCGTCACCGGCCGTATCGAGCGCGGCATCATCAAGGTCGGCGAAGAAGTCGAGATCATCGGCCTCACCGAGAAGAGCACCAAGACGATCGTCACTGGCGTCGAGATGTTCCGCAAGCTGCTCGACGAAGGTCGCGCTGGCGACAACGTCGGCTGCCTCCTGCGCGGTACCAAGCGTGAAGAGATCGAGCGTGGCCAGGTTCTGGCCAAGCCGGGCTCCATCACCCCGCACAAGAAGTTCAAGGCCGAGGTTTACGTGCTGACGAAGGACGAGGGCGGCCGTCACACGCCGTTCTTCTCGAACTACCGTCCGCAGTTCTACTTCCGCACGACGGACGTCACCGGCTCGATCAAGCTCCCTGACAACATGGAGATGGTCATGCCGGGCGATAACGTCAGCATGACGGTAGAGCTGATCACCCCCATCGCCATGGAGAAGGAAGTTCGCTTCGCCATCCGCGAGGGTGGTCGCACCGTCGGCTCCGGCGTCGTGGCCGAAATCATCGAGTAGTGCTTTAATTGGTGGCAGTCACCATTTTCGAAATTGGTGACTGCCACCATTTTTGTGGCTTCTGGTTCGTGGTCTAGGCGAGTAGCTCCAACGGTAGAGCGGCGGTCTCCAAAACCGCATGTTGTGGGTTCAAATCCCTCCTCGCCTGCCACGGAGCCCCTTCGAGGCAGCTCCCCATGCAGAGAGATCGCTACGTCTTCATCGGCGTGATTGCCCTCGCCGCCATCGCGGCCATGCCCCTGGCGCACGCGCTGACCTGGCTTTTTGCCTATGTCGGCATCGCCAATCCACGGGTCTTTGGCGATCTCAGCTTGACAAATTTGGTCGCGTACTGCATTGCGGCGACCGCAGCTTTGTTCGTGCTCCTGCATCGCCCGACGCGACAGGTTGCGGGCGAGGTGGTCGAAGAGCTCTCGAAGGTCAGTTGGCCGTCGCGAGCCGAGACCGGAAGTGCAACGGTGGTGGTCATCGTTACGGTGGTCATCTGCTCGCTGTTCCTCGGTTTCTTCGATGTGATGTGGCGCGCCATTACCGACTGGATCTTGGGCTCGGCAACGAGCTGACGGAATACGAAACGACATCATGATGACCAGCACGGACAACGAGCAGAGCGCGCAGGCGATGGCCCCCGAGGGGACGCCGGCGGTGAACCCCAACCTCAAGTGGTACGTCGTTCACACGTACTCGGGGTACGAGAACCGCGCGAAGAAGTCGCTCGAAGAGCGCATCAAGCAGAACCACATGGAGGCCCGCTTCGGCGAGGTCCTCATCCCGACCGAAAACGTGATGGAGCTGGGCAAGGGCGGTCAGAAGAAGACCACCAAGCGCAAGTTCTTCCCCGGCTACATGCTAGTGCAGATGGAGCTGACCGACGAGAGCTGGCATCTCGTGAAGTCGACTCCGAAGATCACCGGCTTCGTCGGCGACGCCACCAAGCCCCCGGCGATCCCCGAGAGCGAAGTTCGCAAGCTCACCCAGCAGATCGATGAAGGCACGCTCAAGCCCAAGCCGCGCGTGCAGTTCGAGGACGGCGAGAACGTGCGCGTCGTGGACGGCCCGTTCGCCAACTTCAACGGCGTCGTCGACGGCGTGAACAGCGACAAGGGCAAGGTTCGAGTTTTGGTGTCGATCTTCGGGCGCGCGACGCCTGTGGAGCTCGACTTCATTCAAGTCGAGAAGGCCTAAGAGGCCGTTCGAGTAACGTGAAGGCGTAGGATCATGGCTAAGAAAGTCTCAGGTTTCATCAAGTTGCAAATCCCCGCTGGCAAGGCGAACCCCTCGCCGCCGGTCGGTCCTGCGCTCGGTCAGCACGGCGTGAACATCATGCAGTTCTGCAAAGAGTTCAACGCGCGCACCCAGAAGGAAGGCGACATGATCATCCCCGTGGTGATCACCGTCTTCTCCGACCGCTCGTTCACCTTCGTCACCAAGACCCCGCCGGCGTCGATCCTTCTCAAGAAGGTCACCGGCATGAAGACCACCAAGAAGCCTGGCGCCGGGTCGAAAGAGCCGAACAAGACCAAGGTCGGCAAGGTCACGATGAAGCAGATCGAAGAAGTGGCCAAGCAGAAGATGGGCGACATGAACGCCAAGGACTTGAAGGGCGCCATGAACTCGATCATGGGCACGGCGAAGTCCATGGGCCTCGACATCGTTCAGTAAGAACGCTCGCGTCCGCGAATCGAAGAGCCCGCTGGTGACCTTGTCACTGGCGGGCTTTTTCTTTTTCCGCAACCTTCGCCCCGGACGGCCGAGAAAGGAGGCGACAACGAAGTTGAAATTTGCCCGGAGTTTACCGTGACCTCAATCGAGCCCTCCCTGACCACCCGCATGATCCGCTTTCAGACCGAGCTGAACCGACTCGACGAGCGCCTCGAGATCTGTGCGGACGATGGCAATAGCGTGTCCTCGCGTACTGTCCAACGGCTGGCGTTGGTCGCCGAGAAGCTGAGCGTCCTGGCCGACGATTTCAGGGCGCAAGCCCCCGAGCAGGGCGCACTGGCCGCGATCCTCGGCGAGAATGCCATTGAGACCGCAAAGTACGCCGGCCGACTCAAGATGATGCACTCCGATGGCCATCGGTACGCTGCTTATTGGGGCACCATACTGGACCGCCCCATCGCGAACGTTCAAGCTGCGGTCGATGTCCTCATCGCCGGGGCTGCGGCCGCGTTGCCGAACAAAGTCACGCCGTAAATTGCCGATCGTGCGCTCGCTGGCGCTGATGCTCGCCCTCATGGCGTGCGTCGAGCCGCGAGACGATGTCCCGGCTCCCGCAGCTTCGCCGTCCATCGAAGCTGCCCCCGCTGTGGTGGAGCCTGCGTCTCCGCCAACGCTCGAGCCGGCGGCGCCAACCCCCGAAGACGATGACGACTCGCCGAGTATTGCGGCGTATCCACCGCCGCGCATCGAGAACGTCTTCGTCCGCCGTAGCGGTCCCGAGGTCAACCTCGTCATCCGCGTGAGTCGGGTTCGCGGCGCGAGCACGTACGAGCTGCAGGTGGCGAAGACCCTGATGTTCGAGCCCTTGCTCGCGGAGGGTTCCGCGCCGGGTAGGGTCGTGAAGTTGGGGCCCCTCGTGCCCGGCATGTTTTTCGTGCATGCGCGGGCCATCGGAAAAGCGGGCGAAGGTCCGTATGGCGATGTGCGTGTCGTTCACGCGGAGTCGAGTGGCGTCGCGAAGCTCAGGGGGCTTTCGGCCGAAGATGTGGCCGAGCCGACACTCGCGGGCCTGCCTCCCGAGAAGGTCGCAGTGGCGCCAACGCTCGCTGCCAATCCTACGCCCGCACCGAGCTTGGCACCCGTCCATCAGCGCTACGAGCAGCTCCGGCGTGAGCTCGCGGAGGTCGAGGCGGTTCGCCGTGAGGTGCAAGCCAAAGTGGTCGAGCTCCAAGGACGCCTTGCCGGCGCCAAGGCGAAGAGTGCCGCCTCGCTGAAAGCGGACCTCGAAGCCCTCGAGTCGACCCAAGCCCAGCTCGACCGGGAGATCGCCGCGGGGCTCGCAGAGCTCGATCGCCTCAGCAGCACGCGCTGAATGCCGCTCCGTCACCGCAACTGCGTGAACGAGGCCTCGATAAACCGCTGGCATGAAGCTGCGCGGCTTGGGCGAAGGTACGTTCGCTCCCACGGTTGGGACTGAGGTTCAGCAGACGAAGGGCTCTTCGCGGGCGGCTGCCCCTGTGGCGCCCGGGCCTGTCCTTGGACCGGTTGCGAGCACCGATCTTACCGGTCTGCCTTGGAAGCGCGGCCGCTCGGTGATCGCCGCAGATGCTGCGACCCGTGGTGCGCAAGTGGCGATGGAACCGGTGACGCAGAGCACGCGCAAATTCGCTGCCAACGTCGCCCCTGTCCGCTATCACGTCGCAATTCCGAACCCCGCCTCGGGTTACCTCGAGGTCGCAGCAACGTTTCCGACCTACGGCAAGGCGGCCGTCGACTTGGCGATGCCGCGCTGGACGCCTGGCTCGTACGTCATTCGCGACTACGCCAAGAACGTCGACGACAACGTCACCGCTACGTCGGACAGCGGTGCGGCTCTACCAGTCGAGAAGACCGGCATCGACAGCTGGCGCGTAGCCGCGAAGGGTGCTGACGAAGTCACGGTTCGCTATCGCGTGTTCTCGCGGGACGGCCTCGACGTCGCCGACAATTGGGTCGACCCGGGGCTCGCGCTCATCACCGGCGCTGCGACCTTCATGACGACCGCCGGCGAGATCAACGAGCGTCGTTGCGACATCACCATCGACGCGCCGACCTATGCGGGCGATGCCGTGAGCTCACTGCCCGCTCCGACGGACACCAAGGCGACCTTTACCGCGCCCAACTACGACGTGCTCGTCGATACGCCCATCGTCATCGGCGCGACCAACCGGCGCGAGTTCGTGGTCGACGGCATCACCTACGTGCTCGCCACCCACGGCGCAGGCAACGTATGGGACGCCGACCGCGCCGTCAAAGACTTGAAGCGCATCGTCGAAGAGGCCCATCGCATCATGGGGCCGCCACCGTTCAAGCGCTACGTCTTCCACAACTTGCTGGTGGGGAAGGGCGGCGGTCTCGAGCATATGACGTCGACCGTGGTCTTGAGCTCGCCGTGGGGTACGCGCGACGAGGCCGCATACAAGCGCTGGCTCGGCGTCATGACGCACGAATTCGTTCACACATGGAACGTGAAGCACGCTCGTCCGATGGAGCTCGGGCCGTTCGACTACAGCCGCGAGAACATCACGCCGAGCCTGTGGATCGCCGAGGGCCTCACCTCGTACTACGAGTATCAAATCTTGCGGCGCTGCGGGTTCATGAGGCCGCTGGAGATGCTCGCGTTGATGAGCCGCGTGCTCGAGAGCATCGAGGGCGGCCCGGCGCACACCATCCAGACGCTCGCCGACAGCTCACGAACGACCTGGGTGAAGTTCTACAAACAGAACGCCAACACGCAGAACGTCGGTTTCAGCTACTACATGAAGGGCGGTCTCGTCGGCATGATGCTCGACTGCGAGATCCGCAAGCGCACCAAGAGCGCCAAGTCACTCGACGACGTCATGCGGCTGGTCAATCAGCGCTACTCGGGCGAGCACGGTTATACCCCCGAGCAGTGGGAGGCGACCGCGAGCGAGGTTGCTGGAGCGGACTTGTCGGCCTGGTTCGACCGCGCCGTGCGCCAAGCGCGTGATTTGCCGATCGACGAGATGCTCGCCAACGCGGGCTTGCGCTTCAGCGAAGGCAAGCCATCGTCGCAGGTCGACCTGGGTGTCGAAACGAAAGTTGCCAACGACGTCCTGGTCGTCAGCCGTGTGTTACCGGGGTCGGCTGCCGCCAAAGCGGGCATCATCGAGGGCGACGAGATCATCGGCTTCAACGGCTATCGCATCGGCGTCAACGACCTCGACTCCCACCTCGCCCGCTACAAAGCCGGGGAGAGCGGCCCGATGCTGGTATCGCGCCGGAACAAGCTCGAGACCTTGCAGGTGACATTCGCGGCGAAGCCGACCCGTTCCTGGGCCCTCGAGCTCGACCCCAATGCGACCGCGGAGCAAGTCGCCGTGCGCAAGAGTTGGCTCGGCGCCTAACCGCCGCCGCCCAGGCGCACGACCTCATCGACCAACGCCTCGAGATCCGAACGTCGCGTGCGGTGATTGCTCAAGCACACCCGTAGCACGGCGCGGCCTTCGATACGGTAGGGGCTCATCACACAGAAGCCATTCTCCTGCAGCGTCACCTGGATGCGTTGATTGAGCTCGTCTGGTCCACGATAGCGGAAGCAGACGAGGTTCAGCGCCACGGGTGCGCAAAGCTCGAGCTTGGGCTGCGCCTGCACCAGCTCCGCGAGGTAACGTGCTTGCTCGGTGGCTTCGACCATCATCGCGGCGATGCGGTCGGTGCCGAGCGCCATGAAGGTCATCCAGGTCTTCAAGGCGCGGTCCGCCCGCGACAACAGTGGGGTGTACGCGTGGAAGGTATGCGCGCCCTCCGGCATCATGCCGCCGGCGAGCGGTGCGAGATAGCTCGCGTCTTCCTGGAAGGTCGCGCGGTGCAGCACGCCATCGCGGACCAAGAGGCAAGCCGCGTCGTAGGGTACCTGCCCCCACTTGTGGAGGTCGAAGGTGAGAGAGTCCGCCTGGTCGAGGCCGGCGAGCCTCGGCCGCAGCTTCGGCGCGAGCCACCCCAAGGCACCAATGGCTCCGTCGACGTGGAACCAGAGCTTCTCGCGGCGTGCGAGCACCGCCATCCGCTCCAGCGGATCGATAGCGCCGATCCCCACGGTCCCGGCAGAGCCCACGAGACAAAAGGGGCGTAGGCCCTGGGATCGGTCCTCACGGATCGCGGCTTCCAGCGCCTCCATGTCGACCGAGCCCTCCGGTGTGGTGCGCACGAAGCGCACGCTCTTGCTGCCCAAACCCATGAGCTGAGCCGCCTTCACCACCGAGCCGTGGGTTGCGACCGAACCGTAAAGCCGCAGGCCGACGCTTGCTTCAGGGCCGTCCGTTTTGACCGCGCCTTGGGTCGCCCAGTGCCGCGCGACCGCGAGCCCCAGCATGTTGCCCATCGAGCCACCGTCGAGGAGCAGCCCCGAGGTGCCTTCGGGAAAACCCATCCATTGGCGAAACCACTCGATGACGCGCAGCTCGAGGTGTACCGGGCCCTGATTGCCGCCGAAGATGTTGCCGTTCAGTGCGGTCGCGAGCCAACCGCCGAGCATGCCGGCGACCGTGCCGCCGCCCATGACCCAGCCCCAGAAGCGCGGGTGCGTGTTTCCGGTCCAATAGGGCGCAAAGTTGCGTAGCGCGAGGGTCGCCGCTTGGTCGATACCGATGCCTGTGGCGGCAGGTGTCCGCTCTAGGAGACTGATGGTGTCGGGCGAAGGCGGTTGCCAGCACGGCCCATCGTGCACGTTGCGCAAGCGGTCGAAGGTGGCGTCGACGATGCTGTAGGCGGCGTGGCGGGCCTCGCGCCACTCGGCAGGGGATTCCGGGTCCAAGCTCATACCCCGAGCAAAGCCTTTCTGACGGCCTTTAGGCAGATCCTGCGGGTTCGAGGGCTGTGACGTACGAACACCCTTGACAAGTCGCTGAGCCACCGGCATTACGGCGCGCTCGAAATAGCAGGAGACCTAGTAAGCCCTCCGGGGCCCAACAGTCGCTAGTTACTGCGGAGGATTTATGGCCAAGCCAAGCAAGCGCTTCCGCGCGAACTCTGAGCTCGTCGAAGCTCAGAAGCGCTACCCGATCACCGAAGCGTTCAACATCCTGAAGAAGTTCAAGGTCGCGAAGTTCGACGAGTCGGTCGACGTCGCTATCAAGCTCGGTGTCGACCCCCGCCAGTCGGACCAGATGGTCCGTGGCGTCGTCAACCTCCCGAACGGTACCGGCAAGACGGTGCGCGTCCTCGTGTTCGCCAAGGGCGACAAGGAAGCCGAAGCGAAGGCCGCTGGCGCGGACATCGTCGGCGCCGAGGACCTGGTCGCCAAGATCCAGGGCGGCTGGCTCGACTTCGACAAGGCGATCGCGACCCCGGACATGATGCCGAAGATCGGTCCCATCGCGAAGATCCTCGGACCCCGCGGCCTCATGCCGAACCCGAAGGTCGGCACCGTGACCACCGACGTGACCAAGGCGGTCAAAGAGTCGAAGGCCGGCCGCATCGAGTTCCGCGTCGAGAAGGCCGGTATCGTGCAGGCCCCCGTCGGCAAGATGAGCTTCAGCGCGCAGGCCCTCGAGGAGAACTTCCGCGTTCTCATCGAGCAGGTCATCCGCCAGAAGCCGCAGACCTCGAAGGGCACCTACGTCCAGAGCATCACGGTCAGCGCGACCATGAGCCCCGGCATCAAGATCGACCCGACACAGGTGGAAGTCGTCACCGCGGCCTAAGCCGCGATAACGAACACCGAAGGAATCAGTCATGTTGCGTGCAGAAAAAGAACAGTCGGTCGAGACGCTCAGCAAGGAAGTTCAACGCTCCCAGGCAGTGCTCTTCGTCGACTACACCGGTCTGACGGTCGAAGAGGTCACGAACCTCCGCAAGAAGTTCCGCTCCCAAGACATCGGCTTCCGCGTGGTCAAGAACACGCTGATGAAGCGCGCTATCGCCGGCACCCCGTACGAGGGAGCCAGCAAGGTCTTGAAGGGCACGCCGACCGGCGTCGTCATGGGCTTCAAGGACCCGGTGGCCGCGGCCAAGTCGCTCTTCGAGGCGCTCAAGGAAACCGAGCACCTCAAGGTGAAGGGCGGAATTTTCGAGAACAAGGCGATCACGGCGAAAGAGGCCGAGGCGCTCTCGAAGATGCCGAGCCGCGAGGAGATGATCGGTCAGATCCTCGGCATGATCATGGGCCCGGGCCGCAAGGTCGCTGGTCAGATCAAGAACCCGGCTGGTCGCATCGTCGGTGCGATCGAAACCAAAGCAAAAGAAGAGTCGAAGTAGTTTTTAGGTTTTAAGGCAAAGTTTGGTGACCGCAAGAGCGGACACCATATTCAGGAGTAGGCAAATGGCAGAAGCAGCACGTAATTGGAATGCGGACATCAAGGGCCTCGGCGACAAGATCGTTGCCCTGACGCTCCTCCAAGCGAAAGAGCTCGGCGACTACCTCAAGGAAGTTCATGGCCTCGAGGCGGCGGCGGGTGGTGTGATGATGGCGGCCCCGGCGGCCGGTGGCGCTGGTGGCGCTGCCGCGGCTGAGGAGCCGAGCGCGTTCAACGTCGTCCTCGCGGACGGCGGTGCGAACAAGATCAACGTCATCAAGGAAGTCCGCGCGGCGACCGGTCTCGGCCTCAAAGAGGCGAAGGACCTGGTTGACGGCGCTCCGAAGGTCGTCAAAGAAGGCCTCGAGAAGAAGGACGCCGAAGAGCTCAAGAAGAAGCTCGAAGCGGCTGGCGCTAAGGTCGAGCTGAAGAGCGCCTAAGCGACTTCTCCGCTCCGGCGGAGAAACAGTGCTGCTTCGGGTCACCTATCCTGGGCCCGCGACGGACGCGGGCGAGCTAGCGGCGTAGCCGCGAAACACGCCCCCTCGGGGGCCCAGCGAAGCGTGGTCCCCGCATTCCGATGCCATACGGGCGGCGCGCGGCAACCCCGCGCCCGTCCCGTGTGCTCGGAGACACCTTCAGCTTCCCGCGACGCGCGGACTTACTGCGCGAGCGACCGCAGATAGGCGTTCAGATCCGTGACGCCACCCGACTCGATGCTGCCACTACGGCCGGCCGAGTAGTCGAAGCGCACGCCCGTGCGGCTGATGCTCGACTCCAGCATCACGTGATCGAACTCGGCACTGCTGACTGGCCCGCGGAAGGCGCGGCCGTCGCTGCGGCTCAGCATGATGCGGTTGTCGGCTTGGACGTCGAGACGGAATCCCGAGGGAACGTCGACCGGGACGCGTTGACGATTCACCAGGATGTGGTTTTGACCGTTGGTCGCGCCGACGCGGACGCGCTGCACCTGCTGCTCGGCAGGCTGCCCTTCGTTGAAGCGCCGGTAGACCTCGCTGTGGACGCGATCGCGGAAGAGGGTGCGCTGCCCAGGCGGCCGGCTCATTGCGTCGCGGTCGAAGGCTGCTTCGAGGGCACCCGCGGAGGCGCGCGTTAGGGTGCCGATGAATCGATCGGCCTCGGCGTTCGGCATGCGCCGGAACGCGTCGACTTGTGCCTGTGAGATCTGAACGCCATCGCGTTCGAAGTCGGTGTCGAGGTCGACACCCTGACCCGTCGGCGTCGCGCGTGCTCCAGGGAAAACACCAATCTTGTCCGCCATTGCCCACCCGCCTGCGTATCCAGGCAGCTTAGCATGCGCAAACGGCTTGGCTAGCGCTCAGGCCTTGGGCTTGGTGTTCGTGGTCAGGAGCCCCTGGATGAAGGGGTAGTGGTAGATTTGCATGTCGCGCGGCTTCGAGATGGCCTTGAGCCGTTCTTCCACCAGCTTCACCAGCTGGTCGCGCTGCTCCGTGGTGCAGCAGTCGAAATGCGGCCCGAGCTTGATGAACTGCAGCTCGAACGCCTCCTGCAGCGGTGAGAACGAGAAGAACATGCGGCGACCGTATTCGGAGGCGCCGGCGAGGAAGTCGGCGGCTTTCTCGAGCTCGCCGTTCTTGATGGCGGCTTCGGCGTCGACCACGACCTCGTGCAAGAAGCGCTGGTGCCAAATGAAGGCGTAGCGTCCGCCGAGGATGCGGCCGTCGACGGTCCAGTGGCGCAGCAGGTTGTCCAAGAGCTCGCGCTCGATCGACGGGCCCATCGAGATCTTCTCGAGGCCGCCGTAACCGAAGGCGCGCGCGATGTTGCTGAAGCGATCCTGGAAGAACGAGCCGGCGGTGCCCATGGCGATGCCGACAAGATTGAAGACCACCGCGTCGAGGCCGATCATGACCTGCGGACCAACGACCTTTTCGAGCTGGAGCTTGCCGATACCGGAGGCCGCACCGACGCCCGCGAAGGCGCCGAACGAGATCCAGGTGATCTTGTTCTCGATGCGACGGCTGACGTCGGCGTTGAGCTGGTCCTGGACGATGCGCCAGAGCTCTTCCATCGTCGGTGGCGTGCCACCCGGCGCATTCATGCGCTCGTGGACGATGGCGAGGACGCGCTTGGTCACGCGGCGCAGCTGACGCAGGAGCCGGAAGCGCTGAATGGGATTCTTCCCCTTCATGAGCTTCTCGAAGTGCTCCTCGAGCGCCTTCTTGATCTCCTCGTCGCCGCCTTCGTCGTTGGCTGCTTGCACGAGGCCGGGGCGGTTCGCGAGCGAGATGGTGGCCATCTCACCCGGCGCCTGGAGCGTCAGCGGATGGTTCAGCTGCTTTTGCGGACTGCGGGTGGTGATGCCGGTGACGATGGCCTCGGCGTACTCGGCGATGCCCTTGCGCTTGCCGCCTGCCAGACGCTCGGTCTCGGCGACGACGGCTTTGCGGAAATTCGCGAGCTCGGCTTCGGGGATCTTGTGAAAGTAAGGATAGAGCTCGAGGTAGACGCGGCCGTAGGTACGGGCGCTCTGCGGCGATTGCTCGAGCCAGATGTGGTGGTCGTGATAGAGGCAGCCCGCGAGCCGCCGCGCCGCGCCGGTCAAGTCGCCGGCTGCGATGGCCGAGCGCACGCCCGCGCAGGTGACCTGCAGCATGCTGCGATAGGTCTCGAGGCTGTCGGACATGCCGCTAACACGGCCGTTGAGCTTGTTACGCTGATTACTGACCTCGAACATCGAGGCGAGCGCTTCCGGATAGATGACCTTCGCTTGGTTGGCGCCCGCTATCGCGGAGTCCGCGGCGTCGCCGGGGCCGGTGGCCGCGCGAAACACCCATGACCGCAGCGGATTGGTCATGTTCTCTTGGAAGCGTGCGCCGGCAGCCTGACCGGTGCCGGTAGCGGTGTTGACGACGGGCTCGAAGCCGCGCGCCGCGGTCTTCGGACCTTGATTCAACAGGTAGCTTGCGAGCGCGCCAGCGCCTGTCGCCGCAAAGTAGATGCCGGCGGAGATCCAGTTCGCCTTACGCGCCGCTTCCCGCTTCTTCTCCTCCTCCGTCGGCGGAGGTTTGGGAGGGTTCGGCGGCTGTGGCGGCTGCTGAGCTACGAGCACGCCTTTGCCGCTAACCTGCATTGGACGCCTTCTCCACGATGAGGACTGCCGGCTTCTCTTCCGGTTGCTCGACGTCCGAGTTGGCGGTCGGCTTCTTCGGGTTGAGAATGCGGTCGAGGAACGGGTCGTAGTAGTCTTTGATAGCGGTCGGCGTGTCCGGTCGACCTTCGCTCGCTACGTTCTTGCGCTCGCGCTGCACTTCCTCGATGACCGCCTTGCGGAACGCCGCGAGATCTTCTGGGCTCGCGCCCTTGAAGTGCGGCGAGACCACGAGCGAGAGGTTCGCGAACAGCTCGACGTTATGCGGGTCGAAGTTGAACCAGTAGAGCTCGGTGTTGATCAGGCGTCGCGCCATGAACATCGCCGCGTACTCGATGGCGTCCTTCTTGGCTTCGGGAGTCGTCGCCTTGCGAGCTTCGCCGAGCTGCTCGCCGACCTCGCGGAAGGTCGGAGCGAGGTGGATCTCGAAAATGGTGAGCGCGAAGCGTCCGCCATTGAAGCGGCCGTCGGCGGTGTTCTCCACCATGTTGGCGAAGATGAGCTCTTCTTTGACTGCCTTGACGTCCAGGGCCTGCACGGGCGCGCCTTTGAAGCCGACGCGGTTGATGAAGGCTTTGACGGGCGAGCTGATCTTGTCGTTGAACAAGCTGGTGCAGGCGCCGACGAGCGCGCCGCCAACCGTGTAGAAGACCGGGTTCCAGGCGGCTTGGATGGCCGCGGCGACGCCTTCGCTGAACGCCGCTTTGAGTCCGAGATTGATGCCGTAATTGAGGCCGGCAAAGCCGAGCAGGGCACCGAAAAAGATGCCGCCCGAGACCCACCAGGCGCGCCGGTCGGTCTTCTTCGACTCCATCTTGAACTTGGCCTTGTCGACCGCGCGCTCGGCAACCCGCACGTCGAGGCTGTCGCCGTGCAGGGCCACGAGGCGGCGCATCTCCGGCTCGACCTCTCGGGTGAGCTTCTGCAAGTCTGCGTTGGCGAGGAGGCCAACGTCGGCCAGTTGACCGCGACGCTTGAGGACGTCCCGTGTGAACATCGCGACGTCGTCGGTGAAGGCACCTTTGTCAAAAGAGACAAAACCCGACGTCAAACCCGGGAGCGCCGGGCCCTTCAGATCAACTGGTTGTTGCATGGGTCTAGGGTTTCGGTGCGCCGTAGAAAAGATTTCGTGAAAACGCTCCTGTCACTGGTCCGATAACCCCGCCTGGGCGGCAGCTTGCGCCAATAGGCTGGGGAATGGACGGAGTTAGGCGGAATTCGGGCGTTTCAGCGCCAGTGCGGCACTCGCAGATCGCGGCACCCGCGGCCATTCGCGCCGACCAGAAGCCTGATCGTCTCGAAACGGTCCGCGGCAGCGGTAGGGCGGCGCTTACCCTGACGAGCTTTCCGCCGCTCGGACCGACGCGGCTCGCGAGCGATCTCGAGATCCCGCTGACGCTCTCCGGCCTGGTTTCTGGCCTGCGCTACGCCATCGCCATGGCCCGGCCGCATCCCGAGCCCGACAAATCGCTGCTCGCGGAGCTGACCGCTACGGCCGACAACCAAGGGCAGATCGACCTCGGAGCGCTTGCCCTGCGCCGTGCCCTTGGTCGGGAACCGACCCGTGAAGAGCTCCGCTATGGCGGGGCCGTCGCGCTCAAGCTCATGACCGAGCGACCCATGTTTGCTTTGGCGCCGACGCAGCTCACGTTCGTCCCCGCGATGACGGGCGGCGACCGCGTGCTCATCAGTGCTCAACCGTTGGTGGAGGGTCCACCGGCGCCACCGCCCGTGCTCGCGCGCCAAGAGCTCACCTGCGTGCCCGAGGGGACCGTGCGCCGCGACTTCGACCCGACGACGGACGGCATGGTCGGCTACACGCTGCTTCCTAAAGGCGCTTCTGGAAAGCTCCCGACCGTGGTCGTCTGGGGCGGCTCGGGCGGCAACATTCCGGACGGCTGGGCCAACTTTCTGGTGTCGCAAGGCTTTGCGGTGGTGGCGCTGCGCTACTTCACCTACGACGCAAAAGATCCCAACGTCGCCGCTGGCGCCATTCACTTCCTCATCAACGAGCTGCCGCTCGAGCGTTTCGAGCGCGCCATCGTTTGGGCCAAGGCGCAGCCGTTCTGCGACACCAACCGCTTGAGCGTACTAGGGGAATCGCGCGGCGGAGAGGCGGCGCTCCTCGTCGCGCAACACTTCGGCAATCGCCATGGCTTGCAGTGCGTCGTGCCGCTGCGTCCGCTCGATATCGTCGTGGGTAGCAAGATCAACGGCGCCGATTTTCTCGGCGAGCCCGAGCTCTCGTTGTGGACGCTCGCGGGGAAGCCTCTGCCGTTCGTCGCCAAGGCCCGCGGCGTGACCCAGCCCGAAGAGGCCATCGCGCTGGCGAAGAGAGCCGGCAAGCTCCACTACATCGACTGGAACGGCACGAAGACGCCGGTCGCCGAGCTGCGACCCGGCTTCGAGAGCTACCTACCGAATCAATCGAGCATCGACGTCAGCGCCTTCGCGGGGCGTATCGTCTCGCTCGGCTCGGACGCCGATGCCCTTTGGCCAGCTGATGTGGCCGTCCGTCGCATCGCCGCGCAGCGTCGTGGCCGCCATGACGTGCACGTGAACATCCGCGGTGCCGGACACTTCACCGCACCCGGCCAGCATTCGACCGCTATTCCGAGCAGCATCTACATTCCACTCGCGATGTCGAACGCGCAGTGCAGCTTCCTCGCTCCCAACGGCGGTACGCCGGAGCGGAATGCGCTGTACGACGTGCTCAATCAGGTCGTCGTTTTGCGCGGCCTGCGCGGTGAGAAGGTCGACGCGCTGCCGTTCAACGAGCTCGTCGAGCGTCCTTGACGACGTCACCGCTGGTGTAAGTCGCGCTGCGTGCAAGGACGTGACGCGAGGGCGTTGCGTTCCGCGAGCCTGGCTTCAGGCGGTCGGCGGGGAACGCGTAGGTTCGGAAGCCCACGACGTAGGCGCCGGGGAGGGCGAGGCTCAGGTCGCGCGCCATGTCCTCGTTCCAGAGTGCTTCCATGGTGGCGCGGTCGGCGCCCATCATGACGGGAATGCTGAAGTACGTGATTCGTCGGGTCAGCGAGGAGAGACCGAAGAACGAGCTCTCGGCGAGGTTTCGCGACAGACCTTCGTCACCGACGCTTGCCGTGTTGCACCCGTAGAGCGTGACGCGTGCGTTTGGTGCGAGCTTGCCCGCGAGCAGCCGGCCGACCTGATCGGCGTCGAGGGTGGCCGCGCCGACGGAGAGCATGCCCGGTGCGCCGTGACCGTACAAAATCACCGACGTGATGCTCTTCGGGGGTGCCGCGGCGATGGCGCGCTCGGCGTCTGCGTAGTCGCGGTAGGCGACCTCGGGTCGTCCTCGAAAGCGGATGGTCACTCCGTATCCGTCAGGGAGGAGCCGCGACAGACCCGTGGCGGGCGTCGCCGGTAGGCCTGCGAGGGCATTGCGCTCCGCGGGCGCGCTCGTGAGCGCCGCAACGACTGGAGGCGCTGCGGACGCTGGCAACGGGGTCCCAACCACGGGAGCCCCGGCCAGAGCATACACTTCGGCGATCCCACCGGTGCCTCCGGTGAGCCGCTCACTGCCAATTGTGAGGGACATTCAGGATGTGTATCGGCGTGCGTTCGCCGGGGGCGCGTCGCGGCACCCCGACACCACTTCACCCTCGGGCTTTCGGCTGGTACACCGCCCCTCCATGAGCAGGATCTATCGCCAGCTTCCTCCCAAGGGCACCTCCATCGGCATCGCCTTCTCCGGCGGCCTCGACACGCGTTGCGCCGTCGCTTGGCTCAACAAGAAGGGCATGAAGGTCCACGCCTATACGGCCGACCTCGCGCAGCCTGACGAGAAAGATCCGGCGGAGATCCCGCCGTCGGCTCTGAAGCACGGCGCGGTCTCGGCGCGCCTCGTCGATTGCAAGGAGCGCCTGGTGAAGGAGGGCATCCTCGCCATTCAGTGCGGCGCCTTCCACCTCTCGGTCGGCGGCAAGAAGTACTTCAACACCACTCCGCTCGGGCGGGCAGTCACCACCACGGCGATCATCAAGGCGATGCGCGAAGACAAGGTGAACGTCTTCGGCGATGGCTCGACCCACAAGGGTAACGACATCCAGCGCTTCTACCGCTACGGCATCCTCACGAACCCCGATCTCAAGATCTACAAGCCGTGGCTCGACCAGCAGTTCGTCAACGAGCTCGGCGGCCGCAAAGAGATGTCGGAGTTCCTACAGGCCGAAGGTCTGCCGTACTCGATGTCCACCGAGAAGGCGTACTCGACCGACTCGAACGTCCTCGGCGCCACGCACGAAGCCAAGGACCTCGAGCGCCTCGACAGCGGCATGCGCATCGTCGAGCCGATCATGGGCGTCGCGTTCTGGAAGAGCGACGTGAAGATCGAGAACGAGACCATCGCGCTTACCTACGAGAAGGGCGTGCCGGTTGCGTTGAACGGCAAGCGTTTCAAGTCGACCTTCGAGCTCTTCCTCGAGGCGAACCGCATTGGCGGACGCCACGGCCTCGGCATGAGCGATCAAATCGAGAACCGCGTCATCGACGCCAAGAGCCGCGGCATCTACGAGGCGCCCGGCATGGCGCTCTTGCACATCGGCTACGAACGTCTGGTCAGCGCGATTCATAACGAGAACACCATCGACACCTACGCGAACCTCGGGCGGCGTCTCGGCCGTCTGCTCTACGAGGGCAAGTGGTTCGACCCCGAGGCGCTCATCTTGCGCGATGCGCTCACCCGCTGGGTCGCGACCGCGATCACCGGTGAGGTGACCCTCGAGCTGCGCCGCGGCGACGACTACACCATCCTGAACACGAAAGCGGACTACATGGCGTACGATCCGCACAAGCTCTCGATGGAGAAGGTTGCCTCCGCGTTCACGCCGGAAGACCGCATCGGCGCGCTCGAGATGCAGAACCTTTCGGTGCTCGACAACCGCGCATTCCTGGGCCACCTGCAGACGAGCCTGGGCAATCTCGGTATGGGCGACGACGTGGTGAAGCTGCTCGAAGAGTAGCTTATGTGAACGCGTAAGCGCGGGACTGGATTGCCTTCGCGGCGCGCCATGGGCACAGAGCGCGCATGTCCAAGCGCAGTCGAGTTTTTCTTGCCCTCCCCATGGTTGTGTTGGCCGCGTGCGGCGGGGGAGGCGGAAAAGACGACGACGACGGTGGACAGAATGCCGCGCCGACTGCGTCGTTCACGGCGTCCGCTACGACGGTCGAAGCCGGCGGCGCGCTGACTTTCGACGCCAGCGGCTCGTCCGACCCAGACGGCGACACGCTTACCTATAGCTGGAGCTTCGGCTCGACCGGGCGTGGTGGCACGGCACGCATCGCGCGTGTCTTCTCGACTGTCGGCTCCGTGCTCGTGACGCTCACGGTGAGCGACGGCCGCGCCAAGCACGATGTCACGCAGACCATTACGGTCACCGCTGGCCCGTCATCGGTTGGGAACGCATCGACCACGGTACGCGTCATCAACCCGAATCGCCAGCCAGTCATGGGCGCGACTGTCAGTGTCGTTGGCGGCGCGTCCGCTACGACAGACTCGGCGGGCAACGCGGCGCTCACGGTGGGCACGGGCATTCGCCAGATCGTGCGTGTCGAAGCCGATGGCTACACGCGGCGCACCCACACCGCTCAGCTCGATGGCGCAACCACCGGCGGGTTCATCGAAGTCGTCATGCAACCACTCGGCGACGCGCGGACCTTGGCCGACGCGACGGTTGGCGGAGCAATCGAAGACGCTACTGGCGCCAAGGTCACCATCAAGGGACGCTCGCTCGTGACCTCGGCCGGTACCGTAGTCACCGGGGATGTCGATGTTTACGTGTCACCGGTCGATGTCACGAACACGCCGCGCGCATTCCCCGGCTTGTTCGCCGGCCGCGATGCCGAAGGTACGAGCTCGTCCATCGCGAGCTACGGCACCGTCGACTTCAACTTCATGAAAGACGGCGAGAAGCTCGACCTCGCGCCTGGCGAGACCGCAACCGTCGAGATCCCGGTGTTTCCGACACTGGATATCGAGGGCAATCCCGTCGGCTTGGGCCGCGTCATTCCGTTGTGGTCGCTGGACGAAGATAGCGGAGAATGGGTGCAAGAAGGCGAGGGCACGGTCGTCGCCTCCAGCACCTCACCGACCGGCTTCGTGCAACGCGCGACCGTGAGCCACTTCTCTTGGTGGAACTGCGACGATCGGCTCGAGGATGGATGGCTCGAGCCGCTTGCAGTCAATTGCTGCTACGACCCTAACAGCGACGGTGTCTGCGACGGCGGACTCGTCTCCTGCTTTCTGCAGGGCCGCACCTGCAGCGACGATACCTGCGACCAGACCAACAGCTATCAGGCGCCGCTTTTTGGCGCCTCGGAGACCGTCGCGGACGGAGCGACGGCGAACATCAGTACGCTCAGTAACATCACGACGCTGATCGAAGCGTATGGTCCGAACGGCCTGACGAAGGCGCGCTACGTTGCGGTGCAGGGCGTAGCGCGACCGGCGAGCATCACGTTCATGCTCACACCAGTCACCGAGCCGCCGCCGACGGACGAGCCGATCGAGCTGCCGTACGATGCTACTGCCGCGATTGGGGCCGCGCCGACGACCTATCTGGTCGATCTCATCGAGGGTCAGAACCTGTACATCAACGTCGCGCGCGGCGGCGGTTCGTCGCTCAATGGTCGCGTGCGCTTGTTGTCGCCCTCGTCGCAAGAGCTGGCGAACGAGCTGTTCGGCCCAGTTGCCGCGAGCTTCTCCCGCACCATCGAGACAGCGGGCCGGTATCAGATTGAATTGAGTGGCCAGGCGCCCGGCGCGGTCGGCTCGTATCGCTTGCAGGCGCTCGACGTCGGTGACGGCATGACCGTCGCGACCATGACGCCCGCAGTCGATTCGGTCGTCACTTTTCCGATTTCCGAGATCGTCATCAACTTCACGCGCAACCTGAACGTGGCGACGGTCACGCAGAGCTCTGTCCATTTCTACGGTCAGGCCGGTGAGATCTCGACCTCGGGTCAGTCCGTCAGCGGCTCGACATTGACCATCCCGATCTCGCCGACCTCGCAGTATGTCGGCGCGGGTTACGGGTATCGCATCGAGCTCGACCCGACGATCAAGGACACCGACGGCCTGCCGCTCGTGCCATTCATCGGCCAATTCAGAACGGCCGACACGCTCAACGGCTTCGCGCGCGGATTGGACACGCTGAATACTACCGGCGCCGCGTCCAATGACGGCAGCTATATCGCCGTCGGCCAACAGTCGCCGCAGACCATCATGTTCACGCGCTACCTGCCGGGCGGCGGGGGCTGGTCTACACCCGATGCTATTCCACAACCGCTGAACAACGCCGGTCCAAGCCTCGTCATGGCGGATGGTGGCATCGCGATGGTGACCTACCAATCGAGGGTTGGCGCGCCTTCTGGCAACTGGTTGCCGTACGCTAACGCGTACTCCCCGTTGACCGGCTGGGGGCCCGCAATGGCCATCCCAATCGATGCGGGTATCGGCATTGACGGCTCGAATCGCGGCGGCGCGCTCGCGATGGACGCTCAGGGCCGAGCGCTCCGCGTCTACCAAACGGCAACGGGCAATCGCTACAGCTGGTATCAGCCCGGTATTGGCTGGTCCGCTCATGCGGACTTCGACGATTCGCGCTCGGTCACCAACCAAACGGCCGTCTCGAGCACCATGAATGCCAACGGTATCGGCGGCGTCATGTGGAAGGGGCCCACCGACCCCAACATGATTCGACGCTTCGACGCGGCGACCGGCGTGCTCGGGCCCATCATCGATCGCGGCGCCATCAACGACATCGACTACCGTGAGATCTACGCTGACAGCGCCGGCAACCTGTTCTACATGCGCGTTGCGAGCGGCGGCGATATCTACGTCGGCCGGCTGCCATACGACACCGAAAACGAATCCGACTATGAAAGTTTGGTCACCGGTTTCGGTAATAGTTGCCGGCCGACCATGGCGGTCACGGTCACGGGCAACGTTGCACTTGCCTACTGCGCGGAAGGCCCCGACCCCGCCGTGAAGATGTGGGACGGCGACCCGGGTCACGCCTGGGGCGCTCCCGTCATCATGGAGGACGGCAACAGTTACTCGATGAACCACATCGCCGCGCTCGGCGAGGACTTCGTGGTCATGTACGGCGGCGCTGAGCCGTACAAGTTCCGCGTCTACTCGGGCGGCAGCTGGGGCGCGCCGACCAACGCGTCGGCCCGTCTCAATAGCCGCCACCGCGATGACGTGCTGATCGGCGGTGCGCACGGCGAGGCCTTCTACGTGCGGCGCGACGCCATCCTTGGCCGAGTTCGATGATGAGGGGTTCCATGCGTAATCTTCGCTCCGTTTTCTTGTGCCTGCCGTTGTCTGTCCTCGCCGCCTGCGGTGGAGGTGGGAAAGACGGCGACGATGACGACGGCCCCAACGCCGCGCCGACCGCGTCGTTCACGGTGTCCGCTACGACGGTCGAAGCCGGTGGCGTGTTGACCTTCGATGCCTCGGGCTCGACCGACCCGGACGGTGACGATCTGACCTTCAGCTGGACCTTCGGCGGCGGTGGCCGCGGCGGCGCCGAGCGCATCGCGCACGTCTTCTCGACCGCCGGAACTCAGGAAGTGAAGCTGACGGTCAGCGATGGCCGTGAGAAGCACGAGACCACCCAGTCGATCATGGTCACCGCCGGACCGACGGCGGTTGGCAGCGCCTCGACCAACGTGCGCGTCATCACTCCCTCGCTCCAGCCCATCGAAGGCGCCACCGTTCGCCTGGTCGGCGGTGCGTCCGCTACGACGGACGCAAGCGGCAATGCCACTCTTGCCATCGGCACCGGCGTTCGTCAAATCGTCCGCGTCGAGGCGGCGGGCTTCACGCGCCGCACCCACGTCGCCGAGCTCAAGGACGCGTCGACCGCGGGCTACCTCGAAATCGTCATGCAGCCGCTCGGAGCGGCGCAGATGCTCGGCGACGCGACCAGCGGCGGAAGCATCGAAGTGGACACCGGAGCCAAGGTCACCATCAGGGGGCGTTCGCTCATCGGCGCCGCCGGCACGCCGGTCAGCGGCGCGGTCGACGTTTACGTTTCCCCGGTCGACGTCACCACACGCCCGCGCGCCTTTCCCGGTGAGTTCGTCGGTCGTGGCACCGACGGTGCTAGCTCGGGCATCGCGAGCTACGGCACCGTCGACTTCAACTTCATGAAGGACGGCGAGAAGCTCGACCTCGCGCCCGGCGAGACCGCTACCATCGAAGTTCCCGTCTTCCCGACGCTCGATCTCGAGGGCAATCCCGTGGGCCTGGGCAAGGTCGTGCCGCTGTGGTCGCTCGACGAAGAGAGTGGCCAGTGGATCCGCGAAGGCGAGGGCGCCATCGTCGCATCCGCGAGCTCGCCGACAGGCTACGTGCAGCGCGCGACGGTCGGGCACTTCTCCTGGTGGAACTGCGACGACGTCATCGGCCCGACGCAAAACTCCGACGTCGGCTGCTGCGAAGACACGGACGACGACGGCGACTGCGACGCTCCGAGCCCGTGCTTCATCAGCGGACGCACCTGCAGCGACGCCTCGTGCGACGATGACAGCTACAACGTGCCGCTCTACGGTCCGTCGACCAGCGTCGATGCCGACGCCTCGGAGAGCCTCCTCATCCCCATCCAGATGCACCTGGCGCTCGAAGCCTTCGGTCCCGATGGCCTCACGCGCGGTCGCTACATCTCGGTTGCCGGCGCAGCGGTGCCCCAGAGCATTCAGATCGTGCTGGCGCCGTTCGTGCCGCCGCCGCCGGACGACGAGCCCATCTTGCTGCCATTCGACTTCACGACCGCGGTCGAAGCCGCACCGACCGTCTACGAGGTCGACCTCGAAGCCGGGACCAGCCTGTTCGTGTCGGCGGTGCGCGGCGGTGGCTCGAACCTCACCGGCCGGGTCCGCTTGCTGTCGCCGTCGTCCGAAGAGCTCGAGAGCAAGACTTTCGGCTCGACGACCGGCGCGTTCATCGAGGCGATCCCGACGAGCGGTCGCTATCAGATCGAGGTGAGCGGCACTTCGCCGACGCCCGAGGGCACCTACCGCCTGCAGGTGCGCGTTGTTGGCAACGACATGAGCGTCGCGTCGGTGACTCCTGCCAACGGCAGCATCGTCGACCCACCGTCCGCCATCACGGTCACGTTCTCGCGTCCACCGAAGGCCTCCTCGGTGAACACCAACACGTTCAACGTCATCGGCCCCGGTGGTGGTGAGATCGCGCCCGTCACTGACGGCATCACGGTGAACGGCGTGACCGCGACCTTCGTGCCGCAGGGCCTGGGCGCGGCAGTCAACTACACCGTCCAACTCACCACGGGCATCACCGACGAGATCGGCACTCCGCTCATCGCGCCGTTCGAGAGCAACTTCACGACCACCGACGTGCCGCTCGCGTTCGGTCAGGTGCTCAGCGTGGGCAACATGGGCATCGCCACGTCGAATGACGGCACCGCGATCATGGTCGGCGTCGCATCTCAACGCGTCGTCTATTCGCGCTACGTGCCTGGCGCCGGATGGTCGGCATCCGCGCAGATCCCTGGTCCGAGCACCGGCGTCTATTCCTATCCCGCGGTCGCGATGGCCGATGGCGGTATCGCCATGGTGACCTACTACTGGAGCACCAACGGCAACCCGCCGTTCACCGCGTACGCTTCGACGTACACGCCCGGTGTCGGCTTCTCGACGGAGGTCGTCGTCCCGCTCAACACGACGGAAGGTGGTCCATCCGCCGGCGGTGATAACGTACTTGCTCTCGATGCCCAGGGTCGCGCCGTGCGCTTCTGGGCGGCGGCGAGCGTCAACTCCTGCTGGTACAGCTGGTTCAACGGCACCAGCTGGTCCGATGCGACGGACGCCGACGGCGGTGAGTTCTGCGGCACCGGCAACGCCGGAAACGTGCTCAACGCCGATGGCATCGGCGGTTTCATGTGGCGCAACAACTACTACATGATCGTGCGCCGCTTCGACGCCTCGACCGGCGTGCTCGGTGCTGTGATGAACCTCGGGAACAATCAGTCCGGGCGTCGCGAGCTTCATGTCGACGACGCGGGCAACCTCTTCGCGCTCCGCGTCGATGGCAACGCGGTGCCATTCATCCACCGCCTGCCCTACGACACGCTGAACGAATCGGCCCACAGCTTCGAAATCGAGGGTGGCGTCAACGCCGCCAACTGTCCGCCGGATCTCGCGGTCACCCCGACCGGTAAGACCTCGTTCTTCTTCTGCAAGGCAGGTCCGCAGCCGTACGTGCAGAACTGGGACGGCGATCCGTCGCACGCTCCCGGGACGGCGTTGTTGCTGCAGGGGACGAGCAACGCGCGCCGCGGCCGTATCACCGCGGCCAACGAAGACTTCGTGGTCATCTGGAGCCGCTCGGTCTACGACACCGTCTACATGCGGCGCTCGGTCGGCGACGTGTGGGACGCCACGGATACGACGGTCCCCACCATCACGGTCGTCATCGACACCGACGAGCTGGTTGGCAGCGAGCACGGCGAAGCGATCTATGTGCGCTACGACGGACTTGCGTCCCGCCTGCGCTAGCTAGAGCGTCAAACGAAATGCCAGGAGTCCGACGCCGCGCGCATTGAGCAGCGTGGCGCCGGCGCCTTGGTGGGCGTTGTAGCGCACCTCGGTGGGGGTGCCGGTTCCGGTGCTCAGCGCGAGCACCATCACTTTTTGTTCCATGGTGACGTTCGTCACCGTGCGCGTCGTGCCGAGCAGGGCGAAATTCGCGGCCATCCCGGCCTCGACGGTGAACGCGGAAGCGTCACTCCGCGTCTGCACACGGATCGTGTTGCTGCCTGCATCGTAGGTTGCGCTCTCGACGTCGATGGCTTCGACGTCCGGGAAGCTGATGCCGTAGAGGTGCCGGGTAAGCAGCCGAGCGTACTGCTCGCCCAAAAGCTCGTAGCCTCCGTCGTAGCTGTAGTGACAGCTGTCGTGGGCATCCATGGCGCTCGTGCTCATGGCGTGCGCGCCGGTGAGCGTACGGCCCATCTGGCGCTGAATGTCGCGTAGCTCGAGCGATGGGTCACCGCACCCGGGCCGCACTTGCGTGATGTAGAGGTGCTCGATGTTCGGATAGTCGTCGCGCCAATCGGCGACGAGCGCCGTAAAGCCCGTCTGATGCCCCGCCGCGTTGGCGCCGTCGGATTCGCCCTGGAAGTAGAGGACAGCGCGCACGTAGTCGGCGACACCGGCGGCTTCGAGACGTCGGTGCAATCGCCCGTAGTTCGTCGTGGTGTTGGCGTGGTTCGCGTCGTCGCGCTGGAAAAAGCCGATCGGCTGCCCGCCGTGTGCGCCATTGAAGACGGCGAGCGGCACTTGGTGCTCTTGGACGAGGTCGTGCGCCATCTTCATGGGCCACTGACCGATGCTGCCCGCGCTGTTCGAGGTGTTGCCGTTGGCGACGCGCCAGGTGTCGTCGGCGACGCTCGGGCCTTCGTCGACGGACGCCGAGCCGAAGCTGCGCACGAACGGATCTGTGTCGAGCGTCACGCCCTGATAGTTGGATGCCACGGCATTGCTTTGGCCCTGGATGACGATGACGTCGCCACCGACGATGTCGGAGGTCGAGGCAATGTCCTCGGTGCGGTCGCCGACGATGGCGCGCACGACGATGTCGTGGCTTTGCAGTGTGGCCGGCACAGCCGCGCCGATGACGAAAGGCGAGCTCGTCGTCGCGCACAGTGGCGCCGTGTAGCTCGCGACCACGTCGTCGTCCGCGAGCACCAATACCTCGATGGTTTGCCAGCCGGGACTCGCGATGGTGCCGCTCACCAAGAGCTCGGCGAGCTCGGGGAACGGTTCACGTCGTGGCAAGAGGGCGTGGTCTGGCGGCAACGTGACGTCGACATCGAGGTCCGCTGGAGCGAACACTTGGACGCTGGTGCTCGCCGTCTCCGCGCCGGGCGCGCTCACCGTGAGGACCACGGTATAACACCCGTAGGCCGCGTAGGTGTGCGACGCCGCGAGGCCGTTGCCCGAGGTGCCGTCGCCGAAGCTCCACGTGTACGTCGGCGTTGCCACGGTTACCGGTGCCGCCGCGAGGCTGATGGTCCGTGCCGTGTCCGCGACGCGCGTGCCGTCGGCGATCACCGCGCTGAGCTGCGCGCCGATGGTCTGATCGGTCGGCGCGTCGTCGTCGCTGTTGCCCTGCACGTCGTCGTCCCCGCCCTCGTGGGGATTGCTCACCGAGCTACCGCAGGCCGCGAGCAACGCGAGTAAGACGAGACTGAGCCGACGCATCCTGGCAGAGTACCACGGGTGATGTGGATGGCAGGCATGGTGGTGCTCATCGCGACGTGTGACACGCCGCCAGGGGGCATGATCTGCATCGAGGGTGGCCCGTTCCTCCGCGGATCCAACGGTGGACCCGACAACGAGCGGCCGCAAGCGAGCGTCAACGTCGACACCTTCTACATGGACGCCTACGAGGTCGATGTCGCCCACTACGACTCCTGTGTGTCCGCTAAAAAGTGCAAAGCAGCGAAGACCAACTACAGCGACTACTCACGGCCCAAACAACCCAAGGTCGGTGTCAAATGGTTCGACGCCGTGCAGTACTGCAGCGCCATGGGGAAACACCTGCCCAGCGAAGCCGAATGGGAGAAGGCGGCACGGGGTATCGAGCCTGTGACCTGCGAGCGGGCGGTCATCATGGACGAGCGCGGCCGACGGAGCTGCGGCGTCGAGAAGCAGGGCGGTCATCCCGAGAAAGGGCGCACGCTCGAGGTCGGTTCGCGCCCGCCGACCCCCGCGGGGTTGTACGACATGGCGGGGAACGCCGAAGAGTGGGTCTTCGATTGGGCGTCGACGAGCTACGCCGTCTGCGGAGAGGCTTGTTCCCGCGACAATCCGAAGGGCCCGTGTGACGGCGCTGCGAGCTGTCCCGGCCACAGCGAGCGCGTGGTGCGCGGTGGCTCGTGGTACTGGCCGGCAGATCACGCGACCGCGACGCATCGCCGCTTCCACACGCCTGCCAATCATCCAATCTACCACCATTTCGGTTTTCGCTGCGCCGCCTCCGAGGCGGAGGCACGCGCTCTACGTTAGGCGACCGATCGGCCCATCGCAGAACTCGTCCCGTCCGAACGACGTGCGCGTGTCGCCGAAGAGATTGAGGATCGAAACCAATAGGTCGTTGTGCGAGCGATTGTCATAGCGGACGAACCGCCCGCCGCGCAGGCCACCGCCACCACCGGCGAGCAGGAACGGCATGTTGCGCTTCGAGTGTGACGGTGGCTCCTGCAGCTCGCTACCGAAGAAGACGACGCTCTCTTGCAAGAGGGTGTGTCCGCCCATGTCGACCGCTTCCATCTGCTCGAGCAGATAGGCGTGCTGTTGGGCGTACCAGTTGTAGATGCGCTCGAGCTCCGCCGGGCGATAGCCGCCGTCGTGCTGGTAGAAGTGATGGTGCTCGCCGAGGCCGAGCCAAGGGAAGGTGTGCTTGGCTTCGGTGTCGGTCCATTGGAAGACACCGACTCCGGTGAGGTCGCACGCCATCGCGGTCACCATCATGTCGATCATGTAGCGGCCGACCTTGGGGATGGCCGCGTCTGTCGCACCCTCGAAGGTCGAGCCGATGTCGTGGCGGTAGTCCGAGGTGTCGACGCGTGGCGGTGCCGCACACTGCGCGCCGAGCGCGTCCTCTTGAACTTGGATGCCTTGCTCGATCTCACGCACCTTGGTGAGGTGAGCATCGAGCTTCGCGCGGTCGGTCGAGCCCAGGCGTTTGGCGAGCGTGTCGTAGCGGCGGTCCACGTAGTCGAGGATCGAGCGCTTGCGGGCGAGACGCTCGCGCAAAGCGACGATGTCGGCGCCCGGTCCGCCGGCGAAAATCGAATTGAAGATGGCCACCGGATCGAGTCGCGGCGGGATGGGCGCGCAGCTCGCGTTGTCTTCGAAAACGGTCGCGTTGATCGGCGAGAGCAGACCCTGCGAGTTCCCCGTCGCCCAGCGCACGGCCATGTAGAGGCTCGCGTGCTGCTTGATGCCACGCGAGATGCGCGTCGCGATGACCTGATCGATCGAGGGCCCGCTAGCGTAGTTGTCGAAGGCGCCGTCTTGCGGCGTCCCGGTGAGCAGAGCGCAGATGCCTGCTTGGTGTTGCTCCCCCTGGGCGCTGCGCATTTCGACGCCATCGAGAACGAGCACGCGATGTTTGATGTCCTGTAGCGGCGCGAGGATTGGGCTGAGCGTGAAGTCGGTCTCGGTGCCGGTCGGCAACCACCTGTCGCGGACGGTGCCGCCCGGGGTGTAGACGCCGATGAAACGCTTCGCGGGGCCCGTCGCCTGAGCGCGCGCCTCGCCCATGATCTCGAGCCACGGCAAGGCGATGGCAACACCGCCGAGCCCGCGGATGACCGCGCGTCGATCGAGCTTGAAGCGACTCATTCGGGATCCCGCGGCAAGTAGAGGAAGGAGTCGGTCTGGGTGAACGCGAGGACGAGCTCTTTGATGTCGTAGCCGCTGTCGGTGAACGCTTTGTTGACCGCCTGGAGCGTGCCCTTGTCCTTGGTGTCGAAGGTTCGGCCGTAGGCGAACGACAGCCACTGCTTGGTGAAACAAGCCGGGCCGTCCTCGCTGGCCGCGATAGCGTTCACGAGCTCGACCGGGCCAAGAACCCCGTCGTCGTAGCCCGGGAGCTTGCCCGACGCGTCGATGACCACGTCGTTTTCGCGGCTGCGCCACATGCCGACAGCGTCGAAGTTCTCGAGCGTGAAGCCCACGGGATCCATGAGCTGGTGACAGGTGGCGCAGACCGGGTCGGCGCTGTGTTGTGAGAAGCGCTGGCGCGCGGTGTCGCCGGAGTAGGGCGAGGGCGGCGTGACTTGGTCGGCGAGCTCACTCGGCGGCAGCGGGATGTCGACGCACATCATCTTGCGCATGACGTAGGCGCCGCGCGCGACGGGGCTCGTGTTGTTCGAATGCGTCGTACCGGTGAGCACGCCGCCTTGCAGCAAGATGCCGACGCGTTTGGTGGCGTCGGTCGGCGCCTTCTTGAACGCCGTCCCCGTGACGCCGGCAATGCCGTAGTAAGCCGCGAGCTGCTCGTTGACGAGCGTGTACGGCGCGGTCATCAGCGTCACCCAATCACCTTCGCCGTCGAAGATGACGTGCTCGGCGAACTGCTCGGTCTCCTGACGCATGAGCCCGGCGATGGTGGTGTTGAAATTCGGATAGAGCGCCTCGTCGCGATTGACGTCGCCGAGAGCCGCAAGCGGCAGCAGGCCGTTGAAGAACGTCCGCACCATCTGACGAGCACGCGGATCGTCGAGCATCAGCGCGGCTTGCGTCCGGACTTCTTCGCGCGTGCGCAAGCGACCGCTCTCCGCGAGCCCGCGCAGCGCCGAGTCGGGCGTCGTGCCCCAGAACAGATACGACAAGCGAGTCGCCATCTCGTGACCCGTCGGGCGGCGTCTGTCGATGCGGTCGGGGTCGGGCTCACCGAGCTCGATGCGGTAGAGGAAGTCCGGCGATTGCAGGATTGCTTCGAGCACGCCGGCGATGCTCGCGGAGAAGGTGCCGCTATCACGAATCGCCTGCTGCAGCTGCACCAGCTCGTCGATCTCCGTGGTCTCGACCGGCCGCCGGAACGCCAGTGGCAAGAAAGTCCGGAGCGTCGTCCGCGTGCAGCTCTCCTCGTCCGCTACAGCGGCGTTCACCACACAGGGTGCCCAGCGGCCGAGTGCTTCTGGGGTGGCCGTGGCGCGCGTCGCGACATCTTCGGCGACGGTCGCATACTGCTCGGCGAGCAGCGTCGACATCGACAGCGAGCCCGCGTCATTGCCAAAGCCGTTACCGCGTTCTTCACTAGGCAGCGCGCGCGCCGGGGAGGTCGTATCGCCCAGCAGGTCGCGTACGGTGTTGTCGTATTCGCGCTTGGTGAGGCGGCGCAGCGGCGCGCGGATGGTCTGCGGCCAGAGCGATGCGTTGTTGCCGAGCAGCGAGGGCTCGGTGTCGCCGATGGTGCCCATGCAGCTCCAGAGGCTCACCGCCGCCAGAGCTACGTATAAACGCCGCCAACAAATCACCTGTGGCATTGAGCAAGCCCAATGCCACTATGCTTCTCGAGCAAAAACAGGCGAGTTCATCACCCTGTAGGCGTCTGGATGCGGCATACACACCACATCATGGCGACTCTTCGACCTGCTGATTGCGGCGCCCGACGGTCACCGTCTTCGACCAGCGCTTGCCGTTGTTCTCGAAGCTCAGCGTGTGAAGCCCCGGGGTCACGAAGCGCGCCGTCAGGTTGTCGCGGGCCCTAGGCGTCCAGCGCTCGCCGTTCGGGAGCTTTTGCTCGTCGATGGTGACGATCCCCGGGCTCCTGATGGTGAGAGACGGACCGTCGATGAAACGCTTGGCGAGCTGCTGCCAGAGCTGTCCGCCCCAGCGGATGATGGCGTCGCGTCGTTTGGCGTCTTGCGGTGGGGGCCAGCTCGCGACCTCGGCGATCAAGGCGACGGTTCCGTGGGCGTGGCGGTGCCAGTCCTGGTCGGTACCGTCGACCTCGTAGAGCTTCTTCTTCACCTGCAGCGCCTTGCCCTCGGGATGCGCCGGCAGACTCGTCACCAGCTCTTCGGCCACCGTCAGTGCCTCGTTGGGGGTGGGATCCACGGCGCTGCCGACAGTGTAGGGCGCAAGTAACGCGACCGTGCCCATGTGATACGAGATCGCCGCCACGAAGTGCTCACGCGCCGCGAGCTCCATCATCCCCTGGGTCTCGGGCTCCGAGCCGGGTGCGACACCGGGGTACATCCTGCCGAGCGGCTCGTCTCCCTTGGGGCCATTGCTCGCGGTGGTGCGCCAGCCGAACGGATAGTTGCGGTTCAGGTCGACGCCGTCATGGACCCCGCGCTGTCCATCGCCATCGGCATCGTGTCCGTTTTTGCGGCCGGCACGCACCGATGTCTGCTGGAACATCTGCAAGCCGTCGGGGTTGACGATAGGGACGCACCAGAACACGACGTTGTCGCGCAGCTTTTTCGAGCGCTTGTCGGTGAGCAACGCCTTCGCGGCGTCCATGACGATGCTGGTCGCGATCAGCTCGTCGCCGTGATGTCCGCCATTGAGGAGGACGGAAGGGCGAGGGTCGTTGTCGCGCAGGCCGGTGCCGATGGCCAACGCTTGGACTGGGCGGCCCTGGCGCGTCGTCGCAATGGTCACGAGCCGGGCGTCGTCGCCGTGTTTTGCGGCGAGCTCGCTCAAGGCGCTGCTCACCATCGCGGGTGACCAGTAGCTCGAGCGCGGGAGCTTTCCGTCTTGGGCAAAAGCGCGGTCCGCCTCGAAGAAGGCAGTGTCTTCGTATTTCCACGGCAGGTCCGCCGTAACGTCGAGAGCGACCTTGTCTTTGCAAGCGAGCTGCGCGAGCGAGGCAAGCTCCAAGCGCACGAGAGCGCGCCCGTCGTTCTCCTCGAACGTGTAGAGCTTGGTCGGCAGCTCGACGGTGCCGGCGAAATAGGCCGGCTCACCGAACGTCGCTTTGGAGCACAGGTCGAGGTCACGCCGTCCGACGACCCGCGACGCTCCGTTGATATCGATGCGCCCGTTGGCGCGCTCACAGCGTCCCGCAACCTTGGCGAGCAAGCGACCCGTCGCCTTGTCGTGCAGCACCGCGATGACGGACAGGCCGGCAGAGAGCACCTCGACCCGCGTTGCCGCACGCCCGGGGAGATACGCGGGCGCTCCCGCGGGATTGTCGGTGCCGCTTTGGAGCACGCGCCATTGCGCCGTTTGGTTTCCGACCTGCAAGACACAGGCTCCGTCGTCGGCGCCGCGCACCGAGATGGTGAGGTTCGGCTCACCTTGGACGACGAGCTGAAAGCGAAAATCACCCGGAGAGCCGGTCAGAAGCGAGACGAGCAGGGCGGCGATCACCGCGTGCTGGCCTGCAACGGGCGGGCCCCGCGCTTTTTCTTCGCGAGCTTCGGCGGCTTCGCCATCGGCGGGTCGCGTGGCACGTCGTACACTGGGCGCTTCGCGGTGAGGACGCGTTTGGGCGCGAGATCGCGAACCGAGCGCACCTCGGGCCGCGTGAGCTGTTCCCGGAAGTCGCTGAGCGGCTGCACCACGTACGTGTAATCGCGCGCCATGGGACGGGTCCGCACCACGAGGGCTGCGGTCGACGCTGGCCATGCTTGCATATTGGCGCGGTACACCGGGCCATAGGGGAAGTACTGCTCGGCGTTCGACAGGTACATCAAATGCACCGGTAACGCCGCTTCACCGATGACATCGGCGAGTTGCCGCAGCGCTCCCGCTCGCGTGAGGTCGGCCCGCGTTGCGATGATGCGGCCCGAGCGCGACAAGCCGCGCACGTGATCGTAGTCGTCCTGCGAGGTCAGCATGCTGACGACGTCGCGCTTTGCGAGGTCGTCGCGGAGCGTCGACAGGCGCACGTACACGCGTGCGCGCGCGAACTTGTAGAGATGCACGAGGCGCTGGGCACGCTTGGGATCGGGCGTCGCCTCGCGAATCGCGGCAATCGACTCGCGTGGTGACTTGCGATGCCAGAAATCAACGAAGGCTTCTGGTGTGTCCGCTTTAGCGAATGCAACGCCGTAGATGGCGTGCAAGTCGACGATCCATTGGTCGAAGTCACACAACAACACCAGATTCGAGCGCGCCCATCCGGCGAGCAGATAGTTCTGGTCGGCGCCAACTCCCACGTACGTGCCACCCATGCCGGCGACGCGTGGCGCGAGCAGGTCGAGTCGCCACTCGTTGCCGCCGAGGTAGTGGGTGTCGCGGGTGATCTCTTCCGGGACAGGGTCGGGCTGGACACCGGCAAACGCGGCGTTGAGCTGCGCCGTGAGTGGCTCGATGCCGACGAGCGCGGCAACGACTAGCGCCAGAGTCATCGTCTTCGATGCTATCCTCGACTTGAACCGCTTTGCCAGGGTGGAGTAGCGTCGCGCCCCGTGAATGTTCTGACTCGCTTTTTCTTCGTGACCACGCTCGTCTCGCTCGCCGCTAGCGCGCGCGCCGGCGAGCTGCACATGGCGGACATCCAGGCACTCGCCAAGGCGAACGCGTGGGTCGAGCTGCTCGCGAAAGCAACCGACGTTCCGCCGAGCGAGCGTAACGCCACCTGGAACGAGCTGGTCACCAAGGCCGCCGTGGCGCGCGCCAATGATGCCGCGCTCACCGATCGTAACGTCACCGACGAGAACGAGGCGTTGCTGCAGGTCTACCCCATGCTCGCATCGAATCGTGAGTTCATGGACGCCCGGGCGCGCCGTGGGGTCATCGCGTTCGGCGGTTGCTTCCGTGATGCCTACGACCTCGAGGTCTGCCTGACACGCGCGCGAGCCTTCGTGAACGCCGACCCCAAAAATGCGACGCTCGCGAAAGACATGGGCCTGCTCGTGTCGCGGCACGCTACTCCCAAAGCGCCGGCGGTCGAGTTCTTCCACAAGGCAGTGAGCGCGTTGCGAGCCGAGGGCGATGCGGGTGCCAAGACGTTGAAGGAAATCTGCGCCAAGCCCGAGCTCGCCGACGCGACCACCAGTGCCCTTACCAATTTCGACGGCGACAACGTGTTCGTCGCCAAGTCACAAGAGCTCACCGACTGGTGCTGGGCGAATGTCGACCACGACAAGTTCGTCAAAGCAGCGCTGGAAGGTGATCGCGGTTTTGCCAACGCATGCGCGACGTTGCTCGCCAAGAAGGCGGTCAACGGTACGCGCGAGAAGAAATGTAAGAACGTGGTGCAGAAGAAATGAAGCTCATTACATTGTTGATGGCCTTGGCCGCCGGCGAGGCACAGCTCCCCGGAAAGCTCGGTAACCTCCGCTATTTCGTGTCGCCCGACGACGCCTCGCACGTGTACCTCGTGGACTGGAACGTCGACGGCCGTGACCTCGCGCTGGTGTTGCTCTCGGACCGCGTGTCCGCCGAAGCCGACAAGGTCGTGGTGCACGAGCGCCGCGATCGTTCTGGCGACCATGTCATCTATACCGCCGGCCGTAATATCTCGGCGCTCGCGTTCACCGACGGTGACGGCCGCATCATGTACGAAGGCACGGCGCGCAAGCAGTGGACCCTCACCGACTCCGCCGCCGGCAAGGAGCAGGTCACACGCTACGTGGAGATCCCGCCGCCACCCGGCACACGCACGACCGCGCAGCTCGTCGACCTCTACGTGAAGACCGAAGGCGCATCCCGGAACATCGAGCTCGGCACCGCTCCAGCGGACATCGAGAAGCTCGTGAACGGCGCCTGTGGTGGCAAGGTCGCGGTCAAGGCGGGGGACGCCGCGAAGGCCGGCATGGTCGAGCGTGCCCGCGTCACCGGACAAGCGATCGCCAACCTTTGTCTCAGCGACGGCGACTACAAGTCCGCGGTCGCCAAGCTCGACGATCTCAAGTTCACCGCGTCCGGCAAAGCGGACACGGCGATTGCTCGCAAGGGCAAGACGTTGGAAATCGCGTTCGGCAGCACTCCCGTGAACACGCCAGCCACGGTCACTCTGTGGCTGAAAAACAATCTGTAGGGGCTCTCATCCATGAAGCGTCTGTTGATTCTCCTCGTCGGTGTCAGTGCCATCTCGAGCAGCGCCTTCGCCCAGTCGGTGAAGGAGAAGAAGGCCTGGGACAACATCAACGAGCACTCGAAGAAGGCAGCGGAGACCATCAAGGGTAAGTGCGGTGTCGAAGTCAGCATCATGCCCGACAAGAAGAGTTGGGACAGCGTCGAGCTTGCCGAAGGTCCGGCGCTCTGGTGCATCAGCGAAGGCGAGTCGGTAATCGGCTACCTCTGTGACGACGCCGACTACAAGGCCGCGGTCGCCAAGCAGCTCAAGAAGGTCAGCTGCGTCAACGACCCCAAGCTCCCGCGCGAGGGCTCGAAGGACAAATACGGCAACAAGCTGTCGATGAAAGGTGGCGTCCTCGAGTGGCGCTACAACAAGGACAGCGCCAACCTCGGCGAGTACCTGCGCGAGTTCCTCAAGGAATCGCTCTAAGCATCCTCAGCGGCGGGCGACGCAAAGCCCGTAGAACTTGCCGATATGGAGCGAGGGGTAGCGCGCGACCGGAATCGCGTAGGCCTGCTCCAGCTCCTCGGCGTGGTAGTCGCGGATCACCGTGAGCCCCATGGGCTGCAGGTGCTCCTGCAACGAGCCGAAGTGAATGCCGAACTGGAAGGGCTCACCGCGCTTGGCGACCGCCTTGCGCGTTCTCTTGGCTTCGGAATCGCGTGTCGTGCCGTCTGCTGTAGCGGCGTCGATGTAGTCGAACACGATGGTCGACCCCGGGGCGCATTCACCAGCGACGAAGCCGAGTAGGGCATAGATGGCCGGCGGCTTGACGTAGAAGGTGAAGCCTTCGGCTATCACACAGGTGCGTGCCTCGCGGTCGAAGCCTTGGCTTGCGAGCGCCTCACCTAGCCGTCCGCGATTGAAGTCGAACGAGACGTACTGCGTGCCGTTCGCCATCGGGTCGATCTTCGCGGCGACGAGCTGCTCCCGTTTGAAGGCCTGCGTGAGCACGTGATCGACCTCGAACACGGTCACACCGGGTTTCGCAAAGCGCATCGCGCGCGTATCGAGGCCAGCGCCGATGACCACGATTTGCGTCGCGCCCTCGGAGAGCGCCTGCCGCACGTGCTCGTCGATGACTCGCGTGCGTGCGTAGACGAAGCCGTAGGCTCCCGGCATCCGCCGCACCATGAACCAGCGGACGATGTTGCGAATGAACGGCCAGAGGAGGCGTCGTGTCTTGGGCGGCAGGAGCTTGCGCACCAAGGTATCGGAGCCTGGCTCGGGAAAACGCGGGTCCACTACAGCGGACACCCGCGCCAGCGCGGCCAGCACAGCGGTCTCACTAGCTCGTTCGGTCATGTGGCGCGACTATCCCACGAGTCGCTTGCCTGTCGACTAAACCTGACGGTTACGGCCGATCGCGGTGCGGTAGGCGGCGAGCATCTGCTCGGCGGCTTCGCGTTCGGCGGGCGAGAAGTTCGCGAGGGTCTCGGGCTTCACGCCGGTGCTCGCTACCTTGGGCGCGGGGGTCTGCTCGGTGCGCGGGGTCGAGGGCGGTGTCTGACTGGTCGGGGCTGGAATGCGGTCGCTCATGGTCAGCCTATGTAAGCATGGCTAACGCCGAGGCGCAGACGAAATATCGCGCCAGCGGGTCACCGCCGACACCCGCGTTTTCTCTTGCCTAGGCTTGCTCCGCTTTCGCTTGGGCGCCGTATTCGGTGACCAGTCGCCCGAGGAACGACAGCAGATCGGAGAGCGTTGCAGTCTCGCCCCAGCCCAACTTGTGGCGCTCAGCGGCCTCGTGGAACGTCTTGGCGAGGTTCGGCTCGCGATTGCGAACCTTCGTGGCGAGCTCGCGCAGGCAAGCGACCGCGTCGTCGCGGCGGTCGTGGATGTAGTTGAAGAGCGGATTCCAATTGCTCGCTTGCTTGTCGGGACGCGGGCCACTCAAGATCTCGGCCATGGCCTCGAGCGCCTCGGGTAGGTGCATGTTGGCAATAGCGGCGTTTGCAGGATGCGCGAACAGGGGTGACGCATCGATCACGTGAGAGAGCGGCTCTTCACATGCGAAGACTTTCTCGGCGCGGTCGGAGAGGTCGATGAGCACGGGGCGCTGGTTGGCGCGGTGCTGCGCCACATCGGCTGGGTCGAGCGACGACGCGAGCGTGGGGTACGAGCGCAGCTGATTTCCGAGGCGCATGGTGCTGAACCAGGCGGCGAGAGCTCCAGCGCGAGCAGCGCTCACGTGAGCCGATTTCGTCGTCGGCGAGAGTAGGGCGTCGAGGTCGTGAATGAGATTGGACGGGCCGTAGCGTTCGCTGTCCGGCACCGCGATCGCTGCTGCTGCTTGTTCGCGCTGGGCTGCGACGAGGAGCGCCGCGTCGACTCCAGCTTTGGTCGCAACCAGCGAAGCCGCAATCGTTGCGTCGAGCTGGGCGTCGGCAAGCTGCGAGCGGGCCGGCACTGCTTGGAGCGCCTCGTAGGCCTTCTCGAGAGCGACGGCCACGCCGCGCGCTTCGGTGGCTTGCTGCTTGGCTGTCCACCACGTCTCGGATGCGGCTTTTCCCGCGTCGGCGCGGACTTGGAGCCTGGCCCTGGCTTCGGTCAACCGGGCCAACGTCGTGTCGTTTCCAATGCGCGTCATAGCTGAGGCCTTTATTGCCGTTCGGGTTTCCGCCCTCCTTATCGGCCGGCCTGATGCGATGTTGCCTGCGGCCTATTCCTCGGGTGGCACCGTCTCCAACATGGCGCGCAGCTTCTCGACGTTTCTCCTCAGCATTTCCCGCAGGTCGGCGTGGCTCATCGGGGCGCCTTTCTCGGAGGTCTCTGCGGGATCGTCGCTCTGCATGGCCAATGCACGTGGGGCGGGCGCTTCGTTTCGCACGGTTGTACTGCTCGATTTCTCAGCGGCTGCCGCCCCTGCCTTGGGGGAAGGAGGGAGACCGCTGGGGGGTGGGTCAGCGCCCATGAGGTACCTATGCGGTGGCTCGACAGGGGGCTGAGAAGTGGTTGGGCCGGCGAGTCATACCGTTTCGAGTCTTTTTTTCTTGCATCGTTTGAAATCGTGTGTATCTTGCGCAACGATTCGACACCCCTTTGCGCCCGAAAGCCCCCCAAGGCCCCAAGCGCAGGGTCATCGAATCATCGTCGAGTGAGTGGCGTTTTTCTGTGCTCGCCTCGTGGCGAGACCGGACGGCGGCCGGGCGACGTTCAAGCGGGTTTATGCGACGAGACCCGGTTGAATGCTCCAGTGGTGGCCCCTTCGTACGGCAATTGATCTCAGAGCACGTTTTTTTCGTGCGTTTCTGCTTGCGCGACCTTGCCATCCCGGCAGGTCACGCGTAGTAGGGCCCCGCGATTAGCGTTCAATGAGCAATTGTTGCCGTTAAGGCGTGCTCACGAAGCGTCAGCTGCAAGCTCGCGAAACCAAGCCGTTGGAGCGTTTCCTAGATGGCATCTCTGATTCAAGACAACTTCCGCGTTCGTAAGTCCTTCGCCAAGATCAGCAGCCTCCTAGACATCCCAAACCTCATCGAGATTCAGAAGCGCAGTTACGATAAGTTCCTGCAGCTCGGCGTCGATCCGATGAAGCGTGAGGACGTCGGTCTTCAGGCTGTCTTCAAGCGCGTCTTCCCGATCAAGGACTTCAACGACAGCGCGTCGCTCGACTTCGTGAAGTACGAAATCGATGCCCCCAAGTACGACGTCGACGAGTGCCACTCGCGCGGCATGACCTATGCGGCCCCGATGAAGGTCAGCATTCGTCTTATCGTCTGGGAGAAGGACGAAGTTACCGGTCAACAGAGCATTCGCTCCGTCAAAGAGCAGGATGTGTACTTCGGCGAGATCCCGCTGATGACGGAGCACGGTACCTTCATCATCAACGGTACCGAGCGCGTCATCGTCTCGCAGCTCCACCGTTCGCCTGGTGCGTTCTTCTTCGTCAATCAAGACAAGTCGAAGACCGCCGCCACCGGCAAGCTCCTGCACAGCGCGCGTATCATCCCGAACCGCGGTAGCTGGCTCGACTTCGAGTTCGACACCAAGGACATCTTGCATGTCCGTATCGATCGTCGTCGCAAGCTGCCCGCGACCGTGCTGCTCAAGGCGCTCAGCTACAGCACCAAGCAGCTGCTCGAGTACTACTACAACACCGAGACCATCTACTTCCATCCGAACGCCAAAGAGGGCGATGCGAAGTTCGAGAAGTCGGTCGACGTCGAGCTCATGCTCGGTCAGCGCGCCACGCGCGACATCAAGGACCCGAAGACCGGCGAAGCCATCGTTCGCAAGAACCGCAAGTTCACGCGTGGTGCGATCAAGCGCCTGCAAGAGCTGAAGATCACCCGCTTCCAGATGGAAGAAGAGGACGTGATCGGGGCCGTTTCAGCGGACGACGTGGTCGACGAGTCGACCGGCGAAGTCATGCTGGCGATCAACGAGAAGATCACCGAGGACAAGCTGGCGACGCTCATCGAAGGCGGCGTCAAGAGCATCAAGACGCTGTTCATCGACGGCCTGAACGTCGGCTCGTACCTGCGCGACACGCTCATGGTCGACAAGGTCGAGACCGAGGACGATTCGATCCTCGAGATCTACCGCCGTCTGCGCCCGGGCGATCCGCCAACGCTCGACACCGCGCGTACGCTCTTCAACAACTTGTTCTTCAACGCCGAGCGCTACGACCTCTCGAAGGTCGGCCGTCTCAAGCTGAACCACAAGTTCGGTCTCGACGAGCCGGTGGAGAACACCGTCCTCACCAAGAAGGACATCCTCGAAGTCGTCCGTTACTTGCTCGATCTGAAAAACGGCAAGGGCTCGGTCGACGACATCGATCACTTGGGTAACCGCCGCGTCCGTTCGGTCGGCGAATTGCTCGAGAACCAGTTCCGCGTCGGCCTCGTCCGCATGGAGCGCGCGATCCGCGAGCGTATGAGCTTGCAAGAGATCGAGACGCTGATGCCGCACGACTTGATCAACGCGAAGCCGGTCTCCGCGGTCATCAAGGAGTTCTTCGGCTCGTCGCAGCTGTCGCAGTTCATGGACCAGACGAACCCGCTGTCGGAAGTCACCCACAAGCGCCGCCTCTCGGCACTTGGACCGGGTGGTTTGACCCGCGAGCGCGCCGGCTTCGAAGTCCGCGACGTTCACCCTACGCACTACGGTCGTATCTGCCCCATCGAGACGCCTGAAGGTCCGAACATCGGTCTCATCGCGTCGCTGTCGACCTACGCTCGCGTCAACGAGTACGGCTTCGTCGAGACCCCGTACCGCAAGGTGCAGGACGGCAAGGTCGTCGGTAACGTCGAGTTCTACTCGGCGTTGCAAGAGGAGCAGCACCTCATCGCGCAGGCGAACGCCGAGCTCGATGCCAAGGGCGCCTTCAAGCAGCAGCTGGTCGCGTGCCGCCGCGGCGGTGAGTACCTCATGGCTCGTCCTGAGGAAATCACCCTGATGGACGTCTCGCCGAAGCAGCTCGTGTCGGTCGCGACTTCGCTCATCCCGTTCCTCGAGAACGACGACGCGAACCGCGCGCTCATGGGCTCCAACATGCAGCGTCAGGCCGTTCCGCTCCTGCGTACCGAGGCGCCGCTCGTCGGCACCGGTATGGAGAAGAACGTCGCGCGTGACTCGGGCGTTACCATCATCGCCAAGCGCGATGGCGTGGTCGACGCTGTCGACGCCACCCGCGTGGTCGTCAAAGCGGACACCGACGAAGGTTCGACCGACGTCGCCGCCGAAGTCGATATCTACAACCTGCTCAAGTACCAGCGTTCGAATCAGAACACCTGCTTGAACCAGAAGCCGATCGTCCGCCGTGGCGACCGCGTGAAGAAGGGTGACGTTATCGCGGACGGTCCTGCGACCGACCACGGTGAGCTCGCCCTGGGTCGTAACCTGCTCGTCGCGTTCATGCCGTGGCAGGGTTACAACTTCGAGGACTCGATCCTCATCTCCGAGCGCGTCGTCAAAGAGGACATGTACACCTCGGTGCACATCGAAGAGTTCGAGTGCATCGCGCGTGACACCAAGCTCGGTAAGGAAGAGATCACCCGCGACATTCCGAACGTCGGTGAAGAGGCCCTCAAGGACCTCGACGAAGCGGGCATCATCCGCATCGGCGCCGAAGTGAAGTCGGGCGACATCCTCGTCGGCAAGATCACGCCGAAGGGTGAGACCCAGCTGTCGCCGGAAGAGAAGCTCCTCCGCGCCATCTTCGGTGAGAAGGCCGGCGACGTCCGTGACACCTCGCTCCGCGTTCCGCCGGGCGTCGTGGGTACGGTCATCGGCGCTCAGGTCTTCGCGCGTAAGGGCATCGACAAAGACGAGCGCGCGCAGCAGATCGAGGACGAAGAGGAAGCACGTCTCCTCAAGGACCAGAACGACGAGATCAAGATCGTCAAAGAGTCGGCGCGTCGTAAGATCGCGAGCCTCTTGAAGGGCAAGAAGGCCGGCAATCGTCTCGTCGACGACGCCGGTACCGTTCTCGTCGACAAGGGCGCCGCGATCACCGACGAAGTGGTCGAGGCGCTGCGCGACAAGTACCTGGGCGAGCTCGAAGTGGACGGCAAGGGTCTGCAAGAGCGCGTGCAGGCGATGCTCGCGTCGGTCGAAGAGCGCATCGCGCTGATCAAGATGACCTTCGGTGACAAGATCGCTCGCTTGAAGAAGGGCGACGAGCTGGCTCCGGGCGTCATCAAGATGGTGAAGGTCTACGTCGCCATCAAGCGCAAGCTGCAGGTCGGCGACAAGATGGCCGGACGCCACGGTAACAAGGGCGTCATCAGCCGCATCCTCCCGATTGAAGACATGCCGTACACGGCGGATGGTTCGCCGGTCGACATCGTCTTGAACCCCCTGGGCGTTCCGTCCCGCATGAACGTGGGACAGATCCTCGAGGTTCACTTGGGCTGGGGCGCGCGCACCATCGGTCGCAAGCTGCAGTCGTTCGTCGACGCCAACTGGTCGACCGACAAGCTCAAGAAGGAGCTCAAGAAGCACTTCGAGAAGACCGAGGCCGAGTCGTTCATCGACAAGCTCTCGGACGACGAGACGCGCAAGCTGATCCACAAGGTGAAGGACGGTATCCACTTCGCCTCGCCGGTCTTCGAAGGCGCCGCTGAAACCGAGATCAAGCAGGTGCTCGAGAGCGCTGGCCTGTCGCTGCGTGGTCAGACCACGTTGTTCGACGGCCGCACGAGCGAGCCCTTCGACCAGGATGTGACCATCGGCATCATGTACATGCTGAAGCTCCACCACTTGGTCGACGACAAGATCCACGCGCGTTCGATCGGACCGTACTCGCTCGTCACCCAGCAGCCGCTCGGTGGTAAGGCGCAGTTCGGCGGTCAGCGACTCGGAGAAATGGAAGTCTGGGCGATGGAAGCCTACGGCGCCGCTTACGCGCTGCAGGAGTTCCTCACCGTCAAGTCCGACGACGTCACCGGCCGTACGCGCATGTACGAAGCCATCGTGAAGGGCGAAAACGTCCTCGAAAGCGGTGTGCCGGAGTCGTTCAAGGTCTTGATGAAGGAGCTCCAGGCTCTCTGCTTGGATGTCGAGCTCGTCGAAGACGGCAACCCCATCAGCCTCGACGGCGGTGGTGGTGGCGGGGGCGGTGGTCCCGGCCCGATGAGCAACCCGAGCAGCTTCAACTAAACTTCAGATCGAAACGCTATAACGGACTAAGGGAGTGTGCACGTGAAGGACATTTTTTCGTTCTTCGAGAAGCCGAAAGATCCGGAAAATTTCAACGCCATCCGCGTATCGATGGCGTCTCCGGAGAAGATTCGTGAGTGGTCGCACGGCGAAGTGAAGAAGCCGGAAACGATCAACTACCGCACGTTCAAGCCCGAGCGTGACGGCCTCTTCTGCGCCAAGATTTTCGGACCCATCAAGGACTACGAGTGCCTCTGCGGCAAGTACAAGCGCATGAAGCACCGCGGCATCGTCTGCGAAAAGTGCGGCGTCGAAGTCATCCAGTCCAAGGTCCGTCGTGAGCGCCTCGGCCACATCAACCTGGCCACCCCGGTTGCTCACATCTGGTTCCTGCGGTCGCTCCCGTCGCGCATCGGCGCGCTGCTGGACATGACCCTGAAGGAGCTCGAGAAGGTCCTGTACTGCGAAGCGTACGCGGTCTTGGATCCGATGGGCGTTGCTGAGCTCAAGAAGGGCCAGCTGCTCACCGAAGACGAGTACAACGCGGCCATCGAGACCCACGGTCCCGAGACCTTCACCGCGGCCATGGGCGGCGAGGCCATCCGTGACCTTTTGAAGGGCATCGACCTCGAGTCGACCTGCAAGACTCTGCGCGAAGAGATGGTCGCGACCTCTAGCGAAGCCAAGCGCAAGAAGTACTCGAAGCGCCTGAAGGTTGCCGAGGCACTCCGCGATAGCACCAACCGCCCCGAGTGGCTGATGCTCGAAGTCATCCCGGTTCTTCCGCCGGATCTTCGTCCGCTCGTTCCCCTCGACGGTGGCCGCTTCGCCACGTCGGACTTGAACGACCTCTACCGTCGCGTCATCAACCGTAACAACCGTCTCAAGCGTCTCCAGGAGCTCAACGCTCCCGAGATCATCATCCGCAACGAGAAGCGCATGCTTCAAGAAGCGGTGGATGCGCTCTTCGATAACGGACGCCGTGGCAAGACCATCACTGGTCCCAACAAGCGCCCGCTGAAGTCGCTCTCCGACATGATCAAGGGCAAACAGGGCCGCTTCCGCCAGAACTTGCTCGGTAAGCGCGTCGACTACTCTGGCCGTTCGGTCATCGTCGTTGGTCCGGAGCTCAAGCTCCACCAGTGCGGTCTGCCGAAGGTCATGGCCCTCGAGCTCTTCAAGCCGTTCATCTACAACAAGCTCGAAGAGCGTGGGTACGTCACTACCATCAAGAGCGCGAAGAAGATGGTCGAGAAGGAGAAGCCCGAGGTTTGGGACATCCTCGACGAAGTCATCCGCGAGCATCCGGTTCTCCTGAACCGCGCGCCGACGCTCCACCGCCTTGGTATCCAGGCGTTCGAGCCCGTGCTCATCGAAGGCAAGGCGATCCAGCTGCACCCGCTGGTCTGCACCGCCTTCAACGCGGACTTCGACGGTGACCAGATGGCCGTGCACGTTCCGTTGAGCGTCGAAGCTCAGCTCGAAGCGCGCGTCCTCATGATGTCGACGAACAACATTCTGTCGCCCGCCAACGGCCGACCGATCATCGTTCCGTCGCAGGACATCGTTCTCGGCTGCTACTACATGACCCGCGAGCGCGCTTTCGCGAAGGGCGAGGGCATGAAGTTCGGGTCGATGGACGAGCTCCGAGCCGCCTACGATCACAATGCTGTCGACCTCCAGGCTTCGGTCGAGTGCCGCATCAACGGCAAGCGCGAGAAGACCACGGTCGGCCGCGTGCTCATGTACGAGGTCGTGCCGAAGGACCTGCCGTTCAGCTACGTGAACAAGGTCATGGACAAGAAGGCGCTCGGCGCCTTGATCGACAACTGCTACCGCCGCGGCGGTCAGAAGGCGACGGTCTTGCTTGCGGACCACCTCCGCACGTTGGGTTACACCAACGCGACGAAGGCGGGCATCTCGGTCAGCATCTTCGACATGCAGATCCCGGCCAAGAAGGACGCGTTCGTCAAAGCGGCCCAGGACCAAGTTCAAGAGATCGAGAACCAGTACACCGAAGGTCTCATCACCGACGGTGAGCGCTACAACAAGGTCATCGACATCTGGTCGCGCGTTGCTGAAGACCTCGAAGGCGAGCTCATGAACGAGATCGCCTCCGAGGAGGTGTCGAAGGAAGACGGTAGCGAGAAGCGCCGCATGCCTTCATTCAACCCGATCTTCATCATGGCGGACTCCGGTGCCCGTGGTTCGCGCCAGCAGATCAAGCAGCTCGCCGGTATGCGCGGCCTCATGGCCAAGCCGTCGGGTGAAATCATCGAAACGCCGATCACCGCGAACTTCCGCGAGGGTCTGTCCGTTCTCGAGTACTTCACCTCGACCCACGGCGCTCGTAAGGGCCTCGCGGATACCGCGCTCAAGACCGCTAACTCCGGTTACCTGACCCGTCGTCTCGTCGACGTCGCGCAGGACACCGTCGTTACCGAGTTCGACTGCGGAACGCTGGACGGTATCGAGATCGAAGCGCTGGTCGAAGCGGGCGAAATCATCGAGCCGTTGGGTGACCGTATCCTCGGTCGCGTGGCGCTCGAAGACATTACGCACCCGCACACCGACCAAGTCGTCGTCACCGCTGGTGAAGAGATCGACGAGGCCAAGGTCACGATCATCAACGACTCACCGATCCGCAAGGTTCGCGTGCGTTCGCCGATGACCTGCCAGACCAAGCGCGGCATCTGCATGGCGTGCTACGGCCGCGACCTCGCGCGCGGTCACAAGGTCAACATGGGTGAGGCTGTCGGCGTCATCGCCGCTCAGTCCATCGGTGAGCCTGGTACCCAGCTGACGATGCGTACGTTCCACATCGGTGGTATCGCGTCGGGTCGCGCTGTTCAGTCGGCTCTCGAGGCTCGCGCAGCGGGCGTCTTGAAGTACATCGGCTTGAACACGGTCAAGAAGCAGGATGGCACCATCGTCGTCATGAACCGTAACGGTGAAGTGGCGTTGGTTGACGAGGGCGGTCGCGAGCGCGAACGCTATAGCGTCAACTACGGTGCTCGCCTCGTTGGCCCCGAGGGTCACAAGGTGAAGGCCGGCGAGATGATTGCCGAGTGGGATCCCTTCGCGGTTCCGATCCTCACCGAAGTCGCGGGTGTCGTGAAGTTCGGTGACGTCATCGAAGGCGTCACGATGAACGAGACCCTCGACGAAGTGACCGGTCTGTCGCGTAAGCGCATCGTCGAGTCGAAGGACAAGGACACCCGTCCGCGTTTGACGATCAAAGATGCGAAGGGCGAGACCGTTCGCTTGCCGCAGTCGGACAACCAGGCTCGTTACTTCCTCCCGGTTGGCGCCAACATCGCCATCACGGAAGGCGACAAGGTCGAGCCAGGCGATGTCATCGCGCGTATCCCGCGCGAGACCACGAAGGACAAGGACATCACGGGCGGTCTGCCCCGCGTTGCCGAGCTCTTCGAGGCGCGCAAGCCGAAGGACCACGCGGTCATCTCCGAGATCGACGGCGCCGTTCAGTTCGGCAAGGACACCAAGGGCAAGCGCAAGATCATCGTCGTCCCCGACGTTGGCGAGCCGATGGAGTACCTGGTGCCGAAGGGTCGTCACCTCACCGTTCAAGAGAACGACCGCGTCAAAGCGGGCGATGCGCTCATGGACGGCCCGGCGAACCCGCACGACATCCTCCGCGTCATGGGCGAGAAGATGCTCGGTCGCTACCTCGTCGACGAAATCCAAGAAGTCTACCGTCTGCAAGGCGTCCGCATTAACGACAAGCACATCGAGTGCATTTGCCGTCAGATGCTCCGCCGCGTCCGCGTGAAGGACGTCGGTGACACGACGTTCCTCGTGGACGAGCAGGTCGAGAAGACCGAGTTCGAGCTCGAGAACGAGCGCGCGATGAACAACGGTGGCCGTCCGGCGCAGGGCGAGCCGATGCTGTTGGGCATCACGAAGGCTTCGTTGTCGACTGAGTCGTTCATCTCGGCGTCGTCGTTCCAAGAGACGACGAAGGTGCTCACTGAGGCGGCTCTCGCCGGACGCGTGGATAACCTCCGCGGTCTGAAAGAGAACGTCATCATGGGCCGCCTGATCCCCGCCGGTACCGGCTTGAGCGGTTACAACCAGCTCAACGCGACCGTGGATCCGGAGCTCCTCGAGGAAGACGAGGAGTACGAGATGACGTTGGAGGACCGCGAAGGACCTCTGCTCGCGAACCTGCCGGGTATCGCGGTCAACGAATAAATGTAGTCCCGACGTGGCACGACGGCCCGGTGTCCGCGTTCAGCGGAGGCCGGGCTTTCGCGCATTGACCTCGGCTTGATTTGTCGGGTTAACGATGTTCGGCGCAGTATTTGCCTCCAACCGCGGCCCATGAGAACTCTGCGTTGAGGTGATTGAGTGCCCGAGTTCAGCGTCTATAAGACCGTATGTCGGGTTGATTATCGCCCCTCGTGGTTCTTGATGGATAACTTGGGCGAATTCGCTCAGATTTTTGAAGACGAGACCCGGGCCCGACCATTCTCCGGCGCGAATACCAACGTCAATCTTACCAACCGGACAATGGTCGGTACCATGGACGTCGATAACGACCGCGCGAAGGTTGGCCTCAACGTGACGAGTCTCGACACCTTGGTTGAGCACAAGGAGGGCAGCCGCCTTCAAGGACTCGGAAAACACGCGGCTTTCCGGGTAATGGACCTTCTCATATCAAAGCTTCAATCGTCCGGCGTTAAAGCGTTCGAGCGGGTGGGCATTCGTGTCTGGATCATCGCTGAGGGTGGACCGTTTTCGTTTGATGCAGTGCGTAGCTACATCAAGGGTTACGTGTCCCCCTTCGAATCCGTCACCGCAGCGAACTTCGGGAAAACAGAGGATATTGGGGCCACAATCGAATCGGTCCGGGACGACGGTGCGAATTTGCGGATGCACCTTGGTCCTTATCGACAAGCCGAGAGGGACCGATATTTTTCTCTAGAGCAAGGCCCTGCTGAAGGGGTTATCTTCGACATCGATCTTTGGCACAAAAGGCTGGAGGTTCCCGGTTTTCGGGCATCCGAGTTCGTTCGGACGAACTGCAAAATTGCTGGGGCCGTGGTCGAGGGCATCGCCGATAACATTGATCGGGCTTTGACATGAGTCACACTACCGCCGCTTCTACTTTTGTTCCGGACCCGTCTGATGTCGTCGTCGCGGAGTTGCCCTCGGCGGCCTACACGACGCTGAGTCACGACGTTCAGAGCGAGTATGGACCGCGCGTTGGAAGATCGACGCAGGTCAGGGTGGCATTGGACGCCAGTGCGGCGCCGCGCGGAGAACGCATTGTGGCAACCACCGATGGGGTGATTGTGCAAGCGGGGCCATCGTCTGTGACCGTTAAGCTTCTCAACGACACCACCATTTTGTTTCCCCGAGAGGTTTTCAGCTCGGAGGTTCGTGTGCGACTCGGGCAGCCAGTGCACTACCGCATCATGGAGCGCGAAAACGGCTTCCGGTATCAGTGCTTCGTCAACCGCAAGGACGACAATCGAAGTGCTCGTGCTTCTCGAGTCGAAGCGCTGCTTGCGCGGCTTCCGAAATAGCGCAGAACCGCTCGAGGACCCCCATTCCCCTTAGGGTTACAGTTTTCAATGTGGGGCACGGCGACTCCATTCTGGTCGAGGCGGAGGAGCCTACCGGCACTCGCCGAATTCTGGTCGACTGCAACACCGTCAAATCTCAGAACGGAGCTCGCCGAAACCCCGCTCTCGAGTATCTTCAGGCGCGCGGAGCCACGAGCTTGGACCTTGTCGTGGTCACTCATCTTCACCGCGACCACTACTCCGGCCTGGAGCAGATTCTCGACACCTTTGATGTGCTGAATCTTGCGATTCCTCCTTTTCTAAGCACCAATTCAGAACTCTTCAAAAAGCTCATTCAGAAGTATGCGCGACGAATCACGGAGGTCATCAACAATACGAGTGACGATGACCTCGTGGGCCAGATGGAAAGCCTTGCTGCGTTACTGGCATTCGCGACCACGAACGACGACAAGGTTTTCGAAGCGACGGGACCGGACAATCGTTTTGCATTTGCCGGTTCGGAGCTCGTCCTGCATTTTCAGCTTCCGCTGCGAAGTATCAGAGGCCTGTTGCACCGTCGCATCCAGGACGACGACTTCGACCTCGACTACTTTCCGGAGATGAATGACGCCTCGATAGCGATCCTGCTTGAGTATGAGGGTGAGCGCCTCCTGCTCTCGGCAGACTCGACTCTTTCTCAGTGGTCGGAACACGAGCGGCAAATCGGGCGACGCGGAACGACGAATCTTTCGGTGAACGTGTTGAAAGTCTCTCACCACGGCTCAAAGCACAACACAGACCTCAGGGTCTTGAACTACTTATTTAGTCCTACCGCGCAACCCAAGATTGCCCTTGTTTCTGCTAACGGGCGCAGCCACCCCCATGATGAGTTCTTTGAGCTTGTGAACTCACTTTCCTTGCAGCCGTATTGCACGAACCTTGCGAAACAGTGTGTTCCCGACAACGTGTCGATCCTTACTGCGACAAACAAGATTCCGACTGCTGCGTTACCGTTCGTGCAGCACTACCAGTTCGTTACGGAACCCATCCCTTGCCAGGGCGATATAACAGTGACAGTTGATTCTGGGTTGCAGGTAGTGGGCAGCACGGGCAACGGTTGTGTGTATCGCTGAAGACCGATTGACCGGACACCTTTTTCGTGTAGGGCAAGTTTCGACATGCCCCTGTCACGCCGCGAGGGTCTCGTTCGCATCCGAGATACCCATTGGGCTTCATAAGGTGATCGATCAGGAACCTTCTTGAAGGTGGTCTACCAGTAACCGTCCGGCCACCGATGTCTTGAGCTACGCCGCGCGAGCCCGCAGCCAGTT
>CAZAER010000025.1:0-64972 GCA_964484195.1 uncultured Bdellovibrionales bacterium | reverse complement strand
GCAAAGATCTCCTATCCGGCCGGCCCGTTGCAGGGATCGATGGCCGGACGGTTACAGGTCGATTGCCTTGTGTGAGCAAGTCGTCCTTTGGAGTTCACGGTGTCACTGACATTGCTTGATCTCGCCCTTGTGGCAGTCACGGCAGTGGCTGAGCAGACAGCGTGCGACGCGACCTCGGAAAGCAAAGCTTGCCTGCGCTCCGTTATAGAGGATGACATTGCGGGATGGAGCGCGGGTGAGGACACGTTGTTTGGCCGTGCTCTCAAAGAAATTGCGAAGTCGCCTCCTGCGCCCCTCACTAGTCTTGCGGCGGTGACCTTCCTCGAACGCAAGCCGATCTCTGAGTCGTGTCGCGAATCCCTGACGCAGAATCGTGAGTGCACCGTTTCGCTCATGGACGCTATAGCGGCTTGGTGCCGCGGCGACCGATCTCCGATTGTAGACGGCGTTGTTAAGGAGCGCGCTCGACAGGCTCAGGCGTTTAGGAGTCAGGGCGGTTACCAGAACAGCAAGTGGGGAATGACCCCAGCGGAGGTACGCAAGATCTATCCAAAGGCGGCGATGAAGGGCGCGGAAGCTGTCACTGTCTCGGACACCCTCGCGGACAAGCCCGCGCTTGTTGGATTCGGCTTCGCACGCGGTCGTTTGGTCAGCGTGACTGCGGTGTTTCAGCAGCACTACATGAATCCCAACAACTACGTGCAGGAGTTCGCTGAGCTGAAAACGATGCTGATTAAAAAGTACGGTGAACCTGTCAGCGACGGCGTGGATTGGTCGCGAACTCGATATCAAGACGACCCTGAGCGCATGGGAATTGCGGTTGCGATGGGGCAGGCCGTGATCTCTGCAGTGTGGGTCGGGCAGTTCACGCGAATCGCGCTGGTCTGCGACGGCGAAGAAGCCCAAGCCCGCGTAACGCTCACTTACTCGAGCAGAGAGCTCGAGCATTTCGCGGATACAGCAGCTGAAGCCAAAGCGGCGGCAAAACTTTGAGCAGTGCTCGGCCGCAGACCCCCCACCCTGAGGTGAATGAGCGCGGCTGAAAATTCCTGCAGGTGGCAGTGAAAGCGAGCAATTTCGGCGTCGAACCGCTGCTTTCTCTTAGGGAGTTTCCTCGCGCGCATTCCTCGTGCTGACGGGGCGTGACGCTCATCCACCTCCTCAATGAATTTGAAAAGATCATTTGGATTTGGATGAGCGGGCGTTCTGGTTTCGCTCGCCGTCATGCCTGTCGATTTCTGCGAGTACGGCGTTTTCAAAAGTCTATTCGTCGGCGGTAGACACTGAAGCTCAACGAGCCAACTCAAAGCTGCCAGAGGCATCTCGTACCTACGGCCTTAGCGCATCCAAGCGCGAAAGGTTGTACCCATGAAGCCAATCTCCAAGCCAAGTATCGCGGAAGTAAGTTCTATCAATTCCTCGTGGCGCGGATGCGGAAAGCAGCCCGCGAAGGTCGAGATCGACGACGTGGTGCGGCGGTGCGTCGCGCACGACCTGCCCGTCGTTCCCGTATACGGCCTCAACGACGAGGGGCGATGCAGGTGTGCTGACGGCGCAGCGTGTTCGGCGCCAGGCAAGCATCCGGTTGGCGGATTTCAAGAGGCGACACTTGATGTCGCAACGGTGAAGCGATGGCTCGATTCCGGCCGGTTCCAGAATGTCGGAATTCGCTGCGGGACGCCGCCAGATAAGGCCGGGTTCTTCGTGGTTGACGTTGATGCTCGGAACGGTGGTCTTACGACGATTGCGCAATGGGAGGTCGAAAACGCACCGCTCCCGCCTACGATGCAGGCCCGAACAGGCGGCGGCGGTATGCACTACTATTACCGGCTGCCTCCCGGAGAAGCGTTCGGATGCTCGAACGGAAAAGCGGGGCCGGGCATTGATATCAAAGCGGACGGCGGCTTCGTCGTCGCGGCGCCGTCGCTTCATCTCTCTGGTAACCGTTATGAATTCGTCGAGGGCCGGGGACCGGGAGAACCGGCTGGTGCGATCGGCGACGCACCAGAATGGTTGCTGGCGAAGATTCGTGCCGCGAAACGTACGGACCGAAACGTCGTCTATGACACGTCCGAGATAAAATCCGCCGTCGATTCGATAGCGCTCACGAGGCGGATTGCGATCGCCAAGCGCCTTCTTGATGCTCATCCTGTCGCTATTGCGGATGGCACAGGGGAGCCCACGACGTTCGAGGCAGCATCGATTGGGTACGGATGCGCCGTGCCAATCAATGACTTCTTTCCGCTTCTCCAGGCCTATGGTGATCGATGCAAACCGCCATGGGGGTTTGAGGAGCTACAGGCCAAGATCGGCAACGCATATCGTTACAATGAGCGGCCTTTTGGATGGCGGCTCGTCGCGCCAATCGAGAAGGATGCACGACGAGTGCTTCAGCTCGGCCTCTACGATGCCGACAACGTCGACCAGTTGCTCAATGCGATGGCGGCTGACGAGAAGCTGTTCGTCTTCAACCAACGTCTCGTGAAGCTCGTGGAGCCCGCGGGCGAGCGTGCGCGGCCGGAACCACACACAGCGATCACGTTGCAGGACAGTTCGTCGCGCGTCGTTGCCTGGACCGCGAATGACAAAGACGGAATGCCGAAGGCGGTGAAAGCGCCGCGTAGTTTGTTCGAGATGGCGGTTAGCCGTCGCGACAGCTTTGGTGCAATCCGCGTTCTCAATGGTGTGCTCGAGCATCCGTTCGTACGTCCTGACGGTAGCCTCGTTACGACGCCCGGATTTGACCCCCAGACGGGAATTTACCTAGCTGGGCAGGTCGAGTTCGAGGCGGGACCCCCTAATCCAACGCACGCTGATGCACGTGCTGCGTGGCAAACGCTACGTGAGCTGCTCAGCGACTTTCCCTTCCGTGAAGAAGCGGACGCCGCGGGGTGGCTCGCAATAGCGCTCACCCTGATCATGCGTCCCGCGTTCAAAGGATTGGCGCCGATGGCGTTGATCGACGCGACGACTGCGGGGAGCGGCAAAGGGAAATCGATCGATATTATCGCGTTGCTTTGCATGGGCCGGCACATGCCACGTTTGCCGTTGTCGTCGGACCAAGCCGAACAGCGGAAGCTGATCACGACGCAGCTTCTTGCTGCGCCAGAGGCCGTCCTCTTTGACAACGTCACCGGTCCATTAGGCGGTGCTGTCATAGATCTCTTGCTGACCGCTCCGATCTGGGGTGACCGAATGCTCTCGAGGAACGAGGGTGTGGAGCTTCGCAACCAGACGCTCTGGTGCGCTACAGCTAACAACGCTGCGGTATCTGGTGACACGGTTCGCCGTGTCCTGCGAATTCAGCTTGAGCCAGAAGTCGAACAGCCTGAACTGCGCACGTTCAAGCACCCAGACATTGAAAGCCACGTCGTAGCAAACCGCCTGCCCTTGCTGCGTGCGCTAACGACCATAGCGAGCGCGTACTTCCATGCAGGGGCGCCGCGATCGGCGACTTCCGCTAGATGGGGATCGTTCGAAGGCTGGCAAGGTGTGGTCGCGGAGTGCGTGGTTTGGGTCACGGGCATCGACCCTGTCTCGACGCGGAAGCGCTTGGTTGAGGACGATACAGACGGCGAGCTTTCTAGCGAACTGGTGTCTGCGCTGCACGAACTCGGCGAGCAAACGTGCGCCGAGATCGCGATCGGAATCGCTTCGGGTGAAGATCGCTGGAAACGACTTCGCGACGTTATAGCGGAGCTTCTGCCGACACGGCCAGGCGCGGCGCCTACACCGGTCCAGATTGGTCAGCGGCTATCGTCCATGAAACGGCGCATCTACAAAGGGGGCTTGCGCCTCGTCAGTGTGCGAGCCGCCAATCGCAGAGCGTGGCGTGTCGAAAGCGTGACGCGCACGAGCGGGAGCAGCAAATGAATGCATCTCACCTGGCGGCCGCGGGCCCGGTTCTGCCCGCTCCGGACACCGACGTCCTGCTCCTCGAAGAAGCGGCAGCGTTGCTTCGCCTCAGCAAGGCGACTCTGCGCGAGCTGGTGAAGCGCGGCGAAGTCCCGTGTCGACGCCTCGGTAAGACGTGGCGCTTTAGCAGGACAGCTTTGCTACAATTGGTCTCGGGTAACGTCGCGTCTCGCGCTCGGAGGTAACGATGAGCGTAAGACGACAACGACGGCGCAGTGCAGCGACTGGCGCCGTGCGTGAAGTGTGGATGGTGGACGTGGATCTCGAGTTGCCAACTGGCCAACGCGTTCGTGAGCGCAAGGTCTCGCCGGTGCAGAGCCGGCGTGGTGCTGAGCAATACGAGCGCGACCTGCGCCAGGCGCTGGTGTCGGGCGAGTTCTTCGCCACGGAGCAGGGCGAGGTCGAGGTCCCAACCTTGGACAATTTCTCCAAGGAGTTTCTTGGCAAGTACGTAGCGAACAACAACAAGCCTAGCGAGGCGTCAGCGAAGGAGTCGATCTTTCGGCTTCATCTGCTGCCGTCGTTGGGACGGTTGCGACTGGACGCGATAACGGAGCTGACGATTGAAGGTTTCAAGACTGAGCGCCTGAAAACGGGCCTCAACAAGAAGACCATCAACAATCAGCTTGGCGTGCTGCGAACAGCGCTACGTGTTGCAGTGGACTGGCGCATGCTCGAGCGCGCGCCTCGCGTGAAGCTGTTTGCAGTGCCGAAGGACACGGCGAGTTTTCTCGACTTCGATGAAGCAGAGCGCTTGATCGAAGCCTCGCGAAAGGAAGGCCAGTGGCATTCGGCAATCGTCGTTGCGTTGAACACCGGACTCCGGCTCGGCGAGCTGCTGGCTCTCGAGTGGGACGACTGCGATCTTGTTGCGGGCGTGCTGAACGTCCAACGCAGTGATTGGCAAGGCCACGTCGGTTCGCCGAAGAGTGGTCGAAGTCGTGCGGTGCCACTCAACGAGCGCACTTCAAGTGCGCTCAAGCAGAACAAGCATCTGCGTGGGCGACTTGTTTGGTGCAACGACGATGGGACTGCGCTCAGCGACGACCAAATGCGCTCGGCGCTGGCCCGCACGCGAAAGCGAGCAGGTCTGCGCCACTTTGGTTGGCACGCGCTACGTCACACCTTCGCAAGTCATCTCGTGATGCGTGGCGTGCCACTGAAAGCAGTTCAGGAGCTGCTTGGCCACGCGACAATGGAAATGACGATGCGCTATGCGCATCTCGCTCCGATGGTCACGCGGCAGGCGGTTGAGCTTCTTGGCCCGCAGGCGGTCGGGCGCAGTTACGGCAACCTGACGGCAACAGGAGCCTAAAAGCAAAACCGGGGAGTTACCGCCAACGCAAGTAACTCCCCGGAATCTGTAAGGTAGCGGGGCCTGGATTTGAACCAGGGACCTTCGGGTTATGAGCCCGACGAGCTACCAGGCTGCTCCACCCCGCAACGAAGTGGGCGCCCGTGTAGTCTGTCGCTGGGGCGAGTGTCAAGAAGTGCTTGCGCGGCGGTGCAGAATTGCCGAACGGCCCGGATCTAGCCGGAAATTCGTCCCACGACCCACCCGCTGCTATGCTCGCGGGACCCTAGGTCTCGAGGACAGCGTTGAGTGAGCTAACCCGGACGCACGATCCGCGCGCCGATCGCAGACCGATCGAGTCGGCGCAGCTCGGGTTCACGCTCAGCTTCGTGGCGGGGAAGGGTCTGCTCACCACGCGCGACCTGAAGCTCGGGCCGTTCGACATCAAGGTCCTCGAGCTCGAGATCCCGCACATCAAGTTCCCGTTCGACGTTACCGGCGGCGCCGAGAAGTTCAAGACGCGTCGGTGTGAGCTCAAGCACCTCACGGTGGCGCTCTCCGGCGAAGCCATCGCCGAGCTCATTCACGCGGCGGACGCCACGGCTCACGGTTTCTACGAGCTCAAGAGCGCGATGCGCGACGGGCACATCGAGCTTGCGGGTCGCATTCAGGGTGCCGAGCACGCCGCCGACTTCACGATGCGCGCTGCGCTATTGCCGCGGGCGCTCGATGAGCTCGCGCTCGTCTTCTACGACACTCGCGTCTACGGCGTGCTGCCGATCCCCTCGGCGCTCATTCCGACGATGCTGCGCCGGGCGCTCGACGTGCCGTTCCTCGCGCCGACGCCGGGCGGTGAGCGCGCCAGCACCTGGATCGTCAAACCGGCAGAGCAGTTCGTCCGCAACATCATGCCGCAGCTCGGCTGGAAAGTGCCGGACACCAGCAAGGTCGCTATCGCGGAGGCCCAGCTCAATCGCGGTCAGCTCATCGTCGCGATTGGACCGCAGGGTGAGCCGTCGCAGAAGCAAGTGCGCGAGCACCTGCCGCCGACCGACGCGGCGCTGGTTCACGAAGGAGCCTCGCTCTTCGACGAGGCCGAGCTCTTGCTGTCCGAAGGCCAGCTCATGGAGAGCTACGAGCTCTACCGCACGGCTCTCGATGACGAGCGCGGTGGGAAGTTCGTGCGCGACCGTCTTCTCCAGATTGGCGCCGCGCTGCCCGACCTCGCGCTCGAGACCAAACAGCTCGCCGACGAGATCCTCGCGAAAACGCCCAGCGACGTGCAGTCGCTGCTCGCGCTCGGCGCCATCGCCTTGCGTGACCGCGCCTTCGGTGAAGCTGCGAGCCGCTTCGACAAGCTCAGTGAGCAGTCGCGTGACGGCAAGGAGCGCTTCGACGCCGTGGCTGGCGAGCTTGCGAGCGCTGCCGCCGCCGCCCCCATCGATCGCGAAGCCGCCATTGCTGGTTACGAGCGAGCCGCGGCCCGCGCTCGTGACTCGGTGGTCGCGTACCGCGCGTTGTTCGAGCTGCGTAGCGCCGCTGGTGATTGGGACAAGGCCGCTAAAGCGGGCGACAGACTGACGCGTCTCGAGCGCGATCCGAAGCGCCGCGCCGCCATCTACAAACAGCTCGGCCACCTCGCGCGCTCGCACCTCAGCGACCTCAAGAAGGCACGCATCTACTTCGAGCGCGCTCTCAAGCTCGCCGCGGACGACGCCGAGTCCCTCGAGGGCCTTGCCGAAACCTACGCCGCCCGAGGTGAGCCGGCGCGCGCCGCGAGCTATCTCGCAAAGCTCGCCGAACAGGCCGAGCAGTCTGGCGACCTCAATCGCATCGTCACTCTGAACCTCCGCCTCGGTGACATCTGGGAGAAGTGGCTCGGCGATACGGAGAGCGCCGCCGCGCGTTACCTGCGGGTGCTCGACGCCAAGCCGCGTGACCGCGTCGCGCGTCTACGCCTGGCCGAGCTTGCCGAGCGCACCGGAGACGTTCCCAAAGCGCGCCTGATGCTCGAAGAGATCGTCGGGCTCGAAGACGAGGCGACGGACCCGACGCTGGTCCGCGAGATCGCCGTTGCGTACACCCGGCTCGCGCGCATCGTCATCAACGGCGAGGGCATGACCGCCGAAGCGATTGCGAGCCTCGAACGCGCAGTCGAGCTCGACCCGAATCTGCGCGAAGCGCGTGATCAGCTCGCGACCGTCCTGCGCGAGCGCAGTGAGTGGCAGAAGCTCGTCGATCTCCTCGCTTCGGCCGCGCGCGTCACCGATGATCCAATCGAGGCGAAGCGCGCCCGGCTCGACGCTGCGCGGCTAGAGCTCACCAAGCGCAACGATCCCGAGGCAGCGCGGGGCTACCTAGAGACCATTCTCGACGACACGCCCGACGAAGCCGAGACGCTCGACCTCTTGTTGCCGATCTTGCGTGAGCAGAACGACTACGCCGGCATCATGGAGCGGGTCACTCACGCCGCCGAAGCGACGCTCGAACCGGTCCGCAAGGCCGCCTACCTTCTCGACCTGGCGCGTGCCCGCGACGCGCTCGGCATGGATCCCGAGTCGCGCCGTCGCGCTCTCGAAGACGCGCTCGACGCCAATCCGTATCTATTCGAGGCGGCCGAGACGCTGGTGCAGCTCCTCGAGGACTACGACGACTACGAACGACTCGTGAAAGCGCTCGGGCGTGTCGCGGTCGCGACCACGTCGCCCGACGTTCGCGCCGATGCGCTGCTCCGCCAAGGCAGACTGCTCTGGCAACAGCTCAAGCGCCCGCAAGATGCCGAAGCTGCGCTGCGCGAAGCGGTTCGCCTCGAGCCCGGCAACTTCGCCACCTGGACGGCGCTGTCTCGCCTCCTCGAGAGCATCGGCAAGATGGACGAGGCGCGCGACGTGATGGCGCAGTCGCTCGTCGAAGCCGAGCGCCGCAGCGTCAATCGCGGCCCGTTGCACGAGCGCCTCGCCGAGCTGGCGCGCGCGCGAGAAGACGACGAGGAAGAGGCACGAGAGCTGTTGCTCGCGGTCGAAGCCGGCATCCGCGGTCAGAAGATCAGCGACCGCCTGGTTGCCGTGCTCAGCCACCTCGGCCGCATCAAAGAAGCCGCGACGCTGCTCGAGGACTGGGCAAGCGAAGCCAACCTCTCGCCGCGTGACGCCGAGATGTTCCTCTTCAAGGCGGCCGAGCTGCGCCGTAGCCTCGGAGAGATCGAGCGCGCCGGCAACCTCTATCGCGGACTCCTCGACAAACGCGGTGAGGCGGCGCTGCCGTCGGCGCGCGCACTCGAGAAGATTGCCGAGACCCGCAATGACTGGGACACGGTCGCGACGACGCTCGCTTACCAGCTCGAGGTCGAGAGGATCGAGCAGCACGTCGCGCTGCTCACGCGCATGGCGTACGCACAGGCGCAGCGCCAGGACTGGCTCCAGCTCGAGAGCTTCTCCGAGAAGCTCGTTGCTCTCGATGATCGTTCGGTCCCGGGACGCTGGTACCTCGCGCAATGCTTGTTGCGCGTCGAGAACTTCCACGAGTCGCTTTTCAACCTGCAGATGCTCGTGCTCGAAGGGGCGCGCGACCCGCAACATCAAAACCTGCGCAAAGAGGCGTATGTCTTGGGTGCGGCGCTGGCGCTCGAGATCGACGAGTCGCAGCTTCCGGAGCTGCACAAAGCGTTCGCCGAGGAGTTTCCGGACGAGCCTCCTACCACGCTCACCACCCCGTTCGGAGCCGTGCTCGCGCATGGCAGCGAGTGGACACGGCTCCTCGCGTTGCGGCGTGTCCAGCTCGAGCGTGCCGAGGGTGCACGTGCTACGGCGCTCAAGCGCGAGATCGCGACCGTGCTGCACGAGCGGCTGGGCCGCAGCGACGCGGCAATTCCCTTCTACCAAGACGTCATCGCCGCCGAGCCCGACGACATGCGCTCGCGGGACGCGGTGGTGGAGGTGTTCGAGAAGCTCGGTCGTTGGGGCGACCTCGCCAACACCTTGTTCGCGTTGAGTCAGATTGTACTCGATAGCGGACAAGCGATGGATTACGGTCTGCGCAGCGTGCAGGTCTATGCCGACCGATTGCACGACAACGAAACCGGCGCGCAGGTCTTACGCACGCTCATTGGCTCGACCGGCCTCGACCCCGACAACGAGACCCTCATCCGCTTGCTGCGGGAGCTCGAGCTGCACGCCGAGCTCGCACACGTCTTGTCCATGTCGCTCGAGAAAGCTCCGAGCCCGGACGACGGCCGTCTCGGCGAGCTGGTCGAGATCGTCGAAGGCCCGTTGGAGCAGGCGGACACGGCGCTCGAATGGGCGCAGCGCTACGTTGGGCTGTTCCCGGAGGCCGACGCGCCCCGTGGCTTGGCCGCCGACCTTCTGCAGCGCCACGAGCATCTCGGTGATCTGCGGGTGTGGCTCGAACGTTGGGCCAAAGAGCGCGACGGCGAGAAACGTGCGCCGGTGCTCGCGCGCCTCGCGGAGTACCTGCGCTCGCAAGGCAACGACAGCGACGCGCTCACCGTGCTCGAGGCCGCCGCCGAATACGATCCGCGCAACCTCGAGCTCTTGCGACGCCTGGTCGATCGCACCACCGCGGCCGGCAACTGGGCACGCGCCGCGCACTGGCTGGAGAAGTTGGCCCTCGCTGTCGACGATGTCACCGCGCGCGATCTGCATCTGCGACGCCTCGTCCAAGTCGCGACCGACTACGCCGACGATGCGGTGGTGGCGATTCGAGCCTTGCTCGCGCTCTCCGAGCGCACCGCGCACGAAGACGAGCATTTGGCGGAGCTTTGGATCGCGACCGGCGACGTCGACGGCATCAAGCGCGCCTTCGCCATCGTCAAAGAGCTGTCGACTCAGCAAATCCTCGCCGCCGCGCGCCATCTCGCCGCCGCCGATGATCGCACCAGCGCGCGCACGCTCATCGACATCGCCATCGATCGTGGCGACGACACCCAAGGTTGGGCGCTCGCCGACGAGCTCTGGACGTTCCCGAGCGCGCGTATCGAGCTCGCCAATTGGCGCCTCGAGGCTGCGGGTCGCGATGCACGCGCGAATGTCGCAGCGGCGCTTCGCGTCGAGGCGTACACCACTCTCATCGCGGCGCACGAGCAGGTCGACGACGACGACGTGCGCAACGCCTTCGAGGGCGTCGACCTCACCGACTTGCGCGTGACCTGGGGCGCTTTCCAGCTCTCGCGCGCGATCCAAGATCGCCAGTGGGAAGCTCGGGCCGCGGCAGCCCTCGACCAGCTGCTCGACATGGACGACGCTCGCTTGCCGGATGTCGTAAATGCGCGCGCCCGCATCGCGCTCGCGACCGGCGAAGCCGCCGAAGCAGTCACCCACGCTCGCAAGCTGGTCGACCTCGGTGATCAACGCGGTGAGAAGCTGCTCGATGATGCGCTCGAGCGGAGCGGTGACATCGACGGTCTCGTCGCGACGTTGACCGGACGCGCCGAGAACAGGTCGCCTCACGACGCTGCGAGTCTTTGGACCCGTATCGCGCGTATCGAGATCGATCGCCAAGACGCGGCCGCGGCGCTCATCGCTCTCGAGCGCGTCCACGACGACGAGCGCGATCTCGGCTGGGGCCGCTTGATGTACGACGTCGCGACCGGCCTCGACGACGTGCCACGTCGCGTCGATAGCGCTCGCACCATCGCTCGCTTCACGTCCGACGAGGAGCAACGCGCCGACTGGCTGCGCACGACGGCACGTCTCGCGTGGTGGGAGACGGGCGACGAGACCTTGGGCCTCGAAGCGCTCAAGGAGGCGCAGCTCGCATCGCCCGAAGAGCCCGAGGTGGCGCTCGAGCGAGCCAACACCAGCATCGCGGCCGGCAACGCCAAGCAGGCGCGTCGCGATCTTCTCGAAGGTCTCGCCGTGCACTCGGGCGAGAAGACCGTCGGTCTCTGGCTGCGCCTCGCCGATGTCGAAGAGGCAGGCGGCAACCGCGCCGAGTCGACGCGTGCGCTCGAGCGGGCAACGCAAGTCGCACCCGACGACGTGAAGCTGTTGATGTCGATCGCGGAGCGCGCCGAGCGTGTCATGGCCGCAGACCTCGCGCTCGCGGCGCTGGCGAAGGCGATGCGCCTCGATGGCGAGTACGAGGGTGCCTATCTTGCGGCGCTCACGCGCACACAGCACTGGGAGAAGGCCGTCATCGTCCTGCAGGGCAGGGCCGAGGAGCTGGGCGGTCTCGAGGCAGCACGTCGCTATGTCACCGCGGCTGAGCTCGCCGCCGAGCATCTCGGTGACGTGCCACGCGCATTGCAGCTCTTGCAGATGGCAGCGACTCTCGACGAGAGCGAGCCGAATCTTCGCAAAGCGCTCGCGCTCGCTACCGCGCTCGATCGCGCGGCAGTCGTGGTCGATTTGATCGAGCGTCTCGACCGCGTCATCGGCCCGGATGTCCCCGATGCGCTCGAGCTTGCGCGCACCCACGTGACCGCGCTCGATGCGCTCGATCGCGAAGACGAGACCATCGAGCTTCGCCAGCGTTTGGTCGCGGGTGACAAGGGGAGCGTGAACGACCATCTGGTGCTCGCGCGCTTGCTCGAGCCCACGGCGCCGGCGCAGGCTGCTCGCCACCTACGGTCGGCGGCGCTCGAGCCCGAGCTCGCGCAGCAACCAGAGCTACTCGTCAAAGCAGCCTCGCTCTTCCATGGCGCCGGCGACAGCGAAGAGGCCCGACCGCTCATCAGCGAAGCCCTCGAGCGCGGCGTCGATACCGTCGAGACCCACACTCTTGCCGCGGAGCTGCTCTCTGGCGAGACGCGCCTGCGCTCTCTCGTGCGGTTGGTCGCGGAGAACGCGGACGCCCAGTGGGGCAACGAGCGTCGTGCTCGCACGCGCCTCGAGCTCGCGCAGTGGTACGCGGCTGGTGGCGGGTTGGAGGAAGCGCGTCTCGCGCTCGTCGATGCCGCTCGATACGGAAAGCCCGCGGGGTGGGTCCAGGCGCTCGAAGGAGTCCTGCAACAGCAAGACAACCAGTTGGAGCTCGCGGCTCTCTGGCTCGAGGAAGCTCCCGGCGACGCCGCCGACTGGTCGGAGCTCGAGCGCAATGCCCGCGTGCAGCGCGCCGCGAGCATCTATCACGACATTCACGATGATGCGGGTGAGTATCGCGCGCTCGAGCTGCTTTCCCGCTTCTCGCCCGACGACGACGCTCTGCGCGAGCGCCTCATGGAAGTCGTCGCGAAGCTCGGTGACGTCGACGACTTCGTTCGTCGTGTCGAGCATCAGCTCACGGCCGCGATGAATCCGGGGGCGCGCGCCGAAGTCGTCATGCGCTATGCCGGCGTCCTCGACGAACGCTTCGATCGCGGTGACCGCGCCATCGAGCTGACCCTCACGGCCTTCGAGGAGATGCCGTCGCTCGAGCTCGCGAGGCTCTTGCGCAAGCTGATGACCCGCCACGGACGCGGTGCGGAGCTGGCGCGCACTCTGCAGCATCGCGGCACCGCCTTGCCTGCGCCCGACGACCGTCCTCTATTGCAGCTTGCTGCCGACGTTGCGCGGGCCGAAGACGAGGCGCTCACGTACTCGATTACCCGCGAGCTCCACGACCGCTATCCCGACGACGAGACGGCGCGCGACTTCGTCATCACCTACGCCACCGACAACGCCAAGTACGACGATCTCGTGCCCATCCTCCGCACCAGCGCGGCGGCTGCTCCCGACGCGGAGCAAGCTTTCGACTATCTGCTCCGCGCCGCTGACACCGCGCGTGATCATCTAAACGATGAGGCGCTCGAGGTTCAGCTCCTCGACATGGCGCTGGGAGCAATGCCCGGCAACTCGGTCGTGACCGAGAGGTTGTTCGAGCTGCGCGTAAAGCGCATCGAGCTCGAGCAAGCGATGGCGACGCTGAAGGGCGAAGGTTGGCCGCCGGAAGCCGAGATGCGCGCCGGCCTCAAGCTCATCGATGCGTTACGCGGGGTCGGTAGTGCCGGCGATGCCGACCAGCTGGCGCAATGGCTGGCGGAGCGTCATCCGGACACTGCCTTCGCGGCCGAGGTGCGACTTGCGCGGGCGCGCGCCGAGAGCGACCACGCGGGAATCGTGCGCGAGGTCGAAGCGCGACTCGCGACCGTGCACGATTTCAAAGGCAAGGAGTGGCTCGCCCTGCACGCCGAAGCGGGCGAGGCAGCCATGGCGCTCGGCGAGCGGCAACAAGCGCTTCGCCATTTCATCAGCGCCATCGACACGCCGGACCCAACTCCCGAGGCGTTGCGTCGCGCCCATAAGCTCGCCTTCGAGCTCGGCGACGACAACCGCGCCGTCTTCGTCATTCAGTCGGCCGCGAATGTCCGTGAGCAGATCCTCACGCGAGCGACCTCGTCGCGTGGCGCCGAACGACTCGATTGGCTCTACCTGTTGGGCCAAGCGCACGAAGCGGCGAACGACCCGGATCCGGCGATCGAGGCGTATCGCCAAACGGTCAGCGCCGGCGATGGACCGGTGCACGAACGCGCCTTCGAGGCCCTCGAGCACCTCTACCGCAAGCGCGGCGAATGGCAGCTGGTCGCCGACATGCACGACGAGCGCGCCCGCCGCGCCAAAGACTCGGCCGACAAAGCGGACAGTCTCTATCGCAAGGCGCAGATCTGGAAAGAGTACCTCTTCGACGAAGAAGGCGCCGAGACGGCGCTCGAGCAGGCGCTCGCCGAAGATCCGGCCCACCCGGGTGCCCAGCTCGAGCTCGGCTTGCTGGCGTACGCCCGCCGCAAGTACGAGCGCGCCTTGCCGCTCCTCACGGCGCAACTCGAAGCACGCGGCGACAACGCGCCCATCGAGCACTGGCTGGCACTCCTCGAAACCTTGAAGGAGACCGGCAACGACCAAGCTGCACTCGCGGTTGCGACGCGCATCGCCGACCGCGACCCGACCAGGACCGAGGTTCGCATCTCGCGCGCCGAGCTGCTCGAGAAGACCGGCGACGTCGAAGCCGCTGCCGACGAGTGGCACCGCTATCTCGATAGCGTCAGCAGCGACGCCGATCCGACGGTGGTCGCGAACATTCACGAGCGCCTCGCTCGCCATGCGCTCCGTCACGTCGACCGTCGTCAGGCGATGGCGCACTACGAGGCCGCCTATCAGCTCATGCCCGAGTCGCTGGCGGTCATCCGCGGCATGCGAGCATTGCACGAAGCCGACGGCAGCTTCGCCGACGCGGTAGCGCTACGCGCCCGGGAGCTCGCGCTTGCGACCGAGGTTTCGGAGCAGCTCGAACAACACCGCGCTCTGGCGAGCACCTATCGCGAGCACTTGAACGACCCAGCGCGTGCCGCGCGGCATCTCGAGAAGGCGCACGATCTCGATCCCGCCGACATCGGCCTGTCGCGCGAGCTGTTCGCTGTCTACGACGCCTCGAAGCAAGGCACCAAGCTGGCGCTGGTCGGCGAGCGTCTGATCACCAACGCACCGGAAGGCACTCTCGACGCCGCTTTCTACGGTCGTCTCTCGCGTGCCTATGAAGAGGACGTCGGCGACGCCGAGCGCGCCAAAGCACTGATCGCCAAAGCGGTCGAGATGGCGCCGCAATCACGCGAGCTGCGCGAGACGTTCTTGCGCCTTGCGCTCGCGACCGGGGATTACGCCACCTGGGCTCCGCTCGAAGAGCAAAACATCGAGCAGATTGCTGACACCACCGAGCGCGCGCGTCGCTACCAGACCCTCGCCGATGTCGTCGCCCGTGAGCTCAAGACCCCCGCGAAAGCGGCCGCCCTCATGCTCAAGGCGCGCGAGCTCGATCCGAACGACGCCACCATGACGCGCCGGCTCGCCGACACCTACGCCCTCGACGCGGGGACCTACAGCCAGGCGGCCGAGCTCTACGCAACGCTGCTCGACGCGGACCCTCTCAATCTCGATTTGCTCAAGATCTTGGCGCGTCTCTCCGGTCAGATCGGCGACACCGACCGCGCCTACGGCTACTACGCCGCGTTGCTCGTGCTCGCGCCCAGCGATGCGGAGGGTAAGCGCTTCGTCACCGCCTGCCGCAACGCCATGCCGCCAGGCCCCCAACGCGCGCTCACCGACGCCGACCGCGCCTTGGGGCTCGTCCATCCCGAGCAGCTCGGAACCGTCGAAGACTTGTTCGCCCCGCTCGCGCGTTTCGCGGAGCTCACGCACCCCGGTAACCTGAAGCTGCGTGGTGTCGACGAGCGCGATCTGCTGGCGCCGACCGATGAGCGCGTGAAGTGGCTCACCAAGGTGCTCGAGCCCCTCGGCTTGCAACAAGTCGGTCTCTACTTGTGGCGTGGGGGTGGCTTCGCCTGCGAAGCCGAGCTCGTCGCGACCCCGACCATCTTGCTCGGCTCGACGCTCGCGAGCGACGCATCGCAACGCCAGCGCGCCTTCCTCGTCGCCCGCGCTGCCGAGCTCTACCGCAGCGGACATACGCTTTGTGAGCGCCTGCCGCCGCTCGAGCTCGAGGCCCTGGCCGCCGCGCTCTGCATGGCGCTGATTCCTGGTGCGACTCCCCCGGGCACCAGCGCCTCGAGCACCGCCTGGGCAAGCATCATCGGCCAACCCATGACCGAGCAGATCCGCACCGCGCTCCGTGATCGCGCCAAGACCTACATGACCCGCTATGGCGAGCTCGACCTCGGCAAGTGGCGACGGGCCTGTCTTGCGACCGCAGGACGTGTCGCGCTCCTGCTCTCTTGCGATGTCGAGGACGCTATCGCGGCCGTGCTGCGACTGCGCGGCTTCGACGACGTCGGCGACGACCAACGTGCGGCGGTGCTCCTAGAAAGCCCCGAAGCGCTCGACCTCTTCCGCTTCTCGCTGTCCGCCAACTACTTCAAGCTGCGCGAAGCGCTCGGCATGGCTCTGCGCCGAGCGAAATAAGCTCAGTCCAAGGGCGCGTTCTGCGGGCGCGGTGGTTCGGTGGGCGCAAGCTCGTCGATACGGATTGGCATACGCCCGGTGCGCTCGGAGAAGCGCAAGCGGTCGGCGAGCTCGGCTTCGAAAGCGCGCAGCTGGGCGACCAGCTCCTTGCGTTCCTCGCCGGCATCGGCCGCGTAGTAGTCATGAACACGCTTCACTTCGTCGTGCAGCATGCGACAGCTCTGGCGTACGGCGGCGAGTAGCTCGGGGCCCTCGCCGCGCGCGGTCCGCATTGCACGCGCAGCCACGCGAATCTCTTTCAGCGCCCAGTAGTAGAGCATCTTGGCGAGCGTCGGATCCTTCGAGAGCGGATCAGCACCGTCACGGTGATCGTTGTCGGCGTGGTCGATGAGGCTGCCCACCGCCAAGAAGCTCTCCGCCGCCCAGGCGCCGTAGAGTGTCAACGTCGGCAGCGACTCGAACTTTCGTCGGAAGTCGTCCGCGAAAGCAGACGCAAGCTCGACGTCGCCCTTGATGATGAGGAAGTTCTCGTCGTTGAGCTTCTCGCCGGCGTTGGTCCAGTTCATCGAGCCGGTACACACGGTGTGGCCATCGATGACGCCACCCTTCATGTGCTGCTTGCCTCCCCAATTCTCCACCTTCACGAGGATGCCGGCGGCGCGGAGCTTCTTGATGACCGCGGCCGTCGCTCCGTTCTCGGCGCCTGTCGCGTCGATGATGAGCTTCACGTCGACTCCGCGATCGCGGTGCGCAGCGATGAGCTCGTCGGCGACGTCTTGGCGGCTGAAATGGAACAGGGTGAGGTGAATCGAGTCTTTCGCCGCACGAAGTGCCGGCAAGATCTCGGCCGCGACCGGTTTGCCGATGGGTGGGAAAAACAAGCCGACCTCGACGCCGTTCGCGAAGGTCAGCTTTTCGAGGTTCACGCGCTGCTTCTCGTTGTGGAACTTACCGGCCCACATTTGGCCGAGCTCCGCCGTGAACTGACGCGCGAGGTTCACCGACTTGATGAAGAGGCTGACCTCGTTGTTGTAGCCCTTGCGGATCGCCGAGAGGTTGATGTTCGTCGAGCCCGTCCACACCGACTTGCCGCCGAAGACCCAGAACTTGTGATGCATGATGCCGTCGCGACTGCCGTGCTCGACGCGCATGTTCTTGGGAAACTCGCGCAGGAGCTTCTCGGTCTCGGGGTAAGTGAATGTGCCGTCGGAATTCTGGTCGACGACGATGCGCACGTCGACGCCGCGGGCGATGGCGGCGCGCAACGCGGTGACCAGCTCGGGCACTTCATCGATGCCGTAGACCGCCGCGTGGATGGTGCCACCAGCGGGCTCGTTCTCGATGTGCTTGACGAGCTGGCGATACATCTCGGTGTCGGGCGCATGGTTCGGATCGATGGCCGGAGTACTGAAATAGACCTCGCGCTCGAACGTCTCGTTGGGGTCGACGACCTTGGCGAGCTCCGCCGCCCGCGCCGCGAACGCGAAGTCTTCCTCGGTTGGCTCCCAGTCGAACTCGCGCAGCAGCTTCGCTTGCAGCAAGCTCGCCGCTAGAGCCTGATGAGCGGCTTCGCTGCCCGCCCAAGCAGGCACGGTGCCGACGTTGACGGAGGCCGGCGACGGAATCGTGGTCCCGCCGCTGGTGCGCTCGAAGGTGACGCTCGGTGACGCCGCGAGCGGTGGTGCGACCGGCCCGCCGGAGATGCTCCCGCCCGTGCTGGCGTCGTGGTCGAGCCTTGGTCGGTCTGGCGAGAGAGGGCCTCGAGCGCGCATGGGAACCTCCGGGTGTGTCGGTTATCGACACCCCGGGGGGCATGGTGCGCCGCGCGGCTCGCTGCGCGCCGCCACGCTGGCGGCCTAGTGCAAGGTGTCGTCGTGCTTGGGCGGGACGATGTACAGGCCGCTCCGGATGCGCGGGCGGTTCCGCCGGCTAAGTCCTCGGCCGAACCAACGGTTGGGCCGCCATTTGCCGGTCACCAAGAGGTAGCCCATGGCGAGACCGGCGAGCGACAGGGAGAGCGAGACCGCGGCGTTGTCGAGCACCCCGACGACGAGCCGGAACACGAGGAACGCGATGATCGCCGTGCGCACGCGCACCGGCAGCACGAAGCCCAGGAGGATGTTCGAATTCGGATTGTTCAGGGCGAGCGCCATCAGCATGGCATCCGACGCCGGGCCGAGGCCGACGCCGATGGTCTGGTCCTGGAGGATGCCACTCCCCTGGATGACCAGGTGCAACGGAATCGCGATGACACCGGCACCCAAACATGACCACGCGAAGAAGCGGACGAAGTCGCGCGTGCCATAGGTGGCTTCGAACCAGCGGGCCATGAAGAAGAAGAAGAGCAGCCCGAAGATGAGGTTCATCCCGCCCATGAAGAAGAACGGGTAGGTGACGATGCGCCAAAGCTGCAGCGCCAGGATCGCCGGCACGTCGTAGACCACCAAGCTCAGCCCGTGGAACCGGGCCTCGGTGAGCTGGAACACGATCGTCAGGACGGCCGTGGCGATCATGATCGCCTTGGTCGCGGGGCCGATCGCTATGTCTCTCACGGGGGACCTCCGAACGGTTCGGGCGACGTGCCTTCGCCAGTCTCTTTGGTTGGCTGGCGCGTTTTCAAGTCTTCATCGGTCTGCGTGCTCTGGGCCCGGGGTGGGCGGGGCGGGCCATCGGCACCGCACCAGCATGAGGATACCGCGAACAAGGCGAGAAGGAGAGCGGCGCGTTTCATGACAGGCAAGGTGACGTCGTTGGCGGCACTGGCAAGTGCGAGCGGAGGGACTCGAACCCTCACGAGTTTCCTCACTGGAACCTAAATCCAGCGCGTCTGCCAATTCCGCCACGCTCGCGTGGCAGGGCCCATAAGCCGGGCAGGGCACCAGCAAGTCAAGAACTTGGGCTCACGAACGCCGTCATTTAGACTTCTCGCACCATGAGCCTCCCCCAAACCTGGCACGGCGACATGAGCCGTAGAGCGGTCGCCCGGCTCAAGGAGCTGGTGCAGAGCGGCGGCTTCCAGCGCGCCACCGCCATCGACCCGCTGACCGGCGAGCTCACGAGCAACGCATCCCGCGCCCTGTTCGCGGCACTGCCCTCGCTTACCGGCGCGACCAATCCGGGCGAGCTTCTCGACCTCGGCCTACTCGCCAAGCTCCCCAATGGCCTTGCCGACGCCATGCAGGAGCCGAAGTACGTCTTTGGCCGCGAGCTCTTCGTGCAGGCCCACGTCAATCACCGCGTCCGCGATCCGCAGCGCCCCGTGGGTGAATATCGCGCTGATGCCGAGCTCGGCTTCACCCATCGCGCACGGCTGCTGGGCGAAGACGATGATCGTTTCGTGCTCGAGCTCGAAGGCGCTCCGGCTCTCCTGCGTGTCGCTAAAGCGGACGTCTATTCGTGGAACGAGCCGCGCGGCGTGCCGTCGTCGGGAGGCGTGCTCGCGAACGTTCACGTCGACTACAACGAGCCGCTCATGAAGGCGCAGATCTGCGCGGCGTACATCGACGTCGCGCATGATCTCGAGCTCCTCGACTTCACGGCGCATCCCGACGCGGTCAAAGCCAGACAGGAAGGCCTCATCTCGCGTCTCGCTGCACGCCAACGCATGCGCTACGCCGGTCGGGAAGGGTACAACGGCAACAAGGCGGGCGTGCTCTTCACCAACGGCCAAGGCATTTGTTTCGTGCAACGCGCCGTCGCCGCCGGCTTTCTGCAAGCGTTCACGCGAACCCTGGCTTTCGAGGTCATGGTCTGCGCCGGGCGCACCTTGAAAACGGACACGCCGCACGGCTTCGCCATCGTCACCTTGCGCCCCTCGATGGCCCGCTACGTCAGCGATCCTGCCTGGCACGAGCCGCTCACCGACCTGCGCGTCGCCTTTTTCGGTCCCGGTTGGGGCCACGATCGCAAGCTCGTCGGCTTCGAAGGCTTGCAAGAAGACGATGCGCCCACGACGGCAACGATCCGTCTTCCGGAGCTCGCAGCATGATTCGTGTCGCTTATGCAGTCTGCTCCGAAACACGCGGAAAGCCTTTGACCCGGGCGCTCTGCGATACGCGCAAAGAAGCCGACCAAGTCATGGCGCGTCTCAAGGGCAGCGACATGGACGCGGGCCAGACGACCTACTGGATTGCCGAGCTCGGCCAAGAAGCAGCAGGCCTCCGTGAGCTCTACTCCGAGCGCTAAGGCACGCCGTTCCCGGTGAGCTGCAGGTTCTGTACGCCCTGACCGTCGGTCGAGGTGATGGTCCAGAACGCTTCTGCACTGCCCGTCGTCGTCGGGGCGAACTTCACGAAGACGGTGCGTGAGGTGCCCGGGTCGATGCGCGTACCTTCGTCGAGCGCGCTCGCGGCGCTGAAGCCGCCGGTGATCGGTGGCTTGGATTTGGAGATGATGATGTACGTGCCGCCGTCGTTGGCGACCGTGAACGCGAGTGTCGCGTCGCTGCCAATCGCGACGTCGCCGAACTCTACGGGTCTCGGCGTGATCACCATGTGACCGGGGCTCGCCGCCGTTCCGCTCATGCCGATGCTGTCGTCGCCACCGTTGCTGCTCAGTGTGAACGTGCTGCCGTAAGCGCCGGCCGCGGTCGGATGAAAGCCAAGCGTGAAAGTGACCGATGCCCCCGAGGCCAAGGTGCTAGCGGCGGCAGGTACGTTCTGCGCGAAGAACGGGGCGTCGGGTCCATCCGAGCCGCTGAACACGAGCACCTGCGCCCCGACGTTCTTGGCGATGACGTTGACGGTAAATGTGTCGTTGGTGGTGACCCCGCCGAAGCTTACGAACGGTGACGAGAGGACCAGCTTGGGGCCAGCAGATTGTCCGCTCCCGCGGAGCGACGCCGAAGCCGAGCCCAGCGACGTGCCGATATCGAGCGTGGCCAGGAACAAACCGGAAGCATCGGGCTCGAAGGTGACATCGACGCTGACCTCGGCGTCCGCTGCCATCGCGAGTGGCAACGCGAGCGCGCTCGTGTCGACCGTGAAGGCAGGATCGATCACGTCGAGGCTCTCGAGGGACAATGCTCGATTTGCGCGAATGACCACCGTGCGCGTGACGGTGTTGCCGACCACTTCGGTGCCGAAGTCGGTTGCTTCCGCGGTGACTGGTGACGTGCTCGGCGCGCCGTAGGCGATGACACGGCCATCCCGCGTGCCGACGTAGAGGCGTCCATCGCCTACGCCGGGCATGAAAAACTTCGTGGCTGCGCCGAAGCTGTCGGCGTAGCGCTGGTGCAAGACACCTGCTTCGTCAGGGACCGCATCGTAGGCGCGTAGCTCGCCGTTGCCGAAGGCACCCGTCGTCGCCACGGTCCAAACCAAGGCCGTACCGGGCGTCGTGCCGTCCGACGTGACGATGGGCGAGCCCGAGGTGTAACCGAGCTCCGTGTCGCCCTGACCAATGCTCGCGAACGAAGGTTTGCCTGCGCCGTCGACGGCGTACTGCATCACTTGGATGCGGGTGTTGTTGAGGACGAAATACGCAAGGCCGCCGTCTCCGGGCCAGATCGCGGGTCGTGACCAGGCGCCACTCTGGAGGTTCACGCGGCCGAGCATCGCATCGTCGCCATTCGCGCCCTGCTTGAAGCCGCCCAGGTCGTCGCGATCGAAGAGGTAGAGGACACCGGCTTTGCCGGCGGCGATGGCGAGATGCGGATGTGTCGCAGTTCCGAAGACGTCGTCGGGCAGCGCCACGGGTCCGCCGGAACCAAAGTCGGCGTCGGTGTCGTCGAGCGCTCGGACGTTGTACGGGATGAAGAAGTCGGTCGGCGTGAGAGTGCCGTCGGGCTCGACGCGCAAGCGCACCATCGCTTGGCCGAGCGAGCCGGGGGGTGTCGCACCCGGCGTCGGTTCGCGAGCCACGGTCGAGAAGGTGTTACCGGTGGTGAAGAAGATGCGGCCTTCGTGGTCCGCCATGAGACCCGAGCCCGACTGCCAGATGCCCGAGCCGCGAAGTGATTCGGGTCCAGCCTCGGCCGAGAACATCGCGGTGATGGTGCCCTGTGGCGTGAAGCCGACGATCCACCCGTAGTAGTAGCCGACGTCACACTGCCCGCCGAAGCCGGCGTAGATCACGCCATCGAGAAGCAAGAGCCCCGGTCGTTGCAAGTGCGTCAGCGGGTTGAAGGTGATCGCTGGATCATTGTCGGCGACACCTTGGATCTCGATGGGGAAGCCGGGCATCTCCGCGAGAGTCGTGATGTCCAACGCATGCGCGAGATAGACCGGCTCGCCGCTCGGCTCGTCGTACGTCTTCGATAGCAGATAGGCGACACCGCTATCGCGGTCGATGACTGGAGTGCCGGTGATGCCGATGTTGGGCACGAGGTCTGGGCACGCCGGCGCGAGGTCGGCGGTGTCCCAGGGGTCACCGAGGCTCGCCGACGCCAAGATGTCTCCGGTCTCGGCATCGAGCGTATAGACGTTGTTGAGCTCGGTCACGACCAGCACTCGGCCTTCGAAGACCAACGGCTGAGCATAGATCTGGTCGAGAGCGCCCCCGGGAAGGCTCACGGCGAAGCGCCTGCCGAAGGTCGTCCCCGCGACGATGGCTGGGTTCAGGCCCGGTTGGTTCGGGTACCAGCCGGTTCGTGCCGCGCTTCCCGAGTTGGTCACCGGTTCCAGTGGCGGGGGAGGCGGTGGTGGAGGTGGCGGCGGCAGCTCATCGCCGTCCCCATCCCCGGCGTCGACGTCGGTAACGTCGGTGTCCGTGGCGTCGTCGGTGTCGGTCACATCCTCGTTCTGCTCGTGGTGCGAGGGGCCGCCGCAGCCACTGCCCCAGGCCAGCGCCAGCGCGGAGATGAGCAGAAAGTGACGAGAAAAGCTGGGCGCCGGCAGCATGGCGCTGGAACAGGCCCGGCCGGCCTCGACGTTGTCAAGCATTCCGGGCTTGCCGACTCGGCACCCGATCTGTAGGGTCCGCGCCGCCGACCTTCGAAACACCCGTATGAGCAGTACCTCCTCCAAAAAGACCGTCCATTTCCTCTCCCTCGGCTGTCCCAAAAACCGAGTCGATAGCGAAGTCATGCTCGGTCACATGGCCGCTGACGGTTACACGCACGCCGACGCGCCCGAGGGCGCCGACGTCATCGTCGTCAACACCTGCGCCTTCATCGACGCGGCCAAAGAAGAATCGGTCGACGCCATCCTCGACATGGTGAAGCTCAAGACCGGCGGTCAGGCCGGCAAGGTCGTGGTCACTGGTTGCTTGTCGCAACGTTACGCGCCGCAGCTCGCGCAAGAGATCCCCGAGGTCGATCACTTCCTCGGTACCGGGAACTTCGAAGGCATCGCTCAGGTGCTCCGCGATAGCGCACAGCATGAGCACGGACCGAAGACACGCGCCTCGTTGCCCATCTTCGGCGCTGCGAAGCCCAAGCCCCACGCCCGTCTGGTGGGTCGCAACGCGCTCGTGCCGTACCGCCATCAGGCCGAAGGCAACCTGCGCGAAGGCATCCCCGATCCGGACTTCACCATCACCGCGAAGTCACCGCGCGTCGCCTCGCAAGCTCGCTTCTCGCAGTACCTGAAGGTCAGCGAGGGCTGCTCGAACACCTGCTCGTTCTGCATCATCCCCAAGCTGCGCGGCCCGCAACGCTCGCGCTCGATCGCCGACATCGTCGCCGAGGCCCAGCGCTTGAAAGACGCCGGCGCGGTCGAGATCAATCTCATCGCCCAAGACCTCTGCGCCTTCGGCAACGACCGCGATGACGGCGAGAACCTCGCTCAGCTGCTGCGCGCCCTCGACACCACGGGTATCGAGTGGATCCGCTGCCTCTACGCCTACCCCAAGGGCCTCACCGACGAGGTCATGGAAGTGATGGCCGGCTCGAAGCACATCGTGCCGTACCTCGACATGCCGCTGCAGCACATCAGCGACGACATGTTGCGCCGCATGCGTCGTGGCAAAGGCGGCGAGTCCACGAAAGACTTGCTGCGTAAGCTCCGCGCCAAGGTGCCTGGTCTGGTATTGCGAACGACGTTCATCACCGGCCTCCCGGGCGAGACGGACGCCAACTTCAAAGAGCTCTGCGACCTCGTCGAAGAGATCCGCTTCGAGCGCATGGGCGTCTTCACCTTTTCGCCCGAAGAAGACACCCCGGCCGCCACCATGGAAGGCCAAGTCGCTCCCGAGCTCGCCAAGGAACGCCAAGAGGTCCTCATGGAGCTGCAGCGCGGTATCTCGCGCGAGCAACACGAGGCGATGATCGGCACGCGCATCAAGGTGCTGGTGCAGGGCGTCTCGTCGGAGACCGAGCTGCTCCTCGAAGGCCGCCACGCGGGTCAGGCCCCCGAGATCGACGGCGTCACCTACATCACCAGTGGCACCGCATCGCCGGGCGACATGGTCGAGATCATCGTCGAAGAGGCGAGCGACTACGACGTGGCCGGGCAAATCGCCGACGGCAAGCTCGACTGATAGTTTTAGGCAAGAACTCGACGCTATCGCGCTCACGCTGAACGGCCGCGCTGCTGTTTCCTAGAGTCACAGGAGACAGCACATGAAGACCTTCGGATACGCCGCCCACTCGAGCAAAGCCCCTCTCGCTCCTTTTGCCTTCGAGCGCCGCGAGCTGCGCCCCAACGACGTCGCCATCGAGATCCTCTTCGCCGGCGTCTGTCATACCGACCTGCACATGGCGCGCAACGACTGGGGTATCGCGCGTTATCCCATGGTGCCGGGTCACGAGATCGTCGGCCGCGTCACCGCCGTGGGTGGCTCCGTCAAAGCGCACAAGGTCGGCGACCAGGTCGCGGTCGGCACCGCTGTCGATAGCTGTGGCAAGTGCGACCAGTGCAATAAGCACCACGAGAACTACTGCCGCGAAGGCGCGACCATGACCTACGCCGGCAACGACCGTGTCGATGGCTCGATCACCCAAGGCGGGTACGCGAAGCACATCGTCGTCAAAGACGCGTTCGTCGTGCCGGTGCCCAAGGGGCTCGACCTCGCCCGCGTCGCGCCGCTCCTCTGCGCCGGCATCACGACCTACTCGCCGCTCAAGACCTGGGGCGTCCGCAAGGGCAGTCGCGTCGCCGTTGTCGGCATTGGCGGACTCGGTCATCTCGCGGTGAAATTCGCGGTGGCCCTCGGAGCCGAGGTCACGGTCATCACGCGCTCCGAGGGGAAAGCGCGCGAAGGCACGGCGCTGGGAGCGCAGCACACGCTGTTGTCGACCGACGCCGACGCCATGAAGGCAAAAGCCTCGACCTTCGACCTCATCATCGACACCATTCCCGTCGAACACGAGGTGCAGCCTTACGTCGACCTGCTCGACGTCGATGGCACCCTGGTTCTCGTTGGCGCCATCTTCATGCAAGCGAAGGTCGCCGCGCTTTCCATGGCGCTCGGCCGCCGGCGCATCTCGGGCTCGGGTGCCGGTGGCATCGCCGAGACCCGTGAGATGCTCGAGCTGTGCGCCGCCAAAGAGATCCTCCCGGAGTGCGAGACCATCGCCATGAAGGACATCAGTCAGGCCTTCGAGCGCATGGAGCGCGGCGACGTCCGCTATCGCTTCGTCATCGACATGGCGACGCTTTAGCCGCTCGCTACGAGGAGCGTGCTCGGCGCGGGAACCAGCCCTTGGCGGATGCGCTCGGCATCACGCCGCGGCGGCGCTCCGAACATGCGGCTGTACTCGCGCGTGAACTGCGTCGTGCTCTCGTAGCCTACCGAGCTGCTCACGCTGCCGACGTCGCTACGCTCGGAGATGAGCAAGGCCCGCGCGCTCTGCAGGCGGATCTGCTTCTGATACTGCAGCGGTGAGAAGCTGGTCACCGCCTTGAAGTGACGATGGAACGAGGCCTGGCTCATGCCGACGTGTTTGGCGAGCCAGTCGATCTGCATGGGGGCGCTGTAGTTGTCGCGGATCCACGCGATGGCCTTCGCTACCTGCGCCACCGCGCCTTCGCGGGTCACGAGATGGCGCAGCATCGCGCCTTGCGCGCTCTGCAGCAGCCGGAAGACCACCTCGCGCATGACCATCGGTCCGAGGACGGCGAGCTCCTTGGGTTTCTCGAGCAAGCGCATCGTCCGCAATACCGCATCGAGGAGCTCGGGGCTCGCGACACCTGCGGCGAGACCGAGCTCGGCATCGGCGCCCACCACGCCCGCGAGGTCGACCTGCGCGACGTCGGCTGGCTCGACGCCCACCGCGAAAGCGAGATACGGCGAGGCCTTCGAGGCGCGCACCAGCGTCCCCGTGATCGGCAAGTCGACGGCCACCACGAAGCAGTCGCCCTCGCCATAGCGAACCAGGGTCTTGCCGAGCGCCAGGTGCTTGTCGCCCTGCAGGCACACGCAGAGCATGGGGCCGTAGATGAGGGGAGTCGCCGGCGGCAGGTCGTCCGCCCGCATGATCAGCGAGCGTTTGAGGGCCGTCGGGTGGATGCCCGCAGAAGGGGCCAGACGCAGCGCGATCGCGCGCATCTCGTCTAAGGGGGGCATGAGATCACAAAGTAAAGCCGCAAGGCGCCACTCGCCAATTGTGGCGCCCCAAGAGTGTTGGGTATCCTGCACCCGTGCAATTCAACACCGCCCAGCGCGAGATCGTGCTCAAGGTCGTTTATTACGGCCCACCGCTGAGCGGTAAGACATCCAACCTCCAGGCCCTACACCGCGCTTTGAAGCCGGAAGCCTGCGGTCGCCTGACCACGCTCGATACGGCGAACGACCGAACCCTCTTCTTCGACGTATTACCTGTGACGATGAATACCCGCTCCGGCTATCGTCTAAAGCTCAAGCTCTTCACGGTGCCGGGCCAGGTGATCCACGCCGCGACTCGGCGCCTCGTCCTTTCCGGGGCCGACGCCGTGGTCTTCGTTGCCGACAGCCAGCGCAGTGAGTCGCAGAACAACAACGAGTTCTGGCGAGGCATGCGTCGTTTTCTCACCGAGAACGGGCTCGACGCCGACAGCATCCCGGTGGTCATCCAGTTCAACAAACGTGACCTGCCGAATGCCCGCAGCCTCGACGAGCTGACCGAGGTCGCGCGAAAAGGACGCGAGCCGGTCTATCCGGCGGTTGCGCTCCGCGGTGAAGGTGTGCTCGACACGCTCTACGGACTCATCGAGCTGCTCTTCTTGGACTTGAACAGGCGATATCATTTCGTGGAACGCTTCCAGATCAGCGCCCAAGAGCTGCTTCAGGCCGTCTTCGGCGACTTCAAGGGAGCGCCCGCGCTGGCGCAGCGTACCGACACCGCGAGCAAGGCAGGGGCGCGCTCGCCACGGGGGACACGACCTTGAGCGCGTCATCCATCCTCGACGACGTTCCACCCCTGTCGGAGCTCCTTGACGTCGAAGGCTTTCGCGAGGTCTGCAAGAGCTTCGGCGAGCTCTACGGGATCGGCATCAAGCTGTTCGACGCGGAGGGCGGCAAGCTCGTCGATGTGCGCGCCGGTGACGCTCAGTTATCGAGCTACCTCTTCGGCATCCACGAGACCCAAGTGCAGCTCACCAGCCTGGTGAATCAGCTGCGCAATCAGCCGATCCGCGCCGGTGACCCCGCAGTGATCATCGATGACTTCGTGGGCCTCCGCTATAAAGTAGCGCCCATCGTCCACGAAGGCTCGCTCGCCGGCCGCGTCATCTTCGGTCCCTACGCACCGGGTGACATCAAGGTCCCGCCCGAGCTCGCCAAGCACAAAGAGCTCGACCTCTATCGCTTGCAGAGCCTGCTGCGCACCATCCCGGTCGCCAACGAGAAGCAAGTCGACCGCATCCTCGCGCATCTGTCGAGCACGCTCGATGTGGTGATCCACAGCTCCTACAAGCAGCTGATGACGAGCCGCGTGCACATCGCGAGCATTAGTGGCGCCTTCGAGGATCTCGAGCGCGTCAACAAGACGCTGCAAGACGCGAACGGCCAGCTCAAAGAGCTCGATCGCCTGAAGTCGAACTTCATCGCCACGGTTTCGCACGAGCTGCGCACGCCGCTCACCAGCGTCATCGGTTACTCCGAGATGTTGCTCGAGGGTATGGCGGGCGAGCTGGTTCCCGAGCAGCGCGACTACGTGAAAACGATTCTGGAAAAGGGCGAGAGTCTGCTCAGCCTCATCGGCCAGGTGCTCGATCTGTCGCGCATCGAGTCGGGCAACGTCTTGATCATGAAGGCGGAGATCGCGCCCAGCGACCTCGTGAAGCTCGCGATCTCCGACGTGCTGCCGCAGGCCAAGAAACGCAATATTTTGATCGAGACCGCTATCGCGGATGGGGTCGAGCCCATTCAGGTCGACACCGACAAGATCCGCCGCATCTTGGTGAACCTTCTCGGTAACGCCGTGAAGTTCACGCCGGAGAGCGGCAAGATCACCGTGAAGGTCGCTATCGAAGACGACAAGCCAGTCGGCGCCGATCGCTTCGACCTCTTCGAGCCCGAGCGCAATCGCTATTTGTGCATCGAGGTCATCGACACCGGCATCGGCATCCCCGATGACAAGCTGGAGCGTGTCTTCGATTCGTTCTTCCAGGTCGACAACAGCTCGACCCGGCAGTTCGGTGGCACCGGTCTCGGCCTATCGATCGCTCGCAACTTCGCGGCGGCCCATCGCGGCACGCTCACCGTGGCGAGCGCGATCGGCTCGGGCAGCACGTTCACGCTCAAGCTGCCGTACATTGCCGAAGCGGCGGACACCACCGCACCGGTCGACGGCCTCGACGCGACGCCCGAACAGCCTCACACCACGAGTGGTCGGGCTGCTACCTCCGGGAGTCCAGGTCGACTTTGATGCTCTCGCTTTGGGCTTCCGCGTAGGCGTTAGCGATGGCCGTCCAATCGCCGCTAGCTCGCGCTCCCTCGATGGCCGCGATGCTCGCCGACAGGCCTTGCGTTCGCAGCCTGGGGAGGAGCTCTTCGATCTCCCCGCCGAGGTATGCCTTGCGCGCCTCGATGGTCTCGCTGGGCACCGAGCTCGCGAACGCTTCACCGGTCTGAAACGAGCGCAACAGGACGAACGCCGTGCCGAGCGAGAGCTTACTCGCGTCTTCGGCAGAGATCCTCCCCGCCTTGAGGTCGTCCGCGGCTTGCTTCAGCTTTGCGCGGGTATCGGCCGTGTAGATGACGTCGTTGGCGTAGGTGTTGAGAATTTTGACGTATGCTGCACTGAGGTCCATGACTAGATCAGCCCTTTTGCCTTCAAGTCCGCTTTGATGCTCGCATGGAGCTCGGCCTTCTGGTTGTCGCCGTTGGCTTGGATGAGAGCGGCGCCGATCTTGGTCCAGTCGCCGCTGGCGCGCACACCTTCGAGACTGGCGCAGACGGCTGCAAGCCCGTTCTGGCGGAGCTTCGGAAGCAGCTCGTCGACTTTGGCAGCGAGGTAGCTCTGACGCGCTTTGACGACTTCGGGGGCAACGCTGCTCGCGAACGCTTCACCGGTCTGAAACTCGCGCATCAGGACCATGCTCACACCGAGCGCGATCTTACTCGCGTTCTCGGGAGACAGCGTCCCCGCCTCGAGGTCGGCCGCGGCTTGCTTCACTTTCTCGCGGGTGTCGGCCGTGTAGATGAGGTTGCTTGCGTCGCTCGTGAGAATTTTGAGGTACGCGCCTTTGAGGTCCATGAGCTCACCAAGTTATCGTTGTTACGGTTTCTGATGAGCTTATCGGCTGACACGCTGTCAGGTTGCGCGAAACCCTCACACCACGAGCGGCCGCGCGATGTCGGGCGCACCTGGCATGACCAAGACAGCCACCAGGTAGACCAGCAAAACGCTGCCGGCGCTGGCGCAGAACAGCGCAAGCGTCGCAAAGCGGATGAGACTGGGGTCGGCGTTCCAGCCACGCGCGAGCCCGGCGCAAACGCCCGAGAGCTTCTTGTCGGTGACTGTCCGCCGAAACGTACGCCGGCCTGCGATGTCGATGGTCGCAGGCTCGAGCACGACGTCTTCCCGGCGCGGCACGATGGCCCAGTACACCAAGTAGAAGAGTACGCCGGTGCCGCCGACGAGGCTCACCAAGATGAGAGCGATGCGAAGCCAGATGGCATCGACGCCGAGCCGATCGGCAAGACCCTGACAGACGCCGGCGACGACACCGTGTGAGCGATACAGCCGCGTTTGCGGATTGTCATACGACATGAATGTGCTCCTCGCCCGGTACTACGAGCGAGTGAGCACGTTATTTCAGGGCTTACGAGCGGATGTGCAGGTCGACGACGGCGCTGGCCGCCTGGGCTGTGATGTAGGCGCCGCCGATGGCGGCCCAATCGCCACTCGCCCGTGCACCCTCGATGGCCGTGATGCTTGCCGACAGGCCTTGGGTTCGTAGCTTGGGAAGGAGCTTCTCGATTCCCGCCCCGATGTACGCCTTGCGCGCATCGATGGTCTCGCTCGGGACCGTGCTCGCGAACGCTTTACCGGTCTGAAAATCGCGCGTCAGGACGAGGGTCGCGATGATCGACGTGTTACTCGCCTGCTCGGCAGAGATCTTACCCCCCTCGAGGTCCCTCGCGGCTTGCGTGAAGCTTGCGCGCGTGTCGGGAGCGTAGAGCGGGTCGTTCGCGTTCGCTCTGAGAAGGTCGAGCGTTACAGTCTTGAAATCCATGAGGTCACCTACTTCATGTTCTTGACGAGCTGAGCCGCGCGCTCGCGGATCTTCGCATCGTGCTCGGCCAGGAGGTTCGTGCCATTCGCAACAGCGTAACAACTTCCGATCAACGCCCAGTCTCCACTGGCGCGGGCGCCTTCGAGCGCGGCGATGGATGCGCTCAAGCCGTTGGCTTGTAGCTTGGGAATCAGCTGTTCGATCTGTGCGCCCACGTAAGCCTTGCGCGCTTCGATGGTCTCGCTTGGCACTGAGCTCGCGAACGCTTCACCAGTTTGAAACTGGCGAAGCAGGACGAGGCTCGCACCGAGCGAGAGGTTGCTCGCCTGCTCGGCCGGGAGCTTGTCCGCCGCGACGTCGTCCGCGGCTTGCTTCAGCCGCGCGCGGGTATCGGCGGTGTAGATGGGGTTACTTGCGTCGTTGTTGAGAATGCCGACGTATGCTGCTTTGAGGTCCATTGCCGCTTTGAGGTCCATGAGCTCACCGAGTTTCGTTGTGACGGTTTCTGATGAGCTTATCGGCTGACACGATGTCAGGTTGCGCGAAAGCGGCTAGCGCAGCTCCCACCAGGCTACCCAGCGCTGGAAGATGGGTGGATCTTCGAACGATTGCGCGACACCGTCGATGAGCACATGGCGCACGGTGCCGAATCCCTTGGCCTCCGTCAGCAGCATGTCGGCTCGGTAGCCCGGCGCGATCTTACCGAGCGCGTCCCCTAGACCGAGGGTGCGCGCCGCTCCCGAGGTAAACGCCGCGACGACGCGCTCGCGGGTCATGCCGCCTTTGACGAGCCGCTCCATGACCTGCCCCAGCGCGACGCCGTTCAAGGCGCACATCGGCTCGCCGTAGCTCATCGCCATCAAGGCGCCGGCCTTCTCCCATGCGAGCGCCGCGGCCGGTGTGGTCTCGGCCGCGTTTACCACCACCTCGGGAAGCTCGCGCAGTGGCTCGGGCTCGATTGCCGGCGGGAGGTTGCCTCGCCACACCAAAGTCTCGGCGATACAGGCGCGTGCTGCCTCGAACCTCGCGGCGCTATCGACCTCGACCATGGTGCGCATGTCTTGGGCGTGTGCTTCGTCCACCAAAGCGCACAAGGCTTCGCGAGCGGTCTCGGTGGCGCCGACCAACGGCACGTGCACCAGCTCGGCCCCGCGGTCAGCGGCCTGCCGAACGAGCGCGCGCAGCGTCTGGACACCTGTCTTTCCGGGCGCGAGAGTTGCGCCGACGACGATACGCGGTCCGCGATTGCGGGCAGCACCCGTGAAGGTTCGCAGCGCACCCGCGCGTATCGGGTCGGTCGAGACGACCTCGGCCGTGGTGATCCCGAGGGTCATGGCGCGATGCACGGCGGTGCCGTCGCGCAGCGATTCGAGGTCGCATTCCGAGAGGGTCGCTACGAAGCCAGGCGTGATGGTGAGGCCGCGTCCATCGATGACCGCCGCACCTTTCAGGGTCGGGACGAGATCGTTGTCGTTTTCGATCGATTCGATGATGCCGCGCCGGATGACGATGCGGACGTTCTGCCGCGGATGACCGCCGGTACCGTCGATGAGCTCCGAGGCGCGTACCACGACGACTTCGGGTGCCGGGGGTTTCTGGCAACCAAGGAGCACGACGAGGAGGAGGAAGGTGCAGCAGGTCCGCCGCAGCATCGTCACCCAGCCTGCATCAACTTGGGCTTGGGATACACCCCAATCTCACGAAGCTCCGTGAGGGCGGCGAGGACAGCAACGGCGGCTTTGGGAAAGCGCGCTGGGTTGTTCGAGACCCAGCTCTTGCCTGCTTTTACGGCTTCACTGGCCTTGGCGAAGGCGTTGTCATCGAGCGCTGGGGCCGGGGCCTCATGGCCTTCGAGTAGCATCGTAAGGAGGTCCCAAAGGGCAGGCTCCAAGGCGTGCCGGGGGCCCGCGACCTTGGGAAGGAGGGCGAATTGCACTTGCCGTTCGACCAGAAGGCCATAACGCGCCGCGTTCGTCGTGAGCAGCGCACGCATATTTCCGACGTATTCGCGCACGATTTCGGCAGTCACGACCCCGCGATCATCGCACAACAGCCTCGCTGCCGTCATGTGCTGAGGAGACTTCCCAAAACCCAGTCGCACAGCTAAGTTCCGCCGCCATGACCGCGTCGGTGAAGCAACTCGATATCAAGGGCGAAGGCGTGAAGCTCACGGCTGCTCAACGCTTGCAGATCTACAAGACGATGCTGACGAGCCGCCGCATCGACGACCTCGAAATTCAGCTCAAGCGCCAGAACAAGATCTACTTCCAGATCTCCGGCGCTGGTCACGAGGCGACCCTCACCGCCGCGACCATGCACTTGAAGGCCGGCTACGACTGGTTCTTCCCGTACTACCGCGACCGCGCTCTCTGCTTGGGCCTCGGCGTTACGCCCTACGAGATGTTGCTCGAAGCCGTCGGCGCCGCCGATGATCCAGCGAGTGGTGGCCGTCAGATGCCGTCGCACTGGGGTCACCCCGCCTACAACATTCCGTCGCAATCGTCTCCCACCGGCACGCAGTTCTTGAACGCCGTCGGCTGCGCCGAAGCGGGTGTCTACTACGGCAAGCTCGCCGAGAGTGCCGGCGACAAGAAAGTCCGCGAGATGAAGAAGTCCGCTAAGGCGGACGACGGCAATACGCCCTTCGGCGTGCCCAAGGCCACCGTGCAAGAGGCCATCGAGGGCGTCGAATTCCACGACGACGAAGTCGTGTATGTCTCGAGCGGCGACGGCACCACCAGCGAAGGCGAGTTCTACGAAGCCCTCAACACCGCCTGCAACCTGAAGCTGCCGGTCATTTTCCACATCGAGGACAACGGTTACGCCATCAGCGTGCCCGTCGAGGTCCAGACCGCGGGCGCTTCGATCAGCAAGCTCCTGTCGGGCTACCCGAACCTCTTGCGCATCGAGTTCGACGGCTGCGACCCCGAGGAGAGCTACCTCGCCTGGCAGCGTGGCGTCGCGCACGCCCGCGAGCGCAAGGGCCCGGTGCTCATGCACTCGCACGTCGTGCGCCCGTACTCGCACTCGCTGTCCGACGACGAGTCGTTCTACCGCTCGAAGGCCGAGCGCGAGAAAGACGCCAAGCGCGATCCGGTTCCTGCCTATCGCAAGCGCCTCATCGACGACTTCGGTATCGCTGAGAAGAAGGTGAAGGACCTCGAGGCCGAGGTCGCACGCGAGCTCGAAGAGGCCAAAGAGAAGGCCCTGGTCGCTCCGCCGCCGACCCCCGAGTCCGCCGCGACGTTCGTGTTTTCGCCCGACAAGCCGGCAACCAGCGAGCAGTTCTCGTCGGAGCCGCTCCGCGATGGCGACGACAAGACCTTGGTCGACCTCATCAACGCCTGCATGCGCGACGAGATGGCACGCAATGCCCGCATCGTGGTGTTCGGCGAAGACGTTGCCGACGCCTCGCGCCAAGAAGCTCTCGAAGAAGTGAAGGGTAAAGGCGGCGTCTTCAAGGTGACGCACGGTCTGCAGCGCCGCTATGGCGGAGAGCGCGTCTTCAACTCGCCGCTCGCCGAAGCCAACATCGTCGGTCGCGCCGTCGGCATGGCGATGCGTGGTATGAAGCCGGTCGTCGAGATCCAGTTCTTCGACTACATCTGGCCGGCGATGATGCAGATCCGCAGCGAGATGGCGCAGCTGCGCTGGCGCTCGAACAACACCTACTCGAGCTCGTTCGTCATCCGCAGCACCTATGGCGGCTACTTGAAGGGCGGCGCGGTCTTCCACTCGCAGACCGGCGAGTCCATTTTCGCGCACATCCCGGGCCTGCGTGTCGTCCTGCCGTCGAATGCTCTCGACGCCAACGGCTTGTTACGCACCGCCATCCGCTGCGACGACCCGGTGCTCTTCCTCGAGCACAAGCATCTCTATCGTCAGACGTACAACCGCGCGCCCTATCCGGGCCCCGACTTCATGATCCCGTTCGGCAAGGCCAACAAGATCCGTGAAGGTAAAGACGTCACCGTTATCACCTACGGCGCGCTGGTGAAGCGCTCGATCGACGCGGCGAGGATGGCGGCGGAGAAGGGCATCGACGTCGAGATCCTCGACCTCCGCACCATCAGCCCCTACGACTGGGACGCGATCAGTGCCTCGGTGAAGAAGACGAACCGCGCGCTCATCGTCCACGAAGACTCGCTCTCGTGGGGCTCCGGTGCCGAAATCGTCGCGCGTATCAGCGACGAGCTCTTCGAGTACCTCGACGCTCCAGTCCGGCGTGTAGCCTCGAAGGACACCTTCGTCGGCTACCACCCCGACCTAGAGGATTCGATCTTGCCGCAGAACGAAGACGTCCTCGCGGCAATCGAATCCATCGCTGCGTACTGAGGTCAGAGTCAGAGCTCTCGGCGGCGGGCGTCTTTGACGCGCTCCGCCTGGACCATGCCGCCGTAGACGGTACCGAGGATGCCGGCAACGACGGCGGCGGTAACGCCCCAGCCGCCGTTGAAATAGTGAGAGGCGCTCATGCCCGCCACCGCGGCGGGGACGCCCGTGGTCAGGGTCGCGTTGAGGCAGCTCGCGAAGTACGGGTACTTGTGACCGAGGCGCTTGAACGTCGGCACGAGCTCGTCATTGACGCCGAACTGCGTGGTGTTCAGCACGCAGCCGGCGATCGCGCCGATAGTGACGCCGAAGCCGGCTGACAGCTCGAAGGGATGATAGCTGCCGATGGCGTAGCCCACGCCGGCGAGAACGACTGGGGGCGTCGCGGCCGCGAGGAAGCCGCCGGTGCGGGCACCCAGGGCGCGTATCGTGCGACCGTGCGGGCTGTTTTTCAGGCGCTCCCAGGCTTCGGCCGCTTTGGATGGCTTCGCAGGCTGAGGCGTGTCTGCAACCGGGACGGGAAGGCCCGGCAGCGGGCCCGATGGAGGAACGGTCTCGCCGACTATGAGGCCGCTAACTACACGATTCGTCGCCGTAGATGTTTCCATGGCCGTCCTTATCGGTGCCGCGCGGGCGAGGATGCGCGGCGGCACATGACGCCATTTCACCGTGTTATTGAGGCTGCGGCTGGGCCTGAGGTGCGGTCGCCGACCCGACGCGGCCGAGCTTGCGCAGGATGAAGTAGTAGCCCAAGCAGACGACGATAGTGCCGATCGAGGCAATGATCTCGTCCTGCGTCGCTTGCGAGACGATGGCCGCCATACCGAGCATGCCCACGACCGCGATCACCGGCGTGATGCGCAGCTTCAAGGGCTCGCCGACGCTCTTCACGTCGCGCTTGCGCAGGATGAGACAAGCGATGCAGCCCATGAAGTAGACGATCGCCGCCGCCAGAGTCGACAACACCACGAGCTTCTGGAACGTGCCGGAGAGCGCCAGCGACATGGTGATGACCGAGTTCACGATGATGGCGACGTGGGGCACGCGTGTCTTGGGATGCACCTTGCCCATGACCTGCGGGAGCAACCCGTCGCGCGCGAACGCGAACAGGACGCGTGGCGAGCCCAGTGCGTTGCCGGTGAGCCAGCCGAGCATCGAGACCAGCATGCCGGCGAGCACCAGGTTGCGTAGCGCCGGGCTCACCGTCGCGAGCCCGTCGGCGATCGGAGCGGGAGAGGCGCCGAGGGCGTTGCCGAGCAAACCCTGAGCGACGACTTGAATGGCGACGTAGGCGACAGCGACGATGCCCATGGCCCACATCAAAGCGCGCGGCACCGTGCGCGCGGGATCGCGGACCTCTCCGCTCGCGCCCAGCGCCGTTTCCATGCCGGTGAACGCGAACAAACCGAGGACGCTCGCGCGACCAAAGGCGCCGGCGTCGAAGGTCTCGGGGAGCACGTAGTTTTCGCCATGAACCGCGAAAGCTCCGACCGCGAGAAAGACGATGAGCGGCATGAGCTTCACCAGGGTGGCCCACGAAATGATGCGCGCCGCAGTCGCGACGCTCGCGAGATTCACGGCGGTGAACACGATGGTCACGAGCACCACCAAGATGTTCCGCCAAAGCGGATTGGCGAGCGAAGGCACGAGCACGCCCATGGTCTCGGCGAACGCCACCGAGATGCCCCCAGCCGCTAGCGCACCGGCGAGCCAGACCATGACGCCCGAGACGAAACCGATCGAGCCGCCCATGGCCGCATCGATGAAGCCGTACGGCCCGCCGCTAGTGGGAACACGAGAGCCGGCTTCGCCGTAACACAGCGCGACCGCTCCCATGGCGATGGCGCAGGCCAGATAAGCGAACGGTGAGTAGGCCCCCGACAGGTGCGCCATCTCCGCAGGAAGCCGATAGATACCGGCACCGATCACGCAGTTGATGATGGTGGTGAGAAAGGCGAGCAGACCGACGGAACGGACGAGGCCGGCGTCCCGGCCACTGGTTTCGATCATTTGGCCGGCACCATGCCTGAGGCCGGGGACCTACTCAATCGTGGACGACCACCGCCTGGCGGCGCGACGGGCTCGGTAGCTTGGCTTCGCGGGCGTGAGTGCGCAGGTGCCGCGCCGACTCGGCGCTCATGCGCGTCATGACGATCGCCTGCACGCCCTCGCTGACCTCGGCCATGAGCTCGGGGTCGGGTGGGTGATCTTTGTAGTAGGCGTTGATCGCGCGGGTCATCGCTCGAGCGGACATCTTCGGGCCAATGCCGGCGGCCTCCGCGAAGTCGCGCATGATGGTGTCGACGCGGGGATTGACCGACGGCGGGTACCCCCCCTGCAGGACCAGCAGCGGCAAGATGTGGCGAACCGAGGCGCTGTCGTAACGACGTTTGCCTTCGAGGTCGCTGCGGAGAATGTGCTCGGCGATCGACTCGGGCGTCGTCGTCATGCAAACGCCAACCGGTCGACCAAGGCGCGTACGTCTGCACTGTCCAAGTGGGGTGCGTAGCGCATGGAGACGGGTTCCATGAGCTCTGCGAGGTCGATGCCCCCCTTGGAACCGTGCTCGCTGCTCTTCTCGACGAGCCGCACGAGCTCTCGGCTCGGCGACATCGGGTTTCTCGCGGTAAGTTCAAGGCTTTTCTGAGGCATGGCGGCGACCCCAAAGCCCTCGCGCCGGTGGGTGCGTGCGGGCTCGAAACTACTTACACGCGGCCGTGCGACGCGGGATAATCCCGCCATGGCAATCTCACGCCGGTCCCTGCTCGCGATGGGTGTAGGTCTGACCGCAGCGGGCTTCATACGCCGCTCCCACGCTCGTTCCGCCCCAGAGCGCGCCACGCTCGGCATCCGCCGCGCCATCGACCGCGGCCACGCCAACCACGGCTGGCTCGACACCCACCACTCGTTCTCGTTCGCGGACTACTACGACCCCAACAAGATGGGCTTTCGCGCCCTACGCGTGATCAACGAGGACCGCATCAAGGCCGACGCCGGCTTCCCCATGCACCCCCACCGCGACATGGAGATCGTCACCTACGTCATGGAGGGCGGCCTCACGCACAAGGACTCGCTCGGCAACGGCGGCATCATCGTGCCCGGTGAAGTCCAACGCATGTCCGCTGGAACGGGCATCCGTCATAGCGAATTCAACGCATCGCATAGCGAGTCGGTGCACCTGTTGCAGATCTGGTTGCTGCCGGAGCGCACGGGGTATGCGCCGAGCTACGAGCAGCGACCGATCGCGCCGGAGACGAACAGGCTGCGATTGATCGCGTCACCCGATGGGGCAGAGAAGAGCGTGACCATCGGGCAGAACTGTCGCCTGTATGCGGCGACGCTGGGGAAGGGCGATGGAGCGCGCTTCGTGCTGCAGCCGGGGCGGCATGTTTGGCTGCAGGTGGCGCGTGGGCTCGTCAGCGTGAACGGCGAGCTGCTCGAGGGAGGGGACGCCGCGTTTGGTGGCGTGCCGGGAACGATCGAGATGGTGGGGGATGAGCGGGCCGAGGTGCTGCTCTTCGACCTCGCATGAGTGACAGTTACCTTTTGCGAGGGTGGCCCTACTGCGTTGGCTGCCTCAGCACCCGCAGCGTCTTCGTGAGGCCAGTCGAGATGGTCATGGCGTTCTGATCGTCGATGATGACGCCTTCGAGCTTGGGGTCTTCTTCGATGAGCTTCATGCCGGCTTGTGGACCCATCACGAAGATGCCGGTGTCGAGGCCGTCGGTGAGGACGCCCTTGTCCGCGATGACGGTCACCGATCGGGTGCCGCGGGCGGGGAAGCCGGTGCGGGGGTCGAGGATGTGGTGGTAGCGGACGCCACCGACCTCGAAGTAGCGCTCGTAGTCGCCTGCGGTGGAAATTGCCTGGTCGACGAGGTTCAGCACCGCGAAATAGCCGGGGCCGCGTGGGTCTTGGATGCCGACCGACCACGGACGCGAGCCTTTGCTGCCGCGCGCTACGACATCGCCGCCGGCGGAAACCAGCACGTTCTTGAAACCACGCCCGGCGAGCAGGTCGGCGACACGATCCATGGCGTAGCCCTTGCCGATGGCGCCGACGCCGATGGCCATACCCCCGCGGGGGAGCTGCACCGTACTCGCGGTGGCGTCGACGACGATCGCCGCGTCGCCGATCAGGGGCAGAACGCGGTCGACGTCCGCTTTCGCGGGCACACGTGGCGCTTCGCCCTGCGGCGGGGGGATTTTCCACAGCCCCGCGAGCGCGAGCCAGGTCATCGCGAAGCCACCGCCGGTGAGCTCCGCTGCCTTCTTTCCCGCGGTCACGACCGCCAGCGTATCGGGGCCGACCTTCACGGGGGCGCTACCCGCCCCGAGGTTGATGCGGCTGACCTCGGACGTGGGGATCCACTCCGACAGCGCCTGCTCGAGTCGCGTCAACTCCGCGAAGCAGTCGGCGATGGCCGTGCGCGCGCCGGTCTCGTCCGAGGTGTAGACGAGAATTTGCATGCGTGTGCCCATCCCGGCACGCGCTTCGCTTATGACCTTGGGTGATGGAGCAGCGGGAGCAGGAACGGGCGCCGGAGGAGCAGGCTCGAGAGCAGGCGGCTCCGCACTGGGCGTTTTTGGCGGTTCGCTCGTGGCTGACGGCGTCTCGATTGTTGGCTTCGCGAGCAACAGAGGACCCGGGAGCGTCGCCGCCACCACGAGACCCGCGAAAATCCAACGACTCATGCGGCGTTACTTGCTCTCTCCGCGGCCCGAGTGCAAGTTGAGTGTCTTGGCCCACTGTGTAACCATGAGTGGGACCCGTTAACCGCACCGCACCCGCTCGAAGGATTTCAATCCATGGCTGGTTTGCTCGCGAAGATCGCCGCCCTGCAGAATCTCGATGAGTACCGAGAGCTGCACTGGGAAGGCACGTTCGAGGACTACCTCGACATCGTGAAGAAGAACCCGAAGGTCACGCGCAACGCCTTCCAGCGCATGTACGACATGATCCTGTCGTACGGCCGCGAAGAGTACATCGACTCGAAGAAGAAGCTGGTCCACTACAAGTTCTTCGAGGATCCCGAGAACGACGGCGCCGAGGCGGTCTTCGGTCTCGACATCCCGCTCATGCGCTTGGTGAACGTCTTCAAGTCCGCGGCCATGGGCTACGGCACCGAGAAGCGCGTCATCCTCTTGCACGGCCCGGTCGGTAGCTCGAAGTCGACCATCGCACGTCGCCTGAAGCGCGGCGCCGAAGCTTACTCACGCAAGCCCGAAGGCGCCCTCTACACCTACGAGTGGCGCGACCTCGGCGAGAACGCCGGCGGCGAGACCATGCGCTGCCCGATGAACGAAGACCCGCTCCATCTCATCCCGTACGACTTGCGTGCGCGCGCTCTGAAAGACGTCGGCATCGATCCAGCGCAGGTGAACGTCGAGGGCGAGCTGTGCCCGGCTTGCCGCTTCGTGTTCCAGGATCTGATGAGCAAGAACAAGGGCGACATGGGCAAGGTCATCAGCCATGTCAAAGTCCGCCGGCTCATCCTCTCCGAGAAGGATCGCGTCGGTATCGGCACGTTCCAGCCGAAAGACGAGAAGAACCAGGACTCGACCGAGCTGACCGGCGACATCAACTATCGCAAGATTGCGGTCTACGGCTCCGACTCCGATCCGCGCGCCTTCAACTTCGACGGTGAGTTCCACGTCGCGAACCGCGGCATCATCGAGTTCATCGAGGTCCTGAAGCTCGACGTCGCGTTCCTCTACGACCTGCTCGGTGCATCGCAAGAGCACAAGATCAAGCCGAAGAAGTTCGCTCAAACGGACATCGACGAGGTCATCATCGGCCACACCAACGAGGCCGAATACAAGAAGCTCCTGAACAACGAGTTCATGGAAGCTCTTCGCGACCGTACGGTGAAGATCGACATCCCGTACATCACGCGCCTCGGCGAAGAGATCAAAATCTACGAGAAGGACTTCAACAAAGACAAAATCAAAGGTGTGCACATCGCGCCGCACACCCTCGAGATGGCGGCCATGTGGGCCGTGGCGACGCGCCTCGAGGATCCCAAGAAGGCGAACCTCACGACTTTGCAGAAGCTCAAGCTCTACAACGGCAAGATGCTCCCGGGCTTCACCGAGGAGAGCGTCAAGGAGCTACGCAAGGAGACCGAGCGCGAGGGCATGAGCGGTATCTCGCCGCGCTACATCCAGGACAAGATCTCGAACGCCTTGGTGTCCGATAAAGCGGAAGGGTCGATCAATCCGTTCTTGGTGCTGAACGAGCTCGAGGCGGGTCTCACCAGCCACTCGCTCATCAACAAGGAAGACGATCGCAAGCGCTACCGCGAGCTCATCGCGATGGTGAAGCAAGAGTACGAAGACATCGTGAAGAGCGAAGTCCAGCGCGCCATCAGCGCCGACGAAGAAGCTCTCACCAAGCTCGTCTCCAACTACATCGACAACATCAAGGCCTACACCCAGAAAGAGCGGGTGAAGAACAAGTACACCGGGCAGTTCGAAGAGCCCGATGAGCGTTTGATGCGGTCGATCGAAGAGAAGATCGACATTCCGGAGTCGCGCAAAGACGACTTCCGCCGCGAGATCATGAACTACATCGGTGCGCTCGCGGTCGAAGGCAAAAAGTTCGACTTCCGCACCAACGAGCGGCTGCACAAGGCGCTCGAGCTCAAGCTCTTCGAGGACCAGAAGGACTCGATCAAGCTGACGACGCTGGTTTCGAATGTCGTCGACCGTGAGACCCAAGAAAAGATCGATATCGTCAAGCAGCGCATGATTCGTAACTACGGTTACGACGAGGTGTCGGCGACGGACGTTCTCAATTTCGTCGCCAGCATCTTTGCGCGCGGTGACGCGAAAGATTAGTTGAAGTCGCCGTGAGCGCCTCCAAGAGCAAAGCCAGCAAGATGGACATCTCGGGCGTCTTCCGCCCGCAGATGCCGTCTGACGTCTCCGAGGTGCTGTTGATGTACGCCATCGCGGCGCGCGTCATCGTGCAGAAGCCCGACGAGGCCAACGAGGTCACCAAACGTTTGGGCATCCTGTGCTCGGCGCTGGTGCCGCCAGAGCTCGTCGCTGCCCAACAATGCGGGCGCATGTGGATGCAGTTCGTCCGCATGGCGACCGCTGGGAACCCGACGCTGCGTGATCAGGCCGGTCGTGCTTTCGTGCGCGACCTCGATCAGGTGGGACGCTCACTCGAGGTACCACCGCTGCCCGGCTGGGACGGCTTGCCGCTCGGCGTCGACGCCCCGGGCGCGCCGGTGATGGACCTCTCGGACACGACCTCACCCGGTCAATCGCTCGAGATCATCAAGAAGCGGGCGGGCGAGCTCAAGAACAAGAAGAAGGACAAGACGCTCAAGGCCGAAGACGTCGCCGAGCTGGTGCGCGCCTTGTTCCCCGAAGAGCGCGACCGCTTGTTCGCGAAGCTCATCGGCGATGGGGCGCTCGGTCGTAGCGAAGTCTCGCTTTTGGTGCGCTGGTTGTCGAAGGGCGAAAAGCTCGGCAAAGACGACGACGCGCTTTCCGAGGTCCTCGACACCTTGGGCTCCTGGCTCGTCCGCTAAAGCGACTTGCAGTCGGTTTGCCGGGCTTCGGCACACATGCGGCGGTCGCCGATGCCGATGTCGAAGATCTTCAGATGGTCGATGATGCCGATGAAGGAGCTGCCGCTCGGGCTGTTCGAGCCGATGCGTAGCTTGTCCGAATCGCTGGTCGATACGTTGCCGGTGGCGTTCCGTGAAGCCACGACGTTGCCGTCGACATAAAGGCGGAAGGTGGTGCCGTTGTAGCCGCAGCCGACGTGCGAAAACGTGCTCACCGGCAGGACGCCGGAAATGGATACGGTGATGACGTTGCTGTTCGTGTCCACGAAGAAACAACCGAGCTCGCCGGACTTCGCGTGCCACATCCCGTACTGACTCTGAACGTCGATGATGTAGCGGACTGAAGAGCCCGTGGACGGCTCGCTCTGCGGATTGACCCAGGCGCTCAGCGAGAAGCGGCGGATGTCGTGCAAGCTGCTGCTGTCGCCCTCGACGTAGTAGCCGGTGTTGATGGCGTAACCCATGCCGACTACCGCCGCCGCGGTCGCGCCGGTGCCGGCCTCGATGGTGCCGTCCACCGAGGCTTTGCCTAGGTCGACTGCCACCGGCAACGTATCCAAGGGGTAACAAGACACCAGTGCGGGTCCGCAATCGCAGTCAATCAGACACTCGTCGCTCTTGCCGTTGCAGTCGTTGTCGACGGCGTCGAACACCTCGGGGGCGCCCGGAAACACGTCGTCGCGTGATGGGTCGCAGTCGCCGCCGCCCAAGATCCCTGGCGGCGCGTTGAGCACCGGTTCGCAGCCGAGGTAGCCATCGCCGTCTTTGTCGGTCTCGTCGCTCGGCAAGCCGAGGCAGGCGTTTTCGACGCCGTCGCAGATCTCGGTGGCGCCCGGGTGGATTGCGGCATTGGTGTCGTTGCAGTCACCGCCGCCGACGACGTTGGGATTGGAGCCGACCCAGGGGGCGCACTCGACGTAGCCGTCGAGGTCGTTGTCGATCTCTCGCGCGGTATTGCCGTCCCCGTTGTTGTCGACGCCGTCGCACACTTCACCCTGGTCGGGATTGACGTTGGGATTGGTGTCGTCGGGATCACCGGGCAGCGCGGCGCGGCCGTCGGGAAGGCCGCAGATGCAGATGGGGTCGCCGACTCCGAAGCCATCGTCGTCGTTGTCGACCCATGATTGGGTGCACCCGGAGGTTCCCTCGCCATCGACCTGCCCGTCGCAGTCGTTGTCGAAACCGTCGCACTCTTCGATGCCGCCATTCGTCGGGAAACAAGCGCAGTTCAAGCCGGTGCAGCTGCACTCGCTCCAGGTGGCGTCGGGCGCACAAATCCGGCAACCGCTCTCGCAGCCATTGGTGCCCGATGCGCATGGCACGAACGTGCCGGGGAGCTCACAGGCGTCGCCGTCGCTCACGCTGGTTGGGTCGAGAGTGACCGGTGGGGTGCACTCGCTGGTCAGGGGGTTGCAGACGTACCCGTCGGCGCAGTCGCCCGCGCCGCATGAGCGATTGTCGAGATCGACGGTCGCGCGAAAGCAGCTCACGACGATGAGCAAGGCGCTGGTCAGGAGTGGGCGGCGTACCACTTCCTAGTGGTAGCGAACGCGGCGGTGAGACGCCAGGGTCTGGCGGATCCTCACGATTTTGCCTCCTCGGACGATGTAGGCCCAAAGCTGGCTCTAAATGAGCGCAGCACTGGCAAGCGCCGCTTGAGATTCGCATCCAGCCAGCGGTACACTTCCAGTCTCCATGGCCCTCAAGATCAAGCAAGATCACGCGCGCTTCCGTCAGATCGTGCGCGGCCGCATCAAGCAGAACCTGAAGAAGTACATCTCTCAGGGTGAGATGATCGGCAAACAGGGCAAAGATCTCATCTCGATCCCGGTGCCGCAGATCGACCTCCCGCACTTCACGTTCGATCACCGCGATAGCGGAGGGGTTGGGCAAGGTGACGGCGGCGTCGGCGACGTGCTGCAGCCCGGCAACATCCAGCAGCCTGGTGACGGCCACGAAGCGGGCGAGGGTGAAGGGTCGCACTCGCTCGAGGTCGACATCACGTTCGAAGAGCTCGCGCAGATGCTCGGCGAAGTGCTCGAGCTCCCGAAGATCGAGCCCAAGGGCAGCGAGCGCATCGTCGCGCAAAAGACGCGTTACACCGGCGTGCGTCGCGTCGGCCCCGAGTCACTGCGCCACTTCAAGCGCACGTTCCGCGAAGCGCTGCGGCGGCAGGTGATCACGGGCACGTACAACGAGAAGAACCCGATCATCATGCCGACGCGCGACGATCGGCGTTACCGCTCGTGGAACATCAAGAGCGAGCCCGAGACCAACGCGGTCATCGTCTACATGATGGACGTGTCGGGCTCGATGGGTGACGAGCAAAAAGAGATCGTGCGCATCGAGTCGTTCTGGATCGATACGTGGCTGCGCTCCCAGTACAAGGGCCTCGAGACGCGCTACATCATCCACGATGCGATGGCGAAAGAGGTCGACCGCGAGACCTTCTTCCACACGCGCGAGTCGGGCGGCACCATGATCTCGTCGGCGTACAAGCTCTGCGCCGAGATCATCGACGCCGACTACCCGGCCACCGACTACAACATTTACCCGTTCCACTTTTCCGACGGCGACAACTGGTCGGCGGACGACACCCGCTTGTGCATGGACATCCTGCAGAACCGGCTGCTGCCAGTCTGTAACGTCTTCTGCTACGGCCAGGTCGAGTCACCCTACGGCTCGGGTCAGTTCATCAAGGACCTGCGTGACGCGCTGCGTGAAAACGAGCGCGTGCTCACCAGCGAAATCCCCAACAAAGACGCCATCTATCGCTCGATCAAAGACTTCCTGGGCACCGGTCGATAGTCCAAGCCGCCGATGTGGGCGGACGTGTATGTTCGCCCAATGTCGCCAATCCTCCGTTGGTCCACTCTGGGCCTGCTGACGGCCGTGCTCGCCTGCTCGGGCACGGAGCCCACCGGGGATCTCGACCTCGAAGGCAGCATTTCGGAGGACCGCATCATCGGTGGTGCGGCGTTCAGCGGCGCACCCGGCGTGGGCTCGCTGCTTCGCAACGGCACTCCCCATTGCACGGGCACGCTCATCGACAACCGGCGTGTCGTCACCGCGGCGCACTGCTTCCACAACAACGCGAACGCCAACGCGTGGAAGTTCGTCATCGGCACCAACGCCAAGAGCCCCGAGAAGACCTACTCGGTGGCGAGCATCCGCGTGCATCCAGGGTTCAACTACTCGACGGTGGTCAATGACGTTGCGGTGGTGACCCTCTCGAGCGCCGCAACCGAAACGCCGCTCAAGGTTCTCGATAATCTCGATTCGACGTGGCTCGGCGCCGAGCTCTTCTTCATTGGTTACGGTGTCGACAACGGTCAGCGCCAGAGTGGGATGGGCGTCAAGCGTGCGGTCAGCATGCCGATCTCGGAGGTCGGCCCTACCCAGTTCGTGTACGAGACCGCCGGCAAGAACACCTGCAGCGGCGACTCGGGCGGCCCAGCCTTCTTCATCGATCAGCAGGGGACATTCCTGCTCGCGGGCGTGACCTCGTACGGTGACACGTACTGCACGCAGTACGGAGTCGACACCATCATCCCCGCGTATCTCGCGTGGATTGGCGTGACCGGCACGGCGCCGAATAGCGCGCCGCCACCAGAGCCGGTCGATCCATGTGCGGGTGAGACCTTCGAGGGGCGTTGCAGCGGCAGCATCGTCACGTGGTGTGAAGACGACCGGGTCTACGAGGTCGACTGCGCCCTGCGTAGCAAGACGTGCGGCTTCTCCCAACTCGACGGGTTCACCGGGTGTCTCGCGCGCTCGGCGCCCGCCGCCGATCCTTGCAACGGCGAGACCTACCGCGGCCGCTGCAGCGGCGACACCGTCATCTGGTGCGAGAGCAACACCGTGAAGCAAATCGACTGCGGCACCAACGGCGGCGACTGCACCTACGACGGCACCCGCGGCATCAACAACTGCACGTATTAGCCGGTTTGAAGACGATCAGCCGGTCTGACATCCTGGCAGACGCTTCCCGCGAAAACGCCTGAGAATTCAGCAACGTCTCGGGCATTCACCCGATAAAGCAGATAACGGCTCGAGCTGCGTCCACGCGCATCCGGAGCCACTCTCGATCTGAGGGGTCTGCGATGTCGACGATGTTTCGGTTGTCCTTACTCGGCGTCCTCGGTTTGGTCCTCGCATGCGGTGGCGTCGAGACACCGCCAGACGACGTGCCCGTCATCGAGGCGAGCGTCGCCCAAGATCGCATCGTTGGTGGTGCCGCTTTCGCCGGGCTCCCGGGGGTTGGTTCGCTGATCATCAACGGCGGCAACTGGTGCAGCGGCACGTTGATCAGCCCACGCAAGGTCGTCACCGCGGCGCACTGCCTCGATGACCATGCGGCAACCGACTACAAGTTCGCCATCGGCCCGAACTCGGCATCACCGAGCAAGGTCTACAACGTCACCGGCGGCGCCAAGAGCCCCGCTTGGAACCGCGACACGCTGGTCGGCGACATCGCCTACGTGACGCTCGACCAAGACGCGACCGAGACTCCGCTCAAGATCTTGAACAACCTCGATAGCACCTGGCTCGGTGCGAATCTCACCTTCGTCGGCTACGGCATCGAAGACGGTCAGCGCCAGAGCGGCAACGGTGTGAAGCGCTCGGTGATCATGCCGATCTCCGAGGTCGGCTCCACGCAGTTCGCGTACGAGACCGCTGGCAAGAATACCTGCGCCGGTGACTCGGGCGGCCCGGCTTTTTTCATCGATCCGGCCGGCAACTACCTGCTCGCGGGCACCACCTCGTACGGCGATACCTACTGCACGCAGTACGGCGTCGACACCATCGTGTCGGCCTACCTCTCGTTCCTCGGCGCCACTGGCACGGCGCCGTCCACCACGCCGACGCCGACTCCTGATCCGACTCCCGACCCAACGCCGGATCCGACCCCTGACCCGACTCCCGATCCCACTCCCACTCCGGATCCAGAGCCGACTCCGGCTGCGCCCTGCGGCAACGTCACCTTCGTCGGCAAGTGCGTGAACAACGCCGTGCTCTGGTGCGAGAACGACCAGCTCTACCAGGTCGACTGCAGCACGCGTAACAAGACGTGCGTCTACTCGTCGGTCGAGGGCTACTACGGCTGCGCCGAGACGCAACCGCCGGTGAACGACCCTTGCGGTGGCATCACCTACAAGGGCGTCTGCGACGATGCCGGGACCGTGACCTGGTGCGAGAGTGGTGAGCTCTTCGCCCTACCGTGTGCCTTCTACGGCGGCGAGTGCGCCTACGACGCCTCGCGCGGTATCAACAACTGTCTGTATTAGCGGACGACTAACGCTGCGCGATCTTCCAGTCGCGCAGCACCTTCCACTCGTCGGTCGACAGGTAGAGCTCGTCTTGGCCCTGGCGCTCGAGGTGTTTGCCGGTAGCGGCGTCGACGCTGTCGGCGCGCCAGATGCGCTCGTGACCGATGAAGCGGCGGACGATGTCCACGTCGCGAATCATGTGCGTGCCGCGGTGGAAGGTGACGTCGAACGCTTCGGCGCCCTTGCTGTTCTCGCGATAGATGCGAATGACTTCCCAGTCGCCCGGCTTGTCGCTGAGCTTCCATAAGAGCTCGACGCCGTTCGAGAAGCGCTTGCCGTTCAGGAGGCCGCCCACCTGGTACTCGGGCTCGAGCGACGCGACCATCTCGCGCAAGCGAAGGAACTCGGCGCGGACTGCTTCATGGCGAATCGGCTTCGCGATGCGGTCGCTGGCGTCGACGGCGCGAGCCTTCTGCATGCGGGGCGCGAACGCGAGAAGCTCGGTGTCGCTGATCGTGGGAAGTTTGGCGGGAGCGATCAGACCGTTGGCAAGACGAACGGGCAAAGCGCTCACGGCGAGAGTGCTGCTCATCGTGGGCCTCCATGGAAAATGTCGGGAAGCCGCGATTATCGGCGGGAAGCTTCACGCGTTGCGTCAGCGCGCGAGCCACAGCCCTGTGAGACCCGCCAGGGCGCAGCCGACGGTCGTGGCGAGGAAGTATGCGGCGGCCTTACCCAGCGCGCCCTCCGTCACGAAGCGTAAGAGCTCGTAATTGAAAGCCGAATAGGTAGTGAAGCCGCCGAGAAAGCCGGTGGCGAGAATGAGTCGGTGCGTGGGCGTGAGCGTCGGAGTTGCGGCCTCGAGAACCAGCGCGATGAAAAAGCAGCCGAGCAGGTTGACCGCGAGGGTGCCGAAGGGGAGCGCATCACCGAGCCAACGCTTGGCCGCTAGCCCGACGAGGTAGCGGGCGCCGGACCCCAAGCCGCCGGCGAGGCACACCAAGAGCAGCTGGTTCACGGACCTCCCCGATGGGTCTGCTAGTCGATGAGCTGGATGTTTCCGCGGATGCGCGTGCGGCCCGATGCCGGATCGAGATCGATCGGCGGAATGGCCTGGCGGCTATCGAACTTCGGCAGGTTGGGCGCCGCGGGTCCCTTGGCGTCGCGTGCCGGCCGCGACACGTTGCTGATGGCGGTGAAGCGTGACGGCGCGCTGGCGGCGTTCAAGCGTCCGCCGGAGGAGACTGCCGATCGCAACCCATGGCGCTCACTCTCGGACGCGCGGCTCTGGGCAAGATCTTTGGTGTTCTTGGCGCTGATGCGGTCGCCGACCTCGAGCAAACGCGCCGGTCCGCCATCGCGGGCAGTGACGGCGACAGAGCCATCGAGCACTGTGACCTCGGTGCCGCCATCCGGCGAAACATCGAAGATGAACTCGGTTCCGCGCACACCTGCGACGGCGTTCGGGCTCTCGACCTCGAACTTCGCGTTGTTGCCGAAGAGCGAGGAGACGCGCGCCCAGAGCCGACCGCTCCAGACCTTGATCTTGGTCTCCGAGCTCGAGGTGCCTGCGCGGGTGACGACCATCGAGGTGTTGGCACCGAGATCGACGACCGCGCTGCCACCCAAGAGCAAGCGCACGCCGCTCTCCGGGCCGGTGCGAACCTGATCGCCTTGGCGGACGAGGACGCCCGGCATGCCCTTGATGCTGGTGTCGGCGGTGCGGACGACGACGTCGCCATGCGTGAGCACGACGCGTCCATCGGAGGGGCCAGCGGCTTGGCTTACCAGAACACTCACAACGAGAGCGCTGATCATCATCGCCTCCTAGAGCCGGGCCTCGAGGCCGAGCGTCGCAAGGTGTCGCGAGTAGTCGTAGTCGATAGCGGCGCCGTCGGCGACCGTCGAGACGTTGCGCAGGTACTGGTAGATGCCGACGACGGCGATCGTATCGTTCATGGCGTACGCCAGCTGCACGGTCGGTCCGAAGCGCGAGTCGTTGCGATCGATCTTGTAGTAGTCGCGCTTCTGAAAGACGAAGGAGGCGATGCCGTCCAAGCGATCGATGCTGCCGCGAACGTACGCCATGGCCTGCGGGCCGCGCTCGGTGAGGCTGTCGTTCGCGAGCTCCATTTGGTAGCCGCCGCGCACGCCGAGACCGACCCGTCGCTTGCCGTAGTCGGCCGTGAGGCCACCCTCGACCCGTTGGCCGTCGCGATCTCCGAAGCCCGCGCCGAAGCTGCGCAGGCCGCCGAGCCCATAGGCGCCGACGCGGAAGCTCTTGCCCTCGTCGATCGCGTAGTTGGCCGCGCCGAGGAGCGTGCCCTCCGTGAGGTAGCGCTTTTGGAAGGTCTCGATGAACACGCTCGAGCCGTAGAGCTCGATGGCGCTGTTCCAGCGGTCGCGCGGGAAGGCGAGACGCGCTTGCAAGTCGACGGTGCCGTAGTCGTACGTTTTCGCGCCTTGCTTCAGGATGTTCCCCGCCGCGTCCGTTTCGTCGTTGCGCCCGTTGACGTGCGCCAAGAACGATAGGCCGCCAAGCAGCGAGAATTCTGTGACGCCTCGCACAGGCGTCCAGCGCACATCACCCTCCACGCCAAGGGCGCCAGCGGCGCGGCGACGATCGGTGGCGTCGGCGACGGCGTTGGGATCGGCCGAGCTCCCCGCCGCGGTGCGGTCGGGAAGAACGCTCACGTTGGTGTCGTAACGTCCGAAAACGCGGACACGGCCGGCGATGGCGTCGTCGGCTGGGGTGGGATCGCTGCTCGGGGCAAGTGCCTGCACGAGCCCGAGCGCTTCGGTATTCGTCGGGTCCGCGGCGGCGGCGCCTTGCGCCTCGACGCGCGCTTCGTCGGTTCGTCCACGTGCCGCCAAGATGTACGCCCGCAACAACCGTTGGTCCGCCGTCACCGGCTCGAGCTTGAGATAGTCGTCATAGTCTGCGGGCTGCGCGAGATCCGCATGCTCCAGGGCAATGCGGGCGCGGTCGAACGCGACGTCGATATCGCTCGGGTCGAGCTTTGCCGCCTCGCGCAACAGCCCCAAGGCTTGCGGGATGTCTTTCTCCTGCTCGGCCAGCAGCCCCTCGGCCTGTTTGACCGCGGCGCGTCCATCCGCGGAAGCGGATCCAGCGGCGAGGAGAAGAGCAAAGGTCACAATGGGGGGGAGTGAGCGAGCGTAGGACACCGGGGAAGATGTAGCACCGGTCGGACCGGGCAGCGACATTTGGGCACCCCGAGATCATGACACGCTGCGTAAAACCCCTTGTCAGGTCGGCTCGGATCGATCTACGTACGCGGCCGCTAGGGCTACCTCGCCGATTTTTAGTCACAAAATTCGACGACTGTGCCGTTTCGGGTTAGAAGGGTGTCGGGCGCGATGTATGAACCTGTAAGGGTTTGTACTGTCGCAACCTTATTAAGGTTTTGCCGATACTCTCTTGTAGCCGGGGTGTATCATGCGCGGTCTCATTACGACGCGGAATTTGGTTGTGAATGCGCCAACCATCATTCACGAGTTCGGCATGAGCGCCTACATGCGGTGTCTGGCCGCTGCGCTACTCTCGCGCAAAGACGTCACCTTCCTCGAGTGCGTCATGCGTCTCCAAGGCGGCTGCGCCAACCGCGGTCCCGCTCCTCAAGCCAACGACTAGACGCCCGCCGCCCGTCGCTGGCGCAGGCAGCGTTCTAGAGTCCACGCACCCTGATGGCCTAGCGGCCGATATTCGAGCCTCACCCCACATCTAGAGGCTCCCATGACGTCCATCGTCGGAACGACGGGATACGTGTCACCCGCGGTATTCCCTGCGGTGACGGGCATCGGCCCGGCGGCCGTTCAGCGCGCAAGCAGCTTCCTCGGCGCTGTGACGTACACCCGCGCCCTGGAGCTCGGCATTCCCGTCGCATTTGCCGCCAACCCCGCAAACCAGGGCGGCCTATGTGCGACCTTCGTCGCCAGCGTCTTGAGCCAGGTCGGCTTCCCCGACTTGAGCCTCACCTTCCAGCCGATGAACGGATTTCCCGACGTGTTGCGCGGTGCGCTGCTGGCGCGCGGGTTCACGCCGGTACCCATGGCCTCTGCGCCGCCTGGTTCGATCGTCTTTTGGCCAAACAACGAGCACGCCGCCATCCTCGTGCACACCGACGGCACGACGATGACGGTGATCAACAGCAACAACGATCACCGCGCCATTCCCCAGACCGTGCGCCTCGACACGCATTTGGTGGCGCTCGAACAGCGTGCGACGGTGCTTCGCCCGCCGTTGTGGTTGTGAGGGCACCCCATGGTTTTCGTCTATCTCGCCCTCGGAACGACGGTCCTTCTCTTCTCCGGTAGTCGCTTGCAGCGGCAGCACCCACGCGTGCTCTTTGGCCTGGTCCTCGCGACGTTGCTCGCGCCGCTCATCCTCGATCACAGCGCCCATAACGTCGTGCAGATCGCCGCGGTGATCGTCTTGCTGGCGGTCGAAGCGCTGTTCCGCCACGCCGACTACGCTGCGGTCAGCGACGAGAATCTCAAGAACGCCGCCTTCGTGTCGTTCAAGCGCTTGGCCTCCGTGTTCGTGACGCTCTTCGTGATTCCGCAGACCCTGAGCTGGGGAACACCGATGTGGAGCATGAGCGCCAACGGAGTGCCCGCGCTCGTCCAGGGCATCGTGGGATTCCTGGTCCTCGACTTCTATCTCTGGGTCTATCACTGGACCCAGCATCGCGTCGGTTTCATGTGGCACTTTCACAAGCTGCATCACGGAACCGCCGAGCTGACTGTCCTCGCGAGCGGACGGTCGCATGTCGTGGATGCAACGCTAAAGCTGACCGGCGTGATGCTCGTCTCTTACGTCATCGGCCTGTCACCCGAGGTGTTCACCTACGGCTTTGCGCTGCCGATCCTCCTGCTCGACTCGTTCAACCACTCCAACATCGACTTCCCCAGGCGGCGCTGGCGATGGCTGGCTCGCGTGTTCACCTCACCAAACGCGCACGCGGTTCATCACACGCCCGATCGCGATCGCTTGAACTACGGCGTTGCGCTGATGATCTGGGATCGGATCTTCGGGACCTTCGAGCTTCCCGATGCCCGCCCGACCGTCTTCGGGCTCGAGGACCGTGCGTGGGGACGCGCCGGCGTCATGTGGCAACACCTGGAGCCGGTGCGCGTGATGCTCCCCTCGCCGCGGACGGCAGCGAGAGCTACTGCGTATAGACCTTGAGCTTGTCGCCAGCCTTGATTCCGCTACCGCGGATGCCATTCCAACGCTTCACGTCGGCGACCGTCGCACCGTACTTCTGCGAGATCGACCAGAGGGTGTCGCCGGCTTCGACCACGTGTGTCGAGGCCTTGCCTTTGGGCGGCGCCTGAGGCGCTAGCGGTTTTTGCGGACGCGACGACGGCGGGTTCGAGCCGGCCGCTCCGGGCTCCCGGTTGCGGGCGAGGATGGCGGCGACGATGACGTCGTTCGGATCGTTCGAGGCTGCTTGCGGCTTCTGGTACGCCGAAGCGGTCACCTGGGGAGCTTGGCCGGTGGCCGGAGCCGGACTGCTCGGCGGCAGACTGGCCGTCGTAGCGGACGCCTCTGCAGCGGTGGGAGTCGCGGCAGTGAGCTTCGCCACGTCGGACGATGACGGGCTCACTACGCCTTTGGGCCCAGCGTCCTTGTTGGCGATGCCGCGCAAGCTGGGGATGATCAGCTCCTGACCGACGCGCAGAGATTTGGCGCTCTTGATGTGATTGAAGTCCTGCACCATCTGCGACGTGGTGTTGAAGATCTTGGCGATCGACGAGAGCGTGTCTCCCTTGGCGACCCTGTGGGTCACGTAGGTCAGACGCTGTGACGGTGGCAGCGAGGCCATCCAAGTCTTCACCCGCTGGCCGGTGCCGACCGGCAGACGTAACGCATAAGGTTTTCCCGGCGGTGTGATGTCGTAGATGAGCATCGGATTGAGCTCGCGCAGGCTCTCGGGCTCGACCTCGAGCTCCTTGGCGACGAGCTTGAGATCCAGAGCTTCGGTGACTTCGATTTCTTCGTACACGAGAGGGCGCAAGGCGTCGTAGCGCGCGAAGCCGAAGTGCTCTTTGTTCTTCGCGACGATGGCCGCGGCGATGATCTTCGGGACGTAGTGCTGGGTTTCGCGCGGCAACGCGTTTTGGTCGACGAGCTCCCAGAACGACTTGGCGCCGGTCTTGGCGAGCGCCCGCCCGATGCGGCCCTCACCGGCGTTGTAGCCGGCCCAGGCGAGATGCCAGTCGCCGAAATGTTTGTGGAGCATCGACAGATATCGCGCCGCGGCGTGCGTCGCGATCACGAAGTCGCGGCGCTCGTCGGCCCAGGCGTTCATGCGCATGCCGTAGAGCTTCGCGGTCCCGGGAATGAACTGCCAGTAGCCCGCGGCAGCCGCAGGCGAGTACGCTTTAGCGGAGAAGCCGCTCTCGATCATCGCCAGGTACACGAGGTCTTTGGGGATGCCGTATTGCTCGAGGATCGGCCGCATCATCGGGATGTAACGTTCGCTGCGGCCGAGCCAGCGCTCGAAGAACCAGCGACCCCTGCCGGTGAAGTAGTCGATCCAGGCGTCGACGAGCTCGTGGTCGACGATCGGGATGTCGTAGCCCTGGGTGGAAACGCGTGCGACCTGGTGCGTGGTGAACGGCCGCAGTGACGCGAGAGCCTGCGCACGCTCGAAGCCGTCGAGCCAAGCGTCTTCGCGCATGAGAGCGATCTGATCGTCGAAGACCCGATCTTCCATGCCGCGCACGATGGCGGCGACACGCGCTTCGACACCCTCCGACTGCGCGAACCCCAGCGCCAGAAGCTCACGCATCGCCCAGCGGCCGCGGCTCTCGGAGACGTCGTGCTCGCTTTCCTGGAGGGCAGAGCCTCCCAAGAGCTCGGTGACCGAGCCTGGTGCCTCACCCGAGACGGCGTCGGGCTCCGTGGGCTCCTCCGCCGCGTTGATGAGCATGGGAATCGTGCCGCGCACCGGCGGCCGCGACCCGGCTTCTTGGGCTGCCGCCTGGCTGCAGATCAGCGTCGCGAGGCCTATGCATGCGGTTCGGAACATCTTCTACGAACTTACTTCTTCACCAACCGGGCCGCAAAGAACCCATCGACGTCGTGACGCTGAGGCCACGTACGGAAATAGGGAAACGGTGTTGGACCCTCGTGCAGGTTCTTGAAGGGGGCGAGCGAAGGGTTGTGGAGCGGCCAGTCCGGCACGAATTCGGGATGACGCTCGAGAAACGCCGCGATGCGCTCAACGCCTTCTTCGCGGGTGATCGTGCAAACCGCGTAAACCAGGGCTCCGCCGGGTTTGACGACGCCGGCGACGCTGTCGAGGATCGCGTCCTGGAGCCGCGTCATCATGGGAATCGTGCTCTCTTGCCGGCCGCGCAGCTCGGGATTTCGCCGCAGCGTGCCCATGCCGGAGCATGGAGCGTCGACCAAAGCCAAGTCGACCTCGCGGGTCTTGGCGGTTTGCTCGAGCTTCTCCGCGAGCACCGCGCCGTCCGACGCGTCCGCTGCAGCAGTCACGACCGATTTGAGTCCGAGACGCGTCGCGGCGTCGGCGATGAGGCGCGTGCGCCCGGGATGGATGTCGACCGCGAGCACGATGCCCTCGTCGTCCATCAGCTCGGCGAGGTGGGTGGCCTTTCCGCCAGGCGCGGCGCAGACGTCGAGCACGACGCTACCGGGTGCGGGGCCGCAGAGCTCTCCAATGAGCTGAGCCGCGAGATCCTGCACCGTGAAGTGCCCGTCGTTGAAAGCCGCGACGTTGCGCACGTAGCCCAGGCCACGCGCCAGCAGCCCCTCGGGAAAATGAATGGGCAGGTCGACCTCTGCCCCGGCGTCGGTCAGAGCTTTTGCGACGTCTTCGCGGCTCGCGCGCAAACGATTGACGCGCACCGACAGCGGCGGCGGCCGGTTGTTTGCCGCCACCAGCTCGCGTGCTTCGTCGATGCCGACTTCGCCGACGACGCGCTGCAAGAACCAGTGCGGATGGGATCCCGCGACCGCGAGCTGATCGATGGGATCCTCGTGGATGTCTTCCAAACGCGGCAGCTCGCCGCGCTCGTGCAAGGTCGCGAGCTTGCGCAGCAGCGCGTTGGTAAAGCCGGTGGCGTATTTGTGACCGTGGCGGATGAGGCTCACCGTCTCGTTCACAGCGACCGGCGCCGGAATGCGCGTTTCGAGGATCTGGTAAGCACCGAGGCGCAGGGCGATGAGCACCGCGGGGTGCAGCTTGCGCAACGGCCGCTCCGCGAGCTGGCCAAGGTAGAAGTCGAGTCGCTGCTGCTGCCGCAAGGTGCCGTAGACCAGCTCGGTGGCGAGGCCGCGGTCGCGCTCGTCCATGCCGGATCGGTCGAGCGCGGCATCGAGCGCCCGGTCGGCGAAAGCATGGTCGCGAAGGACACGCAGCAGGACTTCGTGGGCGACCCGCCGGGCGTGGGAGATCTGATGACTCACGCTGGCGACCTTACAGGCCAGGGGCTGGCTCTTGGAAGCCGCGACGGGCACCTCGATGCGCATTCCTATCGGGTTGATCTACGTGCCTGGTTCGGTCACCAAGTCAGGGGATGAGGCGATGGCTGACGCTGGCGCTCGCGACTTGGGCGAACCCGATCGACATCGACTACCGCTACAGTCCCGAGCAACGGGATCAGCACATCGCGTACCGAACCGGGGCGGACCCCGTCGTTGTCCGCTATGGCGGCGCATACTTCTTGTTCGCCACCCTTGCCGACGGTTATTGGACCTCGAGCGATCTCGTCAGCTGGCGATTCGTCCAAGCGAACGGCTGGCCGGATGACCAGCCCGTAGCCCCGGCGGTGCTCGCCGACGATACGCGGTTGTCGATGCTGCCCTCGGCGATGGCGCCGACGCCGCTCTATACCTCGAGCACCCCGGCGAGTGGGAGCTGGAGCGCCTCGTCACGTGCTTTGACGCGCGTTGGGCCTCCGACCGGTCCCTGGGACCCGGCGCTGTTTCGCGACGACGACGGCAAGACGTATCTCTACTGGGGCGCGTCGAACCTCTTCCCTCTGTACGGCGCGCAGATCGACCTCGCGGGTCCGGCGCTGGTTGGGCTCACGGTTCCGCTCGTGAACCTCGACGCCGAAGCCCACGGTTGGGAGCGCTTTGGCCGAGACCACGAGGATACGAAGACACGCCCGTTCCTCGAGGGCGCTTGGATGAACAAGCGCGGCGACCGCTATTACCTGCAGTATGCGGCACCGGGTACCGAGCAGAATGCCTACGCCACGGGTGTCTACGTTGGGTCCACGCCATTGGGACCGTTCGAGTACGCGCCATACAACCCGGTCGCGTATAAACCCGGTGGGTTCGTCAACGGCGCGGGACACGGCTCGACCTTCGAAGACGCGTACGGAAACCTCTGGAACACCGGTACCGCCTGGATTGGTTTGAACTGGCCCTTCGAGCGGCGCATCGGTTTGTTCGCCGCCGGTTTCCACGATGACGGACAGATGTGGGTCGACACCCGCTTCGGCGATTTTCCCCAGCGCATGCCGGACCACAAGCTTGCCGCGGGTGAGAGCACGTTCACGGGTTGGATGCTGCTCTCGTACCGTAAATCGAATCCGATCACCGACGAAGATCCGCGCACGTATTGGAGCGCCAAGCAGACCGCGATTCCTCTGGCGCTCACCGTCGACCTCGGCTCGGCCAAAACCGTTCGCGCGGTGCAAGTCGACTATGCGGACGTGAAAGCGGACATCTACGCCAACACCAAACGTGTCTACACGACGTTCGCCATCGAAGGCTCGAACGGACGCGAGTGGACGCAGCTCGCGGTGGCGCGCGAGGAGCGTGACCGGCCGAACGCGTATGTCGAGCTGTCGCAGCCGGCAAAGGTGCGCTGGGTGCGTTATCGCCATGGCCATAGTGCCGGTGAGAACCTCGCCATCGCCGAGATTCGCGTCTTCGGGAACGGCGATGGTCCGCCCCCGGCCGCGCCAGAGCTCGTCAGCGTTCGCCGTGCGAAAGATGCTCGCAATGCCGTCGTCACCTGGAAGCCGGTCGTCGGCGCAGTCGGTTACAACGTGCGCTGGGGGATCGCCGCCGACCGTCTCCACTCCACCTATCAGCGCTGGGCCCACGAGCCGGCGCGGCTCGAGCTGCGCGCGTTGTCCAAGGGCGTGCGCTATGTCGTCGCCATCGAGGCCTTCGACAGCAGCGGCGTTTCTACGTTATCGCGGACCATCGATTTTTAGGGCTGCTTGAAAGCCTCGGTGATGATCGGCGCACCGACGACGTCATCGGGAAGTCCAACCGCTTCGGCGATGGTCGCGAGGAAATCGGCGTACGGTCGCTCGCGTTCGAGCTGGAGATAGAGCGGCGCCGCGAGCGCCAGACGCGAAGGCGTGAACACCAGAAGTGGCAGATAGCGATTGCCATGGGCGTTGGGGTGATGCGGATTGTCCGGCGGACCCCAGCCCGTGTCGTCGACCCAGACCACGAGCGTGTTGTCGAGCAGGTTGCTGTTCGTGCCCACCGTGGTCGACGCGAGTGTCTCCAAGAGAATGGCGACACGCTGAGCGATGATGGAGCGGGCCGCGATCAGCCCATTGTAGTAGTTGATGTCGAAGCTCATGGCGTGAGCGAGCTCGTTGTAGCTGTAAGTCTGATTTCCGATGGTGAACAGCTCGCCGGCGTGTGACACCTGATAAATGGCGGCGCGGGTGATGTCGTCCGCGAACGCGGAAGCGATGTCTCGGGCGGTACTTGGATTCGGCGACGGCGCGATCGGGTTGCCGTTGTCGTCCGCCGCAGCGGACATGTTCACCGTGGCACTGCTCGGAAGCTGGAAATGGGAGGTCACCATGCTGACCATCGCGAGACCAGGCGCGAAGACGCGATCGAGCGATGGCCCCGTTGCTCGGAAGTAGTAGTCCCCACCCTGGAAGTCGACTTGCTCCACCGAGGCGGTGAAGGCGTGCGGCGCACCCCAGCCATGCGCTCCGTTGCCCTCCGCCGGTCCGGACACGCCGTCGACGACCAGCATGCGGTCGCGGAAGGCGGCGATGGGCGCCAAGGCGCGGCCGATCGCGAAGGTGGTTGCGCCGGTGTCTCTGAAACACTCGTCGCGATCGATGCCATGCGACGAATAGACGAGGACCAGGCGCAGCGGTTGCGGTGCTTCCACGACAGGGTCTCCGGGGTCGCTGTCGCCAGGAGCGTCGACGTCCGTCGGTGCGTCCACCTGGTCGACGTCGTCCGCCGGTGCATCGTCGTCGGGGAGCAACTGGAGATCGTCGATATCGCCGGCGACGTTGGTCGGCCCACCGTCGACCGTTCCGCCACAGGCCAAGCTCGCGAACCAGCCAACCACCATCAGACAACGAAACACGAAAGCCGTCATGAGGAGGCGTTAACTCCGCATGACGGCTCTGGTTTTGATCCGATGCCAGGGACGATTCGTCCCCCTGGCGCTTAGTTGACCGCGGCTTCGCTGTCTGCCGGAGCGGGCTGCTCGGACGAGCGCTGCTCGTCTTCGATGGCGGCCTTACGCGACAGCTTGATCTTGCCCTTCTCCATGCCGATGACCTTCACCAGCACTTCGTCGCCTTCTTGCAGCACGTCCTCGACGCGCTTCACGCGGCGGTGAGCAAGCTCGCTGATGTGGATGAGGCCGTCGGTACCCGGGAAGATTTCCACGAAGGCGCCGAAGTCGGTGATCTTGCGGACGTTGCCCATGTAGAGCTTGCCGATTTCCGGCTCCTGGGTGAGGTCCTTGATCATCTTGATGGCGCGCGCCGCGGCTTCGCCGTCGTTCGAAGCGACGCTGACCTTGCCGTCGTCCTCGATGTTGATCTGCGTACCGGTGCGGGCAACGATGTCCTTGATGACCTTGCCGCCCGGTCCGATGACGTCACGGATGCGGTCGACCTTGATCTTGAAGGTGGTGATGCGCGGCGCGTACTTCGACATCTCGACGCGCGTCTCGCTGATCGCCTTCTCCATCTGCTCGATGATGTGGACGCGGCCCACGCGAGCCTGCTCGAGCGCGGTCTCGAGGACCTGACGGTCGACACCCGAGATCTTGATGTCCATCTGGATGGCGGTGATGCCCTTCTTGGTGCCGGCGACCTTGAAGTCCATGTCACCCAGGTGATCCTCGTCGCCGAGGATGTCGCTGAGGATGGCCATCTTGTCGCCTTCCTTGATGAGGCCCATCGCGATACCGGCGCAGGCGCCCTTGAGCGGAACGCCGGCGTCCATCAGCGCGAGCGAGCCGCCGCAGACGGTGGCCATCGACGAGCTGCCGTTCGACTCGGTGATGTCCGAGAGGATGCGGATGACGTAGGGGAAGTCTTCGTCCTTCTTGAGCACCGCCGAGAGGGCGCGCTCGGCGAGAGCACCGTGACCGACTTCGCGACGGCCGGGGCCGCGCATCGGCTTGGTCTCACCGACCGAGTAGGGCGGGAAGTTATAGTGCAGCATGAAGCTGCGATAACGCTCGCCCATGAGGTCATCGATCTTCTGCTCGTCCTGGCGGGTGCCGAGGGTGACACTGACGATCGACTGGGTCTCGCCACGGGTGAAGAGCGCCGAGCCGTGCGTCCGCTCGAGCACACCGACATCACAGGTAATCGGACGGATGCTGGTGTCGTTACGCGAGTCGAGACGGCGCTTGTCGCCGACGATCATCTGGCGAACCATGCGGTACTTGAGGTCGCCCAAGATCGAGCTGATCTCGCCACCACGGGTCGCGAGCGTCGCGTCGCTGGCAACCAGCTCCTCGACGATCTTCTTCTTCGCCACGTCGAGCGCGGCGTAGCGCGGCAGCTTCTCGACGTTCGAGTACGCGGCCTTCAAGTGCGGGGTCGCGATCTTCTCGATCTTCTCGGTGAGCGCTGCGTCGGCAACCGGCGGCGTGTGCGGGCGCTTGGTCTTGCCGGCCTTCTTCATCATCGCCTCTTGGGCGTCGATGAGCTTGATGCACTCCTTGTGCGCGAGGAGCAGGGCGTCGATGGCGTCCTTCTCGCTGCACTCGAGCGCGCCGCCTTCGACCATGACGATGGCTTCACGGCTGCACGACACGAAGATGTTGACGTCGGCCTTCTCGCGCTCGGCGAAGCTCGGGTTCACCACCCACTTGCCGTCGACGCGGGTGACGCGCACGCCGGCGATCGGTCCCTGGAAGGGCATGTCGGAGAGCGACAAGGCGCATGAAGCGGCGCAGAGCGCGAGGGTGTCCGCCGGAGCGGCCGGGTCGGCGCTGAAGACGGTCGCGATGACCTGCGTCTCGCAACCCCAGCCTTCCGCGAAGAGCGGACGGCACGAGCGATCGATGAGGCGCGAGGTGAGGGTCTCTTCGTCGCGGGCCTTGCCTTCGCGCTTGAAGAAGCCACCCGGGATGCGGCCGGCGGCCGACATCTTCTCTTGGTAGTCGACGGTGAGCGGGAGGAAGTCGATGCCCGGCTTCGGCTCCTTGGCGCCTTGCGCGGTCACCAGCACCATCGTTCCGCCGCAGCGGACAACGACGCCGCCGCTGGCTTGTTTTGCGATCTTGCCGGTCTCGAACGTGATGGTCTTGCCATCGATCTCGACGGAATGAGTGGTGACGCCGAGAGGACCCACGCCATGGGGATTGGTATTCATTTTTTTACTTTCCTTCGCGCTTCATCACCGCGTCTTTGAACGCGGGGAGCACGGTCGCCTCGAAGTCACGCCTATCACCCGATTGTCTTCCGTTACCGATTTCGCGCGTGCGTAACTTGCTGAGGCTGTGGATCTAAAACTTGGTAACGGTCGGGTTCTATTTACGCTTTTAACTTGGGCGGTTGCTTATGCGATGTGACTTGCCGTTGGCAAGATCAAACAAGAACGCCCGGGGGATACCCGGGCGTTCGAGCTTCGAATCTGACGGACGGGCTGCTTACTTACGCAGACCCAAGCCGGTGATCAGCTTCTTGTAGCGGTTCTCGTCCTTGCGCTTCAGGTACTCGATCAGCTGCTTGCGCTGCGAGACCATCTGCAGAAGACCACGGCGGCTGTGGTGGTCTTTCTTGTGAGCCTTGAAGTGCTCGGTGAGGCCGTTGATGCGCTCGGTGAGCAGCGCCACCTGGACTTCCGGCGAGCCGGTATCGGTCGGGTGGGTGCGGAACTTCTCGACGAGCTCTTGCTTCTTTGCGGTATCCGTCGCCATGAGAAACCTCTTTGTGACGCGAGCAGCCCCGGCGTGGGGGAGCTGCCGCCATTAGGAGCGCGCGCTTCTACGCGAGCGCGTGAGACTCGTCAACCGTCGTCAGGTGCCGTTGAGCTTGTCGACGAGCTGGCGTGCGGCTTGGCGGAGGGCCGGGGCAACCGCGCTCTCTCGGGCTGGGCACTGCACCGTGAGCCGTCCCTTCACCGTTCCGCCCTTCGCGTCGACTACCGTGAGAGCGACGTTGTACTGGTCGCCCAGCGAGCCGACGGTGCCGTAGAGCACGAGATCCGAGCCCAGGGCCGAGCCGATCTCGCTGGCGCACGCGATGTCGGAGCAGCCCAGCGCGTCCTTCTTGCGCTCCATACTGATGGCGGTCTCGACATCTTCGAGACTTACGACCCGCAGCTGCTTCACCCCGTCGAGCTGGGCCACTAGCATGCGCGACACCTCGGTCGCGAGCTGGGGGTCGAAGTGCCCGCTCGCCTTGAGTGGCATCACCAACATCGAGGCGCCGCTACGGAGGGCGAGTGTGCGGTCTTTGATGTGACGACGCACCAGCTCGTTGAAGTATGGCGACGCCACGAGTTGATTGGTGAGGGCGCGGGCGCAGTACTCGGGGTAGCCGCACTTCATTGCGATCTTGTCCGCCGGGTGTCCGGGCTCAGCGTCGTTTTGGTTCAGGTCGACAGTCATCGCGGACATGATGGTCCCGCCCGCGTCGATGGCGACGTCGAGCACGAGCTCATGCCCGGATTGCCTGTCGGCGGCGACGACGAACCCGTGCTCGTTGAGCTCCTGAGCGAGCTCGTCCATGAGCTTCTTGCCCCAATCGAGGATGTCGCCGACGTAGTCGGGAGCAGCCCAGCTGATTTGCGGGTCGAGATAGACGACCAGCCGCTGAATCTCGGGCGGTAGCGCGACTAGGGGCGGCCTTGGCCCATCGGCCGGTCGATTGCACGCAACGAGGAGCGCTACTGCAGCGAAAATACGGGCGATTCTGGGCATCATCGGCACTTTCGCTCAACCGCGAGGGGTAAACAAGTGGATGACCCTGTGGACAAACGTGTGCCGAGGTGTGACGCAGCCCGTCAAAAACGTCGCCTTTTCACGTGAATAACCAAAAAAAGTGAGACGTAGATATGTTTGTTACAGGACAAGCGTCACTTTGTGACGATACTGTGACGAAACGACTTGCGCATTGTCACAAATGCGCTATGTTTTGAGAGTCGCTGAGAATTTTCCCAGCGATCGTTTCGTGGGTCCCGAGAGTTGGTTTTGCGGAGGTTAGAGCTATGCAGCAATGCTCGTCGCAATCGGAACAGACGCCGCGCACTACGCTTCAACGCGTCCTTGATGTCGCTACATTCGGCCTAAAGGTCGTCTTCTGCGGCCCAGGCGCCTGCAGCATCCTTCCGAAGCGATAAACCGCTCCGGCTCGCACAACTCGCACTACTGATCCACGAATGGCGCGGAACATCCCGCGCCATTTTTTTTGCCCCGCCGCCCCCTCATACTGATTCCGCAACAGCGGACCCGCTCTCGCGCCCCCGCGAACTGCACGAATAGCCCTCCCGCAGCCGGGAAACGAGGGTGGGCGCGAGCCCACCCGCAGGCCCGCAAGGCGGAGGGAGGGCGGTCGCCTCAATCGGTGTCGGAGGTCCGATGTCCGACGTCCGATGTCCGATGTCCGATGTCCGATTACCGATTACCGATTGCCGATTGCCGATTGCCGATTGCCGATTGCCGATTGCCGATTGCCGATCACCGACGTCTCGATCACCGACGTCCCGATCACCGATTTCCCCGCGATGATGCGGTCTAGTTCGCCCGCACTTCCTCGATCCGCTTGATCCCACCCTTGTCGACGATGACCCGGATACGCGTCAGCTGTGCCGCGCGTCCCGTTTGCTCGTCGCGCAACGCGAAGATCAAATTGACGTGATAGACCTTCGGGCATTCGACCAGCTGCACGCAGTCGCTAGCCTCATCGTACGCGTGCACCGTTTGCACCGGGTCGTCCGTCCGCACGAGCAGACTCGAGACGTTGAAGCGGATGATGTCGTTGATATCGTGCAGGCGACCATGCAGGTCGTGAATGAGCTTTGCCTCGAGCTCGATTTGCTTGTCGTACTTGAGCACGACCTCGGGTGACCCCTTCGGCAGCAAGTTGTCGACTCTGTTTTCGCGGATGGCGGCAATCTCGCTGGGGATCCCGTCTTTGGCGAACGCGAACGACTCGCGGCAGCGCCCGATACGCTCACCGGTCGTCGGATCGACGATGTCGACCATGTAGTCTCGCACCCAGCGCGTGACACGGGCGCCGAAGTAGCGCTTCGCCCACTCCTTCATACGGTCACGCAGCGCGTAGGCCAGCACCGTCGCCGTGAAAAACGCGAGGCTGTTCACCGCGAGCGCTTTCTCGTTGAGCGCCGTCAAAATGAGCGACGCGGTCATACCGACGCCGGCACCGAGCGAGGCCGCGATATCCGCCCAAGCGCGGCCTTCTTCACGGCGGCGGATGGTCAAGAACAAGCACGACATCGCGAACTTCTTGAGGATGCCGGCGCGATGCACGAAGTGCTCGCGGTCGAGCGGTGCCTCGCTCGTCGGGCTCGGATAGCTCATCGACGCCCGGCGCTTCTGCTCGGCCACGAGGATATCGCGTACGTGTGCGCGCATCGCCGCCAGGCGGTCGTCCTCGCGCTTGTCCATCTCCTCGATGAACATGGTCATGTAGTGCTCGACGGTGAGGCTCACGTATTCATCGACGTTGGTGAAGTCGCGGCGCAGGTTCTCGGGGACGACGCTGTCTTGCAGATGCACACCGAAGTCGCGGAGCTGGCCGACGACTGGGGCGAGCTCTTGGAGGAGCACGTCCATGCCGACTTCGATGCGGGTGATCTGATCGTCGTTGGGGAAGGGGGCGACATCGGCGTCTACCGGTACCGCGACCAACCCGTTGCGCTCGTTGACCGCGCGCAGCGACTTGTCGACGCGAGTAACCGCGACCACGTTCTCGCGCGCTGC
>CAZAER010000024.1:0-66841 GCA_964484195.1 uncultured Bdellovibrionales bacterium | reverse complement strand
AAACATCTTGCACCGGTCAACAAGCCGCTCGCCAGGGTAGGAACATGAGCACCGCCGCTCCGCTGTCGCCTGTCGCACGTTTCCTGGTCATCGTCGGCGCCACGGCCGGTGGTGCGGGTCTGTCACCGGTCGCGCCCGGCACCGTCGGCACTGTCGTTGGCGTCGCGCTCTTCTGGCTCATGGCGCAGCTACCTCTCTACGCTTATGTGGTGGTGCTCTTGGGGCTCATTGCCCTGGCAGTCTGGCTCGCCGGCCTTGCCGAGCGCGTCTTCCCCGGCCAGGACAATCAACACATCGTCATCGACGAGGTGGTTGGTCTGCTCACCGCGACCATCGCCGTGCCGTTCACCTATAAGACCGCTATCGCGGCCTTCATCGTGTTCCGTATCTTCGACATCGCCAAACCCTGGCCGATTCGCTGGGTCGACGAGCATCTGCATGGCGGTTTCGGCGTCGTGCTCGATGATGTCGTCGCCGGGGTCTTCGGCTGCGTCGTGCTCCAGCTCGCCCTACATTTCTTCGGAGGTCATCTGTGAGCTTCCTCGGTGAGCTCGATGCGTCCCGTGGGTTTCGCGTCGAGGTCCTAGCGATTGGTGACGAGCTCCTCGATGGGCGCGTCGCCGACACCAACACGCTGCGCCTCGCGGTCGTTTTGGCCGAGCTCGGATTGAAGATCAGCCAACGCACCACCGTCACTGACGACATCGAGGACATCGTGAGGGAAGCGAAAGCGGTGGCGGCGCGCGGAACGCAATTGTGTGTCGTCAGCGGCGGTTTGGGACCGACGCGCGACGACGTGACCAGCGAGGCGTTCGCGCAGCTCGCGGGCGTCGGCATGGTGCGTGACGAAGCCCAGGTGAAGCGCATCGAGGAACGGCTCGCGCGTCGCGGCCGACCGATGACCGAGAATCAGCGCAAACAAGCCGACCGGCCGAAGGGCGCGGAGATCATCTTGAATCCGAACGGCACGGCTCCGGGATTTGCGCTGCGTCACGCGGGTTGCGTGTTCGTGTCGACACCGGGAGTGCCCAACGAGTTCGATGCCATGGTCGCAAACGACGTCGTGGCACCGCTTCGCGCCCGCGCCGCCCCCATCGAGAAGCGCTCCTTGTTTTGTTTCGGTGTCACCGAAGGCGAGGTCGATGCGCGTCTTGCCCCACTGGCGGAGCTCTGTCCGACGGTGCGTGTCGGCTTCCGCGCGCACATGCCCGAGATCCACGTGAGCCTGTCTGCTCCAGCGAATGAAAAGGTCGCGCTCGAGAAAGCACTGGTGTTCACGCGCGAGCAGCTCGGCGTCGCCGTGTTCACGGAAGCCAAGGAGCCTTTTGCCAAGGTAGTGCTCGACGCGCTCAAGCGGCGCGGGGCGACGCTGGCGGTCGCCGAGTCGTGCACCGGCGGGCTCATTGGTGATCTGCTGACCGACATTCCCGGGTCGAGCGACGTCTTCCTCGGCGGCTTCGTGGCTTACGGCAACGACTTGAAAGAGTCGGCGCTGGGTGTCCCCAAGGCGCTCATGGTCGATGGTGGAGCGGTCAGCGAGCCGGTGGCCTTGGCGATGGCGGAGGGCGCCGCGAAAGCGACGGGCGCCTCGTACGCTATAGCAGTCAGCGGCATCGCTGGCCCCGGTGGTGGCACCGAGGAAAAACCGGTAGGCACCACGTGCATGGCGCTCATCGGACCCACATTGAAGGAATCGAGAACCGTGCGTTGGCCGTTCGATCGGCGACGTAACAAGACCGTGAGCGCCTATGCCGCGCTCGATCTACTGAGGCGAGCTCTGTGAGCACTTTCTTCCTACTCCTCCTCCTTTCTCAATCACCCGCGAAGCCCGCTGCCTGGACGGTGGTACCGCAGACGTCGCTCGCGAAGATCGACGCGACCCCGCTGCGCAACGTGTTGTTGCGTATGGACAAGCCGCCGACTGGCGCCACCCTCCACATCGCCTACGACACCAACGGCGCTGCGACCCTGGCGACCGCGGCCCAAGAGACCACCATCAAGGAGTCACTCGGGAAGGCCGAGCCGGTGGCGCCGCAATCGGACGTGTATTTCGGCGCCGACGTTCAGCAGTTTGCTGCTGCGTACATGCCGAGTGACGGCCGTTTCGACACGGCGCGTGCCATGCAACGCCTGGGCTTCGACAAGCTCGGGCAGGCCGCCGGTGGAGCGAAGCTCGTCGGCAAAGATGCTCTGCACCTCGAGGGTCTGGTCACCTATCCCCCGCCGCGTAGCGGTTTCGTCGAGGCGCTCGGTCCGTCCGCTCCGGCGGTCATTCCCGCCAATGCTCCGAGCGCGGACGGCGTCGTGATGGTGTCGGTGCGCCCATCGGCGGTGTTCAATCAAGCCAATCTCGCGTTCGCCGCCGCTTCGCCGGTCGACCAAGCGCTCTTCTTCACGCATTTGAAGGGTCTCGAGTCGCAGCTCGGCAAGCGTTTCGCGGACGACGCCTTGGGCTCGGCGCCACGCATCTGGAGCTTCTACGAGCGCGGCCAAGAGGGCGCTGCGGTGCTCGAGGTAGCCGACGTGGCCCTGGTGAAGGCCTTCCTCGAGCGCTACGCCGACGCCGTGGGAGCGCTCGCGCCCGGTACCACCGTGGCACGCTCGAAGATCGGCAAGCGCGACGTCATCACCGCGACACTTCCGAGCAAGGAGAGCATCGCCTTCGCCTTCGATACGAATGCCTTGGTCGTCGCGCCGAGCAACAAGGCGCTGACGTCACACTTCGCCAGCAAGGCGCGCGGCAAGGCCGTGAACGTGGGCGCGAACGCCATCGCTTGGGGTAACGCCATCGACGGCAAGGGCGTCGCATCGTTCCTCGTGACCCTCGCCAACGAGGGCTTCAAGCTGACGGGTGACGCCAAGGTCAAACGCTGATGTTCACGGGTCTCGTCGAGGCAGTCGGTACCGTCACCCAAGCGACAGGCACCTCGCCACGACGCATCAGCATCCGATCGCCTTACGACCAGGAGCACGTCGAGATCGGGGCTTCCATCGCCATCGACGGCTGCTGTCTGACGGTCGTCGAGAAGGGTGCCCAGGGCCTGACCTTCGAGGCCGCGACCGAGACGCTCAAGCGGACGACCATCGGCACCTTGAAAGAGGGGAGCCGCGTCAATCTCGAGCGATCCTTGAAGCTCGGCGACCGCTTGGACGGACATTTGGTCCTCGGCCACGTCGACGGTCTCGGTACCATCCGGGAGCGCAAACAGGTCGATAGCGCCTGGTACGTGTCGATCGAAGCCCCGGCGGACTTGGCCCCTCTCGTCGCTACGCGCGGGTCGGTCACCATCGCCGGCGTCTCCCTCACGGTGGTCGAAGCTTCGGGCGCGGTCTTCCAGGTCGGCCTCATCCCCCACACCTGGCAGGTGACGACCCTCGCGGACTACGCCGTCGGCGCGTCCATCAACCTCGAGGCCGACGTCATGGCCCGCTACGTGCAGCGCTTGTTGGATATGCGCCGCTAGTGTAGTTTCCCGCCCCGAAATGAGCTTCGAAGCGGTTCAACGGGCCCTTGCCGACATTCGTGCCGGCCGCATGATCATTCTCGTCGACGACGAGGACCGCGAGAACGAGGGCGACCTCTGCATGGCCGCCGAGCTCGTGACCCCCGAGGCCATCAACTTCATGGCCCGGCATGCCCGCGGCCTCATTTGCCTGACCCTCGATGCCCCGCGCATCGCGCAGCTCGAGCTCCCGCTCATGGTCAGCGAAAACGGCTCGCCCTACGGCACCGCATTCACGGTTTCCATCGAGGCGGCCCACGGCGTCACCACCGGCATCAGCGCCGCGGACCGCGCCACCACCATCAAGGCGGCAGTGGCCCCCAACGCACGTCCCGTCGACCTGGTGCGCCCCGGCCACGTCTTCCCGCTGCGTGCCCGCGAAGGCGGAGTCCTGGTCCGTACCGGGCAAACCGAAGGCAGCGTCGATCTCGCGCACCTCGCGGGTCTCACGCCTGCTGGCGTCATCTGCGAGATCATGAACGACGACGGCTCGATGGCTCGCATGGCCGATCTCGAGCAGTTCGCTAAAACGCACAACCTCAACATCCTCAGCATCGCCGAGCTCATCCAATATCGCCTGGCGCACGAGTCGCTGGTGCGTCGCCTCGTTTCGCGCGAGGTCGTGCATCCCAGCTGGGGCCAGGTGACGTTGCACGTCTACGGCACGACGCTCGACAAGCGTCAGCATCTCGCCGTGGTGCGCGGCAACTTGCTCGACGGCAAGGCACCGCTGGTGCGCGTGCAGAGCGGCTATCCCTTCCCGAGTATCTTCGGCGACATCTTCAGTGACGACCGTGCGAGCATGACGGCGGCGCTCTCGCGCATGGGTGACGAGGCCTCGGCGGTGCTGGTCTGCCTCGATCGCGGTGTGCCGAGCACGACTCTCGAGGAGCGCGTGAAGCGTCTCGGCGAGCCCGATGTCGACTCGCAGCCTGTCGGTACCGTGCGTGAGATTGGCGTCGGGGCGCAGATCCTTCGCGACCTCGGGCTCTCGCACATCCGTCTCTTGAGCAAGAGCACCAAGCGCCCGGTCGGTCTCGACGGTTTCGGCCTCGTCATCGACGATGTCGTCCAGCTCGAATCAGCCCGCCCGAAGCCGGTCGATCCGATCCGACTCGAGGTCGTCCGCGAGAAGAGGTAGAGGTAAGCGATAGCCATGGGAAAGACTTTCGTAGGCATGCTCGACGGACGCGACTTGCGTTTCGCCATCGTCGTCACCCGCTGGAACGAGCTGGTGACCGAGCGGCTGCTCGCTGGCGCACGCGATGGTCTCACTAGGCACGGCGTGACCGACTCGCACATCGACGTTGCCTGGGTGCCGGGCGCCTTCGAGCTACCCCTTGCCGCCAAGCGGCTTGCCGAATCCAAGAAATACGATGCGGTGATCTGCCTCGGCACGGTCATCCGCGGCGCTACGTCGCACTACGACATCGTCTGCAATCAGGCCGCCGCTGGTATCAGCCGCGCTGCCCTCGACACCGGCGTGCCCGTGGTCTTCGGCGTTCTCACCACCGACACCATCGAGCAAGCACTCGAGCGCGCCGGCACCAAGGCTGGTAACAAGGGCTTCGAGGCCGCCGGTGTGGCCATCGAAATGGCTCGACTCCTGAACACAATGCCGAAGTCCGAATAATGAGAAGGCGTGCCCGCGAAAGCGCACTGCAGCTCATCTATCAGCTCGACGTGGCCCGCATCTTGGGCACGCAAGATCAAACGGCGCTCGACACCGCCATCCGCGACTACTGGGCAAGCTTCGAGCCGGTGAGCCCCGAGGACCGTGAGTTCGCCGAGCGTTTGGTGCGCGGCGTCGCCGCCGACATCGACGGCGTCGATGCCATCCTCGGCAACGTCTCGCACAACTGGAAGATCGATCGCATGGCGAAGGTCGACCGCAGCCTGTTGCGCCTCGCCGCCTACGAGATCACGCGCTGCCCAGATATCCCGCGGGCAGCGAGCATCAACGAGGCCATCGAGATCGCCAAACGCTTCAGCGGACAAGAGTCGGCGTCTTTCATCAACGGCATTTTGGATCAGCTGGCCAAGGACAAGCCGTGAACAAGAAGGCCAACAGGGTCGCCGCTGGTACCCTCGATGGCCTCGACGCTTGGGGTGGGGATGCGATTGGCATCTTCCTCTTCAGTGACCAGAAGCCCTTGGCCGGAGTCGCCGGCTTCGTCGATTGGCGGGCCTGCGGAGCGCTATCCCGGACCCTCGAGAGCTCGATGTTCATGGCTGGGCGGGGCGAGTCGATGCTCTTACCCACACGTATGCGCGCGGCTTTTCGAAGGATTTTCGTCTTTGGCCTGGGCAATGCCCAAGAATGTGACGAAGGCATCTATCGTAACGAGCTGCGTAAGGCGGCCCGTATCATGCGTGATGCCGGGGTGGCTGATCTGGCGATCGCCGCGCCTGCGTCACACAAGCAGAAGGGTGTAGAGCTGACCTTCGTCAAAGCCGCGGCCAGTGCCGTGGCCCATGAGCTCCGGGTGATTTTCGTCGAGCAACCAACGGACGAGATGACGGCTCTTTTCGCGTGATGTCTCTGCCCGATTGCCGACATTCGTCTGGTATGGTCAGAGTCGGTTCGTCGCATGAGTCTCGTTGGAAACCTCGCTGACCTTGGCCTCGGAGACATCTTCCAGATCGTCTCGCTGAGCCGTCGTTCCGGGAGCCTCAGGCTCGAGACCCCAGGCGAGTCCGGCGAAATCGTGTTCGTTTCCGGCAAGGTCGTGGCCGCCGAGCGCAGCCGCCCGCCGCAGACGGTCGGCGACGTCCTCCTGCACATGGGCGTCGTGACGCCACTCCTCTACCAAGAGATGCTCGCCCACCAGGCCCGTGGTCTCACCGGCGCCGACCTCTTCAAGCAATTCAACCTCGACACCGACTCGCTCGATCGGGCGCTGGAATCGCTGCTCACCCGCATCGTCTACGAGATGTTCGAGTGGGAGGAGGGCTCTTTCTCGTTCGTCCTGGCGCAGGATCCGCCATTGTGGACCGGGTTCTCCTTGACCGCGGCCCGCGTCGTGCTCGCCCGCGGCCTGAACCCGCAGTATCTCGCCATCGAAGGCGCGCGCATTCGTGATGAGCGTCAGAAACAGGATCCGCTCGAGAGCTTCCTCGCCCGGGGCCGTGCGCCGCGCGAGAGCTCGAGCCAGGCGACCGCCGAGCTTTCGAGTGCCTTGCGGGCCGAGCCCGAGCTCGAGGACGTCCTCGCCGATGAATCGCCGACCCCCGAGCAAAACATCATCCCGTTCCCGCAGGGCCGCAGGAAACTGTCGGATTCGGATGCGCCTGAAGTCCCACCACCCGCGCGCATCATGCCGCCGCCCACGTCGCAGCCGAACGCTCGCGGGACCACGAGCGTTCCCGATCTCGTCATCCCACCCGACTCGGTCTTTGCGACGAGCCCGGCCCGAGCCGCTGCGCTCAAACAATGGCAGTTGGTCGTGGTCGACGACGACGTGCTCACAGCGCGGCTGATCGCCGACGCGCTGACGGCGAAATTCGCTGCGGTTCACATTGCTCATCGCGTCCCCGAAGCTACGGAGCTGCTCGCCAAGCTCTCGGGTCAGCCGCTCGTCCTGGCGGTCGATCTCATCATGCCGCGAAGCGATGGCCGCGGCATTTTGGGCGGCGTCGAGGTCATTGCGCAGCTGCGCCAGAGCGACCCCGTAACCCCCATCATCGCCTTCAGCGACTACAAGAACGAAGAGGCGGAAGCGCGCGCCAAGGCGCTCGGGGTCATGAGCTTTCTCGCCAAACCCAAAAAGCGCGACGTCGCCGCACCCGCAAGCCGGACGCCGAGCGATGTCATGCAGGCCTTCCTGCGCACCCTGGTCGATGCCACCGGGAGCGCCACGCGCGAGGAGCTCGCCGTCCCGCCACCAGCGCCCGTTGGCTACCGTTTCACGGGACCCGCGCCTTCAGAGCCTCCTTCCGTGCCGCTCGAAGCGCCTCCGATGGCTCCGTTTACCGTCGGTGAGCTCGATGTCGACGTGGATGACCTGGTCGCGAGCGCAGACCGCGACCTCGGCGGCCCGCCGCCGGCCGTGCATATCGATCTCTCGAACCTCCGGTCGATGCTCGCGGAGCTCATCGATCCGGCGAACCGCGACACCATCACGCTGCTGGTGCTGCGTTATGCGAGCGAGGTGTTCGAGCGCGGAGGCCTGTTCCTAGCCACGCGCCGCGCTTTCGTCGGCCTCGGCGGCTTCTTGAACTCCGAGCAGAGCGACGCCTTCGTCGCCCGCGTGCGCCGCATCCAAATGCCGGTCGAGCATGACTCGGTGTTCGCGAAGGTCGCTCAGTACCGTTCGGCGGTCCGAGGTCCGGTCAGCGAAACCGAAGCCAACCGCGCCCTCCTCGAAGGTCTTGGCGGCTGGCACGGGCATCCCACGGTCGCCATACCCATCATTTCGGGCGACCGGGTGGCCGCCATCCTCTTTGGCGACAATCCAAGTGGCAAACCTTTGGGTGCCACCGACAGTCTTGAGATATTCTTGCAGCAGGCCGGCCTAGCCATGGACCGGGCCTTGCTGGAGCGTCGTCTCGAAGAGTCGAAGAAAAATCGCCAGTAGCGCACCTCAAGGCTTGGGGTTCGAATGAAAGTAATGGTCGTCGAAGACTCCGCGGCCATGCGTGGACTCATCGCGTCCGTGCTCGGTCAGATCAGTGGCTGCGAGGTGGTCGAGGTGTCGACCGGTTTCGAAGCCTTACGCCAGCTTCCACGCTCGGCGGTGGATCTCATCGTCACCGACATCAACATGCCCGACATCAACGGGCTGGAGCTCCTGTCGTTCATACGACGTAGCCCCGCGCTCGCCAGCGTCCCGGTCTTGGTGGTGACGTCCGAAGGCGGTGAGCGCGACAAGGAGAAAGCAATCGCCCTGGGAGCGAATGCCTATCTGGTGAAACCGTTCGAAGCCGAGAGCTTGCTCGACGCGGTGCGTGGGCTGCTTGCGAAAGGGTCCTGATCCCCGATGAGCAGCATTGGTTCCGGGGGCGTCAGCCCCGAGTTCATTGCCGAGGCGCAAGAGATCGTCGACGCGCTCGGCCGTGATCTGATCGGGGCCGAACAAGAGACCCGCGAAGGCCGCGAAGAGGTCGACCCCGAACGCGTCAACAACTTGTTCCGCAGCGCCCACTCCCTGAAGGGCCTGGCTGGGATGTTCGGGCTCGACGCCCTGGCGCGTCTCGCTCACGATCTCGAAAGCGTCCTCGACGCCATGCGCCTGGGGAAAGTGCAGTTCGACAAAGCCGCTCTCGACGCCCTGTTCGCCGCGGTCGAACGTGCCGGCGCCCTCATTGCTTCGGCGGCCGCCGGCGAAGAGGTGCCTGTGTCCGCCATCGAGGACATGGGAGCGCGGCTCACCAAGGTGGCGCGCGGCGAGACCAACCTCGCGTTGGCGGAGCCGCTCGAGCTCTTCGAGCTGGGCGAAGACGTGTTGAGCGTGCTCACCGAATACGAAGAGCACCGCCTGCGCGAGAACATCTCGAAGGGGCGCCAGCTCTACATGCTGCGCACGTCCTTCGACTTGACGAACTTCGACGTGGGCCTGGCCGAGATCGACGCCACCGTGAAGAAGCTCGGCGAGGTCATCACCAAGCTGCCGAGCAGCAAGGCCGCGGACCCGGGCGCCATCTCCTTCGACATCATCGTCGGCTCGGACGCGACCAGCGACGATCTCGCCAAGGCCATCGCCGACGAGCGCGTCGAGGTCGTTCCCATCCCGCGCCGGCGTCCGAAGGGGCGCCAGCAGGCCGGCGCAGCGGGCACTGGTGGTGCGACCGCGAAAACGGCTGCGCGTGAGCTCATCGAGCACGTGGTGGTTCCCGAGGCCGAGGTCTCCGAAGAGGCTCCAAGCGTCCGCAGCGTCTCGCGCACCGTCCGCGTCGACATCCGGCGGCTCGACAGGCTGATGAATCTCGTCGGTGAGCTTGGCCTCACGCGCGCGGCCTTCTTGCGCATCACCGATGCCATGAAGCGTGAGCGCGGCTTCTCCGGCCTCGCCGTCGATCTCTACAAAGAAGGCCGAGCGTTCGAGCGCCGTCTCGCCGAGCTGCAGGCCGGCATCATGGAAGTTCGCATGGTGCCCCTCGAGAATCTGTTCGAGCGGATGCAGCGCATCGGCCGCAAGATTGGCCGCGAGCTCAAACGCGAGGTGCGCATCGACACCCAGGGTGAGAACACCGAGCTCGACAAGCTGATCGTCGAGGACCTCGCTGATCCCCTCATGCACCTCATCCGCAATGCGCTCGATCACGGCATCGAGCCGCCGGAGGAGCGCGTCGCTGCCGGCAAGCCGGGTGAAGGCGTCGTCAGGCTCACCGCCGCGGCCCAGGGCAACCACGTCGTCGTCGAAGTCTCCGACGATGGACGCGGCATCGACGTCAAGCGCACCCTCGCCATCGCGGTCGAGCGCGGAGTCGTGACACCCGAGCGCGCCGCCGAGCTGACGCGCCGCGAGATTTTCAATCTGTTGTTCCTGCCGGGCTTCTCGACCCGCACCGAGGTCAGCGAGTACAGCGGCCGCGGCGTCGGTATGGACGTCGTGAAGACCAACATCTCGCAGCTCTCCGGCGTCATCGACGTCGACTCGCAGGAGGGCGTGGGCACCAAAGTCGTCGTCACGTTGCCGATTACGCTCGCCATCATCCCCGCTCTCATCGTCGCGGTGGCCGGCCGCACCTACGCGATCCCGCTCAACAACGTGCAGGAGACGCTGGCGCTCACCACGAACGATGTGAAGACCATCGAGCGCCGCGAGGTCATCTCGGTGCGCGGCGCCACGGTGCCGCTCCTCGATCTGCGTCGGCTCTTCAGCTTGCCCGACGAAGCGCGCCCGAAAACCGTCTATGCCGTCGTTGCCGGAGCCGGTCAGAATCGCATGGCCCTGGTCGTCGATGACTTGGTCGCGCAACAAGACATCGTCATCAAGTCGCTTGGGCGTTGGCTGCGCAACGTGCCCGGCGTCGCCGGCGCGGCCGAGCTCGGTAACAGCCAGACCATTCTGGTGATCGACATGGTCGAGCTGCTCGGCGAGATGTCGCCAGAGGGCCAAGGCGGTAACGCGCGACGGAGCACGCCATGAGCAACGGGCGCGACAAGGCTCCGGAAGCCGACGACACCTGGCACGAGCTCGTGGCAGCGGATCCACTCGCTGACTTCTTCGTCGGTACCACCGAGCAACAACACGTGGTCACGAGCTACGGTGGCGACCCGTTCTCGAGCGGGCAGCGACTCGGCCGCGAGATGGCCGAGCTCCTGGTGTTCTGGGTGGGGGACGAGGAGTACGCCATCGACATCCTCGAGATTCAGGAGCTCATGAAGCTCCCGACGGTGACGCACGTCCCGCGAACCACCGAGGCGATCATCGGCATCATTTCGTTGCGTGGCACCATCGTGCCGGTCGTCGAGCTGTCGCGCATCTTGCGGCTCGGCTCGCGTCCGGTATCGCGGACGACACGCGTCATCGTCTTGCGTGCTGGGGGCGATCCCATCGGCCTCGTCGTCGATCGCGTCACCAGCGTCGTGCGCATCGAGCGCGACAGCATCGAGCCGGTGCCACGAACCATGCAGACCGAGGTCGGTGACTTCCTCTCGGGCGTCGGCCGAGTCGACGACCGCTTGCTCATCGTCCTCGATCTGTCCGCCATCATGGCAATGATGGAGAACCAAAAGTGACGCGCTTCTCGACCGGCAGCGAAGCCCCCATTCGCGATACCGACATCGTGCAGCTCGCCGCGTTTCGTGTCGGCGGCGAAGAGTACGTCGTCGACATCATGCGGGTGCGCGAGATCCTCAGGCCCTTGCCGATCACGCGGGTGCGCAAGGGACCGAAATACGTCGAAGGCGTCATATCGCTCCGCGGTCAGGTCATTCCCATCATCGACCTTCGCCGCCGCTTCGACGTCAACGCCGACGAGCACCGGTTGCGCAAAGTCATCATCCTGATGATCGACGGCCGCGTCCTCGGCCTCGTGGTCGACGGCATGACCGAAGTCGTGCGCGTGCCCCGCAGCGAAATCCGGGCTGCTCCCGGCCTCTTGGGCGCCGACCGCGCGCCGTATTTCCTCGGTGTCGTCCAGTATCGCGGACGCACCCTCATCTTGCTCAACGTCAAGAACATCGTTGGTTCCGACGAAGCCATCGGCGTGCCGAGCGCCGCCGAAATCGCGGAGGGACTCACTTGACCAGAAGCGGTGCTCCACGCGTCTTGGTTGCCCACGAATCCGAAGCCCTGCTCGCGGATATCCAGGCGGTTCTCGGTAACGCCGGCTTCTCCGTGATCCCGGTGGGCGATAGCGGTGACGCCTTCCGCCAGACGAGCGAGCTGCGGCCCGACGCATTGGTCCTCGACGTCGCGCTCACGACAGTGCGGGCATTCGAGCTCATCGACCAGGTCCGGGCGTCGGCGGAGCTCGCCAACACCAAAATCGTGCTCGTCGCTTCGGTTTACAACCGCACTGCCTACAAGCGGAAACCGGCGAAGCTCTACGGCGCAGACGACTACGTCGAGCAGCATCACATCATCGATCTGCTTCCGGCGAAGCTCTACGATCTGCTGGGCTTGCGAAGTCCTTCGGTCGCTTATCCCGCCAAGCGTCAGGACCCCGGGCTCGAGGCGCCGGTGGCGATTCCTACCAACGTGGTGAGCGCCGCCGATGCCGAGCGGGTGCGTGCTCTCGCCCACAGCATCGTCGCGGACATTGCGCTCTACAATCATCTCGGCCTCGAGTCCGCTCTGGCGGGCAACGGTGACCCCGCGCTCGAGAGTGCATTGGTCGAAGGGCGCCGGGTGCTCACCACCATGGTTGCCGAGAATCTCTGGCCCGTGGCTGACCCCGTACGCGAGGCGTTCGACGTCTTGATCATGCAGATGCGGGGAGGGCGCTCGGCGTGATCGACGAAGCGCAACGCTACGAGACCGCGGTCGCCTTGAAGCCCGCGACCGACGACGTCGGCGGGGTGGTCGGTGCCCTGGGCGACGCCAGTTGGCGTGTGCGCAAGGCCGCGGTCCTAGCTGCGTTGCGTTTCGCCAATGACGACTCTCTGGTGCCCGCGCTCATCGCCGCTTTGGCGGACGGCGACAACGCTGGTCTTCGTAACGCTGCGAGCGAAACCCTGGTGCTGTTGGGCGCTCCGGTGGTCGATCAGCTGGTGCGGCAACTCCCGCGCGCCGACGCGGACCAGCGCAAGTTCATGGTCGAGGTCTTGGGCGCCATCGGCACTCAAGAGGCGCAGGCCGCACTCTTTGGCGTGCAAGACGACGTCAACGTGCGTGCGGCGGTCGCGGAGAGCTTGGGGCGCATCGGCGGTGACATGGTCATCGGTCGCTTGCGCGAGCGTCTCCAGGGAACCCAGAACGACCTACAGGCCGCGGTGTACGTGCTCGACGCCTTGGCGCGCGCCGGCGCTCGCGTGCCTCTCGCCGAGCTCCAGTGGTTCGTCGCCAATCCATCGCTCGCGCGCTCCCTCTATCCGGTCCTGGGAAACACCGCCGACCCGCGTGTCGTCCCGATCCTCGTCGAAGCAATCGCCACCGCACCCGAAGGCAACCGTCACGCCGCCATCCTCGCGCTCGACATTCTGGTGCACGATACCAGCGCCCACGAAGAGCTCGGCGCCATGTTGCAGAAGCACCAGCGCGCGCACGAGCGCCTCTTGGTGTCGCTCGACGCCGAGAGCGACGCCGTGGTCGCGAGCACCATCGTGCTCCTCGCGACGTCGCGGGACGTGAGTCTCGCGCCACGGTTCCTCGCCGCAGCCGCATGTCGGACCATCGTCGAGACGGCCGTCAACGCCGTGCTCGATTTCGGCCGCGGTGCGACGAAACATCTCTTGCGCGAGATCGACCGCGTCGGTGTCGAAGCGCGGGTGCTCTACCTCGAGACTCTCGAGAGTCTGGCCGATCCCGCAGCCGTCAAAGATCTCCTCGACCTGGCGCACGGGCCGGAGATGCGTAGCGCCGAGGCCGCCATGCGCGCGCTCGGAGCGTTTGGTGACGCGTCGGTGGTCGGTCCGCTCGTCGAAGTCGGTCTCGGTGACGACGTCGACCTCGCGCGTCAGGCGGTCTTCGCGTTGGTTGCCGTCGCCTTGCGCTATCCCGAGGAGGTCGCGAGCGCCGTGCGTCAGCTCGTCGACAGCGGCGATTGGCGCGCCGGCTGGTTGACGGTTCTCGGTGCGGTCGGACGAGAGCAAGACATCGACGTCCTGGTGTCCGGTGTCAGACACACCGACGCCGAGGTCCGCCGCGCCGCCGTCGACGCGGCCACCACGTTCTCCGACCGTTTTCCACGCCAGACCCTAGTGTTCGCTTTGGCGGATGAGCACGAAGACGTGCGGGCCGCCGCCGCGCGCGCCCTCGCCAGCTACAAAGGCGACGAAGTGGTGTCGGCGCTGGTGGCCGCTTCCACCGACCCGTCATTCCAGGTGGTGGCGAGTGCTCTGCGTTCGCTCGGAACCGTCGGAGGAACGCGGGCGGTCGCGACTTTGCTGACCGCGGTCGCGGCAACCTCGTCGCCCATCGCCATCGCGGCGCTCCAGAGCTTGTTCGTGCTCGCGCCGCCGGAGCTCGAGGACGCCATCCGCGTGGGAGTCCGCCACGTCGATCCCGAAGTGGTTCGCGAAGCCATCGACGCGACCCTGCGCCTCCCGGCTGCGACGGCACGTCCTCACCTCATCACGGCGCTATCCCACCACTCGTGGAACGTGCGCCGCGCTGCCGCCGAATCGCTGGTCAACCGTGCGTTGTCGTTGCCGCTCGACGTGTTGTCCGAGCGCTTGCGCAGCGAAACCGAACCCCTGGTGCGTGACGAGCTCGAGCGGCTCTCACGATCGAGTGAACGAGCGTGACCTGGGGATCCGGCAGAGCGGTCGCGATGACCGACGAGGAGTTCCGACTCCTGCGCGATCTCATCACCGAGTATTGCGGCATCTATTTCGCCGATTCCTTCAAGTATCTCGTCGAGCGTCGCCTCCAGCCACGTCTGCCCGTCTACAATCTCATGAGCTTCCGCGACTACTATCGGTTGCTGAAGTACGGAGCCGAGCGCGCCAAGGAGTTCGACGAGATCGTCGAGCGCGTGACCACCAACGAAACGTACTTTTTCCGCGAGGCGTATCAGCTGCGCGCTTTCACCGACGAGATCTTGCCGACGGTGATGAAGCACAAGAAGCCGGGTGACCGCGTCCGCATCTGGTCCGCTGGTTGCTCCACCGGCGAAGAGCCGTATTCGCTCGCGATGCTGACACACGAGCTGCCGCTCATGCGCGGTGTGCCCATGGAGATCTTCGGCAACGACATCTCGCGCAAGGTCTTGAAGACTGCTCGCTCGGGTTTGTACCGCGAATCGTCGTTCCGCCAGACCGAGCCCGCGTGGATCGACAAGTGCTTCACCCGCGAAGGACGGATGTTCAAGCTGAACGACGAGATCCGCAATCGCGTCAACTTCGGCCATCTCAATCTCATGGACGAAGCGGCGATGGCGATCATGAGCAACGTCGACGTCATCTTTTGCCGAAACGTGATCATCTACTTTGCGAACGACGCACGCGCTGCCTTGCTCGACATGTTCCACAGAAAGCTGCGCCCAGGCGGCTTTTTGCTGCTCGGGCACTCCGAGTCACTGATCAACTCCACGACGAAGTTCGAGCTGGTGCCTTTGACCCACGACATCGTTTACCGGCGACCGCCTTGAGCCTGTGGCACAACGGGTAATGCAATGAAGAAGCTGCGGGTCCTGGTCGTTGATGACTCCGCGTACAACCGCCAGAACATTGCCGAGATCCTCAACGGGCATCCCGAAATCGAGGTGGTCGGCAAAGCGTATGACGGCGAGGAAGGGTTGAAGCTGGTCGCCCAGCTCAAACCCGACTTGGTGACGCTCGATATCGAAATGCCGCGCATGGATGGCTTCACCTTCCTGCGCATCGTCATGTCGAAGATGCCCACCCCGGTCGTCGTCATCAGCTCGCACAGCCGCAAGCAGGAGGTCTTCCAAGCGCTCGAGCTCGGGGCCTTGGATTTCATCGCCAAGCCGTCGCATCACATCGCGCCCGACATCGCGTCGCTGCGTGATGAGATCATTTCCAAAGCGCTGACCGTGCGTAGCTTGGAGCCAGTGCCCTTCAACAAGCGCGTGAGCATGAACGTGCCCAAGGCGGAGCCGAGGGAGCCAAGGGAGCAGCGGAGCAATGCCGGCGACATGCAGCCGCTGCGTTCGACGCAGCCCGCGACCCGCTTGGTGTGCGTGGGGGCCTCGACCGGTGGTCCGCCCGCTCTCGAGTCGCTCTTCAAGGCGATGGGAACGTCGCCGCAATGCGCTTTCCTCGTGGCGCAGCACATGCCGGCGAAGTTCACGCGCGCTTTCGCGGAGCGTTTGAATCGCATGACCAGCCTCGACATCCGGGAAGCCGAAGAGGGCATGGAGGTCTTGGGCGGCTCGGTCTACATCGCGCCGGGTGGCAGACACATGGAGCTCACGCGCACCGGCGAGGCTCACTTCATCAAGCTGCACGACGTGCGTGAGACCGATCGTTATGTGCCGTCGATCGATCGCTTGTTCGAGAGCGCCGCCAAGAGCTTCGCCATGAGCATGCTCGCCGTCGTGCTCACCGGTATGGGAGCCGACGGGGCAGTGGGCGTGCGCACCGTGCGCCAAGCCGGGGGGCGTACCATCGCCGAGTCACAGGAAAGCTCGATCGTCTTCGGCATGCCGAAAGAAGCGATTCAGACCGGCTGCATCGACGAGATCTTGGCGCTCGGCCAGATCATCGAGCGCGTGGCTAAGTTCGCGGCGCCGCCTCTACCCTGACGCTACGCAAGACTTCGTCACCGAGCTGAGCGACCGCTAAAGCGTAGTTGTTGCTCGGATTGTACGAACGAATGGCTTCGAAGTTGGGGAGGCCTACCCAATATTCGAAGCTGCCGTCGCGGCGCTGCATCTTGAGTAGCCTGCCGGTCGTCGCCTTGCCGACGTCACCCGTGATCTCGACGCCGTTCTGACGCAGGCGCTCGAGGCCGGTCACCGTATTGACCAGCGCATCGGGGACCTTGCCGCGGACACGGGCTGCCGCGACCACCGGCTCGCCGAGCTGCCAGGCACGGCTCGGGTCGTAGCGCATCAAGTAGTTGGCGATGCTCGCCGCGGCGTCGCGCGGGTCCCAGAGATCGGGGAGGCCTTCGCCGCTATAACGAACAGCGAGCTTGCGATAGTTGCTCGGCATGAACTGCGGGATACCGAGCGCGCCTGCATACGAGCCTTCGAGGGTCCGCAGGTCGAGGCGGTGCTCGCGTGCCAGTAGGATCAGCGCCTCGAGCTCCGAGCGGAAATAGCCAGGGCGGCGCTCGTCGTCGAAGGCCAAGCGCGTGAGCGCGGGTAGGACCCGCACGTTGCCCGTGAATCCGCCATAACGCGTTTCGACCCCAGCGATGCCGAGGATGGCGCGGCGGTCGACGCGGTACGTGCGCGTGATGGTGCGCAGCGCGACGTCGTGGGTGCGTGCGTACTCGACACCGCGTCGCCGCAGCTCCGGCGTGACGAACCGCTGGCGATACTGCCACCAGGGGAGTGCCTCGGCGACCGGGCCGCTCGATGGTGGCGGCGGCGTGACTGCGAAGATGAGGCTCTCGAGCTCGGCGCGGTCGACGCCGTGCTCGCTCACCATGCGATCGATGAAGGCGTGAACCTCGGGGCGCTCGCGATAGGGTGAACGCGGTGCCGCGGATGGGTCTGGCAAACCCGCCCGCGCTGCCGCACCTGGCCGGAGAGCGTTCACGGTCCGCTGGGCCGAGCCCATGCGCGCGAAGTCGGGAACGCGCACCGTGGTGAGCTCGACTTCATCCTGGGGCTCGAGCGTCAAAAGCGCCGGCGTTGCCCGTAATGCAACTGTTTCCGCAGCTTTAGACGTAGTCCCGCTCATTTCGGGGCTCATTCTCGGCCGGGTCGAAAAACCGTTGCTCGATCAGAGAAATCCACGCGGTGACAGCATGAGAGTGCTAAAACTAACCCGCGTCTATGGCACGAGACGACGAGGACGGCCGTACGCAGGCCGCTGCCGGGCTGGGGAAGTCGACCGAGCCCGAGGACCGAATCGAGGATCTCCTCGCCTCGCGCCAGGAGTTTTTGCAGGTTTTCAAGCGCGGCGCGGAATTCACCGAAGAGCTGTTGCGCGAGAACGAACGACTCCGCTATCGCGTCGCCGAGCTCGAGAAGAACATCAGCGGCGTCGAGGCCGCCAACAAGAGCTTCGCGGACCGCTATGTGGAAATCGAGCAGGAGAACAACAACCTCCTGAACATCTACATCGCGACGTATCAGCTCCACTCGACGCTCGACTACGACGAGGTACTGCGCGCCATCACCGAGGTGGCGCTGAACTTCATCGGTGCCGAGATCTTCACCGTGACCGCTGTCGAGTCGACCTCGCGGGGCGGTTGGGAGCCGAGACTTTTGGTGGCGGAGGGCCTCGATTGGGAGACCGCCATGCAGGTGCCGGTCTCCCCAGTGGCCCACGAGGTCATCGAGACTGGCGTGCCGCACTTCGTATCCGACCTCAACGGTGTGGGAGCGGACCTTGGCTCGCCCGTCGTTTGTGTGCCCTTGAAGATCAAAGAGCTCACCATTGGCGTCTTATCGATTTACAAATTTTTGCAGCAGAAGAAGCGCCTTGCTAGTGTGGACCACGAGCTATTCACACTGCTTGCCGGGCATGCAGCCACCGCAGTCTACGCGGCCAAGCTCTACACGGATTCGAAGCGCAAGCTGACCACGATTCAGGGATTCATCGACCTTGTCACCTCGTCGTCCACATCGGAATGAGTTAGGCGCGGGCCTGGTGCTGAATGGCTGAGTACACAGCGTTGGTCGTCGAAGACTCGCCTACGATGCGCCAACTCATCGTCTTCGCGCTCAAGCGTTTGCCCGCACTGAAAGTGACGGAAGCGGACGACGGCGTCGACGCCTTGAAGAAGCTCCAAGGTGGCAAGTTCGACATCCTCATCACCGACATCAACATGCCCATCATGGACGGGCTCAAGTTGGTCAGTCTGGTGCGCAAGGACGAGAACCACAAAGAGATCCCGATCATCATCATTACGACTGAGGGTGCTCAGGAAGATCGGCAGCGCGCCTTGGCTTTGGGTGCGAACGCCTACATCACCAAGCCCATTCAAGCACCGCACGTCATCAACACGGTGAAGCAACTTCTCAAGCTCTAGCGTGGCCTTGGCGCTAAACTGCTTTCGCGATGCTCGAGAATAAGAAAGCGCTGGTCGTCGAAGATTCTCCGACCATGCGCCATCTGATCGTCTACGCCCTGAAGAGACTCAAGTCGCTCGAGGTCTTCGAAGCAGACGATGGCGTCGATGCCCTGAAGAAGCTGTCGCGCGACCACTACGACCTGCTGATCACCGACATCAACATGCCGATGATGGACGGCTTCAAGCTGGTGAGCACGCTGCGCGGCGATGCCAAATACGAGCACCTGCGCATCATCGTGATCACGACCGAAGGCGCCGAGAGCGACCGCCAACGCGCCATGCAACTCGGTGCCAACGCGTACATCTCGAAGCCGGTGCAGGCAGCGCACGTCTGCAACACCGCAAAAATGCTCCTGGGGATATGACCCGCGTCTTCATCGTGGGCGCCGGGACCATGGGGACGCAGATCGCCGCCCTGTGCGCCAAAGCGGGGCTCGATGTGCTGGTCCATGATGCCGACGCGCGCGCCTTGGCGCGGCTCGAGGGACGATTCGCGACGACCACGACGCTCGACGCTGCCAAGGATGCGGACGTGGTGAGCGAGTCCATCATCGAGGACTTCCAGGCGAAGGTCCGACTCTGGGCCGAGCTGTCGCGCATCGTCCCGGCCAGCGCGCTGCTCACCACCAACACCTCGACGCTCTTGCCATCGGAGCTCGCTCAGGCCGTCGAAGGCCCAGAGCGCTTTCTCGCCTGGCATTTCCACCCGCCGGTCGAACGCAATCGACTCGTCGACGTCATGGGACACGCTGGAACCGCCTTATCGGCCGTGACCGCTATCGCCGACCTCACGCGACGCTTGGGTCACGAGCCCTTGATCATCGCCAGGGAGCATCGCGAGTACGTCTTCAATAGCATGCTCATCGCCATGCTCACGGCGGCGCAGGACCTCGCCATCGACGAGGTGGCGTCGATCGAGGACATCGACGGCGCCTGGCGGACCGCGACCGGTATGGAGCTCGGCCCCTTCGCCATCATGGATTTGATTGGTCTCGACACCTTGGCGCGCATCGTCGACGCCGGCCTGCAGCGTAACCCCAATGACAAGCGCCTGCGCCGCCTGATTGCTTGGATGAAGCCGAAGCTCGCGAAGGGTGAGCTCGGCGTGAAAAGCGGTGCCGGGTTCTTTCGCTACGGATGATCACTCGGCGCAAGGTCGTGGGGAGTATCGGCCACGTCTCGAGACGCTCGAGCCCGACGGCATCGACGACGCCAGCCGACTGAACCACACGCGGGTCGCAGGCATCGCCCGCAAAGCATCGGCAGACGACATATCGCGTCTCGTCGTCGAAGCTCGAGAGCGTCGCTTGGCGCTGCACAGGCGGGTGCGCGCCACTCGATGGGCGGGCAGGTCATCGCGCCGAACGGTCTGATCCTCGACCACGTTGGGACCGGTGCGGTCGTCTACGACGAAGGCACGCGAACATGCTCGGTCGGCGCTGGTGTCCGCTGGAGCGAGCTGGTGCAGGCGATTCGACCGTACGGCCGCTCGCCGCTCATCATGCAATCGAACAGCGACTTCACCATCGGCGGATCACTCTCGGTGAACGCCCACGGTTGGCAAACCGGACTGCCGCCTCTCGTTGCCTCGGTGCGCTCGCTCCGGGTGATGCTCGCGAGTGGTGATGTCGTCCGCTGCAGCCGCGACGAAGAGGGCGATCTCTTTCGCCACGTCATCGGCGGCTATGGGCTATTCGGCATCATTCTCGATGCGACCCTCGCGACCGCGGAGGATCGTCTCTACGCGGTCGAGCGCTATCGCCAGCCGGCTGGCGCGTACGCCGAAGCGTTCGAGCGCCACGCCGAGCCTCCAGCCGAGATGGCCTATGGACGACTCTGCATCGACACGCGCGATTTCCTTTCGGACTCCTTGCTCAATGTTTTTCGACCCGCCGCGACGAAGAGCATCTGCGATGAGGGCGCGACAGAAGCAGGAGACCTCGCACGTTGGATCTTCCGTGGCTCGATTGGCAGCGAGTACGGCAAACGCCTGCGTTGGGACCTCGAGGTGAGCCCGGCGGCAAAGCTCGTGCAGGGGGCGCGTCTGCGCCGCAGCCGGCTCCAGAGTGAGCCGGTCGCGGCGTTGCGCGATCACCATGACGAGCTCACCGACATCCTGCACGAGTATTTCGTCCCGCGGGCAAAGCTCGCGCAGTTCCTGGATGGCACTCGTCGTGTCTTGTCCGGGCACCGGCACGATCTCTTGAACGTGACGATTCGCGACGTGAGCTGCGACGAGGATACGGTGCTCGCTTATGCGCGCGAGGACGTCTTTGGTCTCGTCATGCTCTTCGTGCAGGAACGGAGCGCATCCGCTGAAGCGGATATGCAGGCGATGACCCGCGATCTCATCGAGGTCGCGCTCGATTGCGGCGGCACCTTCTATCTGCCTTACCGCTTGCACGCGACCCCGCAGCAGATCTCGCGCGCTTACCCGGGCCTTGCGGACATCCCGGCCGCCAAGCGACGCTACGACCCGGAAGGAATCTTCCAGAATCAGCTCTCGCTAAAATACTTGGGGTAGTCATGCTCAACGTCCTGCTGATCACCACCGCTCTGGTGCAAGCGCCGACCGAGATCCGTTGCGAGCACAAACCGATGAACAACCTCCCAGACAAGCTCCGGGCCGAGCTCGTCGCGGATGACGCCGGGGTCTACACCTTCACCCTCGACAACGCTGCCAAGGTCGAGAAGCGCACCGGCATGACCTGCATGTTCCACAAGACCGAGCCCGCAGTGTTCTCGTGTCTCGCCAAACAGGGCGCATGGGGCGCGACCGGCAATCGCATTCGCGAGACGGCCGTCGACAGTGACGGCCGCGACACGAGCTTCGATGGCTACGTTTTCGAGCTGGTGAAGAACCCGCTCGGCGAGGCACGCGCCTTTCGCACGCTGCGCATGCCCGCGAGCGCCTGCACGACCAAGTAGCTAGTCTGGCTTCTTGCCCTGCATGTAGCGCTTGAGCCACGCGTTGGTGAGCAACGCGACGCGCTCGATGGCGCCTTCCTCGTCGAAGGTTTGGCTCGCGCCTTGGACGATCTCGAGGCGCTTCGGCCCGTTGAGCTTCTCCAAGGCACCGCGGTTGAGCTCGAGCGTGCTCAAGTCGCGACTACCGACAATCAGCATCGTCGGGGTCGTCACCTCACGCAACGCACCGAGCGCGAGGTCGGGTCTGCCACCACGCACGACGACCGCGAACGCGCGTTCGGGCTTTTGAGCCAGCGCCTTCATGACCGCTCCAGCGGCCGTGCCCGTGGTCACGATGCCGACCTTGAGCTGGGCGGTGCGCTTGTCGGCGGCGACCCAGTCGAGAATGCTGCCGATGCGTTGCGCCAGCATGTCCATCTCGAGCCGCAGCTGTGTGGTGATGCGATCGATGTGCGCTTCCTCTTCGGTAAGCAGCTCGACCGCCAGGGTGGCGAGCTCGTTCTGCTCGAGGTTGCGCGCGACGGTCGCGCTCTTGGGGTGGTTGTGATGGCTGACGCCACTGCCGTGGGCAAAGATGACGAGGCCTTTGGGGTTACGCGGTAGGGTCAGCTCACCGACGAGCCGGCCCTCCGACACGTCAATGCGCACGGGCTTACCGCGGGGGACTTCACGTACGGTCTGCATGGCGCACCTCTTGGGGGTAACACTGCATGCCCGTAAGCTAATTCCGCTTAGTTACTTCGTCATGGCCCTCGAGCGATCACACGACGAACGGGCGGACGATTTGGACGACTGAAAATGGCCCGATAATCAGCGTGATCGACGACGATCATGTCGGCGCGCTCGCCGGGGACCAAACGGCCGCGATCCTGGAGCCCGAGAGCCTTCGCACCTCCCCGGGTAATCCCCCACAGGGCCTCATCCAGGGTAAGCCCGCATTGCGTGGCTGCGAGCAGGCCGCACAGGGTGAGGTCGAGGAGGGGGGAGGAGCCGGGGTTGCAGTCGGTGGCGATGGCGACCTCGCAGCCGGCGTCGCGCAGGGCTCGGCCGTTGGGCCAGTCGCGTAACATGACGGCGCAGCCTGGGAGGATGCAGGCCATCACCCCAGCATCGGCGAGGGCCCGGGCGCCATCTGCGCTCACGTGCTCGAGGTGGTCGGCAGACAGAGCACCGAGCGAGGCGGCGAGCGCCGCGCCTCCGCCATCGCGGAGCTGGTCGACGTGGAGCTTCAAGCCGAGGCCGTGGGTGCGCGCGTAGCCGCAAAGCTTGCGTGTCTCGTCGGGGGTGAACGCGCCTTCCTCGACGAAGACGTCGAAGAACTTCACCCTCGCAGCGACGCGCGGGATCACCTGGTCATGCCAGGTACGGACGACGTCCTCGCGCTCGACGCCGTTTGCTTTAGCGGGCACGTGAGCGAGCAGGGTGGGGAAGAGCTGTTGCTTGGCGGTCTTGGCGGTGAGCTCGATGGCGGCGAGATGTTTCTCCTCGAGCTCGGGAGTGAGGCCGTAGCCGGTCTTCACCTCGACGGTGGTGGTGCCGCAGGCGAGCATGGCGTCGAGACGCGCGCGCGATTGTTCGGCGATGGCCTCGAGCGTCGTCTCGGCGAGATGTTGCACCGAGCGGCGGATGCCGCCGCCTGCCTTGGCGATGCTCGCGTAGGTTTCACCGCGAGCGCGGCGCGCCATGTCGTCGACACGGTCGCCGGCGTGGACCACGTGGGTATGCGAGTCCACGAAGCCCGGGATGACGGCGCAACCTCCCAGGTCTACCTGTTCGGCGGCGGCGACCTCGGGTGTCGTGCGCACGAGCTCGCGTGGACCCGCGGCCACTACGATGCCGTCGCGTACCAGCAGCGCGGCGTCGCGGGTCACCGAGACCGGATCGCGGCTGGTGCCGGCGTCGGCGTGCGGCTGCACCAGCTCGCTGATGCCGACGTAGAGCGTCGCGCTCAACGCGTGAGGCCCGGAATGGCGACACCGCGTTGTTTGGCGACCTCGACGGCGCGCTCGTAGCCAGCATCGGCGTGGCGCACGACGCCCATGCCCGGGTCGCTATCGAGGACGCGCGACAGACGTTCGGCGGCCGCTTCGGTGCCGTCCGCGACGATGACCATGCCGGCGTGCAGGGAGTAGCCGATACCGACACCGCCGCCGTGGTGGAAGCTCACCCACGAGGCGCCGTTCACGGCGTTGATCATGGCGTTCAAGATCGGCCAGTCCGCGATCGCGTCCGAGCCGTCTTTCATGGCTTCGGTCTCGCGGTTCGGGCTCGCGACCGAGCCGCAGTCGAGGTGATCGCGGCCGATGACGATGGGCGCTTTGACGGAGCCGGAGCGGACCAGCTCGTTGAACGCGAGGCCGACGCGCTTGCGTTCGCCGTACGACAGCCAGCAGATGCGCGCCGGCAAGCCCTGATAGGCGACGCGCTCGCGCGCCATCTTGATCCAGCGGTGCAGCTCGGGGCGGTCGACCGTCTTCATGACGCATTCGTCGGTCTTGGCGATGTCGGCGGGGTCGCCGGAGAGAGCCACCCAGCGAAACGGACCCGAGCCCTCGCAGAACAGCGGCCGGATGTATGCGGGCACGAAGCCGGGATAGCTGAAGGCGTCGGCGACGCCGGCGGCCTCGGCTTGAGCGCGCAGGTTGTTGCCGTAGTCGAAGACATGCATGCCGGCCTTCGCCATCTGCACCATGGCGCGGCAGTGGTCCGCCATCGCGGTCATCGAACACTTGACGTATTCGTCGGGGTTCTTCACGCGCAGGGCGTTCGCCTCGTCGAGCGTCATCTTGTTGGGCACGTAGCCGACCAGCGGATCATGCGCCGAGGTCTGGTCGGTGACCAGGTCGAAGCGGTAGCCGCGCTTCACCAGCTCGGGGAAGACGTCGGCGGCGTTTCCGAGCAAGCCGATGGAGATGGCTTCGCCCTTGGCCTTGGCGGCTTCGAGGCGCTTCAAGGCGGCGTCGAGCGTCGGCTCGGTGGTGTCGAGGTAGCGGGTCTCGAGGCGGCGCTTGATGCGGTGCGGATCGATCTCGACCGCTAAAACGGCCGCGCCCGCCATGGTGCCGGCGAGTGGCTGCGCGCCGCCCATGCCGCCGAGGCCGGCGGTGAGGATGGTACGGCCCGCGAGATTTGCGTCACCGAAGTGCGTACGACCCGCGGCACAGAAGGTCTCGTAGGTGCCTTGGAGGATTCCTTGGGTGCCGATGTAGATCCAACTGCCCGCGGTCATCTGCCCGTACATCGTCAGGCCCTTCGCCTCGAGATCACGGAAGACCTTCCAGTTGGCCCAGTTGCCGACGAGGTTGCTGTTGGCGAGCAGGACGCGCGGCGCGTCGGGGTGCGACTTGAAGACCGCCACCGGCTTGCCGCTCTGCACCAGCATGGTCTCGTCGTTGCCCAGGGTCTTCAAGGTCGCGACCATGGCGTCGAAGGCTTCCCAGTTGCGCGCTGCCTTGCCGGTGCCGCCATAGACCACGAGGTCTTCCGGGCGCTCGGCGACGTCGGGGTCGAGGTTGTTCATGAGCATGCGCAGGGCCGCTTCTTGGACCCAGCCCTTGCAGGTGCGCTCGCTTCCACGGGGAGCTCGAATGACACGCGACATGGTCACCTCAAATTGCCCAAGCCAGGGCCTTCCACGGCCCGTGCGGCGGAATACGCTGCTTGCGTCGCGGCGTCCACAGCCGATGCACCGCGCCACAGCGCGACCGTGAGCGCGGCTCCGAAGACGTCTCCGGCGCCGGTCGGCTCACGTTCGATAGCGGGGACGGCGGGGACGTGCACCGGCTTGCCCGCGTCGAAGAGGGTCGCGCCTTTCTCGGCGCGCGTCACCACCACGATCGGTACGTGGGCGGCGAGGGCGGTCGCGATGGCGTCGGCGCGTGGATGGTCGTGCTCCGAGAAGATGACCGCTGTCGCGGACGAGAGAAGCCCGGGTGAAGGCGGCTCGGAGGGGATCACGAAGCCGTCGGCGTCGGCGTCGCGCATCCAGCCCTGAAGGCCGATGACGATGCGGCTCCCGCGAAACCACGTGAGGGCTTCGAGGGGGACCTCGCCCATCACCGGGCCGAGGAACACGAACGGGGCCGTCGAGGTCGGCTTTGCGATACCGGCACCGCGCTCGAGCAAGCGGACGCGGCGGACCGGGCCGCTATAGTCGAGTGCGAAGCTCGTGGCGGTGGGCGCGTCTTGTTGCTCGACGTCGAGACCGATGACGTGGCGCAGCGGCTCCATCAAAGCAAAGCCCGGGGGCGCGGCCGTGACCAGGCCGGCGTTCATGCCGAGGCGCGTCGCCGCAAGGCTCACGTAGCTCACGGCCCCGCCCAAGCGGTCACTTCCGTCGATGACGTCGTGAGTTACGTTGCCGAGCACCACCAGATCGAGCATTGCCCCCTCAAAGCCCCAAAACGGTTTCGCGGCGCAAGGTGTTGATATGCCCCCCCGAGCTGTGGTGGTTCAGTCGCTCCAGAAAAGACTGGGAGGAACTCACCATGAAGAAAGCTCTCGTTGCACTGTCTCTTGCTTCGTTTTTCACCCTTGGCGCCTGCCAGACCAAGACGGGCACGGGCGCGCTCCTCGGCGCGGGTGCCGGCGGCGCGGCTGGCGCGGGTGTTGGTGCGGCAGTCGGCGGCGGCAAAGGCGCGGCCATCGGCGCCATCATTGGTGCAGCGGTCGGCGGCACGACCGGCGCTCTGATTGGTCGTCACATGGACAAGCGCGCCGAGCAGCTCGACAAGGACTTGAAAGACGCCAAGGTCGAGCGCGTCGGCGAAGGCATCCTCGTGACCTTCAACTCGGGTATCTTGTTCGATGTGAACGAAGCCGACCTGAAGAGCGCGGCGAAGGAGAACATCACCGAGCTCGCCAAGGTCCTCCAACGTTACGATGACACCGACGTGGTCATCGCCGGCCACACCGACTCGACCGGCAAGCCGGAGTACAACAAGGATCTCTCGGAGAAGCGCGCCGAGGCGGTCGCTCAGTACGCTCAGGCTCAGGGCATCAAGGGCGTTCGCATCCGCACGGTCGGTGAGGGTGAAGCCACCCCGGTCGCCGACAACGATAGCGAGGACGGCCGCGCCAAGAATCGCCGCGTCGAGGTCGCTATCTTCGCGAATGACCGGATGAAGAAGGCCGTCGAAAAAGAAGCCAACTAAATCAGTTGGTTAGGGGAGGAATAAAGCTCCCCGATCCCACGTCGGACGTCTTTGGATGACAAAGCGTGTCAGGAGGTTTAAAGACCTCCTGCCACGCGGCACCGTCGAACCCAGGACGATCGCCCGTAGTTGGCGATAAATTGACATCTTTCGACCCCGGCACCAGTTTCTGCCAGCCCGGAAGACCCGACGAGGGACATGGACGCACTGCTGAACATTCTCCAGGGCCATTTGTCGCCGTCCCAGCGTGTCTGGACAGCGCTCGCGCCCACGATTTTGTTCTTTGCGTACTTCGCGATCGGCCTCGTCCTCTACACCGTTCGCTACTTCATCAAGGGCTCGTACTCCGACAAGGAGATGGAGTCGCGGCCGACCACGTTCCTGACCGGCATGTGGCTACGCCTGTACTTCGCCTGGGTCATGCGGCCCCTCTGGTCGGCTGCCCTGCGTAGCGGTTTACCGCCGAACGCCATCACCACGCTCTCGATGTTGCTCTCGACCGGCTCGGGCGTCGCCCTGGCGGCAGGTCGTTTTGCCCTCGGTGGCTGGCTCTACATCTTCAGCGGCATCCTCGACGTCGTCGACGGGCGGCTCGCGCGCACCACCGGCAAGGCCACCGCGAGCGGCGCGGCTCTCGACTCGATTCTCGATCGCTACGCCGACGCGGCGGTGCTCGTCGGTCTCGCCTGGTTCTATCGCGACTCCTGGGTGCTGATGGTGTCGCTCATCGCGCTCGTCGGCTCGTCGCTCGTCCCTTACATCCGCGCCAAGGCAGAAGCCTCGGGCGTCGGCATGAAAGACATCGGCTTCATGCAGCGCGCCGAGCGCGTGATTTACCTTGGTGGCTCGGTCGCTCTCTCGCCGATCCTCGAGGTGTACTTCCACCCGAATGATCCGCGTCCGATGCACTGGCTCGCGGTCGGCGGCATTTGCTTGCTCGCAGTCTCGACCCAGATCACCGCGCTGCAGCGCTTCAAGTTCCTGCTGGCGGCATTGAGCGAGGGCGTACGTCGCAACTCGGGCTGGCTGCGCACCGGGCGCGGTAGCGCCATGCGCAACATCTTCGCGGCCATCGTCGCCACCGCCGTCGATTTCACTGCCGTGCTCGCATTCGTGTACGCAAAGCTCCCGCCGCCGCTCGCCACCGCCTGTGGCTGCGTCGTCGGCGCGGTCGTGAACTTCACCATCAATCGCGTCTGGACCTTCGCGTCGCACGACCCGACGTTGCCCCAGGCTCGTCGCTACACCTTCGTGTCCTTCACCAGCGCGCTGCTCAACTCGGGTGGCGTGGCGGTCATCTTGCTCCTGCCCGATGTCGATTACCGTATCGCCTGGGTCATCGTCCGCGGCGCCGTGTTCGCGCTGTGGAACTTCCCCCTGCAGCGTGACTACGTTTTTTCTCCGCGCGCGACCGACGCTGAGGTCGACTACCAGGTTGGCCGCGCCTAACGCATACTATGGCGTAAGCCGTGCTGCGTTTCGTCACATACAACATCCGTAAGGGGAAGGGCGCCTCGGGGCGCTCGCTGACCGCCTTCGAGCAACTGGCGGAGGCGCTACGCAATCGCGAGCCCGATGTGGTCCTCGTGCAAGAGGTCTTCCACCCCAGCGATGCCGAGATCCTGCAGCAGAGCACCGAGCTCGCGACCCGCCTGGGGATGACCGCCTTCTACGAAGCCAACAAGCACCGCCGCGTCGGCCACCACGGCAACGCCACGGTCACCAAGCACACCATCGTCGATTCGCAGAACTACGACATCTCGACCAATCGCTTCGAGCGGCGCGGCGCGCTCTATTGCCACCTCGACGTTGGTGGGAAGCCCCTGCACGTGCTCAACGTCCACCTCGGCTTGAATCAGCGGCAGCGGGTCGCGCAGATCGGGATGATCCGCGAGATCATGGAAGCGCGCGTCCCGGAGGATGCGGCGTTCGTCTTGGCGGGCGACTTCAACGACTGGAATCGCTACCTCGACCCGATCATCCAGCGCGATCTCCGTGTCGAGAACTCCCTCGGCGCGGGGGCTCCGCTGGCGCGGACGTGGCCGGCACGCCGCCCCGTATTTTGCCTCGACCGGGTGTACGTGCGGAACCTGTCGACGCACAAGACGACACGCCTGACGGGTGATCCGTGGACCGTTTTATCGGACCATCTGCCCCTCTGGGCAGAGCTCGAGATCTAGATCTCCGGCGTGTAGCTGCCGCGGTGGGTGTCATCCCCCTTCAACTTGGCGCCGGCGGAAGCATCGTAGCTCTCCATGTCGCCGTCCCCACTGCAACGCGCGTCGGCGCCGAGGCGCGACCTTTTCATGTTACCGTCGCCGGATTTCTGCGCGCGTGCTTCGAGAATGCTGCGGGAGACATCCCCGTCGCCCCTGACGCACGCACCTTCCGCGAGCCGCGACCCAACCAGCTTGCCGTCGCCTTCCTTGCAAGCGCCCTGACCGAGCGTCGAACCAGCAACATCGCCGTCGCCGCGAACGACAGCCGCGGCTTCGAGGGTTGAATCGGTGAGAGCACCGCTACCACTCTTCTTCGCGTTCGGTCCGATGCGCGAGCCTTTGACGCGACCGTCGCCTGAAATCTGCGCGCCCTCGGCGACGTGGGAGTCGATCAGCGCGCTGTCACCGCTCTTCTTGGCGCCAGCTTCGAGGGTGGCACCGCTGACCTCACCGTCGCCCTCGACGACGGCACCGACGGCCAAGGTCGACTTGCTCATCGCCCCGTCGCCGCTCTTCGAGGCGTTCGCAGCGAGGGTACAATCCTCGACGTTGCCGCAGCCCCGGACGCTGGCTCCTACCGCGAGGGTGGTGCGGATGACGGCTCCATCGCCGGCTTTGCTTGCGCCGTCCGCGAGCCGCGAGCTCACGACGTTGCCGTCACCGGAAACCGTCGCCGTGCCGTCGAGGTGGGAGTCGACGAGGGCGCCGTTTCCTCCGACGCGGGCTTTTTCGGCGACGGAGGATTTGACGATGTCGCGCCAGCCTTCGATCTGGCCTCTGATGTCGCTATCGCGGATAATCAGACGTTGTGGCTCGCCAATCAGGTTGATGTTGTTGGCGATGACGTTGCCGGTGATGATCACGCTGCCGCTGATGATCACGCTGCCGTTGACGTGGGTCACGCTGATGGTGCTCTCGTTTCGAGGAGCACTTACCGAAGCGCGGGCGCCGATCGTCGTCGCTCCGCGCAGCTCGAGACTGCCCTCCTTGGGATCTGGGAATCTGATGCTGGCGCCGGCAGCGATTTCTACGTCGGGGTCGATCTTGGACATGTCGGGCGTCCCTTCGAAGGTCACCCCTGGGAAGCGCTCGCGAAATTGCGCCACGGCGGTGCTGGAGCGAGCGTCGTCTTGGGCGGCTTTTTCAGCTTGGCGGGCGGGGCGGGCTGCCAGGGCCTCGCGGTCGATCGGAGCGAGCTCATCTCGAGAGGGGGAGGGGGGCGGCTTGGTTTCGGCCGCGTCCGTGCGCGGCGAGATCGGTGCGCCTGCAAAAGAGGCGCTGCTGATAATTCGAACGAGTCTCTCCAGCATGACGAAATCCCCAAATTGTCCAGGTCTTCGTCCTCGGTTATCGGTGGCCGTGGGCGATTGTGTCGCGAAGATCGACGCCAATGTGTCTTCCCGGTGGTTCTGGGCCTTTATGGCTTCTGCCGTCGTTGACACTGGGCCTTCGCGCTCGTAATAAACCCCCGCGCTCGCAAGGGAGTTCGGATGCGCGTCCTCTCCAAAGAAACCGTCGACGCTATCGAGGCGCTCAAGAAGCGCTACCCGACCAAGCTCGCTTGCACTCTTCCGGCTCTGCATCTTGCTCAGAAGCAGATCGGCCACCTGCCCCAAGAGGCAGAGCTCGACGTCGCCGAGGTGCTCGACGTGCCGCCGGCGCGCGTGCACGAGGTCGTGACCTTTTACACCATGTTCCACGACCACAAGGTCGGGCGGCATGTGGTGAAGATCTGCCGCAATCTCGCCTGCCAGTTGCGTGGCGCCGACAAGGTCATCGCGCATGCCGAGAAGGTCCTCGGCATCAAGTGCGGCGAGACCACGCCCGACGGTCGCGTCACGCTCGAGCACGAAGAGTGCCTCGCTGCTTGCGGCACCGCGCCGATGCTCTGGTACGGCCAGCCCGGCGACGGCGGTAAGCCCGGCAACGAAACCTTCGTCGAGAATCTCACCACCGAGAAGCTCGAGAAATTCCTGGGCGGTCTGTCATGACGAACGCTGCCGATTGGGCTCCGAAAGGCTTCGAGCAGACTCTGTCGAAGCGCTGGTTCGTCTCCGATGGCTGGACTTACGCCGGCTATGCCCGCGATGGCGGATACGAGGCGCTGCGTAAGTGCCTTGCGATGCAGCCCGACGAGATCATCGACCAGGTGAAGAAGTCGAACCTGCGCGGCCGCGGCGGTGCGGGCTTCCCCACCGGTATGAAGTGGGGCTTCGTGCCCAAGGAGTCGAAGGTTCCGAAGTATCTCGTCATCAACGCCGACGAGTCGGAGCCCGGCACCTACAAAGATCGCTACATCCTGTCGCGCGATCCGCACTTGCTCCTCGAGGGCTGCGCCATCGGCGCCAAGGCCATCGGCGCGAACAACATCTACATCTACATCCGTGGTGAGTTCGGTCTGCCGTACCGGCGCATCGAGCATGCGGTGAAGGAAGCCTACGAGAAGGGCATCTTCGGCGACTCGTCGATGGGCTCGGGCTACCGCATCGATTGCGTCGTGCACCGTGGCGCCGGCGCTTACATCTGCGGCGAAGAGACCGCGCTGCTCGAATCGCTCGAGGGCAAGATCGGTCGTCCGCGATTGAAGCCACCGTTCCCGGCGGTGAAGGGCGCGTTCGCGGGCCCGACGTCGGTGAACAACGTCGAGACCGTCGCCTGTGTGCCGCTCATCTTCTGGCGCGGCCTCGACTGGTTCTTGAAGCAGGGCTCGCCCGGCAACGGCGGTCCCAAGCTCATGTGCGTCAGCGGACACGTCGAGCGTCCCGGCATCTACGAGATCCCGAACGGCTATCCCGCCAACAAGTTCCTCGAGCTCTGTGGCGGCGTTTGGAAAGGCCGCAAGCTCAAGGGCATCCAGCCGGGCGGCAGCTCGACGCCGGTGCTCAAGCCGCAGCCGTGCAAGGCGCTGGCTCCCGAGGGCACGCCCGAGCACATGTGGCCGCTCGAGACCGACACGCCGCTCGACTTCGACAACGTGAAGAAGGCGGGCTCGATGTTCGGCAGCGCCGGCATGATGGTCTTCGACGACCAGACCTGCATGGTGCGCTCGCTGCTCACGCTCGGAAACTTCTACGCCCACGAGTCGTGCGGTCAGTGCACGCCGTGCCGTGAAGGCACCGGCTGGGTCGCCAAGATCCTGCACAAGCTCGAGCACGGGCAGGGCACCGACGCCGACATTGCGAAGCTCATGTCCGCTACCGACTACATGATGGGCATGACCATCTGCGTGCTCGCGGACTCCATCGCCATGCCGGTCAAGAGCTTCTTCGACAAGTACCGCGACGAGTTCATGGACCACGTTCGCAATCACAAGTGCAGCTTCGGCGACTATGCGGTCGAGCCGACGCCGTACAATTTCTGGGAAGACGCCACCGCGGAGCGAGCCTCGTAATGGATATCGCTGTTTTCGTGATCGCCGCCGCAGGGCTCTTGGTCGCCGCCGGCGCGACCATTTTGGCGCGGACCCCGCTGAAGGGTGCGCTGTCGCTCATCGTCGCGCTCGTCTTCTTGTCGGTCTTGTTCGTGCTACTGGATGCGTCGTTCGTCGCGGCCATGCAGGTGCTGGTGTACGCGGGCGCGATTCTCGTGTTGTTCGTGTTCGTCATCATGCTGCTGAACCTGCAGCCGGGCGCGTCACGGCCCATCTACTTCTCGATTTCGAAGATCTTGGGCGGCTTGGCCGCTTTGTACTTTGCGGCACGGATCGCCGAGGGCGCCTTCCGTTATGGCGTACCTGCCGGCGTCGGCAAGCCCGTGGTTGCCACCGTCAAGGTGGTAGGTGAGCTGATGCTGTCGCAGTACCTGTTCGCTTTCGAGGCCATCGGCGTCTTGCTGCTGGTCGCCATCGTCGGCCCGGTGGTCTTGGGCTTGAAGAGGCTGCAATGAGCTTCCAGCTTTTGCCCGCTCACTTCGTCATGCTGGGAGCCTTGCTCTTCGGCATCGGCACCGCCGGCGCCATCATCCGCCGCAACGCCCTGACGCTGCTCATGAGCATCGAGCTCATGCTCAATGCCGCAAACCTCGTCTTCATCGCCTACGCCAAGCAGTATGGCGACCCCGCCGGCCACGTCATCGCCTTCTTCGTCATGGCCATCGCCGCCGCCGAAGCCGCGGTCGGGCTTGCCATCATCATCGGCGTCTTCCGCACCCGTCAGACCATCGAAGTCGACGAGCTGGATGCGCTCCGCGACGAAACTTAAACGGTAACTGTCACCGGTTTACCTTGGCTCGTCGAACGGCAGCGAGAGCTGACCGTCGTCGTCCACCTTCTTCTTCGATCCGTCCGCGATAGCCTTTTGTTCGACCGCGTTGGCGAGGCCTTGGAGCTTTGCGGCGCTGTCCATGGCGTTTTGGGCTCCACGAATGGCGGTGGTTGCAAGACGCGCGCCTGGCACGAAGCTGAGCACGGTGAGCGTGAGATCGATCGCCGCCTTGGATTCGCCTTGGCTCAAGCGATGGGCTGCGGCGACGCCGTCGCGGACGGCCGCGGCGGTGCCGACCACCGGCACGATATTGCCGACTACCCGACCGGCGTGGGCGGCAACGCTCGGGTCTTTCGAGAAGTCCCCGAGGACCGCGCCCGAGGCAAAGCTGACCACCGCCTGTTGGGCATCTTCCCTCGTCATGTCGCGCGCTTGCGTGAAGACGAAGCGCGACACGACCACCGCCTGCTGGGACTTCTTGGCCGCTTGCGTCTTTGCGGCAACGTAGCCCTCGCCAACCTTTGCTGACGCGGCAGCGACGATGGAGCGCACTTTCGACAGCATGGCCCAGTTCTCGGCAGGGTTGGCGGGTCGTGCCGCAAAGGTGACAGGAGGCTGGATGAAGTCCTGGCGCAACGAGCGGACGGTCTGTCGCCGTCAATTGTGCGGCTCTTGGATCTCGTCTACGTCTTACGGCTGCTCATGTCCGAGATTCGCCGCGACCCCCTGCGAGGCCACTGGACAATCATCGCGCATTCGCGCGGTAAGCGTCCGAGCGACTTCTCGCGGCCGGCGCACACCACGGAGCGCGGCAAGGCGTGCCCGTTCTGTCCGGGCAACGAGCGGCTGACGCCCGAAGAGGTCATGGCGGTCCGGCCCAACGATGACCCCGCGAACCACCCGGGTTGGTCGGTGCGCGTCATCCCCAACAAGTACCCCGCGGTGCAGAACGACCTGCCCGAGCGGCCGATCGAAACCGGGGGTTTGTTCGAGCGCGTCCCCGCAATGGGCGTGCACGAGCTGGTCATCCTGAGCCCGGAGCACGACCGCACGTGTGCCCAGCTCTCGGTCGACCATTGGAACACCGTGTTCGCGGTCTGCCAGCATCGCATGCACGAGCTCTGGCGCGACCCCAACACGCAGCACGTCGCCCTCTTCATGAATCATGGCCCGGCTGCAGGGGCGTCACGCGAGCATCCGCACATGCAGATCGTGTCGGCGCCAGTGAGCGCTCCCGTGAGCGACCGCATGCTCACGGCCCTGCGCGCTCACTACAAGGCCAAACAGACCTGCATGGTCTGCGACATCTTGCACAGCGAGGTGGCGGAAGACGTCCGTATCGTCGCGCAAGACAGCACCTATGTGACCATCGCGCCTTTCGCGTCGCGCCTACCGTACGAGCTGTGGATCGTGCCGCGCGCCCATCGCTCGACGTTTCTGAGCGTGCCCGCGGGCGACCGCAGGCGATTCGCCGAGCATCTGCGCGACATCTTCGAGCGTCTCACCACCCAGCTCGGAAACGTTCCGTTCAACGCCATCATGCACACCTCACGCCCGGGTCCCGATGACCCCAAGGCGCCGTTCCACTGGCACTTCGAAATAGCGCCACGGCTCGCGGAGCTCGCAGGCCTCGAGTGGGGTAGCGGGGCGCACATCAATCCCGTCGCGCCCGAGGCGGCCGCGGTGCAGCTCAAAGGTGAGTCGCCAAAGTAGCCTAGAGCCCCTTCGGCGATTATTGTTTGCGCCGTGGCCGAGCACATCACCATCGAGGGCCTGACTCCCGCGGTCGACGGTGGCCGTTATCCGGTGAAGACCGTCGTCGGCCGTCCTGTCGTGGTCGAGGCCGATGCCTTCCGCGACGGACACGACAAGATCCGCGTGGTGCTCAAGTGGAAGCGCGAGCGTGACCGGAGCTTCCAGACCTCGCCGATGGAGGCGCTCGGCAACGACCGCTTTCGCGGTGAGTTCGTGCCGCGCGAGAACACGCGATACCAATACACGGTCGAGGCGTGGACCGATCACTTCGCCTCGTGGCTCGACGAGCTAGAGAAGAAGGTCGGCGTCCGGCTCGATGTTCGCGGCGAGGTGCTCGAGGGCGTCGAGTTGGTGCGTGAAGCACGGGCGAAGGCACGCTCGAACGACAAGACCGCGCTCACCTCGTTCGCGGAGCAGCTCGAGGAGTCAGCCGACCACGGTGAGCAGGCGCTGCACATCGCACGCGCCGACAAGCTCGGTGAGCTCATGCTGCGCTACGCGCCGAAGCCCGATCGCATCGCCCACAGCCCCGCGCTCGATCTCCTCGTCGACCGCGAGCGCGCTCTGGTCGGCGCCTGGTACGAATTCTTTCCGCGCTCGGCGGGCAAGGTCCCTGGCCGCCACGCCACGCTGCGCGAGGCGGAAGGACGCCTCGCGGATATCCGCGACATGGGCTTCGACGTCGTCTACCTGCCGCCCATCCACCCCATCGGCGTCACCAATCGCAAAGGCAAGAACAACGCGCTGCGCGGCGGCCCCGACGACGTCGGTAGCCCTTGGGCCATTGGTGCCCGCGAAGGCGGACACGATGCGGTGCACCCCGACCTCGGCACCATGGCCGACTTCGATCGCTTCGTCGCCGCGGCGCACGCCCAAGACCTCGAGGTAGCGCTCGACTTCGCGATTCAATGCTCGCCCGACCATCCGTGGGTCACGCAGCACCCGGAGTGGTTCTTCAAACGGCCCGACGGCAGCATCAAGTACGCCGAGAACCCGCCCAAGAAGTATCAGGACGTTCATCATCTGAATTTCGACACAGCGAACCCCGACGAGCTCTGGGAGGCGTTACGCGCCGTGGTCGAGCACTGGGTGGACCGCGGCGTGCGCATCTTCCGGGTCGACAACCCGCATACCAAAGCCTTCCCGTTCTGGAAGTGGCTGATCGCGCACGTGCACGCGCGTGACCCGGGCGTGGTGTTCCTTGCCGAGGCGTTCACCAGGCCCAAGGTGATGCAGCACCTCGCGAAGATTGGCTTCTCGCAGTCGTACACCTACTTCACGTGGCGCGACACGCGCGACGAGCTGGTCGAGTACCTCACCGAGCTCACGCGCACCGAGATGCGTCACTACTTCCGTCCGGCTTTCTGGGCCAACACCCCGGACATCTTGCCGCCGATCCTACAACACGGTGGTCGCGCCGCGTTCCAGATGCGGTTCGTTTTAGCGGCTACCTTGTCACCGACCTACGGCATCTACAGCGGCTACGAGCTCTGCGAGAACGCGGCGCTCCCGGGCCGTGAAGAGTATCTCGACAGCGAGAAATACGAGATCAGGGTCCGCGACTGGAATCAGGCCGGCAACATCAAGGACCTCATTCGCCGCGTGAATCGTCTACGCAACGAGCACGAAGCCCTGCGCTCGTTCGCCAACCTCGACTTCGCGCGCACCGACAACCCGCATCTCATCGCCTACGTGAAGCGGGCCGGCGACGACATCATCATCTGCGTGGTGAACCTCGATCCGCACAACGCGCAGATCGGCACTGCTTCGCTCGACATGCGCTTGCTTGGCTTACCGTGGAACGGGCGGTTCGACGTCGTCGATCTCCTCACCGGCGAGCGCTTCAACTGGGGCGAGCACAACTACGTGAAGCTCGACCCGCAGGCTCGGACGCCCGCGCATATCCTGCACGTGCAACGCTAAAGTGGACGAATCCAGGGGGGGACGGAATCCGTCCCTGGCCACGGGTCAGAGCGCATGCCTGCAACGCGCGGCACACAGCCCGCGATACTTTGTGCATGACAAGCACAACGACATTCGCTGGCCCGATCTTCGTCTCTCAACGCAGTACACCAGCACCGGATCCTTTCGCCGGCCACGACCTCGGGCCGATGACACCGGTCCGCAAAGCGGTCTGGGCGGAGTTTGCCCGGCGCGTGGCGCCGGCGATGAGCGTCATCATGGAAGGCACGCAGTGGCTTCGCGACCTCGAAGCTCAGGCAGTCTTCGAGAACGAGGCGAGCGCCAACATCCGACGCCTGTTCACGTTGCTATTCGACGACGACTCGCTGATCCCGTCCGAGCTCGTTGCCTTCGGGTTCGACGAGATTGCCGTCTGCTTGGAGCTCGTCCCGCTCGAAGACCGGCAGTTCCTGGCGGACTTCGTCGACAACACGGTCGCGAGCGCCTCGGCGCTCCGTGCGGCGCGTGAGCAGCCATGAATTCCACGACGTCTGCAGCGCGTGCTGGCGGTTGGGTCCAGGTTCTCCGGCGGCCCCTATGGATCAACGGTGTCGAGGAGATAGCGCCCAGAAACCAGGCGAACCCCGACCGAGCGCTGCTGCGCTTGGCGTATGCGTACACGACAGGAAGCGACAGCATCGCCCACCTCGAGGACTTGCTCGTGATCGCGCCCCTGGGGAGCGTGCTCGTGGGCTTCGGCATCGCGTTGATGCTCGACTCGACGCTGTTCGGTTGGGCGCTGGGACTCGGCGGCTGCGTGGCAGCGCTCTTCGCTGATCTCATCGTTCAGGTGCGCGTTCGCCGCTCGATCAAAGCCATCGCGCCGTTCGAGCCGGTGTCGAATCAGCCGCTGACCCCGGTGGAGCATGCGATTCTGGCGGAGAGCGCGAAACGCTGTCGCGCAGGCTTGTCCCTCCTCATGCACCGCACCGCTTGGCTCGACGACCTCGAGCAGCGCGCGGCCGTGACCAACGAGGCCAGCCCGAACATCGAGCGCTTGTTTTCGCTGCTCTTCGAAGACGGAACGCTCCGGCCATCCGCGCGCATCGCAAACGAGCACGTGAACATTGCGGCATGCGTGGAGAACGTTCCCGCCGACGACAGACCGCTTCTGCAGACGTTCGTGCGGCGCTGCTTCCTGCGCGCCCGCGCGGCGCACGGCGGGTGAAACCCGAGGAGCAAGAGCTCCTCCGGCCGCAGCTCGATTAGGCCGGGTACGCCGCAGCGGACCAGAGCCCGGCACGCTCGTCGAGACCGGTAGCGAGGTTCATGTTCTGAATCGCCTGGCCGGCCATGCCCTTCACCAGGTTATCGAGGGCGACCATGATCGCGGTCACCTTGCCCTGCGAGGCGATGCCGATGTCGACGAAGTTGCTGCCGACGACACTCGCGAGTCGCGGTGATTCCTCGACCAGGCGCACGAACGGAGCACCGGCGTAGGCCTTCTCGAACTTGCCGCGCACGTCGGAGACGCCGCTCACCTGCATGGTGAGGAAGATGCCGCGCACGATTGGCGCAGAGTGCGGCACGAATGCGAGATCACCGTCGACGCCCAGCGCCAGCATGAGCTGAATGGCTTCGGCCTGATGCTGATGACCGAGCGCCTTGTAAGCGCGAAAATCATGGGCCCGCGTCGGGTGGTGCGTGGTCTCGGAGAGCTTCATCCCCGAGCCCGACGAACCGGTGACGCCGCTCACCGCGATGAGACCGATTTGTTGCTTCGCCAAGGGGAGCAAGGCGAGCTGGAGCGCGGTCGCGAAACACCCGGGATTGGCGATGCGCTTCGCGGCCTTGATGGAGTCGTGCTGCCACTCGCAGAAGCCGTAGGTGAACGCGGGGATCTCGTCGGGGCAGGGATGATCGAGCTTATAGAAGCGCTTATAGAGCTCGACGTCGTGAATGCGAAAATCGGCCGAGAGGTCGATGAGCGTGAGGCGCCGCCAGGTGTCGCCCGGCGCGGAGGCCGCGAGCGACTTGTACTGCTGAGAAAGCTCACCGTGCGGCATGGCGCAGAAGAGCACCGGCTTGTCGCTCTCGGATAGCCATGCCCAGTCGACGCTGGCGTCGAAGGTGCCCTGAAGCACGCCGCGCAGGTTCGGATGCACCGCGTGGAATGGCTTGCCGGCGTACGAGCGTGAGACCCCGCGCACCAGCGGCCGCTCAGGGTGCTGCGCGAGAAGTCGCAAGAGCTCGCCGCCGCCGTACCCGGAGGCACCGAGCACGACGATGCGGCGCTCGCTCACTTCAAGGCTCCGCGCTCGACGAGCTTCGCCTTGATGAAGTCACCCAGAGCTTGGGCGTTGGTGCGCGCGTTCAAGGCGGGGAGGCCGAGCTCGCGCTGCACGAAACGCACACCGACGTTGTTGTCGGTGGCTGGCCCGGTGACCACGTCGACTTGCAGGCCGTAGCGCTCTTTCATGTCACGCACACCGCCGGCGCAGCCGACTGGGTCGTTCGCGCACAGCAAGATGGCCGCGGCGCGCTTCATCAGCTCTTTGTCCGCTAGAATGGACTGAACGCCGTAGTCGCCCATGATGCCGTCACCGGTCTCGGCGACGATGATCTGCGCGCCCTCGGCCGCGAGCTCGGAGAAGACGATGCGCGCGGCCCGCTGACTCGTGGCGGCATCCGAGGACACCACGCCGGTGTCGGTGAAGTCGTAGGCGATGTCGGCGCCATAGTCCTTCATGTTGAGAATGTCTTTTTGCAGCGAGACGCCGGTGAGCTTGCCGCCGCCGACGCGATAGCCGGCCTGTGACAGGCTGCGCACCAGGGTGCAGGCGGCCGCGGTCTTGCCGGAGTTCATACAGGTGCCGGCCACGTAGATGACGGGGACCATCGGCGCGTCAGCAACGCCTTCGAGGGCGTTCATGCCGATGTGCGCCGGCTGGCCGACACGCGAGTTGAACTCGGGGAAGACGAGCACTTGCCCGAGCACTTCGACGTCGAACGGCGGGCCGACATCGGGATTGAACGAGATGCAGTGACCGATGACGCCGCCGAGGTTCAGGATCTGCAGCTTGTCGCCGACGTTCACCTTGGTCGGGAGCACGCCTTCGTAACCGTGCAGGGCGTTGCGGTGACCGAGCGCGCCGATGACGATGTCGCCGCTCTGCACCGTGCTCATGCGTCCGTGGCGATCTTCGAGCGTGTTGTAGGCGCCCTTGTGGTTGAGCACGCGCCCAGCGATGACCGCGCCAGCCCGCACCTCGATGCGGTCGGTGAGGGTCAGGGTCTTTCCGAGATCGAGATTGCGAGTGACCGAGGCGATCTTGTCGACGGTGATTCTCACGTTGCTTGTTCTCAACCCCGCCGCAGCATGGTGCCGCTGCCTTCGTTGGTGAAGATCTCGCCGAGCAGCGCGTCCTGCGTCATGCCGCTCACGAGGTGCACGCTACCCACTCCCGCTTCGAGCGCGGTCAGGGCGGCTGCGAGCTTCGGCCGCATGCCTCCGGTGACCACGCCATCGGCGATCAGCGTATCGACATCGTGCGTCGTCGCATAGGGGACGAGGCTCGACGGCTGCTTCGGGTCGCGCATGAGGCCCGGCACCGCCAGCATGAACACGAGCTTTTCGGCGCGCAGGGTCCCGGCGAGCGAGGCGGCGACGGTGTCGGCGTTGGTGTTGTAGACCTCGCCAGCGTCGTTGCCGGCGAGTGGGGCGACCAGCGGCACGAAACCTCCGGCGAGCAGGTGATGAACCAGCGTGGGCTCGGTCGGCACGAGGTCACCGACGAGGCCGAAATCGACTTCTTTCGACTCGGTCGCTCCGTCTTCGCGGACCTGCATGGGGGGGCGGCGTTGAGCGCGTAGGACGCCGGTGTCGACACCGGAGATGCCGCAGACCGGGAGGCCGGCGGCGCGGAGCTGGGCGGTGAGATCGACGTGCACGTCGCCCGCGAGCACCATCTTCACGACCTTGAGAACCTCGGGGCTGGTGATACGCCGCCCGGCGACCTTGGTGGTCGGCAATTGCAGACGGGTGCAGACGTCGTCGATGGCGGCGCCGCCACCGTGAACGACGACCAGCTTGATGCCGAGATGCCAGAGGAGGGCGAGCTGCTCGCTGACGCTCTTGCGCGCGGCCTGATTCTCCAAGATCTCGCCGCCGACTTTGACGACGAAAGTCTTGCCACGGAACTCTTTGAGATACGGAACTGCTGCGCGCAGCGGGTGTTGTGGTTGCATGTGTATTCTGGGTCTCTAGCTCAAGAGGTCGTGCAGGATCACGCGCTGCACGTGAAAACGATTCTCGGCCTCGTCGACGACGCGCGAGCGCGGGTCGTCGAGCACTTCGTCGGCGACCTCGAGGCCTCGCCGGGTCGGCAAACAATGCATGAAGATGCCGTCTTTTTCGAGCAGACCCAGATGGCGCTTGGTCGGCATCCATCCGTCTTGGCGGACGGGGGCGTCCGGGCTCGCCGATGACGGACCCCAGGCCTTGGCGTAAATGACGTGCGAGCCCTTCAACGCAGCGTCTTGATCGTGAGTGACGGTGACGCTGCCGCCGGCCTGCTTGGCGAAGGTCTGCGCCTCGTCGAGCACCGACTTGGTGAGCTCGAAGCCCTTGGGATGGGCGACGCGCACGTTGCAACCGGCCGCCGCGGCGGACAGTAGGAACGAGCTCGGCACGGCCTTGGGCAGAGGCTTCACGTGGGGTGCCCAGGTGAGAGTCACGTCGAGGCCGCGCGTGTTGCCGAAACGCTCGCGCATGGTGAGCACGTCAGCGAGGCCCTGGCAGGGATGCTCGCGGGCGCTCTCCATGCTCACGACCGGCTTTTCGGAGTACTTGCGAAAGCCATTCAGCACGACGTCTTGCTCGTCGGCCTCGTCGCCGCTGCCGTCCGAGAAAGTGCGGATGGCAAGGGCATCGACGTAGCGTGACAGTACCGGCACTGCCTCGCGGATGTGCTCGGTGCGATTCTGATCCATCACCACGCCGTCGCGGTGCTCGAGTGTCCAGACGCCAGCGCCGACCTCGAGGACGATTGCGTGTCCGCCACTGCGGAGCATGGCGGCTTCGAAGCTCGCCCGGGTACGCAGGCTGGGATTGAAGAACACCATGCCGAGGATGCGCCCCGACAGCTTTCCCACCGGCGCCGATTTTTTCCAGGCGATTGCCTTCTCGATGACGCTCTCGAGGCCGGCGACGCCGAGGTCGCGAAGCTGCGTAAAGTGCTTGTAACCGCCCATTGGGGCACGGGACCTACGTCCTAGGGCACCCGTTGTCTAGCACCTTCGAAACGGAGAAGATGCGCTCATGCGTATCGCCCTAGCGGTCGTCGCAGTCGTCGGCTTCGCAGCCAACGCCCACGCCGAGGCTCACGACGGCCTCTACCTGCGCGGTCAGGTCGGTCTTGGCTGGGCGAGCGCCTCGACCGAGCTCGCCGACACCGCTGCGACGGATCTCTCGTTCAAGGGCGGAGCGGGGTACCTGAACCTCGAGGTTGGCGGGGCCATCAAGGCGCCGCTCATTATTTTCGGCAAGGTCTACCACCTGCGCGCGCCCGACCCGACGCTCGAGATTGGCACGCTCTCGCTCGACACCGATATCGAGGGCTACCTCTCGGGCATCGGCGGCGGCGCGACCTACTACTTCATGCCGGCCAACTTCTATCTCACCGGCGCCATCAGCTTCGGCGTCCTGGGCGCCAAGGACAACCGCGGCAACGACTTCGACAGCGACGTCGGGTTGATGACCCACTTCGGCTTCGGCATCGAATTCTTCACCGGAGCGAATTTCGCGGTGGGGGTCGGCGCGGAGCTCGCGCTCGGCTTCTTCACCGACGAGATCGCGACCGATGACCTCTTCTGGGGCGCCGGCTACGGCCTGGTTACGCTCAACGCTACGTACAACTAGCCGTCGTCGAAGACGTCGCCGGGCTCCCTCGATGACACGGTGGCGCTGGCTGAGTGAGGGGCTTCATAGCGGGCGCACGTCATCGGATGCAGGTTGGGCATCGCGGGCCTCGGCATCGTTTCGGTCGACCGACCGATATGCGTCGCATGCAGATCAACCCCGTAGAGCGCTCGGCACCGCAAACCGTGGTGCGCCCCCCGGTAGTTCTCGCCTCCGCCGGAGGCTTCGATGGCGACGTCCCGGACGATGCGTTGTTGCCACCGGCGCGAGCCTCGCTGACCAGCGCGCCGCTCCCGGCGAACCCTCTCGCCGCGCCCCGTGCAGTCGTCGACCCGCGCCCGGTCATCGCACCGCCGACCATCGATGCCGCGCTTCAGGCCGTCGATACGAAGCTCCAAGGTTGGCTTGCGGGCGCCTCGGCGCCGCCAAGCGTCCAGTATGCCGTCGTCTATAACGGACAAATTCATTCGCGTGCATTGGGCATGCGTAACCTCGAGACCCGCGAGCTCGCTACGGCGGACACGCTCTATCAAGTCAATTCGATGACCAAGTCGCTGACGGCTGCATCGATCATGCAGCTGGTCGAAGCGGGCAGCGTCAAGCTCGACGAGCCGGTGGCCACCTACGTGCCGGAGTTCGCGGCGGTCAGCGGCGCCGACGGCGCGGCGCAACGCATCACCGTGCGCCAGTTGCTGACCCACACCGCGGGCCTGTCCCGCGACCCTGCGCTCGACGTCTGGAACGCCGACAACTTCTGGGACTCGCGAGCCTGGCCGAGCTGGGCGCAGATCGCCGAACGCCTGCCGCAGGCGCAGGTCGTTCCCAACCCGAACAAAGAGTTCAAGTACTCGAACCTTGGCATGGCGGTCCTCGGCCAGGTCGTGAGTCGGGCCTCGGGCATGCCCTACGACGCCTACGTCAAACAGCGCATCTTCGAGCCGCTCGGCATGAGCGAGTCGCGCTTTACCCTCAGCGACGAGGAGGCCGCGCGCACCGCGGTCGGCTACAGCGCCGCTCGCGCCGTGAATGGCGGACCGCTATCGCGGAACGAAGCGCCCTTGCTCCGTGACCTCGGCGGCTTGGCGTCGGTCTCGGGTGTGCGCACGACGGCGCGCGACTACGCACGCTGGCTGCAGTTCTTGGCCGATCCATCGCGGGCGCCCGGCGTGCTGGCTCCGTCGAGCGTGGCGCTGATGCGCTCGAGTCAGGTGTTCGATGATTCGAACTACGCCCAGGTTGGCTTCGGTTTGATGACGACGCCGTTGACACCGGGTGCGCCGACCTTCGGACACACCGGTAGTGGCATCGGCTTCTCCTCGGTGATGCGCATGGCCAACGACGGCAGCGTCGGTATCGTCGTGCTCACCAACGACTTCAACCGGCGTATGAACTACGCGGCGGATAGCATGTGGAACGTGCTGCGCGACTTGCCGAAGCCAGCAGCAGCGCCCGGAGCGGCACCGCGCGATCCGGCCTGGCAGCCGCTCATTGGCAGCTATCTGGCCTCGTCGAACAATGTCCCCAAGGTGACGACGAACGCCAACGGCGACCTGCTCTTCGACGGCATGTTGCTGAGGGCCATTCCGGAGCGGCCCGACACGTTCCTGATCGCGAGCGGCGACCGCGTCGCCCAGCGCGGCGAGACCATGTTCTTCAAGCGCGACGCCGAAGGTAACGTCACCCACGCCATCGTCGGTGGGACGACGCCAGATAGAGCGCAGGTGGTGTTCGTCCGCCAGCGTTAGCGGCGATCGCGAGCCGTGGCTTGCTGCATGGCGGCCACGTTTGCTAGTCCGGCGCCCGAAGAAAATCGAGGTGACGGATGAGCGAACAATCGCCAGCCATGGTCGAGGCACGCGGCCTGGGCAAAGACTACGGGTCGACCCGCGCGGTCGACACCGTGGCGTTCAAGGTAAAACGCGGCGAAGTCGTGGGCTTTTTGGGCCCGAACGGCGCCGGTAAATCCACCACCATGAAGATGCTTACCGGCTACCTGAAACCGAGCCGGGGCAGCGCCTTCATCGGCGGCATCGACGTTGGCGACGACCCCCTCGCCGCCCAGAGCAAGCTCGGTTATCTGCCCGAGAGCGCGCCGCTCTACGACGACATGATGGTGCTCGACTTCCTCGAGTTTGCCGCCGATCTGCGAGGCGTCGCCAAAGCCGGCCGCCGCGAGAAGCTCAAAGGTATCTGCGAGCGCTGCGGCTTGATCAACGTCCTCGGCAAGGACATCGGCCAGCTTTCGAAGGGCTATCGGCAACGCGTCGGTTTGGCTCAGACGCTGGTCCACGATCCCGACTTGCTGATTCTCGACGAACCGACGAGCGGCCTCGATCCCAACCAGATCGTCGAGATCCGCCAGCTCATCAAAGACCTCGGCCGCGACAAGACCATCTTGTTGTCGACGCACATCCTCCCCGAGGTCCAAGCCACCTGTGACCGCATCATCATCATCGCCGACGGCAAGCTCGTCGCCGACGACACGCCCGAGGCGCTCACCGAAGGCTCGGCGGGTGCCACCATCCAGATCGTCGTCAAGGCGAAGGGTGGGGTGGCTCTCGAAGCGGCTCGCGTCAGCGCGCTGCTCTCGAACATCCCCGGGGTGCGCAACGTCGCCAACGCCGAAGCCGAAGGCCCCGGGACGCTGGGCTTTGCGCTGCGTGCCGCGAGCGATGTCGATCCCCGCGAAGGCATCTTCAACACCGCGGTTTCGAACGACATGGTGCTCGTCGGCATGCAACGTCGCGGTGTTTCCCTCGAAGACACATTCCGCCGCCTGACGCGCGGCGAAAAGGAGGCTCCACGTGCGTAAGGTCGCCGTCATCGCGCGCCGTGAGCTCGCGAGCTATTTCAATGCCCCGGTGGCGTACATCGTCATCGTCACCTTCTTGCTGGTCGCCGGCTGGATGTTCTTCAGCTCGCTGTTCTTGATGGGCCGAGCCGACCTGCGGCCGCTGTTTGCGCCGTCGCCGTTCTCGCCGTCGATGTTGCTGGTGATCATCGCGCCCGCGGTGACCATGCGCCTCATCGCCGAGGAGCGTAAGAGCGGCACCATCGAGCTCATCTCGACCATGCCGATCCGCAAGTGGGAGATCATCGCGGGCAAGTTCTCCGCGGCGTTCGCTCTGCTCGCGGTCGCCATCTTGTCGACGCTGGTCTATGCGATCTCAGTGTCCGCGATTGGCGACCTCGACTGGGGTCCGGTGCTCGCGGGCTATCTCGGCCTGCTGCTGTTCGCTGGAGCCCTCACCGCCATCGGCTTGTTGTGCTCGACGCTGACCCAGAACCAGATCGTCGCGTTCATCGTCGGCTTCATCGTCTGCGCGGCGCTGTATTTCGTCTACTGGCTGCAGTTCTTCGTGCCCGTCGGGGTCGCGCCGTTGGTCGAGTTCGTCTCGGTCAGCTCGCACCTCGAGAGCATGGCCCGCGGCGTCATCGATACCCGCAACATCGTCTACTACTTCTCGCTCATCGGCGGCGCGCTGTTCATCGCCATGCGCGTGCTCTCGCGGCAGCGCTCGTAAGGAATCATCGCCATGAAGAAGAAAACCATCGATTCGACAGTCTCCGCCATCGCGGTCGTCGGCATCCTGGTCGCGGTGAACGTCATCGGTGTGTCGCTGTTCGGACGCGCCGATCTCACCCACGACAAGCAATTCACCTTGAGCGACGCTTCGCGCGACGCGGTGCGCTCGCTCGAGACCCCGGTGACGGTGCAGGCGTACTTCACCAAGGACCTGCCACCCCCGTACTCGACGAACGCGCGCTACGTGAAGGACCTCCTCGAGGAGTACTACAACGCTTCAGCGGACAACTTCCGCTACGAGCTCGTGGACCCGACCGCCGAGGAGACCGACGCCGACAAGGAAAAGAAGAAAGACGTCAAGCAGGACATCTTCGGCCGGCAGGTGCGTGAAGCGACCAGCATGGAGAAGGAGCTGCAGACGCTCGGCATCCCGCCGGTGCAAGTGCGCGTCAACGAAGACGACAAGCTCGAGGTGAAGCGCGCTTACATGGGCATCGCGGTGCGTGTCGGCGACAAACACGAGGTCATCCCGGTGGTCCAAGAGACCAGCAACCTCGAGTACGATCTGACGACTCTCATCCGCAAGCTGACCCGCGCCAAGACGCCGAAGATCGGTGTTCTCGAGGGGCACGGTGGGCCGACGCCTCAGGAAGGCCTGCAGAAGGTGGCTCAGCTCCTGGCGGCGAACTACGACGTCGCGCCGCTCGACCTGACAGCGACGGCGACCATCCCCGACGACGTCGACGCGATTCTCGTCGCCGGCCCGACCACGCCCTTGGGCGACGCCGAGCTCCGCGCCATCGACAGCTTCGTGATGTCCGGCCGCTCGGCTGCGTTCTTCCTCGACAACGTCAAAGCGGACTTGCAGGGCATGCAGGCGCAGGACGTCGCGCACGGTCTGAACGGCCTGCTCGCGAGCTATGGCGCGACCATCGAGCCCGGCCTCGTGCTCGACCCGCGCTGCGCTACCCTGAACGTCGCCCAGCAGCGTGGCGCGATGCGCATCATGCAGCCGGTTCGCTATCCCTACGTCCCGGTCGTCGAAGCGTTGGCGGCGAATCACCCGATCAGTCGCGGCCTCGCTGGTATTGGATTCCCATTCGCGGCGGCGCTGACGCCGAAAGCGCCCGATGGTGTGACCGTGACGGTGCTTGCCGAGAGCTCGCGTGAGTCGTGGGTCGCCGAGCCTCCCTACGACCTCGATCCGATGCAGCGCTGGACCACCGACAAGGTCAAGGAGCAGAAGAGCTATCCACTCATGCTGACACTCGTCGGCCAGCTGAAGTCGCCCTACGGTGCTCCTGCGAACGACGCGGTCAATTCGCGCGTGCTGGTGGCCGGCGGCTCTGCGTTCATCCAGGACCAGTTCGGCGGCAAGAGCAACGAAGCCTTCGTGCTCAACGTCATGGACTGGATGGTCATGGACGAAGCCTTGTTGGCGGTCCGCTCGCGCGGTCTCGCGGCGGCGCCCCTGGGCGAGGTCTCGGACGGCGGTCGCAATGCCATGAAGCTCGCGAACGTCGTGGGGTTGCCCTTCGCGTTCGTCGCCTTCGGTTTGATTCGCTGGCGCATGCGTGAAGCGCGTCGCGGCAAAGTTACGCTTTAGCGGAGCACATCGTGAAGAAAAGTACGCTCATCATCCTGGCCGTGTTCATCGTTCTGGCGGGGCTCGCGTTCGCGTTCCTCAAGAAGCCAGCCGAGCGCGGGATCACGCGGCTTGCGCTTCCGAAGATCGACGTGAAGGACGTCGATCTCTTGGCGGTCGCTGGTCCGATGGCCGTCGAGCTCAAGAAGACCGGTGAGACTTGGACCCTGGCCGATGGCCGCGAAGCCGACCAGAGCGCGGTGACCCGGGCCGTCGAAGCCGCGGCGAAGCTGCAGAGCAGCGACCTCTTGGCGCGCGGCAGCGAGCACTACGCGGCTTACGAAGTGGATGACGCCAAAGGCACGCACGTCATCTTCAAGAAGGACGGCAAGCCGGTCAGCGACTTCATTGTCGGCAAGAGCGTGAGCGGCGGTACCGCGGTGCGCGTCGGTGACGACGTCTACGCCGTGAAAGGCGTGAGCGCCGGCCTGTATGCGAAGCCCGCGGTTTCGTGGCTCGAGCGCAAGCTCTTCTCGCAGAACGTCGGCGATGCAACCAAGCTCGAGATCCGCCTCGCCGGTGCCGAGCCCTACGCGCTGGTGAAGGAGAACGAGGCCTGGACCTGCGAAGGTGGCGTCCCGCAGGGCTTCAAGCTCGATAGCAGTGTCGCCGCCAGCCTTGTCTCGCAGGTGGTGAATCTGCGTGCCAAAGACGTGCTCGCGACCGCCGAAGCGGTCACCGCCGGCGGTAACGAAGACGTCTTCGTGATGACCTGGAAGGAAGGCGCCTCGACGTTGCATGTTCCGCGCACGCCGGCCGACGCCGACAACCTGCACGCCGTGGTCGATGGCAAGGCGCGCACCTTCGTGCTCAGCGAGGGCTCGGTCTCGCCGCTGCGCAAGCGCAAGCAAGACCTTCGCGATGCGTCGCTCATGAGCTTCGACAACACCAAGGCGGTCGGGCTCACCATCAGCGACGGCGCGAACAAGACGGTCTTCACCAAGAAGAAGGGCGTCTGGGAGCTCGTGTCGACCACCGAGAAGAAGCCGGACGGTTGGACACTCGACCCGCAAGCCGTCGAACGCCGCGTCACCCAAGTCGCAAACGCCAAGGGGATGCGTATCGCCGACGATGCCAAGGACAACGGACTCGCGGCGAGCAAGACGAAGGTCAGCGTGAAGCTCGAGGGCGGCAAAGAAGAAGCCCTCGTCTTCGGTGCGCAGACCAAAGACGACAACCGCGACGCCATCTACGCGCGCGGCAACACCGGCAATGTGATCATCGCGACTGCTTACGTACGTACTAATTTGGCAGGCGGTGTTTCCTCATTTGCCAAGCGCGGAGCGAGTGATGAGAATGATGCCCTGTCGAAGCTCGACCCGAACGCGCTCCAAGGGCTTCCGCCCGAGGTGCGTGCTGGCTTGATGAAGCAGATCGAACAGAAGCGGCGCGAGCAAGAGATGCTGAAACAAATACAAGCAAAGTAGGCTCATGTTTCGTCTCGCGGTGGTGGTGGTCTTGGGGCTCTCGGCTGCATGCGGAGCACCGGATGAGGGCAGTGGGGATGTTGGCTCGGGCGGTTCCGAGGATGAGACGCTGCTCCAGCGGAGCCGTGGCGGTGATCACGACACGACCGGCGGCGATCCCAACGACAACGGCGACCCGAACGATAACGGTGACCCGAATGACAATGGCGATCCCAACGACACCGATTGGGATGTCCCGCCGAGCGACGGCGATGTCGACCCGACCGACTGCGAGCCCGTGCCGCCGCCACCGCCGGTCACCTGCCCGAGCGTCGAGTGCCCCGAGTGGGAGCCTTGGTACGACGGCGACTCCATCACGATTCGCGGCCAACACTTCGCCCACCCCGGTCAAGCGAGTCTCGTGGTTCGCTTCATCGGTGACTACACCGCCGACGGCTGCGAGCCCGAAGAGGTCGACGTCCGCTATCGCGCGACCTACATCTCGGCGACCGAGGCCACCTTCATCTTCGACGCAGGCTCGGCGCCGCGCGGATTCGGTGAGGGTGGTGGCTCGTTCAACGGCTGGATCTACGCGGTCAACGTCGAGCCCGACGGGACCGAGTGGACGTCACAGCCGGTGAGCGTCGCCATCCAGTTCTAAGATGTTTCGTGTCGTCTGTATCGCGGCGTTGGTGATGGTCGGCTGTGGCTCGGGTTCGCCCGGGGACGGCCGTGACCTCACCGACGACGAGCAGGTCGGCGACGCCGATGGTACCGCTGACGATGACTCGGCGGGTGGTCCTCCGGTCCAACCCGTCATCACGAGCTCGGTCTTCCCATTGCTGCACGCTGGCGACGAGATGACCTTCATCGGAGTGCACTTCTTGGCTCCGGGGGAGGGAGCCGTTGCCGTCCGCTTCGTCGGAGCATTTAGCAGCGACCAAACCGGCTGGTACGACGTCGACTACCGGGTTGCCGCGATCGCTGTTTCGAAGACGCGCGCCAAGCTCGTCTTCGAGCCCGGATTTCCGCCGGAGGGGTTCGGCCGTCTCATGGGGACTTTCGAGGGCACGCTCGCTCTCATCAACATCGATCCGCAAGGACGCGAGACGTCATCGGTGCCGGTCGCGGTGCAGCTCGAAGCCGGCCGTTCGCTGCTCATTCACGGGATCCGCCCGGTCGACGTCGATTGCGGAATCGCCTTCGCGAGCCAGGTGCTTGCCGATAGCGCGCTCGAATTCGAGCTCGAGGTCGTGGGCTTCGCGCAGCCGACCGCCGCCGCGCCCATCCGGATCACGGCGGCGTGGGACGACGCGCTCGCAGCGAACGTCGACGAGCTCACCACGTTCGCAGGCGCGGTCGAGGTTCCTACGCCCCTCGATTGGCAGGGCGCCACGGCCACTCTCGTTGTGACTGCCAAAGCGGACGCCATCGACTCAGTTGAGCGACGCCTGACCTTCGACGCGCTCGCGCGGCATCAGGTTGCCTACGATGGGGCGGCAGCGATTGCCGAGCGCTTCACACCGGTGCGTGTCACCGACTGTTTCGCGCCCGGCACCTACGCGTACAGCGAAGCGACCAACGAAGGTCGGACACGCTCCTTCGTGACCACCGGAGCAGTCGACGTCGGTATGGTCACGATCAACGAAGCCTTTGGCTTCAGTGTCACGTCCAACACGTCGAGTGGGTCTGGCGCGGGGCTCGGCGTGTCCGCCATCGTAGGCAACGGCATGAGTGGTGCGTTCTTCCGGCAGACGCTCCGACTCCTGCGTACCGCGCCCGTCCTCGAGCGCGATGCGTGCGGCGAAGCGACTCAGGTCGGCGAGATCGTCGTGACCGATTGGGCGTGGCTTCCTGGATTCAACCAGATCGCGGGCGCCTGTCCGCCGTTTCCCGAGCCTCTTCTGTCTGGGAGCGGTGAGCTCCTGATGCCTTGAAGGCTAGTCGCCGAGAACGGTGACCACCAGCTTGCGCTCGTGTGGCGATGTCCGGTGTTCCCACACGTAGATGCCTTGCCAGGTGCCGAGCGCGAGCTTGCCGTTGCGTAACGGCACGGTGAGGGTCGTGTCCGTCAAGACGGTGCGAACGTGAGCCGACATGTCGTCGGGTCCCTCGGCGTCGTGAACGAACTTCGGATCGCCATCGCGGACGGCGTCTTTCATCCACGTCTCGAGGTCGATGCGCACGTCCGGGTCCGCGTTTTCGGTGATCAGGAGAGACGCGCTCGTGTGCTGAATGAAGACCGTACAAATGCCGGTCTTGACCCCAGAAGCGTCGGCGATGCGCTGGACCTCTGCGGTGACGTTGAAGGTGCCGCGGCCAGATGTCTTCGCGACCAAGATGCTTTGATGAACTGCCATGCCCGGCTCGCACAGTAGTCGTCGCCGCGCCCGCAGGCAATGCCGCATACAAAATGCATATACATCGACTACTGCGATCTTGACATCGTGCTTATGCGATATCTAAATAAGCTCCACGGAAACGATTAACGTCGTGATTCCAGGGAGATACCATGCTCAACAATGCCTTTTTCAGTTGGGACCCGTTCCGTGAGCTGTCGCGTTTTCAGACCGACCTGAACCGTGCCTTTGCGAGCGCCAACGGCCCCGCGTTCAACGTTTGGACCGGGCCGAACGGCGCCGTGATCACGGCCGAGCTGCCCGGCTTTTCGGCCGAGAGCTTCGATGTCTCGGTCTTCGGCAAGACGTTGACCGTGAAGGGCGAACGTAAGCCGCTCGAGATCGAAGGGGCGACCGCGCATCGACGCGAGCGTCAGAGCGGAAGCTTCGTTCGAGCCATCGAGCTGCCGTTCCGCATCGACGCGGACAAGGTCGACGCCAAGCTCGAGCGCGGTGTTTTGCAGATCACTCTGCCACGCGCCGAAGCCGACAAGCGTCGCAGCATCGCCATCAACGCCAACTAAGTGAAGCTCAGGAGACCATGACCATGCAAACGACTGTGCAAACCAACACTCAGCTGTCGACGGCGCAAGCCGCGCAGCAAGAGCCCGAGCTGTTCTTCGCGCCGCGTACCGATGTGTATGAAACGGCGGACAACTTGGTGCTCGTCGCCGACGTCCCCGGGGCCGCCGACAACGATATCGACGTCACCTTCGAAGGCGACGTGTTGACCGTCGAAGCGCGACTCGGAAAGCGCGATGTCGAGGGCATGACTCTCGCGCATCGCGAGTACGACGTCGGCAGCTACCGCCGCACCTTCACGGTGCACACGCCTATCGACCGCGAGGCGATTACCGCGTCGACGAGTGAGGGCGTGCTGCGGGTCACCTTGCCCAAGGCGAAGGAAGCGCGCGTGCAGAAGATCCAGGTGCGCGCGAGCAAGTAGCGTTTTTATGCGTTGGCGGCCGCCCGCATCCGTCCGAGAGCGGCCGTCATCGCAGCTTCGAAGCTCTCCGTGGGCTTGCTTTGCCGGCCGAACTCCTTGTGGCCGAGCTTCAACCAAGCCTTGGTCGCGGCGAGCGTCCATTTGTCATAGCGGTCGAGCGCGCGTTTGCGGGGGACGCCGTCAGCGAGGTTTGCCAGTAGCTTCTCGAGCGCGAAGACGTGGGGCACGGCCGCGGTCATGACGCCGCCGCTGGTGAGGAAGTGCGCGTTGCCCACTGCGTCGCCCGCGAAGATCACGTTTTCGCCTTTGACGGCCGTCGCCGAGATGAACTGCTGCACCGTGAAGGCGTTGGGACCCCAAGTGATGCGCGCATCGAGGAGCGGCCGTCCGAGCACGAGCGCGGCGTGCTCGTGGAAGAATCGCGTCGCGGCCTCCTCGTTGCCGACGTCGACGAACGGCGGCACCTCGACCAGCCCCCAGAGCTGCGGCGCTTTGGTCGAGCCGAGCACCACCTGGCGCACGCCGTGGAGAGATCCATCTTTGGGATCCGTGAGCTCCGCGTAACGACGTCGGGCGACGCCACCATGCGGCGCGTTTGCGGTGATCTCGGTGGCCGCGACCGACGCGGCGATGAAACGCGTAGCGCGTGAAACGAAGGTGCGCGGGATGCCGGCGCGCTCGCGCATGACACTATTTGCGCCCTCGCAGCTCACGATGAGATCGGGAGTGCCGAGAGAGACGTGTTGGCTGGCCGCGGGAAAGGTGACCTTACCCTCGTCGTCCGCTCGTTCGCTGACCTCGTAGACCGAGCACGCACTCCACCCCGGCTTGTCCGGCGATTCGGACAGATCGCAACGATGATTGCGGAGAATGGTGACGCTCGGGCGGTCGCCTCTTGGCTCCTGCGCCAAACGCTGCACTTCCTCGAAGAGGATGTTCTCGAGGTCGGTCGTGAGGATCTGGCCAATCGATGGCGACAGCAACATCTGGCGTCCGCCAAAGCGGGCAAGTTGTGCGTCTGCTGGTGGAGCGCTTTCACCTTTTTGCTGGAGGGTGAGCCCGGCTTGGCTGATGCGCACCGTGCGGTTCGGTTTGCCCACCGTCATCGAGGCGAGCTTCCCCGCCGGCATGGACGTCTTGGTGGCGTCGATACGCTCGAGGCTTTCGAGGGCGCCCAGACGCTCGAGGATGCGAGGCAAGACATTGGGGCAGGTTTCGGCGATGCGGTGCAGGAGGTCGGCGCGGACATTCCAGTGGATAGGGCGGGTGTATTCATGGCGCTGCTCGACCAGGGTCACCGAGGCGCCGTTTTGTACGAGCTCGAGTGTCGCGAGCAGACCACAAGGCCCAGCGCCCACGACGACCGCGCTTTTCACCGCCGTAGGCGACAGGAGCGATGGAGCGACGGGGGCGGCGCCTCGAGACTCGGTGGTGCGCGCGCATCGCGAAGGGTCTTTGCGAAGGAACGCGTCCGCCGTGGCATCCGTGGCCGTGCCCAGGTGCGCGACGGTCGACCTCGCGCCACCCGCAGTGCCCTGGGCCACGGCAATGGCTCTATGGGATGCCGACGCAACGAGGCGCGGAACGCGAGGTAGGAGCTGCGACACGCAGAGACTTCTTGAAAGGCGGGGAAGCGCCTTCCGGATTGATTCGCTGGACCGTTGGGAACAGCCGCGGACGCGGCCGATCCCTGTATCGTCTGCGCAGGTCCGGTGTTGCCGAAACCTAGTTGGTGGCGGCGACGCCGTCCAAACCGCGTGCCTTGAGCAGCGCCGACGCCTTGGGGTCACGGCCGCGGAAATTCCGATAGGCCTCTGCCGGGTCGACGGTGTTGCCCACCGAGAACAAGGTGTCGACGAGCTTTGCTGCCGTCGCCTTGTCGTAGGGATTCCCGGCCTCGACGAAGGCCTGGTAGGCGTCGTGGTCGAGGACCTCGGCCCAGAGGTAGCCATAGTAGCCGGCGGCGTAACCGTCATCGGCGAAGAGATGCGCGAACTGAGGAATGCGGTGCCGCATGACGATCTCCTTGGGCATGCCGAGGTCGGTAAGAGCGCCGGTCTCGAAGCTCTTGGGCTCGACCGCGGTGTCGGCGGTCAGGTGCATCTTCATGTCCACGATGGCGGACGCCAAGAACTCCGTGGTGCGGAAACCCTCGTTGAAGGTCGCAGCGCGCTCGATCTTGGCGAGGAGCGCGGCCGGGATCTGCTCGCCTTTGGCGTTCACCAGCATCTTTTGCACCTCCGGCGTGCGCAGATAGTTCTCGGCGAACTGCGATGGGAACTCGACGAAGTCACGCGTCGTGTTGGTGCCCGAGAGCGAAGGGTAGGTGGCATTCGCGAGCAAGCCGTGAATTGCGTGGCCGAACTCGTGGAAGAGGGTGCGCGCATCGTCCCAGGAGATGAGCACGGGCTCGCCGGGCTTGCCTTGGATGAAGTTCGAGTTGTTCGAGACGATGGTCGTGACGTTGCCGTTGACGCGGCTCTGTTCGCGGTAAGCGTTCATCCACGCACCGGAGGACTTGCCGGGGCGGGCGTAGGGGTCGAAGTACCAAAGGCCGACGTGTTTGTTATTGCGGCCGACCACCTCGTAGACACTCATCGACGGATGGAAGACCGGTAGACCCTTCACCTCCTTGAAGCGCAGGCCGTACAGCTCGCCGGCGACCCAGAACATCGCTTCGCGAAGCTTGTCGAGCTGCAGGTAGGGCTTCACCTCGTTGAAGTCGAGGTCATACTTCGCCTTGCGCACCTTCTCGGCGTAGTAGCGGTAGTCCCAGGGCTTGATCGGGAAGCCGCCTTTCTCGGCGTCGACGATCGCCTGCATGGCGGCGACGTCTTTCTTCACCTGCGCCACCGCCGGCTTCCAGACCTGCATCATGAGATCCATCGCCGCTTGCGGCTCTTTCGCCATGGTGTCCGCGAGGTGCCAGTGCGCGTAGGTCGGATAGCCGAGGAGCTTGGCGCGCTCACCGCGGAGCTTCACGATCTGCGTGACCACCGCGTTGTTGTCGGTCGCGCCACCGCCGTCGCCGCGCTTGCTCCACATGGTGAACGCCTTCTCGCGGAGCGGACGGTTGGACGCATAGGTGAGGAAAGGATCCATCGACGAGCGCGTGTTCGCGAAAACCCACTTGCCCTTCATGTTGCGCCGCGTGCCTTCCTCGGCCGCGGCATCGATGAGTGACTGCGGCAGGCCCGCGAGGTCTTTCTGGTTGTCGACGATGAGAGCTTGCGACTCCTCGTCACTGAGCAGGTTCTGGCTGAACTTGGTGTAGAGGCCTGCGAGCGCTTGATTGATCTCGGAGAGCTTGTGCTTGTCCGCGTCGGCGAGCTTCGCACCTTCTTGGGCGAACTGGGTGTAGTAGTACCAGGCCAGACGGCGATCTTCGCCCTTCAGCTTGTCTGCTTTGGCGTACACGGCCTCGATGCGCTTCCAGAGCTTTCCATCATGCGTGATCTCGTCCTTGAAGGCGGCGAGCTTGGGCGCCATGGCCTGCTCGACCTTCTGGAACTCCGGGGTTTTCATCGACGAGCTCCAAATGGAGTAGATGGTGCGAGCCCGCGTGAACGGCTGGCCGGCCTTCTCGAGCGCGACGATGGTGTTGGCGAACGTCGGCGCGGCCTTGTTCTCGCCGATGGCTTTGAGCTCGCGGCGGTAGTCATCCATCGCGGCCTCGAGCGCTGGACCGATCTCGGAGGCGTTCACCTGGTCGAGCGGAGGAACACCGCCGTGGGGACCTTTCCATTCGTTCAACAGCGGCGATTTCATGAGGCTCAAAGTTGCACCCAAGATGAGGAGTGTTTTCACGGTTGCTCTCCACGGCGACGCGCGCGGCGCCAGCCTGTCTCTACCGGTAATGCTTGAAATCACTTCTCACGCGGTTTGTCAGGCAACTTCGCGCAAGTACCGCCCGAAAAGACGAAAACAAACCACAACCGGGGGAGGGCTCATGTCCGCAGCGAACGTGCTGACGCAGCGATGGCCCGCGCCCACACCGGAATGTTTTCTCAGCACCACCGAGCGACGCGTGGCGCCGCGGGCGCAGACCCCAGGTCAGCGCGATCTCGTGGAGCGCTCGAGTAACGCGCGTGTTGCCATGGGCCCCCTGCCACGGGCGGCGGGAGGTGACCTCTGGCGCGCGCTGGACGTGCCGATGGGGCTGCCCATCGTCCAGGCGCGGCTGCGTGAAGGCGACGACGCGGAGCCGACGACACGCGGTGTCTCCGATGCTCGTATCGAAGCGCTCCCGTCGGCGGACGGAGAGAGGATCCGCGTCAGCGGATCGGTGCCGCGCTCGATTGCGAGCCTGATCGCCGTCAGCGACACCACCATGCCCGCCGGCGACCCCATCGTCATGAGCTTCGTCTTGCACGGGCGCGGTGATGCGGTGACCGTCGAGAGCGCCAACTTCCACTTCGGTGACCGCGTCGATGCGCGACGCGAGCGTGCGTACGCTTTCGCGGAGAGCCGCGCGACCAACCAGGTGCTGGCTGCACTTTTGAGCGGGGTGCGCGACGACATGTTCGCGAGCTCACCGGTGGTGGAGCGTGCCTACCGAACACTGGGGGATATCGCCTCCTTCGAGGACGGTCCCGAGCCCGGTGTCGGCCCAGCGCGGGTGGTTTATCGCGCGGCCCGTCTGCAACGCTCGCAAACCTACGCCATCGCCAGGGCATTGAGCTCGATCTACGACTGCGGCCTCGAGCCTCGGACGCCGTCGATGGTGGACGAGCCGCGCGAGCGTCCGATCGCCCAGGCGTTTCTGGCTGCGTCCTTGGGCGCGAGAAATCTCGACCCCGCGCTCCTATACGCTGTGGCGAGTGACGAAGGTCTGCCGCACGATGTCCAGACCTGGCATCGAGGCATCGCCGGTATTTCCATTCCGAGCCGCATCGATGCCGATCGGATTGCCGGCATGTCTTCTATTGCGGACGAGGCCGCGGCCTTGCGGCGCGAGGGTTATCTGTCCTCCTGGTTCGATAGCGCGGTTCGTGGCGAAGACGGGCGCTACGCCTTCGTCGCCACCGGCGCTCGTTCGGCGCTCACCAACGCGCTCACCTTCAGCGCCGCGCGGCTGGCCTACAGCAAAGAACGAGCGCTCGCCGCGGCTGGGCGTTTGGCTCCGAACCGCGAGCTCGATGAACGCACGCTCGTGTTCCTGACCTTGTTGCAAGCCGAGGGCGGCGACATCGCCGTGCAGCGCTACTTGCAAGACCGCCGTCTGCATCCGATGTTACCCACCACCGACGAGGTGCGCGCGAGCCGCGCCGTCGCGCGAGCCTTTTCGCGCACTGCCATGTGGGAACAAATGTCACGCACCGGAGTCTTCGAGAGAGCACCATGAGCGACAAGCTCTACGATGCGGCACGTCGCCTGCTCGAGCGCCTCGACACCCTGGAGGCATTCGAAGAGCACACGATGGAGCTTGCCATCTACAAAGCGATTCGCGAGGTCGCCAACACCGCGGGCGTCAGTCAGGCGGCATTGTGGCAAGAGGCGTGCACGGTCGAGCCGGACCCGGTGGAGCGCCATCGCGCGGTGGTGGGCAGCAGCTGGCGGCCGGCGTTGCGTTAGGACTCGCGAGAATTGTCGGACCTCTGAATTAGGCTAGCAGCGTGGGGTGTGACCATGCTGATCGCCGTCCTGATTGCTAGCTGCGTGACTTTCGCGGCCGTGGTCGTCGTGCTGTTGCGGCATGTGGCCACGCAACAAGCGAGCGCCGAGCGCTTCGCCGGCATCGAGCGGGCGCAGGAGCGCCTCGAGCGCGGTCTGCGAGAAGACCTGGCCCGTGGGCGCGACGACGCTTCGCGCTCGGCGCAGCAGGTTCGTGAAGACGTGCGGGTGTCGCTCACGACGCTCGCGAATGGGCTGCAGTCGCGGTTCGCCGAGGCCTCACAGCACATCGTGCAGCTCACTGCGCTCGTCGATGAGCGCATGCGCGCCATGCAAGAAGACAACGGCAAGCGCCTCGAGCAGATGCGCGCCACCGTCGACGAAAAGCTGCAAGGCACGCTCGAGAAGCGCCTGGGCGAGTCCTTCAAGCTGGTGAGTGAGCGGCTCGAGCAGGTGCACAAAGGTCTGGGCGAGATGCAGAACCTCGCAGCCGGGGTCGGCGACCTTCGCAAAGTGCTCACCAACGTCAAGACGCGCGGCACCTGGGGCGAGGTGCAGCTCGGCAATCTGCTCGAGCAGATCATGACGCCCGAGCAGTATGCGACCAACGTCGCGACCGTGCCTGGGAGTCGCGAGCGTGTCGAGTTCGCCATCCGTATGCCGGGGCAAGACGACACGACGTGGTTGCCCATCGATTCGAAGTTCCCGCAGGAGGACTACCAGCGTCTCGTCGAGGCCTCGGAGCGCGGTGACGCGGCGGGTGTCGAGCAGTCCGCTAAAGCGCTCGAGGTGTGCGCCAAGCGCTGCGCCGCGGCGATCCGCGACAAGTACGTGATGTCACCGCACACCACCGACTTCGGCTTGATGTTCGTGCCCACCGAGGGACTCTACGCGGAGCTCGTCCGGCGCCCCGGCCTCGCTGATGGCCTCCAGCGCGACTATCGCGTGTTGCTCGTCGGGCCGATGACGCTCGCGGCGCTGCTCAACAGCTTGCAGATGGGGTTCCGCACCCTGGCGCTGCAGAAGAGGTCGAGCGAGGTGTGGACGGTGCTCGGCGCGGTAAAGTCCGAGTTCGGGCGTTTCAGCGACGTCCTCGCCAAGGTGCAGAAGAAGCTCACCGAGGCCTCCAACACCATCGACGATGCAGCCGTCCGCACCCGCGCCATGGAGAAGACCCTCAAAAACGTCGACCAGCTGCCGGCGCGCGATGCGACCAGCGTTCTCGGGCTGCCAGAGGTCCGCGAGCGTGAAGGCAAGGTGGCGTACGTTCACGGCGCGCCCAACCAGCGGGTGAGCCAACCGCCAGGCGGCCAGACCCAGCTACGCCTGACCAGCGAGTAGGGGGGCGCCAAGCCCAACGCCCTAATTTCCGTGGGTTTGCGCGCTTACGATCTCACACCCCTTTGACACTTCGCGGTTTGGGCCGTTAAAAGCGGCGACCCCTGGAGAGTCAAAGCCGATGAACCGAGATTTCCTGTTTACGTCCGAGTCCGTTACCGAAGGTCACCCCGACAAGGTCGCGGATCAGATTTCGGATTCGATCCTCGACGCCATCCTCGCGCAGGACCCCAAGGCGCGCGTCGCCTGCGAGACTCTCGTCACTACCGGTATGGCGGTGATTGCCGGCGAGATCACGACGAGCTGCTACGTCGAGATGCCCGCCATCGTTCGCCAGACCATCAAGAACATCGGCTACACCTCGAGCGACATGGGCTTCGACGCGAATACCTGCGCCGTGCTCACCGCGATCGGCAAGCAATCGCCTGACATCGCTCAGGGCGTCGACACTGGCGCGCAAAAGGAACAAGGCGCTGGCGACCAGGGCATGATGTTTGGCTACGCCTGCAACGAGACGCCCGAATTCATGCCGGCGCCCATCACCTACGCGCACCGCCTCACCCATCGCCTTGCCAAGCTTCGCAAGGACGGCACGATGCCGTTCCTCCGTCCCGACGGTAAGAGCCAGGTCACCTTCGAGTACGTCGACGGCAAGCCGACGCGCGTTCAGAACGTCGTCATCTCGACGCAGCACACGCCCGAGGTCGAGCAGAAGACCCTGCGCGACGCCGTCATCAGCCAGATCATCGAGCAGGTGATTCCGAAGGACCTTCGCGCTCCGAACATCGTCTATCACGTGAACCCGACCGGCCGTTTCGTAGTCGGTGGTCCGATGGGCGACGCCGGCGTCACCGGCCGCAAGATCATCGTCGACACCTACGGCGGCATGGGTCGTCACGGCGGCGGCGCCTTCAGCGGCAAAGACCCCTCGAAGGTCGATCGCAGCGCTGCGTACTTCGCGCGCTACATCGCCAAGAACGTCGTCGCTGCCGGCCTCGCGGCCCGTTGCGAGGTGCAGCTCGCCTACGCCATCGGCGTGGCCCAGCCGGTCTCGATCATGGTCGAGACCTTCGGCACCGGCACCGTGAGCGACCAGCGCATCGAGCAAGCGGTGAAGGCCGAGTTCAGCGGCAAGCCCGCCGACATCATCAAGCGCCTCGAGCTGCTCAAGCCGATCTACACCAAGACCGCGGCCTACGGGCACTTCGGCCGCAGCGAGCCCGAGTTCGGCTGGGAGCGTACCGACGCTGCCGAGCGCTTGCAAAAGGCCTGCAAGGCCGACGGCGGCAAGGCGAACACGGAGTCGCGTGCCGCGGCCGGCCACTGATCTAGAGCACGTTTCCGCGGTCATCTCGGAGTACGCGCCGGTAAAGCTCCCTGTCTCCACCTGGCGGCAGGCGGCGGTGCTCGTTCCGCTACGGCGGATGGGCAATTCCAAAGAGTTGGAGGTCATCTTCACGCGGCGCGCGGACAGCCTGTCCACGCACAGCGGGCAGGTGTCTTTTCCCGGTGGCGGTGTCGACCCACTCGATCACAGCGCCGAAGCCGCGGCGTTGCGCGAGGCCCACGAGGAGCTGGCGCTGCCCGCGAGCGCCGTGCACGTCATTGGCAGTCTCGACCACGTCTTGTCGCACACGGGGTTTCACATCACCCCGGTCGTCGGTCTCGTCGACCCCCATGCCTCGCTGGTGCCGAACGCCGATGAAGTGGCGCGGGTCTTCGCGGTGCCGCTAGCCGAGCTCGCCGACCGACCGCGCTGGCAGCTGCAAATGCACGAACGGGGAGGGCGATCCTTCGAGCTGCCCCACTTCTTCACCGACGGTGAAGACATCTGGGGCCTCACCGCCTTCATGTTGCTGCGCTTGGTAGAGCTGCTGTAGTAGCCTAGGCCGTGAACGTGCACATCGTCGTCATGGCTGGGGGCTCTGGGACGCGCTTCTGGCCAGTCTCGCGCCATCATCAGCCGAAGCAGCTCCTACGCTTCGCCAACAAGAAGAGTCTCTTGGCGCAGACCTTCGATCGCGTGCGATCGCTCGCCAAGCCCTCGCGTTGGTGGATGGTGGTGGGCGAGAGCCACGCCAAGGCATGCGCCGCGGCGGTGCCCAAGCTTCCCGCTACCCACGTGCTGGTCGAACCGCAGGCCAAAAATACGGCCGCCGCTATAGCGTACGCGGCGCTCGCTGTCCGCCGTAGCGACCCGGATGCCGTCATGGTGGTGCTGCCGGCGGACCACTTCGTGCGCAACGGTCCCGCGCTCTGCGACGCGCTCAAGAAGGCAGTGCGTTTGGCCCGCGAGGATCGCATCGTCACGCTGGGTATCGAACCGACCTATCCCGAGACCGGCTATGGCTACATCGAGCGCGGCAAGGCCGAGCGCGGCGTCCACGGCACGTTCGCGGTGAAGCGCTTCATCGAGAAGCCCACCAAGGAGCGCGCCATCCAGCTGGTGACCAAGGGCGGGTTCGACTGGAACGCCGGCATGTTCGTCATGAAGCCGTCCGTCGTCGAAGTGGAGATCGAGCGTTCTCTTCCCGACCTCCACGTCGCCATGCGCCGGATCGAGGCGGGCGACTTGAAACCCAAGGTCGTCAAGCGCGAGTACGCCACCATGCGCTCGGTCTCGATCGACCACGGCGTCATGGAGAAGGCGAAAGACCTCGCCGTCGTCCCCGTGAGCTGCGGCTGGAGCGACATCGGGAGCTGGAATGCCACTGGGTCGGTCATCGATCCGGACGGTGCCGGAAACGTCACGCGTGGGCAGGCCATCCTGGTCGACACCACCAACAGCGTGGTCTACGCCGAGGACGGGGTCGCCGGTGTGGTGGGGGTCGATGGTCTGGTGGTGGTGCGCACCAAAGACGCTACTCTGGTGGTCCCGAGCAATCGTGCCCAAGATGTGCGGGCAGTGGTCGAACAATTGAAGGAGCGGGGATGGGACGAGTATCTGTGAAAACGGCGCTAGCCGCGCTCGCCGCCATGGCCGTCCTCGCCGGTGCGCCGATGGTGTCCGCTGCGCCCGAGAAGACGAAGGCGCCTGCCAAGGCCAAGCCGAGCAAGAAGAAGGAGACTCGCGAGGGCTCCCTGATCGTCAACAATACGCCGATGCCGCAACCGCCGGACCTCCGCGGCACCTACGAGAAGGCGCGCGACGACGAGCTGATGGTCCACTACCAGCGGCTAGCGCGGCTCGACTACATCGCCGAGGTCGCGACCTCCCAGAACGACAACCGTCTGCTCGAGCGGGTCGAAAACGTCCGCCGCCGCGAGACCCAGCGGCATCGCCGTGCCATGACCGATTTCAGTGAACAGGCGCGTGCTCGCGCCATGGTGGGGTTCTGATGCGCGCGTTCGCTATCGCGGTCGCCTTGGCGTTGGTCGTGCCGGCTTGCGCCAAGAAGCAAGACTCGCCGAGCAACAAACCGACGGCTACGGGCCCGGTGAAGGTCGAGCAGCCGGAGCTCGAGCGCGATGTGCCGGAGATGGGCGCCACCTACCGAGACGCCTACGAAGAAGCCAAGCGCGAGATCACCAAGGACAACGTCGAAGACAAGCTCGATGAGCTCGAGCACGATGTGAACAAGGGAATGTGATGAAGATCGCCCAGGAGATTTTCCGAGAGTACGACATCCGCGGCATCTATGGCCGCGACCTCACCGCCGACGTCGCCCGCGCTCTCGGCAAGTCGGTCGGCACCCATATCCGCAATGCCGGCAAGAGCCGCGTCGTCGTCGGCCGCGACAACCGCGAGCATGGCAAGATCCTCGAGGACGCTTTCGCGGAGGGCCTGGCGTCGACGGGCTGCACGGCGCTGCTCATCGGCGTCACACCGACGCCCGTGAACTATTGGGCCATCAAGCACCTCGAGGCCGACGGCGGCGTTCAGATCACTGGCAGCCACAATCCGCCGGAGTACAACGGCTTCAAGCTGACGTTGCTGGGCAAGTCGCTCTACGGTGACCAGATCCAGGCGCTGCGTCAGACCATCGAGAAGGACGCATTCGTGAACGGCAAGGGCGGCTCGCAACAAGCGCCGGTGCTCGACGCCTACGTCGCCGACTGCGTGAAGCTGCTGAAGAAGCCGGCCAAGAAGCTCAAGGTCGTCCTCGACGGCGGTAACGGAGTCGGCGGCATTACCGCCATGCCGGTTCTCACCGAGCTCGGCTACGACATCGTGCCGTTGTTCATCGAGCCAGACTCGAACTATCCGAACCATCACCCAGACCCGACGGTCGAGAAGAACCTCGCCGATCTCAAGAAGAAGGTCGCCGAGACCAAAGCCGACATCGGGATCGCCTTCGACGGCGACGCGGATCGCATCGGTGTGGTGGACGCCGACGGTACCGCCATCTGGGGAGACCGCCTGATGATTCTGCTATCGCGGGCGGTGCTCGCCGAGGCGCCTGGCGCCGCCATCATCGGCGAGGTGAAGTGCTCGAAGACACTCTACGACGATATCGCCAAGCACGGTGGCAAGCCGATCATGTGGCGCACGGGGCACTCGCTGATCAAAGAGAAGATGAAGGAGTCGGGTGCCGAGCTCGCCGGTGAGATGAGCGGTCACATCTTCTTCAAGCACCGCTATTACGGATTCGACGACGCCTGCTACACCGCAGGTCGTCTGCTCGAGATCCTCGCGGGCGGCAGCGGCTCGGTCGGTGAGCGCTTGAAGGACGTGCCGATGATGCACGCGACGCCGGAGCTGCGCATGGACGTCACCGAGGCCACCAAGTTCCCGATCGTCAAAAAGGTCACGGAGGCTTTCAAGGCGCGAAAAGACGGCTCGAAGGTCATCGACATCGACGGCGCTCGTGTCGAGTGGAACGACGGCTGGGGCCTGGTGCGCGCGAGCAACACGACGCCCATTCTGGTGATGCGCTTCGAGGCACAATCGGCGGCGCGTGCCCAGGAGCTGCAGGCATTGTTCGAGACCGAGATAGCGCGCGTGCGCAAGGAGCTCGGGGCGTGACCGCGGCCGCAAAGGCCATCGCGGTCGACCTCGGTGGCACCAACATTCGTGCGGCGCTCGTCGACGCGGCCGGGAACGTCGAGCAATTCACCAAGACGAAGGTCGAAAACCGCTCACCGGAAGGCATCGCGGCCGATGTCGCGAAGCTCGTCGGCACCTTGACGGGGGCGACGCGCGAGCTGGGCATCACCATGACGGTACCGAGCTCGGTATGGACCGAGACCGGCCTCGTGGCCAACGCACCCAATCTGGGATGGCGCGACGTCCTGTTCGGACCGATCCTCGAGAAGGCGGTCGGCCTGCCGGTGCGCTTGGTCAACGATCTCAACGCCATCACCTACGGCGAAGCCATGGTCGGTGACGGCAAGGGTGAGCGCGACGTCGTGTGCGTCTTCATCGGCACCGGCGTCGGCATGGGCACGGTCTCGAACGGCGTGCTCATGGAGGGTGCCGACGGCCTCGCGCCCGAGATTGGTCACATCAAGTACGAGTCGTCGGTCACAGGCCGCCGCTGCGGCTGCGGTCAGCTCGGTTGCATCGAAGCCTACGTTGGCGGCCGCCATTTGCCCGAGCTGCTTCACGACGTCCACGAAAACGGAACGCCGTCGAAGCTCCTCGAGCAACGCGGCGCCGACTGGAAGAACATCACCTCGAAAGACATCGAGGACGCCGCGGTCGCGGGAGACCGAGCGGCCCAGCTCTTGTGGCACGACATCGCCGAGCGCTGCGCTTGGCTCTTGGGCACCGTGATCATGGCCTGGAATCCGCGCGTCATCGTGCTCGGGGGCGGCGTGTTGCAGACCGCGCCCTCGCTCGCCAAGAGTGTCGACGACGCGGTGCCGCGTTACGCCTGGCCGTCGTTCCTGCAGAAGCTGCGGATCGTGCAGACGACCCTGGGCGACAACGCCGGCATCATCGGCGCGGGCCTTTCGGCGCACCACCGACGGCGCTGAAACCGACATTGGCCCCTGGCGTATCTAGAGGGCCCAGAGGGAAACTCACCATGTTCGTGACCTTGCTCACTGCCGCGCTCGTCCAGGCTCCTGGGGCATCGGCGGCCCCGTCTGTTCAAGAAGCCTATTTCGCCGCCGGTTGTTTCTGGTGCGCCGAGACCGGCTTCGAAGGCCAGCCGGGCGTCAGCTCCGTGATTTCGGGCTTCATCGGCGGCACCAAACCGAACCCGACCTACAAAGACGTCTCGAACGGTGGCACCGGCTACACCGAGGCCGTGAAGGTCACCTTCGATCCGTCGGTGACCAGCTACGCCAAGATGCTCGACGTCTTCTGGGCCAACGTCGATCCGCTCGACAAGGACGGCCAGTTCTGTGATCGCGGCAATCAGTACCGGCCGGGTATTTTCTTCGTCGACGATGCACAGAAGAAAGCCGCCGAGGCATCGAAGGACGCGGCGACCACGCGGCTGAAGGTGAAAGGCTCGATCGTCGTCGAGCTCACCAAGGCAGGCACGTTCTATCCAGCCGAGGACTACCACCAGGACTTCTGGAAGAAGGACCCAGACCGCTATTACGGATACCGCAAAGGTTGCGGGCGCGACGCGCGTCTCGAGAAAGTCTGGGGCGCGGCGCCCAAGCAGGCGCACTAGCTCGGCGGCGTTTTCTGTTAGGCTCGGCGACATGCCGCCATCGAGCCGCAGCTCCGCGCCGGCCAGCTCTCCCCGGCCGACAAGAAGGTTGCCGCTGAAGCGGACAAGGCGTACGAGGCTGCCCTCAAGGCCGCTCCCAACCATGGTCGCGCCCACATCATGCTCGGCATGCTTTGCAACTTCACCGGCAACTACAAGCGCGCCATCCCGCACCTCCAGAAAGGAATGGAGCTGCCACCCGATTCACGCGACTGGTGGATCGCCGCCGACACCCTGGTGAACGTGTACTTCAATCAAAACCAGCCGGGCCCGGCGCGGCCCGTGCTCGAGAAGCTCGTCGAGGACAAGGCGAAGCACGAATTCACGCGCGCCCTAGAGCTCGATCCCAATCACGCCGACGCCAAGGCGAAGCTCGCCGCACTCGGGGACTAGCCATTGTTTCAATGTCCCCAGACGAAAACTCCCGAAGGTGGATTCGCCTCCGCATGACCGGCAAAAGCGTACGCGCGTCATGTCGATTCCTGAAAAAAGGTTTGACACGTTTCCGCTATAGC
>CAZAER010000023.1:52475-67752 GCA_964484195.1 uncultured Bdellovibrionales bacterium | reverse complement strand
GGCGCTGCGCGACCGATGCGATCACATCTGCGCGATGCTCGGGCGGTTTCGGTAGGAGCCGAGCTCTCGCCCGGCGCCGCCATGGTGAGCGGCGCCGGGCGATGCGCCGCTCATGGGCGGCGGAATTTCCAGAGCATGCGGCAGAGGTGGTCGGCGATGTCCGTTCCCCGCGCGTGGGCGGGGGGCGTGATGGCGTCGAGGGCTCGAGCGACATCGAAGATGGCCAGCGACTCTTGGGCGGAGCCGAGAGCGATGTTGAAGAAGCGCCGTTGCTCCGCTGCGGAGGGCTTTGCGTAGCCTTCGGCGAAGTTGAGGACGACCGACGAAGTCGACCTACGAAGCTGGTCGGCGAGAAAGCCGGTGCCGGCCGGTAGCTGCCGAATGACCGAGTGCCCGACTTCGACGAGCTCGATAGCCTTCCGATAAATAGCAGTCTCCACAACGCGCATGAGCCTTGAACCTCCGTCGTGGCCTCGGCGTGAGGCCCGCACCAGCGAGGGCGCAGCCCGGGGCCTCATGCCGAGGCCACGGCGGAGGTTCATGAGCTGGCTGATGGGAGACTGCGATAGCGGACCGAGGCGAAGCCCCGAAGGCCGAAGGCCGATTGCCGATTGCCGATTGCCGATGACCGATTGCCGAAGGCCGAAGGCCGAAGGCCGAAGGCCGATTGCCGATGACCGATTGCCGAATGCCGAAGGCCGAAGGCCGAAGACCGATTACCCCGCCTTACCCACGACCAGCGCCCCACCCGACATCTGCCGCAACTGGAAGTACTCACGCGACACGGCAAACAGCACCAGATCCTTGATCCTCTGCTTCACCGATCCCGCCCCAGTCTCCCCAGTCTTCGTGATTCCACGAATCGCCGCCGCGAGATCGCCGCAAGCGATGAGCCCCGCGCGCGCCGCCGTCGTTTCGACCGACGCCTGGTACACCTTGAGCGCCTCGCCTTTGCCGAGCAGCGGGTACGCGTTCTTCGCCGGCTCCTGCAAGCGCTTCAACGCCTGGGGCGGCATGCGCTCGAAGTGATGCGCCCAGCGGTCCACCTCGCGTGGATTGCCGCTGTGCGTGAGCTGGCGGTTGTAGACCAGACACAAACCGAAGAGCACATCGCGTAGCTCGTCGCCCGGGTGCACGCGGCCCAGGAACAGCTCGGGACGCGCGTAGGCCATATTGCGGCCCACCTGGAACAGCAGCATGCGCTGATCGGTCTCGCGGAAGATGTCGTTGGCTTCACCGGCCGCCAACGCGGGCGGCTGCGCCGGGATGACGGTCAGCGGCTCCATCGAGCCCGACTTCTTGTAGAGGTCGACGCCCTGGATGTTGAGGAGCTTGCCGACGTAACGCATGCGCGTCGCCAGGTAGAGCTCGTTAGTGCGAACGTCGACGAAGTCCTTCTTCTTGAGGTTCAAGTCCTTCGCCGGAACCGTGCAGAAGTCCGGCGCGGCGCGATACATGGTCGCCGCGAGCTGACCCACGGGCCCGTTCAGCCCCTCGTGCAACAACATCGGCCACTGGTCGTCGTTGAGCGACTGCGTGGAGAGCGCCGGAATACCCTGTTGCAGGTAGGTGAAGACCTTCTTCTCTTCGTCGTCGGCCTCGTTCAAGCAGACGAGGGCGGACGCTAAAGCGTACACCTGATCGAATTGCTGACCGACGTGGTAGAGCTGGCGCAGCTTGCGCACCGGCTGCACCGGGTTGTCGAGCTCGGTGATGAGCTCGTGCATCATGTCGATGGCCTTCTTCCGCTGCTCGGGCTTGTCCGCGTACAGGTCCGCGAGGATCTGCGTGTCGGTGAGCTTGCCTGGGTCGAGCTTGCGGATGACCTCGTACGCCATGATGGCGTTGTCGACCTGCTTCAACACGCGGCGGTAGAGCTCCGCGATGTTGCGCCAGAGGACCAGACGAATCTGCGGCGTCAGGTCTTTGGCGCGTCCGATCATCGCGCGATAGTTCGCCTCGAGCTTATCCCAGGCGCGTTGCCCGGTGAGGATGCGCTCGATGGCCTCGAATGCCTTGATGTTCGTGGGCATCGAGTCGAGCGCCTTGTTGTAGTGCTTGACCGCGCCGCTGTCGTCTTTGACGTCGCGCTCGAGCACCGTCGCGAGCAGGAAGTTGAGCTCGGAGAGCTTTCTCGGGTCGCCGGCCATGCCGACCGCCTGAGTGAGCACCTCCACCGCCTGCGGCGATTGCCGCGTCTCCATGTACTGCTGCGCCAAACGCTCGAGGACGTCGAGTGAAGCCGATCCGCTACGGCGGGCACGCTCGAGCGCCTCGATGGAGCGCGAGCCGTCGGCAAGGTGGTCGCGCGCAATCGACGACAGACGCATGAGCACGTCGGAGCGCTCTTGACCGGTGAGGGCATCGGCGAGCCGCGAGAGGCGGTCGTAGGTGCCGTTCCAGTTCTCCATCATCTCGTCGAGGCCAGCGAGAGCCCGCAGAGACGGTCCGTGATCCGGATCGATCTCGAGCGCCTTCTCGAACTGTTTGTAGGCGCGGTCGGGCTGGTTCATCTTCATGGAGACGTCGCCCAGCTGCCACTGCACATCGACCACTTCGCTCTCGGTGAGCGCGTCGCGGTGATGGATGAGGATGGTCTGGAAGACCTTCTGCGCTTCTTCCCAGCTCTCGGCCGAGATCAACGCTTGGCCCAAACCTTCGAGCGCCGGGAGATACGTGGCGTCGGCTTCGAACGCGACACGGTAGTAGTTCAGTGCGCGATCGCGGTCACCGAGCTTCTCGGAGATGTACGCGAGACGGTAGTTCTTCTGGCAGTAGTCTTTCGAGTCCTTGGCGCGATCGATTTGCTCGACCACGATCCTGTGGAGCTCGTCGGCGCGCTGCCAATCCTCGTTGCGGAAGTAGATCTCGCCCAACGACTTCGCGGTCTCGAGGTGCTTTGGCGTCAGCTCGAGCGCCCGGTTGTAGAAGCGAATCGCCGACTGTTCGTCTTGGCGGATGTTCTGGAAGAACTGCGCCGCCTCGAAGAATAGGTCGGTCTTCTCCTCGATGTCTTCGGTGCTCTCCGCTTCCGCGATGACGTGCTCGGCGTAGGTGTCCCAATCCGCCGACTGCTTGGCGAGATTTTTCATCGCCTGCAGCGCGGGGCCGTAGTTGGGCTCGATCTCGAGGGCGCGATGGTACGCGGTCTTGGCGGCCGCGAGATCCATCAGCATGTCCTCGTTGATCTTGCCGACACGCATGAGGACCGCGAGACCCTTCGGGTCCGACCCCAAAGCCTCGGCTTCGCGCGACAGCATCTCGAGCGCCTGGAACCAGTTACCCGAACGTTCGTAGAGCTGGCCTAGCGAGTGCAGCGCGACGGGGTTGTTCTCGTTGAACGAGCGCGCGGTGTTGTACGCCTCTTCGGCTTTGTCGACGCGTGTCAGCTCGCGATAATAGATGTCACCGACCTGCAGGTAGAGCTCGGTGATCTCGTCCCGGTCCTGGATGAGCGTGATGTGGTGCTGCAAGAGCTCGATGAGCCGCGGCCACTCCGCCAAAACACGCAAGAGGCGCTCGAGTTGCTTGACCGCGACCATTTGGGTCGCATCCAGGGAGAGCACGCGCTCGTAAGCCGCCGCTGCGTCCTTCTGCGAGGCGAAGTGCTCTTCGTAAATCTGCGCTTCCTTCGACAGGATGCGGATCTTCTCTTCGTTGCTGGTCGCTTGCGCGATCTGCACTTCGAAGATCTGGATGAGCTCGCTCCAGCGCTCGAGGCTGGTGTACTGGCGCTCGAGAGACGCCAAGGCGACTGCGTTGCCCGGGTCGAACTCGAGCACGCCACGGTACCACTCGATCGCGGCTTCGTTGTCCGCCAGCTCACCTTCGCAGAGCGCCGCGACCTGCAGGCGCAGATCGACGCCTTGCTTCGGATCGTGAGCTAGCTCCACCTTGCGCGTGAGGGTGTGTGCGAGCTCGCCCCAACGCGACTCGCCAGCGTACAAGCGCGCGAGCCCGTCCAAGGCGTTGATGTCGGCGCCATCGATCTCGAGGACGCGGCCCAAAGCCACGATGGCCTCGTCGACGTCACCGATGCGGTCTTCCCAGATGTGCGCGATGTCGAACAGGATGGCCTTGCGGGTGGTGTCTTCACCGACCGCCGAGAGCTTGCGCTCCAAGGCTTGGATTTGTTTGTCGAAGCGCTCCTCGCGAGCGCCCAGGCTCGCCATCATGTCGATGGCGTCGACGTCGGCGGGCTCGAGGTCGAGGATCTTACCGAGCGCGGTCTCCGCCTGGTGCACGTCCTTGAGCTCTTCGGCGTACAGTCGCGCGAGGCGGCGCAGCGACGCCACCTTCACCTGCGTGTCGTGGATGTTCTCGAGCTCGTCCTCGAGGACGGCGGTGAGCTCTTCGGCGCCGCCGGTCTCGAGACCAATGCGCTCGAGGACCTCCGCCGCGTGGAGATCCTGCGGATTCTCCTTGTAGACGCGGCACGCGGCGATGAAGCCGAGCTCTTTCTCGCCGAGCTTTTCGTCTTGGACGTCACGGATCTCGGTGAGGATGGTGAGCCGCGAAGCAACGCCGGCGTGCGGCACGTAGTCTTCGTTCAACGCCACGAGCCGGCGCCACTCGTTGGTGTCGCGGTAGATGTGCGCCAAAGCGGTGAAGGCCTCTTCGTCGTCCGGCTGGACCTCGCGAATGGCCTCGTAAGCACCACGGGCATCGTTCGGCTTGCTCAAGCGGTCGCGGTGAATCTGCGCCGCCTCGTAGAAGCGCTGCACCTTGAGACCCGGCTCGGCGGTCAAGCTGCCGGCCTTCTCGAGAGCGATGACGGCTTCGTCCCACGCCTCGATGTTCTTGAGCATGTCGGCGAGCTTGCCCAAGGACTCGGCGGTGTGCGGCTCGGTGGCCCGCACTTCTCGCGCCAGCTTGATGGCTTCCTCGCGCTTGCCGAGATTTTCGCCCAAGGCCTTCGCGAGCAGGAAGCGCACTTCCTTCGCCTCTTCCGGCGAGACCAGCGGAATGAGCCGGCGAGCCGAATCGACGAACTGCTCCCACATGGCGCGCTCGGTATAGAGGCCGAGCAAGGCGCGGAGCGCGTCGACGTTCTTCGGATCGGTTTGCAAAACCTCGAGCCAAGAAGCGAGCGCGTCTTCGCTGCGCCCGAGCTTCTCGCCGAGGATGACACCGAGGCGGCGGTTGATGTCCGCTTTAGCGGACACGTCACGAGTGTGAGCGAGCTGATTGCGGTAGACGGTGGCGAGCTCGTCCCAACGCTCTTCGGACGTGAGCAACACGACGAGCGCCTTGTTGGCTTCGCCGTGCGCCGGCTCGAGCTCGGCCACCTTCAGCCAGTGCTCGATGGCCATGCTCATATCGCCGAGCTCTTCGGCGAAGAGCGTGCCGGCGGCGGCGTGGATACGGACCTGATCGGACTTCTCTTTGAGAACGTCGGCCTGACGCAGCAGGTTCTTGGCGAGAGAATCCCAATCCTGAAGCTCGCGGTAGAGCTTCTCCATCGACTTCAGGGTCAGCGGATGGTCGGGGTCGATCTCGAGGATTTGCTTGTGGCAGCGCAGCGCCGCTTCGGCGTCGTGGAGGCGTTCACCCCAGACACTGGCGAGGCGCTCGAGGAGCTGGCTCTTGATGCGCGGATCGGTGGCCAGCTCGACGCGACGCTCGAGCAAGTCCGCCAAAGCGGCCCACTTCTGATGACGCTCGAGCAACGAATCGAGCTGCGCCATCGCCTCGCGATCGGCCGGGTCGTATTGCAGCGCCTGCTGCAGGTAGACCATCGCGCCCTCGACGTCGTTCAGCTTGATGCCGACGACGTCGCCGAGCTTACGCAGCAGGGACTGGCGGGTGTTGAAGTCGGGCAGCGCGTCGATGTCGACGCCGACCACCTCGACGAGCTCGTCCCAATTGCCGTGCTTCTCCGCCTGCTTCTCGAGCAAGCCGAGCACGTCCATGTTGGCGCGGTCTTCGTTGTAAGCGCGGGTCAAAGCCAAGAACGCCATGTCGGCCGCGTTGAGCTCACGGTCGTACGTCGACGCCAGCTCGATGAAGATGTCACGGCGCGCTTCCTGACCTTCGACCTGCGCGAGCTTCTTCTCGAGCAGCTCGACGTACTCGCGCCACCTGCCCTGCGCCTTGTAGACGCGCTCGAGCAACGCCATCGCCTCGAAGCCGCCACCTTTGGCGCGGTCTTCGAGGTAGCCGATGGTCTGGGCGTGTGCCGGATCTTCTTGGAGGATGCTGCCGAAGATTTCGGCGGCGCCCTCGCGGTCGGCGAAGTGCTCCTCGGCGATGCGGCCGCGGCGGAAGGTCAGATCGAGGCGGCGAGCGGTGACGTCTTTGCCCCGCTTTTCGGCCAGGCGTTTGATCTGCTGGTCGTAGAACGCGCTGAGATCTTCCCAGCGTGAAAGCTGGCCGAGGAGTGCCTCGACCTTGGCCACTGCGGCCTGGTCTTCGGGCGTGACCTCGAGGATCTGCCGATAAGTATCGACGGCGGCGGCGAAGTCCATGAGCTTGTCGCTCTGGAGCGTCGCGATCTCGTTCATGTACTCGCGCTTGCGCTCGACGCCGGCGGTGAGCGCCAAACGTTTGCGCAGGAGCTCGACCAAATCGCCGTACGACTCGGTGGCGCGGAAGATCCCTTCGAGACCGGTGAGCGCCTTCTCGTCGCGAGGCTCGAGACCCAGAATCGCCTGGTACTCGTTGACCGCGGCGGCATGGTCGTTGAGCTTCTCGTGATAGATGGCTGCAGCACGGCGGTGGAACTGGAGCTTGAGCGCCGCGTCGGCCTTCTCGGCTTCCTCGACGTAAGCGTCCGCCAAAGCAGCCAGCGCTCCGGTTTCACCCGCGAGCTTCTCGATCCACATGCGCACGCCCATGTCGGCCGGGTCTTCACCCAGCGAGCGCCGCGCCATGCCGAAGGCTTTGTCCTTCTGCTGCAGGCGATTTTCGTAGATGTCACCGATGCGGCGGATCAGACCTTTGCGCTGCGTGAGATCGGCCGTGCCTTCGAGCCGCTGCTCGAGGACCCATGCGAGCTTCGCGTGATCTTGCTTGGCGGTGTAGATCGGCTCGAGCACCTGGGCGATTTCGGTCTTGTTCGGCGCCTGCGTGAGCAGACCTTCGAGGCCGCTGATCGCCGCCTGGTGGTCGCGCTTCTTCAAGAGGACCGAGCGGTACTGCTTGAGCGCCTCCTCGGGCTTGCCGAGCTGCATCTGCACGGTCGCAAGCTTGAGGTAGTCGTCGAGTAGGTTCGGGTTCGCGGTGTTCAAGTCGACGAGCTTCAGCAAGATCTCGCCGCGCTCCGCCGGCTGATTGAGATCGCCGAGCACCGTATCGAGCTGTCGCAAGGCCCCGATGTTCTTCGGATCGAGCTCGATCAGCAGCTTGTACGTGTCGAGGGCGCGCGACTTGTCACCGACGGCCTCGGCGAGCTGCGCCACCTCGGCGAGCAATGCCTTGCGCTTGGCGACGTTCTCCGGCGGCGTCTTCTGGTAGATGGCGTCGAGCACCTCGGCGAGATCCGCCGACGCATTGTTGGTGCGGTAGACGCGCTCGAGAGCCTCGAGCGACGGCAAGTCGTCGGGGAGCTGCCCGCCAGTGGCTGCCTTGTAGTGCTCGATGGCCTCGGCGGGACGGCCGAGCTTTTGGTCGAGCACTTGCGCGAGCTTGCGGCGCAGCGGCTTCTGTTGCTCCGCGTCCGTGATCACGGTCAGGGCGCCGTTGTAAGCGGTGACCAGCTGCTCCCAAAGGCTACCGGCCTCGGCGAGGCGCTCCATTTCGACGCGAAGCTCGGCGTCGTTGGGCGTGTCGTGGAAGACGCGCTCGAGATCGTCGAAGGCGCCGGCGTTGTCGTTGAGCCTCAGTGAGCGGACCTGCGCCAGCTCTTTGGTGAGCTGCACGCGAGTCGTGGCATCGTGCGAGTTGTCGATGGCGTGACGGAGGATATTCGCCGACTCTTGCCACTTGCCGGACGCAGCGTACGACGCCAGCAACATGCGCTCGATACGCTCGCGGACATCGGGCACACCGCCGGCGTCGCCGTGGAGGTGCTCGAGCAAGGCGGTGGCTGCGGGGTGAGCTGGCTCTGCGGTCAGCACGCCCTGGAGGGAGTGCAAGGCACCTTCGATGTCCTGCAGCTGCTTGCCGACGAGCTCGGCGTAAGCGGTCTGGCGGTTGCGGCGTTCCTCGCCGTCCGGCAGCAGGTTGATCTCGCTCTGCATCGAGTGCGCGGCTTCGTTGGGCTGACCGGCGCGGGCCTGGAGCTCGGCGAGCTTCGCCCAGACCGGGCGGCTCCCCGGGGCGATGGCGCTGATGGTCAGAAGCTCCGCTATCGCGGTGGGCACGTCGTTCAGACGATTCGCCAGCAGCTCGGCGAGCTGCACGCCGTGAGTCGTGAGGCTGGCCTCGTCGCCGCTCCTCTGGATCTTCTGGCGGAGGTGGTTCGCGAGCTCGGTGGGATCCGCCGAGGAGTCGATGAGCTTATCGAGCTGCTCGAGGGCTTCTGCGTCGTCCTTGTCGATATTCAGCACGTTCTTCCAAGCCTCTTTTGCGAACTGCGAAACTTGTGACTTCGGCATGTGATCCGAAGCCCAACGTTCCTGGACCATCCCGAAAAACCGAGCGAGCGTCCGCCAAAACAAACGCGCTCGTTGTGGCGGCAGATCCGAGGCAACGAGCGCGACGGACTCGCGGAGCTCGTCGGCCGGGAGGCCTGCCGCAAGCAATCGACCGAGCCCATCGAGTGTACCGGCATTGTCAGCCTCGGCAAGCGTTAGGACGCGGAGGTAGTCCCGTGTCGCACCAATTCCATCGCTACCTTTTTCCGCCAGGGCAGCCGCGCGCAAGAGCAAGCGGCGCTTGGCGTCGTCGGCACCAGCCTCGGCGGCGGCGCGGTAGACCCGAACCACGCCCTCGTAGTCGTTCGCTTTCTGGGCGACGCGCTCGAGCTCGACCTGCAAGCCGGCGTCGTTCGGATCGGCTTGGAAAGCCCGTAAAAGGGCTCCTAAGGCCTCTTCGTCGCGCTTTAGGCGCTGCTCGTAGATGATCGCGAGCGATCGCAGGAGGTCGGCCCGACCAGCCTCGTCGTCGGACTCGCGGGCGCGGATTTCGATCATTTCAGCCGCTTGGAGCCAGGAGCCGCTCTGCACGTAGTAGGGCTGCAGCGCCTCGGCCATGCGCAACGGATGGCGCACGCGGCCGATGAGCCGCTCGGAGCCTGCGATGGCCTCGGCGTTGGTCGGCACTTCCCGCAGCACTTCGCAATAACAGTCACCGGCGCGGTCGAGCTGAGCCAGGTGCTGCTCGAGGGTGCGAGCCAGCTCGAGCTGGATGCCGACACGGTCGGGCGACTTGCTGTCGTGCTCGAGCTTGTAGGTGAGCGCCTCGGCGAGCTCGGCCCAGCGGTTGTCGCGCCGGTACATGGCGAGGACACCCTCGGCGGCCTCGCGATCGTTCGCATCGAGCTTCAAGATCTCGCGGTAGGTGTCGAGGGCGCGCGCGTAGTCCTTGGCGGACTCGACCAGCTCTTTTGCGAGCTTCTTGAGGATGCGGATCCGCTCGGCATCGTCGACGGCGTGCTCGACCTGCTCGCGGTAGAAAGCGATCTTGTCGGTGCTCTCGGCGACCTGATGCAGCAGGCGGTCGAGGGCCACGCGGGCGCGCTCGTCTTTGTCGTCGAGGGCAAGGATGCGGCGATGGATGCGCAGCGCCTCCATCGGCGCGTCGCGCGCTCCTTCGTAAAGCGCCGCCAGAGAATGCAGAGCGTCGATCTTGTCGCGGTCGGTCTCGATGCGCTCGAGGGCGTCCTCGAGGATCTGCACCAGCGCCGCGAAAGACGCCGACATTGCCGCCAGCTCTTCGAGCCGCTCGCGCATGTCGGCGGTCGGCTTGGCTTGGTAGACCTCGCCCAGCGCTTCGAGCGCTAACGCTTGCGCTCCCAGTGGCCCGGCGTAAAGCTCACCGAGCTCGGTGACGACCGGCAAGCGGGTTTCGCCCTGGAGGCCGGCGAGCTTGGCTTTGAGGGTGCGGGCCAGCGCCGCGTGATCGCCGGACGCTCGGTAGACCTGCTCGAGCGCGCGGGCCGCCGCCTGATTCTCGGGGTCGAGCGCAAGCACGGCCTCGTACTGCGGCCGGGCTTTTTGCTTGTCCTTGAGCTCGTCCTCGAAGATGCGCGCCAGGTTGTAGTGGGCCGCGACACGGTCTTCGGTGGTCGCCGCGCGCTCGCTCCAGCTCTCGAGGATGTGGACGGCGCGGTCCCAATTCTTGCGCTCACGATAGAACTCGAGAAGCGCGTTGCTCGCGACCTTGTTACCTGGGTCGAGCTGCAAGACGCGCTCGTAGATGCGAGCGCTGGTCTCCGGGCTATCGAGACGCACCGAGTGGTGCATCGCCGCCTTCAAGTAGAGCTCGACACCGAGATGCGGGTCGCGGGCGTACGCCGCCATCATCTCGAGCTTCAACGCGAGGTCGTCATAGCGGTCTTGCGAGCCGTAGACTTCCTCGAGGAGCTTGAGCGCCAGCGGGTGCCCCGCCTTGCCGGCCAAGGCTTTGTCGATCGAAGCAAGCGCGGCGTCGGCCTCGTTGCCGTACACGAGCTGCAGCTCGGCAACCGACAGCCACACGTCCGCTGCGGCGGCTTTGTCGGTGAGACCAATCTCCTGGGCGCGCTGCTCGTGCATCTGGGCACGGGCCTGCCAGTTGGCCTTGATGTCGTCGATCTCGGCGATGACGCGCTTGGCGCCTTCGTCGTCCTTGCGCGCATCGAGCGCTTCGCCGAGCGCGGCGCGCAACTCGACGTGGAGCTTCGCGCGGTCGAGCAAACGCTCGCACAAGAGCGCGAGACGATCGACGACGTCGGTCTTGCCGCCGCTGATGGCGAGCTCGTCGACCAACGCTTGGAGGGCCTGCTCGCCTTTGCCTTGCACCTCGTAGATGTGGGCGGCGAGCTTGAAGATCTCCGGGTTGTCCTTGGCGATGCGCTGCGCTTGGCGCAGGGCGGCCAAGGCCTTTTCGATGCGGCCGAGGCTTTCGATATAGATTTGAGCGAGGGCCAAGAGGCCTTTGGCGCGCTCGCTGGTGTCTTCGACTTGGGTGAGCTCGCGCTCGTAGATGTCGGTGCCACGATCGTAGTCACCCTGCGCGAGGTAGATGGTGCGCAGCTCACGGAGGGCTTCGAGATCGGTGGGGTGCGCGGCGATGGCGCGCTGCAAATAGGCTTCGGCGCGCGGCGCGCTGACCAGCTCGCGGAGGCTTACGGTCGCGGCTTTGCGCAGGAGCTGGGCTGCCGGTTCTCCATGGAGGCGGTGGGCGCTGTCCTCGTAGACGCGCAGGAGCTCTTCCCAACGACCTTCGCCGGCGAAGCTCGTTTCGATGGCCGCAAGCGCTTCGGGATCCGACGGTTCCTCGGCCAGACGCGTCAGGTGCGACTGTAGGTCGACAACGGCAGTCATTTTGCCGAATCATCCGTTGCGCGGGATGTGGGCGCAAGTAAAGTTCCACCAATGTCGCCCTTCTTGGCGGTAACCGTCGCCCTCTTGGCAGTGGCCGATCGTCCTCACGTCGCGGCCATGCCCCTGGCGGCGAAGAACATTCCGGTGGAGACGGCGCAGATTCTGGACCTGTTGGTGGTCGCCGAGCTCGAAAGCGCGGGCGCCTACGCCGTGGTCCGGCCAGCGGATATCGATGCCATGCTGGGCCTCGAACGCCTGAAAGATGCCGCCGGCTGCGACGACGTGAGCTGCGCGACGGATATCGCCCAGGCACTCGGCGTCGAGCTCTTGATGACGGGAACGGTGGGAAAGCTGGGTGATGAGCTGGTGCTCGCGCTGACGCTCATCGACGTTCGGGCGGGCGAGGTGCGACGGCGGGCGCAGGTGACGGCCAAGGCCGATGAACGCTTCTATCGCGACGCCGTGAAGCGGGGGGTCGCCGAGGTGCTAGGCCGCGCCGCGCCCCCCTCCCCGATCGCCGCGGAGAGCTTGTCGCCGCTGACGGTGCGCTTCGATACGGTCGAGCAAGAGCACGCGTTCGAGGTGAGACTCGTCACCAGCGACGGACGCGAGCACGGATGTGGGAAGCCGGTCGACGCCCAGAGTGGGTGCACGCTGGATGGGCTCGCATTGGGTCATGCACGGCTGTCGGTGGTGAGCCCTCCGCTCAAGCCGATGGTCGCGAATCTGACCGCGAAGAAGGACAAGGAGACCGTGGTGTATACGCTGCGCGAGGGGCCGAGCTTGGGGAGCATCACCTGCTGGACGTATGGCGGGGTGCTGCTCGCGGCTGGGGTCGCGGTGGTTGCGGTGGGGGCGGCGATCGATAGCAAGGGGATGATTTATGGAGGCGCCCCCGGTGCTGTCGCCGGGGGCGCGCTGCTTTACTTGGGGTTCACGTTCGACGGGATGGTGATGGCGGATACGAGGAGGTTACGGGAGGATGGGAAGGGGAGTTGGCTGCCGTTTTTTTGATGACCGATCTCCGATCTCCGATTTCCGATTGCCGATTGCCGATTGCCGATTGCCGATTGCCGATTGCCGACTGCCGATTTCCGACAGCCGCCTACCTCCCAGCCGCCTTCACCATCTCCAGCACCGCACTAACCCCCTGCGTGAGCTGCGCAAACGGATTGCCCTCCCCTCCCATCTGCGTGATGCGCACTTCGCCAATGCGTTGCCCAATCGCCGCCGCGAGCTCCGGTAGCTTCTGCGCCGTGAGCACCTTGGCCTGCGAATCCGAGGCCACGAGCTGAGCCTGCGCGTTCAGCAGCATGATCTCCGCGTGGACTCGCCCTTCCCTCTCCGCGATAGCGAGCTCCGCTTCACGACGCTCGCGCTCGGCCTTCTCGCGCACGTTGTCGAGCGCGATTTGAGCTTCCAATGCTTTGGCGCGTAGCTCGGCCGCCTCGAGCTCGGCGCGGGCGCGTTGCTCGGCGATCTGGATCTCGGCGCGGGCCGCCTGTTCCTTGAGCGCCGTTGCCGCCTGCGCTTCCTGCTCCGCCAGCGCTTGCTGCGCGCGTTGCAGCTCACGCTCGTTTTCGATGCGCGCCTCCTCGACGCTGCGGTGGTACTCGTGCTCGCGCAGAGCGATCGCCTTGTTCGCATCCGCGGTCGCCTCGCGGGCCTTCTGCTCGAGGCCCGCGCGATACGGCGCTTGCATCGACGCGAAGACACCTTGCGACATGATGCGCACCTCTTGGATTTCGATGGTGTCGATGACCACTCCCCAACCACGATCGGTCCCGTCGGCAGGGTGTCCGCTACCGCCAACAACCGGCGCAATCTCGCGCAGCAGCTCGACCGCCAGAGCGGCTTTCCGCTTTTGCAGACATTCATCGACCGTGAGGTTCGCGATGAGTCGGCGGGCCGCGCCCATGAACATTTCGGTCAGCGTCTCTTCGAGCTTCTGCTGGGCCCGCTCCGGGTAGCTGAAGTTCAGCACCCGATAAGCGAGCAACGGCTCGGCGATGCGATAGACCGCAAGGCCCTTCACCTCGACGCCGACACGCTCCATCGTCACCTGGTCAGCGCGGAAGTGCAGGCGCTGCAATGACGTCGGCACGATGGCGATGGAGTCGCGCGGCCACTTCCAGCAGGTGGAGCCCTGACCACTCGAGCGCTTGCGCACCTCACCGCGGCGCACATGCACCAAGTACTCCGAGGGCAACGCCTTCACGAAGCCCCAACGCTTCATTTTCTCGGGATCCTCGACGGGCTTACCAGCTCTCCAACCTTGCGCTTCTTGGGGGGATTGTTGCTTGTTCATGCGGTTCTAGAGTGCAACCTAGGTGCCAGGCGTATCACCGCGAAACACTGTCTGCGCCGTCTCGTACTGCTCAAATTTGGAGCATCATGTGCTACAATCTTGAGCAATGGATGCGGTCGCCCGATTGCTCGAGCGTGGCGTCGACCTCGAGGTCATCGTCAGCGCCATCGTCGACGAGGTGAAGGCGGCGCTAGCGGCGGAGCGCTGCACGCTCTACCTCGTCGATGCCGCGCACCAAGAGATCTTCTCGCGCGGCGCCCACCTCCCCGAGCTGCGCGAGATTCGCCTGCCCATCGGTCGCGGCGTCGCGGGTGATGTCGCGCGCACCGGCGTGCTCGCGAACATTCCCGAGCCCTACGACGATCCGCGCTTCGATCGCAGCTTCGACGTGAAGACCGGCTATCGCACCCGCAGCATCCTCGCCGCGCCGGTCGCCGACTCGAAGGGACGCGTCATCGGTGTGTTGCAGGTCCTCAATCGCGTGAAGGGCGCCTTCAGCGACGGCGACGAAGAGACGCTGACGCAGCTCGCGCACGACACCGCCTCCATCATCGAGCGCACCAGTCTCCACGGCGAGCTCACCACCGAGGATCCGAAGCATCTCGTCGAATACCGCTACAACCACATCGTCGGAGCCAGCCCGGCGATGCGGCAGCTGTACACTTTAGTGGACACAGCGGCCTCGACTCTTGCGAGCGTCTTGCTCCTCGGCGAGACCGGCACCGGCAAGAGCTTGGTGGCGCGCGCCATCCACTTGAACGGCGCACGCGCCGAAAAACCCCTCGTGACTCTCGATTGCACCGCACTGCCACCGAGCCTCATCGAGAGCGAGCTCTTCGGCCACGAGCGTGGTGCCTTCACCGGCGCCGAGAAGCTCCGTCAGGGCCGCGTCGAGCAAGCCGACGGCGGCACACTATTCATCGACGAGCTCGGCGATCTGCCGCTGCATCTGCAGGGCAAGCTCTTGCGGGTCATTCAGGAGCGCTCCTTCGAGCGCGTCGGCGGCAGCGAGACGTTGCAGAGCGACTTTCGCCTGATCTCGGCGACCCATCGCGACCTCGAAGCGATGGTGCGGGCCGAGAAGTTCCGCGCCGATCTCTACTACCGTGTGCGCGTCATCCCGATGGTTTTACCGCCGCTTCGCGAGCGTGGTGACGATGACCTCGTGCGCCTTGCCGGCCACTTCCTGCGTATCTTCGCAAAAAAGCACGACCGGTCGGTCGCCGCCTTCTCGGCAGCGGCTCTGGCTCGGCTCAAGGGTCATGACTGGCCGGGCAACATCCGCGAGCTCGAGAACTGCATCGAGACCGCCGTGGTGCTCGCAGGAAGTGGCCGCATCGAGCCCAAGCACTTACCGCTCGCGGAGCTGACCACGCGAAAGCCCGCGGCGGGTGGTTTGCAGCGCACTCTCCACGAAGTCGAGCGCGATCACATCGCCGCGGTGCTCGCCGATTGCGCCGGCAACCAGAGCGAAGCGGCCCGCCGTCTCGGGATCAGCCGCAACACGTTGGTGCGCAAGCTGCGTTAGAAGCGCAGGTGGTAGACCGCCATTGCGCCGATT
>CAZAER010000023.1:0-52375 GCA_964484195.1 uncultured Bdellovibrionales bacterium | reverse complement strand
TCCGATTTCCGATTTCCGATTTCCGATTTCCGATTTCCGATTTCCGATTTCCGATTTCCGATGTCCGATGTCCGATGTCCGATGTCCGATGACCGATGACCGATGACCGATGACCGATTGCCGATTGCCGATTGCCGATTGCCGATTGCCGATGGCCGATTGCCGATTGCCGACTTCCGACTTACCGCAGCGACACTAACTCTCTCGCCTTCCCCACCAGCCGCGACAGCTCGATCCGCCGATCGCGTTCATCGATCCCCGCAGGCAAACGAGCATTCGCGAGCAGCGTCTCCGCACCATCGAGATACGCGTACGCCTCGCTGCGCTGGCTCGACTGCAGCGCCAACGCGAACGCCGCCGCGGCGGCTGCCACCTTGCTGTCGTCGCTCGCCGTCGCCGGAATGTCGGCGACCTTCACCTCGGCGCGCTCGGAGCGACCGCTGTCGAGACGGCGGAAGCCGATGCGCACCGTGAGCTCGGGCTCGCCGCTGACCTCGTAGAGGGCGGTCATGACCTGGCCGGCCCCGAGGTCACGCGCGAGGTCGCCCGAGAGCGCCCGCACGGTGCCCTCGCTCGCGACCAGCGCCAGGTCGACATTGCGCGCCGCCGGCAACATGGTGCGCATCATCGGATCCAGGAACTGCTCGCGCACCTCGGCGAGCTCCCGCAGATCGGCGCGCACATCGTTGCCGCTGAGCTCGGCGAGCTGCGCGTCGACCGCGGTCTCGCCCAAGGTGAGAATCGACGTGTGTACGCCATTGCGGACGTAAGGCGAGATACGCTCGTCGAGGTCCTGGGTATCGAGGCGCATGCTGCCGGCGCCGACCAGCACGACGTGGCCGACCCGGCCGAAGCCCGAGGTGTTGCGCGCGATCTGATAGGCGCGTTGCAGCGCTTCGCTCGACAACGGCCGGCGCTCGCGTTGAGTATCGAACACCACACGCAACGCCTCGTTGATGAGCTCGTGTTTGGCGCCATTGGTCGAGGTGAGGACCATCTGGCCGCTGCGGCCGACGTCGATGATGGCGATGCTGTCCTGCTCACCGAGAGTCGCGACCAAGGCCCCCAACGCGCTGCGCGCGAGGTCTCGCGTCACGCCGCTGCGATTGACCGCTGCGGCATCGATGGCGACGGCGAGGCTCGTCGGGGTGTGCTCGTTCCAGTCGCGCTCGCGGCCGACCACGCCCAGGCGCACCAGCTTCTTCGTGGGATCCCACGGTGCCGGCATGCTCGACATGCCAACGCGCACCGGGGCACTGCCTTCGTCGTCGACGTCGGTATACTGAAAATAATCGACGATGGCATCGGTGTGCACGAGCGGCGCGGGCGGCAGCTCGCCGGCTTCGAGATAACGCCGAACGTTGGCGATGGTGTTCGCCGAGCGTGAGGCACCTGCAGCGTTGGTGAGCACGCTCGCGGAGCTGCCGTCGAGCACGCGCGGCTTGTCGCCGAGGCCACCATGGCCGGTATGCCAGAGCACGAAGCCGACGAAGGCAGCGGTGAGGCCAAACGCATAGGCGAGGGTCCAGCGCGCGAAGACACGCTGCTCGCGCACCATGGCGAGCACCCTGCGCTCCTCGAGCGGCGCCGCGCCCGGATCTTCCTCGACCCGGCGCAAGGTCTCGGTGACCACCGAAGCGGACGGTGTGTGGCGCGGCATGTCGCGCAAGATGTCGTCGATCGACTTCATCGCGCCTCCCGCTTCTCGCGCAGCTCGCGGCGGTCGAGCGCTTTCTGCAACGCGGCGCGCCCGCGCTTCAAGTTGGTCTTCACGCTCTCGAGCGGCATGGCGAGGGCCGCGGACGCTTCCTCGAGCGAGAGCTGCTCGACGCAACACAGCACCACGACCTCGCGCTGCTTGAGCGGCAGCTCGCGCACGTGGCCGTCGAGAAAATCGGCGAGCTCGGCGCCTTCACGCGCCACTTGCAGGCTGGGCTCGGGAGCCTGGCCTTCGATCGCTTCGGCTGGGGTGAAGACGCGCGACCAAACCGAGCGCTTGCGGAAGTGCGAGCGCACCGCATTGGCGGTGATGGTGAACAGCCAGGGCTTCAAGGGTTGCGTCGGACGGTACGAAGCGGCGGCACGATGGACGTTGAAGAAGACGTCCTGGAAGAGGTCGTCGGCGGCCGCCGGCGGTACGCCACAGCGGATGATGTACCCGTAGATCGGGGTGCGAAAGCGATGCACGAGCTCCTCGAAAGCCGCACGCTCACCGGCGGCATAACGCGGCAAAAGCTCACGCTCGTCACGCGATAGGGCTTTTAGCCCCATTCGACCTCCAGGTACGACCGTGAGAGCGCTCACGACCGGCTTACGCCCCAGTTAGACGTAAGAGGTCAGTTTACTGTGCACCTGGTCTTGCCGCGACTGCTAGGGGCCGATCCGCGCGGTGGTGACGACAAAATCTCCATACTTACGCCAAGTTACCTGGACGCGCATGCCCCTCGGAAAAACCTCGGACCAGACCTCGGCGGTGCCGTCCGAAAGCGGCCGCACTTCGACCTCTCCGTGGGCGACATAGCGGCGCACGTACGGATCGAGAGCCTTGTAGATCGACTCCTTCGCCGAAAAACGCAGCGCCAGCTCGAGTGCTCGCGGCGCATCCTCCATGCTGCGCACGTCGGCGAGCTCGCGAGCCGTCAGGATGTGACTCGCCAAGTCATCGGATGGGCCGGGCACGGCTTCGACGTCGACGCCGTAATAGGCAGTCGTGTCGCTCGTGACCAAGGCGCAAGCGACCTCGTCCTTGTGGCTGATCGAGCCGCGCACCGAGGCCGGCAACAGCGGCGCTCCACGGTCGTCGGTGAGAATCGGAGCATCTGCGAGGCGGAGGCGCCGAAGCAGCTCACGCATGGCGTAGCGACCTCCGGCGTAGGTGATTTTCCTGCGCACCGCGAAACGTTGCAGCGGTGCACGCTCCGACTCATGCAACGCCGCGAGCAATGCCTCGAGCACCTCGGCGTCGCCTGGGGTCGGCAGTGCAAAGCCCAAAATCTGGCCATGGCTACCGTTGAGGTCGAACAGGACCTTGAGCATCAGGAGTGAGTCTAGGTGAAGTGCGCTGCAAGCGCACCCCAGCCGGCTCGGGCGGTACCATGGCATCGATGGCGCGCAGGACGCGGTTGCCGTTTGCCCAGTAGTGCCTGTGGCCGATGTCGTCGACTGGAACGTTGAAGATGCGCTCGCCCTGGAGGTAGCTCGGCGGCGGGATCGGGTGCATACCGATCTGCGACTCGTTGCGCACGCGCTCCACGGCGCCGAGGATCCAATCGTCCGAGCGATAGAAGTTCACCACGCTGCCGCGCACTTGGCCCATGGCGCGGGGTGAAAGCGTCGTTGCAGCCGTACCGCCCAGGAAGACCGCGCGCCCGACGTTGTAGGCACCGAGCTGACCGCGCTCGAGCGCCTCGCGAAGCACCGCGGCGCCCATCGAGTGGGCGTAGAGATGCACCGGGCGGTCGTGCAGGGGGATCGGGATGGACGCTAAAACGGACGCAAAGTTGGCGCCGACCTCGCGTGCTTCAACGTGGGCGGCGTTGACCTCCGCGACCCCGGCCTGGGCGACATCGTCCCTGAGACGGTCATAGCGCCAGAAGCGCAGGAGGCCGGCCATGAGCTCGCGCTGCGCCGGCGGCACCGGGCAGGTGCTCGTCCAGTGCACCATGACGACGCTGCCGGGAAAGTCGATGCGCGACAGGCGCAGAGCAGCCCCGCGGACGTCATTGTCGTCGACGTAGCACTGGCCGAGGATAGCGACGTTGACCGGGCCAGTGCTCGAGCGGCGCACCACGGTGACGCGGGCGATCTCGTTGCCGGTCGTCGGCGAACGAACCACGGTGGTGGGGAGCCGAGGAGCGGCGGCGATCTCTTCGTCGGTCGGCTGCGGCACCAGCGGTGCGTCAGGCAGACGCCGCGAATCAGTACCGTTCAGGACGGAGAGCGAGCCAATTTCACCCACGCACAGGTATCGCCTGCCGCGATGGCAGCGTTGCCGTGGGGAGCCTGACCTCGTGGCGCTCCAGCGCGCCTAACTGCACGTTAGAACGTGTATTTGATCATCGGCGACAAGCCGACGAACACGCGCGACGGCGAGAGCGGCGCGAAGGCCGTGACCTCGAGACCGACCGAGAAGTGGCGAACGTGCACGTAGTACTCGAAGCCCAGGCCACCGAGGACCGCGGCACCCTTCTCCGCCGGCTCGACTTGGTTGCTCGCCGAGGCGTAGGCCACGCCGATGCTCGCCAACAGGTCGAGGCGCTCGGTGAGATCGAAGGCGAGGCGTCCTTGCACGCCGCCATAGGCGATCGACAGATCGCGCACGTAGTCGGCGCGCCGACCAGAAGCGAACATGTTGCCGACGACAGCTTGCACCGCGACGTGCTCGGTCAAGTCGTAGCCGATGTTGAGCTGCAGACCCATGACGCCGCCGAGGTCTTCACTCGCGCCAGCAAGGCCGGGAAACGGCGTGCCCGGACCGACGGCTGGTGCTTCGAGAGTCTGGTCGGCGAGCGTGTAACCGCCCGTCGCCTTGGCCTCGATGTAGAAGCCACGCACCACGCTCGCGATGGGCTGCTGTTGCCGCGGCTCACGTGACTGCACCGCACCCGCGGTTGCCGTGGTGGATTGCGCGCTTGCCACCCAGGGCGAGAGCGTGGCGAAAGCGAGAGCGAGAAGAGTCTTGGTATTCATCAGCTCGACTTGAAGACGAAGGGATAGTTGACCTCGACGATACCGCCACCCGCAGGCTGTGGGAACCGCCACCCTTTGATTTTTTCAGCGAGGCACTGACCGACGCGCGCGCTCTTGATCGTCGTCTCGGTGACCACGACCTTCTCGACCGAGCCGGTCGCCGCGATGATCCACTTCACCGCGACCTTACCCTCGAGGGTCTGATCACGCTGGAGCTCGATCTCGTAGCAGTAACGAATCTGCGCCTTGTTGTCGTTGATGACCTTCTGGATGACCTCGCGAGGCAAGGCGCCCATGACCACCGGGGTCGAGAGCGAGACCATGCCGCGATCTTTCTGACCGCCGAGACCTTTGCCGACGTTCGAGCCGTAGGCCGAGCCACCGCCACCCAGACGACCAGCAGTACCGATGCCCGCGATGCCACGGCTCGTGCCGATACCACCACCGGTCATGGCGCCGCCGCGAATACCGAGACCCGCGAGACCACCGGCCGTGCCGGCGCCCGTCGTACCGATGACGTTCGAGAGGGTTCCGGAGAGCGTACCGCCGCCACCACCACCGAGGATGCTACCCGCGGCGCCCGATGCGCCACCGGTGAAGAGCTTGGAGAACTTCTCGGAGACTTCCTTCTGCTTGTCCGCCTGCGACTTCTCGCGCGGGACCTGCTTCACCTGGACGTCGGCGATCTTCTTCGGGGTGCGCTCGACGACCTTCTCCTTCTCCGGCTGCTTCTTCTTCTCCTTCTCGATGATCTTTTCTTTTTCCTTCTCCTGCTTCTTCTTCATCTCCTCGAGCTTGTTCTTGGTGCTCTCGTCCATCTTCGGCGGCTCGAGGAGCAAGGCGATGACGCCCGGCTTGTCGAAGATGTCTTCACGCAGCGACTCGGTGTCGTGCGGGTAGACCATGAAGGTCACGATGAGAGCCAAGTGGAAGAAGATCGACATCAACAGGAGGTTGACGTACTGGAGATCGAGGTCCTTCCAGAACGGATTGGGCAGCGCCTGAGCCGGCGGCACGAAGCGGAACGCGAAGGTGATGCCGCCCCAGTGCACGATGGCGCGCGCGTCGGCCGGGAGCTTCACCTGGTAGGAGCTCTCCAAGTCGCCGTCTTTTTGCACGAGCGAGGTGCCGCGCGCCGCCGATAGCGGCTGCGTCTGGCCGTTGATCTCGATCTCGCCGTCCATCGAGTTCGTGAACGTCAGCACGTACTCGTCGTCGATGGTGCGGATGAGCGGGAACTCTTCTTTGGGCAGACCTTCGGACGAGATGAACACGTCGGTGTTCTTGGTCTCGCCGATGGTGATCGCCTTCGGCTTACGCCGGTGGTCGATGTCGAGGAGGATGGTGCCCCAGTAGACGCGCATCTCGAGGACGCGGTTGTCCGCCGACATGGACTCTTCCGGCGCCAGCGCCGGGTGAGGCTTCGACTCGATGGCCGCGGAGCGCAGACGCTCCTGGGTAATGCGTTGGATGGGACGCACCGCCGACGAGCCCGGGTCGAAGCGCATGGCTTCGCCGCCACCAGTGGGCGCGAAAGCGGACGCCATCGGCTGCGGAGCCGGAGCCCCTTGTGGACGCGATTGCGGACTCGGAGCCGGGGCTTCCGCCCAAGCGGACGGAGATTGCGCCGCAGGCATGCCGTTGCGCGGAGCCGGTGCAGCCATGTTGACCGTGGCCGATCCGCCGACGGCATCGGCCGCAGGGGCGTAGTTGGCCGCGCCACCGAAACCGATGACCAGCTGCGTATCGCCGATGAGCACCTGGTCGCCGTGCGACAGCTTCACGCGGTGCACTTTTGCGCCGTTGACCGCTGTACCTTGGCCCGAGCCCATGTCGGTCAATGAGACGTCTTGACCGGAGAACTCGATGACCGCGTGGATACGCGAGACCTTGGGATCCTCGAGCTTCAGCTGCGCCGAGGGAAGACGGCCGATCTTGATCGTGCGATTGGTGTCGCTATCGAATTGATGCGCGCCCAGCGGCTGGCCACCGCGGAACACCTGCACGTTCAGCGAAACTCCCATCGTCTCCTCGCAAACGAACTCTGTCGTACGCCCACGCTATCAGCTTCCGCCGCCGACACAAAAAACAGAGCTACAAGGTGGTTACCGACTGCAAAATCTCGGGCCGGAAGTTCTCGCGCACCTTGATCAAACGCTGGTGGCGCAAGCGCTTCTGCGACTCGAGGTACGCACCGTCCGGCTTCGAGAGGTCACCTTCGATGGTGTCGTCACCGAAATCGACGACCGTGTGCTTGCGGTACACGACGTCACCGCCCTCTTGCGCAAAGGCTGACCCGGCAACCGACATCACTGCCAAGGCAGCGAGAATGCTCAGTATTTTGCGCATGGGAGGCTCCTTCTACTGTCGTCCCGTCAGGTTGTAACCGAAAAGCCGCGGAATTGCGAAGAAACGGGGCGTTTTGCCGAGAGGCAAACAATTAGCCGTCAGGCGTAACAACTCATCGACCACCTGGTGCCCCACCGCCCTTCATGAGCTCTTCGAGCTGCTGCTCGATGAGCTTGGCGTCCGGGTTCTCGGAGTCGCACTTGCGCGCCTCTTTGATGGTCTTCATGGCGTCGTCGGTGCGACCCAGCTGGTAGAGGATCTGCGTCCACATGATGTGCATCGGGGCGCAGGCTTCGGTGTTCGACTTCTGGGTCTCGGGGACCATCGCGAAGGCGCACGCCACGTGCGCTTCGGCGGGCGCCATCTTGCTCATGTCGCCGTCGTTCGCCGCCTGCTGCACGATGCTCTGCGCTTCGACCATGAGCGCCCAAGCCGCGCCGACGCGCTCGGTCTCGTCACCAATGGCGTCGAAGTCGGGCTTCTTCTTGTTGGCGACGGCGCCGCAGACGGCGTCGACCGCGTCCTTGCGCTTGCGCTCCGCTTCTTCGCGGGCACGCATCGCCACTTGATCGTTCTTCTGGCGCTCGGCGTCGGCAATGAGGTTGTCGACGTCTTGCATGCCGGCGTCGCCCGGACCGGCGGCTTTGTGCGCCTTGCGGTAGAGCGCGATGGCGTCGTCGTACTTGTTCAAGTGTCGGTGATAGAGGACGGCGAGGTTCCACGTAGCATCGACGTCGTCGGGCGACTGCTGCAGCACCTCCTTGTAGAGCGTCTCGGCTTGATCGTAGCGGCCCAAACCTTTGTAGGAGACCGCGAGACCGACCTTCGCGCCCTTGTTGTTGGGCTGCTCTTTGACGATGGCTTCGAAGTTCTGACTGGCGTTGCCGAAGTCACGATACTGGAGGGCGATGTCGGCGAGCTGACCGCGCACCTTCACCGATTTCGGATCGTCCGCTACAGCGAGCTTGAGCTGGTTCACGCCGCCGGCGAGATCGTTCTTCTCGAACAAGATCTGGGCGAGCGTCGTGTGCAGCTGGGCGTCGTCTTTGTGGATTTTCAAGCCGCGCGCCACGATGAGCTCGGCCATCGGCAAGTTGCCTTGCGCCTTGTAGCTCTCGGCGAGAATGCGGAAGGCTTCGAGCGCCGCGCCATCACGCGCCAACACCTGGCGGCACAGCTCGATGGCTTCCTCGTAGCGCTTCTCGCGGACCGCGATGCGGCCGAGCGCCAGACGCGAGGTGGTGTCCTTCGGATCTTTCTGCGCCACCGTCTGATAGATCTGCGTCGCCTTCTGAGTCTCGCCCTGGCTGATCAAGTCCGCCGCGATGTTCACCGCCGCCGGCGCGAACTCGGGCGCTTCCTTGTAGAGCTTCTGATAGATCTCGCGCGCCCCGGCTTGGTCGCCACGCTGCTCTTTGAGCACGCCGAGGTTGAAGCGCGCCGCCCTGTTCTTCGGGTCGAGAGCGATCACCTCGTTGAGCTGCGTCTCCAGCCATGTAGCATCGACGCTCTTGCCCTCGCCGAGACGGTCGATGTTCTCGGACAAAGCCGCCATCTTGGTCTGGGCCTGCTCGATGTTCGACGGACCGGCCGGGCCTTTTTCACCCGCTGGAGTCGACGCGCCTGCCTTCACCTCTTTGTTCTCGCCGCCACCGCCACCACAGGCCGCCGCACCGAGCACGAGAGACGCCGTGACTGTCCATGCCTTCCACGTTTTCATCGGCCACCTCCCTTGCGCTTGCCTTTTCTGGGCGTTGCCTTCTGTGGCTTGGGCGCATTTTCGCCCGCGTCCGCCGTAGCGGAGTCGCCGTCTTTGTCGCCCTTCTCGGCCTTGGCCGTCGCGGTGTTGCCCCCCGACGCCGCCTTGGTTTGCTCACCCTCGGGGACGGAGCCGCCCTGCACTGCGACGTTCACCTTCTTGTAGCTCTCGCCATCGGGAACGATGACGCCGCTACGCACGACCTCGAGCTTGTCCGACAGGTCGAGCTTCGCAAGGCGCTCGATGACTGGCTGGTATTCGAACGGCCGCAGCTTCTGCAGCTGATCGAGCGCTTTGACGGACCACTTGTTGTAGACGCCGAGATCGTTCGCCTTCTGGACGCACAGGCGATAGGCATCGACCGCTTGCTCTTCGGTCGGCGCGGCCTTCTGCTTGAGCTCGCCGCGCAGCATGCCCTTCTGCTCGTCGGTCAGCGGCTGGCCCGAGATCATGTTCGGAATCGGCGCGTTCACCAGCTTGTCGACCGAGTCCTTGTAGAGCTCGCCGATCTGGAAGAGCGAGGCCAAGCCCCACTCGGCGGTGCCGATGGTGACGATGTCGGTGTACTGCTTCACCAGCTTGTCACGGGCCCGCACCTTCTCGGCGATCGAGTCCTGGAACTTCTTGATCGCTTGATCGTTCGTCGGGTTCATCAGGGCGATCTTCATCGCCTTGTACGCCTTCACGTCTTCGTCGAGCGCTTGGAACTTGAGCTTGGCGACGCCTTCGGCGCAGCCGGCGAGCTCCTTCTTGTCGACCTGGCGCTGCCAGCCCGGCCAGTTGCGCAGCACGAACGTGTCGGTCTCTTCGGCGCCAGACTTGTTGTTGACCTTGCGCATCACCTCGCCGCGGCGGAACTGCGCGACGCAGAGGTGGTCGATGTTCTTGCGCGCGTAGTTCTGATTGCGGATGTACGCGAAGTAACAATCGTGCGCTTCGATCCACTGCTTGTCGGCCGCTTGCGAGCGTTTGCCGTGGTTCTTGGTCTCGATGGTGCGTGCCTGATTTTCGTAGGCCTCGCACTGCGAGAAGGCGATGTTCGCGACCTCGTCGTCCGACGGGTAAGCTTTGATGAACGCTTCGCGGTCCTTCTTGGAGCCTGCGATGTCACCCAACGTCGCGCGGTAGATGCCGGCGTTGTAGAGCGCGTCCTTGCTGCGCTTGTCGGTCGGATAACGCTGCGCGAAGAGCTCGAGATACTGCGCCGCGTTGTCGAAATCGACGATGCGCTCGTACGACTGCGCGATGTTGTAGAGCGTCTCCGGCACCAGCGGTGAATCCGGGAGCTTGTCGACCAGGAAGCGGCGGGTGCGGTTCGCCTCGTCGGAACGGTTCGCGAGGTCGTAGTTGATCGACGCGTTGTAAACGGCGTCGTCCGCGAACTCCGAGGTCGGGAACTTCTCGTAGAACTGCATGTACGCTTTGGCGGCGGTCACGTAGTTCTTCTTCTCTTCGTACTCGCTCTTGATGAGCGAGAACGTCGACTGCTCTTCGATGCGCGCGAACTTCGCCTTCTCGGCGTCACCGCACGCGAGCTTCGGCGACTCGCGGTACGCTTGAGCGGCCGCCTTCAAGGCGCGGAAGTTCTTCTGACCGTTGTAGATGTCGAGCGCGAGGTTCGCGGCGTAGCAGGCGACCTCGTTCTCCGGGTGGTTCGTCACGATGTCGTGGAACGCCGGGGCCGCTTCGTCGAAGTGATTGTAGGTGTAGTAGATGCGCGCCATCTTGTAGCGGATGGCGACGATCTCATCGCCTTCTTTACCGACGTACTGGATGTAACGCTGGCAGGCCGCGATGAGGTCCTGCTTGATCTGCGGAATTTCCTTCGGCTCGGTGCCGCTGATCTCCGGCGGGTTGGTGCGGTCGAGATCCTGAACCAGCTGATCGTAGGAGCGGACCGACTCTTCGGCGGCCGCGAGGACGATCTTCTTCTCACGCTCGTCGGTCGGCGTCGGGTTCATGAGCACGACCATGTCGTAGTTCTTGGCCGCGTCGTGGAACTTCTCGAGCTTGTAGAGCACTTCCGCGTAGTAGAAGCGCATGAAGAAGACGTAGTTCACGTCGGCGCCGACGATCGGCTTCGGGAACACGTCGAGGTAGTGCGAGTAGAGGTCGTGCGCTAGCTGGTAGTTGCGCTCCTGCGCGACGCCACGCAGCTTCTTCGCGTCCGCGTGGTACTCCATCGCCAGGCGACGCAGCGTGTTCTCGGCGATTTCTTCCGCCTCACGCAGGTCCTTGTCGATCGTCTTCTTCTCGTCGTCCGACAGGTCGCCCTTCTCTTTGCGATCGCGGACCTGATGGAAGTACTCGGTGAGGAGCTTGGCCTGAACGACCGTCGCCTTGGGATCGCCCAAGCGTGACGACGAGTCGACGATGCGGCCCTGGAAGATCGGGATGCGCGTCGACCGCGGGTAGTTCTTGATGAGGTCGCGGTAGACCAGGATGACGTTACGATGGGCGCCCTGGCTGATGTACCAGTTGCCCAGGCGCTCCATCATGTCCTGCACCGAGCCCTTGCCGCCGATCTTCAAGAAGGTCGCGTAGGCGTTCTTCGGGTCGCCGATGTTGGCGTAGGCGCGGACGTAGTCCTTGATGCCTTCCTTGCGCAGGGCGATCTTGCCCTTGGTGTCGAGGGTGGCGCTCGGGTCTTCCGAGATGGTGATGACCTCGCGGAAGCGCTCGAGGGCGAGATCCCAGTCGGCGGTGTTCACGTAGCACCAGCCTTGCCAGTAAACCGCGTAACCGTAGACCGGGCTGGTGGTGAACTCGGCGGCCTTCTTGTAGGCGCGCAGCGCTTTCTGCACGTCCTTCTTGGTGTCGAAGTAGTACTCGCCGATCATCAGCCAGGCGTTCGGCACCCACTGCGACTCGGGGAAGTCCTTGATGATGCGCGTAAGGTACGGAGCACCATCTTCGGAGCGCTCCATCTCCATGAGGGCGCGGCCGAGATAGAAGAGCGTCTTCGAGTAGTCGATGTAACCGTTACACTCGTCGACGATCCACTTGTAGTTGGCGACGGTCTCGTTCTGGAGAGCCTTCTCCATCGCCTGGAAGCGACCGCGATCCTTTTCGGGCGTGTTGAAGTCCTGCGACTTGTAGAAGGCGCGCTTCGACTTTTCCCAGTTGAGATCGGCAACGCGGAAGCGGACGGGGGCGGTCTCGTCGCACTTGGTCTCGAACTGCAAGAGCTGCTTCGCGAGCTGGATCTCCTCGTCGAGCTTCTCGTCGGCGAGCGCCTGCATGCCCTGGCCCTGGAGCTCCTTGGCGGACAGCGTCGGGCCCTTGGAGTCGTCGAGGTTGACCTTGGCGGCCTCGGTCTTCGACGCCTTGTCGTCGAAGGCGTAGTCCTTCTTGGTCTCGAGCTTGTCCTCGCGCTTGATGTCGTCACGCTTCTGGAGGGGCTTCTTGCCCTTCGAGGCCTTGTTCTTCCCCTTGCCCTTCGCTTGCGCGTGGGCGGTCGGGATAGCGGACGTCTCGATGACGACGAGGGCGCCGGCCGAGAAGGCGGCGACGAGGCCGATGGCGGCCCAGCGAGCTCTTGCGTGTGATTGTGTCACCGACTGACTCCCAAAAGGTTCCGAAACCCGTCGTCGATATCACCAGGTGCACGTCCGCATCAAAGGACATGCAATCCGCGGGGATGGACGGCGATCGCCACCACAGTCGAAGCGCCGACTGTAAGGGCGACGGTGTTCGGGTACCACGGATTTTAGCGACAAATCGGAGCGATGCGAGCGAATCGCTGCTATCTCCTGCTTCATGACCACATCCACCCACGATCTGGTGATCGTCGGCGGCGGGATCGGAGGAGTGATCGCGCTGCGCTACGCGCGGACCGCTGGCCTCGATGCGGTGTTGCTCGAGAAGCAGAGCGGCGTCGGTGGCCTGTGGCGCACCCTTCCCGACTGGCAGGACCTCCAAATCCTCAAGGAGGATTGGACGCTCGGGGACATTCCCATCGCCGACGAGACCGCCCCCAGCGTCCGCGCCAATATCCAGGCCTGGGTCGACGTGTTCGCTTTGGCGGACGGTATCGTCACCGACTGCGAGGTTTCGGGCGCCGCGTGGCGCGGCGATCACTGGGACATACGGACGACGCGAGGGCCGTACCGCGGTCGTTTCCTGCTCACCGCGACCGGCGCGCACAACAAAGCGCGCGTCCCCGCGGTCGAGCGCCGCGCATCCAAGATCACCGAGCACCACAGCTCCACCTTGCGCGATCCCGAAACCCTGCGAGGCCAACGTGTCGCGGTCGTGGGTGGCGGCGCCTCGGCTCAAGACGTCCTGGTGCAAGCGCTCGAGCACGGCGCGGCGGAGCTGCATTGGATTTACCGCAGCGTCGCGTGGTTCACCCCGACGCGCCGGCGCAAACACGAAGCCGTGGGGCTGCGGCTCCTAGGGCGCCAACAGCTCCTCGGCTTTTCCGCGGCGCGGATCAGCGCGGTCATCGATCGCACCGTGACCGAGCGTTTCGCGCGCTATGACATCAAAGACCTGCGGCCGGACGGCGCCTTCGATCTCGAGAAGCATCAAATGGTGCCGGGTCGGGCGCGCCTCCTCGAAGACCTTGCCACGATCACGCGGCGCAAGAGCCAGGTGGCGGTGCTGGACGGCGACCAGGTCGTCCTCGAGACCGGCGAGCGCTTTTCTTGCGACGTAGTGGTCTGGGCGACGGGCTACGATCTCGACCTCGGTTACACGGGCATCGAGGACTTCGCCTCGGCGCGCCGGCCAGCCGACATGGCGAAACATCTGCACAGCTTGGTGCTCGCCAAGAAACACCCCAACCTCTTCGTCTTCGGTCCGGCGCTGCTCGACACCAATGGCTCGGCGCCTTTCTTCTACTCGCACCTCGCCAAAGCCGTCGCCGCGCGGATTCGCGGACGCGACGTGATCGCCCGCCGCTCCATCGACCACATGGTGAACTACTTCGACCTCGTACACATGCTCGCTAAAGCGGACAGGAGAACGTATCCGCCGGCGCTCTGGCGACTCCCGTATCTGCGGCGCTTGTGGCGCTGGCAGAAAGCAACGCCGCTGCCTCTGCCCTGAGCAAACGCGGGCGGAGACCCCTCACTTTCTGGGGGTGTGGTCCCACATATGACACGCCGGCAGGCGTTCCAGGGCCATTTGGCGCCATCCTGCGCGTTGGTCTCTGGCACTTGTCTTGCTCGATAGGTGTTCACACATGGCGGGCGTGGGAACAGCGGAGCGAGCCAACGGCGCGGACATGCGCATCACGGCGTCCACTCCGAAGGAAACGAGCGAAGCCAACGTCAACGCGATCCGCGAGCGCAGCGAGGCGCTCGAAGACGTCGTTCGCCGCGCGCCACCGACCGCTCCCGACGCACAGACCGCACCACGACCCGCGGCTGCCCCGTCGCCGCCAATGACGCGTGAGGGGACCGCTTCCGGGCGCGCTGGTGAGAGTGGTCAGGTTGCCGGTGAAACGCTCGAGCATCAGCTGCTGCGCGCGTCGCTGCCCAGTCAGCAATGGCCAGCGATCCGCGTCGGTCAGGGTGTGCTCATCGAGCGGCGGCAACCCGACGGCCGTGGCTACCAGATCGACGTGCACGCCATCAGGCGCATCGACGACGGCGCCGCCGAGCTGGTTTCGCGAGGCACCGGTGAAGTGACGCGCGTCTCTCTCGAGAGCTTGCGGCAACGTATCGCCTGGCAATACGGACACGCGAGCCCGGGTCATGTCCGCGAAGACGGAGTCGACGTCACCTGGAAGCTCAAGACCCAAGCGAACCTCACGGCCAACGAGCCTGCCGCGATGACCACCGAGACGACACGAGCGGTCATGCGCGCGGCGGCGTTGCGCTTCGACGCGGCGCTGCGCACTGCCACCGAGAAACCCGAGGTGCGCGAGCGCTGGGAACGCGTCATGGCGCTCCAGGGCCGCCAACGCGAGCTCGTCGGTCAGCGCCGCGAGCTCCAGCTCGGCCTCGAGGCGCGGGTGAAAAATCGGCCGCTGCGCCTCAGCGCGCTGCTCGACGACGTGGTGCCGACCACCGTGCCGTCGGGCCTTGGCGGCGCCCGCGCGGGGCTCAAAGCGCTCGCGAGCGACGGTGTCGAGAATGCGCATCGCGCGCAGATCGCGGCTCTCGATCAACAGGTGGTCGATCTCTCGCTCGCCGCCGCGCTCGTTGCGTCGGAAGACGATCTTCGCGAGCTCGCCAAGACCAGCAGCGACCCCATGGTGCTGGCGATGGCACGTGAGGACGCCGGCGAGACCCTCTCGGCCGCCGAGCTCCTCGGACATTATCTCGACAACGCCGAGGCTGCGCTCCAGCGTGGTAGCGTGAGCGCGTCGCTGATCGCGACCTCGGCCGCGCTGCAACCGCATTTGCTCATGGAGTCCGAGCAGCACGGCAGCATGCACCGCCTGCCGGAGAACGACGGTCGACGCGACCCCAGCCTGACGATGGCGGTGAACCAGCTGATCGCCGAAGGAAAGCTCGGCAAACGCGAGCTGGTCCACTCGTCGGCGCAGCTGCGCGAGCTCGTCGTGCGCCTCACCGAGCGCGAGCTGGTGGCGCTGAACGTGCGCCGTGAACAACTCCGCACGCGCATCGAGGGCAGCGTCAGCCCCGTCGAGAGCCTCTCGCAAACCGAACGAGCACGACGGCAGAACAAGTTGCTCGCGGGCGTGCGCGGCGAGCTGACATCGGAGATCGAGCGTCTCCGCGCTATCGAATCCAGCGCCTCTCACCGTACCTTCGAGGCGTCGGGTGGTAGCGCGCTCGTGGCCCGTGCCGACGCGCTGACACGACGAGCGCTGAGCGAAGCGACGCAGGAGGAGCTGCTCGAATTCGGCCGTGGCGTCGCCGACGTTTTCGACTCCGTGAACACCTGGGTCATGGCCGGTGCGATGGCGGCGACGCGCGGCATCGGAGTTGCGACCTTCGCACGCAGCATGCCACAAGTGGGCGAGTTGCTCCTCGCCTACCGCGCGGGCCGCACCAGCTCCGTCGCTCTGCGCGCTGCCGCCAACCGCTTGGCGGTGGGGAACATCGGCACCGCAGCGACCTTCACGAGCTTGAACAACCTCGCGCTCGACGCCATCGGCCAAGAACGTTACATCGATTGGTCGCCGGCCGCTTTCGCGACCAATCTGCTGGCCTTCACCGCGTTCGACTACCTGCGCGCTCGAAGCTTCGTGCGCAACATCGAGACCGCGCCGGCGCTACAGAGCAGCTTGGGGCTGCGACTCCACGAGGGACGCTTGATGGCGCAGCAGGCCGCCGAACAGCTCGCGGGCATGAGCGCCGTGGGCATCGCCGCGACCTATGCGCGCAACGGGAATCTCGACGCCGCCGAGCAGGTGATCACCGCCAACGTGCAATTCCTCGTCGCGATGGCGGCGGTGGGCAAACTTTCCGGCAACAAGACGGTGGTGCCGCGTGAAGTCACGCGCGTCGAGCAACTACTCCGCGAGTCGCGCCGCCTGCCGGAGAGCGCGGTCGAGCAGCGGCGGGCGCTCATCGAGCAGGCAGTCACGGCTCTGCAAGGCATGACCGATACGTCGATGCCGGGACGCGCGGCGCAGCTCGCCGCCGAGGTGCTGGCAACCTCGCGCGTAGCGCCCCGCCCACCGGCCGCCGCCAACGTCCCGACTGCTTTCGCGGACCGGCTGCACGAGCTCGTGACGCCGCTGCTGCGCAAGACTCCTTTCCGCGCGGCAGCTGGCCCGGTGACCCGGCCGGGGGAAAAATACGTGGCGGTGTTCCCCGGCCATCCACTCGACGGTGACGCGGTCATGTCCGCCTTGGCGTTCGTCCGTGCCCTGCGCGCGGCCGGCGTCGAAGCCTATGTGGTGACGAGCCAACCGCTGCCGCGCAATTTGCGCGAGCACGGGCCGCGTCCTGACGAAGTCTTGAACGACGCGCAGGCCATTCTGCGTGAGCGCCCCCCGGCTTTCGCGGTTGGAGTCGACAGTCAGGTCTTGTTCGGCAGGAACGCCGACGCCATGCCGACCGAGGTCCCGATGCTGCGCGTCGACCATCACAAGATCGCCATCCGCCCCTCGCGGAACGTCGGCCCGCGCAGCGCTACGTGGGTGGACCCGCAATCGCAGTCGTCCGGGCAGATGGTCGCCGACATCATCGAGCTCGTCGGGCAAACACATGCCCGGCGCTTCGACCTGTCGAGGAACCGTGTCGGCCTCGATGCGCGACACTCCCGCGACATCAACGAGCCCCTGCTCGTGGCGGCGTACACCGACGTTTGGGGCGGCGCCGCCCGGCCGCTCGTGAACGCCAACGATGCGACACTCGGCTTCTTGCGCGAGCTGGCGAGCCGCACCGACGCCACCGCGGCCCTGGCGCGCCTCGGCGGTCAGTTGCCGATCGAAGTACGCAGAGCGCTCGAGGCCCGAACCAGCGCGACGTTCTATGGCGGCGGCGGATCACCGCGGACCGGCACCGAGATCACCTACTCGTTCAACGAAGCGCTGGCGCTGCTCGAACGCATGGAAGGCAAAGGCCGAGGCTTCGACCACCACCGCGATCTGAAGGGACAGGTCCTCGACAAGCTCGATGGACAGGCGCAGCTCAGTGACGTCGTGTTCTCGGTCGTGCCCGAGGCGAATGCCGCGGGTGTCGCCGGAACGCGCTTCTTCTTGCGCTCGTATCAGCACTCCGACGCCGTCGAGATGACCACTGCCATCCGCGCGGTCGCGGTGCAGCGCTTCCCCGACAAGGCGCAGCTCATCGACGTCGGCGGCAAGCCGCAAGTCGGAGGCGGGTGGATGCCGCTATCGCCGCCAGAGGCCAGCGCGATCATGCAAGCGGCAGTCACCCAGGTGCTCGCCGCTTGGGACGCCAAAGCTGGCACACCCGTGTACCGCGGTCGCCGTAGCGACCCGCCGGACGCGCGTTACAGCCGCTGAGACCCAGGTGCTACTGGCCGGTGCCGCCACCAGCCGCAACCGGACCGCCCTCGGCGCGGCACATACTGAAGTCGAGCTCGTAGGTGCCGAGCTCGTCGCGCCAGTACTCGCCTTCGTAGGGCCAGTAGTGGTGCTCGTCGTCGACGACGGTGCGCGCGACCGCGGGGACGATCTTGTCGCCACCCTGCTCGCCGCGGATCTTGCGCTCGATGTTCTCGCGTTCGGATCGGGCGACCTCGAGCTTGACGCGCAGCGCTTGCGCCAAGAGACCCTTGAGCGCGTAGAGCTCGCGCTCGAACTTCTTGCGCGTGACCTCGCCGGCTTCTTTGGCGTGCGCCACCTGAGCCTTGGCGATGCTCTCTTTGGTCTCCTCGCCCACTTTGCTGGCGCGGAACTGCTCGGACATCTTCGAGAGCTGAGTCGCCTGGTCGTTCACCTGCGCGAGAACGGCGCGCGAGGTGCGAATTTCCGGGTCGCTCAACGCCAGCGAGACGAGACGCGCCGTGACGTCGTCTTCGCTGCCGCCGGCCTGGAGCTGGGCGATGCGGTCGTAGATCTTCTCACCCGACTCACCGCTCGCCGCGAGCTTCTCGATCTCGTTCATGACCGTGGTGTAACGGTCGAGGAAGTCGTCGGTGATCTGACGCGCCTCACCGTAACGGCAGGCCTCGAAGTAGATGATGGCTTTGACGAGCTGCGACTCGGGGAAGTACTCGCGCTCGAAGAACGGCGAGTGCAGGGTCAGGAGGTTACCGAGCGCCTTCTCGAAGTCACCGCGCTGATAATACGACCAGCTGGCCTCGAAGAGCGCGGTCAGCCAGTTTTCGCTATCGCGGTCGATCTGATCGTAATAGTAGGCGGCGCGGTCGAACTGCTTGTAGCCGTAGTGGACACGCGCGAGCGAGAGGAACGCCATCTCGCGCAGCTTCGGATCGAGACGGGCGCCGCCGCGCGGATTCAACACGCGCACGACCTCTTGCCAGGCGTTGACCGCGTTCTGGTCGGCGCCGGCGAGATACTGGAGCAAGCCTTCGAGATACTTCGCGTTCGCGTAGAATTTGCTGTCGGGCTCGACCTCGGAGACGAACTCGAGACCTTGGCGGATCGCTTCCTTGGCATTCGCCGGACCGCCTTCGCGGACAGGGCCGTCGGGCGTCGCGGCGTCTTGCGTCGGCGCGGCGCCGAAATCCATGGCACCGCCCGAAGGCGCGCCGAAGTCGAAGGCACCGCCGCCGCCGCTGTCCTTGGCCGGGGCTTTGCCACCTTTGGCGCCCTTGGCGTCGCCGCCGCCGAAGTCGAGCTCACCACCGCCCAGCGACGAGAAGTCGAATGACGCCGAGCCCGACTCCACCGCGTTCTGCGCCGCGCCGAAGTCGAAGCCCTGGACGCGCTTCTTGTTGCGCTGCAGCTCTTCCTCTTGGACGCGCGCGACCTCGAAGCGGTTCGCCTGGATGAACAGATACTTCGAGAGCAGGTAGCGATACTCGTTGCGGTACGCCTTGGGGAAGTTGACGTTACGGAACTTCGCGAGCTCCGCGAGCACCGGGGTTTCGTCGGCCATCTTGCGGCTGATGAAGAAGAGCCACTCGACCGACTTCTTGTAGCGGCGGTGCGACGGACCGGCATCGAGGATCTGCTTGAAACGCTCGAGCGAGCTCTCGAGGAAGCCGAGCTTGTAGAGTGACTTCGCCAGCTGGTACTGCGCCTCGGGGTGGACCTCGGCGAACTTCGGATCGTCGAGGAAGTAGCGGAACTCGAGCGCCGCGGCCTCGAACTTCTCGTCGCTCATCATGCTCAGCGCTTTCTCGAAGCGCTGATTTTCCGCCGATGCGGTCTGCAGCTTGCCCATGTCGAGCTCGACTTCACCGAAGTCGAAGTCGCCGCCGGCTTTGCCGCCGCTCTTGCCGTCGGCGGTGGCGCCGCCGCCGAAGTCGAAGCCGCCTGCTGCTGGCTTCGCTTGGCTGCCGGAGAGCACTTCTTGGCGGGCCGCTTCGTCGTTCTTCGCGTCCGAGAGGTCGAGGACCTGCGAGCCAGTCGGCGCCGCGGGAGAAGCAGGTGGCGGTGGCGGCGTCTTCGCGGTGCTCGTGGCAGGCGCGGTCGTCGCGGGCTTCGCGGCCGGCGTCGGAGTGGTCTGCCCGGTCGCCGCCTTGCCCTTCTTGGCTTTGCCGGCCTTGCCCTTGCCCTTTTTCGTCTTGGCCTGCGCCAGCAGCGTCGGGCTGTCGGTTTCAGCGGACAGCGTGGTCGCCGTTCCGGTGCGCTCGGCGCGCGCGTCGTGCGCCATGAAGCCGGCGGTCAGCGCGACCACGGCTCCCGTCAAAATGTAATTTCGTTGCGACACGTGAGCAGCTCCAAAACGGCGAAGGCGCTTCGATGCACTAGGACCAAGCGATTATTCGGGGCTCGCGTCACCCGCATAGAACGCGAGACCAAGATTGAACGTCAGCAAGTTCTGCAGATGTTTTCCAGGTCCACCCGCTGGATTGACGTCCATCGAGAAGATCTGGTCGCGTAGGTCCACCCGCAGGGCCAGCCAATCGTTCAAGAAATAGTGTTGCCCGATGGCGATGGTCCCCGCAACCGAGCCGTCGGTATCGAGGCCGATATACCCGACACCGGCGCTGATGAAGGTGTCGAAGTGGAAAACCTCTTCGGCGAACAGGTTCACCTTGCCGTAGATCGGCGACCAGATGACCTCGAGCCGCGCCGCGAAGAGCGGGTGATTGAAATCGAGGTCTCCCGCGCTCCCACCTCCGCTTACATCGGGGGCCGAGCTGCTCGAGACCCAGTACTCGCCTTGCGCACCGACCGCGAACGACTCGTTGATGTGATAGGCGACCCCGCCCTGGAAGATGTAGTCGTTGTAGAACGGGTCATCGAGCGAGAGGCCAACCGCCGGGGTCAGCTCGACACGGCCCTTCTTGGCGAAGACGCGGCGCGTGACGCTGGGGATGCGCTCCGCCAGAGTACGGCCGTGGTGCTCGCTCTTGCCTGACTTTTGCTCGGCCTCGGCGTCGGCCGAAAGGTTCTCGTCGTCCGCTTGAGCGTACGCGTGATCGACGGCGAGAAAGCCGGTGAACGCCGCGAGCATGATGATGAGCGATTGCTTGCGCATTGGGCCTCTCAGAAGCTGTACTCGAAGGTCGGCGGGATGAAGAACGACAGACCAATCTGCGCCATGACGTAGTTCTGGACGTCGGAGCGTTCGACGGTGTCGACCTGCTGCGTGTCGAGGAAGAAGTGATCGCGAACCTCGAAGCGCAGGGCGAGCCAGTCGGCGATGCCCAAGCGAGTGCCGATGCCGGCATTCACCGCGGGCATCCAGCGACCGTTGCTGAAGGCGGTCGCAGCGCCGCCGCCGGCGGTCGCGTACACGTCGAACGGGATGATCGCGGTGTTGAACAAGCTGAACTTGCCGTAGAGCGGGACCCAGTAGACGTCGAGGTGCGCGAACATCTTGGGCGCCTCGAAGACCGCTGGAACGGACGTGAGGCTGGCGCGGACTTCATCGACCGCGTTCCGCTTGGTGTGCTGATAGAGATAGTCGATACCGAGGCCGATACCGAAGGCGTCGTGCGGATAGTAAATGGCGGTGCCGCCGACGGCGTAGTGCTGGTAGTACGCGTCGTTGAGCGACAAACTGGCCATCGGCGTCAGCTCGAAGCGGTGCACCTTGAGGAGCGGCTTCTTCGGCACCGCCTTGATGCGGTCGAGCGCGGCCGGGTTCTCTTCGACCTTCGCCGCCGGCGTCTTCTCGACCGCAGCGGGAGCCGCCGTGGTGGGCGTCGCCGACGCGGTGTCTTCTGGCGCGGGGGTCGGTGCCGGGGCCGGCGTCGCGGCCGGTGTCGGCGCGGGCGTCGGAGCCGGTTTCACCTGCGCCTCTGGAGGCTTGGTTGCCGGTGGGTTTGCTTTCTTGGCTGCCGGGGCTGCCGGCGTCGCGGCTGGTTTGTCGAAGCCGCCGAGGAGGTCTTCGTCGGACGAGCTCTGCGCGTACGCGGCACGGCTGAGAAGCAATGCCGTAAGCGCAAGAGTGACCGTAGAGAGGGACGAGCTCAATCGCGGCTCCGCAAAAAGATGAGTCGGGTGCACGCGAAGGCTATCGGCGGCGAGAGTGTGTGTCAAACAAACTAGAGCGTTTCACACCACTTGGATGATCGGAGCCATTCGTCCGGTTTTGTTGCTGCACCGCTTTACCCCATGTTACTCCCCTCGTGGCGTGGCACGACCCCGACAGCGGCAGCTCATTTCGTTCGCGATGCTCGCGCTCGCGGGCTTCGCCGTCGCTTGCAACGACAACGACATCGGCGCCGACTGCCCCGCGTTGCTGACCGACGAGCAACGCGACAACCTCGTCACCGTGAACGGCGACGGCACCTCGACGGTCCTCGAGACCTACGGCACGAGTGTGGCTTATCCTTGCGACGAGCTCATTTGCGTGGCGAGCCAGGGTCGCGACGGCTATTGCACTAAGGAATGCCGTGCCGACTCGAGCTGTCCCAACGGGTTTTCTTGCCGCTCGGTGTCCGCGGGTTCTTATGCGCGCAGCCTCTGCACGTGGAAGCAATGCAGCAAGGACAGTGATTGCGGCGACGAGGGTAAACTAGCGTGTCGTTCGGTCGCGAACGTGTTTCCCGGAGAGGATTTCAAGCTGTGCGACTTCAAGGACTGATCGTTGTCGCGGTGGCGCTGGCCGCCTGCAATGCGGAAGAACCACTCGGTGGCGCTTGCGGAACCGATGCGCCCGTCCTCGAGGGCGAGGTCGTCGAAGGCGAGACCGCGGTCGACGAAGTCGTGCGCATCGAGCGCGACGGTGTCTGCGGCTCGTTCCAGTGCCTCACCGAAGGCGGCATGGCGCCGTATTGCACCGAGGAGTGCAAGTACGACACGGGCTCGAGCAATACGGCCTGCACCACCGACAACGACTGCGGCAACGACGAAGAGCACTGCATCGCCGGCCAGTGTCGCGGCGACGATTGCCCGTCGGGCTTCACCTGCAATCAGGTGCAAGAGGCCGGGCCGCTCAAAGACAAGCGCTACTGCACGCGTCAAACCGGCTGCTTGAACAACTTCGACTGCGGCGACGTCGGCAACATCGAGTGCGTCGTGCTCGTGTGCCTCGACGCCTGTCTCCTCGCCAACACCTCGTGCGAGCAGCACTTCCTCACCTGTCAGCCCCGCGAAGAAGTCCCGTTCTGCTTGTGCAACGGCGAGACCGAAGCGTCGAACGCGAACTTCTGCGAAGCCGAGGCGCTCGCTTGCCAACCACCGTCGGGTGACGCGTTCCCGGTCGGCGCCGCAGTGCTGCAAGGCACCTGTGTCGGCAAAGAGCAAACGGTCTCGAAGCCGTTGTTGTGATGCGCGTCGTACGCTTTAGCGGCCTTGCGCTCGCGCTGCTCCTTGCGTGCAGCGGCTCGTCGGCGTCCGACGACGGCGGTGGCAAACCGCACGTCGCCCCGACGGATGGCGATGCGGAACCCGCGCAAGTGGTCTTCCACGTGTCCGCCGGCGACGTCGTCGTGACCGTCGAAATCGCGGACTCTCCGGCGGAGCGCTCGCAGGGCCTGATGAACCGACGCTCCCTCGCGACCGATCACGGCATGATCTTCATGTTCCCCGCAGACGACGTGCAGAGCTTTTGGATGAAGAACACGCTCATCCCGCTCGACATGATCTTCGTGAACAGCGCTCTCGAGGTGGTGGGCGTCGTCGCCGATGCCGAGCCGATGACCACGACGCCGCGCACCGTCGACGCTCCAGCGGCTTATGTCGTCGAGGTGAACGGCGGCTTCGCCGCGGCGAACGGTATCGCGTCAGGGGTGCGCATGAGCCTCAAGGGCATGAGCACGACGCTGCCCGCACACTAGGCGTTAGCGCGTCTTCTCGAGCAGCTTGTTGTAGAGGTGTGAGCCCAGCGAATCGACCATCAGGGCTTCGACCTGGGACTCGAAATCGGTGCGTTCCGAGTCGTCTTCGAAGATGAAGCGGATGCCCATGCCCATCGAGCCGATCTCGGGGTTCTGGACCTCGGTGGGCTTGTTGGTCCACATGACGGTACCCTTGAGCTCGAAAGGGGCGTCGCGTTTGGGCAGAGTGAGCTTGAAGAGGAACTCGGTACCGACCGGCAAAGGACGATCGGTCTTGATGAAGGTTCCACCCTTCGAGATGTTTTTGGTGTAGTCGGCAAAGAAGGTGTTCATCTTCTTGTACTCGACCTTGAGCTCGATGGGTGCGCGTAGAGAGTCGCGCTTGTCACTTCCGTCCGCCACGTCAGGAGCATAGGCGGCAGACAGCCGTCCGTAAAGTTATGCGACAACGTTGGCTCACCATTCCGCTCATCCTCCATGCGTTGCTCGCGCTGACCTGTTGTTTCGTTCCGCTCTTCGATTTGTTGGGTTACGAAGCGGCTTTCGCGATCGCGGCCCTGGCCGCACCTACCAGCTACGCCATCGGCTCCGGTGTAGCCGGAGAGACCCGACGCTCGCGGCGTGCCCTACCCCGAGCCTGGGCAACGACACTGCTGGTGCTCGGCGTGCCCTGGCTCATCCTCACCATGAACGCGGTACGCGTCCGCAATTGCGACTACGGCGAGGGGCTCGCCTTCTATCTCATTCTCCCCTGCGCCACCGGCATCTACATGTCGACCTTCGGCGTCCTGGGACGCACGGTCTTCGCGACCTCGACGCTCGCTCGCCGCTTGTTCGGCGCCATCGTGGTGCTCCTGCCGCTCGTGATGAGCGTATGGCACGTCTATAGGCAGCCGCCGATCTTCGTCTTCGACCACGCCTGGGGCTACTTCGCCGGGTCGCTCTACGACGAGACCATTCCGCTCGACAAGAAGCTCCTCTTCTTCCGTCTCGGCACGCTCTTGCGGGTCGTCGGGCTCATCTGGGTGCTGCGTCTGTTCGAGCGGTCACGCAGCGGCGCCTATCTGGGCGGCATCGTCGCCATGATCGTCGCCTTCACGTATGATGGAGTCGTCGGGCCGCGCTTCGGCTTCGATGTGTCCCGCTCCGACATCGAGCGCGAGCTACCGGTGACGGTCACCCGCCCCGGTCTCGTCATTCACCTGCCGAGCAACGTCAACGAGACACAGCGCGAAGCCATCGCCGACGACCATCAGTTCCGGCTCGAGGGCCTGCAGCGGCGCTTCGCAGTCATCCCTTCGTCGAAGATTCACTCGTACGTCTATCGCGATCCCGATCAGAAGGCGCGACTCATGGGCGGCCGCGCGACCCAAGTCGCCAAGCCCTGGTTGCACGAAATTCACATTCATGGCCCCGCGGCTCCGCACGACGTCTTGCCGCACGAGCTAGCGCACGCGGTGGCCGCCGAGTTCGGCTCCAGCTTGCTCGGCGCTAGCACCCGCTATGGCGTATTCGTCAACATGGGGCTCGTCGAGGGTGTCGCCGAAGCGGTGACTCCGGAGCGCGGCGCCTACGACCTGCACACCTGGGCACGTGCCCTGCGCGCCATTGGCCGAGCGCCAGACATGCGCTCCATTCTCGGCGCCACGGGTTTCTGGTCGCAGGCACCGGCGCGCGCCTACACGGTCGCCGGCTCGTTCGTGCGCTACCTCCTCGCACAATATGGCCCGACGCCGCTCAAGGCGGCGTACCCGGCGGCGGACTTCGCCGAGGCATACGGCAAGCCGCTGACGGATCTGGTCGCCGAGTGGGAAGCCTTCATCGATGCTTTGCCGCTCAGCGATCGCGAGCGTCGCATGGCGGAAGACCAGTTCAAGACGCCGAGCATCTTCGCCAAGCCTTGTGCGCACGAGATTGCCCAGCTCCGCGCCCGCGCCTCCAAGGCCCCCGGGGACAAAGCAGTCGCCATCTACCGCGACATCTGCACGCATCTCGGCGATTCGACGTCGTCACGCTTCGATCTCGCGCACGCGTTGCGCCGCGCTGGTGACGACATCGGCTTCACCAGCGAAGCAGCAGCCCTCTTGGAACGACAAGATCTCACGCCCGGGCAGCGCGCCAAGCTCGTCGAGATGCAGGGTCAGCTCGCGTGGCAGCGCGGCGATCTCGCGAGCGCCCGCAAGGCGTTCGAAACCGTGCTCGAGCTCGACGGCAGCAGCGACAGCCAACGGCTGCAGTGGGTGCGCATCTGGGCATTGAGCCGTGCGTCGGAGCAAAGCGAGCGCTTGCGCACGTATCTCGACGGCGACATCGCGGCGGTGCGCGATGCGCTCACGTTCGAGCGTTGGATGCGGGCCGAAGCCGGTGAGCCCACGGTGGCCTACCTGTTCGGCAGGCTGCTCGTACGCGAAAACGTACACGACCTAGCGGTGACGACGCTCGACAACGGGGGAGCGCACCCTTTCCTGCCGATCGAGTCGGAGCGGCTGCGCTTGATCGCAGAAAGCCACGCGAAGCTCGGCGAGATCGAAACCGCTTTGGCGGACTACAAACGTTATTTGGAGTCGGCGCAAACGAGCGGCGAGCGTGCCCGCGCCGAAGACGCGATCAGCCGGCTCGAGTGGCAGAAGCTGATGAAGCGTTAACCGATCTGGAACGACGCCAAGGCCTGCGCGAACGCGCGTTCTGATTTCGCTATGGCGCCCTGCTCGCAGGTCATCACCAGCGTGTAGGCGACCTCCCCCAGCAAGGCGTAGACGACCTGCTGGCGCACTTGCACCCCGTTCGTTCCCGCGAAGGTGTAGGTGATGCTGACGCCATCGATGGCACCCACTTTGACGTTCTCGCGCGAAAGCTGATTGTAGCTTGCGAGCGCACCTGCAAGCTCCACGCTTTGCCGGTCGGCAAAAGCGTGCACGTGCTTGTCGGTGACCAGCTCGTGCGTCACCAGGACGTTGGCGCGGAAGCCGTCGATCTCCGGCGCGACGAACGACAGCACCGAGGCGTCGTGCCATCCCGCCGGGGGGGTCATGCGTACGAGGCTGAGTGGATGGCGAGCCATCGCTCTCAGAACTCGCTGCTCGTGGCTTCTGGGGCCGGGTCGGAATCGATCGCAGAATCCTGCGCGACCTCGACGGTGCGGTCCGTGTCACCACCGTCAGTAACGATGGTCGTCGTCCGAACGGGCTCCGGAGGAGGAGGAGGCGTGAGGTCGACGGTCACCGCGCTCGCCGCGCTCGTCACCATGACGTGGGCGCTGGCGATGGCGCGTGCGATGGCGTCTGGATCGCGACCATTCGCATTCATGCTGGCGGCGGCGATCATCACGGCGCTGTTCGCGCCGTTGAGCATCGACATCGTCGAGCTGGTGACACCTTGCGACGCCAGTTGCGCGGCGATGGTGTAAGCCTGCACCGCGGCTTGAGCCGCGTCGGAGTTGGCGCGATCGGCGTCAGCGAGCTGCTCCGAGACGCGACCGATGGTCTCCATGTGCCGGCGGACGGTGCGGAAGCTCTCGTCGGCGGCAGCGAAGGCGCGTGACGCAGCGATGAGCGCACCGGCGCGGAAGTGCTCGGCAGCGGAACGCACCGCGGCGCTACCCGCGCGATAGGCGTCCGCCATGGCGGTATCGATTCCATCGAGGTCTCTCACCACGTGGTATGCGTAGGTGCGGCGTAGCTCGCCGGCAAGCCCGAGGTGGTCGGCCAGCGCCGGGTCGAGAATGCGCAGCTCTTCGGAGAACGCCCGACGATTGCTCTCGTAGTTGTCGAAGGTCGAGTAGGCTTCCCCGACGAGGTCGTTCGCCTCTTTGATGCGGGTTTCGGCCTCGTCGAGCGCCGAGGTAGCCGCCGCGATATCGCCGGTGTCGAGAGCAGGCTTGCTGTTGGTCACCCAGCTGCTCGCCTCGGCGAGCCGAGCCGACGGGTCGAAGCCGTCTTCGCGCAGCACGCGGTCTGGAACGATGCGGAGCTTCTTCGCCAGGTCGGCGCGCGCGTTCGCGAGCCCGTTCTCGGAGCCAGTGAGCTTGCCCGGCACGGTGTTGATGCGGCGTTCGTTCTGGGCCAGCGCATTCTCGACGCGCCGGGTGAGACTCGCCATACCGGCCGTCAGGCTGTCGATGTCCGCTTTGGCAGACTTCTCGGCGGCGATGGCGGCCGCGATCATGGTCACGTTGCGCGACAGGGCAGCGACGGCGGTGTCGATCCAACCGGTCTCGACTTGCGTCGCGGCTAGCTTCTCCTTGGCGGCGGCGAGCGCAGGCAACATGACGTCACGCGCTTCGATGCCCGCGTTGGTGAGCGCCGTGGTCTCCTGGAGCATGCGGGTTGCTTTGCCGCCGACGCTCTTCACCGCGCCGACCGGGTTGCTTTCCCACGCGGCACGAGCGGCTTCGAGGGACGCATCGATGGCCTTGGTGATCGGCGTGAGCTGCACGCGGAACTGACCATCCGGAGCTTTCTTGTCGAGGCCGCGGACCAGGGCTACCAGCGCGGCCTTCTGATCGTCGAGCTCTTTGAAGCTACCGCCATTCGCGAGGGCCGTGGCGAGCTCATGGGTGCTGTGATCGATGAGAGCGACGCGGTCATCGAGACTCTTCAAGAGCTTGTCGCAGCTCGCGGTGAACGGAGCAAAGCTCTTGAGGCCGTCCTGCACCGCGACGAGCCACTGGGGTGAGCCCACGGTTGCTAGGAAAGACACAGCGATCTCGGGGCGGGGCGCGAGCTGGATGTCGCGATTGGTGAGAGTCGCTACCGCCTCGCGCAGGTCTTTGCTGGCGAGGAACTTGGTGGCACTCCTGCGCGCAGTGTCTTTGGCGACCAAGGCCTTTGCCTCGGCAAGAACGAAGCGCAGCGCGCCGAGGTCGACACCGGAGCCGACGATCTCGGCGACCATCTGGTCGGCGTCTTTGTCACTCTCCGCCGCGAAACGTTCGGTCAGAATCTTCGGATCGTCGTTCACCTCTTTGCGAGCGCGGTCGATCTGCGCGGCGAGGTTGGTGAGCCGCGCCCCGATCTTCTGCTCCACCTCGGTGATGAGCCGCTGGGACTCCTTGGTGGCACTGCGACGGCGCATGGCGGCGAACCCGGCGAGGAGAGCCAAGCCGGCAGCCAGAGCGCCGATGCCTCCCAACACTACCGTCTCCGCGCTCGGACCTTCGACCGCGGCGGTCGGCATCGCGACCGGTCCAGCCACGGGCCGCACGACACCGCCGTTGATGTACGAGACGACCGAGCGCACCCGCGCGTCGATGGTGGCGGTCTGACCGGGCCGCTTGAAGGCGCCCTCGACCTGAGCGCTCGTACCGAAGTATCGGCTCTCGTAGTACTTCTCCGCGGCATACGCGAAGGTGCGCTGGTTCGGCCGCTCGCTGTTGCCGTAGCTCACGACGATAATGACGCCGTTGCGCTCGCCATTCGCGGCGCGGTGCGATCGCACGATCGGCGATTTCGTGAGCCAGGTATTGGCGAAAGTGGTGACTTCATCGCGCGTACGATCGGCGCGCTCGACCGCGATCACGGTCACGTAGGGCGCGTATTGGCGCAGGTAGCCCTCGAGGCCGTCGAGATTGTGGGCGCGGTCGAAATTGCCGACGACGTAGACGTGCTGGCCGGGCTTCAAATTGGCCGCGGCCTCTTCGAGGCTCTGCGCGCGCTCGGCGGTCACCTGGGTTTGCGCCGTGCCGAGCCCTTGCGCATAAGTCGCGGTGCTGACCGCGCCGCCCAAGGTTCCGAGAACGAGCGCCGCGGCGAGACCAAGCTTGGCCGCTTTGGCGGTGCCGGCAAGCGCCGCGCGAGCCATGTCGCCGAGGGCCGCTGTGCGCATCACCGCGCTCGTCAGCGTTTCGGTCGTGAAGGTGCTCGAGGTCACCCGCATGAGGAGCGCGAGCGGTCCCTTGTCGTTCCAGCGTGAGCGGCGGTCGTCCCGCGTGCTCGACGCCGAGAGCGTCCCACCGAGCTGCTTGTCGACACTCGCTCGACGTGCATCCTGAGCGCCCACCCGCTCGGCGACGCGCACCAGCGAAGGCACTTCCGACGCGGTGACGGTCTGGCCGAAACGCGTCGTCAGCTCACGCGCGACGCGGGCTTGCGTCGTAGCATCCATCTGGGTGCCGACGTATTGGCCGAGCACGTCGCGGAGAGTGCCGAGGTTTTCGCGGGTCAGTTGCGCGTTGCCGAGCATGGTGGTCTCACAAACCGCCGGCGGCGACGTAGGCCTTGGCGTTGTCGGTTGCTTTGGTGGCGATGAGCGAGGCGACGACCGTGCTCACGTAGCGCGAGAACTCCGGAAGCTCCTTGCGAACGCGCTCGGCTTCTTTGGCGTAGCCAGCCGACGTGAGGGAACCGAGGATGGCTTCGCTCGTCTCGGCTGCGCTCGCTAGCAGCTCGTGCGCGTGGTCGTTGCTGGTCGCGACGCCGGTGTCGACGAACAACTTGGCCAGATCGAAGCGCAATTCCTCGCCACGATTGATGAGGCCGACCACCGCGTCCGCGTTCGCGCTCTTGCGCGCCGCGACGAGGGAGTTTTCGGCTGCGTCGCGGTACTTCGCCATATCGAATACGACGTCGAGCGCGAGCTCTTTGCGCAGGCGAGCAACATCGGGCTTGTTGTCCGGAGCGACCGCCGGAGCCGTGGTCACGCTGGGCGGCGCCGCCGGCGTCGACGCAGTCATGGTCGCGGCCTTCGGTGCCGCGTCGATGGCGCTCTTGGCGTCGGCAATGGCCCGTTCGAGGCCGCTGCGCCCGTCGGCGGCGACGTCCACGATAGCGAACCCGTTGCCGCTCATACCCGCGGCCAGCGGCTCGAACACCGCTTTGCGCACCGTCTCGGCGCTCTCGAGGTCGCGCACGTACTTGCGCGCGTTCGGCGTCACATTGGCCGCGATCAACGCGCTCGACACCGTATCGATGTAATTCGCGATGTTTCCGAAGTTGACACGCGCATAGTCCGCGTTGGCGTACTGCTGAGCCTGGTCGAACCATGCGGAGATCTTCTCTTCGAAGAGCCGCGGTTGCGACAGGACTTCGTGCGCGCCGTTGGCATCGGCCACCGCGCCGGCCTGCGTCATCATCTCGGCGAACTGTGCGCGCAGCGCGTCGCCGTTCTGGATGTACGTCTGCGCGTCGGCGAGCGTCGGTTCGAAGCCAGCCGTGACCAGCGCCTGCGCGACATCATCAGCGTGCTTCTGCATGTCGAAGATCACGTCTTTGCCGATCTCGGTGCGCAGCGCGTCGAGGCCGCCCTTCAGTCCGTCGATGCGATCGGCGATCTTGCCGAGCTCGCTGATGACAGTGAGCGCCGAGGCCTTGGCGATGTCGGGCGAGGTTTGAGCGAGATAACCGCGCATCGCCGCCAGCATGCCTTCGACCTGGTGCTCGAGCGCCAGTTGCGCCGCTTCGAACGTGGTGCCACGCAGGTCTTGATCGGTGACCTTGCGCTGATTGCTGCCGACGTCCCAGAGCCAGCGATCGCCGCGGAGCAGCAGCTCGTCGTTACCGTAGGCGGTGTCTTGCGTGAAGACGCGGATCTCGGTCGGCGCCTTGCCGCCCGACAGGCGGTCGATGATCTTCATGAACTGCGGCAGGAGCTTGACGTCTTCGTTGCTCGAGAGCAGGTCGTTCAGGCGAGCCACGGTGGCGGTCGACGGCTGCGGCGACAAGCGCAGCTCGAGCAATGTCACGCCGCGCACCACGTTGAGGCGCTCCGAGCGTGAAGCGTTCATCGCGACCTTGGCCGCGTCGGTCGCCGACTCGCCTTGCGATGCCGCAAGCCTAGCGATGCGATCGATGACGCCTTGGCCGACGTCACCCTTCATCTCGTCGACGAGCTTGTCGTTCAGGGCGCGCAGCGAGCCCGCGACGTTGCCGGCCACGCCACGGAGGCGCGTGACGTCGGCGTGCTTGACGACCTCGACGAGTTGCTCGCGGGCCTGTTGCATTTCGACGAAGCGATCTTGGCGGAGCACGTTCGCGAACACCGGATCGAGTGCCGTGGTCGACGCTTGCGCCGCGGTGTAGCGCAACGCCTGGCAGGCCTCGCGCAGGGAGGTGAAGTCGGTCGCGGCATCGCCGTCGAGCTTCGCGGCTTGCTCGCTGGTCGGTAGCGTCGACTCGAGCACCTGGATCTGCTGGCGCAGTGCTTCGATCTCGGTACGAACTTCGGCGACGCGCTTGGCGTCGACGTCCGCCGCCGTAGTGGGTGCCGATGCTGCTGGGCCCTTCAAGAAGCCGTTGAGCCACTTGCTGACGTTCGAGGCGCTCTTCTCCGCGACCGCTGCGGCGGTCTCTGGAATCGAAGCGTTGCCGCTCTGCAGCCGCGCTTGCGCCGCAAGATTCGCTTGCGTGCGCTTGCTTGCCTGAGTGGGCAACGGAGCGTCCGCGATCACGGTCTGGATGAGCTCGAGCGCGACGTCTTTTTGGTCGACCTCACGGCCGCTGTGCGGCGCGAGCAAGCGCATGGCCACAGTACCATCGCGGCGGGCGTCGATCTCGACTTGGAACTCGCCGACTTCGCGGCTGAGCTTGCAGAAGGAGGTGGCGTCGGCGGCGGTCTTGGTCCAGGCGCCGAAGCCGCCTTTGCGGACGGCGTCCTCGAAGCGAACGGTGGGGCTGACGAGGTGGTCGGCGTCGAGGCGCTCAGGGCGCTTGATCTGGTTGATGTCGGTCATGACGATGTCTCGAATCGATCGGATGTGGAGGAAGAAAGAGCGCGGGCAGGCGTTCGAGCCTGCCCGCGCCGCGTGTCTTTAGGACTGAACCGGAACCTGCGCCGGGGCCAAACGGGCCCGCATGGCTTGCGCGAGCTCGCTGCGCGACGCGTCTACTTCCGCGCTCGCCGTCTTGCGCAGCTGCGCCCCTTCCTTGGCGATCTGGTCGATCTCCACGTACGCCGAGATGAGGTTGTCGTTCACCAGCTTGATGGCTGCGGGCGAAACGACCGGACGCTCGGCCATCTTGGCGCTCGCAACCGCGGCGCCCTTCACTGCAACCGAGGTACGCACCATGAAGTCCTCGGTGGTGTCGGTGAGGAGGTTCGCGAGATCGACGTCCTTCAACTGCGCGAAGGCCTCGATGTTGGCGACCAACATCTGCTTCCAAGCCGGGAGGGTGGTGCCCTTGAGCTGCGCAATCTTGCCGACCATGTTGAGCTGATTCTGGATGATCAGGTCGAGGGTCGGGATCTGCTGTTCCGCCAGGGTGATACCTGTCTCGATCGTGGCGATCGTACGCTGCAGGTCCGTGATCGCGTTGCCGAGCTCACGCGGCCGGGCAGCGGCGACCACCTTGTTGGTACCGCGCGCCAAGGCCTCTTCGGCCTCCTTGTTGATCTCGGGAACCACGTTGTCCTGAAGGTGCGTCTCGTAACGCTTGGCGGCTTCCAGGTAGAGCTCGAGATCCACGGCCGATTCGATCGACATGGTCTTCAAGACCTCGAACGAGGCGCGCTTGGTCTCGTAGTCGGTACGCTTGCGGCTCAGAGTGTCCGCCACCTTCTGAACTTGATCGCGGACCGGCACGTAGCGCTGCCAGAAGTCGTTGATCGCAGCCTCGGCGTTCTTCTTGGCGAACATCAATTTGCCGATGAAGTTGGAGGACTTCTCGATGATGTCCGGGCTGAAGCCTTTGGCCGTGCCGAGAACACCACGGATGAGCTCGCCCGCGTCGCCGGCGTCCTTGTTGCGCACGCCTTCGGTCATCTGGTCGGCGAACTGCGCTACCTTCTCGGTGGCCGGGGTGGCGTAGTCCAAGATCGTGTCGCGCTTCGTCCAGTCGAGCTGCTTGTAGTAGGCGCTGATCTTCGCTTCGCGCTCGGCGGGGCTCAGGGGGTTCGCAATCAGGCTGCGTGCGAGGTTCGCGCCGACGACGTTCTTGCCGGCGGTGCTCACCGGCACGAGCGCCGTGCCAGGCGTGCCGCTCGAGTCGGCGGCGACTACCGCCGGAGCGATCGGCGCGATTGGCTGCGCATCGACGACGACGACCTGGGGAAGACTGGTGGGGACGGCAGTTTGTTTGATGCTCACGTCTGACATTTCACTCTCTCCTAGAATTGCACACCCGCACCGCGAGCATGTCTTGCTTGGTTGATAGAACTTCCACGAGGTGGTTCAGCAGCTCGCCGTCGCCACGGCTCACGAGCCCACCAAAAGAGGTGGCGAAGCCGGGTTCCGTGAACAGCCGCAACAACGTCTCGGGCGTGGCGCGCAAACGCACCGACGCATCACGAGCATCGCCGGCCACGACCTTCGCCTGACCACTGCGAAAATCGGCATGCCAGCACTGAACCACTGCGTCGAACACGATGGGCTTGGCGCGGCCAAGGCGAGGTGTCCACACGTCCCGGAGTAGCGCCGCCGTGGCTCGCCGAGCCCTGTCCGCTATTGCGGTCATGGGGCTATTTTCAGTTTGGCTGCTCACGATGACTCTCACTCTCCGCAAACGACGAAATGGACCACCTTATCGAGTAACGACATGCTCGTTATCGGTGAGGCGGCCATTCGGTTGCGTTGGGTTGCACGGGTTTCTTCGCCCTCGTGGCACTCCCTGGCACGCGTTGTGACGCACCGATCGCGCCTCTCACCCGATAACCAAGGGGAAACGTCGATTGCGAAGCTGGGGTGCGTTGTGGCCGACATCGTCCGCGTTCAGCGTGGATTCGCGCAGCTCGCGGCGCATTTCGCCCGTCCTTCCGCGCACATCCCCGATTCCGGCGACTCGGGGCGAACGCTCGTCACGCGACGCGAGCTCGAGGCGCAGCTGCCCCAATTGCCCAGCGATGCCGCCGCGGTGGCTCGAGCGCTCCTCCATGACGAGGGCGACACGCTCGAGCAGCTTCGCGGGCTCCAGCCGGAGCGATGGCGCGGTTGGCGCAACGCCGGCGAGCTCAGTCTCCGCGATTTGCACGCCGCGAGCCGTGGCATCGGGATGACCAAGGAGAGCCTCACGGCACAAGCCCAGCCTATCTATGAGCGGCTGGCGACACGCATCGCGCGGATGGACGAGCGAGCCTCGTCACCGGCAGTCGACGCCATGCCCGATCCGCTATGGCGCGAGATCGCCCGCGGCATCGACCGCCATCGCGGCAACAACGACGGGGTGCTGGGCCCAGACCCGTCGGGGCTCGCGCGCGAAGACGAGCAAGCCGCTGTGGTCGCCGCGATCACCCAGCGCGAAGGCATCACCGGCCTGACACCGGCGCATCTCACCGTCGCGGCCGGGCCCGGCTATCCCGCTGCGAAGGCCCTGGTCGATTCCTTCAAGGCAAGGAGCCCCGAACAACGCGGGCAAGCGGCGGCGGTGCTCGCGGTGCCGATCTCGGCATTCCGCGATCCAGCGACCCGCGCCTACGCACGCGAGCTTTCGCCTGACGCCAGGAGCTTTCCCGCGACCTTCGATGCGCAGGGCCGCCCCGCCGCCGAGCTCGCAACCCTCATCGCCGCTGTCCACGCACGCGGCGGTTCGTTCCCGACCGCCGATGCCTGGCTGCTCGATCGCCGCACGATCGAGCGTGACGCGACCCTCATCGACACCTGGCTTGCGACCCTCACTCCGGCTCAGCTCTTCGATTTCACTTCACATGGCGTGTTCGCGCAGTCCTTCGCCGAGCGCGGCGCGGTCAGCGTGGCCGATACGCGCGAGCCCCCGCCGGGACGTTGGCTCAGCGATGCCTTCGTCGGCACCGCCGGCGTCATCCCGCGCATGCCGGTGACCGTCGATGGCTATCGCGCCCACTACCCCAACACGTTGCAACAGCTGGGCACCGCGATCACGTCCGCGCAGCAAAGCTCGCTTCCCGTCGCGCACATCGTGGCCCGAGCCGATGCTCGGCAGGCCGCGCTACGGGCACGCGGCGAAACCGGCGCGAGCTTCGATAGTCACAGCATGTTGGGCAAAGAAGCCGACTCCGGCTGGCGGGCGCAGACAGTGCCGGCGCAAACCATGACCGAGCTGGAAGCGCTGTTTCGTCCGACCACGCAAGAACCGCTCAGCCCCGCGGAGCAAGCGCTCATTCGCGAAGGCCGACTCTCGCGGCCCGAGATCGTCGAGCTCCGCGCGGTGCGTGGTGCGACACGTTTGTTCGAGCGCTCGACGCCCTATGGCGCCGACCACGGCGGCTGGACCGGCAACTTGTGGTCCGAGGGTTTGGGCATCGCCGGCGAGACCAATTGCCAACAGGAAGCCGATACGTACGTGTTTTTCCTGCAGCAGCTCGAGGACCGCGGGCTCCTTCGACACTTTGCCCCCTCGGGCCGCGTTCGCGTCAACGTGCCCGGCATCGCTCCAGGTCTGCCCAGCGTCGCCGGACGCGAACGGATGCATGCCGGCGCCCTGCTCGTGCACCGGCGTACGGGTGATTACTTCGTGGTGGATAGTTGGATCGAGAATGGGGGGGAGCCGGCGCATGTTGTGCCGCTCGCTACGTGGCTTGGGCACAAGTATACGGCGAGTATTGTTGGGGCGGCGGGGCGATAGGGAAAGCCGACGTCCGATGTCCGACGTCCGATTGCCGATGTCCGACGTCCGACGTCCGATTGCCGATGTCCGATAGCCGATAGCCGATTGCCGATTGCCGATAGCCGATTGCCGACAGCCGACAGCCGACAAAAACACAAAGAGCGCCGCCCGGCTCCAAGCCTAGCGCAGCGCCCTTCGCGTCAATTGCCGATCAACTCTTAGCGGCGCGAGCTCGTCGACGGCGCGGAGCGAGCCGGCGCAGCGGGAGCGCTTCGGACCGGTGCGGCAGCGGGCGCGGTACGGACTGGCGCGGCCACTGGAGCAGAGCGCGGCGCTTCGCGGACTGGCGCGGCCACCGGAGCGGCACGCGGTGCTTCACGCGTTTCGACCGGAGCGGCCCGGCCAGAGCCCTGGACCTGAACCGGCGCGGCACGCGGAGCTTCACGCGTTTCGACTGGAGCGGTGCGACCAGAGCCCTGGATCTGCACCGGCGCGGCGCGCGGAGTTTCACGGACAGCGTCCGCGGGGGCACGCGTGCCACCGAAGGTGATCGGGGGACGCGGGTCGGGACGCGCCTGCTCACGCGAGCTTGCAGCTCCGCTCCCGAAGATGATCGGGCCGTTGCCGCCGGGCGCGACCCGCGGCGCCGCCGCAGCTTGGGCGCGTTGGCGCGCTTCCGCGGCAGATACGATACCGGCGCCCGGCACCACGACGCGAACACCTTCGGTGCCCATCGTGGTCGAGCGTGCACGCGCCAGCGCACCACCGTCTTCACGCTCGGCGCGGGCCGCATCGCGAGCGATGGTGCCGACGTCGATCGGACGGGGTGGAACGATGATGGTCGGCTGGCTCGACTGCGAGCCGGACGGCAAACCCATGCCACTGGGCGAGCGCCAGGTGGTACTGCCGGCGCTCGGCGTCCACGGCACATTCGCCTGACGCGCAGAGCGAACGCCGTCAGCGTAGCCAGCACCGTAGTCGGAGACGTAGCCACCGTAGCGGCGGTCCCAGCGACTGTCGTTGTTCAAGATCTGCGACATCACGATCGCCGGACCGTAGATGTCCCAGAACGAGGGATGGTGGCTGCCCGACGGCGAGCCTTCGTTGATGCGGCCAGGCACGATGGCCGGAGCGACACCCACGCCGTAACCCTGCGCGGCGTAGCTTGCGGCGGTGAAGCGGTCGACTGGATCCATGCCCTCTGGCGGGCGCGAATTCATGATCGACTGGTAGTTGCGCATGGTCTCGGCGCGCAGATCGCCCAAGTTCGCACCCGGCTCGGCCGCGCGGCCCGACAGCGCTGCCGCGAACACCGCAGCTTGCATGCTGTCGATATTCGGGTCGGCGTCGAAGCTACGGTAGATTTCGAGCATCCGGTCGCGGTTCAAGCCGCTCGAAACGCCGCTCACTAGCGTGGTGGCGATGGCCATGTCGTTGCCGACGCTGTCCATGAACCAATTGAAGTCCGCGCCGGTTTCGCGACGAACATTGTCGACGTCGTCGCTCGGCAAGGAGTTGGGCTCGGTGCTACGCGCGCTGGCCATCGCAGACAGACGCTGCGCGAAGGACGCGGTGAGGCGCATGGCCTCCCCCGCTTCGGTACGCGGCAAGGCCATATACTCGCGGAAAGCCGTGGCAATGGCGTCGTTGCTCACCGACGAATCGAAGTGGATCTTCGCCAGACGAGCTGCGACTTCGTCGCGGCTCTCGTCGGGAACGCGGCCGCGCAACGCCGACGCGAAGAACAGGTAGTTTGCATGCGCGACCGTGGGAGTGACGCGCTCGGTGGCGACCAGGTTCAAGAGCACCGCGGCCGCCGGCTGCGGCATGTGAACCTCTTCCAAAGCCTCTCGCGCCTTGGTCAGGTTGCCTTCGACGAAACGAGCGGCTTGCGGGTCGCGATTCGCCGCGTCGCGGCGGCGCGTCTGCCGCTGGAGCTCGGTGCGTACGCGCGTGAGCTGGTTGAGGGTCGTTTCGCCGACGAAGCGCTCTTGGCTGACGAGCTGCAAGGTGGTCGCCGTATCGTTGGCACGCGACGCATGCTGGCGCCCGCCGGCGGCTAGGCGCTGATGCTCGCCCGAAAGACGACTTTCCTCGGCCTGATCGCGGTCGACCTCAGCGCTGATTTGAGCGATTGCGGAGTCGAGCTGAGTCGCGGCGGCGCGAATTGCTGAGTCATTGCCGCCACGTTCGGCCTCTTCGAGCGCGCTGATGGTACGGCGGGCGAGGCCCTGCACGTCGGGAGCAGTCATTTGTCCGGTCATGTCACTGAGTCCTTAAGCTGCCGGCGTGTCTGCACCCGGCTCTTTGACGCGGCCAAAACATGACGCCGCCCCAATTTTCATGTCTCGGGATTCCTTATCGGGCGGGCATCACGGTCCGTTGCCCCGCTTTGGCATATTTTCGATGACAGGCTGACACCGCCGGCGCTCTTACTCGCACCTCTGCATCGTCCGCTTTAGCGGTGCTGGCAACGACTGTAGATGATGCGGTGAGCGACGCGCTCGGCGTCGAACGCTGGATGCTCAGCGCATCGTCTGCGCAACCTCGATCGTGACTGCGGACCCCGCACGCTGCACCGCAAGGCGGGCAGCCTCGAGCATCGAGGCGACATCGTACGGCTCACGACGGCTTGCGCCCAACGCCGCACTGCTGCGTCGAACCGCGGCAAGCGCGGCTTCGAGCGTCGCGCTCGTCGCGTCGCCGAGGGTCAGGTTGCTCGCGCGCGATGCCAACGCATCGTAGTCGCGCTCGACGCGCTGCAAGCTCATTGCGTTGTTCTGGTCGGCTCTCGAGAGAGCGCTGGTGACCTCGCGAATCGCATCGAGCTTGACGCGGATGGACTCGAACGCCTCGTCCGCTGCCTTGAGCGCGCGGCTCGCTCCGATGACGGCGCCCTTGGCGAACGCGCGGTCGGCGTTGTGAAGAGCGTCCTTGGAGACGAATATGGCGTCGTTGAGGTCCGCCTCGACACCGTCGAGCTTGGTCAGCACCGTCTCCGCGTACTGGCGGCGCAAGCGCGGCATGAGCTCGAGGTGCTCATCGACGGCGCGGTCGAGCTCGCGCCCGGTCCGCCGGAGGGCCTCGCGATTCGCCGCGTGGTTTGCCACGGAGAGCGTGGCTTCCTGCAAGAGCTCATCGACGGCCTCCATCTCCTTGTCGAAGCGCGCGAGCATTTGCCCCGCAGCGCCGGTCAAGCCCTCGTCGAGACGCTCTTTGCATTGGACGAGCGCCACATCCGCCGCGTCCGCATGAGCGGTCGGGTTGTGCTCGAGCTCGAGCAGCAGCCCGGAGGTCGGGATGCTCAGCCTCTCGAGGATAAAGGCGAGCGTCACAGTCGTATCGGCGATCGACTCGCGAGCGCTGGCGAGTGTCTCAGGTGCCGAACCAGTACGTTTCGTGTCGAGCTCGACCGCATACTTTGCCCGCGCACGGAGAGCGTTGATGTCGGTCACCTCGTCGGAAATGGCGCGGACGGCATCGTCGAGCCAGCCGGTGGCGACACCGTTCTTGGCCAGTGCCTCTTTGGCCGCTGCGATGATCGGCAGGAGCTGCTCACGCGCGGAGACGCAGGTGTTGCCGGGCAGCGCGGCCGTGTTCGAGAGCCGAGCGAGCTGGAGCGCGACGGCTCCACGGGGGTTCCAGCGCGAGCGGTGGTCGTCGCGGTTGCTCGAGGCGGTGAGGGTCGGGCCGACGTCGGAGCTCACTTGCGCCTGATGGGCATCCTGCGCGTCGAGGCGCTCGGCTACGGCGGCGTAGCCGCGAATCAGCGAAGGGATTTCGTTGGCCGAGACCTTCGTGCCGAGCTTCGCAGAGAGCTCACTGGCGACGGCGGCCTGGGTATTGGAATCGAGCTCCTGGCCGACGTACTTGCCGAGAACCGCGCGAAGAGTATCGATTTTAGGCTGCGATAAGGTGGCGCTGCCAAGCATGAGCTTCCCCACAATCTCAATGGTCGTTGCTCCGATATCGCCGAATCGGTGCAGCGAGTTGTGTCAACCCGTGTGAGCCCCCCTGCGCCCTGCTGGCACTCGGCCCGCGAAGTCTTGGCTCAGCGCTTCGGGCAGCGGGTGTTGAGCGGCGCCTTGGCGTAGCGCCACTCCATGCTCTTCGTTGCGCCCTGCATGACGCCTTCGATGCGCCCCGTGAGCGTGTCACCATCGCGGCTGTAGATGACGCGTTGGGGAAAGTCGTGCGTCGGGTTTGCGAAGACGACCTTCCGCGCACCGAGCTCGATGCTCTTGAACTCAGCCGAAGCTTGGCCGGAAGGGTTCGCGAAAAACGTGGCGCTCCCTTCACCGGCAACGATGCGCGTGTGCTCCCACGCGACCTTCTCACCGTTCACGGTCATGCCGGTGCCGAGCACGACGCCGCGCTGCTGGCTGCTCCAGGTCTCGCTGACGTCGCTACCACCCTCGCACGACAGCCAATAGCCGGAGAGCCACGATAGATCGGCTACGGGCGCTGCCACGACGAACAGCGCCAGCGCCAACATCAACCGCTCACCTGCTTGACGCGCATCAAGCGTACAGCGACCACGGCCTGCAACCGCGGCATCGCGCCTTCGATGGCGTTGGTGATGCGCTGTTTGTCCTCGGCGAGATCGCGACGCGCGAGATCGTGCTGCGCCTCGATGTCCTTGCGCTGCTTGCTCTTCGGTTTGACGTTCTGCAGCTCGCGCGCTTGCGATCGACGCAGGTCGCGCTCGCGCTGACCGAACAGCGCGAGCAGCCGGCCGGCAGCGAGCTGACGCGCCTTGTTGGCGGCGTCGTCGGCGAGCTTTTGAGCCGACTCGTAGTTTTGATCGACGAGCCGGCGCCAGCGCTGGATGCTGCTACGCAGTGGTGCCGGATCCATGCGGTCGAGCGATCGTGCCGTACCCTCGAGGAGCTCCTCGAGCTCGGGCACACGTTTGCCCGCTTCGTCGAGCGCGAAGGTAAACGCGGTGTCGTCGAAATAGGTCGCGACCTGTGGCACGTCGTCGGGCAAGTCGATGCCGTAACGCCACAAGAATGCCGCGCCTTCGCGATCGAAGCCGCGCGCGAGCGCCAGCGAAGCGCTGGCATCGTGCGCCTCACGCGCCCACTCGAGAGCTTGCGCGACCAGCGGATGACCGAACGACAAGAACTCCACGTCTTCGTGGTCGAGGGCGTACGTCCGCGAAAACGTACCGATGAAGCTGGTTTCGTCGTCGACACGCCCAGTGGCTCCGGGCGCACCTTCGATGGCGTACAGGCTGTTACCCTTGGGCTTCAACGCCACCTTGTTGTGCTCGGCGAAGCGTTGCACGAACTCCTCGAGCTTCTCCTCGAGGTTCGGCGGCACCGCCTGCAACACGGCGCGGGCGCGCTGCGGCGAGAAGCTCGCGTGATCGAGGATGACGTCGACGTCGTTTTCGATGCGGGCGCGTGCCTCTTTCACGAGCTTGTCGGTCTCGCGGTACAGCGCCTTCCAGGCTTCGACGGTGTTGCCCTTCCCCTTGGCCGACTGCAGCACCAGCTCGGCCAGACGATCGCTCACGTACTCGAGCTGATGGTCGATGCCGCCGACGGTGCTGTCGAGCACGCCAATCGACTCCTGCATGACCTTGAGAATGGCCGCCTCGTAGCCCGACTTGAAGTACGGGACGAGCACGTGCACGTCGCGCGACTGCCCGACACGGTCGATGCGGCCGATGCGTTGCTCGATGGTGGCCGGGCGCCACGGCAAATCGTAGAGCACGACCTTGTTGCAGAACTGGAAGTTGCGGCCTTCGCCGCCGGCCTCGGTCGACAGCATCACCGACGGCCCGGACGGGTCACGGAACCACGCAACCTGGCGGTCTTGATCGCGTGCCGACAGTCCGCGATGGAAGACAGCGACGCTTTGACCGACATACGGCTCGAGCGCCGCATGCAATGCGGTCACGGCGACCTGGGTCTCGACGAAGACCAAGAGCTTGTCGCCCTTGGCGAGGCCGCGGAGCTGCTGCACGAGCCAGCGCAGGCGCATGTCTCCGGTCGGCAAGCCCTCTTTGTCTTGCGGTGCCTTGGTGACTTTCTCGATGAGCGGCGCCAGCTCCTTCACGAGAGCCGGGCTGATTTGCATCAAGATGTCGGCGAGCGCGCGTGGGGTCGCCCACAAGGCGCGCAACAAGCGCGCGAGGGTGGCGTTACGCTCGGCGCCGGTCATCGAGCCGACGAGATCGAACATGACGCTCTCGCCGACCTCGATAAGCTGGTCTTGCTTGTCGGAAGGCTCGAGCGGAATGACCTGAGGCTTGCGTTGCGGCAGGCCACCCACGGGCCCACGGCGGTTGCGCACCACGTAGTCGGCGAGACCGTGGCGATGCAGCAGCGCTTCGAGAACGCGGCCGGCAAGCTCCTTGTAGTCTTTGGCGGACGGCTTGGTCTTGAATAGGCGCTCGAGCACCTCGAGATCGTCGGGATCGTCCTCGAGCACCTTGACCGCGTCGGCGTACACGGCCTTGCTCAGCGTCCCGCCTTCGAGCGCGCCGCCTACTTGCCGTCCGACATCGCGGATGATCGAGGCGCGCTGAGCCACCGCTTCGAAAGCGGACGGGTCATCGAAGCGCGTCGGGTCGAGCAGCCGCAAGAGCGCGTGATACTCGGCCGGATCGAGCGCCATCGGCGTCGCCGTGAGCAAGAGCATGTGCCGCGTTTTCTTGGAGAGCGCGAGCGCCAGCTTGTAGGCGGCGTTGCCACCCGCGGCACCCTTTTCGGACTTCCACTTCAGATGGTGCGCCTCGTCGATGATGACGAGGTCCCAATCCGAGGCGAGGCATTGCGCGGCGAGATCCGGATCTTTGGCGATGCGATCGATGGACGCGACGATGCGCTGGTACGCCTCGAAGGGTCCGAGCTCGGGCATGTCCATGTCGGCGTCGTCGATACGCTCGTCGTCGAGCAGGACGAGCAGCTCGTGGGTCTTGCGGTAGATCTCCCCCAGCCACTGAATGGTGAGCGACTCGGGCGTGAGGATGAGCACACGGCGGGCCCGGCCCTCGTGGCGCAAGCCAGCGTAGATGAGCGCCGCTTCGACCGTCTTGCCGAGACCAACCTCGTCGGCGAGCAGCATCCTCACGGGATCGCGCTCGATGGCGCGGCAAGCGACGTCGATCTGGTGCGGCAGCCAGGCTACCCGCGCACCGAGCACCGCAGCTCGGCCTGGACGTTTGCCGAGCTTCGCGAGCTCGAGCCCTTGGATGCGGGCACGCACGACCTCGGGATGCGCGAGGGTCAGGGTGCCCAAGCGCTCCATGGCGCCGATGTCGCGCACCTCGGGGACCAGCTCGCTCTCGACGATCTGCTCGCCGTTATCGAGCTCGTAGATGGCGAGCCCCTTGCGCTCGGCCTCGAGCCGCTTCTGCACGCGGTGCTCTTCACCGCCGCGGTTGCGGACACGCTCGCCGCTCGCGATCTGGTAGCGAACGATGATCGGCTCGGCGCTGCGCGTGGTGTAGAGGCGCTCTTCCTGCAGTCGCCAAAAGCGGACACGAACCTGCGAGGACTCGACGGCGGTCACGACGCCGATGCCCAGCGTCGGATCGCTGGGACACCAGACCAACTGGCCGACTTGTCGGGGGAGCTCGTACGCCTTGGTCATTGAGATGGAACGGGGCCGCTGGAAAGTCGCGGGTAAAGCGTTGGGGCCGTAACATAGGGACGCTTGCCGGCGCAAACCATGCGGCGCTATGGGAGCCGAGAAAATGCCCCACGTCGACCTGCTCGAGCTTCCGTACTTCGAAGGCATCTCCGTGGATGCCTTGGTCTCGCTCGTCGACATGATGGCGCCGCGCTCGTTCGCTGCCGGCGCCGCCATCCTCCGCGAGGGCGACGACACCCCCGCACCGCTCTACATCGCGACCTCCGGCAAGGTGGCCATCACCAAACACGGTCCCGACGGTAGCGAGCGCCGCTTCGCCGAGCTCGATAGCCCCACGCTCTTTGGCGAGATCGAGCTGTTTTGCCAGATTCCTCCGGTAGCAAGCGTAGTTGCGATGACGCAGGTGAGCGCGTTTGCCCTCACCCGTGAGACCTTCGATCGCCTCTTTGCGACCGGACATCCGGCCCTCATGCGCTTCACCTTCAACGTGGCCCGCGTTGCCTGCCATCGACTCGCCATCACCGACGAGATGCTGGCCCGCGGAGAGACCGGGGAAGACCTGGTGAACATCCGCAAGGCCGTCTACACGGCCATGAGCACCAATAGGAGCTGGCCCAGCACCACCGGCGCGTTCAAACGCCCGATCTGAACCGGCGCCGCCGCAGGACGAGGAGCATGAGCATGGCGAGAGGCTCTGCCGCGACCGCCATGCAGCCGCCATTCCCGGAAGGCTCGGGGTCGCCGCCGCCACCGGGCTTCCTCGTGATGTCGGGCGGCGTGTCGTTGCCGCACAAGCCGTACTCGTTGCAGGTCTGGTAGCCGCAGTCGCTCGCCGACAGACAGGCGGTCCAGCAGTAGCCGCGAACCGTCGACGTTGCTTGGGTGCCACGGATGGGATGGCAAGCGTAGAACTCGCGGCAATCGTCCGGCAGCGTGCAGGTGGGGATGCAGAAGGCTTGGCCAGCGCCAAGCTCGAGACACGCGGTGCCCTCGGGGCAGACGCCGTCGTCCTGGCATTCGGTGACGCACATGCCGTCACGGAAGCCCTGGTTGTCCGGCAGACAGCGGCCATTATCGGCGCAGTCGACGCGGCTCGCGCAAGCTTCACCGACCGCGGCAGGCCCGTTGTGCTCGCAGACGCCGGTCGTGGTGTTACAGATCTCGCCGGCAAGGCACGGACTGAGCGCGCACGAGGGTAAACAAGCTTTGGTGCTGCTGCCCGCCGCCACCGGTAGACATTGATAGCCGGCGCGGCAATCGCCGTGATCGTTGCAGGCGATGTGACACGACGAGCCGGTGGTGAAGCCCTCGCCGACGCACACCGAGCCAGACGGGCACGCGCTGCCGGTACCCTCGCAGCCGACGCTGCAATAGCCGCCCGGGAAACCGAGGTTCGACTCCAAACAGTAGCCCTCGACGCTGCACTGGAAGTCGCGCGTGCACGCATCGCCGATGGGCGCGCTGTCGGGCGCGCACTGCGGGTCGAGCTTGTCGACCAAGCCGTCACAGTCGTCGTCGGCTGCATTGGCGCAGAGCTCGAAGCCGGGGACACATGGCGTGAGCCCGGCAGCGAAACGCATAGCGCGGTAGGCGTTGACCCGGCCGGCGCCGTAGAGATCGTTGCGGCCATCCGGATACGACTGGCTGCCGATGCGATCGGCGCCGTCGCGCAGGATCTGCAGGACCTCGGCGGCGGACAGTCCGGGGTTTGCGCTCCACACCAACCCGGCGAGCCCGGCGACCACCGGTGTCGAAGCGCTGGTTCCCGCGAAGCTCGCATAGTAGGCCCCGGAGGTGTAGCCACGCCTGTCCGCTATATCGGTCACGACCTCGGCGGCCGGGGCGGTCAACACGACGTGTGGGCCGGTGTTCGAATACGCCGCGAGCAGATCGTACTGGTTGGTCGCGCCGATGGCATTCACCGCCGGGTGCGCGGCGACCTGATTTTCCGGGATGGGCTCGCCGCTGTTGCCGGAGGCGAAGAGCACGAGCACGCCGGCGGCGGTTGCCTCATCGAGCGCTTCCCCGAGATCGGTCGAGACCGGCCCGATCCCCCAGCTATTCGAGAGGATGCGAGCACCGTGGTCGACCGCCCAGCGAATTCCGTCCGCTCCAGCGGATACACGGGTAAAGCCATTTTGATCGAGCAGGCGCACCGGCAAGATCGAGCAGTTGGGACAGACGCCCGCGATGCCCTCGGAGTTGTCGGTGGAAGCCGCCGCGATGCCGGCGCACGCGGTGCCATGGGCGTCATTGGCGGCGGGCTCGGCGGAGTCGACCTGCCGCAGAGTGTCCCTCGGGCTCACGATCTTGTCGGCGAGGTCAGGGTGAGTGACGTCGACGCCGGAGTCGAGGATGGAGATGATCGTCGATGGCGCGCCTTGGCCGATGTCCCAAGCAGCGCGGCTGTTCAACACGTCGTGGTGCCACTGCTGCGGGAACAGAGCGTCGTTGGGGGCAAACTCGAGGCTCGCGCGCACGATGAAGTCGGGATGCGCCCAGCGCACGTCGGTGCTCTCGCCGAGCAGTCGTGCCACCTCGAGGCTCTCTTCGGCGGTCGCCGCCAAGACCTCGAAGGTGTTGCGCTGAATGCTGACGACGCGATGGACGCTCGCCCCCACTCCGGCGACGAGATCGCGGCGCCGGGCTTCTCCGACATGATCGCCAAAGCGGACACGCACCCGACGGTCCGCGTAGAGCCGCATGCCATCCTGGGTTTCGAAGACCGCCAGCACCTCTGCGACCTCACCTCGGGCCGAAAGGCCTTCGAGGAGCCTCGTCGGCGATGGCGCTCCCTCGACGATGGTAAGGTCGTCGAGCACGCGCGTGGCGACGCCGTCGCTCGCGCTCACGTGGAGCGTCGTGGAGCTCCGCACGACGATCGGCTCGGCGACCGGGGTGAGCGCAAAGCGCTTACCGGCGAGCACGACCTCGGGTGAAACCAGCGGCGCGGCGAGCACCGCATGGACGACGAACAGCAGCATCAATCAATCCGGGGTCGACAACCCCTGCTCGCGCCGCTGTCTACGGAATTCGTCGATGACGGCAATGAACGCTTTGACGACGTCGGCGTCGAATTGCTTCGCCGAACAACGCGTCAGCTCGAGGATGGCGATGTCGTGAGGAAGGGCTTTGCGATACGGGCGGTTCGAGGTCATGGCGTCGTAGCTGTCGGCCACTGCCATCAAGCGCCCGTCGAAGGGGATGTCGGTGCCGGCGAGGCCGTCGGGATAGCCGCGGCCATTCCATGCTTCGTGGTGCGAGTAGATGAACGGGATGAGGTGGTTCAAAAAGCTAATGGGCTCGACGATGCGCTTGCCCTTCACCGTGTGGCTCTTGAACATCTCGTATTCGGCCTCGGTGAGCTTCTGTGGCTTGTTCAAGACCGAAAGGTTGATGCCGATCTTGCCGATATCGTGCATCAGTCCGCCATGATAGACACGGTCGATCTCGGCCTGCGACATACCGAGTGACTGGGCGATGAGGCGGGCGTAAACCGCGACGCGGTCGGAGTGGCCGGCGGTGTACGGATCTTTTGCCTCGAGCGCGCGCGCCAGACCTTCGATGGTCTCGGTGAAGGTGCTGCGCAGCCCTTCGTGCATGCGGTTGTTCTCGATGGCGCTGGCGGCGCGGCTCGAGAGCACGGCGAGTCCTTTGCGCTGGCCTTCGGTAAAACGGTGGCCGGCTCGGACCGACACGGCGTAGATGATGCCGACCGTCTGTCCGCGAACGCGGAGGGGCGCCGAGATGAAGCTTTGGGCGACGTGCTCCGCCGTCTTCGGATTGAGCAGGAACTGCTGCACGTCGCTGCCGTGAGCGAGAACGCGCGTTTCACCTTTGAAGCGGTCGAGCAAATGCTCGATGCGCGGCATGAGGCTGCCGACGCCGGTCGTGGCGCGGGCGATGAACTTCCCGGCATCGCGTGGATCATTGGTGATGATCGACACGCCGTCGGCCTGGAAGTTCTCGCGGATGAGCTCGACGATGAGCTGCAGCTGATCGCTGAGCGGCATGCCGGAGGCGAGCGCTTCGGAGAGCTCGTAGTAACCCAGCGTTTCGCGGAGGGCGACGTTCTCGCGCTCGAGCCGTTGTTTGTCCAAGGCGCGGCGCAACAGACGCACCACGTCTTCCGGCTTGAAGGGCTTCAAGATGTAATCGAAGGCGCCCTTCTTCATGGCGTCGACGGCGGTCTCGACGGTGCCGAAGCCGGTCATCATGATCGTCTTGGTGGGAAGGCCTTCGGAGCGCATGCGCTGCATCAGCTCCAAGCCATCGACGCCGGGCATCTTCAAATCGGTGAGCACGATGTCGTAGTGCTCGCTGCCCAGCTCACGAAAAGCACTGGCGCCGTCGCTCGCGGTTCCGACGACGAACCCTTCGTACTCGAGCACGTCTTTCAAGACGTCGAGGATGACCGTCTCGTCGTCGACGACGAGAATACGAGGCGCGTCCTCGTACCCGAAGGTGCGCGGGTCGTTCCCGGGATGCCCGAGCTCGCCGCTGCTCAAGGAGGCGTCCGCCGTCATGAGAGGCTCAGTATAGCGTATGAGGCCTCGTTCAAGCCACGTCCCATGGTAAGAGGCCGCGATATGTTTTCCTTGTTGCTAGCCGGCATTCTGACCGCCCCACCCGTCGAAACCGTCGCCGAACGTACCCACTACGTCGAAAGTGGCCGCTACGACGAGGTGGTCACCTTCTGCAAAACGCTCGCCGAGCTCTATCCAGCCAAGGCCCGCTGCGAAGTGTTCGGAACGACACCGGAACGGCGGCCGATGCACGTTCTGACCCTCGCCGAGGACGGCGGTCTGACCCCGGACGATGCGCGGGCCAAGGGCAGGCAGGTCGTTTTGGCACAGGGGTCCATCCATGCCGGCGAGCTGGACGGTAAAGATGCTGGCCTGGCCCTGGCGCGCGATCTACTCGAAGGCAAGACGGCGCCCGGGTTGCTCGGCCGCGTCACGCTGGTCTTCGTCCCGGTCTACAACGTCGACGGCCACGAGAACGTCGCGCCGAACAACCGGCCGAACCAGCTGGGCCCAGAGACGCCGGGCTTTCGCGTCACGGCTCAGCGCCTCAACCTGAATCGCGACTACGCTAAAGCGGACACACCCGAAGCCCGCGCCATGCTCGCTCTGCTGCGCAAGTGGGATCCGCTGGTCTACGTCGACCTCCACACGACGAACGGTATGGATTTCCAACCGGACATCGCGGTCATGGTCGAGCCACGCTTCGGCTGGCCCGTGGGGATGCGCGAGGCGGGCGACAATATGTCCAGCGCTCTCATGACCAAGCTCCGAGCCGCGGGTCACCTGCCGCTGGACTTCTATCCGTCGGCGCAGGACGAGACCCAACCCCTTTCCGGCTGGGCGAACAGCGTCGCCACACCGCGCTTTTCGCAAGGCTACTGGCAGCAGTGGCAACGCTTCGGCGTGCTGGTCGAGAGCCATGCGCTCAAGAGCAATGCCCGGCGCGTGCGCGCTTCCCGTGACGCCTTGCTCGGCGTCCTCGAAGTCGTCCGCGATGACGGTGCAGCGCTCGCAGCCGCATCGAGCGCGGCGCAGTCGACCATGGCGAATCTCGGCGGCACCGACGTGCCTCTGGTCTTCGCGCCGACTGGAGCTCCGAAGGTCATCGAGTTCCGCGGCGTCGCCTACAAGGATCTACCGTCCGTGATCACGGGCAAGCGCTGGGTGCAGTTCGATCCGAACCGGCCGAAGATCTGGAAGACGCCGATGCTGCGCGACGTCGCTCCATCCCTCACCGTCAAAGCACCGCGCGGTGGCTACATCGTGCCGCCGCCATGGGTCCCCCTCGTGTCGCCGGTGCTCGCGGCGCACGGCATCACCACCAAGCTGGTGGTCAACGGCGGCTCGGTCGGTCGCGAGGTCTTCCAATCGGAGAGCGTCAAAGTGGCGCCGCGCACCAGCGAAGGCCGAACTCGCGCCGAGATCACCGGCACCTGGCGCGCCGAAAAAGGCGAGATCGCTCCGGGGTCACTCTACGTGCCCATTGCTCAACGCGGCGGGGTCATGGCGATGCAGCTCCTCGAGCCCCAGGCGCCGGACTCACTCGCCGCTTGGGGGTTCATGAACGCGGTGTTCGAGGCGCGGGAGTATGTCGAGCTGATGGTGCTCGAGCCGTTCGCGCAGAAGCTCTTGGCGAGTGATGCGCAGGTGAAGAAGGAGTTCGACGAGCTGGTGAAGAAAGGCGCGTCGGAGGCCGAGCGGGTGGATTTTTTTTACCGGCGGCATCCGGCGCATGACCGGCTGCGGGAGCAGTATCCGGTCGTACGGGTGGATGCCGCTGTCGACTGACCGATAGCCGATAGCCGATCGCCGATAGCCGATCGCCGATTGCCGATTGCCGATTGCCGACAGCCGATCGCCGATTACCGATCGCCGATTACCGACGTTACGGACTCGGCGCCGGCGGGGTCGGCTGCGCGCTATCCGGAGGCGGATTTGCTCCCGGCGCCGGTGGGGGCGGAACCGCGCCCTGCTGCGGCACCAAGCCACCCGGCGGCGGCATGGCGTGCGGATCGAGCTCTGCGCCCTGCGGTGGCAGGTTCGGCTGGCCCGGCGCACCCGGCAAGCGCGGCGCGGTCGGATCGATCTCCGCCGGCTGCAAGCCAGGAGGAAGGTCGAACTTCAAGATCTGCTCGACCTTCGCGTTGGCCTTGAGGTCACGCAAGATCTCGCGACGCTTGTCATTACGCTTTCGCGCGAGGAGCGAGGTGCGGATGGTGTCGGTAACTTCCTCGACGGGGCGGACGCGCTCGTCCCTGCGCTCTTCGACTTTGACGACCTCGTAGCCCATCTTGGTCTCGATGACGTCGGAGACCTCACCCGGCTTGAGCGCGAAAGCGACGGTGTCGAACTCGGGTTGCATCCGTCCGCGATAGAGGAAGCCGAGATCGCCACCCTTGGCGGCCTCGGGACCATTCGAGTTGTCACGCGCGAGCTTCGCGAAGTCGGCGTTCGCCTTCTTGGCTTGTTTGGCGAGATCGGTCGCCTTGGCCTTTGCCTTCTTGCGCTCGGCGTCGGTCGCCGTCGGCGCGACGCGTAGCACGATGCGCGACAGCTTCACCTGCTCGCGATCCTTGAAGCGGTTGATGTTCTCTTCGTAGAACTTCTTCACGTCTTCGTCGGTGACCGCGATCTCGCCGGACATCTTCTCGACGAGGCGATCGCGCAACATGTTGCGCTTCAGCTCTTCCTTCATTTGCGCTTCGGTGTTCTGCGAGCGCTGCAAGTAGTCCTTGAAGGCCTCGTCGGTACGGAAACGCGCCTTCTGCTCGGCGAACTTGGTGCCCAGCTCTTCGTCGGTGACGGTGACCTGGGTCTCCTTGGCCTTGAGCTCGATGATCTTGTCTTCGATCATGCGCCGCAGAACGCTTTCGCGGATGCGCGACTCGATGTTCGGCTGCAGCTGGTGGCCCTGATTGCGGTAGCGCGCGAGGTTGCGCTCCGCGGCTTCCTCGAACTCTTTCTTGGTGATCGGCTGGTCGTTGACCCGAGCCGCGACCTCGGAGTCGGGCAGCTTACGGTTGCAGGCGGTCGATAGGCCCAAGAGGCCGAGAGCGACGATGGCGGCGCGCAGAGGGACGGCACGGAACGAGGCGCGGAACATGATTTACCTGGTCTCCTTCGAGGAACGAACGGCGCGGACCTTATGGCTTGGCCGTGAGAGGGGTCAAGAAAGACCGAAACACCTGACGCAGAGCGGCGATAATCAACGAGGACCCCGTAAATTGGGGTTTATTGGCAAAAAGGGACGTCGGGATGCGGTCGAAAACCATTTGGATGAACGGGAAGTTGGTGCCTTACGCCGAGGCGACCCTCCATTTCATGACCCCCGGCCTCCACTACGGCATCGGCGTCTTCGAGGGCATTCGCTGCTACCAGACCGATCGCGGCCCGGCGGTTTTTCGGCTCAAGGAGCACATGAAGCGCCTCGAGATGTCGGCGCGCATCCTTGGCTGGAAGTCGTTGCCCTATACCGAGGCAGAGCTGTGCGCGGCGGCGAAGCTGACGGTCGCGTCGAATGGTCTCACCGAGTGTTACATCCGACCTCTCGTGTATCTCGCCGAAGGCGGTTGGAACCTCAACATCGCCAACACCACCGCGCACGTCGGCATCGCCGTGTGGGAATGGAAGGCCTACCTCGGCGCCGAGGCCATGGAGCACGGCGTGCGCGCCAACGTCGCGTCGTTCACCCGCCATCATCCGAACGTCATGATGACGAAGGCGAAGGTCGCGGGAAACTACGTGAACTCTTTCCTCGCGAAGTCCGAGTCGGTGCGCCTGGGCTTCGACGAAGCCATCATGCTCGACCCGCAGGGTTACGTCGCCGAGTGCACCGGCGAGAACCTGTTCATCGTGCGCAAGAACAAGATCTTCACCACCCCGTCCGCACCCGTGCTCGACGGGATTACCCGCGAGGCGCTGTGCATCATCGCCGGCGACCATGGCTACACCGTCGACGAGCGTCCGCTATCGCGTGACATGCTCTACGCCGCCGACGAGGTCTTCGTGTGCGGCACCGCCGCCGAGGTCATCGCCTTGCGTGAAATCGACGACCGCATGATCGGCAACGGCACCATGGGGCCGGTCGCGCGTACGCTGCAGCGGGCATACGGCGATGCGGTGCGCGGCAAGCACGCCCGATCGGCCGAGTGGCTCGACTACGTGGGACCGCACCTCGCTGTCATGCAGGATGAGCCGAGCTCGTCGAAACGGGCGTAAACATGAGCGCGTTCGACTGGACC
>CAZAER010000022.1:0-69647 GCA_964484195.1 uncultured Bdellovibrionales bacterium | reverse complement strand
CGCGAACCTTGGTGGGGCTCGCCAAGTGGATTTGCTTGGCGATGCGCATGACCTGCTCGTCGTTGGTGGCGCCGACGGTCTTGCGATGCGCGTCGCTCGGGTGCCAATTGGCGGACTCGCGCGCGAGCCAGGCCTGATCGTCGATGCGCCCGTTTTTCAGCTGGCCGTCGATCGAGACCTGCGCGTGACGGTCTTTGAACTCCTGGAAGCGCATCGCGTTCTTGCTGCGATCGGTGACCCCGTTGGCGGCGAACGGCGTGCGCAGCACCAAGGTGCCGGTATCGTCGGCGGCCAGTACGGCAAAGCGGACACCGGCTCGGGTGCAAGACTCCTGGAAGATCACCAAGCTCTCGGTGAGCATGTCGATCTCGACATTTTCTTGGCGCATCATCGACGGCTGGACGTCGTGCCCGACGCGGCCGCAGGCAAGGCAGACCTGGACCTCGCGGCCGGTGATGTCGACGGCGTAGACGATCGTGACGTCGCCGGGATTGTTGCCAACGAGGGCTCGGATGGCTTCGGCCTGGGGCGCGATGAGCGGCTCCAGGAGGGACACCATCTCAGCGTAGGTGAGGCGCGGCTTCGCTTGCAGAACCGGTTGAGCGACGAAGATCGGTCCGGTGCGCGGTGCCAGCACGGGCATGACGGGCTTCGCCGATTGCTGCTGTGGCTCCATCGCGGTCTTGCGCGCGAGCTGGGGAGCGCTCTCCGCCTGCTTCGTTTGCGTGCTTGCTTGCGGTCGTGAGACGCTTGTAGGGGAAACCGCCACCGGGCCGCACCTTTGCAAGAGCGAGAGTAGGTTCCCGGTATCGGACCGTATGAGCGCGTGGTGTCACGCCTGGGTGCGCCGCGTTGGCACCGAGCATGTGACTCGATTCACTCCGTCAGGAGGGCGCAGACACCCGTTAGCCGCAGGCGCTGAATGGGCGCGGCTCGGATCGATTCTTCAGGGGCGGGATGGAGTGGAGGGAGAAGGATTCGAACCTTCGAAGGCGTACGCCGGCAGATTTACAGTCTGCTCCCTTTGGCCACTTGGGTATCCCTCCGAAAAATCTCCATCCAAACGACGGCAGCCCTGGAGCTGGCGAAGGGACTTGAACCCGCAACCTTCTGATTACAAATCAGGTGCTCTACCAATTGAGCTACGCCAGCCGAGGGCTTCCGTCCGGCGAAGGCTGGTCCTTTTACGGATTGGCCCCCGCTATTGGAAACGCGGCTTATAAGGATCGCCTTTTTTGAAGTCAAGCCGCACGATGATCGAATGCTATCGCGGACTTCGGCAACCCGCAAAGACCCGCAAATCGGCCATTCCTAACACCCTCGATTCGGGTTTAAGCTGGTGATCGCCAGCATGCCGATGCCGAAACCAGACACCGTCGACGCCGGGGTACGCCGCCTACCGCGTCTCGACCGCATGCACAGCATCGGCATCGCGGTGCTCGCGGTTCTGGTGCTGACCAGTCAGATCCTCTTGCAAGCGGGGCTCGCGCGCGAGGTCGACGACGGCCCCATCATCAATCTTGCTGGCCGACAACGCATGCTTAGCCAGCGGATCGCCAAAGTCGCGGTGCTGGCCCAAAAGGCTACCGACACCTACACCCGCAGCCGTCTGCGCGGAGAGCTCAACGTTGCCTTGTCCGAGTGGACGCGCGCCGCGGAGGTGATCAAGGCGAGCGCTGGCCCATCGTCGCGCAGCACCTCCGTGGCTCGCACGCTAGCCGAGGACCTCAAGTCACTCGAGTTCGCTCAGTCCGCCATGGTGGATGGAGTGGAGAAGCTACTCAAGCTCCTCGCAGACCCCGATGCCGACGCCGACGTCCTCGAAGGGCCGGTGCAACAGATATTGCTCAACGAGCCCACCTTCCTCGCGAGCATGGAGGTCGTGGTTCACGATTTCGAGCGCGCGGCGAGTGAGCATGTCCATGGCGTACGCAAGCTTTCCGTCGTCCTGTGCATCGCCATCCTGCTGATGCTCATTTACCAGGGCACGCTCGTCTTCAAGCCCGCCTTCCGCGTCATCCGCGATCAGTTCACCGCCTTGAAGAGCGAGCTCGCCCACCGCGTCGAGATGGAAGCGGCCCTGCGCACCAGCGAAGAGTGGTCGACGTCGCTCATCGGTCAGCTCCAGTCCGGTATCGCGGTCTTCGACAAAGACGGGTACATCACCGCCGCCAACGCCGCGTGCGAGCGCATGTTCGGCCTCGAGGACGGCGCCATCCTAGGTAAAACGCCTGCCGAGCTGTTCGCCGACGCTCGCAGCCAGGGCGACCCCCGGACCTTCAAAGACGTGGTCCAGACCATGCTGAGCCGGGTGAGCGAGCGCACCGGCCGGCGCCCAGATGGGAGCGTCTTCCCGTGCGACGTCTGGATGTACGAGGCGCAGCTTCCCGGCGGCACCAGCTACGTCGCCGACATGCGCGACAGCACGGAGCGGCGCGAGGTCGAGCGGCTCAAGAAGGAGTTCGTCTCGACGGTGAGCCACGAGCTGCGCACTCCGCTCACCTCCATTCGCGGCTCGCTATCGCTGCTCTCGGCCGGCGTGCTCGGTGACCTGCCCGGTGACGCCAAGGAGGTCGTGGAGATCGCCGAGCGCAACGTCGTGCGCCTCATCACGCTGATCAACGACATCCTTGATCTCGAGAAGCTCGACTCGGGCAAGCTCGACATGCAGTTCGCCCCAGTCAACGTCCAGGCGCTCATGGACCGCGCCAGCGAAGCGGTTCGCGGCTTCGCCCATCAGGAAGGACTGTCGATCGCGGTCACCTCCACCGACGCCGTCGCCAACGCCGACGACGACCGCATCGTGCAGGTGCTGGTGAACCTGCTCTCGAACGCCATCAAGTTCTCGCCGGGCGGGAGCACCATCTCGATCGAGGCCTCGATCGTCGGTGACGAGGTCGAGGTTCGCGTCATCGATCGCGGCCGCGGCATTCCCAAGGAGTCGCTCGAGCTCATCTTCGAGCGCTTCCGTCAGGTCGATTCGTCGGACGCGCGGCGCAAGGGCGGCACTGGCCTCGGCCTCGCCATCTGCAAGGCCATCATGACTCAGCATGGCGGCAGCATCCGCGTCATGAGCGAGGTCGGACGCGGCAGTACCTTCGCCATCCGCATGCCGCGCGCGGTGCGGCCGCTGGGGCTGCTCTTCGAAGGTGACGAGACGCTACGCAAGCGCTTCGCCACGAGCCTCGAGGAGAAGGGATTCGACATCGCTGTCGCCGCCCGTTCCGAAGAAGCGGTGCATCACCTGCGCAACACGCCACCCGACGTCGCCGTGCTCGACCTGGCAGCCGATCCCGCGGCGGCGGCTTCGCTGCTCGAAGCTGCGCATTTCGTGCAGTCCATTCACGGCACCCCACTCTTCTTCTTGGGTGAGCACATCTTGCTCGCGCCCGACCCGAGCTCACGCGATCTCGCGGCGATCATCGGCGGTCCTGGCGCCGGCCAACGCATCGTCACCGCCGTTCGCGATAACGGACTCGCAGACGTGCTTCTCGTCGAGGACGACGACGCCTTCGCGCAGGTGACGGCCCTCCGGCTCGCGCAACAAGGCATCTTCACCCGCGTGGCGACCTCGGCACGGCGCGCCGCCGCCATGATGCGCGAACGTCTGCCCGCCCTCTTGGTGCTCGACATCGGTCTCCCCGACGCCGATGGCTTCGAGCTGGTCTCGGAGCTGCGCCGCAACGACAAAGCGAAACGCCTGCCCCTCATCGTCTACAGCGGACGCGACTTCGACTCCGGCGAGCGCGACCGCCTGACCCTGGGCCCAACCCGATTCCTCACCAAGTCCCGCGTGTCGGAGGACGAGTTCACGCAGACCGTCGAAGAGCTCCTCGGCAAGCCAACCGCAAAAAAGGCTGCGAGTAGCTCTTCACCGAATATCTTCAAGGCATAGGAGACCGCGTGCGCATCCTCATCGTCGACGACGAACCCGACATCAGGCGCATCGCTGGCCTCGCCCTACGCAAGCTCGGCGGGCACGACCTCGTCGAGGCGGAGAACGGCATGGAGGCGCTGAAGCTCGCGGCGGAGCATCGGCCTGACGTCATCCTGCTCGACGTCATGATGCCGCTCATGGATGGCCCCACGACCCTCGCCGCCTTGAAACAGAATGCAGCGACCTCGGCCATCCCGGTCATCTTTCTGACCGCTAAAGCAATCGCCTCCGAGGTCGAGCGCTTCAAGCGGCTGGGCGCTGTCACCGCGCTCACCAAGCCGTTCGATCCCATGACCCTGGACCGCGACATCAAGGCGGCGTTGGGAACTGCATGAGCCTCGTTCTGCTCGTCGACGACGACGCGCAATTCCGGCGCATTCTCACCACGGCGCTCGCCAAGCGCGGGCACACTGTCGTCGAAGCAGCGAGCGGCCGTGAGGGCGTCGCAGCCCTCGCCCAACACAAGCCGCAAGCCGTGATCATCGACGGCCTCCTCCCCGACGGCGACGGCCTCGTCTGGATCCCGAAGCTGCGGCAGGTCCAGCCCGAGGTACCGGTCATCTTCGTCTCGTCGTTTTACCGCGACATGAGCTCGTTCAAGCGCCTCAACGACGAGCTCCGTGTCGCGCTCATCGCTCACAAGCCGCTCGAAGCGGGCGCCTTCGTCGCGCAAATCGACGCCCTCTTGGGCAGCAAGAACGCGCCGGCCGCCACAGACGATCTCGCAGCCGAGCTCGCAGCCATTCGCGACGAATACGCCGCCGGGCTTCCCCAGCTCGTCGCCGAGCTTGGTGTCGCTCTCGGCAAGTTGCGCACCTCCGCCACGGACACGAGCGCGTGGAGCGAGGCCCGGGAGCGCGCGCACAAGATGCGCGGCACCGCGGGAACCCACGGCCTGCATGCGGTGAGTGAAGCGGCAGCAGCCATCGAAGACGCGCTCGTTGCATCGAAAGGCCAACCCGTCGAAGGCACGAAAGCGTCCTGGTCGATCATCGATCAGGCATTCAAGCGCTTGCCGACCCCGAGCGTCGCCGCGCCTCCCGCTCTGAAGCCGCCGGCGCTGCCGCCGAGCCGCACCATGCCGCACGATCTCGTCATCCTGGTCGGCGGCGCCCCCGAGCTGGCGCGCGAGCTCGTCACCCATGGCCGCACGCATGGATACACGGTGGTGCAGGTCGTCGACCCCAAGGATCTCACCGAGCGCGCCCGCGCGCGTATGCCGGCCGCCGTCCTGGTCGACATGACCAATCGTCCACACGAGATGCTGAGCCGCATCGCGGGTGGGTTGCGCACCGTGCCCGGCGCCGAGAACGTGGTGATCGCGCTTCTCGAGCCGCGGTCCGCGACGGTTCCCGAAGCCCATGCGGTCCACGCTGGTGCCTCGCTACGCATGCCCTCGGACACGAGCGCCGACGTCATCGCTGCCGCGCTCGGCCGGCTGTTGCAGCAGCGTCCACAGCAAACGCGCGTGCTGGTAGTCGACGACGACCCGACATTCGGGAAGCTCGTCCTCGCCGTGTTGGCCCCTCGCGGCATCGCCGCACGGCACATCACCGATCCAGCGCAGCTGTTCGCGATGCTCGAAGAGCTGAATCCGGATCTGGTCCTGCTCGACATGCAAATGCCGGGTGTGACCGGCTTGGAGCTTTGCAAACAGATCCGCGCGAGCGCCAAGTGGCGACACATCTCGGTTCTTTTCCTGACGGCGCAAAGCGCAGTCGAGCAACGCATCGCCGCCTTCCGCTCCGGCGCCGACGACTATCTGGTGAAACCGGTGGTCAACGAGGAGCTCTTGGCGCGCGTCGAGGTTCGCGTCGAGCGAGCAAAGCTCCTACGCGACCGCGCCGATCGCGACACCCTGACCGGCCTCACCTTACGGCGCGCATTCCTCGAGCAGCTCGAGGCACGCCTTGCAGAGTCGCGTCGCTATAGCAGACCGCTATCGATCTGTTTGCTCGACCTCGACCACTTCAAGAAGATCAACGACGGCTACGGTCACTTGGTAGGTGACCGCGTGTTGTCGACGACTGGACAGCTGTTGGCGACGCGCCTGCGAACCGAAGACGTGCGCGGACGTTGGGGCGGCGAGGAGCTGGTCGTCGCGCTACCGAACGCGCCGGTGGTGATGGCACGGCAAGTCGTGACGCGTCTGCTCGACGAGCTCGCGGGGACGGCGTTCAGCACGGATGACGGGCGCACCTTCCAGGTCACCTTCAGCGCCGGCGTCGCTGCGTTTCCGGAAGATGGCGACAGCGCCGACGCATTGTTACGCGTCGCCGACGAACGCTTGTACGCGGCCAAGAAGGCCGGCCGCGCGCGCGTCCACTAAGCCGGGAAAATGGTGACAGTCACCAATTTAAAATGGTGACTGTCACCAATTTAGTCGCCGGGGCGCCACATGATGCCGACGCTGGCGCCGATGCCGTAGTCGAAGCGGTTGCTCTTGTCGTCGCCGACGGGGAGCGAGGTCGTGCGGACGGTGCCGTCTTCGGCGGGGAGCGTGACAGTGCCCGGCGAGAGCGTGAGGTAGCGCAGCTGGGCTCCGCCTTCGATGAAGAAGCCAGCGCTCGAGCCGAGGGCCTTCGGGAACTGGTAGCGGCCGCGGAGCCAACCCTGGCCACCGAGGGCGCGTGAGCTGAGCTCGACGGTGTCGGCGGTGCGCGTGTGCTTGCCCCAGGGGACGATGCCGGCGCCGCCTTCGAAGGTGAAGCCGACCGTCGTGAGGTCACCCGACGAGAGGGTTACGCCCACGAAGGTGCCGAGCAGCTTGCTCGAAGGCACCCAGAGAATGTCGGGCTGGCCGGTGGCGTCGAGCTTCTCGTAGCCACCACCGATCGCCAAGGCGACCGGCAGATCGCCGTCCGTCAAAGCGAGCGACATGCGGCCGGAGGCGGTCATCTGGGAGATGCTGATGTCCTGCGGATCGGTGACATCGGGTTGCAGCGTCGCCGACTGCTTGGCGACCTGCGCGGTCAGACGGAAGCCGACCGCGTGCTCGAGCTCGAGCTGGCCGCCGAAGTGCGGGGCCAACGAGATCTTCACGTCACGGTCACCCTGATCGCGCGAGGTGTCGATGTGCTCCTTGTAGCCCGAGCCACCGGCCAGAGGGCCGAAAGCGATGCGGAAGTCACCGCGGCCACCGCCGTCGCGCTTCTTGGCTTTGGTGGGCTCGCTCGCCGCGACCTCGCTGCTGGTCTGCGTCTGTGTGGTCGGCAAGGGCTCGGAGCTCTTGGGTGCGGTCGGTGAGGTGGCCATCCATGGCGGGGCTGCGCCGGAGGAGAACGGGTCGGAGCCGCCGCTGGCGGAAGGCGACGTCGTGGCAGGATCGGTCGGGGCCGTCGGCATGCTCGGGGCCGGGGCCGGCGTGGGCGCAGCGACTGGAGCGCTGTTGGCAGACGCGGCCTTGATGGCGGCGGCGGCGCCACGTGCGGCGTCGATGAGCACTGCTTTCTGTTTGGCCGCCGCTTTGGGGTAGGCGCTCGCCTTCTCGAAGACGAGGTCACCATTCGCGGAGATGACGATGACCGTGAGCCGCTTCTTGTCGACGGCCGCATCGACGGCGTAGGCGGTCCCCTTGGCGGCGCAGGCCTGGGTCAACGCCTGCGTGCGGTCGCTCATCTTGGTGACCTTGAGCGCCGGGCCCTTGATGACCTTGCCGCGCACGTTCTTCTTCACGGTGTCGGAGAAAGCGTTGCCGAGCTTGGCAGGCGCTCCGCGCGGGGCGGTCACCAACACCGCGTCCGCTGCAGCGGCAGTTTGGCTGCTGACGACGGTGGCGATGGCAACGACGAGGAAGCGCAGCATTGCTCTCATGACTTTCCTTGGGCGCGGCGTTGACGCGAAGCTTCGTATAACACGATGCCACCGGCAACCGCCGCATTCAGTGAGCCCAGTTTTCCGCTCATGGGGATATGTACGAGGGCATCGCAGGTCTGGATCGTGAGTCGGCGCATACCATCGCCTTCCGATCCTACGACGATTACGCATGGGCGCGCTAAATCTGTGTCCGCGATTGGCGAGCCTTCGTCGGCCGAGGCGCCGTACACCCAGAGGCCGCGTTCCTTGAGCTGGTCGAGGGTGGTGCGGAGATTGGTGACGCGGCACATCGGCAAATGTGCGGTCGCGCCAGCGGACGTCTTCACCACCGTGCCCGTCACCTCGACGGCGCGGTCCTTGGGGAAGATCACCGCGTGCGCTCCGAGGGCCAGGGCACTGCGGGCTAGCGAGCCCAAGTTGTGCGGATCCTGAATCTGATCGCACGCGAGGATCAGCGGCGCCTCACCTCGCTCCATAACTGCTTCAATAACATCGTCGATGTCGCTGTATGCAAAAGCGGGAACCATGGCGACGATGCCTTGGTGCTGAGCGCCGCCGCACATGGAGTCGAGCTTGCCGCGACCAACCTTCTGCACCGGAATGTTCCGTTGCTTGGCGATCTCGAGAAGGTCACCGAGGTTTGCGCCTTCCGCGACCAGCAGCTTCTGGATGGGACGGCTGCTGCTGCGCAGCGCTTCACCGACCGGATGCCGGCCGTAGATGAGGTCGGCTTGCATGAGTGCCCTACCCTAACTCGGCGTTGATGGTGCGCGCTGCTGCCACGGGGTCAGAAGCCTCGAGGATGGGCCTGCCGACGACGAGCCAGGTCGCGCCCGCTTTCATCGCCTGAGCGGGCGTCGCCACGCGCTTCTGATCGTGAACCGCCCCGGATGCCGGACGAACCCCCGGAACGACGCGTGTACCGCCGACGCTCGCGAGAGCGGGCAGATCGAGGGCGCTGCACACGAGCCCATGAGCGCCGCTGTCGATGGCGAGCTTGCCGAGCCGCGCCGCCACCGTCGCGGCTTGTCCGTTGAAGCCGACACCGGCGAGGTCGTCGTCACCTAGCGAGGTGAGCACGGTGACCGCGACCAGATGGAGCGAATCGCCCACCGCCTCGCGGCAAGCCCGAACCATCTCGGCGCCCCCGCTCGCGTGCACGGTGAGAAGGTTCACTTTCAAATCGACGGCCATCTTTGCCGCGGCGGCCGCGGTGCGCGGGATGTCGTGGAGCTTGAGATCGAGGAAGACTTGTAAACCCATGCCGACGACCGCGCGCACGAGCTCGGGGCCATGGGCGACGAAGCTCTCGAGACCGAGCTTCACCATGCCGACCTCGGGCCCGAGGAGCTTCGCGAGCTCGAGGGTACGGGCGCGCTCCGGAACGTCGAGCGCCAGGATGACTGGGCTCTTCTTCACCTTTCGACCATCAAGTCGGTGGGCTCCTTGCGGATCTCCGCGAGCACGGTGGTCGGCGCGTCGGTGATGATGCCGTGGACACCGAGCTCGGCGAGGCGTCGTGCGTCGGCGGGGGTGTAAACCGTCCAGATCCACACCGCGATACCTTGCGGCGTCATGCGCAGGGCCTCTTCGGCGAGCTCGACGCTGACGCCGAGCACGCTGATCGGGAGCTTCAGCATCGCCTCGATGCCCTTCACGTCCTCGGCAAGGCCCAGGAGCGGCATGCTCGAGTCACGGAGGTTCGCCTGCAGGAGCAGCGGCGCTTCGAAGCTCGCGAGCACGACACGCCCGCCCATGTTGGCGGCATGCACCGCGTCGACGGTCGCGAAGGCGAGGGCCTTGGGATCCGGGTGCGCCTTCATCTCGATCATCAGCTGAGCACCGTCGATGCGCAGCACTTCTTCGAGGGTCGGCAGCTTCTCCTCGGGGTACTTGCCGGCGAAGCTCGGCGCTTCGATGCCCATCTTGGCGAGGCGCTCCACCACGTAGTCGGCCCACTTGGGGTCACCGGCGTGGAGCTTGCGCAGCTCTTCGAGCTTCTTGGTGATGACCGGGCCGCTGCCTTCGGTTGTCCGCTCGAGCGTATCGTCGTGGATGACGATGAGCTTCTCGTCTTTGGTGAGGGTGACGTCGAGCTCTTGCCAATCGGCACCGATGGCGACGCCGTGTTTGAGCGAGGCCAGCGTGTTCTCCGGCGCCTCGAGCGAGCCGCCGCGATGCGCGATGATGACTGGACCGACCAACGCTTTGAACGGCATGCCAGGACCTCCAGGAGCGGTGGCAGTGCAGGCCGAGCCGAGCGCCAGACCGACCAGCGCCAGCAGCCTGTACACTAGTAGCCCCCTGCCCGCTTCGCCTTGCCGGCGGTCTTCGAGGAATTGCCGGTGACGATGCCGACGGACGCGGAGGCGCCGAGACGGTTGGCGCCCGCCTGGATCATCTCGACCGCGTCATCGGTGGTGCGCACGCCGCCCGAAGCTTTGACGCCAATCTCGGGACCGACGATGCGACGCATGAGCGCGACATCTTCGGCGGTGGCGCCGCCGGGACCGAAACCGGTCGAGGTCTTCACGAATGCCGCGCCGGCGACCTTGGAGAGAGCCGAGGCGATGATCTTCTGCTCGGTGTCGAGCATCGCGGTCTCGAGGATGACCTTCACCGGCTTGGGAGCGGACGCGGCGACGACGGCGCAGATGTCATCGAGCACGGTGGCGTAGTCTTTCGCCTTCAGCGCCGTGATGTTGATGACCATGTCGATCTCTTGTGCGCCATCGCGGACGGCCTGGCGCGCTTCGAAGGCCTTGGCCTGCGGCACCGAAGCACCGAGCGGAAAGCCGACGACGGCGATGGGCTTGGTAGACGAGCCCTCGAGCAGGCCGGCGCAGTAGCGGACGTTGGTCGGATTCACGCAGACGGTCGCGAAACCGTACTTCTTGGCCTCTTCGCAGAGCTTCTTGAGCTCCTCTTTGGTGGCATCGGCCTTGAGCAGCGTGTGGTCGATGAGCGGCGCGATGTCGGAGGGGGGGCTGTCGTGTCCGATGCCCGCAGCGATACGGGCGGCGCCGAGGTCGACGATGTTGCGCACGTCGTTCGGGCGTTTCACGTGGCAGCCACGGCAGGTGTCGCAATTCGGACCGACGCCGCTCTCGCAACGGTCACCGGCAAGCTGCAACTTCGGTGCGGGAGCGCCACCGAGACGGCTCTGCACGCGTTTGACGATCTCGTCGACGAGTTGGTCCATCTCAGCCATTGGCTTTCGCTCCGGCGGCCATGCGCACGATCACCGTGCGGTCGTCGTTGTGTACGCGATTGCGGCCGGCGCGGCCAAGGCCGGCGTTGGCGCGCGACTCGAGCAGCTTGCTCACGTCACCGCTGGGGATCTCGCGGACGGCGCCCACTTGCCGGGCGACCAGTTGAATCTTCGCGAGATGCTCGACGAGCTCCATCCGCAGATACGCGGTCTCGAGATCGGGGCCGTACGAGAGAGCACCGTGATTCGCGAGCATCACTGCGTCGGCGTCCTCGATGGCCTGGCTCAAGTTGCCTGTCGCCTCCGGTGTCCGCGGCCGGGCGTATGGCACGAGCGGAATCTCGCTGCCGAGCGATACCACCGGCTCGGCCATCATGGTCGTGAGAATGGGAATACCGGCGACCGCGAAGCCAGTGGCGGTCGGCGGATGCGCGTGCATGACTGAACGGACATCGGAGCGGTGGCGGTACACGTAGAGATGCAGCTCGATCTCGCTGAACGGCTTCGAGGAACCGCTGACAACCTTGCCAGCACCGTCGACGACGATGAGCTGGTCGCGGCAGACCGCTGCCTTCGACACGCCGGTGGGCGTCGCGAGGAAGCGATCGCTCGCGAGGCGCACGGTGATGTTGCCGTCGTGATTGGCCACCCAACCCGCGGCGTGGAGCCGATGGCTGAAAGCGACGATCTGATCTTCGAGCGCGCGGCGGGTCTGAGTGGGAACCATGGTCACGCTCTCTCCACTGCGTCGACAATGCCGACGATGAGCACCTGAATCGGACCGGCGTCTTTGCCCAAAAGCTGACGAACGCCGTTGCCCTCACCCATGATGAGGACGCGGTCACCGACGCCGGCCTGGACGCGATCGATGGCGAGCAAGGAGGCGCCGACCTTGTTGCCTGAGTCATCGAGCGGCTGCACCACCATGAGCTTCGCGTTGTCGTACGCGGGGTGATGGGCGCTGGCGACCACGTTGCCGATGACTTCGCAGACGCGCATCAGCGAGCCGCCGCCCTTCGCTTGGCCTCGGCGACGTTGAGGTCGTCGACAATGCCGACGATCGCAGCATCCACCGGCACGAACCACGGGTCGAGGGCGAGCGCCGCTTCGCGCGAGCCGACCAAAACCACCAGGTCCTTGGGACCGGCTTTGACGGTGTCGACCGCGACCTGCATCGGTCCAACCGGCGCTTGCTGGTCGTCGACCGGCTGCACCAAGAGGAAGGTGCGCCCGTTCAGGCCTTCGGCCTTTTGCTCGGCCACAACGGTACCGATGACGACCCCGAGGTACATCGGTCGCAGGAGGTAGCACGCAGGCTCCGGGATCGACAAGCCAACCGTTGCCTAGGGGGCCGAGACCAGCGTGTCACCCGCCGAGGGCGCAACAACTCGGAGAAGCGAACGAAAACGGAGCAACGAAAGCGGGAAACTGGATGGAATCGCTCGGTCCGAGACCTGTGGCTACCCAAGTTGTCGATCCGGCGTCTTCGATCGCCCCCCTACAAGTCACCCCCGTCAACGCCATGGTGCCGACTCCGGTCGTCACCCTTTCCGCGATGAAGGCTTCGGTCGATGCGGTCGAATCGGCGGAGCGTCGGGCGAATGCGGTCCTCGCTGCCATTACCCGCCCCTACGGCGCGAATGCCGAGAGTCGGTTGACCAAAGTCGCGGCCAGCCGTTGGCTCCTGCCGGCGACGGCGGCACTGGGTATTGGCGTCACCGCCGCGCTTACCTACGACTTTTGGCCAAACGGCGCCGCCTACTCGTACAGCTACCGCGAAGGCTGGACCCACCGGGTCGCGGACAGCTGGTACTACAAAGACGTCGCAGCGGTGCTCCTCGGGTCATTGTTCGCAGGCGCCGCCACGTTCTTCGGCTCGACGTATGGCATCGAGCGGCTGGCCAAGCGGCAGAAGGCGAAAATGGCCGATGCCCTGCTGGACGGCGACGCTATGGAGCCATTCGTCCGGCTCTTGGACGCAGCGAAAGAACGTCCGCTGGAGCGCGCAGCGATCGCGAAGGTCGCACGCGCGACCCGCGAAGACTTGAAGGATCGACACATTTGGTTCTCGCCGGCGGTCACAGCGATCCTGAGCCGTTCGATCGAGGATGAAGGCTTGGGAGACGCCAAGGCGCGCGAGCAGATTGCGCGTCACCTAGCGGTCCTCGACACGATGCGCGTCATCGAGACTGCGACCGGAGACCTCGACGGGCCCATCGCTTCACTCGAGGCCGCTCTCCATGCGCTCCCCGCTGCCGAGCGCGACCCCGTTGCCAAGGACGTCTACGGTCGTCTGTTCGACAATTACAGACCACGCTTCAAGAACATCGACTACGACGCCGCCCAGAAGCTCACCGCTCTCTTGGCGTGATGGCCTGGTGGCTGCGCTGCGCGTCGATCGTGCTGGGGTGGGTCGCGCTCTGCGCTATCATTCCGTCCTGCGTGTCTCTCGCCGACAAGCTCGTCATCTTCCCGCAGCCGAGTGAAGGCGCGGCCCCGCCCGCCGAGCAGCATTTCGTCCGCGAAGGCGACGCATCCATCGAGCTCTGGCGCGTGCCGCATCCCCAGGCGCGTGGCTACGCCGTGCGTTTCTACGGCAATGCCGACCTCGCCGATCGTTGGGTGACGAGCGAGGGGAGAGTCTATGGCGAGCTCGGCATCGAGCTCTGGGCGGTGAACTACCCGGGCTTCGGCATGAGCCAAGGCCCCGCCTCGCTCGAGGGTGTCGCAAACGCAGCCGCCATCGCCTTCGACCACGTGAAGTCTCTCGCCGGAGACAAGCCCATCGTGGTGATTGGAACGAGCCTCGGCACCACCGCGGCGCTCCACGTCTCCGCGACGCGTCCCGCGGCAGGTGCCATCCTGGTCAACCCACCGGCGCTGCGGGAGATCATCGTCGGTGAGTATGGCTGGTGGAACCTGTGGATTCTGGCGAAACAAGTCGCCCGCCAGATCCCCGACACACTCGACAGCGTGAGCAACGCCCGTGCCTCGAAGTGCCCGGCACTTTTCGTGAGCTCCACCAAAGACGAGGTCGTGCTCCCGAAGTACCAGCAGCTCGTGTTCGAAGCTTATGCGGGAGAGAAGTCGCTGGTGACGCGTCCCGATGCCTTGCACAACACGCCTCTCGACCCCGGCGTGCACACCCGCATCCACGAAGCGCTCCGCAAGATGATCGCGCGCTAGCTGCTTTTTTTCTTCCGCGCCTTCGCCGCCTCGCAGCGCACGATGAGCACCGTGACGTTGTCATGGCCGCCCGCCTCGAGAGCCGCGGCCACGAGCGCATGCGCACACGCCTTCACGTCGTTGTGCTGACGCATGATCTCCGCCATCGCGGAGTCGGGCACGGTGTCCGACAGGCCATCGCTGCACATCATGTAGATGTCGCCGGCCTTCGGCGGCATCATGCCGAGATCCGGCTCGACATGCGGCTCGAGCCCGACCGCTTGCGTGAGGATGTGGCCAATGCGCTGCGCTTCTACCGAGCCTTCGGCGAGCTCGCCGCGGTCGATGAGCTCGCGCACGACGGTATGGTCGCGGGTGATTTGGTGCAGCTCGCCGTCACGCATGACGTAGATGCGCGAGTCGCCGATGTGCGCGAGATAAGCCCGGGCTTGTGAGATCCACAGCACGCAGACCGTCGTGCCCATGCCGTGCATCGACGGATCGGTCTCCGCGAGCTGCAAGACGGCGCGGTTCGCAACCAATACCGATTCGCGGAGCTTGGTCGGACGGTCGCGCGTCCCCTTGCCGACCAAGTGAGCGATGAGCGCATCGACCGCGGTCTTCGAGGCGACGTTGCCGGCGGGATGGCCACCCATGCCGTCCGCGAGCACGTAGATACCCCTCCGAGGGTTGGCGTCCGCCATATCCTCGTTGCGTTGGCGCACGCGACCAACGTCAGTCAGCATCGCGTGGGAAAAACGCAGGCGCGCCTGGCTCACGGGCGCATCATCGGCGGATTCCGACAAGAGCGCAAACTCCCAGCCGTCACCGGCATCTTCGTGGGCCTCAGATCGTGTAACCGTCGTCTTCGATCATGCGCTCCGCGACGTCGTCTTGGAGGCGCATGAAGTCGACGCGGTAACGCTGGTCGAGCTTCTCGAGGTTTGCGTAGAGCATCTCGAGCTCCTCGCCCTCCGCCATCATCATGGCGACACGGCGCAGGCGTTGGAAAACGTCGGCGCGGGCCTCGAAGCAATACAGCGACGCGAGCTGGCGGTGAGCCTCGCCCTTCGCCTCGCCTTCGGCGCGGATCGCCTGGTTGGCGCGGCCAACGACCGAATCCATGCCGTAGATGTCGACCAAACAATCCGCCAACGCTCCCAGCAAGAGCTGCTTCTCGCGCAAGTCCTGCATGTACTTCTGGGCGGCATAGCTCGCAGCGTAGACGACGGCGCGCTTTGCAAGCTCCGTGGCCCAGGCCTCGGCTCCGAGAGGACCGGGCTGACGCTTCGGCAAGGTGTCGGGGCGACCGAGCTCGTCGATGATGCTCGCGGTGTACTCCATGAGCGGCATCTGACCATCGAGAGCGCGCTTGAAGAGCGTCGCGGGGATGATCAAGCGATTGATCTCGTTGGTGCCTTCGAAGATGCGGTTGATGCGGGCGTCGCGCAGAATGCGCTCGACGGGATAGTCTTCGACATAGCCGTTGCCGCCGTGCACCTGCAGCATGTCGTCGGCAATCTTGTAGAGCGCCTCGCTACCGAAGATCTTCAAGACCGAAGCTTCGATGGTGAAGTCCTCGATAATGGTGATGGCCTTCTTGTGGTAGTCGGCGGCTTGGGCGTCGAGCTCGCCGATCTTCTCGTCGATGACTCCACCCAAGCGGTACGCCATGGCCTCACCGGCGTAGATGAGCGTCGCGGCCTCCGCGATCTTTTGGCGGATGAGGCCGAACGACGCGATGGGCTTCTTGAACTGCTTGCGCTCCTTGGCGTAGCGCACACCGATCCCGAGCGCGTACTTGGCGCCGCCAATCGAGCCCGAGCCGAGCTTCCAACGGCCGATGTTCAAGATGTTGAACGCGATCTTGTGACCGCGACCGACCTCGCCGAGCACGTTCTCGACCGGAACCTTCACGTCTTCGAGGATGATCTGCGTGGTGGAGCTGCCGCGGATGCCGAGCTTGTGCTCCTCGGCACCGTGCGAGACGCCCTTGAAGGACTTTTCGACGATGAAGGCGGTGAACTTGTCACCGTCGACCTGCGCGAAGATCGTGAAGACGTTGGCGAACGCACCGTTGGTGATCCACTGCTTGGTGCCGTTCAGCACGTAGTGCTTACCGTCGGGTGTGAGCTTCGCGACCGTTTTAGCGGCCAAGGCGTCGCTGCCGCTGTCGGGCTCCGAGAGGCAGTAGGCGCCAATCCACTCGCCGGAAGCCAGGCGGGGCAAGTAGCGCTGCTTCTGCTCGTGCGTCCCGTAGAAGACGATCGGCATGGTGCCGATGTTGGTGTGGGCGCCGTAGGTGACCGCAAACGAGCCGACCCGCGCCATGGCCTCGGCGACCAGCATGCCGGTGACCTTGTCGAGACCGAGACCACCGTAGGCCTCCGGAATCTCCACCATGAAGAGCCCGAGCTCGGCAGCCTTCTTCATGAGATCGGGCATGACTCCCGGCTTCTTGGCGTCGATCTCCTCGACGCGCGACTCGACTTCTTTCTGCGAGAACTCGAGCGCGGTGGCGCGATACTGGCGCTGCTCGTCGCTGAAGCGCTCGGGCGTGAAGATCTCGCCGCTCAGCACCGGAACGTGCACGAAGGAACCGCCGGTCGCGAGGTAGGGGTTGGGCGAGCTCGTCGGTGCGCTACTAGCCATCGTATAGATCCTCCGTCAGCTAACATAGCGTCGCTTGCCGCAGCGCGCCAAGGTCGATCGGTGGGAGCATCACCAACGCGGCGGGGTCTTGCACCGCCTCCCACGGGTCTGTCAGAACTCGAAGTCATGACGTCGCACCGCGCGGTCTTCTCGGTTACATCCGGTCCCAACGACGGCGACACGGTCAGCATCGATCTCGGATCCTGCCGCCTCATCGGCCGCCACCTCTCGGAGACCGAGACGGCCTTCATCGATCGCGACGGCAATCGCGTGCTCGACAGCGCCGCCGCCGACATCCTCTCGAAGCATCTCAAGGAGCGCGCCCCCGCGGCGACCGTCGGCAACATGGCCGCCTTCAACGCCTCCGCCTTCGAGCGTGGCCCCGACATCATCTTCGCCGACGATTCGATCTCACGCGCTCACGCCATGCTGTTCTACGACAGCGGCGGCGTCGGCATCATCGATCTCGCGAGCACCAACGGCACCTTCATCAACGCCGAGCGCGTGGGTTCGGCGCTGATCGCGGACGGCGACGTCATCGCCATCGGCAACAGCGAGCTCGCGGTAAAAATCCGCTAGATCGTCATGCCGCGCAGGTCGGCGGTTGCGCCATGCCGCAGCGCCGTCTGCACTGCTTGCCTGAGCTCGGCCTCGGCGAGGCTCGCCACGGGCAAAATCGTGCGCCGCGGAGCCTCCGCGATAGCGGGCTGACCCGGGAAGCGTAGGAATACGACCGAGGCGCGACGCTCCACTTCCACCAAGCGGAGCGCTCCGTTGAGCTCGTCTGCCGGTCCCATGACGATGGCGGCGATGGCCCCCGCGGACAGCGCGTAGCCCAACGGGGCGAGCGCAGGGTCGGCCGACAGCGCCACGACGTCGACCACCAGGCCATGATCGAGAGTGAGAACGCCGAGGGTGCCGAAGGTCCCGGGGTCGCCGCCGACGGCTGGCTCGAACTCCGTCCAGCGCTGCAGCATCGTGGCCGTGGCGCGCAGATCCGCTGGGTCGGTCATCACCAGCACCAGCTTCGGCGCTCCCATGAAGCTCGGCGGCAAACCGATACGGCGCAAGCGCGAGCGCAGCTCGAACGATTCGTCAGGCGTGAGCAAGCTCTTGCCATCGACGACACCGTCCGAAGCGACGATGCGCACGAAGCCGGCGGTGAGGAGCGAGCGTAGCGCGAGGTAAGCGTCGAGGTCCGTCGCGGTGATGCGATCGACGACGTCGCTGACGCGTGCGACGTGACCGGTTGCGACCAACGCCATGATCTCGGCGTTGACTGGATGAAGGCCCGGCGGAACTTCGTCGGGGGCGATGGCCTGCTCGATGCGCACCGATGCTGCCGGCAGCTCATCGCGCATGCGTTCGAGCTCGTCGGCCTGGCGCATGCCCTCTATGAGCAACGCGTCGGTGGTCGCGTCCAGCGAACGAACCGGCGACTGGCGCCCCGGCACGAAGGAGAAGCGACCCTCGTTCATCCCGATGATGCGGTAGAGCGCCTTCTCGCCGCGCGTCGGCCCGCAGGTGGCTTCTTCGATGCGGCCCTCGTTGACGAAGACCTCGGCGGCGATGCTCCCGCCCTGCAACTGCAGGACGCCTGTGCGACGGTTCATCGAGAAGACCTGGAGCAGGTCGGCCATCGAGATTTGCTCGAGGTTGCCGCTCACCGCGCCGGCTTCGTGTCCGACTTCGCGGACGGCATCGGAGCGGCGGAACACCTGCGCGATGTGAGCGCGAACCTCGTCGAGGTTCAGCGGCTTGACGAGGATACCCTCGAGAAAACCCGGCATGCTGCCGGCCGCAACCGCCTCGTCCGAGAGAACGATGAGCGGGATGTCTTCGGTCCGCGGATTGGTGCGCAAGATGCGCAGGAACTGGGTCGCCCCGATGAGCGGACAGTTGCGATAGAAAAGAATGAGATCGGGATAACGCAGCACCGAGGTCTCGAGCGCTTTCGAGCCGTCGCGCGCCACGAGGATCTCGTATTGCTCCTGCAAGGCGCTCTTGAGCGAGCGCGCGACCTCGACGTCGGGGTCGGCGATGAGGATGGTACGCTTCTTCGCAGCGGTCATCGTCCCTACCCTTTCTGCAGGTGATAGGCGTCTTGGAGCTTGTCGATGAGCGCTTCGACGAGGGTCCAGTCCGCGGTGTGGAAGCCGTAGAGTCGTCCGTCGCTGCGGCGGCGTGCGATGAGGCCGTAGGCCGCATGCTCGAGCAACAGCAGCATGATCTCGTGCCGGTCGAAGATGTCGCCAGGCGCCTGCACATGGGTGAGCGTCGAGCTGTCTTCGATGTCGATGATACGCTTGTGGCCGAGCACGTAGGTCTTGAGGGCCGAGCCGCCGGTGCGGCCGAGCTGCTGCAACGATTTGCGATCAGCCGGGGCGCCGGTGAAGTTGCCGCCGACGTAGAGCCAACCGTGTTGTCTGCCTTGGCGGTTGGCCTCGGCGAAGATGCTGCGGCGCAAGTCTTCGACGGCGCCCTCGGGGAACAGCGCGTGGCGCGACATGCCGCGCTCGTCTTCGGTCATCGCCATGAGGCGCGTGCTTCGCAGGCCGGTGCCGCTGTACGGGCCATCCGGTCCGACGAGCACGTCGACCGCGCTCCAGAAATCGAGGTCTTCGAGGTGGAGCTTGCGGAACGAGCTGCGTCGCGATTCGTCGAGGCGGCGCGCCGTCGCGGCGAAGATTTGATCGACATCGTCACCGTCGCGCGGGAAAGCCGCGGGGCCGAAGCTCACGCGAATAGGATGCAGGCGGTCGATCTCGGCGAGGAAGGGATTCTTGGCGATGGCGTCGCGGACTTGGCGGACGAACACCAGACCGCGCAGGAAGTCCGCCTCCGGCAAGAGCAGGAACATCTCGTCGTCGTTGACGCGCGCGAGGACGTCGATGTCGGACAGGGTCTGGGCAATCGCCATGATGAGGCGACGCTGCGCCTCGCGAATGACGTCGATCTTGAGGCTCGACTTGAGCTGCTCGAGGTTGTCGACGGATACCTGCACCAGCGAGAAGCTGCGCTGATAACGCCGCGCCTTGTGCAGCTCGCGGCCCAGGTAGTCGACGAAATACGTCATGTTGTACGCCGACGTGGACGGGTCACGAAGGCCGACGCGCTCGAGATGGCGGAACCGCCGAGCGTGCGCTATAGCGGTCGCAGCCGCGTCCGCGAGGATCTTGCCGTGGCCGATGTCACGGCTGTCGAAGCCGCCGCCGAGCTTGTCGACGAGCTGCACCAGACCGATGAGACGCCCTTCTTTGGCGAGTGGCACGAGAAGGGCCGGCGACGGCAGGTGCGTCACCATCATCTTCGACAGATCACGGGTCGTCGGAACCGGCAGGCCAGCGAGCAGCTCGCGCGCCACCGGCGTGGTCTCGGGATCCCAGGCCATCGCCAGGTTCCCCGGCTCGACGAGGCCGCGATACCCGTGCATCGACAGCTCGTTGCTGTCGTCGCGGGCGAGCCACAACGCCGCCCCCTGCGCGCCGGATACGTCGCTCATGGTCTCGAGCAAGCGTTCGCAGACGGTCTCGAGCTCGAGGCTCTGCATGATGCGCAATGCGCGCAGGAAGATGCGCTGGATCTCCGCGTACTCGATGTTCTCGTTGAGGAGCCGCGCATGCTCGTCGTAGAGCGTCGAGCGTTCGTGCAAGCGGTCGATGACGTGCACGAGCTCCTCGGGCTCGACCGGCTTCACCAAATAGTCGTAGACGCCGAGCCGCATGGCGCGGACCGCGGTGCGCACGTCGTCGTCGCCGGTAACCACCACCACGTCTTGCAAGGCATCGAGCCCGCGGATGCGCTCGATGAGCTCGAGCCCGGTCATCTGCGGCATGATGAGGTCAGCGACGACCAGGCGATATTTGCCCTTGACGAAGAGCTCGAGCGCCGCCTTGCCCGAGGCCACACAGTCGACCTCGAAGCCACGCGCCCGCAGGAAGTCGCCGTAGACCTGCAGGAAGAACGCGTCGTCGTCGACCAACAGGATGCGGTAAGGGGTCACGGCTTTCCCGACTTAGGACTCAAGGCAAGTACGGTTCAAGGCAAGAACGTGCGCTCATCACCGTACCGCCGCGCACCCCCCCATGCGAGCAACAATGCAAGCAGGCTGGTCGACACCAGGGTCAGCGCCAGGAGCCCCGGGGCGACGGTTTGGTTACGCAGCCACTGATCGATGATGATCTGCTCGGAGAAAGCCGGAATCCACATGATGGCGGCGCGTGGCTCGGGCTGAACCAGGATCTGCACCATCGCTGGCACCATGGGCACGAGCACGACGTACGTCAGGGTCGCTTGCGCCTCCTTGAACCCCTTGGCGCTCGCAGCCACCAGCGTTTGCAATGCCGATGCGAGGAATGTGAGCGGCACCAACAAGACGACCGACGCGATGATGGTCGTCGGGTCGAGCTTGAGCGGCACATCGAGGGCGCGGGCGGGTAACACGTGCGGCAACGACACGAGGCCGGCGGCGCTCACCACCAGGGCGAGCCACGCAAAGAAGGTCACTGCCGCGAGCTTTCCGAAAGCCACCGCGGCGCGTGGGACGGGGCTCGTCATCAAGGCTTCGAAGGAATTGCGCTCGCGCTCCCCTGCCGTGGTGTCGATGGCGACGTACAGGCCGCCCATGAAGGCGAGCATGATGAGGGTGAACGGCACTCCGGCGAAGAGGAAAGCCATGCGCGATTCTGGAGTCGCGAGGTCGCGCTCCGCTATCGCAAACGGAGCGAGAATCTGTGGGCTCACCCCACGCTCGATCAGTCGCACGGCGCCGAGCGTGCGGGCGATCCCTTCGAGCGCGGCACGCACGCGGCTGGCGGCGCGGGCGGAGTCTTGGCGGCCCGAGTCGTAGGTCAGCTCGAGCTCGGCTGGCTTGCCTTGGCGCACCTTGGCTTCGAAGTCGGGATCGATGCGCAACGCCACGTCGAAGGCCGCGTCCTGGGCGCGCGGGACGAGAATACAGCCTGCCTCGATGAGCGCATTCTCCACCAGCGCGGCTTTGCCCTCGATGGGCACGGTCAGCGGCGCGTCATAGCGCTCGATCTGGTTGTGGAGGTTCCACACCAGCACGAGCCCGACGGTCATCGGGGTGAACAACGGCAGTAGCATGGCGACGAAGAGCGTCCGCCGGTCGCGCAGATTGTCGCGCAGCTCTTTGGCGAGGACCACGAGGAGCGCCCTCATGCGACGCCTCCGACGAGGCTCACGAAGGCATCCTCGAGCGACACCGCGCCGGTGTGCGCGAGAAGGTCTCCGCCCGAGCCGTCGGCGACCACCCGGCCCTTGGCGATGATGACGATGCGGTCACAGAGGGCCGCGACCTCCTGCATGACGTGCGTCGACACGACGATGCACCGGCCCTGTTCGCGGAAGCCCTTGATGATGCCGCGCATGGCGCGCGTCGCGATGACGTCGAGCCCGTTGGTGGGCTCGTCGAGCAAGACCGTGCGCGGGTCGTGCACCAACGCCCGGGCGATGTTCACCTTGAGCTTTTCGCCCTGCGAAAATCCGGCGACGCGGCGATCGATGATGTCGTGCATTTGCAGCTCGTCGGCGAGCTTCGCGCAGCGGGTCTCCAGCGCGCTGTCGGCGAGACCATGGAGGCGGCCGTAATAGAAGACGTGCTCACGCGCCGTGAGGCGTGGATAGAGGCCGGCACCGGCGCTCACCACGCCGAGGCGCCGCCGCACCGCGGTGGCATCGTCAGCGCAGTCGAGATCATCGACACGTGCGGCGCCACTATCGGCGCGCAAGATGGTGGAGAGAATGCGCAACGTCGTGGTCTTGCCCGCGCCGTTCGGCCCAAGCAGCCCCGTCACTTCTCCATCGCGGGCCGTGAAGGTGACGTCGCTCACGGCCTTCGTCGCGCCGAACGATTTCGTGAGGCCGGTGACCGTGATCATGGCCCGTTCGCACCTTTGAAGAAGGGCAAGGCCGACGTGCGCGCGGCGCAGCTCGTGTCGAGCTCCGTCGCCATAGGATCATCGATGAAGTCAGCGACCAAGCGCGGCACGCACCCGCGCACGATACCGATGTGACCCTGATCGGCGAGGACCAAGTGGCGCGCGTGTTTCGCGTGCGTTGCCACCTTCTCGGCTTCCGAGGGCGGCGTCACCGGGTCCGCTGCACCGGACACCAGGAACATCGGTGCAGAGGTTTCGACGGACTGCTTCAGTGCCATGTCCGCTCGAGCGACTGGCCAGCTCTTGCAAGCTTCGACGAGCTCAGTGATGCGCGACGCGAACGGACCACCGGCGTCGTCACCAGGCCGCAAGAACGGAATGTCCTCCGCGCACACGACCGAGAGATAAACGAGCGGATTGACCGCCTCTTCGACGCTCGCGCGTGCGAGCATCGCCTGCGTCGCGAGTGGAACGAGGTTGCCGCTGGCCGCCTCCTCGAGCACACGCGGAATCAGGGCGGTGAGCTCGCTCTGGTAGAGCATCATCCGCAGCGTGTCCTGCACCAGGCGCTCGTCGAGCTCGATGCGTGTCGGCTCGCCGCTCACGGGATGCCTCACCTCGAGCGTCGCCCGAGGCGGCGAAAAGCTCGGCGTCGTGAACCCAGCGCGCTTCGCCATGGCCTCGAAGGCCTGCTGCGTGGCCTTGGCCTGGTCGACCCCCAAGCTCGTCTCCGGGGCGATGACACCGTCGAGCACGAGGGATCGCGTGAGGTCCGGGCGGGCCTTCGCCACCTGCAAGGCGACGCGCGTCCCGTATGACGCACCGTAAAGATTGATCGCCCCGTATCCCAGGGCACCACGAACCATCTCGAGGTCACGCACCGCAGCGTTCGTGTTGATGAAGCTCGGTTTGTCGCCGAGCTCGGCGGCGCAGGTCCTCAACCGCGATAGCGCATCGGGTGACCGCAGGTCGTCCGGCAACGGGGCCGAACAAACGAGAGGCTCCGACTCACCGACGCCGCGCGGCTCGACGATGACGATGTCGCGATGCCTGCGGATGAGCGCGAAAGCCCCCGCGACCTGCGCAAATGCCGCGAAGGCGCTTTGCCCGGGCCCACCCGGAATGAAGAACAGCGGATCGGGTGCCCGCAGACCGCCCTCGGCGTGCAAGACGGCGACCTTCAGCCCATCGATGCTCGTGCAGCGTGCCTGGACGCGGGCGCTGCTCGAGGAGCCGCCGAGAGCGCAGTCCTCGAAGCGCGGAGCGGTGCCACCTGTCCGCTCCGGCGTACAGGCGACGATGGTGAGCGAGAGAACGACCTCAGCGAAGCCGCGTCTCATCGACCTCGCCAGCGAAGACGAGCTCCGCTGGGCCTTGCAAGAGCACCCGGTCACCCGCGTCGACGCTGATGGTGAGCACACCACCGGGCAAAGCGATCTCGATGCCTTGGTCGCGCTGCGTGCGGCCGCTCCACACCGCCGCGATGGCGACGGCGCAGGCGCCACTGCCGCACGCCTGCGTGATGCCGGAGCCGCGCTCGAAGACCACGGTCTCGAAACGTCCGGGCGCCAGCGATCGCGCGAACGACACGTTGACCCGCTCGGGGAACGACGGGTGACGCTCGAGCAGCGGCCCGTAGGTCGTGGCGAGCAGCATCGGGTCCTCGGCCGTGAAGATCACCGCGTGCGGATTGCCGAAGGAGAGCGCGACGGCGTCGAAATGCGCTTCGCCGGCCGAGAGCGTGAACGGCGCGCGGCCCCGCGACTCGGGAGGCAGCTGCGGGCTGTCCAAGGTCGGCCGTCCCATGTCGACGCGGTACACGCCGGTCTGCACGCGCTCGATGACGTAGGTGCCATCGCCGGAGCGGACAGTGAGCCTGTCACCCGCGTGGGTCGTGTGATCGTGCACGTAGCGGGCGACGCAACGCAGCCCGTTGCCGCACATCTCCGACTCGGAGCCGTCGGCGTTCTGCACTTGCATGCGGAAGTCGTGCTCGGCCTCTTTCCAGAGGGTCAAGACACCGTCACCGCCAACCCCGCGATGCCGGTCGCACAAGCGCACGACGACGTCGGCGGCGAGAGGCACTCCTCCCGCCCGCTTGTCGACCACCAGGAAGTCGTTCCCGGTGCCTTGGTATTTGGCGAACTTGAGCACGCCCCGCTGTTATTGCGCTTTGCGCGCCAGTTCACAACGGCTGGTCAGAGCCCAATCTTCTCGAGCAAGCGCGGCAGGAACGTCGAGTGACCATCGCGATAATCCTGCGCGGTGGTAGCGAAATTCACGTCGGGCAGAACGCGGTAGTTCTCGACGTAGCGCCCACCCGGCCGAACCATCAGGCTCGCTGTCAGGCGATAGGTGAACTCGGCCTTCATGCGGTGCTGGTGCTCCTCGACGCTGCCACCGGCGCCAGCGGTGCCGACACCGATGAGCTGTCCGCGACCGTAGTCTTGGAAGTTCGCGGGCGTTGCGTCACCACCGGAGAAGTCCATCTGGTTGATCAAGAAGTGCGCGGGCTTGTCGTAGGTCTCTTCGTCCTTCACGCCCAGGGCCCACATGGCGGCCTTCATGATCGAGTTGTTGGTGAGCAACACGTCGAGCACTTCGCTGACCGTCGACAAGGCGATGGGCTCGCTCAAGTCGTCGCCGCGCTCGTACGCCAGCTTCACCTTGTCGAGGTCGGCCTGGAGCCGCGCGATGAAGTCCGCTTTAGCGTCCGTACCGATGCCTTCGTCTTCACCCGACTGCTCGAGCGCTTCGATGAGCTCGGCGTACATACGCAAGAACGACTGCGTGGGCTTCACCGCGAAGCGCATGTGCTTCTCGGGATCGAGCTTGCCCATGAGGCCCTTGAGCAGGAGGTCCGAGAAGACCACGGCGCCGCCCGGGTTGTCTTGCTGATCGATGATGAGCACGTCGCTCTTCTCGCGCAGCTGCTTCATGTAATAGCGGATCAACAGCGGCGAAGTGGGCATCACGCTCGGCACGTACGAAGCGATGCGCAGCAGGCCAACGCGCTTGCCATTGTGCTCGAAGGTGCCGGCGAACAGCGTGCCGTTCACCGCCATGTCGAGACCGACGGGGAGCTTGATGCGCTTGAAGTCCGCGGGGAGCTTGAAGGTCGGCTCTTCGTGGCCCATCTGGATCTTCTGGCCCTGACCCTCGAGGGCGTTGCTACCCCCGAGCCACGAGAACTGGGCGCGCAGGTCGACCAGATTGTCGAGGCGCTCCATCAACGCCGCGATCTTCTCGAGACGCTCACGGGCGCCGCTCCGCGCGGCCTTGAGAGCCGTGGCGAAGATCGGGTGGTCCATCAGCTTGCCGAGCGGATTGGACGCGGTCTCCTCGCGGCCTCCGGTGAAGAGCGACGCGCCCTGCAAGCTCACGCCACGCAGCGGCCGGCCGATCAGCCCGACACCATTTTCGATGTAGGTAGCCTTGGTGGTGTAGGTCTCGCCGTCCGCCGAGCGCAGAGTGAACGTCAGCTCCTTCGGGAAGGTCGCGAGCGAGATGCCTTGCGACTCCGAGATGCCGGACAAGGTGCGCGCGAACATCGCCTTGTTGGTCTCTTTGTTTCCGAACTTGTTGAGCTGGGGGTACTGAGCCTGGAAAGCCTCGGGGCTCTTGCCGTCGATCGCGACCAAGATGTCGCCGACCGCGGGGGCCCGTTCCATGCTCCCATCGGCGGTGATGCCTACGTAGTTCACGACCAGACCTTCGGGCGTGTCGGAGAGCTGGATGGGCAGCGAGAAGGTCTTCGAGCTGGGAAGGGTGACGCTCACGTGGGCGTCATCGAGCCGGCTCAGGAACGCCGAGACCAAGAAGTAGAACTCATCGAGGGTGTTGATGGTCTGGACCTTCTGGCGAAACTCCTGTTTCAGCGCGGCCCAGTCCAAGCCGATGCTCTCGGCCTTCATGAGACGTGGGCCGTAGTGCTCGTCGATCTTGGCGAAAATGACCTCGAGCTCCATCCCCAGGGCTTGGCGCTCGGAAGGCTGCACGGCCACGACCTTCTGGGCACCGGTCGTCAGCGCGAAAGCGTCGGGCGCCGTCGTCTTGCCTCGCTGCGGGACCACCGCCGGGGCGACAGACTTCGCGCTGGGCGCGGCTTCGCCGGATTTGGCGGAAACCAGACGGTCTTGGGCCTTACCCGTTGATTGAACGGATGTCATTGCGGCTTCTCCTGAGGGGGGCTGACGGATGATCGGCGATCGGGGCGAAGTCGTTGCCGAAAGTCGTCAGGACACCGGATCTCCCGTGGGGTGGCAGGTGGGCACGGCGAAAAAACGAGCTGGCGATCTTTTTCTTCGCTTCGGATGTGCCGTGATAGCTTTCACCCATGCGACCCACGCTGCGCGCCATTTGTGGCGCTTCGATCGTCGCCCTCTCGTTCGTAGCCATGTGGCGCTGCGCTTCGCAGACCCGCATCGCTCCGGAAGTCCGCGCGCAAATCGAGAAACGTCACGCCGGTAACGTCGTCGAGCTTCGTCAGTCGAACTACTACGGCGAGCTCTACGACGAGAACGAGCTTTGGCTGCTCTCGCCCCACCCTTTCGCCGACACCTCGCACATCGTCGATCTGAACGGCGCGCCCATCCATCCGAAGGGACAGAAGGGCATCGTGCCTGCAGGCAGCCGCTTCGTCATCGAACGCATCGAGTTCCCTGACCGCAGCGCCCTCGCCCACCGCATGTTCACGACCCCGCGTTACAACCCGTGGGTCTACTTGAAGCCGGCCCCCGACGAGACCCACGCGCCGCTCGAGAATCGCCGTGGCTTCGTCGCCCTGCTGCCGCTCGAGCTCGAGACCGAGCAACAAGTCGAAGACGCTATCGCGGCCATGTTCGCGCCCGAAGGTGACGTCCAGCGCTGGCTAGGGAGCCGTCGGCCCACGGTTCGCGCCGCCATCGAGCACAAGAACGTCGTAGAAGGCATGTCGCGCGAAGAGCTCACGGCTGCCTGGGGCACGCCGACCATGTGGTTCATCGAGCAGAGCGATAAAGGCGAGGCGCGCGTCGCCTGGTACACCTCGAAGGAAGTCTGGCTCGTCAACGATACGGTTTCGGAAGTCAAAGAAGGCCGCGCGGTCCGAGAAGCCCCCCGTGAGAACGTGTCCTCCGAGGGCACGCCGACGACTCCGCCCCCGCAGACGTAGCAGACTTGCAATGTGGCAGTACGGGAGGCCATCCATGGTGAAGCAGCTCACGCCTATTCTTCTCGTTGCCGTTCTCGGCTGCGACCAGCTCATGTCGAAGACCCAGGGCGTCGCCGTGCTCACGCGCACCCCGAGCTTTGCCGACGCCACCGACATGACGGCCCAGCTCGCCGCCGCCCTGCCCCTGAGCGGCATCGACCGCAACGGCTCGACTGGCGTCGCCTTCGCGCTCGGTGAGCGCGAGTCACTCGCGTCCACCACCATCACGCCCATCGGCAACGCCAACATCACGGCATCATGGTCGGGAGTCACCGTCGGCCTGTGCGCTCAGCGCAGCGTCGCCGGCACGTACACCGCGACCAGCATCAGCGCCGCGAATTGCAGTGATGCACGCCTCGCCTACGAGGCGAGCTCGCTCTACACCTTCGATGTCGAGACCGGCGACGACCAGTACACCGTGCGCGTCGTCGCCCCGACGGTGCTCGCACCCGACGACGTGGCCTTCGATCCTCCGCTCTCCGGGCTCGGCAACGTCAATGGCGTGCAGCTCCGCCGCCACGAGCGCACGACCCCGCTGAAAGTCGACTGGAGCGGCGCCGGCGTCTCGGAGCCCGCGTTCATCACGGTCTTCCGCATCGAATATGTCGGTACCGGCGGTGACGACGCGCTCGATCCCTCGAGCTGGCGCTTGCCGTCCGAGCCGAACCCTGTCTTCGAAAACGGACCGAGAACCGTCGGCGAGTACGTGAATCTCATCTTCAACGACAATCCAGCGACCGCCTTCACCATCCCGCGCGAGACCTTCGGACGGCCTGGGCTGTACATCACGGTGGTCAGTCCGGTAGCGGTGGCGACGGACATCAGCAGCAATCTGAGCCTCGGGTCCGGTGCTGTTGCCGGCGCGGGCACTGCGTTTGCGTTTTGGGTTCCCTAGAGTTGCTCTATCTCCTTGCCGTTCTCACAGTCACCGCCTCCGAGAAACCACCAAGCCTCTTCCTGAGCTGTCCGCAGGAGTGTTTCGACACGTACCTGCGCCAAGAGCTCAGCTACTTCGACTTCTCGCGCGACCCGTATCTCGCGGACTTCAACATCGTGGTCGTCCGCCAACCCTCCGGAAGCAACGGCGAGCGCTTCACGGTGTCGATCGACGGCTCGCACTCCGAGGCCTTCAGCGTTCCCGCCGGCACCGCCGACATGGTCGCCCGCGAGCATCTGCTGCAAGCCATCCTCCGTATTCTCTATGACCTCCTCGACGACACCCCGCACGCGGCCGCCTTCAAGCTGTCGGTCCCCGGTCGCAGCGGCGTGCAGCTCTCGAAGCTCGATGACCCGTGGGACTACTGGGCGATCGCGCCGGAGCTTTCGGTCGAGGGCGACGGCGGCAGTGGCTACTACTTCATGGAAGGCACCGGCGCGGTCACCGCACGCCGCGTGACCGACGCGCACAAGCTGCGCATCCGGGGCTCCTACACCCGCCGCTGGAGCGGATTCCTCCTCGAAGATGGGCAACGCGTGAGCGGCGACGTCGATCGCTGGCAGACCCGCGCAATTTATGCGCACACCATCCGCGAGCACTGGGCGGCAGGCGCCGTCGTCACCGGGCGGGCCGATGAATACGCGAACCTCGACGGCCACTTGCACGTCGGAGCCCTTGGCGAATTCAACTTCTTTCCCTACTCCGAGAACGCCAGCAAACAGCTACGGCTCGCCTATCAAATCGGTGGCTGGGCCAACTGGTACATCGAGCGCACCGCCTTCGGCGAGACCCGCGAGTGGAAGCCCTATCACGCCCTGTCGCTGATCGCGGACGTGAACCAGCCCTGGGGCAGCATGCAGTGGATTGGCCAGATCAATCACTTCCTCGATGATCCCAACCTCTATCGCGTGAGCACCGGTGCCATCTTGAGCCTGCGGATCACCGCCGGGCTCGCGGTGAACCTCGAAGGTGAAGCTGCCCTGGTGCGCGACCAAGTGAACCTGCGCGGTCGCCAGATCACCGACACCGAGCTCTTGCTGTGGACCGCCCAGCAACCGACCGACTACACCTTCGAGATCAAGCTCGGCATCTCGTACACCTTCGGCAGCACCCACAACACCATCGTGAACCCACGTTTCGCCCGGGTCGATCTCGACGAAGAGTGATGGTTGTGGCATCTCACGCGCCGCCATGGTCATCGCTCGTATCTCCGAGATCGCTCGCTTCGTCGGCCAAGAAGTTCGTCTCCAGGGCTGGCTCTACAACAAACGCTCGTCGAAGAAGCTCCAGTTCCTGCAAGTCCGGGACGGCAGCGGCATCATCCAAGCCATCGTGTCGCTCGAGGACGTCGGTCCCGAGATGTTCGCTGTCGCGGACGCGCTGACGCAAGAGTCGTCGATCATCGTCGACGGCGTGGTGCGCGAGGATCCCCGCAGCCCCATCGGCTTCGAGCTGCACGCCAAAGCGGTAAAGCTCGTTGGCAAGAGCACCGACTATCCAATCTCGCCCAAGGAGCACGGCGACGCGTTCCTCATGGACCACCGCCACCTGTGGCTGCGCAGCAAGCGCCAGCACGTGATCCTCAAGGTGCGTCACACCATCATCAAGGCGATCCGCGACTACTTCGACAACAACGGCTACACCCTCGTGGACTCGCCCATCCTCACGCCCAACGCCGTCGAGGGCACGAGCACGCTGTTCACGACACCGTACTTCGAGCGCAAGGCGTACCTCACCCAGTCTGGCCAGCTCTACCAAGAGGCGGCCGCGATGGCGTTCGGCAAGAGCTATTGCTTCGGCCCGACGTTCCGCGCCGAGAAGTCGAAGACCCGCCGCCACCTCACCGAGTTCTGGATGGTCGAGCCCGAGGTCGCTTACTTAGAGCTCGAAGGCCTCATGGACCTGTGCGAGGACTTCCTGTGCAGTGTCGTGCAGCGCGTCCTCGAGGTGCACGAGAAGGACCTCGTCGGCGCCCTCGAGCGCGACATCACACATTTGAAGAACGTGCAGAAGCCGTTCGTGCGCCTGTCATACGACAACGCCGTCAAAGAGATCTCCCAGATCCGCGATAGCGTATCGGATCCCGAGCAAAAAGCGCTCCTCGACATCACCTGGGGCATGGACTTCGGCAGCCCGCACGAGACCGAGCTCACCAAGCGCTACGACCGGCCGATCATGTGCTTCGGTTATCCGTCCGAGGTGAAGGCGTTCTACATGAAGCGCGATCCGGCAAACCCGCGGGTCTGCCGCAACGTCGACGTGCTCGCGCCCGAAGGCTACGGCGAGATCATCGGCGGCGGCCAACGCGAAGACGACCTCGAAACCCTCGAGCGCGCCATCACCCACGAGAACCTGCCGAAGGCGGCGTACGAGTGGTTTTTGGACCTACGACGGTACGGGACAGTCCCACATGCCGGCTTTGGGCTCGGGGTCGAGCGGACGGTGGCATGGGTGTGCGGATTGCACCACGTGCGCGAAACGATTCCCTTTGCACGTACCCTGGATCGCCTCGAACCCTGAGAATGAGTTCAGTTTCGGCACACAATGTTCCGTTTAGGAACATGAGAACGGACCATTCTGGGCATTGCTGGCAAGTCGTGATCAGTCGCGGGCCCGTAATTACAAGCGTTTCTGGAATACCGAAGATTGGTTTGCGTCTTGCTTTAAGTATCGGTGGTTACTGAGAAAACTGGGTGTACAGACACCCACATGTATTGAAACGCTACAAATTTTGTCGAGTTAAGCTGGATAGAAAAGAACTACGTGACGTAAACTTCACACACACCGGCCCCCCGGTATTACCGTGAAGGAGCGTTGCACGCGTCTCGGATCTCCCCCCTCCGATACGCGACGAGAGAGTTTAAATCGCTCACGCGCTCCAGGCGCGACGGCAGTATTTGACGTCATTCCTGGTAGAGCGGCAGTAAACGGAAGACCAATGAATCCATCAGAGATCAGCGCAGACAGCCTTCTCACCTCACATCAGGCCGGTTCGCTCATTCAAGTGAACCCGAGCTCGATCAACAAGTGGGTCAAGGAAGGTCGCATCCCAGCGTTCCGCACGCCGGGCGGCCACCGTCGCATCCGCGCCGGGGATCTTGTGGCCTTCCTGAACACGCACAACATGCCGGTGCCGCGCACCTTGTCGCCGGCCTCGCGGCAGCGTTTGCTCATCGTCGACGACGACGCCAAGCAGCTCGCCTCGCTCGAGCGCGTGCTCAAGCCGTACGCCAGCCGCATCGACGTTGCGCTCTGCAATAACGGCATCGAGGCGCTGGTGAAGGTCGGCTCCTTCCGCCCGCACATGATCGTCCTCGACGTCTACATGCCGCACCTCGACGGTCTCGAGGTCTGCCGGAAGCTCCGCGCCAACGCGGAGACGCAGACGATCGACATCGTCATGGCGACCGCGCAACTCACGAACGAGCTAGAGAAGAAGGCTCTCGAAGCCGGCGCCCGCCGGGTCATGAGCAAACCTGTCCACGTCGATGTCATCTTGAGTGACCTCGGCATTCAAACACCCGTGAGCGCCGCGAGCTAGTCTGTTTTAGTGGACTGGATCGTCGGGGGCTCGATGGTTTTCCATGGCCCTTTCAGAACGCAGTAGCGCTTCGCCCTCGACGTCCGTCCTTCCCAACCGCCGCATCGCGGACCAGGTGCTGGACGCCCTTGCCCGCGCCGGTGTCGAGACCGTCTTCGGTGTCCCGGGTGGCGCGGTCGTGCCCTTCTTCGACGCGCTCTACGACCGGCCGACGATGCGGCTGGTGTGCCCCAAACACGAAGCGGGCGCGATGTTCGCGGCTGCCGGCTACGCCCGCGCCAGTGGACGCCTCACCGCGGTCTTCGTGACCTCCGGCCCCGGTCTCCTGAACACCCTGAACGGGCTTGCGACCGCTCACCTCGACGGTGCCCCGCTGCTGCTCATCGCCGGCGACGTGGCCACCAACCTGTCCGGCCGTCACGCCCTCCAGGACGGCAGTGCTCACGGCATCAACGTGCGCGCCACCACTGCGAGCCTCTGCCTCGCGTCGTTCGACGTCCCGAACCCTGGGGCCGCCATGCCGATGTTGCATCAGGCCATCGCCATCGCGACCAGCGGCCGGCGCGGACCCGTGGTGCTCAATGTCCCGCTCGATGTCGCTTCGGCCGTGCATGCGGAGTCGGTCTGGGCGAGCCCAGCAGCCGCCGCGAAGAGCTTGCCTGCCGACGCGATTCGGGACGCTGCGCGCGCGCTCGCTGCTGCCAAGCACCCGGTGATCTTCGCTGGCTCGGGCGTTCGTCGCGGCAGTGGCGCAGCCAAGCTCCTCGAGCTCGCCGAGCACCTTCAGATACCGGTGATGACCACTCCCAAGGGCAAAGGCGTGTTCTCGGAAGCGCATACCTTGAGCTTGGGCGTCTTCGGCCACGGCGGTCACGTCTCGTCGCAGAAATATCTCGAGGCGGGTATCGACGCGGTGCTCGTCGTCGGCTCGAGCTTGAGCGACCCGGCGACCAACGGCTGGAGCGATCTCTTGCGCCGCGCCGAAACCTTCATCCAGATCGATGTGAGCCCTGCCCTCATCGGCCGCAACTACGTCCCGACACACGTGCTGCTCGGCGAGTGCGAAGACATTCTCCCAGCACTGGTCGCAGCCACCCCGAAGAGCAAAGAAGAGCGCAAGTTCGGGGTCACCTTGCAGCGCTCACCGCAGGTGCATGCTGTCGGCGATAGCGGACTCATCACCCCGGAGCGCGCCATCCACGAGCTTTCGAAGGCGCTCCCCGAAGACTCCATCTTCAGCATCGACATCGGCGAGCATCTCATCTTCGGCACGCACTATCTGCGCACGACGCGGCCCGACGGTTTCCTGGCGATGACCGGGCTTGCCTCGATGGGCACGAGCATCGGCGCGGCCATGGGCGCACAGCTCGCTCATCCGAAACGCAAGGTGGTCGCGCTCTGCGGCGACGGCTGCTTCTTGATGGCGCTGGGCGACATCGCCTCGGCGGCGCAAGAAGGCCTACCGATCATCGTCGCGGTGCTCAACGACGAGCGCTACGGCATGGTCGAGCTCGGCACCCAGGCGCTGTACGGGCGCACCCGCGAGTACCCCATCGGCCCGGTCGACATCGTCACCACGGCACGCGGCCTTGGTGCCCAGGCGCACGTCGTCACCAAGCCCGACGAGCTGCAGGCCGTGCTCGCGGCGCACACCGACGCGCACAAACCGCTGGTGCTCGACATCCGTATCGACCGAAGCTCGCGCATGGCGCGCAGCGCGCGATTCGATAGTCTGCTGAAGACAACCAAGACCTCGTGAGTCTTCGAACATGGGTGAAAGACGTCTAGGCATCACGTCGACCGGCTACGCGTTGGGCTCCATCGAACGTCCGAACTCGTGGTGGCCCGCGGAGGTTCTCGAGAGCTGGAAGCCGGCGCTGGCCAAGCGCAAGGCCGGTCTCGAAGCAGCCCTCCCACAGGCGCAGGATCCGCAACGGCGTCGCGTCATCGAGCTCATGCTCGCTGGAGCGGACGATCCGTTCATCGGCATCAAGACGCGGCCGATCCACGATCCCGCCCAGCCGGCGCTCGAGCTCGAGCTGCTCGCCGCCAACGATGCATTGGGGCGGAGCGGCGTGCGGCGCGAGGACATCGGCCTGCTCGTCAGCGAGAGCTTCTACCCCGACCTGTTGGCCACGAACCTCGCATGCTCGCTGCACGAGCGCCTGCAGCTGCCGCGAACTTGCTTTTCCTTCGGCATGGAGGGCGCTTCGAACTCGTTCTTCCATCAGCTGGCCATCGCCGAGGCCTACATCGTCAGCGGCCGAGCACGCCACGCTCTCATCGTGCAATCGACAGCGGTGAGCCGTCTCCTACCCCAACACTTCGACTATTCCGGCTGGTTCGGCGATATGGCGACCGCGTTCGTGGTCAGCGCCGTCGAGGACGGCACCGGCGTCTACACTATAACGCACATCACCGACGGGTCGATGCAGGGCACCCTGCTCGCCGGCACGCCGGGCAAGCAGTGGCACGAAGGTGGGCCATCGGTGCTGTACACCTCATACGCCATCCGCGGACGCATGTTCGAAGACCTCGTAGGTGGGGCGGTGGAGGTGGGCAGTAATCTTTTCGCCGATGTAGGTTGGCGGCCGGAGGAGATCGACTTCTACGCCTGTCATCAGGGCTTCACGTGGATGCGCCAAGTGACGCAAGATGTACTTGGCATGAACCGCGCACGACACTTCGACACCTTCTCGTGGACCGGCAACAACGCCGCGTGCTCCGTGCCCATTCAGCTCGCTTTAGCGGAGCGTGAAAACGCGCTGCGTCCCGGCGATAAGGTTTGCATGTGGGGAGGCGGCAGCGGCATCACGCGCGCAGCGGTCGCCATGCGATGGAGGGCATCGTGACCGAAGTCTCGTGCCGCGTCTTCGACATCAAGCTCCGCGATCTGAAACGCCGCAAGCTCTCGCCAGAGCTGCTTATCAAAGGCACGTCGACGTCGGCGCACACCCTCGCCAATCCGAAGGCCCGCATCAGCTGGGTCGAATACGTCCGCATCATGCGCAACGTCGGGAAGATCTGGACCGACGAGGAGATGATGGCGCTCGGCGGCGCCTTCTACCGCAACCCGCTCATTCGCCCCGTGGCGCTCGTCGGCCTGCTGCTCTTCGAGGTGCGCGACTTCTACAAATGGATCGGCACCGCGGAAGGCGGCGCTACCCAGCAGTGGTTCACCGCCATCGCGCCGACGTTCCGCGACCTAGGCCAAGGCAAGATCGAGCTGGTGTGCGCGACCAAGCCCGGCTTCGAGCCTTGTCGCGAGTTCTTCATCATCTCGCACGGCTCGTTCCGTGACCTGCCGTTGCTCTTCGGAGCGGGGCAAGCTCAGGTGGAGATGTCCGTCGTCGACGGGGTCGGCACGTTCACCATCGCCATTCCTCCGACCAACAAGCTGCTCAAGACCTTGCGTGGCGCCATCCGCTGGCCGTTCGCGGCGCGGCACGTCGCCGCGGAGCTCAAGGATGCGAACGCGTCGCTCCAGAGTCGTTTCGAAGAGCTGCAGCAAGCGCAGAAGCTGCTCGACGGCCAAGCAAAGCAGCTCCGCATCGCCAACACCATCACCGGCCTCATCCACGCCGAGCTCGAGCTCGACAAGACCTTGCGCCGCGTCATCGAGGCGTTGGTCGAGGTCGCTGGTTTCAAGCGAGCCCGCATCGCGCTCTCGTACGTCTCGACCGAGTCCAAGATCGAGCGCGACTACTCCTTCGGCAAAAACGAGCTAGACACTTCGACGATGCTCAGCGTGCCTCTCTCCGCGCGAGGAGTGTCCCTCGGCTCGCTCGAGGTTTGGCGCGGCGGCAGCGAGACCGAGGTCTTCGACAGAACCTTGCTCGAAAACGTCGTTCCCAGCATCTGCATGGCAATCGACGAAGCGGTCGCCTTCACCCTGGTCAACGAGTACCGCAACACCCTCGAGCAGAAGGTCACCGACCGCACCCAAGAGCTGCAACGCGCCCGCGACAGCCTGGCTCACACAGTCGAGGACCTCGAAGCCGCCCAGGCCGTCCGCAGCCGCATCTTCGCCAACATCAACCACGAGATCCGAACGCCGCTTTCGCTGGTGCTCCTGTCGGCCGGTGAGATCCGCGTCCGCCATCTCAACAAGAACGATCCCAAGACCCTGGCGAGCGTCGCGAGCATCGATGCCGCCTGCGAGCGCCTCCTGTCGATGGTCGACAGCATGCTGCTCCTCGCCGCCGGCCAGGAAGGCAAGCTCAAGATCCATCGCCGCAACTGCGACATCGCGCTCGAGATCCGCCGCTTGGTGTCCATCTGGACGCCGCTGGCGCGCGAGCACAAGCTCAACCTCAACTACGACGGGCCGGAGCGCCTCGACGGTTACGTGGACACCGCCGCGCTCGAGCGCATCATGGCGAACCTCTTGTCGAACGCCATCAAGTACACGCCCGACACCGGCTCGATCGGCGTCACCCTGAAGCAGGACAGCAACAAGCTGCTCATCGCCATCCGCGATACCGGAATCGGCATCGACGAAGAGTTCAAGAAGCGCATCTTCGGCCGCTTCGAGCAGGGCCGCGCGGCCGTCCGCCAAGGCGCCCGCAGCACCGGCATCGGCCTATCGATCGTCAAGGAGCTCATCGAAGCGCACGGCGGCGCCGTCACCGTGGACGCCAATCGTGGCGGCGGCACGGTCTTCAACATCGTCTTGCCAGTGGTCGCGCCCGAGCAGCAAACCGACGCTGTGCCCGAGACCACGCAGTTCAACGGGCACAGCCTGCCCGCGGGCTTCGGTTTGCGCGCGGTCAGCGAAGAGTCGCCCACCGTCCTCGCGCCGGACGGCCAGGCACTCGCCACCATCCTCGTCGCCGAAGACGACAGCGGCCTGCGCTCGTCGATCGGCGATCTCTTGCTCAACGCTGGATACAAGGTGCTGCTAGCGCCCGACGGCTTCGCGGCCCTCAAGCTCGCCGGTGAGTATTACCCCGACATGTTGTGCAGCGACGTCGGCATGCCGGGTATGGACGGCCTCGAGCTCTCGCGAAAGTTCCGCGACCTGCCGGGTAACCGCCTCGCTCCGGTGCTCTTGCTCACCGCCTTCGGCACCACCACCGACAAGCTCTCCGGCTTCCAAGCCGGCGCCATCGACTACATGGTGAAGCCTTTCGAGCCCAAGGAGCTCATCGCCCGCGTCGAGTCGCAGCTCAAGCTGCGTGACCTCGCCCTGCGCCTGTCGCGCTCCGAGAAGCTGGCGTCGCTCGGCACCATGTCGGCGGGCCTCGCGCACGAGATCCGCAATCCCGCGAACGGCCTGCTCAACGCCCTCGACCCGCTGGTGAGCATGCTGCCGCCCGAGGTGCTCGACGCCGAATCGGGCACCGGCCAGCTCCTCGAAGTGGTCCGCGATTGCGCCAACCAGATCGGCCGTTTGAGCCGTCAGCTCCTCGGCTTCAAAAACGACGGCGCCCTCACATGCACCGAAGAGAACGTGCAGAATCTGGTCAAGCGCGCTTTGTCGATGACCGATCCAAAACGGGGTAATGTAGAAGTACGCGTTCGCCATGCCTACGGCGACCGTGTGAAATGTGCGGCTCCTCTCATGCTGCAAGTGCTCGTCAATATCGTGGACAACGCCATCCAGGCCGCGGGCTCGGGTGGTTGGATCGAGGTCGCGACGCGTCTCGACGGCGACAAAGTCGTCTTCGACGTCAGCGATAGCGGTTCGGGTGTCCCGGCGGAGCTCCGTGAACGGGTCTTCGAGCCATTCTTCACCACCAAGTCCGCTGGACAAGGCACAGGCCTGGGGCTGTCGACGTCGCGTCATATCGTCGAGCAGCACCACGGCACGTTGCGTGTGGTCGAAGGGGTGCGCAGTACGTTCAGCGTCGCTCTGCCTCTCAACGGGCCAGCTCAAGGATCCGTACCCATGAACGGAGCGCGTGAAGAGCGCTCGCAGGTCGCCTCATGAGCTCAACGACACCCAACACCGCCCCGCCCTGCATCCTCTACGTCGACGACGAGCGCGCGAACCGTGTGGTCTTCGAGCAGTCGTTCACCAAAGCGTTTCGCATCAAGGTCTGCAACTCGGCTCAGGAAGCGCTCGAGCTCTTGAAGACCGAGTCCGTCGGCGTCTTGGTCACCGACCAGCGCATGCCCGGAATGAGCGGCAACGACCTGCTCATCCGCGTCAAAGAGCTCTACCCAGACATCGTTCGCATCGTCATCACCGCCTACAGCGACCTCGATGTGCTTTTGCGGGCAGTGAACGAGGGCCTGGTCTCGCGTTACATCGTCAAGCCGTGGGACCGCACCGAGCTCGAGCAGCTCCTCACCTGGTCGATGCAGGCCTTCATGATGGGCCGCAACAACCACGCGCTGCAGCTACGCCTGGTGCAGACCGAGCGTCTGGTGACCCTGGGCAGCATTCACGCCGCGGTCATCCACGACATCAACCAACCGCTTTCGTACCTGATGACCAATGCGCAGCGGCTCAAGCAGCTATCGGAGTCCGCGACCGCCCTGCGCGACTTCGTCCAGGGCCCCAACCACAGCGCCACGGAGACGCAGCGCTCGCAGTCCGCCGATCTCGCCAAGGAGCTTCCCGAGATCGCCAACGACATCCTCGAGGGCTGCAACGTCATCCTCGGGCTCACCAGCAGCGTGCGCCGCTTGCTGAAGGCATCGAGCAACGAGCCGAGGAGCACCGAGCCGCTGGCGGTCATCCGCTACGCCATGTCGGTGTGCCGCGACATCGCGGTCCAGGCGCGCGGCGTCGTCAGCTATGACGGGCCGATGAGCCTGCCGAACGTGCGCATCGGCTCGGTCGAGCTCACCCAGGTGCTCATCAACGTGATCGCCAACGCCGCGCACGCCTTGAGCCAGCGCAAAGACGTCGGTGGCCGGGTCATCGTGCGCGCCTACGAGATGGACGACATGGTCCGTTTCGCCATCATCGACGACGGTCCGGGCATGGCGCCCGAGCAGCTGCGCAAAGTCGGAACGCCCTTCTACTCGACGCGCGACGAGGGCACCGGTCTCGGTGTCATGCAGTGCCGGCGCTTGATCGAAGGCGCTCAGGGCATCTTCAAGATCGAGAGCGAGCTCGGCCGCGGCACGACCGTGACCGTGGCGCTGCATCGCGCTGATGCTCTGACTACGAAGCGCGGCTAGTCGTCGTATTCGCGGCGCAAGCCGATGACATGCACGTCGTCGGCCTTGCTGCCGGCGAGATGCACGAGCACCGGTTTCAAGTGTTTGCCGTCGCGCGCGTCGGTGCGGCTGACCGTCAGCTCGACGATGGTGTAGCCGTCGGGCGAGAGGTCGAGGTCGCGCATGCACACGACTTCGCTCTTGGTGCCGCGGGTCGCTTCGGCTTGCCAGCCGGTCGCCTTGCCGTGGGTGTCGAAGGCTTTGGCGCGGTAGACGCTGTCGCCGTGCGCGAGCTCGTGGCGCACCAGGAGATCATCGAAGCAGAGCTGCTCGCCGTCCGCCGAGATGCGAATGCCATCGAGCGGCGTGACCCGGCGGAACCACACCGAGCCGATTTTGCGCTGGCGCTCGATGAGCGTCTTGGTGACGTAGTCGGTGGCGCGCGCATCGCTATAGCGTCCAGACTCGACGGCGGCGCGGATCTGCTCGGGCGAGAAACGCATGATGAGCTTCGCCGCCCAGAAGGCGTCGGTGCGGTCCATCTGGGTGTGCGGGTAATACGGGTAGGCGCCGACGAACTCGTCGGGATCGAACACCTCGGACTCGAACCAAGCGACGCCCGGAAGGTGCGGATAGATCATCCGCTCCCACGGACGGTCACCGAAGCCGAAGGTGACCAGGGAGTGGCCCATCTTGGAGAAGTCGGCGACCGTCGCCCAACCGTCGTAAGGCATGCGGAGCTCGTCGCGCCAGGCGCCGAACGACTTTCCGAAATCGACGAAGTAATGCCGCACGTAGTGCGTCGACGGGTCCGCCGGGTCTTCGACCCAAGCATCGAGGGTGTTCATCTTCTTGGTGTCGACGTCGCCGACCCAGGCATAGAAGAGCTGACTCGCGCGTACTTCACGACGGTGCTGGTGCGGCACGCGGTCGTTGGGATCGTCGTCGCGCACTCCTTCGATGGGCCAGCCACCGAGGATCTTCCCCGGGAGGAAGCCGCTGACTTGGGCGCGATAGCGGCCGTCGATGCCGAGGTCGACGCGCTGCAGCTCCTCGTCGATCTTGGCGTCGGTCAACGGCCGGTCCTCGCCGAAAGGATCGCGGTGTTTTGCATCCGGGGCGAGCACCAGCTCTTGCCGCGTGAAGTAGACGACCTCGTCGTCGGGCACGTTGAAGCCCAGCGTCCAGAACAAGCGCTGCACGATCACGTCGGCGGCGGTCTCGACCTCGCGATAGCCCTTGGTGTCGAACTTGAGCAGGAACTGGAAGCCGCTGCGGTCCTCCACCACGAAGCCCACGCCGGTCCCTCCGACCTTCAAGCGCTTCACGGTCCAAGGCTTGTAGGGCTCGGGGGTGTGACCGTCGCCCGGTCCACGACGGATCTCGTCGGGGGTGACCTCGCGGGTGGCGATACGGTTCACGTACCACGTCGAGTCGGGCACCTCGTCCAAGGCGTTCACGTTCAGGGCGCGCTTGGTGTCGTGCAGCTCGGTCCAACGGGTGAAGCGCCGCACCAGGAACGCGTCCAGGTAATACGGCATCAGCGTCTCGTCATCGGCCTCGGGCTGCGGGATGTTCTTGCGGTCGTCGACACGCGTGACGATCTCGGCGTCGTGGAAGCGCACGGGGCCGACGTGGTCGTGAGCGCAAGCCGCGCTCAGTGCGACGATGGCGACGAGCAGGCGGCGCATCTACCACTCCGCCCTGGGCGACATGTCGTAGAGCGGGTCGACGCTCACCGCGAGACGCGCCTCGTTGCCGTTGTAGCCAATCATCATGCGCAGCAAGAACGTCTTCATGGTGTGCGCTTGGATGCCGAAGCCGCCACCCAGGTGCGTGTCCTTGAAGGCGATCTCGCGGATGTCGCGCCACACCCGGCCACCGTCGATGAAGACGAACGACGAGAGATTCTTGTTGAGCGACCACATGTACTCGGCCGACAGCGAGGCGACGTTACGATCGCGATAGCGGCCAATCTGGTCGGCGCGGAGCACGAAGTTACCGCCGAGCTGGGGGTAGGCAACGAACGGGATGTCGCGGATGCGCCCGATGACCGTCTCGTAGTAGGCGCGCAGGGTCAGGGTGCGGTCGCCGCGGAAGACGTTGAAGACGCGCGCCAGGTCACCGCCGACGCGGGTGAAGCGCGACGGGTCGTCGTAGAAGCCGAAGGTCCGACCGCCGAAAACGTTGGCGCGCCAGCCGCTCGAGGGCGTCGGCTTGGGGATGAAGTCGTTCGCGGGCTCGCGCGAGTCGTAAGAGATAGTGACGGTGCCGGTGAGGCTCGACAAACCGCTGTTGAAGCCGACCAGCCCGTTGACGTCGTAAACGTCTTTGATGTTGACGCTGGTCTCTTCGCCGACCTCGGCGATGTCGTCGCCACGCGTGCAACCGGCGCAGCTTCCGAACGATTGAACGAGCCAGCCCATGCCCGCCGAAGCGGACAGGTTGCGCGTGAAGAAGTAACGCAGGTCCGCCTGCGCGCGCGTACGCGACTCGGAGTAGCGCGAGTTCAGCGCGAAGCTCTGGTCGATGGGATCGATGGGTAGCGTCGACGGCGGCACGTCGATGTCGCCGGCGTTACCGATGCCGTAGAAGCGGGCGCGCGGGCGCGCGTCGTTGCCGCCCAGGAGCTCGAGGCGGAAGTGACTGCCGAAGAGCGCGCCGCTGTGGAACTGACCGAGCAGGGTCTGGCGGAATTGGCCGCCGTATCCAGCGCGGACGCTCAGCGACTCACCGTGGCCGAAGACGTTACGGTAGATGAGCCGCGCACCGACGTTCAAGCCGAAGCCGGTCTCGAAGAGCGCGGTCGGGAAGATGCCGAAGGTGCCATCTTCGTTGAAGAAGATCTGCTGGTAGACATCCTGGACGCGATAGCGCTCTACCAGCCAGAACGTGCCCTTGATGGCCTGGCCGGGAACCTCGTAGACCAGGCGCACCGGAAAGAGGATGACGCGCGGCACCCAGAGGAGCTCGTTGGTCTCGTCCTCGCGCACGCTCTGACCGCTCGCCTCGTCGGCTGCGGGCGCGCCTTTGACGTCGGCTGCGGTCGGCTCGTCGCTGACTTCCGCGAGGTCCAAGCGACGCTCTTCCCGAGGGCTCAGCTCGGGCTCGGCGGGCACCGGCGCTTCGGCGGGTTGCGCCAGCAATACAGCCAGCGCGCATGAGGTCAGGCTCAGCAAGGTGGGCGTCTTATTCAGCTATTGAAACTGACGCAAGCTATCTTGGCCACGCCCCAAGCCCAAGGCGAGCGTAAAGCGCGCGTTTCGCGGCGATCATCTCGTCTTCGGCTCGCGCCTTGTCTTCCGCCCGAGCGGTCAGCAGCTGGCGGCCAGTCCTCGCCACCTCGTCGATCAGCGCCAACGTCGTCGGCAGCTCGTGCGCGGCAAACGGTCCGGTACGGCGCTCGACGAAGCGCTGGACCAGGAAGCGCCCCACTGCCACGGCGAGCCACGGAATGAAGACCACCCCCAGGCCCGCGACGATGGTGCCGCCGCCGTTCGACTCACCTACGGTCGCAACCCGCGCCCCCCATGACCAAAGCAGGCTGGTCACCAGCATGCCCAGCACCAAGGTCCATGGCGCCTGCAGCAGGCCCAGCTGCTTTACCCCGGAGGTGATGAGCAGGCCCAGGAGCACGAACGCCACCAGGGACGCCGAAACCGCGTCGAAGATGCGGGAGACGAAGCGAATCGCCAGCGCCAGCTCGTCGAAGGTCTCGCGGATGCTGCGCGCCGATTCCTCGAGCCGCTCGAGCCGCAGGAGCATGCGGCCGATGGGACCGGCCTGCTCGATGCGCGCCTGGTCGATGAGCTCCTGGTAGGGCTGGAAGCTGCGGAGCTTGGCGAAACGCGCGTCGTTGCTCAAGGCCTCGACCGGGAAGCTGCTGCCGCGCTCGTCCGCGGCTTGGCGTAGGGCGGCGACGGCGTCCGGCCAGCGGCCGAGCTCCACCAGGACGCTCGCGGCATCGATGCGGGCATCGGACGCCGGGTCACCGTCGGCGGCTCGCGTCAGCAGCTCGAGCGCCTGATCCTGTTTGCCATGGTCACGCGCGATGAGCCCGCGTTCGTACGCTATAGCGGGCAGAGGCTTGTCGAGCTCGCGCTCGGCGGCCGAGAGCAGCTCTTCGGCGCGCTCGTAGTTGCCCTCGCGGCGAGCCTCTTGGGCGTCCTCGACGAGGCGCTGGGCGTGCGACTTGAAGAACCACCAGTCGGCGGCCTGGGCGGGAGCCGCGACAGCAACAAGCAGTAAAACCGCCCCCGCGCGTACCAGTTAGAGCCCCGCAAATCCGCGAAGTTGCGCCATTTGGAGGGCTCTTCGGGTGTCCGGCACGAGGTACCGCAGGTTCAGGTAGTTGACGAAGAAGTGCGCGAGGATGGGCGCCACGAGGTTCCCACTCCAGGCGTACAAACCGCCGAAGAGGAGGCCGGCGCCGAACGCCATGACCGTCCAGGGAACGAACCGCGGGGTCGGTCCGATGTGGAGGACGCCGAAAATTGCCGCGGTGAGCCAAAGGCCGAGGCTCGGCTGCAAGAGGCCGCGAAAGAGGGTCTCCTCGGCCAGGGCGCTGAACAGGGCGATGGGCAAGACACCCCGGCGCTCGACACCGCCCAGGATGCTGCGGAACTCGTCGGCGAGGTTTGCGGCCCAGGTGAACTTCGCGGTCGACAGCCGTGACAGAGCGACCATGACGCCGCCCACGGCCAAGCCGCCGGCAATGCTGCCGAACCAGCTCATGAACCGAAGCTCAGGCAGGAGCGTCTCGAGATGGCCGCGCGCAATCAAGAACGCCATGGCCACTGCCAGGGTCGCACCGTAGAAGGTCACGAGGTGTTTGATACCGAGGTCGCGCATGAGAAAGACGAAGCAACGTGAGTTTAACGGCGGTGACTAGGCTGAGCAAGGCGAGTCGCTGGGCGATTTTCATCGCGCTGGTCGGTGTCGCCGTGCCCACACGCGCGCATACGGAGGAGGCCCAATGGTACGGTCTCGCGGCCACGGGGAAGCCGAAACGCATCGTCTCCCTGACGCCGTCGACCACCGAGATCCTCTTCGCCATCGGCGCCGGCCCCCGAGTCGTTGCGGTGACCCGCTACTGCGACTACCCGCCCGAGACCGCACGTCTCCCGAAGCTCGGTGGGGTCATGGACCTGAACCTCGAAGCGGTGCTCGCGGCGAAACCCGACCTGGTGGTGGCCATCAAGTCGAGCAGCGTCGAGCAGACCTTCAGACGGCTGGGTGAGCTCGGGCTGTCCGTGCTCGTGGTGCCCAGTGACACGCTCGCGGATTTCGCGCCGGCCGTGTCCGCCATAGCGGCGGCAACCGGCGATACGGACCGTGGCCGCGAAGTCATCAGTGGCTTCGACGCAGCCCTCGGGGAAGTGCGCCGCAGCGCCGCCAAGGAGAAGCCGTTGCGCACGTTGATCCTGGTGGCCGACCACCCTCTCGTCGCCGCAGGCAAAGGCAGCTTTATCGACGGGGCCGTCGCCACCATCGGACTGGTCAACGTCATCACGCAGGGGCCTTTTCCGGAGGTCGGTCGCGAGCAGATGCTCGAGAAAGAGCCCCACCTGCTGCTCGATCTCAGCGAAACCGGAGTACCCGCGGTGGGCCGGGCCCGTTCGCTGCGTGTGAAAGACCCGCGCCTCCTTCGCCTCACCCCTCGCCTCCCCCAAGCGCTCGCCGACCTTGCGCGCACGGTTCGCCTGCCTTAAGGCTTTGGCCCCATGGCCGACATGGGTAAGCTGATCGCCCTCGAAGGTATCGACGGCGCCGGCACCACCACTCAATGCGAGCTCCTGGCGAAAGCACTGACCGCCAAGGGGATCCCCGTTTACACCACCGCCGAGCCCTCCAAAGGCCCCATCGGGCAGCTCCTGCGGCGCGCTCTGCGCCGTGAGGAGCCGCTCGACGATATGGCGCTGGTGCCGCTGTTCGCCGCCGACCGGCTCGATCACGTGACCCGCGAGATCGCCCCCAAGCTCGCCGAAGGCGTCCACGTCGTCACCGATCGCTACGTGTTGTCGTCGCTCGCCTATCAATCGCTGATTGCGCCGCTCGACTACGTGCGCGCCGTGAACGAGCACGCCAAGGCCGCCGACCTCACCATCTTCGTGAAGGTGCACCCGCCGGTCGCCGAGAAGCGGCGCAAGGCCCGCGGTGGCGTCGCCGAGCGCTTCGACGCCAAGAGCCACCAAGAGCAGATCGCTCAGCGCTACGAGCACGCCCTGCACCTGGCGGCGCCCAACGTCACCATCGACGGCGATGTCGGCATCGAGGCAGTGCACAAGGAGATCCTCGAGCACGTGTTGGAGCTCATCGGAAAATGAGCCCGACCGCCGCCATCGTAGTGATTGGCGCCGAGGTCTTGTCCGCTAAAGTGGTCGACGAGAACGGGCCATTCCTTCTTGCCTCGTTGCGTGCGCGCGGCATCGACACCCGCGAGACCCGTACCATCGGTGACGACATCGGAGTCATCGGCCGCACCGTGCGCGAGCTCGCGGCCGGCCACACCTACGTGGTCACGACCGGCGGCGTCGGCCCGACCCATGACGACGTGACCATCGCAGGCATCGCCCACGCCTTCGACGTCGAGGTCGTGCGCGACCCCAGCCTCGTGGGCCTCATCGAGCAATACTACGGCGACAAGCTCATGCCGCCGCATCTCAAGATGGCCGAGGTGCCGCGTGGGGCCAGTGTCAGCGTTCCCACGGGCCTCGGGTTCGTACCGGTCATCCGCATGCGCAACGTCTACGTGTTGCCTGGGGTGCCGGCGCTGGTGCGGCGCTGTTGGGCGAGCTTCGAAGAGGAGCTGTCACGCGACGTGTTTTTCGCGCGGGCGCTCTACTTCAACGTGCCCGAGTCCAAAATAGCGGACGTGATGACGGCGACGCAGAAAGCGTATCCCGCCGTCGCCATCGGATCGTATCCACGCTTCGACGATGCGCCCTACCTCGTCAAAGTCACCTTCGACGGGCGCGTGCAGGCAGAGGTCGACGCTGCGTCAGCACGAGTGCTCGCGGGTGTGGACCCGAGCTGGCTCGTGAGCCAGCTCTAGTCGGCTTCAGCTGCGAGGCTTCTGCATTTCGGGCACCAACATCGTGACGTTGATGGTCTGGAACGGAATACCGAGCCTCGTGGCGATGCGGCCGAGGTCCGCTTCGACGAGCTCCTTGGTGAACGCCGGGCTCGAGACGCTCATGCGCGCGCTCACGACGTTCCCGCTGGTGCCCGCTTCGATCTTGATGCTGTCAGCGTCGAGCCCGTCGACCTGGCGCGCGTCACGCGTGCCACGGTTCTGGACCTTGAGCACCTCTGCACGAAGCGCCTGGGCCGCCGTCTGAGCCGGTGCCGCCGAAGAAACGGCGCCCGCGGCGCCAACGATGCGATTGTCACTCATGGTCGATAGTCCCTTTGTTGCGCTGGCGGCGCGTGAGCCTTATCGACCTGCGGGGCACTGCGTTGTCTTGTGCGCGAGTGCAGCCCGGTCACCGCTAAAATAAAACGGCCGCGGCGGGTCTCTGGAGTCCCACCGCGACCGCCTGATTCTAGGGAAAATACGCGCTTAAGCGACCTTGATCGACGGCATGCGCTCGCCGAGCGAGGCCTTCTCGCCGATGAAGCGGCGGCGATCGAAGCTGTCGATGTTCTTGTTGAGCAAGATCTGGAAGCAGGCGGCGTTGCCCTGCTCGGCGACGATGACCGACCACGGGAGGAACAGGTTCCAGATGCGGAACCAGCGCTCGCCGTACTTGTTGACGATGGCCTCACGGTTCGAGAGCCAGTTGTCGTGCCACTTCTTGAGCGTCAGGCCGTAGTGGATGGTGACGTTCTCGGCGGTGTGCATCTCGAAGCCCGCCTTCTCCATCACCTTGATCATCGGCGACGGGCAGAGCGAAGCGTCCGCACCCGGGAAGATGTACTTGTTCATGAACAAGCCCCAGATGAGGTCCTCGGGACGCAGGCCGCGGCGCAGGCCGGTCCACTGCAGGAGGAACAAGCCGTCGTCGGCGAGCAGCTCGTAGCACATCTCGTAGAAGCCCTTGAGGTTCTTCACGCCGACGTGCTCGACCATCTCGAGCGAGACGATCTTGTCGAAGGTCTTCTTCGGGGTGTCGCGGTAGTCGCAGCAGAGGATGCGGGCGCGATCCTGGGTGCCGTCGGCCTTGATGCGCTCCATGGCCATCTCGGTCTGATTCCGCGATAGCGTAACGCCGGTGGCGTCAGCGCCGTACTCGCGGGCCGCGTGGCGCACCATGGTGCCCCAGCCGCAACCGATGTCGAGGAGCTTCTCGCCGGGCTTGAGCTGCAGCTTCTGGCAAACCAGATTGAGCTTGTTGTCCTGGGCCTGCTCGAGGGTCTCACCGGGATTGGTGAAGAAGCCCGAGGTGTAGACCATGCGCTCGCCGAGGAACCAGCCGAAGAAGTCGTTGCCGCGGTCGTAGTGCTCGCGAACGATGCGGGTGTCCTGGGCCTTGGTGTGGACCGTGACTTCGGGAATGAAGTTCGTGATCGCCCACTTCAAGTGCGACTTGGTGATCGAGAACGTGACCACGTCGTTGCGTGTCCGCAAAAACGTATTCATATCGCCGACGATGTCGAGAGCGCCGTCGAAGTACGCCTCGTACATGGTGGTCATCGGCATGCGACGGCGAGCATACTTGTCGCGGAGTTTGGCGTCGTTGAACACGATATGCGGGGGAGCAAGCTTCACTGGGCGACTTCTCCTTCGACCATCGCGGGCTGCGAGGTCCTAGAAAACCGGGGTTTCGGGCCCGGAAGGTGTACCCCTTTATGCGGTCCGGCACCCGGATGGCCAGCCCTAGCAACACTTTTTCGCTGCCGCCGATAACTCCAAGAGAACGAGAATGGGTACGTGTACGCTCATAGGACCGCCTGAAGCCGGCAACCGAGCCCAAAAGGCGAACATCCCCATCTTTGCGAGGCCTAGACAGGTGTGACATGACTAGAGCGTCGCAGGTTCAAGCTGAGGAGGCGGAGAAGCCGAAAAAGCGGCATAAAAACGCTTCCCCCTCGCGCTCAAGCACACCGATGTCCTCCGAACGCTTCGGTAACTACGAGATCCTGCGAAAAATCGCGGCTGGCGGCATGGCCGAAGTGTTTCTGGCCAAACAGACCGGTATTGGCGGTTTCGAGCGCCTGGTCTGCATCAAACGCATCCTCCCGCACCTCGGCGAGCAGGACGACTTCATCAACATGTTCCAGGACGAGGCCCGCATCGCGGCCAACCTCGTCCACCCGAACATCGCCCAGATCTACGATATCGGCCGGGTTCAGGGCTCCTATTACATCGCCATGGAGTACGTGCGCGGCGAAGACCTGCGGCGCATTTACAACCAAGAGGTCGCCCGGGGCCGAGCCATGCCGCTAGAGCCGGCCGCCCAGGTCATCATGGGCGCGGCTGCTGGCCTCGATATCGCTCACCGCCAGACCTCGATCGACGGCCGCCCGTTGGGCATCGTCCACCGCGACGTAAGCCCACAAAACATCCTCGTCACCTACGACGGTCACGTGAAGATCGTCGACTTCGGCGTCGCCAAGGCCTCGGGCAAGCTCGCCGAGACCCGCATCGGCGTCTTGAAGGGCAAATACTCGTATATGTCGCCCGAGCAGGCCGCCGGCGACCCCATCGACGCGCGCACCGACATCTTCGCGCTCGGCATCACCTTGTACGAGGTCACCACCGGCGTGCGCTTGTTCAAGCGCGAGACCGAGCTCGAGACCCTGCACGCGGTCATCGACTGCAAGGTGACCAAGCCCTCCGAGATCGTCCCCAAGTACGATCGCGAGTTCGAAGCCATCCTCATGAAGGCGCTGGCCCACGATCCCGACGATCGTTTCCAGACCGCCGGCGACCTCCGCGAAGCGCTCGAGAAGTATCTGGTGAAGCGAGGCCAGGCGACCGGCGCCTCGGCGCTCGGGCCTTATATGCAAGACCTCTTCGCCGAGAAGCTCGCCGACGACATGCTGCTCGGCCCGGCCACTCGCCCTTCCAGCTTCACGCCTGCCGGCAAGAAGAAGGACAAAGGGTCGAAGAGCGGCTCGCGGCCGAAAGACGACTGGGGCACCTCGCGCGGATCGACCGAAGCGGCCACCCGCGCCGAAGAGGCCAGCGCTTCGGTGTCCGAGCTCGAGGACGAAACCAGTGTCAGCGAGCGTCACGCCGCGGCGCTGGCGGCATCGAAGGCAGCAAAGAGCGCGTCGTCGCGCCCGTCGAAGAGCTCGCGTGCATCGCTCGCTGGCGAGGAGACCGTCATGGAAGGCAGCGGCCAGCGTAGCCGCGCCGGCAAGTCGAATTCGAAGAGTAAGAGTGACGGTAGCGGCGCCTGGGGAGCCGAAGCGAGCATCGCCATCGACTCACAGAGCGGGGAGATCCCCGGCTGGGAGCCGAGCGAATCGAAGCCACGCGAATCGACCAACAGCGCCGTCGCTCGCGCCCTGCAGCGCGAGGCGGACAGCGACTGGGGCCACAACGAAGGCAGCCTCTCCGAGTCGCAGACCGCGACCCAAGCGGTGCCCGAGCTCGTGGTGCAGCAGCAGCAGCCCGTCGCGGCCGAGGGCATGGTCGAGGTCAAACACGACCAGCTCGCAGAAGCTCGCGCCATTCCGGAGCCGCCGCCGACGCCTTGGCTACCGCGCATCGCCTTGGTCGTTTTGGTGTTCGGCATCGCGGCCGCTATCGTGCTGGTTTACGCCTCGCACCGCCGCTCGCCGGGTGAGCTGCCGCGATCGGGTCCGCTCGCCGTCGACTCCGAGCCCCGTGGCGCCCGCATCATCTTCTACGGGCTCGGCGCCGACATGCTCAATGCCCGCTATGACGGAGCGCGCACCCCGTTTACCGTGAGCGAAGGCATCCCAGTCGAAGCCATGCTCGAAGCCGAGTTCGTCAAAGACGGCTACGTCATCGTCAAGAAGACGCTGCCCAAGGTCGAAGAAGAGGTCGTGCCCGAGCCGCTGTTCGCCGAGCTGTCCGCGGAAGCGGGCACCGAGAAGGCGACCCTCGTGATCATGACCACACCGCCGGGCGCCGAGCTTTGGGTCGATGGCGAGAAGCGCGGCACCACGCCGATGACCGACGTGCGCGTCGACGGCTCCATGCAGCACAAAGTGGAGCTCAAGCTCGCCGGCCACACCACGCGCATCGATCAGCTCTACGTCGAGCCGGGTGAGCGCCGCTTCTTCGAAGCCAACCTCGAGAAGGCAGCCGGCTCGGGCGCCTCGTCTCCGGCTCCCGCTGCCAACGCCCCGCCGCTGGTCACGCCGAAGACCGGGGCTCAGTCGGCTCCGCTCTCGCGCTCGGAAGCCCGAACGCCCGACAAATCCGACCGCCCCGCCCTCGTCAACAAGCCCTCGCCCACCTTGCCGCGCGAGCCCCGCGACGACGAAGAAGTCGACGGCCTCAAATCCCCGAAGGTCGCCGGTAAAGGCTTCGTCACCATCGACTCATCGGTGCCGCTCAAGGTCTACGTGGGCGAGCGCTTGCTCGGCGACACTCCGCTAAAGCGGGCGGCGATCGACGTCGGTCAGCAAAAGCTGCGTTTGGTGAACGACCGTGAAGGCATCAGCATGACCCGCAAGATTCGCGTCAGCGCCGGCTCGGTCGAAACCATCGACCTCAAGCTGCGTCGCGGCGCCCTCGCCGTGAACGCCACGCCGTGGGCTTGGGTGCGCATCGGCTCGCGTCAGCCGGTCGAGACCCCGCTGCGCCTCGATGTCTACGAAGGCGACTACACCGTGCGATTCGAGTGCCCGGACGGCAAGCAGATGAAGGACACGGCTCACGTCGTCGCCGGCAAGACCGCGACGTTGTCGGCCAGCTGTCGCTAAGCCAAGCATCGGGGAGTATCGATGACAGGCGTGGGTCAGCAACATGGCCGCGTTCTCTGGGAGGGCCTGTACCGCACGCCCAAGGCAGAGCCGCAACCGGTCGCGCCCCGCGTCGTCCCTGGTCCTCCCGCGGAGGTCGAGCCGAAGGTGACACCTTTGGCGCCGCTCGTGCGCGGAAACGCCGATCCGATGCCCGGCGCTTTCACGCCGCGCGCCGAAACCGACCGCCGCGCGCTCGCAAGCCCGGTGTCTCGCTTTCGACCTCCAGTGGACACGCCGGCCGACCGCGAGCCGAGCACCGAGACCACCGACGCGACCGTGCGCACACCCGCAGCGGTGCGCGTCACCGACTTCGACCGTGACCGCGCCGTCCAGAGTGGCACGCGGCCGGGACGCGGCCAGGGCTCGGTGTCGCTCAGTCTCGAGACCGGCCGTGCGGTGCAGCGCTTGCTCAACGCCAACGGCGCCGCGCTCGAGGTCGACGGCGCTCTCGGGCCGCGGTTTCGCAGGGCGCTCGCGGATTTCCGCAAGGCCAACGGGCTGGGCGACGGCAGCGGCTACGGCACCGGTCTCGACCGCGGCACGATGGACGCTTTGATGGAGGGTGCGCGTACACGCCCCGCCACACGCGATCGCAGATTCGTCGGCTTCGAGTCCGCGACAGCGGAACAGCGGGTCGCCGGTAATATGCTGGCGCTCTTGAGCAGCCAGGACCCCAAGCGCTTCGATGCACTGATGCGTCGCATCGGGGTACGCGCGCCCGCGAATCACGACATCACGCCCGCGATCGCGGACCAAGTGATCGCTGTCATCCAGCGGCCGACGCGTGGCCACGGCATCCCGATCAACGCCCATACCAACGCACGCCTGAGCTTCGACAGCGTCCCCCTGCCCGACGGCGAGTGGAATTACGAAGCGGCTCGGGTCGCGGCCGATCTCGGGACCGGACGCGCCGCGCCTTCGGCTTCGGAGCCTCAGCGACTCACACGCGGTCTCAACCGCGCCGTCTTCAACGATCCGATGCTGCGGCGAGCCGCTGCGGAAGTGGGCATTCCGCTCCATCACTACCAGGCGCTCGTGGCCGTCGAGTCCGACGGCGAATGGCTGGGCGCGAACGGCTCGGGTGCCGTGGGTTACTCGCAGGTCACTCCCGGCCTCGCGCAAGGCTGGCGCATCCGCGACGGGCGCATGGTGTTCGTCGGCTGGAACGGTGGGCGCGGCCAGGCAGTCGATGTGCACAACCGCTCGCACAATTTACGCTTGGGCGCGCACAACCTCGCTTGGCTCTACGACCGCGCCGCGCGCGCCATGAGTCTGCCTACCGGCGGCCCGCGCACCGACGACCGCGTCTGGTCCACGGTTCATGCCGGCTACAACTCGGGCATGGGTCGCCTCGACCAATACGTAGGCACGCCCGACTTCCCCGAGACGCGCAATCACGTCGATCAGATCCGCGCCTATGTGGCGATCTTCGGAGCTCGCGCGGGCTTTACACCGCCCGGCAGCAGTTAATCGGCGAGCCCCTACCGGATGCCCCGGGCACGACTTACGCTTGTGCCGGGGGGAAATATCTCATGTTGAACACATCAGAAGCGGTCGCGATGATCGCGGTGAAAGATCTAGCGACAGCCAAGCAGTTTTACACCGAGACACTGGGTTTGAAGCAGGTCGATGCCATGGGCGAAGAGGTCCTTGTCTTCGAAAGCGGACACGCGAAGATCAACGTCTACCGCTCGGAATATGCGGGCACCAACAAGGCGACGGCGTTGACCTGGCAAGTCGACGATGTCGATGCCGAGGTGAAAGCGCTCAAGTCAAAGGGCGTCACCTTCGAGCACTACGACATGCCCAACATGAAGCGCCAAGGCGACATCTACAGCGCCGGTGAGTTTCGCACCGCATGGTTTCGCGACCCTGACGGGAACATCCTCAACATCGCGGGCAACTGAGGCGAGTCGCTGACAATGTGTCAGAAGGTGAGCCGGTTTCGCGACCGGCTTCCACTTCCCTGACATGCGCGTGCGAACCCTCGTGTTCTTGGGCTTGTCGGTAGCCGGCTGCGGTAACGGGGTCGAAGGTGAGCCCTTCCCGGATCCCGAGCCCCAGAGTACGAGCAGCAGCACGGCAGAAGACCCGCCGAGTAGTGAGCCGTCGGCCAATGATCCGCCAACGACTCCGTCTCCCGAGCCAACGCCGCCCGAGCCGACCACGCCGGTGCCGCCTGCGAAGCCGCGCGTGGTGCTCATTCACACCGCGCACGGCACCGCCTTCGACAACTGGGTGCGTTCGAGCGACCGCTACGACTTCGAGCTCGGTCCCGAGCTCGCGCTCTTCTCGGCGTACCGCGACGCGATGTTGGTCCTCGATGGCTTCCATGGCCCCGATGAGAACACCTTCGGTCTCGGCGCCTACGATTGGGGTCCGTCCTTCGCCTTCACGGGCGACGCCTTCGTCGCTCCACTCGACTACGGCGACTGGCATCGCAGCAACCGTCCGGGGCGTGCGACGCTCGAGCGCGAGCTTGCCGCTCCCGAGACGCGCTTTCGCACCCTGGCGCTGGCGTACGCACCGCCGCGCGATCTCGCGCCGAGCGTCGCCGGCATGGGCACCTTCTTCGTCGCCGCGAGCGGCCGCGGCCTGCCCACGAAGCCCTACGACGACCTGCGCGCAGTCCACACGCTACTGACCGATGGCGTCATCGTCACCGACCCCACCGCCGCGGCGACAGTGTCTTCTTTAGCGGAGTGGATGGCAAACGCCAACCTCGGCGATGCCGAGGTCAGAGCCCGAACCCACCCCAAACTGATCGCCGCAGCGCTCGCGACCGATCAAACGCGCGGTGTCGTCTATCAGGCGACGCACGTGTGGGAGCGGTTCGACAACGTCGGTCTCAACGAGCTCGCGCACTACTACGACGCCGCAGGGCGAACAGCGCACGACGCGGCTCGCATGGTGATCGCCAAGCGGGTGGCGGCGGTGGTCGACGAGCTCGCTGCCACTCCCTTTTGCGCCGGTGGGACGGTTCTCGACCACACGGTCGTCGTCTGGGTCGACGACACCGGCTTCGGCTACGAACCGCATGCTGCGCACGCTTGCAGAAGCGCTCGAGCTCGACCCCGTAACCCTCGGCGAGCCGTTCGCGAGCGCTACGCCCATCGCGGAAGCCCAACCTTGAGAAGGGCTAGAACCGCTTGGTGATTTCTTTGGTACCGAGATCCTCGGGGCCCTTCGGGCCTCGCGGGAGAGCCGGAGCCAACCCGACCGGCGGCACCTTCGCTTCCCCAGGCAGAGTGGCGTTGTACCAGGCGAGGAACATGACGTGGCGCTGGGTTTCCGCGAACGGCGGAACGCCCTGATAGCGCAAGAGCCGCCGCGGGCCGGCATTGTTTGCGGCCCAGGCCATGCGCCAGATGGCGCCGTCGTTGCGCTCGGTGTCGCGGGTCGGCATCGACGCTTCGTCGGGATAGCGGCGGGCGTAGCTGTCGTCGATGGCGCGCAAGCGGCGGAGCTGATCGTCGTAGACGCGCGCGAGCTCGCGTCGCCCCATGCCGATGTTCAGCACCGGGTTGAACGGGTCGAGCTTGCCATAGCGGTTGGTGACGTCTTTGGTGAGCTGATGCAAGCCGCGGGCGCGAGCACTGCTGACGAGACGCGGGTTGTAGCTCGACTCCACCAAGGCATCGATCTCGAGCACGCGTGGCAGCACCAAACCCGAGTACTCGGCGCGGCTCGCCCAGCCGCGGTAGTTGCCGAGACCTGCCAACGAGCGATTGGGCGACATCTCGCCGCCGAGGAAAGCGGCAACCACGCGCGTCGCCTCGTAGTTCCACGGCAACGGTTTGTCGAAGCCCGGCTGCGAAAGCTGCAAGCGGGTCGCGGTGTCCTCGTCGAAGACGAGATTACGTGCCGCGCCGGCGACGACGACCCGCCGCAGCTCGACGGGGCCGACGGGGCGCGAGCTGGCCACACCGAGGGCGCGCAACAGAGTGCCATAGCGGACGGGGTCTTCACGCGACAACAGATCGAGCATGCCGTGCGCCGAACGCTCCGCGGGCGAGGCGTCGTCCGCGAGCGGCAATACACGCTTGCTCGACATGGCACGCGCCTCGAGCGCCTCCCTACCCAGGCGTTCGAGCATGACGCGATCGACGAGGGCACCGTTGCTGGTCGCCGGCAGAGCACGACTACGGCGATAGAGCTGCAGCGCAGCCCGAGTCGCACCACCGATGTTGCCGTCGACCGCGAGAGGAGGACTCAGCGCGGCGCCCAGGGTGATGTTCAACATCCGCTGCAGCAGTCGCTGGTCGTCGAAGCTGGGTGGAACTGTCTTCGGGTTCAGACGGGCGTTGGGTCCCAGGAGGATCCGCAGGCGGCGCGTCTCGTCCTCGTGCAGAACGCGCTCGCTTGCCGCAGTGACCTCGTGGCGCGCGAGCCCCAGGAAGCGCTCCATCACCGACGACGTGAGCTCCGGGTGCCCCTCGCCGACCGCCGCCACGAGACGCGGGCCTCCGATCGCTTGTACAGGGGACCGGAGGTGCAGCCCACCAGTGGGGTCGACGAACGCGGGATGGACCGCGGCAAGCTTGGAGGGCACAGGGCCGAATGGGACGACTGCCGCTGCATCCGCATGGTGCTCGGCGACGGGACGCTCCCCGCCCAAGCTTTCGCCTACCCGGGCTGGTGCCTGGGAACGGACTGTCGAAACCATGCGAGACCTCTCGAATCTGACGGAAACAGGCTCAGAAGGAGTGCCGCGGGGCATTGCGGCCGAGACGAGCCAGGGAAGGCTCCGTGGGTATATCGACGCTGCCGCGAAATGGTTGCCACCGTGTCAGGGCATTTTTGGTGACGCGTGATACCCTGCCTTTTCATGCGAGCACGTCAGTTGATGCTCTGCGGGGCGCTCGCGGCAGCCTGCAGCCGCGCCGATCTGGGGTCCGACATCTTCCAGCCCGGGCCGGTCGAGGCCATCGACGTAGTAGCCGCATATCCCGATCACGCTGCCTGGGGCGCTTACGTCGCGAAGAACGATCCCGCGGCGGACCCAGCCCATCAGGCGGGCACTGGCTGCGACCCTGTGGCCGATGCCGGCGCGGGTGGACCCGGGCGTTGCGTGCATGCCGGCGAGCTACGCATGGCGCGCATGAGTCGACGCGCAGCCTGCGCCGATCTCACCATCACCGACGACCTCGGCCTATGGCGGTGGCAATGTGCGGAGGTCGGTGATGCCATCGAGCTGTACAGCACCGGTCTTGCGCTCGGGCGTGGTCTTCGCGACGTCGTCACCGCCACTGGATTCCGCGAAAACGTACTACGTGTCGCGCACACGCCATCGGGGGTTGCCGTCGCCGAGAGCCCGTCGTCGGTGTGGGGCTGGCCGAACGCCGTCGTCGCCTTGCCGGCCAACGGTACTGGCGCAACCGCCGTCCTTGAGCTGCCGAGCGCCATCTACGTGCTCGCGAGCAGTGCTGCTTCGAACGGCTACAACCTGGCCGCCGACGGCATCAGCGTGGTGACGCTCGCGGACGCGGTCCTGAGCTTCGGCGATGCGAGCGTGGGCAATTGCGCGACCGACGGGACGCTCGATGTTGCGGGCGTCCGCACCCTCTTCTGCGGCGGCAATCGTAACTTTCTCTGGATCGAGACGCGCACCTCGGCGAGCGCCGCGCAGGCCGTGGCCTCGCACGTTCGCATCACCGGAACGACGTTTTCCCGCTTCAACATCTTGGTGGCAGACACCAGCAGTAACGCGCTCGTACGCTGCGGCTCGTGCACCAACAGCCGCTTCAGCGGACTCGATCTCGCGAACGCCGGTACTCAGGCGCTGCTCGTCGACGCTGGCGGTTACAACGAGGTCACGAGCTTCCGCGCCCGCAACGCGCTCTCGGAAGCGATCCGGGTCGAGAACGGCAGCAACTGGAACGTCATCGACGACGTCCACATTGCCAATTCCGGGAGCGCGAACATCGCGAGCCTCGTGGTTGCCGGCCCGGCAGCGGGTTTCAACCGGCTCTCTCGGGTGCGCGTCGTCGACTCACGCGGCGGCGGCATCGTTTTCCAGACCGGCGCTCACGACAACTGGCTGCTCGATTTCAGTGTCCACCGCCAGATCGAGGTGAGCGGCAACTCCTGCCTCGCGGTGGGGGGGCCGGCGAACAAGATCGTCAACGGAGTGCTCTCGAACTGCTCCGGCTGGGGGCTGCGCGTTCAGGCGTTCTCCGGCGAGACCGCCTTCGACACGACGGTCGTCGGGCTACTCATCGCGAGCACCAACGTCATCGGCGCCTACCTGCAAGAGCAAGCGTCGCGTAGCACCATCGCCCACGTGACCACGGCGCTCAACGCGCAGGAAGGCCTCGGCGTGCTCGCGGCCGACGACACACTGGTCGCAAACCTGCTGACGGTCGTGAACGCCGAGGCGGGCATCGTCGGCTCTGGCGGCGTCCCGAACGGCGATCTCGTGAACAACCGGATGCTCGACACCATGTCCATCGACAACGACGTCGCCAGTGCTACGCCATCGCAGATCGTCTGGTTCATCGAAGACGGCTGGGGCTCTGGCCAGCGCTTCGACGGCCGGCTCTGGGTGAGCGGCGCACCCGACGGCACGGGTCTCACCTGCAACATCAACGAGACCACCACCGGCCAAGGGCTCGTCGACCGCACCTGCACCACCACGGGTGCCGACGGCTCGAGCTCTTACGGCGCCGAGCCCTCCACTGCGACGCTGCAAACCAACGTCGCGAGCAGCAATGTCGTACTCGGCCCGGTCACGGATGACGACGTCAGCAACCTCGACACCGGCGGGGTCGCCAATGCCGCGTCCATCGGCGGCGACGCTTGGGCTGCCTTCGAGAGCCCCTTCCGCACCTGGGGAGGCTTGCCCGGCGCCGCCTGGGCCAACGGCTCGGGCATCTGCTCGAGCGGACAATGCCGCATTTGGGATTGGCGCCTCCGCGCGACCGACACCATCGCTCGCGGGGCGTTCGGCGCCTTCGTTTCGGGTGGCTTTTGCCCGAGCAGCGTTGCCGGAGACGCCTTCACCGAAGATCGCCAGCAGCGCGCCTACGAACCGACGGCCAATACCGTGGAGCGGGCCGGAGACGGCATCGGCGACGACGACGGTACCTGCGAGCCTGGCGAGCTCTGCTTCAATCGATTCCTATTGCATGCCATCGAGGTCGTCCTCGACGACCTGGGCGACGACGACGGCCTTTGCGAATCGGGAGAGGCTTGCATCTTCGCGCCCAACGTCGGCGCCTACCAAGGCGAAGGCGACTACAGCGCCCAGCGCTGCAATTTCCTACATGCGGCGCCGAACGGCGTGAGTGACGTCATCATGTACGGTTATCCGCGGAACGGCTCAGGGTAAGCCGAAGACCAGATGAGCCGCTGGCGTGAGCCAAAGGCCTTGCGTATCGGTGACCACTTCGCCGAGGGCCGTGCCTTCCGGGCCAAACAGCGCGTAGCCCGCTTCAGCGGACGCGCGCAGGCCGAGCCACGAGGTGAAGAAGACGTCGACGGAGAGTCTCACCGCAGGGCCGCCCCAAGCGCCACGTAGACCGCCGCCAACGACGGGGAGAAGCGGCGCGGCGTCGCCGGTGATGCTCAAGAAACCGACGCGCCCACCGAGCTCTGCCGCGAGCACAGTCGGACCGACATTGGCGTGCACGCCACCCGCCGCGAAGGCGGACGCCGCGGTGCTGTCGACGCGGCCGAAAGGCACATTGCGGTCACCGGCGCCGACGTCCGCTTGTGCGGACACGTGCCACAACGAGGCGCTGGCGCGCATGCCAAGGCCACACCCCCACATGGAGTCGTCGAGGCCTGCGCCGTACATCGTGTAACCGCACGTGGGCGAGAGGCTGGTGCTCACCGACGGGCGCGCTCGTTCGACGACCGCGCGCTGCAAAGATGGCGTCGTCGCCTTCTCGACCGGCGGGACACGCGGCGTCGGATTCGCAAGGAGCTCGATCCAGCTGGCTCGGACCAGCTCGCCGATGGCGATGCCGACCAGCCGCGCCCGTACGGCGTCGGGCTCGTTCTTGACGTCGATGAGCCGCTGCAGGGTCTTGCCTGTGATCGGGTCATCGACGCGCAGCTCGAGGTAGCCGCGTTGCACCACCGTGTCGATGACGACTTCTTGGCTCTCGGGCTCGTCGACGCGCACCTGGTAGAAAGGGCCGCGGCAACCCACGGAGACCTCGGTCGTGGTCGCCAAGACGTCGCTGCCCGCGACGATGGACGCACGGAGCTCGATCGCCACGACGCGACCAACCTCGGCGACATTGACCTCGGCACAGCTATCGATACGCAGCTCGATCTGCGGCTGGCCGACGACGAGCTGGGTAACGAACAATGCGGCGCGCGCTGCCAACATGTGAGCCACACTCAGCGAGAAACGAGCTTGTTCAGGCGCTCGCGGTGAGCACCGCGTGGATACGTTCGTCCGTAAAGCTCAGCTCGTTCCCGGGCGCCAGTGGAATCGCCGCTGGCAACGAGACACTCGACCTCACGCGCCAACGCGTCCTCGGCGAGCGACGACGCGGGTGCCAACCGGCGCACCGTCGCGAACGTGCGAGCCGCAGCTGCCGGGTCATGCAGGTCTTCTTGCTGCAAGCGACCGAGCACGAACGTCGCTTGTGGCGCCTCGGGAGCATCGCGATGGTGACGCAGCGCCTTCTGCAGCAAGCTAGCGGCCCCTTTGGCGTCTTTGGCGAGTCGCAGCCGGTCGACTTCGTACATGGTCTCGCTGAGCGCCGGCACCGCTCGTGGTGGGGCCTTCGACTTGGTGACCGTCCGCTCTTCGCGATGCGGCGGCGCTGGCTCAGTCGTCGGTTGCGCCACCTCTGGCTCGGCGACCGGCGGTGCGACGGGCGGGTTCTCGCTATCGACCTGCTGCTCGTCGCCAGGGCCGAGCAACATGGTCACATCACCGCGGGTCACCCGCACCCTGCCCTCACTCACCTTGACGAGAGTACGTCCACCGACGCGACCCACTTCGAAGACGGTGCCGAGCACGACGACGCTGACATCGCCCGAGACGACACGGAAGACACGCTTCGGATCTTTGGTGACCGCGAACCTCGCTCTGCCGCGGTCGAGACGCACGCGCACCTCGCCCGACGTTTCACTCGCCACGGCAACCAGCGTCTGCGCCTCGAGCTTCTCGACGGTCGAGCCGTCCGCCAGAGTTTGCTGGTCGGGTGAGCTGCGACGCGCGAGGAACGCGCCAGCGGCGAGCAAGAGCACCGCGGTCGCGCTCGCGACGCTGCGGACCACGCGCCGGCGACGACGCGTCGCCACCATCTTCTGCGCGATGGCCTTCTCACGACCCTCGTCCCAGCGCAGCTCGAGCTTGTCGCGCACCGCGCGCGCCTGCCGTGACTCACTCATGGGCGAGCTCCTTGTCGAGGCGCTCTTGCGCGGCGGCGATGCGTCGTTTCGCGGTAGCCAGGGAGCAGCCAATCAACGCGGCCACGTCGGGCAGAGACTCGCCCTCGACGTGCCGCAAGGTCCAAGCGAGACGCTGCTCGACGGGGATGCGGTCGAGCACGGCGTAGACGTTGCGCAGAGCGGCCCGATCTTCGGGGCTCGCGTCGGCGCTCGCGAGCTGCGCCGCGTCCGCTTGCTCGTCGAGACGGAACATCATCTTGAGGCGGCGCTTGTAGAGCCGGCGGCGAGCCATGCGCACGGTGACCGTCTTGAGCCACGCTCGCACTGCGTTCGGCTCACGCAGGCTCTTGAGGCCACCCATCGCGCTCAAGAAGACCTCCTGCACGACATCGTCGACTTCCTCGTCTCGTCCCAGAATTCGCAGCGCCACCCAGGCGACGAAACGTGCCTGTTCGCGGAAGACCACGTCGATGTCGACGGCCTTCGATGCGCGCCCCGCTGACTCAGTCACTGCCTGGTCGCTCGTCCTCCCTTGGGTAGTGGCGGTCGACGTCAGAATCGGCTCACCCTTGGTGGACATGACACTCCGGCACGTCCCGGCGACGACCTCTTAAACGACGCGCGGACGAGGACTTAGCCGATTGTACCGCAGAAAGCTTCGAGCGTCGTGAGCCGATTCGCCTGCCGCCTCCCACACCTCACCAAGCGCACCAAGGCGCGACGGGGAGTAGACCATGCGGCGACTATATTTGGCGGCGCTCGTACCGCTCGTGGGTTGCTCGGGCGTCATTGGCGACACCTCGGGCGTGACACCGCCGACCGATCAGGGGCGGCCGCTCGCGGTGCCGTACGCACTCGATACCCTGGCGCGGCGCCTCACCGCCTCGGAGATCGATGCGACGCTCGAAGACCTGTTGGGTGAGGACACCCGGCCCGCACGGGCGCTGTTTCCCGAGGATTCTCCGGCGCCACGTAACCCCTTCACGAACGACTATACGACGCAGCTGGGATCGGCTGCGCTCGTCGAGGCGGCTGCGTTCGTAGCCGCGGACGTTGCCGAGCGCTTCGTCGCGGATCCCAATCGCGTGCGCGCCTATCTCCCTTGCGTCCCCGCAGGCCGCAGCGATTCGGCCTGCATGCGGCGCTTCGTCGAGAGCTTCGGCCGCAGAGCCTTGCGCCGACCACTCACGGGTGAAGAAGTCGACCGCTATCTCGGACTCATGCAGCTCGCGGAAGCGGACTACGAAACCTTCACCCCGACTTTCGACGACACGCTGGCGCTGGTGATCGAAGCGCTCCTGCAAGACTTCGAGTTCCTCTATCGCGTCGAGGTCGGTGAGCCCGCCGAAGGCGAAGCAGCGACGCTCGGAGACTTCGAGATCGCCACCCGCATGGCGTTCTTCCTTTGGGGGCGTGGGCCGGACGACGCTCTCTTGGACGATGCCGAAGCCGGGCGCCTGCGCGATCCGGTAGACCGCGTCGCGGTCGCGCGGCGCATGCTCGACGATGCGCGCGCCTTGGAGCAGCTCGATCGCTTCCATGCCCAGTGGCTCGGTTACGACCGCATGGCGCTATCGCAAGACCTGGTCGCGGCCATGCGCGGCGAAACCGCGGCACTCTTGAAGCGCGTCATCTTCGATCGCGGCGGCTCGTATTGGGACGTGTTCCTCGCCGACGAGACCTTCGTGGGCCCCGAGCTCGCCGAGCACTACGGGCTGACCTCGAGCTCCACCGAGGGTGCTTGGGTGCCTTACGGCAACAGCGGCAGACGCGGTCTGCTCTCGCAGGGATCGTTTTTGTCCGCTTTCGCGAAATTCTCGGACACCAGCCCCACCCAGCGCGGCATTCTCATTCGCGAGCGCCTCATGTGTCAGCCGATTCCGCCACCTCCACCGGAGGTGAATGCAGACGAGCCACCAGTGTCCGCTAGCGCGAACCCTTGCAAGGAGGAGCGCTACGAGGTGCATCGCGCCGGCGCCTGCGCTGCCTGCCATCAGCTCACCGACCCCATCGGCTTCGGACTCGAGAGCTACGACGCCGCCGGGAAGCTCCGCGCGCACGAAGCCGGTAGGCCCGAGTGCGTCATCGAAGGCGAAGGCGACCTCGGCGAGCTCGGCACCTTCCGCGGCCCTGGCGAGCTCGCGCAGCTGTTGGTCGAGAGCGGAGACCTCGAGGCCTGCGTCGTCCAGCAAGTCTTCCGCTTTGCCTATGGTCGGCTCGAAGCCTCGCGCGGCGAGCGCGACTACATCGAGGCCTTGCGCCGCACCTTCGCGAGCGGCGGCCATGACTTTCGCGAGCTTCTGTTGGGCCTGATCGCGAGCGACCAGTTCGCCCGCGTAACTTCGAGGAGTGAAGGATGAGCTTCCGATTGGGTCGTCGTGCATTCCTGGCAGGTGTCGGTGGCGCCGTCGTCGGCTTGCCCGTGCTCGAAGCGATGTTGGACGGAAACGGCGAAGCCCTGGCGCAGACCGCCGCGCCGATGCCGAAGCGCTTCGTGGTGTGCACCACCGGCTGCTCGCTCGGCTGGGGCAACGTGCCGATCAGCGAGACCTACGTGCCCAGCACCGTGGGCGCGGGTTACGACCTCAAGCGCGCCCTCGCCCCGTTCGCGAACCACGACAACATCAAGAACGAAATCTCGGTGGTGACCGGCCTCAAGATCCCGTGGGCCGGCGAGAACGGCGGCACGGTCCCCGCGGGCGGGCGACCGAACAACCATCACGAGACCATGATGAGCCCGATGCTTGCGGGCGTTCGTACGCAGCCGAGCGAATTCCAGGCGCGCGTCTATGGCACCACCGCCGACCAGATCATGGCCGACATGTCCGCTTCAGCGACACAGTTCAGGTCGCTGGTGTATCGCGTCCAGGTTTCGTCGTACATCAGCTCTGATCCCAATCGCGGTGCGATCTCGTATCGCCTCGCCCCGAACAGCACACTGGCGACGCGTGTCGACCCGGTCATCAGTCCGAAGCAGGCGTATGACAGCCTCTTTCGCAGCTTCGTGCCCTCGACCGATGGCGAGGCGGAGCGCCGTAACTATCGCAACGCCGGCCGCCGCAGCGTCGTGGATCTCGTCCGCGGGAACGCACAGCGGCTCATGCAGCGCTTGGGACGCGACGACCAGCAGAGGCTGCAAAGCCACCTCGAGGAGATCTACGCGCTCGAGCGCGGCATCGCTGCGCTCCCTCCCGAAGAGACCGCGGCGTGCGTTCAACCGCAAGCCTTCGCCGCCGACCCACCGATTGGCGGCGAGCGCCCCTCCGGAGACTACACGACGAACAGCGGCTACTCGAACGAGGAGGCGCGAGCGCGTCTGTTCTGCGACCTCGTCCACGTCGCTCTCGCTTGCGACCTCACGCGCTCGGTGTCGCTCATGCTCACGCACTTCCACTCGTGGATGAACTTCTACCCGCTCACCGGCGTGCAGTCGGACTTGCACGAGATCGGGCACGGGAAAGGTACGACGCGCGACATGGCCGACGCCATCGCGTGGCACTACAAACATTTCGGGTATCTCGTGGCGAAGATCCGCGACACGCGCGAAGGCGCCCTGAGCATGCTCGACAACACCGTGTTGGTGATGCAGCACGAGGGCGGCTACGGCGTGGATGCCAGCGAAGCTCCGGGCTCGTCACAAGCGAGCTCGCACTCCACGGAGAACATGGCCGCGCTCATCGCAGGGCGTGTCGGAGGTCTCCGCCCGGGGCGCCATGTCCGCGGCAACGGACGGCACCCCGCGAGCGTCACCCTGAGCGCGATGCGAGCCGCGGGACACACCGGACCCTTGGGCGAAATCAGCGCGACCATTCCCGAGCTGTTCGCTACGAGCTAGCGGGCAGCGGTGGTCTTCGTCTCTTGGATGAGGAGCGGCTCGCCTTCGCGGATGTTGTCGGGCGCGCTCACCGCCACGACATCGCCGACCTCGAGCCCACCGGCGATCTCGACGTCTCCGCCACGGTCCCAGCCGAGCTCGACGGTCGCGTAATGCGCACGGCCGTCGACGATGCGCACGACGCGCGGCCACTTGTTGCCGAAGACCAGCGCACGCGCCGGAATCATCGGCGGTGTCACCTCACGCTTCACCGCGAAGCGGACGGTCACCGCGGAGCCGGCGAGCAAACGATCGCCGGGCATCTGCACTTCGAGGCGCAGCGTATGGGTCTGGGCATCGAGAGCGCCCGCAGTGCGCGCAACGTGGCCCGTGATGGTAGCGAACGACACGGCGCGTGCCGTGACCGCCACCGACTCACCAACCTTCACCCAAGGGGCTAGCGTCTGCGGCACATCGACGTAGACCTTGAGGATGGCGACGTCGGAGATCTCGAAGAGCGCATCGCTGGTGTCACTGACGTTGGCGCCGACCTCGGCATTGCGTCGCGTGATCAAGCCGTCGAACGGGGCGATCAACGTGTCGGTAGCACCGAGCGCCGGCATGTCGCCGCTGGCGGGCACGCGGACCGAAACGGTCGCGAGGGCCTGGCCGCGCGTCACCCTGTCGCCCAGCGAAACGGTCACCGACTCGACGACGCCCGCGGTGCGCGCGTGGAGCTGCTGCGATGCGATGGGTGCGGCGGTGCCGTCCAGCGCCAGGTTGAGCGTCGACGGCGCGGACTGCACCACGACGGTGTCGATGGCGCGCGGCCCGCGGGCGCGCTCTTCACGTACTGCTGCGGGGTCGATGCGCGGCATGACGATGGCCGCGGCGATTCCGCCGGCGATAGCGGTGCCCATCACGACCGCGATCAGCGGGCGCATCCTGCGAACAGGTTCTTCGGTTCCAGTCATCCGGCGCAATCTATCGGCAAGTTTCGACGCACATTGCGGGCTTCGCAACCCGCTTATGACCTACGCGACCACAATCCGTTCGGGTTGAAGTGAAAGCGCCTACATCTCCGTGTAAACCGCCAAAACCGACTGGGGCTTCTGCACCCTGACATCGTGTGCAAGGTGCCGTGAGGCGCGCTACCATGACGTGTTCGCCGTCCACGCGACTGGAGCGCCTCTCATGCGATTTCATTGGTGGATCGTCGGCCTGCTCGCGATGCTCCCGGGAGCCCGAGCGCACGCCTTCGAAGGCGTCTTGCACATGATGATGACCATGCCGCAGGTCTCACCCGTTAAAACGGACGTTACAATTCGTCACAATGGTGACTCGCGAACCGACACCTTCGTGCCCTTCCTCAACCAGCGCGTCAGCTTCCTGCAGCGTGGCAGCGCGCCGGTCGTGCAGATGATGCACTCGACCAAGCAGTACTCCGAGTCGTCCTATCTACGCGCGAAGGCCGGGAGCGACGCGGCGAACGCCCTGCGTGACGTGACCGTCCGCGACCTGCCCGTCGAGACGGTCGCGGGGTACATCTGCAGACATGCGCTGCTCACCAGCAAGAGCGGCTCGGTCATCGAGGTCTGGGTGACCGGCTCGATCCCCGCGAGCAACGCGTCGATGAGCGCCATCGGCGGCGACGCCAATCTCGTTGCCACCTTGAAGCAGCACGGGCTCGACGGCTTCCCACTCAAGATCAAGATGACGGAGCAGGGTCTGCCCATCACCCTGGAGACGATCTCGGTGGACACACGCGCCGTGGATGCGTCGCTGTTCTCGGTGCCTTCCGGCTACACCAAGGTGGCCGAGAGCGATATGGGCGTAGGCGACCTCTCGCCGCAGGACCAGGAGATCTTGAAAGCCTTCGAGAAGCAGCTCATGAGTCAGATGCCCAGCGAATGACCTTCAAGGACCACTTCTCGTCGCACGCCGCAGACTACGCGTCTTTCAGGCCGACTTATCCCCGCGAGCTCGCCGCTTACCTCGCCTCGCTCACCACGGCGCACGACCTCGCGTGGGACGCCGGGTGCGGCACTGGCCAGCTCTCGGTCTTGCTTGCGGAGCGCTACGAACGCGTTCACGCCACCGACGCGAGCGCCGAGCAGATCGCAAAGGCCACGCCGGCCCCGAAGGTCGCATACGCAGCCGCTCCCGCCGAGCGGTCCGGTCTCGCGCCGGCAAGCGTCGACCTCGTGACCGTGGCCCAAGCCGCGCACTGGTTCGACCTGCCGGCGTTCTACGCCGAGGTGCGCCGTGTCGCCAAAGCGGACGCGGCCGTCGCCCTCATCACTTATGGCATCACCGAGTGCGACGAGCGTTTGGGTGAGCTGGTCGCGCACTTCTATCACGACGTCATCGGACCATTCTGGCCGCCCGAGCGCACGCACGTGGAAGAAGGCTACAAGAGTCTTCCCTTTCCGTTCCGCGAGGTCAGCGCACCCGCCATCGCCATGCGCGCCAACTGGAGCGCGCGCGAGCTCCTCGGCTACATCTCGACGTGGTCGGCAATTCGTCCGGCCGAAAAACAACTCGGCCGCGAGCCCTTCGCGAAATTCCACGAAGAGGTCACGGCCGTGATGGGCGACCAGCGATACGAGATCCGCTGGCCGCTCGCGTTGCGCGTCGGACGCGTCTAGCGCGCCGCGCCCTACCCCTTGGCGAACGCCAGAAGGTCGTTGTTGAGCTCTGCCTTGTGAGTCACGGCGAGCCCGTGGTCGCCACCCTTGTAAACCTTGAGCTTCGCGCCCTTCACCAGCTCGGCGGCGCGACGCGCGGAAGCATCGATGGGAACGATCTGGTCGTCGTCGCCGTGGATGAAGAAGGTCGGCACGTCGATCTTCTTCAAGTCCTCGGTGAAGTCGGTCTCGGAGAAAGCCTTGATGCAATCGAGCTGCGGCTTCAGGCCGCCCATCATGCCCTGGAGCCAGAACGAGTCACGCACGCCTTGCGACAATTGCGCGCCGGGACGGTTGGCACCAAAGAACGGCGTCGTCAGGTCCTTGTAGAACTGCGAACGATCCGCCGATACGCCATTGCGGATGTTGTCGAAAGCTTCGAGCGGCAGGCCGCCGGGATTACTCGCGGTCTTGAGCATGATTGGCGGGACGGCGCCGATGAGCACCGCCTTGGCGACGCGCTTGGTGCCGTGACGTCCGAGATAGCGGGCAACTTCGCCGCCGCCGGTCGAGTGACCGACCATGATGACGTTCTTCAAGTCGAGCTTGTCGAACAGCATCGCCAGGTCGTCGGCGTAGGTGTTCATCTCGTTGCCTTCCCACGTCTGCGTCGAACGGCCATGACCACGACGGTCGTGGGCGATGGCGCGGAAACCGTTGCGCGCCATGAACTCCAGCTGGTCGTCCCAGGCGTCGGCGCAGAGCGGCCAGCCGTGGCTGAACACCACCGGTTGTCCCTTGCCCCAGTCCTTGAAGAAGATCTCAGCCTTGTCCTTCGTGGTGATGAACGCCATCGCTACGGCTCCTGGTTGAAAAGTGAGGGGCGACCCTCGACCGGAGCCCGCGGGCGATCAAGGAAAATAGGGACAGTCACCATTTTTCGTTCCAGAAACGCTCATGTCGGCTCGTCGAAAAATGGTGACTGTCCCTATTTTCCTCGGCCCGCGAGCACTTTTCGTGACCGCGGGCCTTCTCATCCGCTTTCGCGGACAGCTGACTAATTGGTGTCTTCGAACTCGGCGTCGACGACCTTGCCGCCACCAGCCGGATTACCCTGCGCGCCCGGAGGCGGGGCCTGCGGCTCGCCGGCTCCTGGAGGCGTCGGGCCACCGTTCGCCGCGTCGGAAGCCGCCGCGTACATCTTCTCGGCCATCTTGTGGGAGGCCGCGGTGAGCGCGTCGGTCTCGGTCTTCATGCGCGTGGCGTCGCCGCTTGCGACCGCGTCGCGGACCTTCTGCACCTTCTCTTCGAGGTCCTTGCGGGTGGCCTCGTCGAGCTTGTCCTTGTGATCCGCGAGCGAGCGCTCGACTTGATAAGCAAGAGAGTCGGCTTTGTTGCGCAGCTCGATCTCTTCCTTCTTTTTCTTGTCGTCGGCCTCGTGCTCCTTCGCGTCGCTGACCATGCGCTGGATGTCGTTGTCCGACAGACCCGTACCGGCCTCGATGCGAATGCGCTGCTCTTTGTTGGTCGCCTTGTCACGCGCGGTGACGTGGACGATGCCGTTAGCGTCGATATCGAAGGTGACCTCGATCTGCGGCACGCCACGCGGCGCCGGCGTGATGCCGTCCAGGTGGAAGCGGCCCAGCGTGCGGTTCTGTCCCGCCATCGGACGCTCACCCTGGCAGACATGCACCTCGACCGAGGGCTGACTGTCGGCGGCGGTCGAGAAGACCTCGCTCTTCTTCGTGGGGATCGTCGTGTTGCGCGGGATGAGCGTCGTCATCACGCCACCCAACGTCTCGATGCCGAGCGACAGCGGCGTGACGTCGAGGAGCAACAGGTCTTTGACCTCGCCCGACAAGACACCCGCCTGCACCGCCGCGCCGACCGCGACGACCTCGTCGGGATTGACCGAGCGGTTCGGCTCTTTGCCGAACGTCTTCTTCACGGTCTCCTGAACCAGCGGCACGCGGGTCGAGCCACCGACGAGAATGACCTCATCGATCTCGCTCGGGGCCTTGTTCGCGTCCTTGAGCGCCTTCTGGCAGGGCTCGATCGAACGCTCGATCAAGTCATGGATGAGGCTCTCGAGCTTGGCGCGCGACAGCTTCATGTTCATGTGCTTGGGACCGCTCGCGTCCGCCGTGAGGAACGGCAGATTGATGTCGGTCTCGCTGACGCTCGAGAGCTCGATCTTGGCCTTCTCGGCGGCCTCTTTGAGGCGCTGCATGACCATCTTGTCTTTGCTGACGTCGATGCCTTGGTCCTTTTTGAACTCGGCAACGAGGTAGTCGATGATGCGCTGGTCGAAGTCGTCGCCGCCCAAGTGCGTATCGCCGTTGGTCGACAAGACCTCGACGACGTTCTCACCGACCTCGAGGATCGAGATGTCGAACGTACCGCCGCCGAAGTCGTAAACCGCGACGACCTCGTCCTTCTTCTTGTCGAGGCTACGCCAAAGCGGCCGCCGTCGGCTCGTTGACGATGCGCTTGACGTCGAGGC
>CAZAER010000021.1:0-74137 GCA_964484195.1 uncultured Bdellovibrionales bacterium | reverse complement strand
CGGCTTCACCTTCGCCAACTTGAGGCCGCTGAAAGAACGCGGGATGTCCGCCGACCAAGTGATCGGTCGGCTACGCGGCAAGCTCGCGAACGTCGCCGGCGCCCAGCTCTTCTTGCAGCCGGCTCAAGAGTTCCGCATGGGCGGCCGGCCCGGCACCGGCCTGTACCAGTTCACCCTGCAAGGAGACAGCCTCGCAGAGCTGCGCGAGTGGACGCCGAAGATCGTGAGCGGCCTGCGCGGTATCGAAGGGCTCGCCGACGTCGAGTCCGATCAGCAAGATCGCGGGCTCGAGCTGCGCATCAAGGTCGACCGCGATACCGCCTCGCGCTACGGCCTCACGGTCCAGCAGATCGACAACAACCTTTACGACGCTTTTGGCCAGCGCCAAGTGTCGACGATCTACAACACCCTCAATCAGTATCACGTCGTCATGGAGGTCGCGCAGAAGTACCGCGACACGCCGCAGGCGCTCGACGACATCTACATCTCCAGCAGCGGTGGCGCGGTACGCGGCTCGGTCGGCACCAACGCGCTGCCCGGCACCTTCGTATCCACCAACACCGCCGCGGTGGACGAATCGGCGCGCAACCGCGCGACCAACCAGGTCGCAAGCGTCAGTCGCAACTCGGCATCGACCGGTGCGGCCGTGAGCACCAGCAGCGCTACCATGGTGCCCTTGTCCGCGATCGCGGAGAAGAGCTTCAGCAACACCCCGCTGTCGGTCAATCACCAGGGGTTGTTCGTCGCCACCAGCATCTCCTTCAACCTGCTGCCGGGGACCTCCCTCGGTGAAGCGCTCACGCGCATTCGCGGCAAGATGGCCGAGATTGGCGTGCCCTCGACCATCCAAGGCGGATTCCTCGGATCCGCCAAGGCGTTCGCCGACTCGCTATCGAATCAGCCGATTCTCATCCTCTGCGCCTTGCTCGCGGTCTACATCGTGCTCGGCGTGCTCTACGAGAGCTACGTGCACCCCGTCACCATCCTGTCGACGCTGCCGTCCGCTGGCGTCGGCGCGCTGATCGCTCTCTTGATGGTCGGCATGGATCTCAACTTGATGGCGCTGATCGGCATCATCCTGCTCATCGGTATCGTCAAGAAGAACGCCATCATGATGGTGGACTTCGCCCTCGACGCCGAGCGTACGCGCGGGTTGTCACCGCACGACGCCATTCGCGAAGCCTGCCTGCTGCGTTTCCGGCCGATCATGATGACCACCCTCGCGGCCCTGCTCGGGGCGGCACCGCTGGCGCTGCGCAGTGGCGACGGCGCCGAGCTGCGCCAACCCCTCGGCATCGCCATCGTCGGCGGTCTGCTTTTTAGCCAAGCGCTGACCCTCTACACCACGCCCATCGTCTACCTGGCGCTCGACAAGTGGCGGCTCAAACGCGCGGCAAAGCGCGTCGCGAGGACGGCATGAAACGCATCGCGTTGGTCGGATTGTTCGCTTTAGCGGCCTGCAAGGTCGGGCCGGATTACGAGAAGCCCAAGGCGGCCGAGCCAGCGACCTACAAGGAGATCGATGGCTGGAAGGTCGTCGAGCCCGCCGACGATGCCGATCGGGGCGAGTGGTGGGCAGTGTTCGCCGACGCGACGCTCGATGAGCTCCTGCGTCAGGTCGAAGTGTCCAACCAGAACTTGAAACAAGCGGAGGCCGCCTATCGCGAGGCGCGCGGGGTACTGCAGAGCGCCAAAGCGGGCATCCTCCCGGCAATCAACGTGAACGGCGGCGTGAGACGCACGAGCGGCGCGGTCGGCACCAACGTCGGTGGCGCGACGGTTGGCGCGGGAAACACGACCGGCGGCGGTGCACGCACCATCTACAACGCGTCGACCGGCATCACCTGGGAGCTCGACGTATGGGGCCGCATCCGGCGGACCATCGAGAGCAACGCCGCCGAGGCGCAAGCTTCCGCAGCCGATATCGCCTCCGCGAAGCTCTCGGCTCAGTCCCAGCTCGCAACCGCATACTTCCAGCTGCGCGCCCGCGACGAGCAGAAGCGCCTCTTCGATTCGGCCGCCGAGGCCTACGAGCGCGCCTACACCATCGCCAAGAACCAATACGACGCAGGCATCGCCACCAAGGCCGACGTGTCGCTCGCACAAACCCAGCTCGAAAGCGCCCATGCCCAATCCATCGGCATCGCGGTGCAACGTGCGCGCCTCGAGCACGCTATCGCGGTGCTCGTCGGCAAGCCGCCGGCGGAAGTATCGATCGCCGTCGCGGAGATGCCCCGCACCCTTCCCGAGGTGCCCATCATGCTACCGTCGGCGCTGCTCGAGCGACGGCCGGATGTCGCCGCAGCGGAGCGCCGCATGGCAGCGGCCAACGCGCAGATTGGTGTCGCTATAGCGGCCTACTTCCCGACGATCTCGCTCACCGGGTCCTTCGGCTATCAGTCGTCGCTGTTGGGCTCGCTCTTCGACACCGCGAGTCGCTTCTGGTCGATCGGCCCGACACTCGCGGGCACGGTATGGGATTGGGGACGCCGCTCCGGCCAGGTCACGGTCGCGCGTGAGCAATACGAACAGACGGTGGCCGCCTATCGGCAGACGGCGCTCACTGCCATGCAGCAAGTGGAAGACCAGCTCGTCGGCCTCCGCTTGTTCGTCGAGCAGGCGCAGTTCCAGCAGCGCGCCGTCGACGCCGCCCGCGAAGCCGAGCGCATTCAAACGAACCGCTACAAGGCAGGGACCGTCGACTACACGGCCGTGATCACGGCGCAGCAAACCGCCCTCACCAACGAGCAGAGCGCCCTCACCGTGCTCGAGAATCAGCTCACCGGCACCGTTGCGCTCGTGCAAGCGCTCGGCGGAGGCTGGTCGCAAAAAGCCATAAAAGACGCCGCCGACGAAGACATCGTGGAGCGCCGCAGCGAGAGTGCCAAGCCGGCACAGCCGATAGACGAGCACGGTTAGAGACCGCGCCGATAAGTCGACAAGCGATGCGATAATGCCGAGGCGTTGCGCGTCATTTGGAGACCCATTCATGCGCAGCGCCATTTCACGTCACACACCGCCGGCGCTCCAGGTCGTGTCCGTGCTCTCTGGTCAGCCGGAGCAGCCGTCAACCAACCAAGCGCAGCAAACGCTTCCGCCTTTCCCGATGCGGGCGAGCGCCGACGCTCCACGCCGAGCCAACGCGGCGCGCGCCAGCCTGCTCGCCGTCGGCACCGCCGCCGCTATGGTCGGCCTCATCGGCTCCGCCACGTGGACCTCGGCGTCGGGAGCAGAGGCGACCGGCGCAGCCTCGGTCCTCCAGGACCAGCTCGCCAAGACGCTCCGCGATAGCGGCGTCACGCATCGTGACCCGGCGCAGGCCATGCCCTCGAAGCCGATCACCATGGAGCGCCTCCGCCAAGATCTCGACCAACTGTTGCGCGACGCGGCCGCTATCAAGGTCGAGGGCGATGCCTCGCGGGACATCGATAACCGCTACGTCATGCTCAAGCAGGTCGCAATTCAGCTCGCCGAACAGGGCCACCTCCAAGCCGTTGGCGTGTTCAACGCCGCGGTCATCGAGCTCGACGCGAGACAGATCGCGAACCCACGTCGTCCCGGCGAGTACGAGCGCTACACCAATCAGTGGCGCATGATCTTGCGCGAGAAGACGAGCGTTGCGGATCGCATCGTCATCGCCGACGCGCAGATTGCCGCGCTCGAGCGCGCACTCCCCATCTTGGAGAGCTCGCAGTACCCAGGCGGATACGCGCCCGCGCCTTCGTCCGTCGCTGCCGAGCTCAGAATCGTCCGCAAAGAGCTGGAGCAGGTTCGCAAGATGAACCCAAACGCTTCAGGATTGTCCGCGGCGTTGACACGGTTCGACGGCGTCCTCGCGCGCGCCGAAGGACTCAGGCTGACGCGCGTCTACGCACCCAATTTCACCGGGACCTTCGCGCTGGAGGACCTCCCTGCGCCGTTCACTCCGCGTCCCCCCGCAGCGACCTCCGATCTCGATGTCGATGCGGTGCGCAGCGCCCTCGTCAACAACCTGAAGACTGCCCAAGAGATCCGCATCGGCCCACGGGAGCTCGGCGCGACCTTCGAGGTCGTGATGCTCGGGCTACGCGACACCATCCATGCGGCCGCTAAAACGGACAGTGGAGCGGTAGCGCTCATCGGCGACTACAACGCGACCCTCATCGGCATGAAACAGCTCACGTACACGATCAGGGGCAAAGAGCTCGGTTTCATCCGCACCCCGGGTCGTATTGGCCTCACCGGCGTGAACCCAGCGCTGCAGCCGGCTTTGCTCGCTCGGGAAGTGGATGCGCTACGTGATGCGCTCAAACCCGACTACCCAGACGAGATGACCTACCAGATGCTGCTGCGGCAGATGGGCCATGTCCACGACGATCTCGAGAAGATCGCTGGTAGCTGCAAGTGCGACAAGCTCGTCGCCGACTACAACGCCTTGGTCGCACAGGCTGCAACGGCGGTTGGTCGGCGCATGATCTCCGGCTTTCCACCGAGATATGTGGCCGCGGACATTCCCGCGACGATCACGCGGAGTCGCAAATGAGCGCAATTCACTTCTTCAGGCAGTCGCGAGCCCTGCACGTCGGCGGCGAGCCGACGCCGGTCTTCGCGCCCATCGCCATATCGAAAGACGCAGCACAGGGGTCGATGGTCGACCGCAGCTCGGGTGCTCATCGCCAAGCTCAGCCGCGTTCGTTGTCTATCGAAGGTCTCGTGGCACGTGGATTCGGTGCCGCACTCCTGGGTCTCGCAGCTGCCGCCAGCTTGACGCCTGCGCGTGCGACCGACGCCTTGCAGCTCGGCACTGCATTCAGCGCGGCGCAGAGCGTCGCCCGCGACGCCGTCCCCGCGCTCACCATCGACGAGCTTCGTCAGGGCACGGCGAGTGCCCTGCGCAACGCCGTGGCCTTGCAGAGCTCGCCGAAACGCAGCGACGTGAAAACGCTCGAAAAAGGGCTAGAAGCTTTGGCGAAGGGCGCGGCGCAGCTGGCCGAAAGCGACCCCACCGCCGTTGCCGTCCTCAACGCAGCGCTGCTCGAGATGGCAGGGATGTCCTACACGACGGACATCGCGAAAATGGAGACATGGACGTTCCAAACGCCGCGGCAGCTTGCGCTGCCCAACAAAGCCACCGGCGAACAAAAGCTCGCGATCGTCACTGCGGAGGTCGCGGCCCTCGGACGAGCCTTGGGGCATCTGACCGCCTTTCGCTATCTCGGCAAGTGGGAGAGCGCGCCTCAGCTCATCGTGTGGTACTTCAACACAGTGCGTGCGCACCTCGATGACCTGCGCAAGACCAACGGTAAAGACGCAGCAGTGGCGACGCTCGCGAGTCAGTTCGACGAGATATTGGCGCGCGCCGACGACGCCCGCTTGACGAGGGTCTACGCTACCGGTGCAACGGGCACCTTCGGCATCTACGGTCTGCCGTCGCCGTTTACTCCGCGCTCACGCACGGCAGCTGCGACTATCGACACCGTGGCGATCCGTGCCGAGCTCGCGAGCGCGGTCAATCAAGCCAAGAGCATCAAGAGCGCGAAGGCAAACGTCGACCGCGCCTTCTATCCAACTCTGCAGCGCTTGCAGGACATGATCCGTCTGTCCGCCAAAGAGGACGCGAACGTCGCCGCGTCACTCATCGGCGACTACAACGCGGCGATGATCTCGATCCGGGCACTCACGTACGAGCTCCCGCACGCGACCTTCGGCACCTTCTACACGCCTGGCCGCATAGCGCTCGCGCAGCTTCCGCAGAATCTCTGGGAAGCGCAGCTCGCCCGCGAGCTCCAAGCCTTGCGCGGAGTGCTGCGACCCGATCTGGCCGACTACGAGGCGTACGACGAGCTATTTCGGGGCTTCCGAGGTCTTGCCGAAGACCTGCGCACGCTCCGCGGCAGCTGCAAGTGCACCAAGCTGGTCGCCGACTACAACGCCGTGTTGTGGCAGGCGGCTCTCGCGGGCGGCGTGCGAAGCCGCGGGCTCGACGACCTCGTAAGAGGCCTGCCGGGCAACATTCGCTAGCCAGCTGACCCGACGGCGCCCAGAGCTCTAAGTCCCCGCTGTTGCGGCGTATCCTGCCGAGCCTTACGATTCCGTAGGCTTTCCAGGGGGGTCGCTGTCGTTTCGTCAGCCGATTGGCTGAAAATTCACAACCAACGCGCCGACTGTCCGATAATATCTAAAGACATGGGCGTAGTGTGCCCTGCACACGCGTCCAGGTTTTTCCGCGAGCGAACAGCGCTGAAAAGCGTAGAACGCACGCTTCGATATATAGACGGAGGTCGGCATGGATACGGGTACCGGCATCGGTCAAGCAGCCAGCGAGATGATGAAGGAGCTGCAAAAAGCGCAGCAAGACCTTCAGAAGTTAGACAAGCAACACGGGACAGGCGGAGCAAATTTCAAAGAAACGATGGACGCCCATGGCGTAAATCACGCCAACAAAGCGGGCGACGCTCATCACGTCCAGGGTGCACACAGCGCCAAGAACGTTCTCGCTCAAGCCAAGATCAACGCCAACCTTCCCTCGGTCAAAGTCAACGCGGTCGCCAATGCTGAGCGCAGCAAATGGGCGGACATGCTGAACGACATGATCGGTGGGCAAGACAAGATGAACGGCATCATGAAGATGGCGCTCTCGGGCCGGCAGTTCAGCCCGCCGGAGCTCCTCGCCATGCAAGCCGGCGTCTACCGCTTCTCGCAGGAGCTCGAGCTCACCTCGAAGGTGATCGAGAAGGCGACGAGCGGCATCAAGCAGACGATGAACACGCAGGTCTAAACGACCGCGACAGCAGTCGAAAAAAACGGCTGGCCCACGGTAACTCGTCGGCCAGCCGTTTGTTTTTTGGAGTAAGCTGGGCTAGCGTTTCCCCCATCGAGGTCCTCTTGATGCAGCGTGCTCTTCTCCCCTTCGTGCTCTTGTCCGCTATGGCGACCGCTTGCGGCGTCGAGACCGTCGTTCAGGATCTCAACGAGCGCGAGGCCAATCAGATCATCGAGGCGCTCGCCAACAACGGCGTCAACGCCGACAAGACGCGCAATCAGGAAGGCCGTAACGTCGTCTATTCGGTGTCCGTCGCTTCGGGCGCAAAGCTCGACGCTTACCGCATCCTCAACGAGAACGAGCTGCCGCGACGTCGTGACGCCGGCTACACCGAGGTCTTCGCGGGCAGCGGTCTCATCCCGTCCGCTTCCGAGGAGCGCGCCAAAGCCCTCGCCGCCCTCGAGGGCGAGATCGAAGCGCAGCTCAAGCTCGTCCACGGCATGCTCGACGCACGCGTGCAGATCGTCGTCCCGGAAGAGACCGCGCTCAGCACCACCGGCGAAGCCAAGGCGGTACCGACGGCGTCGGTCGCGGTGAAATACCTGCCCGACGGCCAGGGCCGCTCGCCCCTCGGTGAGCGCCAGATCGCGACCCTGGTCGCCAAGGGCGTCGAGAAGCTCGAGCCCGAGCAGGTTTACGTGGTGCTGACGCCCGCCGTACCCAGCGGCAAGATCGAGCTCGGCGCCGCCGGTAGCGGCCCGCTGGGCAACGTACCCAAGCGCCAGTTGAACATGATCATCGTCGCGGTGTGCGGCATCATCCTGGTGTTATGCATCGGCATCGTCTTCTCGCAGATTCGCCTGCGCACAGTGCGCGGCCGACTCTTGCGTCTCCAGAACGAGATCGCCAAAGCTCGTCGCAAGCCGAACGAAGGCGCGCCGTCCAACGCGGCGTAGCTTTCGCCGGCAAGGTGTAAGGCGGGGCGATGCATCCATTCTTCGAGCCGCTCGACTCACGCGAGACGATGCTTCTGCTCACCACCTTGATGGCGGGCAGCGAAGAGACCGCCGCGTTTCGCCATCTCCCGGCGGATACCCGCGCGCGCGTTCAGCAGAAGGCCGACGCGCTCCTGGCTCTGCCCTCCGAGAAGCGCGTGCCCTTCATGGTGCAGCAGCTCAAGCAGCTCATCGGCTTTCGCGGACTGCGCGGCGTCGAGAAGGTCGACCCGTCGTGGATCTTGCACGGCCTGCGCGGCGAGAGTGCCCGCGTCGTCGCCTGCGTGCTCATCACCTTGCCACCGCCGACAGTGCGAAGCGTTCTCAAGCGTTTGCCGCCAGGCATCCGCAAGAAGCTGCCACCTAAGAACGAGATCAAAGGGGTACCGCCCGAGCTCGTCGAAGCCGTGCGCCAAATCTTCGAATCGCGCTTCCACGAGATGCCGGAGCCGTCGCCGAAGGGCTTCGCCTATCGCGACGTCGTGCAGCTCGAGAAGACCGACCTCTTCCGCCTGATGCGCGATCTCGGACTCATCGAGCTCGGTCAGGCGTTCGTCGCTGTCGGCAAGATGGCGCTCGCCGAGCTCTGCCGCCGCTTGCCGCGTGACAAGGCCGAAGAGCTCATCCTCGCGGTGCGCAGCGCGTCGCTCATCGACGTCCCCGACATCAAGAACGCACAGCGCTTCCTTTCCCGTGTCGTCGTGAACTTCACGGACAGCGAGGAGTTCTTCCAGAAGGCAGGCCTGTGGCGCATGGCGAAGGCCTCGCTCATCGAAGACGACGCCTTCCGCGAAGGCTTCCGCCAGCGCTTGCCGCGCGACGCCGGTCAGCTGTTCTTCACGTACATGGAGAAAGCCGGCGAGATCGAAGAGCTATCCCCCGAGATGCTGCAGCGTCTGCAGGATTCGGTGCTGATGCGTATTCGTGAGCTGTCGAAACAGGGTGCTATCGAGGCACGCTGGCGCGACATGCAGATGCTCTTCCACAGCCCGGTGACCAACGACGCTGCGTGACTGACACGCTGTCAGCCATGGGGTGCGCGTGTGGGTTATGTGGGTTATGGGGTCGTGGCCGCACGATACCGTGGTGGATGCCGAGGTTCCGACTGTCGAGGTCACGCCGCTCCCCACGACGGTCGTGGCTCACGTAGTCGAGAACACCCCGTTCCCCGCGACAGTCATCGACCGGCTGGTGCTCACCAGGGCCCCTGGGCGCCGTCACCGCCACGGCGGGCTCGCCGGCCAGCTGAAGGTCTTCTGCGCGGCGGCGGTCGTGTTGGCCCTGGCTTGCGCGTACGCCTTCGGGGTCCTGGGGCGGGATGACGCAGTCGGGAGCGCACACCCGTCCGCGATCACAGACCCGAAGCCCAACGCGCCTCCGCAGACCTTCGAGCCGGCCCTGGAGACCATTCCCCTGGGCGAGCCCTGGTTCTCGGCCCCGTCGGGTCCGGAAATCGAGCGGATCCCCCGCCCGAGAGCAAAACCATAAGGAAAGTGCATGTCGCGACCACACGACTTTCACAAATGCCGACGGGCGTGGCACAATTGCCGCACCCATGGGTAAGGTCATCAAGCGCGGCACCGCGGAGTTCGGCGATATCTCACCAGAAACCGGCTTCGCCGAGCCCAAGGAACGACCGCCAATCGCTCCCGAGAGCGCCAATCGCCGCGGCGCCGTTATCGATCGTGACGTCTTCGAGGCGCGCAGCGAGGCCCAGCAGATCCGCGATCGCGCACTCGCCGAGGCGGATGACTTGCGCAAGGCCGCCGAGGTCGAGGCCGAAGAGATCAAGGCTCGTGCCTACCAGCTCGGTTATCAAGAGGGCCGCGACGTCGGCGCCGCGGAGCTCTCCGAGCTGGTGGCGAGCCACAGCGTGCGCCTCGATCAAATCGAAGCACAGGCCGAGCCGCAGCTGCGTGACCTCGCGGTAGCCATCGCCCGCAAGATCATCGGCAAGGAGCTCGAGTTCCATCCCGACGCCGTGGTCGACATCGTCAAGGCCGCGCTCGCCGAGAAGGCGCGGCTCCGACGTGAGATCTTCCTGCGCGTGAATCCAGCCGACTTGCAGTTCATCCGCGACAAGAAGCCTGACCTCCTCGACGTGCTGAGCCGCGCCAAGGAAATCGGCATCCGCGAGGACCCCGACGTCGCTCGCCATGGCGTCATCATCGAAACCGACGCGGGCACCATCGATGCCCAGCTAGAAACCCAGCTCGAAGTCTTCGAACGAGTCTTGAAGAACACTCACTGACGTCCGCTGTAGCGGGCATCGGAACGCGCGTGGAAAGCAAGAACAGAAATGCGCCGGTCATCGACCTCAGCCGCTACATCAAAGCGGTCGAGGAAACCGAGACCATCCACGTCCGCGGCCGCGTCACCGAGGTCGCGGGTCTCGTCATCAAGGCGGTCGTCCCCGGAGTTCGCCTCGGCGAGATGTGTTACATCGAGACCGGTCGCGAGCGTATCGTCTGCGAGGTCGTCGGTTTCCGCGACGAAGCCTGCATGCTCATGCCGCTCGGCGACGCGAGCGGACTAGGTCCCGACTCCGAGGTCTTACCGACCGGTAAGCCCTTCAGCATCCGCTGCGGTTGGGGGTTGCAAGGCCGCATCCTCGATGGCCTCGGCCGCCCCATCGACGATGGCCCACCACTCGCGGAGATTCCTGGTCTGCAGGATTGGTCCGTCGAGCGCGACGCGCCCAACGCCATGAAGCGCAAGCGCGTCACCGAGCACATCGCGATGGGTGTGCGCGCCATCGACGGCATGCTCACCGTCGGCCTCGGCCAGCGTATCGGCGTCTTCGCCGGTTCCGGCGTCGGTAAGTCGACGCTCATGGGCCAGATCGCCCGCAACTGCGAAGCCGAGGTCGTCGTCACCTGTCTGGTCGGCGAGCGTGGTCGCGAAGTTCGTGACTTCATCGAGGAGTCGCTCGGTGAGGAAGGCATCCGCAAGTCGATCACGGTCGTCGCCACCTCGAACGAGCCGTCACTCGTCCGCCTGAAGTGCGCCTTCGTGGCAACCGCTATCGCGGAGTGGTTCCGCGATCAGGGGAAACGCGTCCTGTTCATGATGGACTCGTCGACCCGTTTCGCTCGTGCTCAACGCGAGATTGGTCTCGCCATCGGCGAGCCACCGGCGCGTCAAGGTTATCCGCCGTCCGTGTTCGCGCAGATCCCGCGACTCATGGAGCGCACCGGTAACAGCGACACCGGCTCGATCACCGCGCTCTACACCATCCTCGTGCAAGCCGGCGACATGGATGAGCCGATCGCCGACGAAGTCCGCGGTATTCTCGACGGTCACATCATCCTGAACCGTAACCTGGGCGCGCGTAACCACTGGCCGGCCATCGACGTGCCGGTCTCGCTGTCTCGTGTCATGTCCGGCATCGTCGCGCCCGAGCACAAGAAGGCGGCGGCGAAGCTCCGCGAGGTGCTCGCCACCTACGAGAAGCAGCGCGACCTCATCTTGCTGGGCGCCTATCAGTACGGCACCGACCCCAAGACCGACTACGCCATCGACAAGATCGAAGAGGTCGAAGCTTTCCTCCGCCAAGGCACCGAGGAAAAAGACGACTTCGACGCGACGATTCAGAAGCTCATCGATCTGTTCGGCGACATCTAGTCGCGTTTCGGAGCACCGAGCTCCGCGATGGTGCGGATGAGCACCGGAAACTGCACCGGCTTGGGGAGATGCGCCTGAAACCCGCTCGCCAGCGCGTGCGCGCGATCTTCTTCGCGAGCGTGCGCCGTCAACGAAACCGCAGGGATCTTGGTGCCGTCGAAGGCGCGGACACGACGGATGAGGGAGTACCCGTCTTCACCCGGCATGCCGATATCGAGCAGCAGCACGTCCGGAGCGAACTCCGTCATAGCGGCTTGGATGGTTTCACCGGACGGCAGCGTCTGCACCACCGCACCTGCTTGTTCGAGGACCCGCGAGACCGCGTCCCGCACATCGGCCTCGTCGTCGACGAGGAGCACACGCAGCCCTTCGAGTGTCGCAGGCGCGCCCGGACTGTCGTCGACCACGGGGGCCGGCGCGACCTGTGTCCGCTCGCGCGGCAGTGTCACGGTAAAGGTCGCGCCTCTCCCGACTCCGTCGCTCACTGCTTCGACTCTGCCACCGTGGAGCGTCGCCAGACTCGAGACGATCGACAAACCCAAGCCGAGCCCCCCGTGCTTGCGGGTGGCGCCGCTCTCGGCTTGGCGAAACGGCTGGAACAGATGCGGCAGAAACGCTGGGTCGATGCCGCATCCCGTGTCGTGCACCACGAGCTCGGCCTCATCGTCTTGGGCGCGGATGACGACCGACACCTTGCGACCGTCGGACGAGAACTTGATGGCGTTCACCAGAAGGTTCGCAGCGATCTGCTGCAGACGACTGGCATCGCCGAGAACGACTGGGGGCGGCGCATCGCATGTGAGCTCGATCTCGATGGAACGCGACTGCGCCAGCGGACGCACCGTATCGATCGCGGCGGCGACCGGCGCGTCGAGCGACACGAGCACGCGCTCCAGGTGAATCGCGCCCGACTGCATCCGGGTCGCGTCGAGAAGGTCATCGACGAGTCGCGCTTGCATGCGCGCATTGCGGTCGATGGTGGCCACGGCTCGGTCGACATCCGGGGACCCACCAGCTTTGTGGCGGAGGATCTCACACCAGCCGAGAATCGCCGCCAGCGGCGTGCGCAGCTCGTGCGACAGCGTCGCGAAAAAGGCGTCCTTGGTTCGGCTCGCGCGCTCGGCGTCGGCACGCGCCACCCGCTCGCTTTCCAAGAGGTGGTCGCGCTCCGCCTCGGCGCGCTCGCGCCTGCCGACCTCGCGGCCAAAGAAGAACATGGCGGCGACCGCGAAGATCGAGCCGCCGATCGCAATGCTGGTGTTGAACAGCTGGCCGGGCACGACGCCGGCGACCACGACGAGCCGCCAGACCAGCATCGACATGAGGACGCCGAGGAGGCACAGCCAGGCTCTCGCAGCCACCCAGTGCCGGCGCAGGAGGGCGACACAATAGGCGACCGCGACCATCTGCAGGACGGCGGCAATGACGAGGAGCGGCTGGGTATTCAAATCTGAGCTCTCGCGATGCGGATAGAATCAGCTTGGCCCGCTATTCGCAACGTACCGACACCGCGACGTACATGAGAGGATCCAAGTTCGCTCGTAACAGGTTAGAGTCCTGCAATGGCGTTGGAACGCGTTGGCCAGGGCTCTATCCCGGCCGTGATCTCAGGTCCGGTCGACCCGGCGCCTGGGACCACACAGCCAACCCAGACCAACGAGCCAACCGAGAGCAAAGAAGCCCCAAAAAAGGAGCCAAATCGCAGGCTTCTAGCGGGCGGCGGTCTCGAAGGGGTTTCTGGTCGCGACATCGACACGGCCTTGGCCGCTGCGACGCAGCGCGGCGCAGATCAGCGCCGTCAGAAGCTCGACGACATCCGCGAGCTCTTGCGCGGGGCGACCCCGGGCCAGCTGCAGCGCATCCTCGCGGAGACCCGGCACGCCGAGGTCAGAAACCTGGTCAACGAGTTCATCGCCCTGAGCGCCAATCAGGGGCGCGTGCTCGGCGAGACCGTCCACCCCGACGCCCCTCTGCCCACGCAACTGGAGATCCCGCGACCGACCGGCCAGCCCGATGTTCGCGTCGACCAGCGTCGCGTCGACCGCGCCCCGCAAGCTCCGGCGACGTTCCGGCAGAACCCCGATCTACCTGCTCTCGCGAACCGCGTGACCGAGTTCATCTTTGGTCGCGGCGGCGGGCCCGATGTCTTGCGGTCGGTCTTCTACGGTCTCTCGAAGGGTGACCAGACCCGCCTCGAGCGCTTGATCGGTGAAGGCATCTTGCGGGGGCCACCGGACCGCGCCGCGCAACCGCGCCAGGCCAACATGTCGCCCGAGAGAGCCTTCGAAGACATGTTGCAAGGCCGCTTTAGCAGACTCGCCGGGCCTACCGCCGACGCCGAGCGTCGCTTGTTCCGCGCCTTGCGCAACAACGCCGACAGCCGCTTCAACCTCGGCGATCAGATCTTCATGGCGGTGAAGAACCTGGGCAACGTCGAGCGCCGCGACCAGCTACTCGCGCGCTTCGAGCGGCTCGATGTCCGTGAGCAACGCGAGCTCGCCGTCGCCTATCGCGTACGCTATGCCGAGGAGTTTCCGCCGCGCCTCACCAGCGAGCTCAGCCGCATCCAGCCGCCGCGTGACTTGACCGCCTTCGAAGCGCACATCCGCCTCGTCGAAGGCGAAGATCCGAATCAGCCCCAGGGCACGCCGCGCGATGCCGATCGCGCCTTCACGGTGTGGCGCGCCTCGACGCCGCGTTCGCGCTCCGACCTTCCCTATCTCTTCACGGCGCTCGAAGACGCAGCCGACGGTCAGCGCTTCGAAGAGATTCGCGCGCTCTACGCTCAAGCCCTGGGTGGGCCGGACATGCTCGCGGAGGTGAACGGTCGCGCCCGTCACGCCGCCGAGAGCGAAGGTGGCAACCCTGACGAGTGGTCTGCGCGCATGAGTGCCCTTGCCGAGCGACGTCTCGACGGCTACCTCGCCGCGACCGCGCGGCTCTACCTCGGCGGTGAGCTCGACGCCGACGAGATGTTGCGCGTCGTCCAGCGCTACTACGGCGAAGGCCGAGCGGTGAGCAACGAGCAGCTACGCAACGCCAGCAGCGACGAGATCATCGCGCGCTTGCGCGCCAGCGATCCTCGAATCGACGCCGCCATGGCCACGAGCGCCGACCGTGATCTCAGCACCATCGCAGAAGAGCTCCACCGCACCTTGCTCGGTAGCGGCATCGAGCGCGGCCCCGCGGTTTCGGCGCTATTGCGTCGCGTGCCGCCCGACCAACGCGAGGCGTTTGCTGCCGTCTATCAGCGGCTTCACCTGGTCTCGCTCGACGATTCCATCGCTCGCGCCTTCACCATGCGCACCACCGCGCAGGCCGGACCGCTCGACCGTGAGCTTCCCTGGCGAGACCGCTTGCGGCGCGAAGCTCGCGAAGGTCCCTACGACATCGTCGACCTGCTGCACGCGATCACCGCGAACGCGGCCGATCCGCAGGAGCTCGCCGCGGCCATGGAGCGCACGCCGGCCGAACGCCGCCCGCAGGTACGCGCGCTGTACGATACGAGATTCGGGACCGGCGCATTCGATCGCGTGGTCGCGAGACTCGACGCGCGCTACCAACGGGTCGTTCGCGGCTAACGTTGGACGGTCAACGTCGCGCCGTCCACTGACCCACCCTCGACGATCGTGCCGCTGTTGCCGGAGATGCTGACGGTGAAGCTGAAGGTCACCGCATCGGGGTTCGGGTCGTCATCGTCACCGGGGCCGTTGTCACCCGGACCTTGATCGCCCGGACCATTGTCTCCGGGGCCATTGTCACCAGCGTCCTGGTCGCTGGGATCATTGTCCGCGTCGTCGTCAGTGCCACCGTTGTCCGTCGTGTCGGTGTCGGACTGCTCGTCGTCGTCCCCGTTTTGATTGTCGCCGCCGTCGTCGCTGCCGCAGGCGTAGATCGCCCCGACCACGAGGAGCACGGAGGTCACCGCGACCACGGCGCGTCGTCTGCGATAGAGGACAACGACCGGCACGGCGAGGAGCAGCAAGAGGCTCCACGGAGAACCCGGGAGCTCGACCGCGGCCGCGAGCACGGTGTTGACGTTGACGGTGACCACGAAGTTGGTCGTCGCGGCGATGGTCGGATTGACATTGAGCGTCGCGACGCCGGTGGTCGTGCCGAAGATGCCCGAGCCAACCTGCGTTTCGCCCGCGTCATAGGCGCCGTCGTTGTCGGCGTCGACGTAGACCCGCACCTGGGTGAGGTGGGGATTGGGCCGCCCGTTGCCGGTGGCCGCGATGAAGATCCGATCGATGACGGGCGTGCCGTTGCGCGGCGTGACCGTGAAGTGCGCCACGGCGTTCTCGGTACTTCCCTTGGCGACCTCGCGGTCGGCGGGAGGAGAGCTGCCCGCCGAAACGATCAAAGCCGGAGCAGTAGCGACTTCGAGGTAGCGGATCTCGGTGGTGAAGTCCTCCTCGGCGCGCGGGACGGGACAGGAGCTCGAGCTGCCGTTGAACTGACTGCACAACCCAGAGCCGGTGTCGAAGTAGCCGTACCAGCCAGTCTCCGCATCGGCGGTGAAAACGACGTCCTCCGTGAACGGCACCTCGAGCGTGCACTCATCGTTATCACCATCGAGGCTGCACGAGCCGCCGGTGCTCGCGCTGATCACGGCGCTGTGGGCACCGTCGTTGCGCCAGACGTACTGGCAGAGCGTGCCGTCGAAGACCATCTCGGTGAGCGGTGACGGCCCAGCGCCGGGAACGACGGTGACTGCGACGGACGGGTCACGCGGTACAGGCTTGCAATGACGCGCAGCCGCGCCGCGGAACTCGGCGGTGTAGCTCCCGGCGGGGAACGGGACCGTGCCAGGCGCAAACCCTCCGTCCCAGTACTTGCTGGTGCCGCCGCCAAAATAAAAGCGCACGTCGTTGACGGTCACGTCGACCTCGAGCCCGTCGGCACCGACGTCCACGAAGTTCGGAAAGCCCATCAAGAGGTCCAAGGTCACCGTATAGGTGCCGTTGGCGCAGCGGCCGACACCCAGCGTCGTTCCGGTGCAAGCTTCGCTGGCGATCGCGTGTCGGGAGCTATCGAAATGCAGCACGTAGCCGACCTCGTCGTACGCCGGCGGAGTCGGAGAGCACGAGAAGTAGCAGTCGTAGACGCCGACCACCTCGCCTTGAAGCTTGTACTCGACGGTCACGTACGCGCTGGCTTCGTGCTCCAGGTCGACCTGATACGAGGGGACCGTCGGGGTAGCGTTGTGGATGATCGTGACCTGGGCCGCCGCGGACGAGGCGGCAAGAACGACGACGAGAGCAGACGCGAGACGCAACATGGCGTCCCACGTCACACGACGGGCCAGTATCCGCAATGGCGCACGCCGCTTATGTCGCGGCGTAAGCGGGCCTCAGCGCGCGTGGTAGGTCATGAAGACCGGGCGCAGAGCCTTCTGCGCGCACAGCAGCTTGATGCCGGGCGACTCGCTGAAGTACGGCACCCACGCGACACGCAGGCCCATGAGGTCACGGATGGTCTTGCAGCCCTTGGCCTTGCAGATGATGACGTCGGTCGGGGTGAGCGACTTGATGATGCTCACCGGGGCATCGAGCCACTTGGCGCTGGCGTAGCGACCGTTGGTGCCCGAGAAGTCGAGCACGCCGGTGGCCCGGAGGGCGTCACCGAGGGACGGAACGGCGGCGCCGGGGGGAATCGTGCCGCAGCGGGTGATCTGAGTGGATTGCATGCTTGGCTCCTGGAATTGTGAGCCCAGGTCTTCGGTCGGTCAGCGGCGCTGTTGCGAGGCTCGTGCGTGCTACCGTGACACGGTGATGGTGGCCCCGTTCACAGGGATGCCTTCGACCAGGGTCCCATTCGGCACGGTGAACCCGTCGATTCTGAACTCGAAGACCGCAGCGCCGGGCGGTGGGTCGACATCACCACCTCCGCTATCGCCGCTGTTGTCGCCACCGGCGTTGTCGCCGCCGGCGTTGTCGCCACCACCATCGTCACCGTCGTCGTCGGTGGTGTCGCCGTCATTGGAGTCATCATCGGTCAGGTCGGTGTCCGACTGGTGCTGGTCGTCATCCGTGTCCTCTTCGCCACCGTCGTCGCCGCCGCAGGCATAGGCCACGCCGACCAGCACGACGACCGCCGCGAGACCCATGGCGACCCGTCGTCTGCGGAAGAGGACGATGATGGGCACGAGCACGACGCTGATGAGCGACCAGGGTGCTCCGGGCAAGGACACGGTCGCGGCGATCTGGTCTGCGATGTCGACCGTGACCACGAGGTTGCGCGGGCCGGTGATCGACTCGTTCAACGTGACGAAGGAGGTGCCGGTGATCGCCATGACTTGCGACCCGAGGAGTTCCTCGCCGACGTTCACCAAGCCGTTGTTGTTGGTGTCGTCGTAGACGCGCACCATGGGGAAGTCGTCGTTCGGATCGCTGCTCCCCGACACGGACACATAGAGCACCTGCATGGTCGCCGGCGCGTTGCGCGGTTCGACGTGCATGTGCGCAACCACCACGCCGTTCTCACCCTTCGCGGCGGTACGGTCCGCCGGCGGCGCGCTTCCCAGCGATGCCACGAGAGCCTTCGCAGTGGCGTTGTCGACGACGGTCATGTTGAGGTCGGCGGTGTTCTTCCAGTCGCGCTCCGCTTTTTCCTCGCGACACTTCGAGCGGTCGAAGGTCTGCACTTCGCTGCACGGCGTCGTCGAGTGGTTGAACTGCGCGGTGTAGCCGTCGCCCGCGGAAGCGCTGAAGAGGACGTTGGCGCGCCACGGCACGGACAGCGAGCACTTGGCGCCCACGGCCGCCTGACATGTGCCGGCGACGCCATTGCTCGAGACGTCGATGATGCGCGTCGAGTCGTTCTGGAACTCGAAGGTGCAGTTGGTGCCGTTGAAGTTGAACGCGGTCTCTGGCGAGGGCCCGGAGAGCTCGATGGTCGCCGGATAGCTGACCGCATCCGGCACCGGGGAGCAGTGCGACAGGGCTGTGTAGCTCAGAATTTCGACGTCGTAGGTGCCGACCGGAAACAGATCACCGATGCCAATGCGGTCCCAGTACTTGTCGTCGGCAAAGTGGTAGCGCAGATTGATGCCGGTCATGTTGAGCGCGAGACCGTCGTTGCCGCGCACCGCGAAGTTGAGATCACCGAGGTAAGGCCTGAGGCTCGCCACGTAGTTGCCGTTCGCGCAGCGGCCGACGCCAAGTACGGTCCCCGAGCAGCTCTCGCCCACGAGCTCCACCGTGTTGGAATCGTAGGTCAAGACGTAGCCGATCTGATCGTAGCTTCCTCCCCCAGGCGGCGAGGTGGGACATGTGAAGACGCAGGTCGTACTTTCGACGAACGTGCTGCCTAACCTCCACTCGACCGTGATGTACGCCGTGGTCTGGTGCGGGTACTGGACCTGGTAGTCGCCGTTCGAAAGGTGATTGATGTTAGCAGCCGCTGAAGCGGACGAGGCTGCGAACAAGACACTCATGGCAATGGCGCATCGAACCATCCAGCGCGCGTGCCACGCCCCGTTGAGGCCGACAATAGGTCAGGGGGCTTATGCCCAAGCGTAAGCGATAGCCAGCGCAGGCGGGCTGTGTAACAGTACCTACCGGCATGGCAGTAAAACCCGACTACCGTCTCCAAGCCCTGGTCACCCTGCGCGAGCGGCGCAAGGAAGAGGCCGAGCGCTTCCTCGGGGTGAAGCTCGCCGAGCTCGCCGCCGAGCAGAAGCGCCAGAAGGAAATGGAAGACGAGCTCGAGCGCATGATCGCCAAGCGCGAAGCCAAGATGCGCGAGTACGCCGAGAAGTCGATGAAGGGCATGATGGCGGCGCAAGACGTCGTCGGTGCCAACGTCTACATCGAGCGGCTCAAGGAACAAGAAGAGGCCCAGGAGAACGCCATCGAGGGCCAGAAGCAGGTCGTTGCCCAGAAGAAAGACGAGGTCGACGACGCCCGCAAGCAGGTCGTGCTCGCGACGCAAGACCTGAAGGCCCTCGAGAAGCACAAGGAGAAGTGGGCCGCCGAGGTCAAGAAAGAGCAGGAAGCACGCGAAGAGGCCGTCATGGACGAGATCGCGCAGACCATCTTCTTGGGGCGTAACAAGTGAGCGTCGACGCGAACCGCCGACCGCTGCCTGGCGACTTCCGCATCATCCCCGCCCGGGAGGGTGAGGTCGGCATCATCCTTGGGCTCATCAAAGAGCTCGCCGCCTATGAACGCGCCGCCGATCAGGTGAAGGCGACCGAGCAGTCACTCACCCAGACCCTCTTCGGACCGTCGCCGCAAGCCGAGGTCCTCATCGCCTGGGAGAACACCGAAGCCGTCGGCTTCGCCCTCTTCTTTCACAACTATTCCACCTGGCTCTCCCGCCGCGGCATTTACCTCGAGGACCTCTTCGTCCGTCCGACGCACCGCGGCAAAGGTTACGGAAGGGCCCTATTGGCCCATCTGGCGCGCATTGCCCTCGAGCGCGGCTGCGGCCGCTTCGAATGGGCCGTCCTGGACTGGAACGAGCCAGCCATTGGTTTCTACAAAGCCCTGGGGGCCAAACCCATGGACGAGTGGACCGTGTATCGTATTACTGGTGATGCGCTTTCCCAGTTAGCCGGCGAAGCGCCTTAAAAGGCTTTTGCGAATGAGTCGGGTCGAAGAAGAACGCGCCGCGCAACGCTACGAGGACCAGAAGCGCCTCGAGAAAGAGTCGCGCGCCAAGAACGAGAAGGCGAGCGAAGACTTCTCGCGCGTCGTCAACGCCAAGACCCAGTCCGCCATCAAGGTCGCCAAACAACAGCAGACCATGAACAACAACGCGCGCCAGCAGCAACACTCGGCGCGCAAAGGCCAGGCCCAGTCGAACCTGCTCGCCAAGAGCGGCATCCAGTCGCGTAACCTCCAGGCCGAGCTCTTGAAGCAGAGCGCCTCGTCGCAGGAGCAGACGCGCGCCGAGTCGAAGGGCCGTCAGACCGAGCTGCAAGACATCCGGGGCGCCGAGCACGAGCGCCAGGTGCAGTCGCAGAAGGACAGCGATCAGAGAGTCGAGAAGTACAACGACCACATCGCGGCCATCGCGCGCGAAGACGAAGATCGTCAGGGCAGCGGTAGCAGCGACGGCGATAGCGGACAGATGGGCGGCGGCCAGATGGGCATGCCGATGCAGCAGCAGCAAGTCGCGGCGACCTCCGAGGTGCAGAGCGCCGGCGGCACCGTGAAGATTCCGCAAGCCCTCATCGCTTCGCTCGTCAAAGCCTGCGGCGTGAAGGTCGATCCCAAAGGCCTCACCGAGTTCCAAATCGATCTGCGTGACGATGTCCTCGGTGGCTCGAGCGTGAAGGTGAGCGCCAACGGACGCCGCATCAGCGCCACGGTGGTGTCGAGCGACGCCAATATCCGCCGCTTGTTCAAGGCGAGCGAAGGCGACCTTGCGCGGGCTTTCGATGCGGCAGGGATGTCGCTCGAGAGCTTCCGCGTTTCGGCGTTCTGAGGCGCGGTGACCACGACACGTGCTTCAACCGCGAGCCTGACTCTCGGTGCGCTGGGTGTCGTCTTCGGCGACATCGGCACGAGCCCACTCTACACCTTGCGTGAGAGCCTGCGCGGAAGCTTGGTGGCGCGTGAAGACGTGCTCGGCGTCCTGTCGCTCATCTTCTGGTCGCTGACCGTCGTCGTGACCATCAAGTACCTCATCTTCATCATGCGGGCCGACAACCGCGGCGAGGGCGGCATCTTCGCGTTGCTCGCCATCTTACCGACCCGCTATCGCGAGAACCGCGCGCGCCGCATGTCGCCTATAGCGTTGTTGGTCGTCATCGGCGCAGCCCTACTCTACGGCGACGGTGCCATCACGCCCGCGTTCTCGGTGCTCTCCGCGGTCGAAGGCATGACGGTGGTCGAGCCTCACCTCGCGCACCTCGTCGTGCCCATCACCTGCGCCATCCTCATTGCGTTGTTCTTGGTGCAACACCGCGGAACCCAGGTCGTCGGTCGCGTGTTCGGCCCGGTCATGGTGGTGTGGTTCGGGGTCATTGCCGTGCTCGGCGCCGTCCACATCAGCGACGACCTCGGCGTGCTTTGGGCGTTGTCGCCGCACTATGCCGTCCGCTTTTTCGCACACCACGGCCCGCACTCGTTCTTCGTGCTCGGGCCGGTGGTTCTATGCGTGACGGGTGGCGAGGCCTTGTACGCCGACATGGGCCACTTCGGCGCGAAGCCCATCCGCATCGCCTGGCTCGCCTACGTCATGCCAGCGCTGGTGCTCTGCTACTTCGGACAGGGCGCGATGCTCCTCAGTGACCCGACGCGCATCGGCAATCCCTTCTTCGCGCTGGTGCCGACGGGACCACTCACCTGGGGACTCGTCGCTCTCTCGAGCCTCGCCACGGTCATTGCGTCGCAGGCGCTGATCTCCGGCGCGTTCTCGCTCACCCGCCAAGCCATCCAGCTCGGTTTCTTGCCGCGCATGACGATTCGCCACACCACCGCCGAGGTCGAGCGCCAGGTGTACGTGCCCCAGATCAACGTGTTGCTCGCTGTCGCGTGCATCCTCTTGGTCACGGAGTTCCGCGCATCGGAGGCACTCGCCGGCGCGTACGGTATCGCGGTCACGGGCACGATGACGCTCACCTCGGTCGTCTACTTCATGGTGATGCGTCGTAGCTGGAGCTGGCCGGCGCCGGTGGCCATCGGCATCCTCGCCCTCTTCCTCTCGTTCGATATCCCCTTCCTGCTCGCGAACATCGCGAAAATCCGCCATGGCGGATGGGTACCGCTCGTCATCGGTCTCTTGTTCGTCGCGGCGATGCTCATTTGGAGTAAGGGTCGCGCCATCATCCGCGACCACTACGAGGCGAAGCTCGCATCGTACGATGCGCTCATCCCGGAGCTCGCCCAGCAGTGCCTCGCGCGCGTACCCGGCACCGCCGTGTTCATGGCGTCGAGTCTGCGCACCGTACCTCCCGTGCTGGTGCACTTCGTGGAGCGGTCGCGCACGCTGCACGAGCACGTCATCCTTTTCACCGTCACCGGCGAACAGGTGCCCTACGTCGACCCGGCCGAGCGCATGTCCGCAAGCGACCTGGGCCATGGCTTCTATCGGGTCGTCGCCCGCTTCGGGTTCATGGAGCACCCCAACGTGCCCGACGTCGTCGCCCGCGCGACCCAGGAGCTCGGTATCCCTGGCGACCCCAAAGAGCTCACCTACTTCCTCGGTCGCGAGTCGGTCATCGCTGGAGAAGCCGGTCTGATGAGCTCATTGCCCGAGCGGGTCTACGGCCTTCTCTCCCGGAACGCGGTCACCGCCGACCAGCACTTCCAGATCCCCAGCAAGAACGTGGTCGAGATCGGCGTTCAGCTCGACCTCTGACCCGCACTTGAAGCCGGGTGGTGTGGGTGTTAGCGTCGCCAGCGGGTACCATGCCGCAAGTTCGACCTTTTCTTTTCACGAACTTACCCCGCTACACGCACGACCAGATCGCGGTCATGCAGAGCTTGTCGGCTTACTTCACCCGCAAGCCGCTGGGGCGCACCTTTCTCGCCGACCTGGGCGCGATGCTGGAGACGCATCTCAAGGCGTCCTGCCAGGTCTCCGTGCAACAGACCTCGGGGATATCCCGAGCGAACCTCGGCTCACTCCTCCCCGCGGTGGGCTGCCTCTTGGTCGTCGGCTGCGGAGCCAGCGAGCACAAGATCCTCGCCGACCTCGACCCGTCCATCGCCACGCTCTGCATCGATCGCTTGTTGGGCGGCAACGGCGACGTTGGTCGCATTCAGCGCCCACTCACCGAGATCGAGGAGGGCGTGCTCTCCTTCATTCTCCTCAAGGCCATGGGCTTCGTGCACGACGGCTGGGAGACCGGCCAAGAGCTCGCGCTCACCCTCGACCGCTTCGCGTCGCGACTCGAAGAGCTGCAGGCCATCATCGACACCGAGCCGGGCTATCACGCGGTGGCGCTCTCGCTCTCCGTCGGCAAGAAGGTCGGCTACCTGCGGGTGCTCATCCCCGACTCGCTGATCACCACGCATTTCCAGCAGCTCGTCGCACAGTCGGGCGGCCCACAGGCCGAGCAGCAGCACATGCGCACCGTCTTTGCGGCTCTCGGCGAGCGCGAGGTCACGGGTCGCGTGGAAGTCGCTCAACTCGATCTCGGACCCGACGACATCGCCGATCTCGAGGTCGGCGATATCGTCATCCTCGAGAGTCATCAGCTTGCGCTCGGCCCCCAGGGCTTGAAAGGCATGGCCTTCGTCAAGGTCGGCCTCGGCAAAAATGGTGGGCTGAAGGCGCAGATCGAATCCGACGGCGACCGCTCGCGACTCGTGGTCGCGGACATCGTCGTGCAAGAAGAACCAGCGGAGAGCCAAATGGCGGACAGCGGCGAAGATCAGGGCGAAGACAACCTCCCGGAGACCGAAGGCCTGCTGCGGGACGTTCCCGCACCGGTGGTGGTCGAGCTCGGGCGCATTCGCATGAACACGGCGCAGGTGATCCGCTTGCGGCAAGGTCAGATCTTGCGCTTGCCGCGTGGCCCGAACGATCCCGTCGACCTCGTCGTGAACGGCAAGGTGTTCGCGCGCGGCGAGCTCATCGAAGTCGATGGCGAGCTGGGCGTGCGGTTGTTGCAAGTGACCGGCACCTGATGTTGCGCGGCGCGCTGCTCGCGATGCTGCTCGTGTCCGCTGTTGCGGAGGCGGGGGCGCAGGAGCGCGCGACCGGGAGTTCGTTGAAGGAGACGGAGGCGGTCGACAAGCCGCTCATCGATGGCCGATCGCCGAGTGTCGATAACCGATTGCCGATGACCGATGGCCGATCGCCGAATGCCGATCGCCGATTGCCGATTGCCGATGAGCCGCCGCCCTCGGCCTACGATCGCGCTCGTCAGGACTCCGGCCAGGCGCCCGACACGCCTTCTCTCGTCGGCCAGCTCATCAAGACGATGTTCGCGCTCGGCATCGTCATCGCCATCATCTGGGTTGTCTTCAAGTTCGGCGCCGCCCGCTTGCTGCCCGGTGCCATGGGGCCGCGTGACGGCCGCATCGTGCGCATCATCGAGCGCGTCCTGGTCGATCAGAAGAACAGCTTGCTGGTGATCGACGTGGGCGCCGATCGCATGCTGCTGGGCGTCACCGAGGGCGGCATCAACGTGCTGCAGAAGCTCGGCGCCTCACAACCACCGAGCGATACTTCTCGTGGCGGCCCGGCGGGCTTTCGTGCCGTGCTCGACGCCATATCCCCCAAGAAACCGAGCGAGGACGACCATGGCGAAACCTGAAACCCGGACAGGCTTCGTGCGCGGCGCAATGCAGCGCTCGTGGACGCGCATCAAGCGCTACTGGCCCGCCCTCGCCGCCGCGTCGTTCGCGCTGCTCGTGACCGCCAACGCCCAGGCGCAGCGTCTCGACGAGCTCCTCGGTAAGGACGAGATCACCAACAAGCCATTGGTGCTGATGACCGCTTTGGCGGCGTTGGCCATGGTGCCGTTCGTGTTGATCATGGTGACCTCGTTCGTGAAGATCGCGGTCGTCCTGTCGATCGTCCGTCAGGCCATCGGAACGCAGCAGATCCCGCCGACCCAGGTCATCACCGGCCTCGCCATCATCCTCACGGTCTACATCATGACGCCGGTCGGCCTCGAAATGTACAACGCGACCAAGGACAACATCCGCGCGAGCGGTGGCAAGACCGACGTCATGTCGTTCACCGTCGATCAGATCATCGCCGGAGCCCGCGACGCGCAGCACCCGATGCGCCGCTTCCTCATCAAACACGCGCATCTCAAAGACCGCGACATGTTCTTCAAGCTCGCCTGGCGCATGCGCGAGCCCCGCGACCGCGCCTCGCTGACGGACGAAGATTTCAGCGTCATCGTGCCGGCGTTCGTCATCAGCGAGCTCAAGGAATCGTTCCAGATCGGCTTCATTCTCTTCGTGCCGTTCCTGGTCATCGACATGGTCGTATCGAACATCCTCATGGCGCTGGGTATGCAGATGCTCTCGCCGACGACCATCTCACTGCCGTTCAAGATATTATTGTTCGTCTTGGTAGACGGTTGGTACCTGATCACGCGCGGACTGGTGCTCGGTTACTCGTAGCTTCACGCGAGGATTGCCATGGATCAGCAAGTCATCAATTTCGTCATCCGCGTGACCAACGAAGCGTTGCTCATGGTCATCGTGGTCTGCGGCCCGCCCATCATCCTCTCGATGATCGTCGGTTTGCTCATCTCGCTGTTCCAGGCGGTGACGCAGATCCAAGAAGCGACCCTCACCTTCGTGCCCAAGATGATCATCATCTTCGCTTCGCTCGCCGCCTTCGGTCCGTGGCTCGGCTCGGCGCTGCTCAAGTTCACGCAGATGTGCTTCGAGAACTTCCCAAACGTCGTTTACTGACCGACCGAGGCCCCTGACGCCCGATGGAAGCCCTGCTCCAGCGCCTCGGTATCGCGCTCAACTATCAGCAGGAGATGCTCATCGCGGCGCTGATGGCGACCCGCACCCTGACGATGGTCACGCAGACCCCGTGGCTCGGCGGCAAGAACATCCCGCCCGAGATCAAGATGGGCATCGGCGTCATGGTCACGGTCCTGGTGTGGCCGCTGGCGCGCGTGACCATGACAGGCACGGTGCCGGTCACGCCGATCCCCTTCTTCTTCTTGATGATGAAAGAGGTCTTCATCGGCTTCACCATCGGCTTCATGGCCTCGAGCTTCGACACCCTGTCGGTCGCCGGCCGTGTCATCGATACGGTGCGCGGCACCTCGATGGCGGAAGTCATGGTGCCGCTGTCGGGCGAGCGCGCCACCCCGATCGGTGACTTGTTCTTCCAACTCATGCTCGTCGTGTTCATGGCGATGGGCGGTCACCGCATTTTCTTGCAGGCCTATGCCCACTCCTTCGAGGTCATTCCGCTCGACAAGCACCTCGACTACGGCGGCGCGCTCTGGCCGTTCTTCGATCTCATCATGCGCGTTACCGGCGAGATGCTGTTCATTGGCGTCCTCATCGCGACGCCGGTCATCGCGGCGACCTTCATCACCGACCTGGTGTTCGGCATCCTCAACCGCGTCGCGCCGCAGCTCAACGCGTATTTTCTCTCGATGCCGGTGAAAGCGATGGCGGGCATCATCATGATCTTCATCGCCATGGAACCGCTGGTCGCGCGCATGCTCGCTTACCTCGAATGGGCGCTGTCCGTCGTAGAGGAGCTGATCTCGCTGCTGGTTCGCGCAGCGTGACGCGGCTGTGGCCCCTGCTGGTTGCTCTGGGGCTCGGCGCGTGTGCCCGCACTTCGCTGCTCGACGATACGCCCGGTGCGGACCTCGACGGCGCTGGCGACCGCGACAGCGGCCCTGGTGACGGCGATAGCGGACAAGACGACGAGCCCCCAGTGGCGCTTCTCGGTCAGCCATCGGCCAACGTCAATGCGAACCTGGAAGACGGGCTCGAGCTACCCAGCGACATTGCGATCTGCGGTGGCAGGCTGTTCGTCGTCGACCAGTTCCATGAGCGCGTGCTCGCCTGGGACACCTTACCGGCGCGCGGCCGTCCGTCACTGGTCCTGGGGCAACCGACGTTCACCACGCGCGTCATCAACTATGCGGGCCTCGATGCACGTGGCTTGAACTTTCCGGACGGCATCGCGTGCACCAACGACACCCTCGCCGTCGCCGATACGCAAAACTCGCGTGTCCTGATCTGGCAGCCCCTGCCGACCAGCAATTTCGAGGCGGCCTCGGTCGTCGTCGGTCAGCCGGATTTCTCGACGAGTGGAAACGGCGGCGGGCCGACCGCCACCACCTTGAACGCCCCACGTGCCGTCGCCATCATCGGCAACGCCTTGTTCGTGGCCGACACTGCGTACAACCGCGTGCTCGTGTGGAACAACGTACCGACCGTGAATGGCGTGGCCGCGAATTTCGCGATTGGCCAACCCAACTTGACGAGCAGCGCAGCCAACGCTGGGACGAGCGTGAACGCCAATGGTCTGTCCGTTCCAGCGGCCATCGGGAGCGATGGGACACGCCTCTTCATCGCCGACACGGGCAACAACCGCGTCTTGATGTGGAACACCGTTCCGGCCGCGGCCGTGCCACCCAACTTCGTGCTCGGGCAGGCAAACTTCACGACCGGCAGCTTCCCGGCCACGCAAACCGCCTCGTCTCTCGCGGGCCCGGATGGCTTCGGATTCAGCGGAACCGACACCGCGGTGCTCGACACCGGCGGCGACCGTGCTCTGGTGTTCAAGCAGCCGATCACGGCCAACAACCAGGCAGCCAACGAGCTGTTCGGCGAGTCAATCCACAACGGTGGTTTCGTGCCACGCTACAGTGCAACGACGCTGGCATCCCCGCGCGCCTTGGTCGCATACGCTGACGAGCTCTACCTTGCCGACGCCGCAGCCCATCGTGTGCTGGTCTTGTCTCCGACAGCGTCGCTCACGAGCGCTTTCGCGGTCATCGGGCAGCCAGGTCTCGACAGTGGCTCGAAGCGAACGCCGGCGTTTGGCGTGACAGGGTCGACGCTCGGCTTGCCGATGGACGTCGTCGTCCACGGTAACCAGCTGCTGGTCGTGGACTTCATCTATCACCGCGTGCTCGGCTGGAACGCCATTCCGACGGCGCCCGGCACGCCCGCCGACTTCGTGCTCGGCCAGCCCGACTTCGTCACTTACGATCCACACGAAGCCCAGGGAAACGGCGACAGCTTTCTCTTCCCGACAGGCGCGGCAGTCGTCGGCGGCAACCTGCACGTGGTCGACCGCGACCATCACCGCATCCTCGTGTGGAACGGCGTTCCGACGACCAACGCCTCACCGGTCCGAGCGATCGGCCAACCGACGTTAGCGGACATCGCCCCCAGCGGCGTCGCGACCGGAACGTCGTTCAGGTCGCCGAGCAGTCTCGCGAGCGACGGCACTCGGTTCGCTGTAGCGGACACGAGCTACAACCGCGTCCTCTTGTGGAACACCATCCCGGTCGACCCGGCGCAGGCCGCGGATGTCGTTCTCGGTCAGCCACAGATGGACGTCGTGACCTCGAACACCGGTGGCTTGTCGGCGGCATCGTTGCGCTCGACCCGCGATGTTTGTTTCACCGACAACGGCCTGGCGGTGGCGGACACCGGCAACCATCGCGTCCTCATCTGGAACGGCATTCCCACCACCAACGCGGCACCCGCCGACGTCGTGCTCGGCCAAGCCGCGATGAATCAGGCAGGCGTGTTGCCTCCCAGCCGTACCTCGACCGCGTACGTCATCGGCGTGGCGTACGCCGACGGCCTGCTCTACGTCATCCACGAGCATCGCGTGCTCGTCTGGCGTGGCGTACCCACGACCAACAACGCTCCAGCGGACTACGTGATCGGCCAACCGTCGTTCACGACCAACCTCGCAAACGGCGGCGGTATCAGCGCCAACGCGTTGAACAGCCCGCTCAACCTGACGACGTCCGGCGAGGACTTGTACATCGCCGACACCGAGAACAACCGCATCGTGCGGCGACCGCGGCCTTCGCCCTAACGCGCTTGGACGCTGCGGAGCTGGGGTACGGCGTCGGGGTTCAGGAGGCTCGGCAGGGTTCCGACGACGTTCGCGAGGACGTCCGCCAAAGAAGATGCGGTCAGCTCCTGAATGAGCACGCTGCCGTCGGGCTCGGTGCCCAGGCGATAAACCGAGTCGGGCGTCGGGAACAGCGAGACCTCGCGCACTAGCCATTGGTCGTCGAGGTAGTCGAAGCGCACGATGTTGTGCTGATGGTCGGCGACGATCTCGCGCGCCAGCGCGTGCAACGAGCTATGCAGCTCGTAGTTGCCGTTCTTCTCGACGAGGACGCGTTGCTTGGCGAGTGAAGCGACCGAGGCCTGCCACGCCTCGTCATCAGGGAGACGCGCCGTTTTGTGCTCGGGCTCGTCGAAGTACGCGAGCACCTCGTCGATGCTCATGGCGTCGACGGGGGTGTCTTCACGGGCACCGCGCAGGTCGCGGGCGAAGACGGCGAACACCAGGTAGTCGCCCGAGGACATGCGCAGCGAACGGCTGACGCCTTCGGGCGCGGTGCGAAACTGATGCGCGAGCTCGCCGGCCAGCGCGCTCTCGCTGCGCGACGGACCGAAGTGATGACTGGCATCGCTGGCGCCATACTCCACGGCGGCGTTGCCGCTCACGTAGAAGTCACGCACGCGTTTCTCGGTCGGGGCGCGCACCGTGACGCGAACCCGGGCGTTGCACTCGGCGACCGGCAGTAGGCGATCGCGGACGGCGTCACTCGCGCCAGTACCGGTCGCGTTGAGCAACGAGCGCGCCTGGAGAGCCTCGTACGTCTTGTCGGCGTGCTCGGGCACGACGTCGCGGTCGTCGAAGGGGCGCAGCGGCGATTCTGGCGTCGGGAAGAGGTCGAGCGTCATCCGGAAAAACGCCAGGTCTTCCTCGGACAGCTCGAGGACGTCGACGTCGCGGGCGCGCATCATGATCTGCCGCCCTTCTCGGGATCGAACGGATCCCCATTGAGCGACGCGTCGACCATATCGCTCACGAAGGTATAGTTCTGGATCGACTTGCCGAGCTCGCCACGCCGCGCCGCCGCGTGTTTGTCGGTCTTGCCGGGCGCCGGTGTGCCGTCGATGGTGCGCGCGATCATGTCGGAGAGCACACGTCGCGGCGACAGCTCGGAGATCGCGGCTCCGACCTCTTCACTGCGACTGCTGACGCGGACATCGGTCTGCACCACGTAGCGCAGGTGCTCCGGCGTGTCGTCTTCCGCCGAATACATGGTGCTGCCGAGCGTGAGCAGGTGGTGGCGTTTGCCCCAGTCGGTCTTCAAGCGGCGGTGCTGCTGCAGAATTTTGTCGATCTCGTCGTCGAGCCGCGGATCACCGAGCTTGCCGGCGATCTGCTGCAGGAGTGCCATCTTACGCGACGCGAGCTGCTGGCGGAGCTTCAAGCCAGCGATGCGCTCACGGCGCTTGCGTAGCTCGTCCGAAACCTTCGCTTGCGCGCTCTTGGTGAAGCGCTCGGCGGCAAGCTGCGACAAGACGTTGCGGGCCCCTGCGAGCTCGGATTCGATCTCGGCCAGGGTGGCGGCGCTTTGGCCCATCAACGAAGCCACCAGCTGACGTGCCGCAACCGGGTTGGTCCGTGCGAGCTGCAAGAGGTGGGTTGCGCCGCGGGCTTCTCGGCCTTCGGGCGTGATCGCGGAGGGCGCCCCGGGAGTCGGAGCGCGCGGGACCTGGGTCTGCTCGAAGCGATCGGACGGCGCCGCGGGCCCAGCCGTCGTGGCGGTCTTGGCGGGCTGTCCCGGCGCTTCAGGCTGCGCCACCGGGGGCATGCCGCCCGGGCCACCGATCTTGCCGCTACCACCGCCAATCATCGTGGAAAACAGCCTAGCCTGCCGTGCTTACCGGCGGCAACCCAGTGTGAGGACGAGCGAGTCATGTTAGGGTCGCCTGGCCATGGCGGACGGCAGCACAGGCGAAAAAACCGAGGAGCCAACTCCCGAACGCCTACGCAAGCTGCGCAAGGAAGGTAACGTCCCGAAGAGCCAGGACGTGCCCAGCGCCGCCGGCTTCCTCGCGGTCTTCTCGGTGCTCGCCGCCACCACCGGGTTTCTCGGCGAAGAGCTGATCGCCTACCTCTTGAACACCATCAAGGTCCTCGAGGCGCCAGGCGACTACGTGATGATCGATGCCGCGGTCATGTACCAAGGCATGTGGCTGATGTTCAAACTGTCCGCTCCAGCGCTCATGACGGAGCTGGTGGTCAAGGTCGGCCTCACCATCGCGCAGACGGGTTTCCTGTTCACCACCAAGCCGCTCGTCCCCGACATCAAGCGTCTCAATCCGATCACCGGCTTCAAGAATCTGTTCAACAAGAAGAAGCTGGTCGAGCTCCTCAAGACGACGATCAAGTTCATCCTCGTGAGCTACGTCGCCTACTACGCGCTCAAAGATCAGGTGAAAGACCTGATCATGACGACGCGCAGCGAGCTCACCGTCGGTCTCACCGTGGTCGGCAAGATCATCTGGGACATGACCATCAAGATCGGCGGCGCCTTCGTGCTCATCGCCGCCTTCGACGCCTTCTATCAGCGCAAGCGCTATATGAAGGAAAACATGATGTCGAAGTACGACGTCAAACAGGAATACAAACAGTCCGAAGGTGACCCGCACCACAAAGCCGAGCGTCGCCGCTTCCACCAAGAAATCTTGAACTCGGCAGGTCCCGCCGCGGTGAAAGGCGCCGACGCCGTCGTCCGCAATCCCGATCACATCGCCGTCGCCATCAAATACGACAAGGAGAAGGGCAACGCCCCGACCGTCGTCGCCAAGGGCACGCGCATCTGGGCCGAGAAGATCCTCGACGCCGCCAAGCAGTTCGGGGTTCCAGTCGTGCGCAACGTCCCGCTGGCTCAGGCCCTCAACAAGCTCGAAATCGGGGACGAAATCCCGGAAGATCTTTACGAAGCGGTCGCGGAAGTGCTCAATTTCGTTTACAACTTGGCGGAAGAGCAGAAGCGCAAGAACAAACGCGGTTAAAGCCGTGTATGGTGTAGGCGAATGGCAAACAACTTCGTGAGCTACAGCCGCTTCACCGCGATGCCGCCGAACATCGCGACCTACGGCGCCACCGTCGAGGAGCTCAAGGCGCAAGCGGGACGCCCCGACGCCAACCCGGTGCTCTCGCCGATGGCCGCCTCCGAGGTCACGCAGCGACGCTTGTCGTTGTCCGCGACCGGCTCCGACAAGATGCGCCTCACGCTGCCCACCGGCGTCGCCATCAATCCCTACGAGGGACCGAAGCCGGTATCGGTGCTCATGCGCAGCGCCTTGGCGAAGCTGCGCGGCGGCACCTTCACGGCGCTCCGCGATGCCGTGCAACGCGCGCGCAAGGACGACGGCCGTGATCAGCAAGGCCGCGATCAGCGCGAGCAGCTGCCGAACGATCCCAAGCTCCTCGAGCTCATGGATGACTCGCTCAACCGCGTCATCAGCATGAACGCTTTAGCGGACCGCACTCTCGCCTGGATGACCTTCGTCGAGACCATGGCCCTTTCGTCGAGTCGCGGGTGACCGAACCTCGAGACATGGTCGCGCACGTCAGCGACGACCGCCGCATCGGCGCAACGCAGCTCCAGCAGAAGCTGCATGCATTGGTCGGCCAGTGGTCACAAGGTCGCGTGACCCTGAAGCAGATCGTCGGCCTGTCGGACGAAGAGCTCTATGCGCTCTCGAGCCAGGGCTACTACCTCTTCTTGCAGGGCAAGACCGAGCCGGCGCGCGTCGTCTTCGAAGGTCTGGTCGCCATCGATCCGCGCAACGCCTATTACTACCGCGCTCTCGGTGCCATCTACTGGCGCCTCAAAGAGCCCCAGAAGGCGCTCAAGCAGTTCACCTACGCTATCCGCGTCGCGCCGCGTGAGATCTCGAGCTACATCAACCGCGCCGAGATTCACGTTGCCTTGCAGAAGTTCGACGAGGCCCGCACCGACCTCGAGTTCGCGCTCGGCAACGCCGGCCCGTTCGACGGCGCCTTGGTCAGCAAGGCGCGCGCGATCCTTCGGATGGTCGCTTAGCAACTCCCGGCGCCGCTCGCCGATAACGACCGTGAACACGATTCCCGACAATGGGGAGAGTGTAGCCAGCGAGCCACCATGACGAGCATCGAGCGCCTCTATCGAGAAGGCCGAACCCTCGGCGAACAAGGCCGGGTCAGCGAAGAGATCGCCAAGTACGAAGAGGTTCTCAAGACCGCTGGCGTCAACGTCGAGACCCTGCGCTTGCCGCTGGAGCAACGCCTCGCCCGCGCCACGGCGCCCGCGGTCCCGCTGACCGGGCTGCCACCGCTAGCGCAGAACGCCGCGTACATGCTGGCGCAACGCTATCATCGCGCCGCCTATGAAGCCCTGGCACAGCCCGCCGATGCCCGACCCGATCTCGACGCTGCGCGCCGCGGCCTGGAGATCGCGCTGGGCATCTCCGATGCGCTGCGCACCAACCCCAGCAACGCCCAGATCGCCGACCCGCTGGCTCACGTGACCTTCGCCAATACCCTGGTCGACATGGTGCGCCTGCGGACGCGCGAGCGTCGCGTCGGCGAGATCGCCGTGCTCCAGCCCGGACAGCAAGGGGCAGGAACCCAGGCTCTGGCGCCGAACATCCGCCCTTTCGCCTCGGAGCACCTGGTCGCCATCGAGATGGCGCGTTACGCCCTGCTAGCGGCCAACAGCTTCAACGCAGAGGCTCCCGCAGACAAGCGCCTCTCGCCGGAGGACCTCAAGAATCAGATCCGCGTCGTGAACGTGCACGCCACCCAGGTCACCATCGACGCGGCCCGGTTGATCGCCGAAGCAGCCACGAATTCGACCGAATATCGCGACCCCCAGCTCGCCGCTCTGCGCACCGGGGCCTTGGCGGCGATGCCCGCGGCAGACTACGGGCGCGCCTGGCTGCAGTGGTACGTCCGCGTCAATGGGGCGGTTTTAGCTCCTACGAACGACCCTGCCATGAAGGCCCAGGAAGTACGCTATCGCGCACAATTCAAGGAGCTCCGGCGCGGCATCGAGGAACGTGAGCGCACCGGACCGCTCGGATGACACTGCGTCAACAGTAGAAAATCAACCAACGGCGGCAGGTTCCCACTATGAAAAAGTACGCACCACGTAACGGCCGCCGCCGATACTGAAGACAGAGAGAGCGATAACAGGGTGATGTGCACCCGCTCTCGACGGAGACTCGGCGATGTCGGCGTTAACAGCGGATCAAATTCGTCAGGGGCTGCGCCTTCCCGACAATGAGGCCGGCCGAGCAGTTGCTGACGCCTTGGTCGAGAAACCGGGTGACGCGACCGAAATCGAGGGCTACCTCTCGAGTGACGAGCTTGCGCCCGACAGCCGCATCATGAACGCCTTTCGCCAGCTCACGCCGCCGCAGCAAGTCGCGGTTTTGAGCCCACTGGCGCGTGGACTCCAGGCTCCGTCCAACATCGGAGGGCGCAGCTTCCAGGTGTCAGCAGCCTCTGGCGCAAACATCCCGGAAGCCCTGCAAATGGCCCAAGCCCGCGTGAACAATCCGAACCCGGCAGCTCCGGCTGGAAGCATCATGGACCTCGCCGGGCCTGCGCAGGCGGCCGGCCGCCAGCACATAGCCACTCAGGCCAAGGTGGTCGGATGGTCGCTGCTCACCGCGGCCGGTTGTACCGCGGCAGCGGTCGGTACGGGAATTCTCGTCGCGGGAACTGCACCGGTCTGGGGGACCGTAGCGGTCGTTGCCGGCGTCGTTGGCGGCGTCGTTGGCGGCTATAACCTCATCAGTTCCTTGTTCTAGGACGCAGAAGCAAGCAACACGAAGAACGAATCGCCGATAACGTTAGAAGGACACAGACCGCGATAACAGGGTGTATTGCGGTCACCAGAGAGGGCTATCATGAGTTTCACCGCTGCTTTGAATGCCGAGCAACAGAGCTTCGCCACGCGGATGGGTCTGAACCCCGCTCAGGCAACCATGCTAGCCAACGCTCAAGCCGCCACGGCCGGCGGTATGGACTGGGCCTCCCTTAGCGGTAGGTTCGGTCAGGGCGTCTTCGGTGGCGGTGCTACCGACCAGATGGCTCCGCGCCTCGTCACTCAGAATCGTCGTACTGGCGCCGCGACGGCGACGCCCTCGGGTGCACCCGAAGCGACTCTGCCGATGTCGCGGATCAACGAGAAGCCGCGTCTGCGCTCGCAGCCCGATCGTGAGAACGAGAACTTCGTCAACATCCACGAAGACACGCTCGTCACCGAAGGTGGCCGATCGGTTCCTCTCAGCCAGCTGCGCCGCGATATGCGCGCGGCCGGTAAAACCGACGACGAGATTCGCAATCACTTGCTCAGCGAGCACCGCATCTCCGAGACCGTCGACGCCCGCGGCAATCCCGCCGGCTTCGCGATCCACTCGGCAGGCCTGACTCAGGACTCGCGCGACGCCGTTGGCCGCATCCGCCAGCAGTCGCAGATGTTCGCTGGTAGCGACATGGCCATGCGCAACATGGGCGGCATGGCGGCCGGCGTGGGCTTGTTGTCCTTCGGCTCGGCAATGCTCGGCGCTACCGACGGCATCCAGTTCCAGATGCGCAAGCAGATGCGCTCGGTCGCCTCGAACTTCGGCGACTACAACATGCTGTCGCTCATCAACAGCCCCGGCATCTCGATCGAGAGCCTCATCTACTACTTCATGGCGTACATGTCCGATAAGTACGAGGACAAGCTGCGCGAGAAGATGGAAGAGGTCGTCATCCAAGAGCAGCGCGAGCGCCGCATGCAGCAGCGCCGCGACGCCGCGGAGATGGTCGGTGGCATCCTCAGCATCGGCGGCATCTTCAATCCCGTCGGTATGGCTGCCGGTATGGCGGTCAAGCAGTTCGGCGAGATGATCAACGGTGTCGAAGGCGCGCTCTCGGGCGGCTCGAAGAGCACCACGGTCCTCATGCAAGAGGTCCAGATCCTCATCCAGAACTGGAAGATGATCATGGATATGACCTCGAACGTGAGTAAGACGCTGCACGAAATGGCGATGACCGCCGTTCGTAACATTCGCTAAGAAAAGGCTAGCGCCCGCGCCGCTTTGGCGCGGGCACTCCTCGCCGGCGGGGTGGCGTCGCACCCACATCCAGAGTAGGATACCGCGAGGAGCGCGTGCAGGTGGCAAACGAAGGCAAGCCGAAGAAGCCCGAGATCGTCGTACCTACGAACGACATCAACGACTACTCCGGCCCCCCGACTGCGAGCCTCAACCAGGCCACCATCGAGTCGAGCTTCACCGAAGAGAACATCTTCAAGTTCTTGAGTGGTGAGATTGGCTCCGCCGAGCTCCTCGGCTTCACCGACGAAGACGCGAACGGCTTCGCCAAGTACGCGTACGATTTCTACACCAACGGTCGCTTCGTCGACGCGGCGCGCGTGTTCGCGAACCTCGTCCTCATGAAGCCGGAGAACTCGTACTTCCAATCGATGTGGGGCGCGTGCCTGCAGATGCTCGACGAGCCCGAGAAGGCGCTGCGCGCTTACGACACCGCGATTCAGCTCAACGCGAACAACATGGCGGCGCGGGTCAACCGTGCCGATCTGCTATTGCAGAAAGCGTCGTTCGATAGCGCGCTCGCTGACCTCGAGCACATCGTCAAAGCGGACCCCGAGGGGAAGAATCCGGCGACTCTGAGAGCGCGGGCGCTTGCGGCGTCCACCTCCGAGGCGCTGCGGGTGTTCGGCGAGTTCCTCGCCCAAAGCAAGAAGACCTAGCGCCCAAGCGGCCAGGGTAATTCTTGTGCATTTTCCGGGCCATAGGCCCGTATCGGGCATGTACGTCCTGAGTGTTTTTGTCCGCAACACCCACGGGGGGCTGCCGATAACTCAACATGTAAGACGCTCAGCGCTTGGTTTACCTCGGGGGAGCGAAAACCAGCGGCGTCACAGCGAGGTTGGGTTCGATGAAAGAGCAAGCCCAGACGTCATCTTCGCGCTACCAGGTATGCAAACCGCTCACCCCCGAGCATCGACGCGGCGTGCGTTGGTTCTCGAGCCTGGCCCAGACCTTCGAGCATCGCTTGGGTCACACGCGCGGCAACGGCGCCGCGATGCGCCTGTCGCAAAGCCTGCAACACTCGATTCAGTTTTACGGAACCTTCGCCGAGACGGGTGACCAGCGTTACCTGACCATGTGCGAAGACTTTTTGAAGTACACGATCAAACACAGTCCTGCCTGACCGAACGTTCTATCGTTTAGTCAAAAATCCCTCTAAGGCCGAGCCCGCGATTGCATTGCTGGCTCGGCCTTTCTCCTTTTCTAGAGTGCATCTCACAACGTGAGATGGACTCTGTCTGCCGCAGGCAGACAAACTAGCGAAGCGAAATAACCAGGCCCGTAAAGGGCCGAGAGCGTGTCTCATAACCCGCAACACGCCTCGAACTACCTCAACGCGGGTTATGAGATACGCTCTAGACTCGGAAGACCTTGATGGCGCTCGTCAGCGCTACGGTCTGCGCCGTCGCCTGCTCGACCGCGGTCGCGAGCTGACGTGCGCTATCGCGGTGGCGTTCGGAGAGACCTTCGAGCACCTCGAAGGCCTTGGCGACCTCGCCACGGCTGCGCGCTTGCTCTTGGTTGGTCGTCGACACCAGTTGGATCTGCTGGAAGATGCTACCGATGGCTTCGATCGCCTCGGTGACCTGCGCCGCTTGTTCCTTCGCGGTGGCAAGCGAGCGTTCCATCAGGACGCGCATCTGACGCATCGAGCTCTCGAGCGCGCTCGACTCGGTCTTCTGCGAGGTCACGATGCCGCGCACGCGGACGGCGATTTGGTGTACGTCCTGCATCGCGAGGTTCACTTGCAGCGCGCTGCGTGACTGCTCCGTCATGGCGGCCGCGATGGTGCGCACCAAGGAGCCGGTGCGCGTCGAAGCGTCGAGGATCGACGACAAAACTTGATCGGCGTGCTCGCTGCGGTCGACGCCTTCGTCGACGATGCGCACGCCACGCTCGGCGACATCTATGACGTTGCCGGAGACCTTGAGCACTTCGGTGATGACGCCGGAGATCTCGCGCGTCGAACCAGCGGTCTTGCTAGCGAGCGCCTTGATCTCTTCGGCGACCACGAGGAAGCCGCGACCGTGCTCGCCCGCCCCTGCCGCGATGATGGAGGCGTTGAGTGACAACAGCTTCGTCTGGTTGGCGATGTCGTCGATGACGTCGAGGATGCGCTCGATGGAGGCGACCTTCTGCGACAAGAAGCGAACGGACTCGACCGTGTCGTTGGTGAACGAGCGGATGCGGCGGATGCCTTCGAGGGTCTCTTTCACCGCGGAGACGCCGCTCTCTGCTTTGCGTGAGGTGTCGCGCGACATCTGCAGCGCTTCGTCGGTGCTGCGCTCGACGCTGCCGATGCTGTTGGTGATCTGGGTGGTCGCGGCGGCGGTGCCTTCGGCGGCGCTGTTCAAGCGATCGACCGCGCGGTCGACCTCCGACAAGCGCGCGACATTGTTCTCGAGATGGTCGCGCGTCTGATCGACGGCGCTCGCGACTTGATGCACCGTGTTGGTGATGCGATCGACGGCGCCGCTGATGTCACGCAAACGCTCGGACGAGACTTCCGCGGCGCGCGAGACGTCGTTGATCTGCGTCTCGAATGTCTGCGACGCGCGCGACATGTTGCTCATCGCAGTACCGGTCTGGCGCACCGACATCGCCTGTGTGCCCGCATCGGTTGCGATCTGACGTGAAGCATCGCGGACGCGGTTCGACACGGAATCCATCTCGAGTGACGTCTCGCGCACCTGCTTGATGGTTCGGCCGAGCCCTCTGGTGATCGAGCTCAAGGCTCCGGCAAGCTGACCGAACTCGTCGCCGGAGATATCTTGGATCTTGTTGGTGAGGTCGCCGTCGGCGATGCCCCCAGCATAGCCGAGCAGCGTTTCGATGCGCCCCGAGACTCGGCTGAAGAACCACCACAAGATCACGAGGACGATGAGCCCGGATGTGATGGTGACGTAGAGGATGACGGTGCGAAACCGACTGAGCTCGACGTCTGGAGTCATGCCGAAGAGGGCGGCCCCCTGGAATCCCATCAGGGCGTCGAGGTCTGGTGGTGCGGCAACCTCGTTGGGCAGTGCTTGTGGATGCAACGTCACCGCGCGATGCACGATGTCGGAGCCCGCATCGGCGTCCGCTGAAGCAAACACTTGCTTGAGCAGCGCGGCGCGGTTCTCGGGTTTGGTGATGTCGAAGCCCTCGACGACGGGGGTCGTGCTCGCCCAGGCGACGGCTCGGGCGTTTTCCGGATCACCGACGAAGACGATGGCGTAGACCAGCTCGGGCTCGGCGGTGAGCAGCTTCTCGAGAAAGGCTTGGGCGGCGGAGGCGTCGCGGCCCTTCACGGCCCGCGCGATGTCGACCGAGGCGTCGAGTGCTTGGTTGATGATGTCGGTGCGACCGGTGAGCTCTTTGATGATGCGGCCGCGCAGGAAGAAGTGCGTGGCGACGCCGACGACCACACCGCTGCCTAGAACCGCGAAGAGCAGCACCATGATGAGCCGCTCGCGCAGCCCTATGCGAACTCCGAAGCTGTCGAGACCTACAGGCATCGGCCGCTATCGTACGTCATACTGAGCCAAGCGCTAAAAATAAGCCGCTCAAGGAGCCGGAGCCGGCTTTGGCGCATCGGGTTTGGGCGTCTCCGCCGGCCGATTCTCGCCGCGGGGATTCAGCGAGAAGCCGCCCGAAGGGCCTTTGCTCATCGGCATCATCACCGGGTCCCAGGAGCCGGGCTCCTTGTGGAGGATTCGCCCCACCGACGCAGTCGCCAGGTGCTCGGCGAACATCGAAACCTCGAAGCGCGTACCATCGGCGGTCTGCACCACAGCGACGGCGCCGCGTCCCGGGGCGTTGGGCGGCCGCATCTCGACGATGACGCCCTCGTAGGTCGACTGCCAGCGCTCGGCGAGCTCGAGCAGCGGCGCGTCCTTGGGTGTCGGATCGACTGCGTGCGGGTTCCAGCTGAACGGGTCTTTCATCACGACGGTGCCCGGCTTCACGTCGATCGCCGAGATCCACCGCGGCGGCCGCATCGCCTGCTGAACCATCATCTTGTCGTCTTGCACATCCATGACGACGGCGCGGTAGGTGTCGATGAACCGGCTGATGAACGGCCCCATCGCCAGCACCGCGACCAAGACCAGGAGGATGGGCGCCATACGTCGCCACCGGTCGCTGATACGCGGGCGTGGCAGGTCGTCGAGCTCGGCCGCACGCGCGCCACCGACTAGGGTCGGCTCGTTGCTGATCGAGTGCACGAGGCGCGGTTTTGGCCGAGCTATCGTCGACTCATCGTCCAGCTTTCCGTCGTCGTCGTTGCCCGTAGACATCGTCGCATCGGTAAACCACGGCAGCGATCTTGACGCCACCCCATGGCCACGTATGTTACTGAGTGGGGACTCAATTACGGGGCTCGGTATGGCTCGCCCAATCAAAGTGTCCGACAGCGACATTTTGGACGCTGCCCGTGAGATCTTCCTTGCTCGAGGATTGAAAGCCACGACCGCCGAGGTCGCGCTGCGTGCCGGCGTTTCGGAAGGCACGATCTTCAACCGCTTCGACACCAAAGACGAGCTGTTCCACGCAGCGATGGAGCTCGAGCTCGCCGAGCCTTCGTGGCTCATCGACCTGTGCTCGAACGTGAATCGCGGCGACCTGGTCGAGAATCTCGTGGCGTTGGGTCTCCACGGCATCGACTACTTCCACGTCGCGATTCCGATGAAAGTCCTGCAGTGGTCGAACCGCACCGCAGAGTTCAAGGGCGCTGGTCCGCTACCGCGGATGGTCAAGAAGCTCGCGTCGTACTTCGAAGCCGAAATGCGCCACGGCCGCATGCGCCGCCACGACCCCGAGATCGTCGCACGCACCTTCCTGGGCGGCATCGTGACGTATTCGTACATGGAGAGCGTCGAGGCCGGTCACGACGAGCTACCCATGCCGCGGGAGATGTTCGTCCGCGGCTTGGTCAACGTCCTGCGGTGCGGTGTGTCGACCTGATGCCCGTCTTCCGCAGTGAAACAGCAGCGGTAGCCATCGCGCTCCGAGACTTCGCGGCGCGTTGCCTGGTCGGGCGCGCGGCGCTTCTTGGCGACTTCCTCCGGGGGAAGCAGTTGTGCCTGCTGTGACTTCGGCTTCTTCAGCTTGCCGAGCTTCCGCGCCATCACCTTGTCGTAGGCCTCGTCGATGGCCTTCGCGATCACCTTGGCGATGTCGCCATCGGGAATCGAGTGGCGGTAGTGGTCGCGTAGTGCCAGGAGCTTCCTCTCGCTCTCGACGGGAATGCAGCAGTGGAGCTCCGAGAATTCGACGGTGACAGGCTTCGGCAGAGGTGCACGCGGTAGCTCGAGCGTTGGTCTCTCGACCGCGGGCTCGACAGACACCGATGCCTGACGTCTCTCTTCGATGAGCTGCTCGAGCAGACGCGGCGCGGTATCGACCTTGGTGCGAACGAGGTTCGCCTCGAACACGTCTCTCGGACTCCACCCTACGACCATCCGCTCGACTTCAGTGCGTGTCTTACCCGCCGCAGCTAGCAACTTGGCTTCGTCGCTAGGGGCCTTGAGTACGGGTGAGAGGACCTGCAGGTTCGAAAGAGTCGTTTCACCCCGGCGCAGCATGCCGAGAATGATCGGGTGACGCTGGCTGAGTCTCGCAGCCGCGACACGTCGAGCAGCAGCGCGGTCGGAGTAGCGAAGACGTTCTTCGCAGTACCGGGTCAGCGACGAGCAGCCGCGTTTCAAGTGAAGGTCGCGTTTGTCGACCTCGGCGAGATGCTCGACGACCGCGGCAATCGCGTAGCGTTCCCCCGGGGGAAGCAGTCGTCCGCTATGACGAACCATGTTCGGGTAGCACAAAACCCCTCGGTGCCAAACCACCAAAGCCTCAAAAACCTTAGGTAAAACGGCTCGGAGCACGACCCATTGCGAGATCCCCCCCACAGCGCTATTTCCCGCCCCAATCGAAAGGATCCCCACGCCATGACGGTCAAATCGAACGACACCTTCAAGACCCGCGACACCATGAAGGTCGGCTCCAAGGACTACACGGTCTACGACCTCGCCAAGCTCACCAAAGACCACCCCCAGGTTGCGAAGCTCCCCTTCTCCCTCCGCGTCCTCCTCGAGAACCTCCTGCGTCACGAAGATGGCCGCGTCGCCACCAAAGACGACGTCATGGCGGTCGTGAACTGGGAGCCAACCAAGACCCCAGACAAAGAAATCGCCTATCACCCGGCGCGCGTCCTCCTGCAGGACTTCACTGGCGTCCCCTGCGTCGTCGACCTCGCGGCCATGCGTGATGCGGTCAAGAAGCTCGGCGGCGACCCCAAGCGCATCAACCCGCTGCAGCAAGTCGACCTCGTCATCGACCACTCGGTGCAAGTCGACAAGTTCGGCAGCGTTCAGTCGCTCAAGCTCAACACCGCCATCGAGATGGGTCGCAACAGGGAGCGCTACGTCTTCTTGCGCTGGGGCCAGCAGGCCTTCGACAACTTCTCCGTCGTGCCCCCGGGCACCGGCATCTGCCACCAGGTGAACCTCGAGTACCTCGCGAAGGTCGCCTACGTGAGCAAAGAGAACGTCGTCTATCCCGACACGCTCGTCGGCACCGACTCGCACACCACGATGGTGAACGGTCTCGGCGTCCTCGGTTGGGGCGTCGGCGGCATCGAAGCGGAAGCGGCGATGCTCGGCCAGCCGGTCTCGATGCTCATCCCCCAAGTCATCGGCTTCAAGCTCCGCGGCAAGCTCAAGCCCGGCGCGACCGCGACGGATCTCGTGCTCACGGTCACCCAGATGCTCCGCAAGAAGGGCGTTGTCGACAAGTTCGTCGAGTTCTTCGGCCCGGGTCTCGACGCCCTCTCCGTCGCCGACCGCGCGACCATTGCCAACATGGCGCCCGAATACGGCGCGACCATGGGTTTCTTCCCGGTCGACGCCGAGACCATCAAGTACCTCGAGTTCACTCACCGCTCGAAGGAGCAAGTCGCGGTCGCCGAGGCTTATGCCAAGCGCCAGGGCCTCTTCCGCGATAGCAAGACACCGGATCCGGTGTTCACCGATACCCTCGAGCTCGATCTCGCCGACGTGGTGCCGTCGATCGCCGGCCCGAAGCGTCCACAAGATCGCATCCCGCTGTCCGCTGCAAAGGACACCATCGGCAAGGCCATGACCGAGCTGGTGAAAGGCGACATCAAAAAGACCATCCCGATCACCCGTGATGGCGTGACCTTCGAGCTCGGCCACGGCTCGGTGGTGCTCTCGGCGATCACCTCGTGCACCAACACGTCGAACCCGAGTGTCATGCTTGCCGCCGGCTTGCTCGCCAAGAAAGCGGTCGAGCGCGGTCTGCGCGTGAAGCCGTGGGTGAAAACGTCGCTTGCTCCCGGCTCGAAAGTCGTCAGCGAGTACTTGGACGAAGCGGCCCTCACGCCGTTCATGGAAGCGGTCGGCTTCCACACCGTCGGCTACGGCTGCACCACCTGCATCGGCAATAGCGGACCTCTGCCCGACGACATCACCGCGGCCATCAAGCAGGGCGACCTCACCGTGGGCGCAGTGCTCTCGGGTAACCGCAACTTCGAAGGCCGTATCTCGCCCCACGTGCGCATGAACTTCCTGGCGTCGCCGCCGCTCGTCGTCGCCTACGCTTTGGCTGGCCGCTCGACTATCGACTTCGACAAAGAGCCGGTCGGCTACTCGGCCGACGGCGACCCCGTGATGCTCGCCGAGATTTGGCCTTCGCCGGACGAGGTCAACGAGGTTGTGCGCCGCGCCGTCAAGCCCGAGCACTTCGCCAAGCAGTACGCGCAGGTATTCGATGGCGAAGAAGGCTGGCGCAAGCTCGACGTGCCCGAGGGAGCGTTCTACGCCTGGGACAAAGACTCGACCTACGTGCAGCTGCCACCGTTCTTCGAGAATTTGGCGATGGAGCCATCCGCTACGGCGGACATCAAGGGCGCCCGAACGCTTGCGGTCCTCGGTGACAGTGTCACTACCGACCACATCTCACCGGCCGGCGACATCGCCAAGGATGGTCCGGCGGCGCGTTACCTCAAGGAGCACGGCGTCGACGTCAAGGACTTCAACAGCTACGGCGCGCGCCGCGGCAACCACGAAGTCATGATGCGCGGCACTTTCGCGAACATCCGATTGAAGAACGCGATGGTCCCCGGCGTCGAAGGCGGCGTCACCATTCACGTACCGACCGGCGAGCAGATGGCAATCTTCGACGCGGCCATGCGTTATCAGAAGGACAAGACGCCGCTGGTGGTCCTGGCGGGCGCCGAGTACGGCACAGGCTCGTCGCGCGACTGGGCGGCCAAGGGCACGCAGCTCCTGGGCGTGAAAGCCGTCATCGCCAAGAGCTTCGAGCGCATCCATCGCTCGAACCTCATCGGCATGGGCGTGCTGCCCTTGCAGTTCAAGCAGGGAGAAGACGTGACCTCGCTGGGTCTCACCGGTAAGGAGACCTTCGAGATCACCGGCGTCGCGAGCGACGTGAAGCCGGGCAAAATGCTCAAGGTAAAGGCGGTAGGCGATGGCGGCAAAGCAGTCGAGTTCGAAGTGCGAGCGCGTCTCGATACTCCCAACGAAGTCGACTACTGGAGGAACGGCGGCATCCTCGTCTACGTCCTCCGCCAGATGCTCAAGGGCGACAAGCGCGCGGCGTAGCGTCGCCTTGGCGTTCGGGCTCGCCGTCTTTCTCGCGGCGGGCTCGGCGCGTGCTCAAGCTTGGAACGACGGTTCGCCATCGCGGACACAGCACCTGTGTTGGCAAGGCATCTATCCCGCCATCCAAGAAGATCTCGCCTGGGTGTACGCCGGGTTCCAAGGCTACCCGCGCGTCGGCGAGACCTACTACGTGCGCGTCATGGTCGGCGGTCTCGGCTGCAGCGGCATGTGGGTGAATCCCGAGATCAAGCTACCGCCCAACACGCAGCTCGCGATCGATGCCTCGCATCCCATTCGCTGCTTCCTCGGTAACTTCGGCGCCGAGCAGCAGATCACCGACGGCAACTGCCCGACGTCGATCGGCTCGTACACGCGGATCGGTGGCGGCTTCATCGGTATTCCGCCGCAGCTCCAGGGTTACTGGCCGCTGCCGCAGGGCAAGGGGCTGCGCATCGAGATCCCGGTGGTGAGCTCGACGCAGCTCTTCGGCATCGGTAGCGCCAACGACTTCGTGCTCGGCGGCGCCGAATTCGTCGACAACAGCCCGGGCAATCCCTCGCTGATCTACAACGCGCCTCCCGGGGGCTACTCGACGGGTATTCCCTCATCGGGAGCCTGGCAGGGAGTGTTCGTCGGGCCCCAGGCCGCCTCCTATCCAACCAATCCGTACTTCACGTTCGCGGAGCCGAGCGCGCAGCTCGTCCCGGGTGCCGCGGTGGGCTTGCGTGCACGTCTGTTCGCGCGAGGCTACTTCACGGGGTGCTTCTGCGACTCCAATCAGAACCGTCCGCTGACCGTCCCCGCCTGCCAGAACCCCTATCCCGGGAGCGGTGCGCCCTCGTGCTGCCTCGTTTCCGGAGTCGTCCAGCGGAGCCTGGTGTTCAATATGGCTCCAGTGGTCGGACCGGACGACACCAGCGCGGTTGGTGGCGCGGCGACGCCGGGCGGCAGCGACCCGCAATACGAAGACGTGTACTACGACTTCGACAACATCAGGTACGGCGACGAATACGAATACAACTACGCCCCGCTCCCTGGTGCTCTCTACTACGACGCCGGCGCGGAGTGCGCGAGCACTGGCAACCCGCCGGCCGCGACACCACCGCGGCGTGTGAGGTTCGAGGACCCCGCGGCCCCAGTGAAGTACAATCTCCTCGCCAACGTCGCCGGCGAAGGCAGCGTCACGCTCGACCCAGCCGGTGGTGTCTACGACCCGGGCACCATCGTCACCGCGACCGCCACGGCGGACGCGGGTCACAGCTTCACCGGCTGGCGCGTCGGAAGCGCGTCGTCGGGTAGCACCAACCCGTACGCTATCGCGGTTACAACCGACGTCTCGCTCGTCGCGGAGTTCACGGCGGATGCACCAGCAGACGATGGCGGTCCCACCGGCGGCGACGGCGGCGGTCCGAGCGGTGGCGATGGCCCCACCGGTGGTGACGGACCATCGGGCACCAACGATCCGAACGAGAGCGAGGCCGACGGTTGTAACGCCGCCGGCCCCGCTATCATGGAGCTGATCATCCTCGCCGGAGCCACCCTCTTCTGCCGCAAGCGCCCACCAGCGCCGCGGCAGTAGACCGGCGCGCGATCAACGCGATTGTTCGTTTCCGCCCGAACGGCCGTTCTGCGGCTGCGTATTCACGCCACCACGACCCGAGGGCAAGCCGTGGAGGCGGTGATTTTGCGCGCCCCCCGAACGGCCTTCAGCGCCTGACCTACCTTGCTCCCGCACGTCGGCATCGACCGGGCCGGTGCCGCTGCTCGGAGTCGGCGCCGTCCCGCTGCCGGACTGCGGGGCCGTGCCACCCGAAGGAAGCGGTCCAGAGTCTGACTGCTGCTGCACACGCACGAACGCTGGGTCACGAGTACCTGTCGGAATAGCTGGAAATCCCATGGTGTCACCTCGAGCGAGAAGCGGCGTCGATCCGCTCCCGCGGATTGGGTTCAATATTTCATTGCGGCAAAAAAATCGTTCAACGAGGACCACGCGCGCGTGGGTCGACGCTGCGGGCGGCAGGTTCGCCAGCGGCGCCAGGTTCGCCAGGACTCTTCGGCATCGTCATGAGCGGCGGCTCGATGCGCGGCTGCACCGGCGGCTGCCCTTGGAGCTGTCGGATAGGCGCGTTGCGCTCGTGCGGCGGCCGTTGTTGCAGACGCTGGAGCTCATTGCCCCGAGTGCCCGAACCCGAACCAGGTCGGATGGCTTTGCTCAGACCCTCTCGCCCTGCGGAGCCTCGTCCCATTTGTCGCATCGACTCATTGATCCGCTGACGGTCGGCGTCGGAGATGTCTCCATGACCTACCTGCGCGCGTGGTGACTCGCCGGGACGTGTTGGTGGCCGCAGCCCCGCATCACCTTGGCTCGGCGTCGGCGTGTTCGCAACAGGAGGACGGACACCAGTAATCGGCGTATCAGCCATGGTCTTCCCCATTCCGCCGTGCGACCCATGCCGCTAAAGCGGACGAAAGTTTGGAGACAACACGAGTCCCTGCCGCGTCGAACGCGACGTCGTTCACGAACGATGCGGCCGACAAAGAGACGCGAAGCACCCCTTTATCGCTTGTCAGTTTTTGTTATCGGCAGCGCTGCGGCACTGTTGCGCAAAAAAATACGAAAGAGTCACGACCCGGCGGCAGCGTCGGCACTATTCGAGGGCCAGGGGAGCGAAATACCGCCGTTTTTCGAGGCTCTAGGCCGCGCGTTCGCTGTGCGCCAGCTCGCGCTCCGAGGCAGTCGGCTTTCCCGGGCTCGCACTGCCAGTGACGATGAGCGCTACGGCGACGATGATGAATCCGCCGGCAACGAGCGTCATCACCGTGATGGGCTCACCACCGATCGCCCACCCCAGCAGCATCGCCACGGCAGGGTTGACGAAGGCATAGGTGGCAACCCGCGCAGGCGGCTCGACACGCACCAACCAGGCGTAGGTGTTGAACGCGATGATGGACCCGAAGACGATGAGGTACGCTATCGCGAACACGACCTTCGGCGTGAAAGCTTCTGCGGTGACCAATGGCAGCTCACCGCGAGCCGAGCCCACGAGCAACAACAAGGCCCCGCCCGCGAGCATCTGCGATGCACTCGTCGCGATCGGCGATTTCGGCAAGTCACCCGCCGGTAGCTTGTTCGAGAGCAGGGAGCCTACGGCCCAACAAAAGGCTCCACCCACCACTGCGCAGGCGCCGGCGAGATCGACACGGGCAACGCCCTCGGCACCGCTGGGGGCCACGAGAATCGCCACTCCCGCGAAGCCGACGGCGAGACCCACGAGCATGCGCGCGGTCGGTCGTGTTCCCTTCGGACGCCACCATTCGAGCAACACGATCCACAGCGGCTCGGAAGCGACCAAAAGCGCCGCGATAGCGGACGGAATACGTTGTTCGGCCCACATGACGCCGCCGTTGCCAGCGAGCAACAAGAACGCTCCCAAAACAAAAGCGATGAGCCATTGCCTACGCGTCGGGTGTGGCGTGCCGCGCAAGCGCATGTAGCCGTAGAGAACGGCGCCAGCGACCATGAAGCGGAAACCGGCGGCCACGAAGGGCGGCAGCACTTCGACGACGTAGCGCAACGCCAGGTAGGTCGAGCCCCAGACGATGTAGACTGCGGCGTAGCCGAGCCACAACGAGACGCGGCGTGGCGCCATGACGGAAGCGGCCATGGAGCGGCCCGATAGCAGACCACGGCAGCGAAGGGTACAGGCCGCGGGTCAGCCCGGGGCGCCAGCATCCTTGGCGACCCGGACCGCGTCACCAAAGGTACGGATTTCCTTCAACTTTGCCTCTGGGATCGCGACGTTGAAGCGCTTCTCGAGCTCGAGGACGATTTCGAGAGCCTGCATCGAATCGACGCCGAGCTCTTTGTAGAGGTTGGCATCATCGGTGATGCGCGAGGGATCATCGATCTCGGCGATTTCGGCGATGATGGCGCGTAGCTGTTCACGTAGGTCGGCCATGGTCACATCATACCCCTTCGAAGAGCGCGGCGGTTGCGTAGCCGTCCATGCTGTCGCTGACCACGAGGACCTGAGCCGCCGTCCGCTTTGGCGGGCGGAGCTGCGCGAGCCCGACGACGGCTGCTAGGGCGCTACTGGCTCCGATGGCGTCGCCCAAAGTGTCACTGGTGACATGCAAGTGATTGGCGAAGGTCTCGAGGGCAAGACGCCGCGGAGCGACGACGACATCGACGAGCGGCAAGCGTAGTCGAGTCAACAAGTGCTCGACGGCGCGCTCCGCCGCCGCGGACGATTTGCGCCGCTCGAAGGCGCTCTCGGCATCGACGAACCGCGCCCAGGCTCCCGAGCGGTCCGCCGAGAGGGCAACTGCACCGACGCCTTCCGCGAGCGTGGCCTGATGCCAGCCGATGCGCGAGAGCCCGGTCCACAGCTCGGGCAGCTCGCTCTCCGCACCACCCGCGACCAGCTCGTCGACGCGTCCGCGAGCGATCTGACGCGCGGCGCTGACGATGGCGTCGAGCCCGGCGCACTCGGCGGTCCCGATGGCGTTCGAGAAGCCCTTGATGCCGCGGCGAATGAGCCACCACGAGCCGGCACAGTTGGCCGTCGCGAAGGGCACGCGCATCGGATTGACGTGGTTCGGCCCACCCGCTTGGTAATCCCGCAAGATGCCGATGACCTGCTGGTACGCTGGATACGCGGCTCCGAAAACGGCGCCGGCTCGCTCCGACGGTGCGCTCGGAAAATCCGGAAGGTCGTGCTGCAACGCCGACGCCCAAAGAACGGCACCGCGGTCGACGTGGCGTAACCCCTTCTTGCCGAGCAAGGCCTCCGGCGCGAAGGTGGCGCGCCGCTCGGCTTCTTGGAGCGCGAATCCACCACTGAAGCGCTCGAGCACCGCTTCCGTGCCCAGCATCGTGCCGGCAAGCGCCGCCAGTCCCTTCACATAGACCTCGCGTGGCACGACCTGCGGCTGCGGGCGCGCCGCACGCGAGAGAACGATCGCCGCGTCGTTGCCGCCGAAGCCGAAGCCGGTCGACATGGCGACCTCGACCGGCGCCGCCCGAGGCTGGTCACGAATCAAGTCGACGCCCGCGTCGGGGACTGGGTTTTCCAGGCCGACGTTCTGCGGCAGCAGGCCACGCTGCAAGGCGATCGCGGTGATGACCGCTTCGATGGCGCCAGCCGCACCCATCAAGTGGCCGGTCGCTCCCTTGGTGGAGCTAACCGCGATGCGCGGTGCTACGTCCGCAAAAACGGTCTTCAACGCCGCGAGCTCCGCCGCATCGTTGGCGTCCGTGCCCGTGCCATGAGCGTTGACGTAGCCGATATCGCGCGCAGCGACTCCCGACTCGTCGAGGGCGCGGATCATCGCGGTGGCGGCACCCGCTCCAGCTTCGTCGGGAGCGACCAAGTGATGGGCGTCGTTCGCGTAACCGATACCCAACAGGTAGGCACGGATCGCGGCGCCGCGAGCCCGCGCCTCGTCCTCGTCTTCGATCACCAGGAAGGCGGCACCCTCGCCGAAGAGCAGACCCTTGCGGTCGACGTCGAACGGCTTACAGGTTTCGGCGACCGCGCGCAGCTGATGAAACGAGGTGAAGACCATCGTCGAGCATTCTTCGAGCCCACCCGCGAGCACTTGTTTGGCGCGGCCACTGGTAACCAGGTCGAGACCGGCGCCAACCGCGTAGTTGCCCCCAGCGCAGGTGCTCATCAAGCACTGCACGGGTCCGCTCGCTCCGATGGCTTCCGCGACGAACCCGACCACCGCACCCTCGGCGTAGCGCGCCAACGCTTCGGGCACCATGAGGTCCATGCTCTGCCAGGCTTTGTCCTCGGGCTCGGCGGAACCTGGGGAGCCGATGGTGCACGAAGCCATGAGAGGCCGGTCGCCCAACGACGGGCCGAGGCCAGCGTCCGCTAACGCGCGCCGGGCCGCGACGACTCCCATTTTCGAGACCCACGGCATCTCGAGGTTGCCGTAGGCCGAGGAGCCCACCGAGGCGCCGAGCGCGGCCTTGACGGCATCGCGGTCGACCAGCGCCGCACGTGTCACGCGCAAGCCTTCGCCGTGCCAGCGGGTGACGTCGCGCGAGCCGACCGCTCCAGCGGTCACCGCGTCGAAGATGGTTTCGGGTGTGAGGCCGAGGGAGCAGACGGCTCCCATGCCCGTGATGACCGCGGTTCGGCGGGTACTGCTCACGCGAAGGCGTTGATACCCGTGAGCGCACGGCCGATGGCCAGGGTGTGAACCTCGTGCGTTCCCTCGTAGGTGTAAACGCTCTCGATGTTCATGATGTGGCGCATGATCGAGTACGCATCGGTGATGCCGATGCCGCCGAGCATGCCGCGCGCCATCTTGGCGATTTCGCGCGCCGCGCGAACGTTGTGGCGCTTGTGCATCGAGACCTGCACCGGCGTGAGCTTCTTCTCGTCCTTGAGCTTGCCGTAGTGCAGCGACATCATCTGCGAGGTGGCGATCATCGTCGCCATCTCCGCGAGCTGCTCCTGGTACATCTGGAACGAGGCGATCGGCTTCGCGAACTGCTTGCGCTCGAGGCCGTAGTTGAGAGCGGTCTCGAAGCAGTCCATGGCGGCGCCGGTGACGCCCCAGGCGATACCTTCACGCGCCTGCGTGAGACAGCCGAGCGGCGACTTCAAACCACTCGAATTGGGGAGGAGGTTCGCGACCGGCACGCGGCAATCGGTGAGATGAATCTCACCGGTCGGCGAGGCGCGCAGCGACCACTTACCTTCGATATACGGCGTGTCGTAGCCCTTGGTGCCGCGCTCGACCACGAAGCCGCGGATGTTGCCGCCCTCGTCTTCGACCTTGGCCCAGACGACCGCGAGGTGTGACACCGGCGAGTTGGTGATCCACGCCTTCACACCGTTGAGCACGTAGTGATTGCCGTCTTTTTTAGCGGTCGTAGCCATGCTGCTGGGGTCGGAGCCCGAGCCCGGCTCGGTGAGACCGAAGCAGCCGATCATGCGGCCGGACGACAGCTCGGGCAGCCACTTCTTGCGCTGCTCTTCGCTGCCGTAGGCGAGGATCGGATACATGACGAGCGAGCCTTGAACGCTGCACAGCGAGCGCAGACCCGAGTCGCCGCGCTCGAGCTCCTGCAACACCAGGCCGTAGCTGATGTTGTTCATGCCGGCGCAGCCGTAGCCTTCGATGTTGGCGCCGAAGACGCCGAGGTCCGCGAGCTCGGGGATGAGCTGCATCGGGAACTCACCGTCGCGGTGCGACTTGGTGATGACCGGCATGAAGCGCTCGCGCACCCAGCCGCGAACGGCGTTGCGGGCGGCCTTTTCCTCGTCGGAGAGGAGGTGCTCGATGGCAATGATGGAGTCGAGGCTCTGGCGCTCGGACATGCTGGGCTCCCTGAAATGGCGGCCGTTTCATAAGCTTTAGCCGCCCATTTGACAACCTGCGGACGGGGGCGCATCGATGGGCCCGAAGTGGCTGCTTTCGACTTCAACAGGGACTGCCGGTGCATCACCATCGACCGGCCCAAGCTCGCGGGATTGCTCGAGAAGGCGGGGCTCGAGAGCGGTCTGTCGGCGGCCCTCATCGCCCAGGCGGCACCCCTCTTCGCCTCGGTGCCTGTTTATGTCGGCCCGCAGGACCTGGCACGCATTCGCCGCATCATCCAGGCGGTCGAGAGCGTCGTCTTACGCACCGCCTACCGCGACGCCGCCCTCGCCAAGGCGCCGGCCATCGCCCAGCATCACGACCGCCATCTCGGCGTCTTCTTCGGCTACGACTTCCATCTCGGCGACGACGGCCCGCAGCTCATCGAGATCAACACCAACGCCGGTGGTGCATTGCTCAACGCGTTCCTCGCCCGCGCCCATAGCGCCTGCTGCACCGAGATGGACGAGCTGACAAGCGCGCCCGACGGCATCGAGGCCGCTTTCGTCGGCATGTTCGAGAGCGAGTACCGACGCGGCCGGGGCGGTGAGCCGCTGAAGCGGATTGCAATCGTCGACGACGAGCCCGAGAAGCAATTTCTCTATCCGGAGTTCGTGCTCTTCCGCGAGCTCTTCAAGCGCGCCGGCTACGAGGCGTCGATCATCGACGCGCGCGCCCTCACCTTCGACGGCAAGCTGCGCGGCGACGGCGAGACCATCGACCTGGTCTACAACCGTTGCACCGATTTCTACTTCGAGGCACCCGAGCATGCCGCCCTGCGCGAGGCCTACTTGCGCGACGCGGCAGTCATCACACCGCATCCGCGCGCCCACGCCCTCTATGCCGACAAGCGCAACCTCGCACTGCTCTCCGACCTGACGTTCCTCACCAGCATGGGTGTCCCCGCCGAAACCATGCGTGTTTTAGCGGAGGGGATCCCGAAGACCATCCTCGTCGACCCAGCCGACGCCGACGTCCTCTGGTCAGCGCGCAAGCAGTACTTCTTCAAGCCGGTTCACGGCTACGGCAGCAAGGCTGCCTACCGCGGCGACAAGCTCACCAAGGGCACCTGGGCCGAGCTGCTCACGAAGCCCTATGTAGCGCAGCGCACCGTGCCGCCGAGCGAGCGCATGATCGAGGTCGACGGGCAGGCCTTCCCCCTGAAGCTCGACGTACGCGCTTACACGTACGCCGGCGAGGTGCAGCTCTTCGCATCGCGACTCTACATGGGTCAAACGACCAACTTCCGCACCCAAGGCGGGGGGTTCGCCCCGGTGTTCACGCGCTCACTCCCCAAGTGACAGCCGCGTCTACCCGGTTGGAGCACCGCCGCTCGCGGGCGATCGATAACGCGAAATCGTCGAGCTGCCGCTACGTCGTGGAGACAGAGATGAACATCAAGGTTGACCGGTCAGTTGCAGCGTCTACTCAAACCGAATCCCCAGGGGTCCACATGGTCCTCATGGGTGTCGTTCAAAAGCTGTCGCTGCGCGGCCCGGGTGGCAACGCGGCGCCCTCCGGCATCTGGTTCGTGCTCAACAAGCCGGTCACCGTGGGCGAGCGAAGCTTCGACAAGGTCTTCCTCGGCCCTTGCGACTTCCAAATCGGCGGACAGTACATGCTGCAGGGCGACCTGAAGGTCGTCACCAAGCGCGGCATCCCCTCGACCATCCACTGGGCCGTGCTCGAGAACCCGATGAAGATGGAAGTCGAGCCGCTTCACTCGTAGGCAATCGCCACAATCGTCAGCTCGACTTCACCCTTGGGGCGCTGCACGGTTACCATCGCGCCGTTTTTTTTACCGAGCAGCGCCTTACCGATGGGTGAGTCGAGACTGATCCAGCGCTTGGCGATGTCGATCTCGTCGGCACCGACCAGGCGATAAACGAACGTCTCGCCGTCTTCGTCTTCGACGGTCACGGTCGCCCCGAAAAACACTTTGTCGGCCTGGTCCGGAGTAGCGGTCACGACGGTGACGTTCTCGAGGCGCTTCTTCAGGAAGCGCAGGCGGCTGTCGATCTGCCGCAGACGGCGCTTGCCGTAGATGTATTCGGCGTTCTCCGACCGGTCGCCCATGGCCGCAGCGGCTTCGACCTCGCGCGTGACCTTGGGGCGGTCGACGCGCCACAAGTAGTCGAGCTCTTCGGCCATGCGCTTGTAACCGCTCGGCGTGATGTACTGCCGGCCGAGGTTCTTCGCCTTCTCGTCTTCTTCGGCGAAGTCATCGGCCGCTTCTGCCGCTTCGGGGTCGTCGCTTTCGCGGGTGAATGCCTTTGACACGGCGGATCCTCTGATGGTTTCGAGCGCGCATGCTCATCGCGCTCACGCTTCACGTTGTGCTCGCCGCGGGTGTCACGACCGCTGACGTCGACAAGGCTCTCGAGCCGAAGCTACCGAGCCTGCTCGCGACCTACAAGGATCTGCACGCCCATCCCGAGCTCTCGGAAAAGGAAGAGCAGACGAGCAAGAAGCTCGCCGCCAAGCTGCGCGCGCTGGGCTACACCGTCACCACGGGGGTAGGCGGGACCGGCGTCGTTGCCATCCTCGTGAACGGCGATGGCCCTACCCTGCTCGTGCGCGCGGACATGGACGCACTGCCCGTGACCGAGGACACCGGCCTCGCGTTCGCAAGCAAGGAGCGTGGCGTCATGCACGCCTGTGGCCACGACACGCACATGACCTCGCTGCTCGGGACCGCCGACGTCATGGTGCAGCTCAAAGACCGCTGGCGCGGAACGCTCATGCTCATCGCCCAACCGGCGGAAGAAGTTGGCCGCGGTGCGAAGGCGATGCTTGCGGCCGGTTTGTACGAAAAGTTCGGCAAGCCCAGCTATGCGCTCGCGCTGCACGTCGACGCGTGGTCACCCGCGGGTGTCGTCAGCACACGCCCGGGCTATGTGCTCGCCAACGTCGATAGCGTCGACATCACCATGCGCGGCATCGGTGGACACGGGGCGGCTCCCGAGACGACCAAAGATCCTATCGTCATGGCGAGCGAGCTGGTCACGACGCTGCAAACACTCGTGTCGCGCGAGCTGCCTCCAGGCGAGCCCGGCGTCGTGACCGTCGGTTCGTTCCACGGAGGCACCAAGCACAACATCATCCCCGACGAGGTGAAGCTCCAGCTCACCGTGCGCTCGTACGGCGAGAAAGCGCGCAAGCTCCTCCTCGACGGCATCACGCGCATCACCAACGGCATCGCGACGACGCACGGAGTGCCCGCGGACCGCATGCCGATCATCAAGGCGTCAGCAACCGGCACACCCGCCACCTACAACAATCCAGAGCTGGCGGAGCGGCTGCTGCAGCTCTGGCGCTCCGAGCTCGGCGACGGCAATGTCGAGCTCCGCGAGCAACGCATGACCGGCGAGGATTTTGGCCGCTACAGCCTCGCGGACCACTCCGTTCCAGCGGTCTTCTTTTTCGTGGGCGCCACCGACCCGAAGCTGTTCGGTCGCGACATGCCTCCGCCCTCCGAGCACAGCAGCCGCTTCGCGCCGGTCGCTGATGTCCTCATCAAGCGTGGTGTCGAAGCAACCGTCGTGGCAGCGACCGCTCTCTTGCAAGCGAAGTAAGCCTATGGTTTCGACCGGCGCATGATCCTCGCTCTCACGTTGCAAGCCGTCGTCGCCGCTGGTGTGCCGTCCAACGAAGTCGAGAAGGCTCTCGAGCCGAAGCTCCCGGCGCTGCTCGCGACGTACAAAGATCTGCACGCCTCCCCCGAGCTCTCCGAGAAAGAAGAAAAGACGAGCGCGAAGCTCGCCTCGAAGCTCAAGGCCTTGGGTTACACCGTCACCTCGAGCTTCGGACGTTATGACGATCCCAAGAAGCCTGCGTACGGCGTCGTCGCGGTGCTTAAGAACGGCAACGGCCCGACGCTGATGGTGCGCGCGGACATGGATGCGCTTCCCGTCACCGAGGAAACGGGTCTTGCCTTCGCCAGCAAGGTGCGCACGAAGACCGCTTCCGGTGTCGAGACCGGCGTCATGCATGCTTGCGGACACGATGTGCACATGACGTCGTTGCTCGGCACCGCCGAGACCATGGTCCAGCTCAAGAAAAAGTGGCGCGGCACGCTCGTGCTCATCGCTCAGCCCGCCGAGGAGGTGGGCAGCGGAGCCAAATCGATGCTCGTCGCGGGCCTCTATGAAAAATTCGGCAAGCCCAACTACGTCATCGGCCTGCACGTCGACTCGGAATCACCCGCAGGCCTCATCGTCACCAGGCCAGGCTACTTGCTCGCCAACGTCGACACCGTCGAGGTCACCATGCGCGGCGTCGGCGGTCACGGCGCCTATCCGAACCTGGTGAAAGATCCGGTCGTGATGGCGGGCGAGCTCGTCGTCGCCCTGCAGACGATCGTGTCGCGCGAGGTGACCCCTGGTGAGCCTGCGGTCGTCACCGTCGGCTCGATCCACGGCGGCACCAAGAGCAACGTCATCCCCGACGAAGTGAAGCTGCAGCTCACCGTGCGTTCGTACAAAGAGGAGGTGCGCAAGCAGCTCCGTGCCGCTATCGCGCGCATCGCGAACGGCATTGCCACCACCAACGGTGTACCAGCCGAGCGCATGCCCATCGTCAACGTCGTCGAGAGCGAGAGCATCCCCGCGCTCTGGAACAATCCCGAGCTCACCGAGAAGCTCATGAGCTTGTGGAGGGGCGAGATGGGCGAGTCCGCTGTGGCGGTCAAGGAAGCGCGCATGGGCGGCGAAGACTTCTCGCGTTACAGCCTCGAGGATCGCTCCGTACCGACGACATTCTTCTTCGTCGGCGCCAGTGACCCCAAAGCGGTCGAGGCGTTCCACAAGGAAGGCAAGCCGCTGCCCCAAGGTCACACTGCACGCTACGCGCCCGTCGCCGAGGTCGCCATCCGCCGCGGCGTACAGGCTACGGTGGTCGCGGCGACCAGCTTGATGCCGCTCTAGGAGCGCTTCATGCGACGATAGTCGGCGAGTAACGCGGCGCCGGCGAACAACGCACCGACGGCGGCGGCGATTGCGGTCGCCGTGAGCATCACCGGTGGGTGTGAGCCAGGCGTGATGAAGCCGATGTCGACATCGAGGCCTCCCTCCGAGAAGGTCCTGACGTCGATGTCCATCGCGCGACGCAACGCCTCGAGTTGGGCCGTGGTGGCGGTCGTCGGTTGCGTGTCGACCGCGTAGGTTTCGGGGTTGGTCGTCGCGACCAGCTCGGCGGCGGCGTTGCGTGAGGTGACGAAGAGTATCGACGCATCGCTACTGGTCAGCGCCTGCTGGATGGAGGGACGCACCCTGAGCTGCTCGGCTGCCATGAGTGTCCGCTGGATCGAACGCGACACTCGCTCGCGGTCGGCGTCACGCAGCAACCGCGAGGCCGCGAGGCTCGCCCATATGGCAACCACCGCCATGAGCGCCGCGCCGAGGGCGACCAGCGATCGCGCGGAGCGCTTGCTTGGCGTCGTCCCAGTCGCTTCGGCAAGAGCGCGCCGCGCCGACTCGGCCTCGTCGTGGGCACGCGACAAGTCGATGCGTCGCCTCACGCGCGTACCGCAGATCGATTCCGCGGCCACGAGACAGCGCTCGAGCACTTCATGGGTCCACGGCTTGAGCATGAGCAGAGACACGACACCGCTATTCAACGCAGCGACCGCGAGATCGAAGTCTTGTTTGCCCGTAACTAGGGCGAAGACCGAGTCCATACCCCGCGCTTTGAGCTCGTGAATGAGAGACAGGCCGTCGATGCGCGGCATGATGTAGTCGATGGTGATCAGATCGTAGGTCTTGCCTCGGCTGAGCTCGAGCGCGGTCGCGGCATCCTCGGCGGTATCGACCTCGACGCCGTACCGCGATAGCGAATCACTCAAAGCACGACGTACACGCGGGTCGTCATCGACGCAGAGAGCACGTCGGATGAGCGACGGAACGAACCCCGCGGCGGCGGCAGCAGGCCCGGCACCCGCGGCGCCGGCGCTCGCTGTCACGAGGCCTCCTCGGGCAGAAGCATCGACACGAACGCGACGAACCCCCGCGCCTCGGCCACGACATCGATGCCTTCCTCTTGGGCACGCAAGTGGTCGATGACGCGGCTCGCGGCCTCGCCTACCTCGACGAAGCCGGTGAGGAAAGCGACGCTGGCGATGTCGTGCAGCAAGCGGCGCGCGATCGACGTTTCGCTATCACGGGGAGCCGCGAGAACCTTGTCGACGAGCTCCGCGACGGCGGCGCGCAATTGGGTTCGCGACGACTCCAGCGTCTCGGCAGCGAGCGGCGCGATCGTCATGCGCCCCGTAGTTCGCATGATACTCAAGAGCTGATGCAGCAGCGCCGCGTCGAACGGCTTGCGCAAGATCGGCCGCGTCGCCAAGCGATCTCGCAGCGGCGCGCTCCAGGAGCCGCCAGTCATGAAGACCAAGCGCTGCGTGATGTCGGGAGCGATTGCCGCGGCTTCGACGGCGAACTGTGAACCCGAAATCTCCGGCATGACGACGTCGCAGATCACCGCGTCGAAACGGCTGTCGATGACCAACGCCTTCAGGGCATCACGCGCCTCGTTGAAAGCGACGACGTCGGCGATGCTTCGGAGCAGCCAGCACATGCTCTTCGTGATGCGCGGATCATCGTCTACGAGAAGCACGCGCATGCGCGGTAGCGCATCGTTCTGCATGGGGTTGCTCGTCCGCCGATTCGCCATGGCTCCGGCCATCGAAAAGGATAGCGCGCCCGGCACGCCTACAACCACTCGTGTTTACCCGAGTATCGCTTAGGGATTCCCCTGGGTCACCCCGAGGTTCATCGCGAGGCGCACGAGCTCACTGCGCCGCCGCATGCCAGTCTTGATCGACAATTTGGTGCGGTGCGCCTCGACACTCTTGATGCTGATGAACAAGCGTCCAGCGATCTCACGGTTGGTGCAGCCCGAGGCGATGAGCTGGAGCACTGCCATCTCGCGCTCGGTCAGCTCGAAACGCGCCACCGGCTCGGGAGTTCCGCGAATCAACTCGTGAAGCGGCTGCTCCTTGGCCGGTAGCGAGATGTGAATGACCGAGAAACCGCGCGCCAAGGCCTTCGCCGCCATCAAAATGTCGTCGTGGCTCGCACGTTTCACGACATAACCACTGGCGCCGGCAAGCAGCGCGTCGCGTACGGTGGTCGCATCCTCGTGCATGGAAAGCACGAGGATCCGCGCCGCGGGAGCTGCACGGTGAACGATATCAACGACCTCGACGCCGTTGACGTCAGGCATGGAGAGGTCGAGCACGACCATGTCGGGCAGAGTCTTCGCGCAGCCCACCTTTGCGGACAGCACGTCAGAGGCTTCGCCGACGACGGTGAAGTCTTCGTCTTGTCCGAGCATGGCGCGTAGACCAGCACGCACTAACTCGTGGTCGTCAGCTATGAATACCCGAGTCTTGGCCATGCTTTCGCTATAGCATACCGGCACGCATGCGTCCGCCGTCAAGGGGTTTCACGATAACTCGGAGTACTTCACGCCCAACTTTTTAGGGCATCTACGGGTCGAGATGCTTCGTAGCCTCGGGAAGCATTGATCGTGTCCTTCGATACCACACCGCAAAGGCGGACATGGAGCGAGGCGCGTGAATCTCATTCCCGAGGAGCTTGGCGACTACGTGGTGGTCGACCGATTGGCCAAAGGTGGCATGGCGGAGATCCTCCTCGCCAAGCGCCGCGGGCCGATGGGCTTCGAAAAGCCGGTGGTCATCAAGCGGTTGCTGCCGGAGCTCACCAGCAGCCCCGAATACACACAGATGTTCATCGATGAGGCGCGGCTCGCAGCGAAGCTGAACCATCCATCGATCGTACAAATCCACGACCTCGGACAAATCGGGGCGTCGTTCTTCATCGCCATGGAGCATCTCATCGGCGTGGACGTGGCCGCGTTGATCCGAAGTCATCGCGACATCGGGCGGCAAGTGCCTCTCCCCGTCGCGTTGTTCATCGCGGCACAAGCCGCGGACGCACTCCACTACGCGCACGAGCTCCGCGACAACTCCGGCAATCCACTCGGCATCGTGCATCGTGACGTCAGCCCGCAGAACATTTTCGTAACACGCTCGGGGGTCATCAAGGTCCTCGATTTCGGGATCGCCAAGGCACAAGACCGCGAGGTTCGAACACGCGGCGGCTTCGTCAAAGGCAAGGTCCAATACATGCCGCCGGAGCAGCTCGCCGGTGAGCAGATCGATCGCCGTGCCGACGTCTACGCGTTGGGCGTCACGCTCTTCGAGATGCTCGCCGGGCGCCGTCCGTTCCAGCGGGATCTGACGAGTGGTCTCTGGGAGACCAACGTCGGCGAGGGTCAACTACGCGCGTATCGCCCTGACGTCGATGCCGAGCTCGAGGCCATCATATTGCGCACGCTCCATCCGAGCTCGCGCGAACGCTTCGCCAACGCGCACGACTTCGGCACGGCGATCACCACCCACGCAATCGCCGGGGGGGCCGTTGCCTCGCCGGCTGACGTGCACGCGATTCTCGTCGAGCGCTTCGGTGACCATCACTTCGCCGAGCAAGAGCAGCGGGTCCGCCGCGGGTCCGCCGTGGCACGTCTCCCCGTGCCGCCAGTCGGGACGGTTGCGGTCCAGATGGTCGATCTCATGATCGAGCAGGACGTAGCGGCGCCGGTGGTACCGGTAGCCCCGTCGCCCGTAGCACTCGTGCCCCGACCGCCGACGCCAACGCCGGTGCAGGCTCCGCGGCAGCGGGTTACGCGAGCGCGGGTCGTGGCCACGCTTGCTCCAGTCGCGCTCGTGTGTGCGTGCATGCTGCTCGCGCTCCGCACCTCCCTGGGTGCGACGACGCATCTGCTGGTCTCGAGTGAGCCCGTGAGTGGCACGGTGTTTCTGGACGGGCGCCCGGTTGGCGAGACGCCGCTCTTGTTGAAGCAGTTGCCGGTGCCGGGAAGACATCTCGTCACGGTCGAGAGCCCCGATCGATTGGCCTGGCAACACCGGCTCGAGCTCGACACGCAGCACACCGTGCACGCTCTGCACGCGAACCTCGAAGCCCGGCCCGTGCCTCGAGAGCCACCGCCCGCGCCCGCGCCCCCTCCACCTCCTCCCACTCCTGCCATCACCGCGCCGACCCCGGCCCCAGTGCCTCCATCGCCGACGGTACAGGTCCGCAATCGCACACAGGTGACTCGCGGCTACGTAAGCTTGGTGACGCCAAGGCCACTGCGGGCCAGCCTCGGGAGCGAAAACCTAGGAATGACGCCGTTGGAGCGGCTCCCGCTTCCAGTCGGTGAGCACATCGTCGTCTTGCGAGATCTCGCCGAAGGCTTCAGCCGTCAGATCCGGATCGATGTCCGCGAAGACGAGCACACGCGAAAGGTGCTCGCTGACGAGCGCGGTACCTTGAACGTCATCATCGACCCCGTGGCTGACGTCTACCTCGGGACAAGGTCACTCGGCCCGTCACCCATCGAAGGCCTGTCACTCCTCGCCGGAGACTACGCACTCACCATCAAAGGGCGCGGTGGGCAGCTCCACAAGGAGCTGAAGGTCACAGTGCCCGCGGGAGGAGTGGCGACCATTCGACGAGCGTTCGGCGAGCGGCGAGCGGTGGAGTAGCGGAGCAGCCCATAGCAATCACCAAGGAGAGTTCATGTCGTTTCGAGTCATGGCACTGGTGACGTTCGTTCTGAGCTGGATCTTGCCGGTGGGCGCCCGTGCGGCGCTCGTCTGCCAGCAAGGTTGCCTGCTCGACAATGATTGTGACGGTGTGCTCGACGTCGATGAGCTGTTGGTCGGAACGTCAGCCGCGACGTGTGACACCGACGGCGACAACATTAGCGACGGCGATGAAGTCTACTATTTGCTTCTCTTCGCGCCGGATGTCGACGGTGACGGCACCGTCGACGCTTTGGACACAGACAGTGACAACGACGGCATCAGCGATTTCGACGAATCCGGATGCGAGAACACCTGCAGCGTGCCGGCCAACAGCGATGGCGATGATCAGGCGAACTATCGCGACAGCGACTCGGACGACGACGGCACACCCGACAGCGTCGAAGCCGGCGACGATGATCCGACGACGCCACCGCGCGACAGCGACCACGACGGTACACCGGACTTCATCGACAGCGACTCGGACAACGATGGTACGCCAGACGACGTCGAGGGCACCGACGACGTCGATGGCGACGGCATCCCCGGGTTCATCGACTTCGTCGACAACGACGGGCCGGCAGGCGACTACGACGGAGACGGCTTCGCCAACGGTGACCTGACGAGCCTCGACGACAACTGCCGCGGTGGTGTCGTGAGCGCCTGCGCCGACAACTGCGCCAACGTCGCGAACCCCGATCAAGCCGACGCGGACAACGACGGCATCGGAGCAGCGTGCGATGCCGATGACACCGAGGTCGACACCGTCGCCGACGTCGACGGGGACAGCGCCGCGGATGGCGCCGACAACTGCCCGCTCGTCGCCAATCCCGACCAAGTGGATAGCGACGCTGACGGCGTCGGTGACGCGTGCGACACACCGGTCCCCGACACCGACGAAGACCTCGACACCGACGGTGCGCTCGCGGGATTTCTCGCCGGCGGCGGCCCCGCGAACTGCGCGAGCACGGCGATCGACCTGTGGTTGTTCGTCGCCATCGGGGCGCTCATTTGGCTTCGCCGTCGATTCGCGGCTCTGCTCGTCGTCGCGGTCTTGAGCGTAGCCGGCACGGCCTCGGCCCAGGGCGTCGACCTCGGCTCGCGCCAGACCCTCTTGTTCTCGCGTGGTGCGAGCATCGTCCCACAAAGCGACGCGTTGCCATTTCTCGGAGTCGACGTTACCGCTGGTTACGATTACGCGCACAAGCCATTGGTCATGCAAGACGCGGACGGACGCGACGTCGGCGCATTGGTGGACGGCCAAGGTATGATCATCCTTCAAGGCCGCCTGGGACTCGTAAAAGGCTTCGAGCTCGCGGTCGAGCTACCGGCGGTGGTCCATCGCGAAGCGGGACCCATGGCAAGCGGCAACGGCGAGACCAACGCCGGCCTCGGCGATGTCCAGGCAGGTGTCCGCTATACCATACTCAAGCCTCGTCAAGCCCCCGTGGGCGTCGCGGCGTTCGCCTCATTGAGCATCCCCACTGGTGACGGCACCGCATATCTCGGCACCGGCGATCCAGGCGGGAGCCTCGGCGCCATCGTAGAGCTGCCGACGCGCATCGTCCGTCTTGCGGCACTCGGCGCGTACCGCATCCGCACCGGTGAGCGCGTCGACGGCGAAAAGGCGCCCGATCAGCTCGCGTACTACTTGGGCGCGGAGCTACCACTCGCCGAGCGGCTCGCCTTGATGGGGCGCGTCGGCGGCACCGTCGGCCTCGGCCCAGAGCGCAACGAGCGCGCGCTCGAGGCGGCTGTCGGGGTGCGTGTTCCGGTCGGTGTGCTCGACGCGTTCGTCGCTGGTGGCGCCGGGCTCACCGATGCCGCGGGCTCGGCGGCATTCCACGTGGGCGCCGGCGTCGCCTACGCGTTCGTGCGCGCCGACAAACACGAGGCGCCGCCGGTGTACGTCGCGCCGCCGGAGCCCGTGAAGACCGAACGCGAGGCCCCGCCGGCTGAGACACGCGAAGCTCTCGTCGAGCCCGCGCCCGCGCCTGCGGCACCTATCGTGGTTGCGGTAGCGGACACTGACAACGACGGCCTAACCGACGACAAAGACGCATGTCCGAGCGAGCCCGAAACAGCCAACGACTTTCGCGACGATGACGGATGCCCCGACGACAAGCCCGAAGTGGTGTTCGAGAAACAATCCACCGTGGTCTTCAACGACATCCGCTTCGTCTCACGCTCCGATGTCATCCTCCGCGAATCCTACGCGCTCCTCGACAGTATTGCCCGCTCGCTGCGGCAGCAATCGACCGTCGTGGTGCGTATCGAAGGACACACGGACGGCCGCGGCGACTCTGACCGCAACCTGCGCCTATCGCAGATGCGGGCACTCGCGGTGATGAACTACCTGCTCGAGCGCGGCGTCGAAGCCGAGCGCTTGTCGTATTCGGGCTATGGCGCGACTCGGCCAGTGGCTTCGAACAGCACCAATGACGGCCGAGCGAAAAATCGCCGCGTCGAGTTCCTGGTGCTGGGCAAGTAGCGCCCTCAGGTACGGCGCACGCGCAGGAAGAAGGTCGAGCCCTTGCCGACCTCGCTCTGAACGCCGACGCTGCCGCCGTGCAGCGCGGCGATGTGCGCGGCAATGGCGAGCCCCAGCCCGAGTCCGTGCCCCCGCTTCTTGTTGACCCGGTGGTGGCGCGTGAACACGGTCGCCTGATCCTCTGCGGAGATGCCGGGTCCGTTGTCTTGGACCGAAATCTCGACGAGGCCGTCGCGCTCCACGGCGCCGATCTTCACGGCGCCGCCATCGGGCACGTGGCGAATGGCGTTGTCGATCATCGCGGACAGCGCTTGATTGAAGCGTTCACGCTCGATGTCGAAGCGAAGCGACGGATCGATGGCAGCGGTCTCGAGCTTGATGTTCCGACCGACGACGCGCTGAATGAAAGGCTCGTAAGCGTGCTTGAGCACGTCGGCGACCCCGAGCGAAGCCGACTCGAATTTCACTTGGCCGGCCTCGAGCCGCGTCAGCTCGGTAATGTCACGCATCAGCTTTTCCATCTTGTCGACGGCGCGCTTGATACGACCGATCGTGTCCTTGCCCGACGGCGGCACATCGTCGGCGAGCAACGCCAGCGACATGCTGATGGTGTTCAGCGGATTGCGCAGGTCGTGGAAGACAAGGGCATACAAATCATCACGGCGCGCGAGGAGCTCTTCCGCGCGGGCCGCCCGGTCGGCGTCAGACATGTCACTCCCCCAGTACTGCTTATTGCATGAGCACGGCCATGCGGAACTTCGGATAGCCGGCTTCCGCCGCAGTCATCATGACGCGGCGCAATAGTCCATAAGGGGTGTCTTTGTCGCAAAGGACGAAGAGGATGTCGGCCTCGGGGCCGGTAGCGTTCTTTTCCTTACGGATGACCTGCAGGCGCTGCAGGAGAGGATCGATCTTGCCTTCCTGGGTCTTGGCCGCGACCACCTTGCCGTCGCGCAGCTGGGCGATGACTTCTTTCTCGACGCGCAGCTCCTTGCGCGCGACCGTGACCTGCACCGCCTTCTTGGGCTCGAGCTGAGCCGTCGAGGTCGGGAGCTGCATGCCGCCGTCGAGCTCCATCGAAGCCTTCGACGACATGAAGCCGACCATCAAGAAGAAGAGGAGGTTGGTGAGAATGTCGAGGAGCGCCGTCAGGTTGATGTTGACGTCGTATTCACTATCTCCACCACCACCGCCGGCCATAGAGCCCTCCTACTTCAACAAGTTCCCGTCGGCGTCATGTGTCGCGATACCGGACAGCACGACGTCGGGGAACAGGATGGCGTTTTTGGTATCGACGAGGCGCGTGTCGCGCGCGGCGTCGAGGATCTTGACGATGATCTCGTAGGGCACGTTGTCATCGGGCACGACGACGACGCTCTTCGAGGCGCGGTACTTCTCCTTGATGGACTTCAAGGTCGCGGTGAGCTGCTTGTAGTCGTACTGGCCGTCCTTTTTGGGGATCTTGCCGCCGAGGTCCTTGAGCAGATCGGGCGCGAGCGTATCGCTCTCGCACTTGAGCGTGAGGCCGGTGCCGTCGGCGCGGAGCGTGACGTTCACCGAGTCCTCGGTCTTCTCCGGATCCGGCGTCGACTCACCGCTCGAAACGGTGGGCACCGTGGTCGGCATGATCGCGACCATGGTGGCGCCGAACGAGGCCAGGAGGAAGAACAGGAGGTTCGACATGACGTCCATCAAGGGCGTCAGGTTGAGATAAACCTCGTAGCTCGTCCCGGACTCTTTGCCGAATAGACCGGCGCCGATGCCTTTGTTTGGGGCCGACATGCGTTACTAGGCGCTCTTCTTGCCCGGTTGTTCGCGCGTCCAGAGCAACGAGTCGATGACCGTTGCAGCGGACCGCTCGATGAGGCCGAGCACCGTGTTCGTTCGCGCCAGGAGGATGAGGTAAAAGACGACGCCCATCGTCGCGACGAGCAGCCCGAAGAACGTGTTGTAGAACGCGATCGAAATACCGCGAGCCAGAGCTTCCTGACGGACGGCAGCCGATTCACCCGAGGCGCCTTGGAAGGTAACGATCAGACCTTCGATGGTGCCGAGGAGGCCGAGGAGCGTCGCCAAGTTGGAGAGCTGCGGCAGGTACACGGTGGCGCCGCGGACCTTCGGGATCTCTTCGATGGCGGCCGACTCGACGGCGCGGCGGATTTCCTTCTCGCTACGATTGGCACGAACCAGCGCTGCTTGCAGCACCTTGCCCAGCGGCGAGTTGTTGCCGCTCACGACGCGGATGGCATTGCGGTAGTTGCGCTCCTCGACGAACTGCATCACCTGCGACCGCAGCAGCTCGCCCTTACCGGCGCGGCGCCACAGATACGCGATGCGCAGGATGAAGATCGCGACGCACAGGATTGAGACGCTGAGCGTCGCGAACATGAACGGTCCACCAGCAATGAGATAATCAAGCATCCGTCACCTTAGGGGCAGTACAGCTTTGTGAATCGTGCCAACGTTTTAGCTCTGAACTCAACCGCCTTCGAGCTTTATGGCGATGAAATCAAACTTGGAGAACTCGGCCTGGCCGGCCGTGTACATCACACGTGTGAGCAGATCGAAAGGCACGAAGCGGTCCGAGATGAGCATCATGTCGATCTTGGCTTCGACCGACGTGTTCTTCTGCATGATCTTCTTACGCTTTTCGACCTCGTCGAGGAGCTTGTTGTAGAGCGGCTGGAGCATCATCGCCTCTTCGGCGAGATCCTCCGGGCGAACCTTGCCACCCTCTTCCAGGTCCATGATCGGCACGTCGTCGACGAGGATGTGCTTGAGCGTCACGGTCACTGCCGTGGCCTCAGCCGGTCCTTCGATGGACTTCGTGAAGGGGATCTGGAGCTCCTTCGACGGTTTGATGTTCACCGAGCTCGCCGAGTAGCTCTTCATCAAGAACACGAGGATGACGCTCAAGATGTCGAGAAGCGAGTTGATGCTGACGTCGACCGGATGGTCGTGCGCATGCTTTCGCTTCATGCGCTTCGCCTTCTTCTTCTCGCGAGCGCGCATCTCGGCATAGAGCTCGTCTTGGCTGCGCGCGCGGGCGATGCCCGTCACGTGCGCGCTCGACGGCATCCCCGAGCTGGCTCCAGCCACCATGCCAGGGCCACCCGCATTGGATAGCGATCCTGGGTCGTTATCACTCGACATTGTTCCCTACCTCACATGTTGGTCGCTGGAGACAGGACCACTTGGTCGAACATCGTTTCGAGCGAGCCGTCGGCAAGGCGCGTTACGCGCGTCGCGTCGAGGACGTCGATGATGCTCTCGTATTGAACGCTGGATTCGGCGGCGACGATGAGACGTCGCTCGTCGGGGTAGTCGCGGTGGATCTTCAAGATCGCCTGGTTCAGCGTCTCGGTGTCGTAGGCCCAGAACATCACCGCGTCGCGGGCGTTCTTGTCGTTGCACTCCGGGCGATCGGCATTGCGCGAGCGCGGCGGAGGCGTGGTCCCGCGGAAGCGCGAGCACACGATGGGCATCTCTTTCACCGGGATCTGCGGACCAGGGGCGTTGGGGTCGACCTTGGGCACGCCCGCGAGCTCTCCGCCGGACGCCGTCAACATGTAGCCACTATCCAAGATAGTGACCGTCAGGTTGAGCGGCGGCTTGTCTTCTTTTGGCGGTGGCTCGGAGGACGGGCCGATCGACGGCGCCGACACCTCGACCATCGCAACCTCGACGACCGCTGACAGCATGAGCAGTGCCGGAATGAGCACCGCGAACATGTCCATCATCGGGTTGAGGTTGATCTGAACCTCACCGAGCTCGTCTGCGCCTCGGTGACGTTTCGATGGTGAGAACGACATTGCTTAGGCCCCGGCTGCCTGTTCGTTCGACTGCACCGCTTGCGGATTGCGGCTACGGGCGACGAGCAGGTTCTGGATCTTGAGCGAGTACTGGTCGACGTCCTCGATGATCTTCTTCGAGCTCGTGGAGAGGAAGACGAAGAAGAGCAAGCAAGGAATGGCGACAATGAGGCCCATGGCCGTCGAGTTCAGACCGATGGCGAGCGACTGCGTGAGCAGCTGGCTCTTCATGTCCGGCGGAGCGGACGCGACCGCGGTGAACGCTTCGATCAGACCGACGATGGTGCCGAGGAGGCCGCACAGCGTCGCGACGTTCGCGAGGTTGGGGAGAATCGGGATGCGCTTGCCGATGTCGCGGAGGACCTCGACGCTCGCTTCTTCGAGCGCGTTCTCGATCTCGACTTCACCCTTGTTGGCGCGGGTCAAAGCGGCCTTGATGACGCGCGGCAGGGCGGCCTGCGGCGACGCGTTGCACAGCTTGATGGCGCGGTCGATGTTGTTGGTGAGGACCAACTTCTGGATCTGCGCCATGAACTGCGAGGCGTTGATGTTGTACTTGAAGTACAGCGCGTAAATGCGCTCGAACGAGATGCCGATCACGAAGATCGAAACGATGGCGATCGGGTGCATCCAAATACCGCCGGCGCGGTAGAACTCTGCTGCTGCGTGCATGCTGAAAACTCCGAACGAGGATCACGTCGTGGTGACGTGATCGTGTGAGACTGCAAAACAAAAATGTGACGCGATAGTGGACTTCTAAGCGTGCGGCGGTCCACGCATTGGCCGAGCGGCCAAGAGAACCACCGAAGGCGGGAAGCTCGCGATTTGATTGCCGTGGATCGTTCGGATGTCGCGGGTCGGGACCGCGTCCGCTGGAGCGGCAGCACGGGCGATGGCGCGCAGAGTGCGCGTCAGCTCGTCGCCGCCGGAAGACGGCGCGCTCATGCCAGAAATGCCATCCAACGCGGTGATGGTCATGTGGCTCCGGGGAGCGACCGGGATTGACGCGATACGCTCGGCGACTTTACGCGGCACGGCCGGACGGGAGGCCACTTTTGTCGCGGCGACCGGCAGGCTGGCGATGGCAACGGCCTCGGCGCGGGTAGGCGCGTAGGCGACCGTCGTCCGCTCGAGCGTCAAGGCGAGCGTCTCCGGCTGCTTTTGGAAGGAGGTCGCGCCGAGCACGAACAGCCCCACCACAAGCGCCGCTCCACCAATCCAGCGAAATGGATGGTCTGCCGCCATAGACTTGCGAGCTTACAGTGTGGGCGCGCGCGGATCCAATTATTCGTCCGGACCGCTAGAACCGATACGGGTGGTGCCCGTGCGACAGCATGTGCTCGGCGACCGTACCGATCATTGCCATCACGAACGCCGCCGCCATCGCCCAACCGAAACTTTTCACCTCGAGCGACCGCATCAGGGCGCCGGTGACCTTGAGCAAGATGGCGTCGACGATCCAGCGGGTGATGAAGGCGAGGAGGAAGCCGAGCCCCAACGTGCCAATCCCGATGACCACGAAGAGGAACCAACCGACCAAGAAGTTGAGGATTCCGAACACTGCCGCGACGACGATGGCGCCGATGAAACCGCGCACCTTGAAGCCGGGCAAGATGAGCGAGGTCAGCCAGACGGCGAGCGACAACACGAACCAGGAAATCAAGAGACCCATAGCCGCTTTGACCATATCCGTCGTAAGCTGTGAAAGCCCTCGATGAAGACCCTGCGTAATGACAGGCGTTGGTTTGCGATTGGCGATCTGCAAACCACGTTCGACCGCTTCATGCAGGTGCTCGCACGGCACGGTCTTCTGAGCGAGGGCAGGCTCGCGAGCGACGTCGGCTTGATCGCGGTCGGTGACTACTTCGACTTCGGTGTCGTCGACGAGTCGAACGCTCACGTCGTCGGTGGCGAGGGTACACGCATCGTTCGCTGGCTCGTCGAGCACCCAGCCGAGCAGACCGTCGTCTTGCTCGGCAATCACGACCTCGCCCGCGTCCAAGAGCTCGCCTACGAAACCGACGACGGATTTCGTGATGCCCAACGTTTCGCCCGCCAAGTGGCGCAGCGCCCCGAGCTCCGCGACAAGTTCCTCGCGACCTACCCGCGCATCCCGACGCCCGAAGTGGCACTACGCGATTTCTCGGCGTTCATGGTCGAGCAACGCACGCTGTTGCGGACACTGCTGATGGAAGGTCGCGTCGGCCTCGCGGTCGCGGCCGCTCGCGGCGGCGAAGATTTGCTCGTGACCCATGCCGGCGTCACGACCGTCGACCTCGCCAACGCCGGCAGCAGCGCGACCACGGTGCCGGCGATCGCCGATGACTTGAATCGTTTCTTGAGTGATCGCGTGAGCCGGGTCGCCCCGATGTGGAAGCGCGACGAGAACGCCGAGCTCGACCTCGCGCCACTGTGCGTTTTCGGAGTCAGCGGCCACGAAGGCGGCGGCCTGGTTTACCACCGACCGGCCGACCCCGATCGCGACGGCATCCTCGATCGCCACTGGGAAATGAACGCGGAGCGCGTGCGGCGCTTCGACCCGCGCACCCTCGTGCCGAGCCTGCGGCAGGCCTGCGGCCACACCAGCCACGCCCGCTGCATCAAGGAGCTGCCGCGTTGGACCGACGTGCCCACGGCCAACGCCGCCGCGGGGTTCATCCGCTGTCTGTCGGTCGACGGAGAGGATGTCCGCTATCGCGTAGGAACGGAGGCTCATGCCAAGACATCGCTCCTGCTCATCGACGGTGACATCAACCGCATTCCGGTGAACGCCTACGACATCTTGCCGCTCGATGGGGTGCGCCTGTAGACGGCGCGCGAAGATGTTCGTCGGTATCGATTTCGGCACCACCAACAGCGCGCTCGCGGTCGCAGATCGCGACGGCAAGGTCGACCTTACGCGCTACGAGGTGGCGGGAGTCGGCTACGAGACCGTGCGCTCGGTGCTCTACTTCGATCCGGACGCGCGCATCGACGGTCACCCTGCCCCACCCGCCGTCGGCATGGCCGCCATCAACGCGTACCTCGCATGTGACGGACGAGGCCGGTTCATCCAGTCGATCAAATCGCACATGGCGAGCCGTACCTTCATCTCGACGAACATTTTCAATCGCGTCTACAAGATCGAGCAGCTCGTGGCGCACATCGTTGCGGCGCTGCGTGAAGGCGCCGGACGCGAGCTTCCCAAGCGAGCCGTCGTAGGCCGCCCGGTGCACTTCGTGAACGACGACGCGGACGCCGAGGGTGACGCGCTCGGAGAGGAGCGGCTACGCCGAGCGTTTGCCTCCGCGGGCTTCGACGAGGTGCGCTTCGAGCTGGAGCCGGTGGCCGCCGCTTACGGATACGAGCAGCGCCTCGACCGCGACGAGCTCGTGCTCATCGCCGACTTCGGCGGTGGTACGACCGACCTCTGTCTCATCGACGTCGGTCCCGGGGTTCGTGCCCGCGCCAAGGCAGGTGAGCGCAGATCGGTGCGTGCAAGCGACGGTGTCGCTCTAGCGGGTGACGCGTTCGACCAGCGGATCATCAAACACGCCATTGCCCCGCGCTTGGGGCTCGGCACGCGCTACAAGACGTTCGGTGGCGATGCCGACGTGCCGCTGTGGATCTACAACTCGCTCTCGCGCTGGCATCTCTTGTCGTTCCTCAAGTCGACCAAGACCATGCAGCTGCTCGAGGACATCCTCGAGAACGCCTACGCGACGACCGAGATCGAGACGCTCTATCGTATCGTCGACGAAGATCTCGGCTACGCCCTGCATCGGGCGGTCGAGCGGGCCAAGGTCGAGCTCTCGAGCGCGCCCGCGACGGTCATCGACTTTCAACCGGCTGCCTTGCGCGTCGAGGTGAGTCGCGCCGATCTCGAGGCGTGGATCGCGCCGGACCTCGCCGCCATTGCCGAGGCCACGGACCGCGTTCTCGCGCGCGCAAAGCTCGAGGCGGGCGCGGTGGACCGCGTCTTCATGACCGGCGGCACCTCGCTCGTGCCCGCGGTCCGCAAGCTCTTCGCGGACCGCTTCGGTGCCGAAAAAGTGAGAGGTGGCGAGGAGATGACCACTGTCGGCCGTGGTCTCGCCCTGGTCGCCCGGGACGTCTTCGGCGGCGCGTCGTGAGAACACGCTCAAGGAATTCCAGGTTCGGACCGTTGTTGTCCTTCGAGCGCCCACAAGCGCCCCGAGGACAATACCCATGGCAAGCAACACCGCCCTTACGACCAACAGCGAGCTACTCGACGATCTGGTGCTCGCCGCCGCGCGGGGCGACAGCCTCGCCCTCAGCGCTCTCGAAGCACGCTATGGCGGAGTGGTCAATCGGGTGGTGCGGGCTCGGGTCTTCGCTCAGCGCCAGTGCTTCATCACCGAAGATTGCGCGTGGGCGAGCGCCCGTCTCGCCATCCGCCGCATCGGCGCCTTGCAAGCGAGCGGCACGCCGTTTCTCGCGTGGCTCGAGCTGTCCGCCGAGGAGGCCTTCTCGGCTCCCGTGGGCGCATTCGAGCCGTCAGCGGACGGCCATGACGGCATCGGTGACGTCGACCGTTGCGCCTTGGACCTCCACGTCCTCGGCTACGGCTCCTTCGAGATCGCGAGTGTCCTCGCCGAACCGCAAACGATGGTCCGTGAGCGCATCGAATCCATCAAACAGCGTCTCTGGGCGCGCGCGTTGGCGGCCAACACAGACTAAGGCCCGCGTGGTGGCGGCGCCGTGAGTTTCTCCGCGAGCACCGGCGAGCTAGGGCAGCAGCTCGCGCATCAGCTCCGTCAGATGTCGAAGTTCACACCCGGCAAGCCGGCGTTGATGCTCGGGGTGCGTACCGCGCTCGCGACCGTGGTGCCGTTGGTCGTCGGGCCCATCTTGAGCCCGAGCTCGACCACCTGGATGAGCACGGCGGGCTTCATGCTCGCCATCGCGGACAAGGGTGGATCGTATCGCACGCGCGCTCAGACCATGGGTGGCATCACCGTCGCCAGCTCGTTCGCGGTGGCGCTGGCAGCGCTCGTCGGTGGCGCATCGCACGAGATCGTTTGGCTCGGGCCGCTCGCGATGTTCGTGTGCGCGGCGCTCTTCAATCTCGTGGGCGTGCTCGGCCCGGTCGCGGCGGCCGGTGGCGTCACCACGGCGGTCCTCTTTTGCATCTCCCTCGGCTATCCCCCGGCGGCTCCATCTGTCGCGGTCGTCGTCGAGCGCGGCCTCGCGACCCTTGCCGGTGGGTCGTGGGCCATGTTGCTCGCGCTCTTCTTCTGGCCCGTGCGTGTCTACCGGCCGGGGCGCATGGCGGTGGCGCGCTGCTACCACGCGGTAGCGGCACACGCGCGCTTGGTGCACGCTCCAGCGTACAAGCTCGGCACCGCTGACTGGCTCACCACCGTGTCGCGAGCGCATGGCCCGATCCGCGAAACCATCGAAGCCGCACGCGCCGTGTTGGCGGCGACCCGGCGCGGCCGGCGTGGTGAGAGCGGTCGCGGTGCGTTGCTCTTGGTGCTGCTCCAGAACATCGACTTGTTGTTCAGCGCGGTGGTGGCGCTCGAGGACGTGCTCGACAACGCGAGTCGCGACCCGCACGCGAGTGAGATGCAAGCTGGCGTCGGTGATGCGCTCAAGCGCGTCGAAGAATGTCTCGACGAGCTCGCGCGACGTATCGAGGCCGAAGGCCGGCTGGGTGAGCCGCGCATCGACTGGACACTCATCGGTAGTGAGGTGCCACCGGCGGACGATTCGGCGTCCGCCGAAGGGTTGCACCGGCGGCACGTCGCCGCGGTGATGATGCGGCTACGCGACGGTATCGCCAACGCCTACGACACCACCGACCGCTTGTACGAATCGCGTGTCACCCCGGTCGTCCAAGCCCCCGTCGCCGCCGGCACCGAAGAGCCGCGCATGCCCGTGGTTCGGCGCATCGTCGAAGAGCTCCGCACGCATCCGCTGCAGGTGAAACACGCGATGCGCGTCTGTATCATGGCCACCATCGCGGTCGTGATCACGCAGTATCTCGAGCTCGAGCGTGGCTATTGGGTGACGCTCAACGTCGTCATCTTGTTGCAGCCATACACGGTGGCGACCGCGGTGAAGACGCTGCAACGCGTCGCCGGCACGGCACTCGGCGGCATCGTCGCGGCGCTGATGATGGCGTACGTGCAGGACGAATCGGCGCTCCTGGTGATCGCAACCTTGCTCGCGGGGGTTTGCGCCTCGGTGCTGCAGCTCAACTATGGCCTCTACGCGTTTTTCCTCACGCCGACCTTCGTGCTCTTGGCCGAGGTTCGCGCCTTCGACGTTCATTTGCCGGAGCTGCGCATCATCAACACGGTGATCGGCGG
>CAZAER010000020.1:0-75884 GCA_964484195.1 uncultured Bdellovibrionales bacterium | reverse complement strand
AGTGCGCTCGCCATTCCGGCGTTGCCGTCCCAGCTCTCTCCGTCCGCTTTCATGGCGCGATAAACATCATCGACGTTCGCCGTCAGCGGTGGTAAGCCGCCTGTAATTACGACTTCGGCCAGTCCCTCCGGCGCTGCGCAGAGGTAATGAGTTAAGCAAAAGCCTCCGTAACTCTGTCCGAATCCGGTCCACTTTTCGCCTGGTTTCAACAACTGCGAGCGAATAAGTTCTGCGTCCTTAACTATAGAGTCGGCTCGAAAGTTAACCAGATAATCGGCTTGCTCTTTTGCTGTTTTAAATTTCGCGAGTGTTTGATAGGTGACGGGAGTGCTTAAGCCTGTTCCTCGTTGATCGAGCAATAGGACGCGGTAATGCTGGAGTGCGCGATTTAGCCAGCCATGTTTGTTTGTGGGTCTCGGCGATGGAAATCCCGGTCCGCCCTGGAAAAATATGAGCCAGGGCATTTCATTGACGCGAGAATGGTTCGTATTTGATACCACTTCTCTGCCAAAAATTTTAAGTGATCCGTCGTTCGGATTTTTGTAGTTTAGCGGAACTGTGAATTCGTGATTAGTTAATTGGATTCCGGGAATCTTGAAGGATGTAGTTTTCATCGCTATTTCCGACTTTGCTGTGCATTCGTAGTGGTGCAAAAAGGGTTCCAGGAATGAGATTGATCCTATCGCTTTTCATTTCGGCACACCTTAAGAACGTGAATTGTTTCGTTTTGATATCGGTTTGAACGTATTCGTGTATGTTACGGTCTAAAGTTGAGCTTTGGCGCGAAGCACTTAAAATGCAGATTTGGACTCGATTTAGAAAAAATGATCCGATTCACTGCCGAAACTTTTGTAAAGGGCATTCAATATTTCTTCATCACCGAAATAGCTGTGATGCCATCGGGTTCGGCCGATTGCTGCCTCTGTAAACCCGGTCTTCATGAAGCGTGAGCGCACAGGTTACTGTGAATGTCACAGGGTGTTTAATTTGACGGTGATCGAACACGGAAATAATCTTGCATCGAGAGACGCGCTGCATGCTCGTCCGCATCGAATCCATCTTTTAACCGTGGCCGATTGAGGAGGCAGAAATGAGAACATCCAGCTCAACTAAAGTTGCTGGCAATAGCAAGTACACGGAAGAAAAACCGCCGCTCTACACTGCATTCGCTATGGCAACCAAACGACCGGTCAATGAAACCAGGACCGATAAAGACGAAGAATTATACGAGGGCGCGGACTAAATCTCCGACTGCCTGGAGCTAGTTGGCGAGCGCGACAGTTGACTCCGTTTCTTCCGGCATCAATGCTGCTGGATCGAGCAAGTGTTCAGGCTTCAATTCGAAGTCGTGAGTAAACTTGATTTTGGGCTGGTAGAGCTTTTTAACCAGACCGCATTTCTCCAGAAGCCTCAGCACAACCCACGACAGGTCGAATTCGTTTTTCTTCAGACCAAAACGAGCAGAACCCGGGAAGGTGTGGTGATTGTTGTGCCAGGATTCGCCCACGGTGATCAGGCTCAACCAACCTACGTTGACGCTATCGTCTCTGGTTTCGAAATTCTTATAGCCGAATCGTTTGGGCAGATGACAGACTGTGTTGATAATGAGCGGGCACTGGTGAGCCAGTGCTGCTGCCAGAAAACTGGCTCCGGCTACTGCCGGCCCCAGGGTAAATAGAAAAATTACGCGCAGCGCGATGTTGCTCCAGAAGCAGAGTTTCGATGCATTGCGCAAATGACCGTCTTGCTCCAGAAAGCGGTACAAGGGGTCGCGCAGAACGTCTGCCGCTTGAACTTTCGGATCGAGGTGCGGCGGATAATCCCGTTTGCCGAGCCAGCCATTGTAGGCGAACTTGATACCCTTTCGAGGTGTATGCGGGTCGAGATCAGTATCCGAATAGCGATGATGGGCTCGGTGCATAACCGCCTTACGAGACCGAGACGCTCACCACCCTCGGCGAGGAAATGCTGCCGCTCGAGGGCGCGGCCGACAAGCTGCTGATCCTTCGCGGCATGGTGAATCGCGCCGGCATCCTGCAGGGCGAATATGGAGGCGGCCACGGCTTCGCCAACGTCACGGCGCTCACGGCGGCCAACGTCTCGGTGCTCACGCGCTCGAACGGCGAGGCCTATCAGACAGCGGAGGGCCCTTCCATCGATCAGGTGATCTCGGACCGTCTGATGGCGCGAACGCCGACACCCTTCGCGCGCATCGACCTCGCGGTCGACGGCCACAACTACGGCACGCCCTACTTCAGCGCCGCGCGACAGCCCATCGACGGCGAGGGGAACGTTCGCGTCGCCTTCGACTCGTTGTTCACCGGCGTCTCACCCGACGAGCCATCCCCCGAGATGGAACGCCTGAGGCTGCGCAAGAAGAGCGTCCTCGACGGTGTGCTCGATGGCTTCGCCTCGTTCAAACCCAAGCTCTCGAGCGCCGATCTGCGCCGCGTCGACGCCCACTTCGAGTTCATCCGGGCCCTCGAGCGCCGCATCGACGGTCTCGGGCAAGCGGCGGGATGCACAGTGCCAACGCGCAGCGACCCGCGACCAGCGGAGTTCACTGGCCCGATCATGATCGACCTGATCGTGCACGCCTTCCGCTGTGGCTTGTCGAACGTCGCGACCTTCAACGTCGCGGACATCACGACTCCGTGGACGACCGCGCCGCTGTCGGATCGCGGCATGGTCGGCTACGACATCGGCCACTCGCTGCACCACTTCTTGCGCGATACGGCACCGGGCGGCGCGAACGACAACGATCGGGATCGTGCCGACTGGCGCACCGAGATGGTCGCAAACCGCCGCTGGCGCCTCGGCCTCTTCCGTCGCCTGATGGACGGCCTCGCCGAGACCAGCGACGGCGCCGCCGGCTCGATGCTCGACACCAGCATCGTGTACCTCACGAGCGAGTTCAGCCGCGGCGAGCAGCACACCTGCAACGAGCCTCCGGTGCTCATCGCCGGCGGCGGTGGCGGCACCATCCGTACAGGCCGTCAGATCAACTACAACACGGTGGGTGCTGGGACCGGTCCGATGCAGACCGACGCTTCACTGCACAACCTCTACACGACGTTCTTGCAGGCCTTCGGCGAGAGCGACGAGCACTTCGGAAACGACGACGCTTGGCACCAAGGGGCGCTGAACCTAAAGTAGGCCCCTCGTGAGCTTGGCCTTCGACACCCGCGGAAGCGGCACGCACACCGTGCTCATGCTGCACGGCTTTCTCGGCTCGGGACGTAACCTGCAGTCTCTCGCCCGCCGCTGGTCGGAGCGCGAGCCGCGTCTACGCTTGGTGATGCCCGACCTGACCGGTCACGGCATGTCGCCACCACCCCGTGATCCCGCGACCATTGAACAGGTGGGCCGCGACGTGTTCGCTCTGGCGGACACGGTCGGCGCCGACGAGCCGCTCACCATCGTCGGTCACTCGTTCGGCGGACGCACCGCCCTCGCCATGCGCCTCATCGATCCCTCACGCATCGGTCACGTGGTGTTGCTCGACATCACCCCGAACGCGTTGCGCGGTGACGTCGGCGGCCTCGACCGCGTCCTCGAGCACGTTCTGGCGGCACCCGCTCAGGTGGGCTCGCGCGAGGAGATGCGCACGCTCTTCCTCGGGCACGGCATCAGCCCAGCGCTCACCGATTGGGTGCTCCTGAACCTGATGCAAGACGGCGACCTCCTGCGCTGGCGCTTCGACCGCGACAAGCTCAAGGCGTTGCACCTGGAATCTTGCAAGCAGGATCTCTGGGCCGCCGTCGAGGCCCCGGGCGTCAAAACCACGCTCATTTACGGCAAGCGCTCGCGGTTCGTCGCCGCGGCCGATGTCGACCGCTTCGATGCTTGGGGCGCGGACGTCATCGCCATCGAAGATGCCGGCCATTTCCTGCACGTGGACGCCCAACCGGCCCTGCTGGACCATTTGGTGACGCTCGCGCTATGACGCGCGCCCATGCGCAATCACCACGTCCGCGTTTACCCATCGAAAGAGCACCTCCCGAAGGAAAAGCAGCTGGCTTGGGCCATGGCCGAGGTCGCGACCGACCCGGTGGCCATCGACCCCGCGACTAGCGAGATGATCGTCAACCGCGTCATCGACAACGCGTCGGTGGCCATCGCCGCCGCCAACCGCACCCCGGTCGCCAACGCCCGCTCGCAGGCCCTGACCCACCCGACACCCGACGGCGCCACCCTGTTCGGTCTACCCTCCAGCGTCCGCGTCTCGCCCGAATGGGCCGCCTGGGCCAATGGCACCGCGGTGCGTGAGCTCGACTTCCACGACACCTTCCTCGCCGCCGACTACTCGCATCCCGGCGACAACCTGCCGCCGATCCTCGCGGTCGCTCAGCGTCTCGGCAAGAGCGGAGCGGACGTCATCCGCGGCGCCGCCACCGCCTACGAGCTGCACGTGAACCTGGTGAAGGCGATCTGTCTGCACAAGCACAAGATCGATCACATCGCGCATCTCGCGCCGTCCGCTGCAGCGGGCATCGGCACCATGCTCAACCTGTCGACGGACGTGATCTACCAGGCCGTGCAGCAGGCAGTGCACGTCTCGTTCTCGACGCGCCAGTCGCGCAAGGGCGAGATCTCGTCGTGGAAGGCGCACGCGCCGTCGTGGGCCGGCAAGATCGCCATCGAAGCCGTCGACCGCGCCATGCGCGGCGAGAAGTCGCCGTCGCCGATCTACGAGGGTGAGGACAGCGTCATCGCCTGGATGCTCGACGGCCCGAAAGCCGAGTACAGCGTGCCGCTCCCCGAGAAGGGCGAGGCCAAGCGCGCCATCCTCGAGACCTACACCAAGGAGCACAGCGCCGAGTACCAAGCGCAGGCGCTCATCGACCTCGCAGCTCGCCTCGGCGAGAAAGTCGGCGATGGCTCGAAGGTGAAGAGCATCGTGCTCCACACCTCGCATCACACTCATTACGTCATCGGCACCGGCGCCAACGATCCGCAGAAGATGGATCCGAAGGCGTCGCGCGAGACCCTCGACCACAGCATCATGTACATCTTCGCGGTCGCGCTGCAGGATCGCAGCTGGCACCACGTGAAGTCGTACGCTCCCGAGCGCGCTCAGCGAGCGGACACCGTGGCGCTCTGGCACAAGATCTCGACCGTCGAGGACGCAGAGTGGACGCGTCGCTACCACGCGACCGATCCCAAGGAGAAAGCCTTCGGCGCGCGCGTCGTCGTGACCATGAGCGACGGATCCACGATCACGGACGAGCTCGCTCTCGCGAACGCGAACCCAGCGGGCGCAAAACCCTTCAAGCGTCCCGACTACATCCGTAAATTCGAGACGCTCACCGAGGGCGTGCTCGACAACGCCGAAATCAAGCGCGTCATCGAGCTGACCCAGCGCTTGCCGCAGCTCTCGGCCGCGGACCTGTTGCAGCTCCACCCGGTGTTCCCCGCGGGCAAGCTCACCCATGCGAGCCGCGACACCCGGGGCATCTTCTGATGTTGTTCGCGAGCGCCGATCCCAAAGCCAAGCGCGCTGCCTTCCGAGCGAAGCTGCGCGCCCCCGGCCTGCTGCGTTTTCCGGGCGCCTTCTCTCCGTTGGTCGCCATGATGGTCGAGCGGCTGGGGTTCGAAGGCGTCTACATCAGCGGAGCGGTGCTCTCGAACGACCTGGGTTATCCCGACGTCGGCCTCACGACGCTCAGTGAAGTCGCGCAGCGCGGTCGCATGATCGCGCGCGCAACCGAGCTGCCGTCGATCATCGACATGGACACCGGCTTCGGCGAGCCACTGAACGCCGCGCGGACCGTGCAAGAGCTCGAGGAGATGGGCATCGCCGGCGCGCACCTCGAAGACCAGGTGAACCCGAAGCGCTGTGGCCACCTCGAAGGCAAAGGCCTGGTCGAGACCGAAGCCATGGTGAAGAAGATCGTCGCCGCCGCCAAGGCCAAGCGCGACCCGAACTTCCTCATCATCGCGCGCACCGACGCCCGCGCCAGCGAAGGCCTCGACAAGGCCATCGACCGCGCCAAGGCCTACGTCGACGCCGGTGCCGAGATGATCTTCCCCGAGGCCATGCAAGACGAGGGCGAGTTCGCCGCCATGCGTAAGGCCGTGAAAGTACCGCTCCTCGCCAACATGACCGAGTTCGGTAAGTCGAAGCTCTTGACCACGAAGCAGCTCGGTGAGCTCGGCTACAACCTCGTCATCTATCCGGTGACCACGTTGCGCCTCGCCATGAAGGCCGTGGAGGATGGCTTGAAGCAGATCGCCGCCGACGGCACGCAAGAAGCTCTGCTATCGCGGATGCAGCATCGCAAGGAGCTCTACGACCTCTTGCGCTACGACGAGTACACCGCGTTCGATTCGCAGGTGGCGGGCTTTCGCGCCAAAGAGTGACCGTGCTACGACGCGCCATGCGTCTAGCTCGGTCGGTGCTCTGTTTCGCCCTCCTCGTATCGTGCTCGAAGTCTTCGAAAAAACCAGCCGCGGATGAAAGCGCCGCCGCGCTGGAGGCGCGCGCCGCCGAGGTCGCCCCCAGCGACGATGTTCCGCGTCTCACGCTCGCCAAGTACGAGGTCGTCCCCCAGGATCACGGCACCAAGCCGGTGATGGTCAATGCCGTCTATCGCGACGCCGATGCCGTCTACGTGCGCGGCCGGTTCGCCGATGGCTTCGATGCCGAGCATGTCCGCTTCAACGTCCTCGGTGACGTCTACGGGCTGGTGAACAACGGTGAGGCCAGCGCCGACAACTTCTACGCCCGCTTCCCCGGGAAGAATGCGCCGCAAGAGCTCGACGTGGCCTGGGAAGGCGTGCAGCGCGATGGCGTCATCAGCGACAAGGGTGTTCTCCGCGTCGCGGTGCCGAAGACGGCCAAGAGCGTGAAGACCCTGCGCGAGGAGTTCTTCGCGGGCCAGGCGCGCTGGTTCCAGACGACGGCGTACACCGTCTCCGGCTCCGACTCGTTCTACACCTTCGCGGCCGAGCGCGCGCGTCTGACCAGCCGCCCCACTGACCGCCGCAACGACGTCTTCACCAACGACATCGACGAAGCCATGGCGTTCTACACCGGTGCCGCCTCGTTGCGTGACGCGATGCAAACGCAGCGCGCCTTGCGTATCCGCCGCACCGGCAAGCGCACCGTGCCCATCGCGCAGGTCGAAGCCCTCGCTCTTCCCGCGCATCCGTGGGAGCGTCTCGCTCAGGAGCTGGCCTTGAAGCCGGCGGTGGAACCTCTCGCGGCCGTCGTGCCCAGCGGGATGCTGTACATGCACGCGAGCAGCGCCAAGGCGTTGCACGCGACCGTCGATACCCTCACCGATCGCCTGCTCGGCGTCGTGCAAGCGAGCGGCATCGACAGCGGGGGCGGCGACATCGTGAAGCGCTACGCCGACCAGCTCGGGCTCGAGAGCTCACCCGCCATGAGCGTGCTCGCCGACACCGCCATCGACGGCATCGCCATCGCCTCGAGCGATCCGTTCTTCCGCGAAGGAACCGACGTCACCGTCGCCTTCCACGTCACCAACGGCGCGCTCCTCAAGACCGGCCTAGCCAAGAAGCTCGACGACTTGAAAGCCCGATTCACCACCAGCAGCTCGACCTACAAGCTAGGCGCCCACGAGGTCGCTTTGACCGTTTCCGCGGACGGCGCCGTGTCGCGGCATCAGGTCGAGCTCGGCGACGTCATCTTGGTGTCGAACAGCCGCGCCGCTCTCGAGCGTTTCGTTGCCGTTCGCGATAGCGGAGCCCCGTCGATCGGCGCTGGCGGCGATTTCACGTACATGCGCTCTCTCTACCCCTATGATCGCGCCGGCGAAGATGCCTTCGCTTTCATCGGCGACGCGTTCGTTGCCCATGTCACGAGCCCCGCCTTCAAGATCGCCTCGGCGCGTCGCGTCCAGGCCGCGGCGGACGTGCGCGCCGTCAGCTACGCAGCCCTACTCTACGCCTGGCTCGAGGGCCACGCTCCGACCTCCGTCGACCAGCTGTTGCAGAGCAAGCTCCTCGACAAGAGCGAGCTTGCCCACGAGGGCGGTGAGCGCATCACCTTCGAGCCGGGCACAGGCGCCCGCTCGCCGTCGACGACCGGCTTCATGAAGCCCATCCTCGAGACTGTGGTCGACAAGGTGACCACCGAAGAGCGCGATGCGTACGCCACGTTCCGCGGCGAATACGAGATGGTGTGGAGCAAGTACATCGACCCCGCCGCGCTCCGGGTCACGACGCGTGGCAAAGCGCTTACGCTCGACGTGCGCATGCTCCCCATCACCAACCGGGGCGACTACTCCGACATCGAGTCGCTCGCAGGCCCGGCCCGCATCAGCGCGCCGGCGGTGCGCAACGGCATCTCGTGGGCCAGCGCCGTCGGTCCCGAGGCGTCTCTACGCCGGGAGCTCGAAGGCACCGGCCGCAGCTTCATGGGCAACGACTTCTCGCTGGGATGGCTCGGCACCTGGGTGACGGCGGGCGCGATGGACCGCGCCGGGCTCTACGACCTCGTGGTCGCGAGCGGTACCCTCGGCGAAGTCGACAAGAAGGAGGACGCCGAGCAGGTGGGCTTCGTGCCGCCGGTATGGCGCACCGCCCTGCAACGCGCTCCGCTCTATGTCGGTGCCGAGGTGCGCAACCCGGTGGCCCTCGCCGCTCTGCTCACCGGCGCCCGACGTATGGTCGAGCAAGCCGCTCCCGGCCTCGTCGAATGGACCACCGAGGAAGCGATCGATGGCCAGCCGGTGTCGGTGATCCGCGAAGGCGGCACGTTACCCGCCGACCAGCGCATCGCGATTCGTTACGCCACCGCTCATGGCGCTTTCATGGCGAGCCTGTCGCGCGAGACCCTGGTGGCGCAGCTGACCGCGCTCAAGGAGGGTCGCGGTCCGAAGGCCGCCGCCAGCGAGACCAAGCCCGTGCCCAACACCAAGGGCCTGGACGCCAGCACCCAGTCCGCCTTCGACTACGCTCCAGCGGACGGTCGCTGGGTCACCAAGATCGTGGCGGCCCTGATCGAGCGAGCCCACAAGGTGGAAGAGCTACGTCAGGCGCTCGCCGACCGCGCAGTGGCGCCATACGTTCGCGGCAACCCCGACGCCAACGAACGTGCTCGCGTCGGCGCGGCCATGCTCGGCTACAGCACGCGACACGCCGACGTCTCCGCGGCGGCCAGTGTCGCGCGTCTACGTCAGATTGGTGCGCGACTCTCGGTCGAAGGAGCCGGCGATCACCGCGGCCTGCACGCCGCGGTGACCTTCGGCGAGTAGGCCTACTGCGACCCCACGGTCCACTGCTGCGCCGGATCCGCTCCGGCGGAGCAGACGACGAGCCGCACCGACTCGGTGTTGTACGTCAGGCCTCCCGCCTTGATGCAGAAGCCCGTTGGGTTCAGCTGGGTGTAGCTGCCCTCCTCGTAGAGCTCGCCACCGTTGCGCTCCCAGCGCGACGCCTCGGGCTGACTGCAATGGCGTGCCCAGAGGAGATTCGAATTGGGCATCCGGGATAGGCACAACCCGACGCCGTCACCGCTACCGAAGGGCGCGCTCTTGATGCGGTCACCGTCGAACACCCAGCCTTGCATCGGACCGCCGTTGCACTCCGCGAGATAGACGCTGGTGTTCGCGTACGCCGGCATGGCGTCATGATGGAGCTCGAGGCACTTGCCATTGTTGCTCACCAGGGTGCTCGGCCCACGCGGCGCGAGGTCGATCTGCGCCACATGGTAGCGCCGCTGGTCGTCTTCGACGACGCCGACCTGCGTGGCTAGCGCGATGCGACCCCAAGGCTCGTGGTCCTCGTAGAGGCCGACGCGCACGCTGTAGGCGTCGCTGGCGCTGATCTGTGGCGGAACCCTGAACCAGCGCAGGTGCGAGATGCGCCCCGACCACTGGCTCGTCCGCTCCGGCGGTGCGTAGTCGTCGGTTCCGACCACGTTGCCGGCGCTGTCGACGAGATGGACGAAGACTCGGTAGTCCTCGGCCATGGGCACTGCGTCCCACTCGAAGGTGATCGACAGATCGGTCCCCACGCCGGCCATCTGGCGGAGTGGCGATGCGACCAGCACCGACGTCAGAGCGCCGTTGCTCGGCTCTGGCGCGGCGGCGGCGCCGACGTGGAGAGAGCCCACGACGTAACGTCCGGACTCCTCGTCGACCTCGACGCCCGCGGCGCGAGCGAGCTCGACGCGGTCCCACGGCGCCCGTTGCTCGTAAAGCCCGACCATCAAGCTGTACGTACCTTCCGGCAGCTGCGGGAGCTCCACGGTGCGTGTGTGACTCACCCGGCCCTTCCACTGGCTCGTCCGCTCTGGCGGATCATAGTCGTGGCCAACCACCAGCTCTCCGGCCGCGTCGACGAAGTGCACGAACACGAGGTAGTCGGAAGCCAAGGGCTGCGCGTTCCACTCCAACGTGTAAGTGAACGAGCCACCGGGCACGGCCACCATCAGCTCCGGTCCCGCCGGTAGAATCGTCGTGGTACTGGCAATGAGCGCTACCGGCGGCAGCTCGTCGAGGGCACCCGCAGAACCCGGTTCGCCTTCGACAGCGCCAGCACAGCCCAGGAGCACGGACCCAACCATCAGCGCTAGAGCGCGCAGTGTCTTCATGTTCAGTTCCCCAGCGCCCAGGCGCGGACATAGTTGATCTGGTAGGAGCTCGAGATGCTCGAAGGCGTCCCGGGCAGTGGCTCGTGGAACGGCCCGATGCCGAGCACGATGTACATTTCCTGGTCGAACTCGTTGGTCCAAACCTTCGGACCGATGGGAGTGCCATCGAGATAGAAGGTCACACCGTCCGGTTCCCAGTGTGCGCCATAGCGGTGGAACGCGTCGGAGAGGGCTCCGAGAGCTCGACTGGCGCTGGCGCGTTGCTGCGAGATGCGTCGGGCCGTTCCGTCTTCCCAGCCCATCCACAAAGTACCGCTGTAGTCGTTGGGATTGCCGTCGCCGTCACACCAGTCGCCGCCGAGGCACGAATAGGCCTCCATGATGTCGATCTCGGGTCTGGTCTGATCGTTGTGGGCGTAGAGCCAGAACGACGGCCACTGACCGACGCCGGGCGGCAACTTCGCTTCGATCTCGAACCAGCCGTAGCGCTGCGCGAACGAGCCGTCCGTGTTGAGGTCGATGTTGTGGAAGACGAAGTTGCCGTCGGAGTCCCGCGCGGACCACATCTTCAAGAGGCCACCCTCGACGCGATGATTGTCGAGGTCGTTCTCGGGCCACCAGGGCAGCTGCGTCCGCCACCGGCCGTAGTCGACGCCGCCGCCGTCCCACTCTTCGCGGAAGGTGAGCGCGCCGTAGCTCCCCGGCGAGGCGCCGGCTGGCCCCTCACCCGCCGATGGGTTCCCGGGCTCGGGCTGTGACGGCTCGGGTTGCGAAGGCTCCGGCTGCGAGGGCCCGACGGGGACGCCACCGACTTCCCAGCGCTGGTCATCACCACCGTTGCAGGTGGCGACGACCACGGTCGCCCCGTTCGTGCCGATGCACAGGCCCTCGGTGCTGGTGATGCGCCCGTCACCCGCCGACCACGCCTGAGCCGGCGTGCCGTTGCACTCGTAGGTCTGCAGGGGGTTGCCGTTCCAGTGCTCGTTCCCCGGGATGTCCAGGCACTCGCCCTCCCAGGTCACCAGCGTGTCGCCGTAGCGCTGCCAGCTTTGACGAGGGTTGCCGTCGCACGTGGCGAGCACGATGCGACGAGTCCCGTAGTCGGAGTCCGCCGCGGCGGACGCCTCCATGCACTTGCCGTTGCCGGAGACGATCGTCCCCGGCTGCCCGGCGGACGCTCCGCCCACCGAAAGGGTGGCCACGCCATAGCGCAGCTGACCATCCGGCAACACGGAGGTGCCGGGCTCGAGCGGCTGACGGTCCCACGGTGCATGCGTTTGATAGAGCCCGATGAGCACGCGATAGGTGCCGCTGGCCCCATCGGGAACGGTGATGGCGCGGGTGTGCGAGACCGTCCCCGACCAGCCGCTGGTACCCTCCGGCGGCTGGTAGTCGGCGCCGAAGGCAATCTGCCCGGCGCCGTCGACCAAGTGGACGAACACGTTGAGGTCTTCCTCCATGGGCCGCGCCTCCCAGCGGAAGGTCACGTTCACTTCGGAGCCAGCCACGCCCGAGAGCACCGATGGCGTCGCGGCAAGCACCACCGAGCCGTTCCCGACGAGCGACGTAGGAAACGCGTCGATGGTACGCAGGCCGTTGCCCTTGCCCTCGAAGCCCCCGACGGAGCCCGTGCAACCGACGGCAGCCACGCTGACGTACGCGGCGAGCAGCAAGACCCTATTCATGGAACGCCTCCTCTTGATGGATGGAAAACCGCCATTGTTGATCGATGCCGCCGTCGCAGAGGGCGAGCGCGAGCGGCGCGCCCTCGTCACTCGCATCGCCCGTCCCCACACAGCGCCCCTCGTTGCTGATGATGCGCCCCTCTATTAAGACCCACGCTTGCCCCCCAGAGAGATCGCAGGCCGCGGTGCGCAAGCGAGCACCCACCGTGTGCTCGTCGTTGGGCACCTCGACGCAGCTCCCGTCCGCCGCGACCAAGGTGTCGCCATGGATACGGAACTGCTGGCGCGTCGACCCGTCACAGGCGGCGAGGACGAGGCCGTGGCTTTCGACCTGGGTCATGCACATGCCGCCGGCGCCGGTCACCTTCTTCATCTGGTCTTCTGGCCGAGGGCCAACGTCGAGGGTCGCGACGCGATAGCGGAGCTCCGCGTCGGCCACGACCTCGGTGCCGGCGAGCAACTCGACGCGCTGCCACGGCGGGTGGCGCTCGACGAGACCGACCATCACCGCGTACGAGCCTTCGGCGAAGCTCGGCACGTTGATGGCGAACGTCTGGGTGACATGACCCGACCACGTCGTCGTGGGCTCCGGCGGCTCGACTTCGTCCGCGAAAGCGACGTCCCCCTGCGCGTCGACGAAGTGCACGAGGACCAGGAGATCCTCGGCGGTGGGTCGCGCTTCCCACTCGAAGACGAAGGCCTGCGCGGAGCCAGCGGCGCCGTAGACCACTGGCGGCGAAGCGAGCAGCGCCGTGGTCGTCCGCGTGCCGAGCGCCAACGGTGAGAAATCGGCGTCGTCCTCGGCGCCCTCGGGCAAACCACCGCATCGTAATGCGGCGCAGGACAAGAACAGGCAGACAAGCTTGTAGGTAGCGCTCATGGGTCACCACACCCAGCGCTGGACAGCGCCGTCGTTGCAGGCAACGAGAGAGACGCCCGACGAGTCGTTCGTCGCGCCGGTCTCGAGACACAAGCCGTTGGCAGTCAAGCGATCGCCACTCACCGCCCAGGTGGCGATCGCTTGGCCGCACTCCCGCACCGTCAGCTGGCCGCCACCAACATCCGATGCGACCGTCGGCGTGGCGCAACGACCGTAGTAGTCATTGCGCAGCTGGCCGCCGGCGAAAGTCCACACCTGTGCCGGCTCGCCCGTGCAATCGGCGAGGAACATCGACGTGTACTCGAGCGGATAGCCGTAAGACTGGGCGAATGCCTCGAGGCACTTTCCGCCATAGCCGACAACGGTACCTGGCAGGTGTTTGGGTGCATCCACCAGCAAAGTGGCGACGGCGTAGCGTGTCTGGTCGTCCGGCACCACGCCCGCAGCGGCCGCGAGGGGCAAACGTCCCCAGGGCTCGTGCGCTTGATAGAGTCCAGTGCGAATCGAGTAGGCACCAGTCGCCGACTCCGGGATGCTAATGGTGCGAGTGTGGGTCACGCGCCCCGACCACACGGTGGTCGACGTCGCCGGCGCGAAGTCATCCGCGAAAGCGGTGTTGCCGGCGGCGTCGACGAAGTGCACCAGGAAGTTCAAGTCCTCATCGGTCGGGTTGGCCTCCCAAGCGAGCGTCAGCACGATGTCGTCCCCGGCTGCCGCTGCCAACGCCGGAGTCTCCGCCGGCAGCACGATCGGTGCGCGGAGCGCACCGGGGCTCGGTGCATCGCTACCATGCACCGTGAGCGACGCGACCTGATAGCGCAGCTCGTCGTCGACGACGACGCCGGCGCCGGGGTTGAGCACCGCACGTCCCCACGGAGGCTGGAGCTCGTACAAGCCGACGCGGACGAGATAAGTGCCAAGCGCCGAGTCCGGGACGGTGACGGTGCGCACGTGCTCGACATGTCCGGACCAGCTGCTTGTCTGCTCTGGCGGACTGTAGTCGGCGCCAAACGCGTAGACGCCATCGCGGTCGAGGAAGTGCACGAAGACCATCAGGTCCTCGCCCGTTGGCGCGGCCTCCCATTGCAGGGTGAAAGAGAGCTCACTGCCGGCCGCGGCGAAGAGCTCCGGCGTCTTCGCTGGAAACACGATGTTGCGGCTCGCGGCGATCGACACCGGACCTTCCGGCAGCCGGCGCGGTTCATGATGGTTGCTGTCGACGCCTGTGCCGCAGCTCGTGAGAGCGCAGACGAGCAGCGCAAATGGGATGATTCGGGGGTTCATGGCGGTTCTCCTCGCCAACCCCCTTGAGCAAGATCGCTGCCAACCTGTTTGCGACGTGACTACGGGCACTTACGCGCCATTCGGCACGTTCGACTTACGCTTGGGTGCGTCTGGATGGCGATGGCGGTGGGGCACACACCCCGATGACAGAACGAAATCCGACCATGCCCGCGCTCGGGCTCGGTTACTCCTCGCGCAAGTCGACGACCCGCGTCGTCGTCTGATGCGGGCGGATGCTGACCGTCATGGTGGACACCTTGCCGGACGGCCCAGTGAGGGTGAGGACATGTTTTCCCGCAGCGAGCTTGTGCTCGACCACCGGTGTCGTCTGTCCGAGTTGCTTGCCGTCGATGGCGACGCGAGCCCAGGGCGCGGCGTTCACGGTGAGGAAGCCGTACTCGGTCTCGGCCTTGCGCTTCTCTTTCTTGACTGGCGGCGGGGTTGGCTCGCTTGCCGGCGGTGCGTCGCTCACTTTCGGAGGTGGTGGATCGATTGCCGGCGACGGCGAAGTGGGTGCGACTACCTGAGGAGCCGGCGCACGCTCAGCTGTCCGCGATAGAAAACCCACGACCCCTACCGCCGCCGCGATGGTCGAAATGGCAATGGCGCCAAAGACCAATCCGCGACGACGCGGTGGCTTTATGTCTTGGATGACCGAGAGCCGCTCGGTCGAGGGTCCATGGGTCCGGCTCAAGAGGCGCGTCCAGCCGACGGACCCCGTCGTTTGGGTCGGCTCGTTCTTCGCCGGCGCATCGACGACGGTGCTGCGGCGGCTGACCACCACCGTACGCGCCAGCATCTTGAGCTCACCGCGAATGGCGCGGGGATCGTCCCTCAGCAAAAGCTCTTCGATATCGCCGCGCAGCTCGGCAGCGCTCGCATGGCGCTCATCACGTCGCGGCGCCAGCGCCCGCTCGACGATGGCGATCAACGCGGGCGCGACGTGTTGGAGGCGCGGCGCGATTGCCGGTACGTCTCCGGCGCGAACCGCCGCGAGCACCTCCTCGGTCGTCGAGCCGCCGAAGAGTGGTCGTCCCGAGAGCAGCTCGAACATGACGGCGCCGACTGCGAACAAGTCGGCGCGAGCGTCGACATCCTCCTGACGTGCCTGCTCGGGGGCCATGAAGCCCGCCTTGCCGCGAAGGTCACCGCCACCACCACCGGCGGTAGAGATGCCGAAATCGCACAGCTTGGCGAAGCCGGTATGGGCGTCGACCAGGATGTTCTGCGGTGAAACGTCACGATGAACGATGCGCAGCGGCTGACCGTTCTCGTCCGCCTTCGCGTGCGCGTAGTCGAGCGCCTCGAGGACGTCGAAGGCGATGAGCGCCACCATGCTCGGCGCGAGCCGCTTCCCACCGGTGGACGCATTCGCAAGAGCTGACACGTCGGCACCGTCGATGAGCTCCATCGCGATGAAGAGCTCGCCCTGCTCCACCCCGAGGTCCATCACCTGCACGATGTTGGGATGCTGCAGGTCGGCGACGATCTTCGCTTCGTGCACGAAGAGCTCACGATAACGGGATTCGCCGCTCAGGTGCGGATAGATGCGTTTGAGCGCGAGCTGTTTGGTGAAGCCGGCGGCACCGATGAGACGGGCACGGAACACCTCGCCCATGCCCCCCGCGGCGAGGGGCTCTAGGAGCTCATAGCGGCCGAACTTCATCACCGCGTAAAGCCTACCACGACCCCAGCGAGTAGGAGATTGGCGTCACCACCGCTGCTCGCCTGTCCGCGATCGAAGACGCGGACATAGCCGACGCCGGGACCTAGCTCGAGCGGACCGATTGGGAAGGTGACGGCGACGTCGGCGCCCGTCCAAACGCGCCAGAGGTCGTCGGTCATAGCGCCGCCACCGTGTGCAGCGAGGGCCCAGCGCGAGATGCCCAACCGCCCCGCGACGCGGCCCCCCACACCCAAGAGGCCAACGCCCGCCGGGTCGGGCACCACGTCTCCGCCGAGCACGACGTAGCCACCAGCGAGCGACAACGCGAGCCAACGAGGAAACGGCGTGGGTGAGAGCCACGCGCTCCCGATGGCTGCTCCGCCAGGCGAGAACAAGTCGCGCTGTGGCGCGGTGAGCGCAAGCGCACCCGCGAGCATGAGGCGCAGGCCGAAGCGCGGCGCGTCGGTCACCGCCGCTGTCGGAGTCACGACCGCGGGCGCAGGCTTGTCCTGCTCCAACGCCTTGAGCCCTGCCGCCACGCGGTCCGGGGCAAAGCGCGCGTCGACCTGCTGGAAGCGCAGCGCCGAAAAGCGCCGGTGCGTGGTGTCGACGAGCCAGAGCGACAGGCCACCATCGGCACCGATGCTCGACAGCACGACGTGACGCCGCCCGGGCGCGACCTTCGCCGACAGGCTAACCACCGTCTCGGTGTCACCACTCTCGAGGGACGCAACCAGCATGGCGCGCCAGTCCTGTGGTGCTTCGAGAGCGAGCTCGGAGCTCCGGGAGAGCTCGACCTTGCCGGCGATCGTCGGGCCGAGCCGCGGCCGCAGCGCCACGATGTGCGCTCCCGCGGTCAGGCCTTCGATGGAGCACGGCGTGACGCATTGCTCGATGCCATCGATTTCGACCGGCACCCGCGCGTCTTTGGTGCTCACCTCGAGCGCGGCGCGTTGAGCGTTCTTCGCCTTCCCGGCAGCGGCGTCCAAGAGCGCGGCGGCTTGCGGATGCAGGTCCTGCGCTTTGGTGTCGAACGACGGCCTGATGTGCAACAGCCCGGCCGCGAGGCGCTCTGCCTCGCCACGCTCCTTGTTTTGCAAGGCGATGCGCGCGAGCAGGACCGTGGCCTGCACGTATGCGCTCCCGAGCTCGGAAGGCATGCCGAGAAGCTCGATCTCCACACGCAGCGCCGTGAGCGCGGCCCGTGCTTCGGCGAGCTTGAGAGCATAAAAAGCTTCGTCTGCTTTAGCGAGGCGAGCCTTGAGGTCACGTCCGACGCGGCCGTCACATGGTCGCACCGGGACCAGCGGCGGGAGCGGCGCGTTGCGCGCTTCGTACCCACGGTCGGCGAGACCGGGGCGCAGCGCGTCCCGCAGCTCGTCGATGCGTCGATCGTCACAGAGGGCAACCAGCGACACGGTGGGGCGGCTGATCTCGACGGGCGTGACGAACACGGTCGCCAGCGCTATGAATGTCTCAACCGTCATGCCTCCCCGATCGCACTCCTCGACACTTCGCCTTACTCCTACCACCGGAGGGGGGCGCCGCAATAAGGACCTACCGGGCTGCGTCGTCTACGTCGCCGTGGGGAGTCCCGACGATCAAGGACGTCATGTCACGTTGCGCAAAGGTCGTCTGGTGATTGGCACGGCGTCGACCTGCGGCTTCTGCCTGAGCGATCCGAAGTTGTCGCGCTCGCATCTCGAGCTCGCCGTCACCCCCGAAGGCATCCGCGCGCGCGACCTCGGCAGCACCAACGGGACACGGCTCCTCGGCCACCGCATCAGCGAGGCCCTGCTCTCACCGGGCGCGCGGCTGACGCTCGGCAAGACCGTGGTGATGTTGCTGCCGCTGGCGGGAGGCGAAGGGCTCGAGCCCGCGAGCGTCACGAGCTACGACGAGCTCATCGGTGGCAGCCTCGTGATGCGCAAGCTCTACGCCTTGCTCACGCGTATCGAGGAGAACGAAGCCCCAGCGCTCATCCAGGGCGAGACCGGCACCGGCAAGGAGCTGGTGGCGCGCGCCATCCACGCCCGCAGTAAACGTCGCGACAAGCCATTCGTCGTCGTCGATTGTGGCGCCCTCGCTGCCGACCTGGCGCAGAGTGAGCTCTTCGGTCACAACCGCGGCGCCTTCACCGATGCACACAGTGACCGTCCCGGTGCCTTCGAGCGCGCCGACGGCGGCACCATCTTCCTCGACGAGCTCGGTGAGTTGCCGCTCGCGATGCAGCCGCTCTTGCTGCGCGCGCTCGATACCAAAGAGGTGCGACGGGTCGGTGGCGGCGCCATGCACAAGGTCGACGTGCGTGTCGTGGCGGCTACCCATCGAGACCTCGAGAAGTCCATCGCCAAAGGCACCTTCCGCGAGGACCTGTTCTATCGCATCGGCGTCGTGAACGTCCGCGTGCCACCGCTACGCAAGCGGCCAGAGGACATCCCCGAGCTCGTCCGCCGCTTCGTTCGCCTTCACGGCGGCAGCGAAGATCTGCCCGACTCCGTCATCAATGGTCTGCAAGAGTACGAGTGGCCAGGTAACGTCCGCGAGCTGCGCAACGCCGTTCTCCGTATCGTCTCGCTCGGCACTCTGAGCGGCACCGAGCTCGCGCCTGGGCTCGACGAACAGGACGCTAAAGCGGACATCGACATCCCCTACCGCGAGGCGCGTGACCGACTCGTCGAAGGTTTCGAGCTCGGCTACTTGCGGGCGCTGGCCGAGCGCTACGGCAACAACATCGCGGCGGCGTCCCGGGCCTCGGGGCTCCAGCGCCACCACCTGCGCGACCTCATGCGCAAACACGGCCTCTATAAGGGCCGCTAGTGTGGTATTCTTGAGGATGCAACGCGCGACGGCCATCTGCTGCGCGGCTCTCGCCGTTTTCGCCGGTTGCGGTCGCATCGTCGACATGCGTCTGCCGGCACAGGACCTGACGGGCGACGACCAGCTCACCGGTGACGAAGACATCGACGTCGCGGGCGACGGTGACGACACCACTCCGAGCGACGCGGACGGCGATGTCGACGGAGACGGAGACGGGGACAGCCCGCCGCTACCGAGCTTCGCCGTCGGACTCACGTTCAACGGCCATCCCGGTGAACGCGAAAACGGACCAGTGCTGGCGACCTACAGCGTGGTCCGCCTCGCCGCTTACGAGCCGCTGGTGTATCTGTCGTGGTGGACCGGGGTCGACACCTACGACTGGACCCTGCTCGACGCCTGGGTGGGCTACCACGCCGGTCAAGGCGCGCGCGGCATGCTGATGATGGAAGGCGTCCCGCGTTGGGCCTCCAGCAACCCCGATGCTCCGAATAGCGAATACCCGGCGCTCCTCGGCGGCAACCAAGCCATCGCCACGCAATACTACGCCGCCTATGGCCGAATGATTCAGGCAACGCTCGCGCGCTACGCCAACTTCTGGATGGCGGTCGAGGGCTGGAGCCAAGCGGTGCCGGGTAGCGGCTCGTTCCAAGGCACCGGGACAGAGCTCGCGGAGATGCAACGCATCGTCTACGCGTCCACGAAAGCGCACAACCCGGCGCTTCCCGTGTTGTCCCCCGCGATCCCGCTCGTCATCGACGCGAACGCCGACGCCATCCTCAGCGTGCGCACTGGTGACGATGTGCCGATCCGCGATTTCTTCGACTGGGTTGCCTACCATCCCTACAACGCATTCGGCGACGCGGGCGGGCCGCCGGGGCGCGCCGACCTGCGGCCATTGCACGATTGGCTGGTCGGCTACATGAACAGCGAGTGGGGCTTCGCGAAGCCGCTCTACGTCACAGGCTGGGGTGTCTACGACTTCGGCGGGCCGCCCATCGGATACTGCCAGATGACGCAGCAACAAAAAGCGACCGCGCTCTACGAGGTCCTCAAAACCTCGCAGGAGCTCGGCGAGCGTGGCTTCATCATGTACAGCTACGACAACGACGAGACCGCCGGCACGTGTCGCTCGATCACGACTTGCACCGCTGGAGCGGCCTCATGGCGCGGCTTCGAGCCGTTCAGCTACGATCCGGTCGTAGCCGACGGCATCACCCGCGCCTTCGACGACTTCGCTCGCGATTAAGCCGCTTGGCTGTCGTCACTCTGATGGCGGCGACGCACATTGGCGGCGTCGACCGGCCGGAGCATGGTCATCGAGATCTCGCGCGCCTTGCCGTCGACCGTGACGGTGACGACGCACGGCACGGTCGCGCGCTCGGGCGTCTTGCGGATGTCGGCATCGAGACCGGCCCGGCGCAGCATGCGGACGAACAGTCGGGCCGCGGCGAACGGGTTCGAGCGCATACCCATGCGCATCGCGTTGGGTGATTTTTTCGTCTCGGATGCGTTCTCAAGCATGCGCCAAGCCACGAGGGCGGCGCTGAATCGCTCACCGTCGCTTCGATGGCCGGCAGCGGTCGTTTCGTCGGCTCCGAACAAGGCCAAGTCGACGCACGAGTCGGCACCGAAGCGCACGCTGCGGGGACTGGAAAGCGAGCGTTTTTGCGGGTTTCGCGCCACGAACGGCCAACGGTGACTAAAAACGAAACGCATAGCGCCCTCATATCGACTTACACGTTCTCTCTCATCATCGGCTGACGGCCTTTGTCAGTTGCTAGCTCCGGCGCAAAAGGGCTACCTGACGCGATGGCGAAAGAGATCCAGGTGGACGTCGAGTCGTTCTACGTTCCAGAACGCTCGCAGCCGGAGCGCGGCTACTACTTCTTCGCCTACCACATCACGATCACCAATCGCGGAGACGTCCCGGCGCAGCTCCTGACGCGGCACTGGGTGATCACCGACGGCAATGGCCAGGTCCAAGAGGTCCGCGGCGATGGGGTCGTGGGCGAGCAACCGCATCTCGCCCCTGGCGAGAGCTTCGACTACACCAGCGCCTGCCCGCTGCAGACGCCTTTCGGCACCATGGAAGGCACGTACAACTTCGTTGCCGACAGCGGCGAGGAATTCGACGCGCCGATCCCGCTCTTCATGCTCGCCGTCCCGTCTGCCTTGAACTGATCGCTCAGGTACCGATGCGTACCAACGCGAGCAGCGGTGCTTCGGGATCGCTGGCTTCGTCGAGGTCAATCGACGCCTCGATCATCCACTCGTCGGTACCCTCGGGGTCGGCGAGCGTTTGGCGCACGCGGTATTGCCGCGGCCCTTCCTCGGTGAGCTGCGTCCGCGTCGGCAGTCGGGCTTCGTGGTCGAAGCGCAGCTTCGGATACTGCGACCAATACGGCGCCATGGCGTCGGCGATGGCTTTCTCGCTCCATGGATCGCTTGCGCGCACGATATCGAGCACCGCGGCGTAGTGACGTGACGCGAGCGCCTTGACGATCTGGTGCATCTCGCCGCGAACGCGGGCAGTGAAACCGCGCATGTCTTGGCGCGGGTCGAAGACGTGATAGCGGGGCTTCGGCTGTGCTTCCGCTGGCGCGGCCTCCCCCGGATTCACGAGCTGCTCCCACTCGCGCACCAGCGAGTCGTCGACGCGCTCGAGCATGCCGCGGAAGTAGACGGCGATTTCGAACAACGCTTCGTCTTTGAACGAATCGGGCACCGTTTGCGCGAGGGTGCGGTAGAAGTCGGACAGATATCGCAGCAGCACGCCCTCGCTGCGCTCGAGACCGTAATCGCGGACGTACTCGTGGAAGGTGGCGATCTTCTCGTACATCTCGCGCGCAATCGACTTGGGTCTAACGTTGTCTTCGCCAGCCCATGGATGCTTCACACGGAACGCATCGAAGCTGTCGTAGAGAAACTCGGCGAGCGGCTTCGGATAGTCGACCTTCTCGAGCTCCTCCATCCGCTCGCTGTATTCCATGCCTTGCGCCTTGAGCTCGGCGATGCGCTCACCCTTGGCACGGTCGAGCTGCTTCATGACGATGATGCGCGGCGTCTCGAGGATGGACTCGACCAGCGACACGACGTCGAGGGCATACGTCGGCGACTCGCGCTCGAGCAGCTTCAAAGCATCGAGCAAATAGAGGGAGAGCGTCTGGTTGAGCGAAAAGTTGCGCTGCAGCTCCTCGTTGATGACGACGCGGGCAGCTTTGACGCGATTGCGGACGACACTGACGATGCCACCAGCAAGCAGCGATCTGAACAGGTCGCGCGCGCGGCGCTTGTGGCGGGTGCGCATGCCGGCACGCTCGTGCGAGCGCGAGATGATCCGCGCGAGACGCCCGTAACCGCCGCCACGTTCCTCGGTCGGTTGCTGCAAGAGCTGCAGCAACATGGCGTGACTCACCATGAAGCGTGACTCGAGCGGCTCGGGATCGCGCTCGATGAGCTGATGAAAGGTCTTGTCGTCCCAGGGCACGAAACCCTCGGGCGGCTTCTTCTTCACCGCCTTCTTGCCGGAACCGGCCTTGGCCTCGAGCTTGCGATTCTCGATGACGTGCTCGGGCGCCTGACAGACGACGGTGCCCTGGGTGTCGAAGCCGCGGCGACCCGCGCGTCCAGCGACCTGTTTGAAATCGCGGACGGTGAGCAAGCCGGTCTTCTGACCGTCGTACTTCGCGAGCGCCGTGAACAACACCGTGCGGATCGGCACGTTGACGCCGACGCCGAGCGTGTCGGTTCCCGAGATGACCTTCAGGGCGCCCTGCTGCGCCAGCTGCTCGACCAGCAGTCGATACTTCGGCAGCAAGCCAGCGTGATGCAGCCCTACGCCATGGCGGATGAAGCGTTGGATGTCCTTGCCGTAAGGCGTGTCGAAGCGAAAGCCACGCACGACCTCGGCGATGCGCTGCTTCTCCTCGCGGGTGGAGAAGTCGACGCTCAAGAGATTCTGCGCCTGCTCGGCCGCGTCGCGCTGCGTGAAGCTCACCAGATAGATTGGCGCGCGGCCGGAGCCGACGAGCTTCTTGATGGCCTCGTGTAGCGGATCCTCGCTGTAGACGAACTCGAGCGGCACCGGACGGTCGTTGCTCTTCACGACCGCGACCTCGCGACCGGTGAGCTCGGCGAGAGACTTCTCGATGACACTGGTGTCGCCGAGGGTCGCCGACATCAAGAGGAACTGGGCCTGCGGCAACGTCAGCAGCGGGACCTGCCACGCGACACCGCGATCACGGTCACCGTAGTAATGGAACTCGTCCATGATGACGTACGCGACGTCCGCTTTGTCGGCCTCGCGCAGCGCCAGATTCGCGAGGATCTCGGCGGTGCAGCAGACCACCGGCGCCTGGGCGTTGATGCTGGCGTCACCGGTGACCATACCGACGTTCTCGGCCCCGAGCTCGCGACACAGGGCGAAGAATTTCTCGGAGACCAACGCCTTGATGGGGCACGTGTAATAGGCGCGACGGCGCTCGGCGAGCGCCTTGAACTCGAGCGCCAGGGCAACCAACGACTTGCCGGACCCGGTGGGCGTCGCGAGAACGACGTGTTTGCCCTCCATGAGCTCGAGCACCGCCTGCTCCTGGGCCGGATAGAGCTCGAGGCTCTGCGCACCGACCCAGTCGACGAAGGCGGTGAAGACATTGTCTGCGGTCGGGGCTGCGGGAAGACGGTCGCGCAGCGTGGCTGCGGTCATGGCGAGCGGATGTATCACCGGGGTCGGAAACGGCGAAGCCTTTACGGCCGCTTCCGAGCGCCCATCCACTGTTTCATTAGGGTTCACTCACCCCCGGGTCTGCCACACCCCAGGTTTTCGGCCTGACGTTCCTCCTTGAAACAGGGGGTTACGCGCGATCCAACGATGGCACCTGCCTTGCTCAATAGGTCTGCGTGGAGGACGCGACCATGAGTGCTTTGACCATCGAGCTCAACGAATCGACCCAAGGTGCCGTTTCTAAGAAGAACAGCAAGTCGCGCCGAGCTCTCAGCGGCCGGGTTTCCGAAACCCAGGAGCTGACCACACCCTCCCCCACCCCCATCCCCCAAGATGTGGAAACGGCGCGCGCCGTCGAGCGTGCTTGCACGGACCTGCAATGGCTGGTCATGCGTGAAGCACGCCGCGTCGCGCGCCGCGTTCCTTACTTCACCGAGATCGACGACCTCATCGGCGCCGGCTCGATCGGCCTCGTGACCGCGGTTCAGCGCCATATCGACCGCCCCATGCCGATTCTCCAGCGCTTTGCCCAGCTGCGCATTCGCGGCGCCATCCTCGACCACCTCCGCATGAACGACCACCTCACCCGCCGCCAGCGCGCCGCGGTTGGTCAGCTCCGCAAGCAGACCGAGAAGCTCACCCGCGAAGGCCAGACCGTCGACACCGACAGCCTCGCCCAAGCCATGGGCATGGGCCGTGCCCGCGTCGAGCGCATCCAGCACCAGCTTGCCGCGGTCCACGTGACCCACATCGACGACAGCGAGCGCATCCAGGGTGACGACGACCCGAGCTCGGCGACGATGAAAAACGAGCTTCAAGAGCAGGTCGTGGCCGCCCTCGCCACCCTGCCCACGAAGACGCAGACGCTCCTAAGCCTCTATTATTACGAAGGATTGTCGTATCGCGAGATTGGCACTGTGCTCGGCGTGACCGATTCGCGGGTCTGCCAGCTGCACACCCAGGCCATGCAGACGCTGCGTCGCCGCCTCGCTCATTTGCGATAGCGACTAAAGTTTTGCCCACAAGCGCCGTTCTTCTTCTCGATGGCTACCAAGCTCGCGAGAAAAGACATTCCAGCCGCGTGGAGCACGTATCTGTCGGTGGGTGTGAACCGTGCGCCTTCGGGGCGGGGTCGCCGAGACTCAGTCGAGCGGCAACGCCGCGTCGCCCAGCTCCGAGAGCTCGTCGCCTCGGGAAATTACAAAGTGAACCTCGAGCATCTGGCGGCAGCGCTTCTTCGACGCGGCGGCCTCATGCACGGCGGCGAGGGGCGTGCGGTCAACTAGGGCGCTAGCGCGCTCCGCGGGATGACGTAGAGCTCCGTCGGCTTGTCGACGATGACGTTGCTGTTGTCGGTGACGAGCAAAACGTCGCCCTCCTTGGTCCAGGCGATGCCCTCGAAGTTCGGCAGCGGCTGCACCAGCGGCAAGAGGTCGAGCGCCACGATGGCCGTGATGTCTTGCAGCTCGCCGTCCGCTGGTACGTCAAAGCGGACAATGCGACCGACACCGAAGTGCCGCTCGAGCGCCAGCACTTGGATGCCGTTGTCATCGCGGGCGCGGCATTCGAAGGACGAAATCTTTCCGGCATTGCTGGTCAGCCAGAGCCGGCCATAGCTCCAAGCGTGGGTGCCGAAATCGTAGCGGGCAATCGGCGCATAGCGACGGCCCTTCTCGGAGACCACCACCTCGGTACCGACGACGATCGAGCCCAGAGCCGCGCACATCGCTTCGATGCCGTGATTGATGCCGGCACGCTGGCCCCAAGCGTTGTAATCGAGGTCCACCTCATCGGTGACGTGCGCTTCGTTGTCGTTGACCTCGATGAGTAGCAGCGCATCCTCACGCCGGCTGTGATGTGTCTCGGTGCCGATCGCGAAGTGGCCCGGCGACAGGAATGCGATGGCCTCGGTGTCCAAGCCGTCGCGCACGCCCGCGAGTGGAATGCTCTTCTCCACCTTGAAGACACCGTTCTCTTCGCGAAAGCGGACGATGCTGCGCTGGCGCTCTGGGATCGCCACGTAGGCGCCGGTGTCATCGACCGCGAGCCCGGACAGACCATCGTTGGCCGACCCTGCGAGGGTGCTACGGCGGATGCCTTGGCTTGCAGCCGCGGTGTTGACCTCGAGGACCTTCCCCCCGGCATTGTCTGGCTCGCGCGAGCAAGCTACGGCGCAGGCGAGAACGATCAACGCCGAGCTGCGGTAGGGGGAGATGCGAAATACCACGCCCCCAGGTAGGAGAGCCGTGACGAAGGGTCAAGTGCTGGTTTCGCTGTCGCGTAACACCGCGGCAAGCGCTTCGTAGTCGCTCGTCTCGTTGTACAGCTGAGCCGAGACGCGGAACCAACGTTGTGGCGAAGACCACGTGAAGACTGGCACCTCGATGGCGTGTTCGGCGAACAGGCGCGCGCTCAAGGGATCGAAGCGCGGAGGTGGCTGCTGCTTGGTCGCTGGGAGATGTGACGGTAGCGGCAAGGTCACGAGAGCGCCCAACATGCTCTCCGGCGCCGGAGGCTCGAGGCCCAAGGCATCACAGAGGTAGGCACGCGCGGCGCAAGCCATCGCACGATTTCGCGCGCGGAGCTCGGGCCAACCACCGGGCAGCATGCTGCCCATCGTCTCGATAGCCTTCGAGATACAGAGGAAGCCCGTGCAGTCGTAGGTCCCGGGCCAGTCGTGGTCGCGACGGAAGCCCGCCGTATCGGGAAAGCCGCGCGATATGACCAGCGGTCGGAACCCCTTCTGGCGATCCGGTCGCACGTGCACGAACGCGGTGCCCTTGGGAGTACATAACCACTTATGCAAGTTGCCGACGTAATACGCCGCCCCGATCGCGTTGACGTCGAGCTCGAGCATGCCGGTCGCGTGGGCGCCGTCGACCAGCACATCGATGCCCCGCGCCTCGAGCTTCCCGACCAACTTCTCCACCGGCATGACCACCCCGGTGGGACTGCTCACGTGATCGATGAGCACGAGCCGCGTCTGTGAGCTGGTCGCATCGAGGATCCGCTGGATGACGGCGTCGCTATCGCGGAGAGGAAGCGGTAGATCCGCGACCACCAGGCGCAGGTCCAGGCGCGCCGCGAGATCTTCGAGCGCCATGCGACACGCCGGGTAGTCGTGATTGGTGGTGACGATCTCGTCTCCCGGCTCGAGCTCCAGGTTCTTGAGCACGAGATTGACGCCGGTCGTGGCGTTGGTGACGAAGGCGAGATCGTCGGCGCCGGCGTTGACGAAGCTCGCGAGGGCATGACGCGCCCTCTCGAGCTCCGGCCCGACGTAGTGGAAAAAAAACTGCGACGGCTCGCGCTCCATGCGCTCGCGGAGCTCGTTCTGATGCGCGAGAACTGCGCGGGGCGTCGCGCCGAAGCCACCATGATTGAGGTAACGAACCTTCGGATCGAGCATCCACAAGTCGCGCAATTTGGGCATTGACACAGGCCAAACGGGGTCGAGGGTCATTTTCGTCTCCGCGCGAATGGCTCTTGCGCTCCGGCCGTCAATGCCTAGAATCGCCCGCGCTGTACCACTTTCAGGAGATTTGAACGATGGCCGAGAAGAAAGAGCGTGAAGTCGTTGTCGTGGGCTCGAAGCTCAAGGACGCCGTGAAGGCGGCGGGTTGCCAGAGCTCGGGTGACCTGGTCGAGGCAGTTTCGGAAAAGGTCCACGACATGATCATCGCGGCGGTCGAGCGCGCCAAGCAGAATGGCCGCGCCACGGTTCGTCCTTACGACCTCTAGTTCGTTTCGGCGCCGTCGGGCGTCTCTCCGTCAGGAGAGGCGCCGACGAACGTCCGACATGACAAACGCTTAGAAGGCCTCACCCGAGGCCTTTTACGTTTTCATCCAGTCGACGACGATCTTGCCGAAGGTGTCGTTTTGCTCGAGGCGCTGATGCGCTTCGCGAATGGCGCCGGGAGCGATGATGCTGTCGACGACAGGCTGCAGTGTGCCGGCTTCGAAGGCGGGCACGACGTGCTGCTCGACGGCGCGCGCAAGGCGAACCTTCTCGCCGACTGGTCGCGTCCGAAGCACGGTGCCACGCAGAATGATGCGCTTCGCGAGGAGCCGGCCGAGATCGAGCTCGGCGCTCGCACCTGCGGTGAGGCCAATGAGCACATGGCGTCCGCGATCGCGCAGCAGCGTCAGGGTCGGCGGCAAGAGTTTTCCCCCGACGAGGTCGATGACGACGTCGATACCCTCCGGCGCGAGCTTGCGCACCGCATCAGTCCAACCATCGTCGGTGACGACGCCTTCATCGAGCCCCAAAGGGCGTGCTTTGCCGAGCTTGTCGGCGCTACGCGACGTACCCAAGACGCGAGCGCCCGCTTGCCGCGCGAGCTGCACGGCGGCCGTACCAACGCCGCTACCGGCTGCGTGAATGAGCACGGTTTCGCCGGCCTTCAGAGCGCCCTCGTTGAACAGACCGTCATACGCGGTCATGAAAGCTTCCGGGACGGCGGCGGCATCCGCCAGCGAGAGCTTCGCCGGCACGCGCACGACCTCGTCGGCGCTGACGACGATCTGCTCGGCGTAAGCACCACCCCCGACGATCCCCATGACCGCGTCGCCGACGCGCAAGGAAGTGTCGGCCCCGACGGCGTCGATGGTCCCCGCGTACTCGAGACCGAGAATGTCGGTTGGCGCCCCCTTCGGCGGCGGATAGAGGCCACGTCGTTGCAAGAGATCGGCGCGATTGAGTCCGCTACCGTGGACACGCACACGGACCTGGCCCGCACCTGGCTCGGGCGTCGGCCGCTCTTCGAGTCGTAGAACCTCGGCTCCACCCGGCTTGTCGAAAACGATCGCGCGCATGAGGCCCCAATCCGCTGCAGAAGAGCCTGTAGCCCACACCGCAAGTCGTTGACAATTCGCCCCAAACGCCTAGTTTTGGCCCCATGCGCGTCGTCATCAGCGGTGCCACGGGTTTCCTCGGTCGAGCGTTGGTCTTGCGTCTGCTGCGCGATGGCCACGAGCTCGTGGCTCTTGCTCGAACGCCCGCATCGGCCGGGTCGCGCCTCGGTGGCGACGTCCGCGTCGTCGACGTGACCGACGCCGCGGCGGTCGAGGGCGCGATGGCGGACGCTGAAGCCGTCGTCAACCTCGCAGGCGAATCGGTGGCTCAACGCTGGACCACCAAGCGCAAAGCCCAGCTACGCGCGAGCCGCATCGATACGACCCGCAAGCTCATCGAGAGCGCCGCACACGCCGGCGCCAAGCTCCGTGCCTTCGTCTCCGCGAGCGCCATCGGTATCTACGGCGACACCGCCGACGCCGCGGTCGACGAATCCGCTGCGCCCGCAAACGATTTTCTCGCGACGCTCTGCCGCGACTGGGAGGCCGAGGCTCGCGGGGCCGAGAAGCTCGGCGCTCGCGTCGCCATCATGCGTTTCGGTGTGGTGCTCGGCGACGGCGGGGGAGCGCTCGCCACCCTGCTGCCGATGTTCAGAAGCGGCGTCGGCGGCAAGCTCGGCGACGGGCGGCAATGGTTTTCTTGGGTGCATCTCCAAGATGCCTGCGAAGCTATCGCACAGGCGCTCGTCGATGACCGCTATCACGGCCCGATCAACGTCACCGCACCGAATCCCGTGACCAACGCAGAATTCACGCGTGCGCTCGGCACGGTGCTCGGCCGACCTACCGTGATCACCACGCCGAAGCTCGCGGTGAAGCTCGCGCTCGGTGAGGCCGCGACAGCGGTCTTGTCGTCACAGCGGATCATCCCGGCGCGCCTCTTACAGCTCGGCTTCACCTTTACGTATCCAGAGCTCGACGGTGCTCTGCGCGAGGCGACCCACGCCATGCCCACCGTCACGGTGCGTCCTATAGGAGGCGAGCTGCCGGCGCACCCCTACGTCGTGGCGCGCAAGCCGACACACGTGCTGTCGCAACGCACGGTGATCGATGCGCCGCTCGGCGACGTCTTCCCGTTCTTCTCCAAGGCAGAAAACCTCGGCGCGATCACGCCGCCCGACATGGCATTCACCATCACGACGGCGCAGCCGCTGACGATGGCGGACAACTTGGTCATCGACTACCGGATCGTGGTCGGTGGGTTGCCGCTGAAGTGGCGAACGGTCATCGAGGAATGGCGTCCGGGCGAGAGCTTCACCGATGCGCAGCACCGCGGCCCGTACCGCGCGTGGTTTCATGAGCATCGCTTTCGCGCCGACGGCAACCGCACCATCATGGAAGACCGCGTCTGGTACGCCCTGCCCTTCGGCCTCTTGGGACGTCTGGTGAACGTCGTGCAAGTGCGCGCGATGTTGCGACGCATCTTCGAGTACCGTGCGACGCGCATCGCCCTGCGCTTCGGCAAAGGTCAGGCGAAAGAGACGCGCGCGACCGCGACGACGCTTTCGCCGAGCGCCAGCGTGTCGTAGCCACCTTCGAGCACGAAGGCGACTGGTGTCTCACCGGCGCGAGCGAGGATACGCTCCGCCATGGCGGCGTAGCCCGCGGTGCTGACCTCGCAACTGGCGAGGGGATCGCGCGTGTGCGCATCGAAGCCGGCGCTGACGATGACCAGCTCCGGCGCGATGTGCGCATAGAAGTCGCCGAGGGCTTCGTCGATGGCGGCGAGATATTCGGCGTCGCCGCTGCCCGCGCGCACCGGATGGTTGAGAGTGGCGCCGTTGCCTTCGGCGGCGCCGCGCTCGTCACGCGAGCCGGTGCCCGGGTAGAGCGGCCATTGGTGCACCGAGAAATATCCCACGGTCGGGTCGCGATAGAAGATGTCCTGGGTGCCGTTGCCGTGGTGCACGTCCCAGTCGATGATCAAGGTGCGCTTGCCGCTGGCCCGCGCCGCGATGGCGACGTTGTTGAACAGGCAAAAACCCATCGGCTCGTTGGCGGTGGCGTGATGCCCCGGTGGCCGGAGCAGCGCCAGGCCGCGTTTGGCCTCGCCGGCCACGAGCCGCTGCACGAGCTCGACGGTGCTCCCAGCGGCACGGCGCGCGATGTCGTAGGATTCACGCGTGACATAAGTATCGGCGTCGATCGATCCACCGCCCATGGCCGCGATGCCCCGAACCAGCTCGATGTGCTGCGGCGTGTGCACGGCCGCGAGCTCGGCATCGGTGACCGCGCGCGGTTCGATCTCCGTGAACGGCAGGTTCGCCTGTGCCAGGGCGTCGTCGATGGCGAGGACACGCTCGGGGCGCTCGGGGTGACCTTGTTGTCCTCTATGGCGGACGTGCGTCGCGTCGCGAACGAGGAGAACCGAGGTCACGCTTTCGAGCCGATATTCAGGCGCGCCAGCTCGCGGCCGAGCTGTCCGGTGAGAGCCAGGAACAACATCTTCCAGTCACCCATGAAGGACCAGACGGGATAGCTGAAGGTGGCCGGACGGTTCTTCTCGATGGTGAAGTGGGAGAGCCAGGCGAGACCGTAGGAGGCGACGAGAGCAACCGGGAGCAACGCCCACCGCTGGGTCACCAGCGCGAACACGAAAAGCGCCGCGCCGACCGTCGTACCGACGAAGTGGAAAACCCGGGTCGAACCGCGCGCGTGCTCACCGAGATAGTAGGGCCAGAAGTCACCAAAGCTGCGATAGCGCTCACCCGCCATGAATCGAACGTAACGTTCGCCTCCCCTGTTTGGCAATTGCCGCCACGGCGCTATCTTGGGCCCATGGGATTTCTGGAAGATACGATCATCGAGCCGAGCAAGAAGCTCCCGGTGCTGGTCGATTTTTGGGCGCCTTGGTGCGGGCCGTGCCGGACCCTCGGTCCAGTGCTCGAGCGCGTGGCGGCCGCGAACAAGGAGAGGTTCACTTTCGTGAAGGTGAACACGGACGAGCATCAGGAGATCGCGGCCCGCTATCACATTCAGAGCATTCCCGCGGTGAAGCTCTTCGACCAGGGGAAGGTGATCGCGGAGTTCGTGGGGGCTTTGCCCGAGCGGCAGGTGGTGGCTTGGCTCGATCAGGTGTTGCCGAGCGATGAAGGTCGGGCGCTAGCGGTGGCTCGCGAGGCGCTGCATGCCGGGGATCGGGTCGCTGCGCTCGCCGCGTTGCACGGGAAGGTGCATGAGGATTCGAAGTCGTCGGAGGCTCGCGCCTTGTATGCGGCGCTCGCCTACTTCGAGCATCGGGAGCTTGCGTTGAAGCTCGCGGCCACGGTGCGTGAGGGGGATGTCGGGTTCGATGTCGCGAGCGCGGTGGTCGAGATCGACGGCTTGAGTGCCGACGTCGAGGGGAAGCCCGAGGCGGTGGCGAGCTATCAGCGGGGGCTTGCGTGCTTCAAGGCGGGGAGCTTCGCGGAGGCTGCGGCGGCGTGGATCGAATCGATGAAGGTTTCGCGGAAGGTGGCGGAGGATGGGGCGAAGCGTGCGGTGATTGCGTTGTTCAAGTTGTTGGGGGAGGAGCACCCGGTGACGCTCGAGTACCGCAGGGTGTTGGCGTCGGCGCTCTATTGAGCGGGGATGGCACCGAGGGGTTGGGTCACTTCGAAACCAGCACTGCCCGAACAGGCGAAGCATCCCCCTCAGCAAGCCTCAACGGCAGCGCGATCAACGTGTACTGCCCCGCCGCCACCCCATCGAGCACGATGGTCTCCAACACCGCCATGTCGTGAAACTGCACCGCGTTGTGGGCGAGCAATTCCCGATCCGCGAACGGATCCACCGAAGGCGTATCGATGCCGATGAGCCGCACTCCCCGCGCCGCCAGATAATCCACCAACTCCGGCGACAAGCTCGCGAAGTCCGTATTGAACGTGTTCGGATCCGGAAACGTGCCCGTCCGCAACAGCACACGCGGCGACGTGATGCGAGCCCCCGCCAGGTGCGCCGACAACACGCGCTCCCCGCGCTCGACGTTCACGTGCACTACATCACACGGTCCATAATAGAGCCCGAGATCCCGCTCTCCGATGCTGGCCCCGTGCCGCGCATAGTGACTCGGCGCATCCGCGTGCGCCCCGATATGCAACGTCGTGGTGATCGCCGAAAGCGTGAGGTTGTCCCCCTTCGCCATGTCCAGCGCTACCGCCCGCGACAACCGCACATCGCCGGGCCATACCGCCGTAGCGGACGAGAGCACCGGAGAAATGTCGATCAGCTTGCTCACCGATCGAGCACGTTACGATCGCCGCGATAGACCTCGACATCGTCCTCGTCGAACTCGACGTTGGTGGCACCGCGCTCGACCGGGTTCAACGAGACCACGGTAGCGCCGGTTCCCCAGATGGGCTCGTACGCCATCACCCGACCCTCGTAGTCGTTGTTCTGACCCATCATCGCCGCGAGCCACCAAACGGCCTTGAACTTCTGATCGGCGTTCGCCTCGCGGAAGAACTGCCGCGCCAGCTGCGAGACGTCTTCAAGACGCCCGTTCCCCAGGAACTCAAGGACCTTCCGATTCCACTCATCGTCTTTCAACGACGAGATGCGGTCGGTCTTCGGATCGATGAACTCGGTCACCATCCGGTTCGACAGCTGCGTGACCGCGATAGCGACGACCTTCTTGCCGAGTTGCTCGGCGGCATCACGCGCTGCCTTGCCGAGCACGATGGTCTCGGCGCGATCCGCGTACATGTTGCACGAGACCACGCACGCCGGGATGCGGTTCTCCGGATTGAGCAGCTTCAACGTCGTGATCGTACCGGTGTCGATGGGAAAGCCTTTGTAGGCCACCGTGCGCGCCGTCAACCCGCGCTTCTTCGCCGCCGCCTCGTACGCGGCGGCGTACTCCGCGTCGATGCGGAAGCTGTACGGAATCTCTCCGAGGTCGTGCCATTCGGGATCGACGTGCACCCAGGTCGGCTGCGGGTCGGCTTGGATCTGATGCCCGATCACCGAGAGCCACTTGGTGCTGTAGATCATGATGAGGTCGGCATCCGACGCGGCGATCTCCTCGCGCACCGTGCCCAATGCATCCGCGAGCTTGCGATAGCCCGGCGACGCATCCGGCGTCAGCAACGGCTGTGGCTTTCCCGGGACGATGTAACCACGCACGACGCTCATGATGTCTCCATGTCCCAGCTCACGACCGCGTTTCCCGTTCCGATGACCGTGCCGTACGCGTGCACTTCAGCGGGCTGCGTCGGAAAGCCCATTGCCGAGAGCAAAAACGTCAACGAGCCGGCGCGCGCCTCACTCACCGACTGGTCGATGAAGTCCGGCATCTCGTCGAGGAGCTCGCGGGCCTTCCCGGCCTTCAGGAGCTTCACGACGTGCATGTCCCAGAGATACTGGTTGTGGTTGTAGATGCGCTCGTACGACATGTCTTCGGGGACGCCCGGCTCGGTGGTGAAGTGCCGGTGTGACAGCGAGCACGACGAGATCACGAGCGCCCTGCGGCCGAGCTTCTCGACGGCGCGGCGCGCGGCCTGACCCAGAGCGATCATCTGACGGTCACCGACGTCGTTACCGAAGTAATCGTAGGCCGCATTAGCGGACACGCCGACGATTGGCTTGTCCCAATCGGGGTTCACCATATGGCACGCGGTCACCGTGCCGTAGTCGATGCGGAACTTCGGATTGCGCATCATCTTGGTGACTAGACCCTGCGAGGCCGCTTCGGCGCACATGGCTTCGGCGAGCGGCACGTCGACCTTCAGGTCGTAGTGGAAACGAAAGAGATTGGGGAAGATCGGGTCGACCGACAGCGAGTTGAAATGCGACACGCCTAGGAAGTGGTGCCCTACCACCGTGCGCCAGTGAGGCGAGTGCACGATGATGACGTCGTAGTCCTTCTTCTTGAGCTTGGCGCGCAGCGCGTCATAGCCCCAGCGCAGGACTTCCCAGCCGCCTTCGGCGCGCGGCTCGTTCTGCTTGGGATTGTCCGCGTACACGAGATGCGGCGGATGCGGGGCGAGCGCCCCCATCACGATGCGACCAGTTTTCGCCTCAGGCGGCGAAACAGACGAAATACTCATAAGGCCACACAAACGTTACGAGCCTCGCTGAAGGTCTCGAGTGAGTACACTCCGCCTTCGCGGCCAAGGCCACTGTCCTTCATGCCACCGAACGGAACCCGCAGGTCGCGCATCATCCAGGTGTTGACCCAGATCATGCCGCTATCGACCGCCGCCGCGATACGATGCGCGCGCGATAGGTCACGCGTCCACAGCGAGGCAGCAAGCCCGTAACGCACTTCGTTCGCCATGCTCACGGCACGCGCATCGTCATCGAACGGGTGCACGGTCACGACGGGTCCGAAAATCTCCTCGGTCGCAGCGCGCGCTTTCGAGGACAACCCAGTGATGATCGTCGGCTCGAGGAAGAAGCCGTTCGCCAATGCGCCGGGAAGCTTCGGACGTCCACCGCCGAAAGCGATCTTGCCACCCTCTTCCTGCGCCAGCTTGATGTACCCTTCGACTTTTTCGCGATGGGCAGCGGAGACCAGCGCACCGAGCTGCGTCGATGGGTCCTTCGGGTCGCCGATGCGCATCTTGGCGAGACGGTCGACCATGCCCTTTACGACCTCATCGTGGATCGACTGTTCGACCAACACACGCGAGCCGCACAAGCAGATCTGCCCCTGGTTGGTGAAGCCGGCGCGCACCGCGCCTTCGATGGCTTTGGCGCGGTCCGCGTCCGCGAAAATGATGGTGGGATTCTTGCCACCGAGCTCGAGCGACGTCTTGCGGAAGGACGCCGCGGTTGCCTCGGCGACCTTGGCACCGGTGCCCGTGCCGCCAGTGAAGGAGACGAGCTTGACGTCGCGATGACGAACCAAAGCATCACCGGCCTCGGCCCCGTAACCGTGCACCACATTGAAGACGCCGGGCGGCAATCCGACATCCCGTACGATGTCCGCCAAAGCGTGCGCAGTGAGAGGCGTGAGCTCGCTCGGCTTGCAGACGACGGTGTTACCGAGCGCGAGGGCCGGAGCCGCTTTCCACGACAGCAGATACAGCGGCAGGTTCCACGGGGTAATCAGCGCGCAGACACCGACCGGCTTGCGCAGCGTGTAGTTGATCGCGGACTGGTCGACCGGATGACACCCGGGGTTATCGTGCAAGACCGCGTTGGCAAAGAAGCGGAAGTTGGAGACGGCACGGGGAATGTCCATGCTCGCCGCCAACGCGACCGGCTTGCCGGTGTCCAACGACTCGAGGCTCGTGAGCTCCTCGGCGCGGGCCTCGATTTTTTCGGCGATGCGCAGCAGGTAGCGCGAACGCTCTTGCATCGACAGACGCGCCCAGCCCGGTTGCGCTTCGCGCGCAGCCGCGACAGCGGCGTCGACCTCGGCCTGACCCGAGCGCGGGACCCAGGCGATCACCTCGCCGGTCGCGGGTGAGACGTCGTCGATGCTCGACGCAGTGCTCTTCCACTCGCCGGCAATGAAGTTTCGGATCTCACGCATCGTACGACCTCACAGGGCGTTGCCGCCGCCGCCTTTCATCGAGTCCCATGACGACGAACCGAAGCCTTCGCCCGGTCCGCTGATGCCGAACTGCTCCGACTGTGCTTGCCAGTCGTAGTACCAACGGTCGCGATCCGGATCCCACTCGTCCCACGTCGGGATCTTCTCCAAGGCCGACAAGCGATCTTTGGGCACGACACCCGGGACGATGAACGCCTTCTGCTTGTAGAGCGGGTACGGATTGCGGAGCTCGAAGCCCAACACGCCGAGCACGGCACGCGCGATGTACCAAGTTGCTTGCGGATTCCAGCCGTGCGCGATCTTGATCATCACACCCAACCCATCCGGATAGTCGGGATGGATGATGCTGAGCGCGAGCAGACCGTCGGCGCCTTCTTTGGCGATGACCTTACCGCCGCACGCTTTCATGACGGTGCTGTCGAGACGATTGAAACCACCGACGAGATCGGGGTGCTCGATCATCGACGACCAGATCCAATCTTCGTCGCGCGTCGCCGCAAGACCCGCGAACACCTTGGCGAGCTCACCAACGGTCATCGATACGGTGGGAAAGCCGTCGCCGTCCCGCGCCACGCGCAAGGGCGCCCACTCGGCCCCGAGGAAGCGCCGCACCTGCTGCATGTACGACTGGAAGAAGGGATGGCGCGGCAGCGTGTAGCCGACGCGGCTCCAGTTCTTCAGGCGGCAACCCTTCAAGATGGCGGCGTGCTGGCCGGAGCTGTTGTTGTACCAGCGGCGGGGCCGGCGGACCTGACGGCCGAACTGCACCAACGGAACGTCGAGTGGCGTCTGCATGAGCCCCCACTCGGATGGATCGAGCAGCGATTGCGCAGCCGCTACGTGCTCGGCGGTGCCGTTGTGCGACGCGACCGCGATAGCGCGCTGCTGCGAATTCGTGACCGGCTCGAGGTCTTTGGCGAAGACCTTGAGCATCACCGGCTTCATACAGCTGCGGCCGTAGCAGAGGACGTTGCCACCGAACGAGTGGATGATCTCGCTGCCCGACGCCCAGGCAACCGCGCCGTGGATGGTGGTCTCGGAGACACCATTGCGCCGGTAGTCGACGAGCGGCTGCCACTCGACGTCGCGTCCTGTAGGGATACGCGCGTCGGCATCACCGAGCGGTGAGGTCGGGTAAACGTCTCGCCCTACGGTAGGCATCGTCATTTGCGTTCGACCTTCGGGATCACTGCTTCGACGAAGTGCTGCATGTTCTCGATGACGCGCGCGTTGTCGTGATTGAAGAAGTCGAACCACAGCATCAAGCGATCGTCGGCGTGGAAGCGCGCCTTCATCTGCTCGGCGATGGTGTCGGGGTCGCCAATCAAGGCGTTGTCGGCGGCGTTGTCGACCTTCTTCGGATCGAGCGTGCCTTCGAGCGCAGTCCAATAGGCGCCGAGAGCCTTCTTGGCGGCCTCGTGCGCCTTCGCCTTGTCTTTGTCGATGAACACGAAGGTCGTGCGCGGCATGTACCAGCGCTTCCAGGCGCCACCGTCTGGATGAAACGCTTTCTGGAGACGTGCGTGCGTCTGCTCGATGACCTCGGGTGCGGTGATCGACAGGTTGAAGACGTGAGCAGGCATGAACTTGTTGGCGAGCTCTTGGCTCGCGGCGTCGTGGCTGCCGACGACGAGCTGCAGCAGCCGGCGATCGAAGTGCTGCGGAATGATCTTGAGCTGCTCGAAGGTCCAACGACGCGGCAAGACGAAGGCGTCGCCCTGCTCCACGAAGCCGTCGGCTCGCGCCGCGGTAACCACCTTCTGCCAATCCTCGTCCTTGCGGAAGAGCGAGCGCGTGAGCAGCGGCTGCGTGACTTCGTCGCTCGAGAGCACGTCGCCGCGCAGCAAGCGGCAAAAGACTTCGACCGCTTCAGCGAACACGAGGCCTTTGACCACCGGCCACGCCGCCTTCTCGGTGGCGTTGCGCGGCATGACACCGTAAGCGCGGTTCATGAAGTCGAAGCGACCGGCGGAGAAACCGACATTGAGCTTGCGCTTTTCTCCGGCACGCAACCCGTGCAGGGCTGCGAAATAGGCGATGCGCTCGGCGGCGGCGATCGGTCCGCCGTTACAGACGATATTCATGACCGCGCTGCCGACGTCGATCTTCTTGGTGCGAGCGAAGACCGCTGCCGCGAGCTGCGTGATGTCGCAGTTCAGGCCGACCTCACCGCGCCAGTGCGGGATCACCGGCTCGCGGTTCTTCTTCTGCACCTCGCTCGAGAGGTGCGACTCGGCGACCCACGCCGTGCCGAAGCCCAAAGCGTCGGCCGCCTCGACTTGTGCGAAGAAGCTCTTGAACATCTCGGCTTCGCTGGGAGCCTCGCCGTCGACGGGCGTTTGGCTGATCGAGAAGAAGACGTCGTAGCGCATTGCCGAAGAACTCCTAGATGCTCTGGAGGCGGCCACCGTCGGCCGCAAGACTGACACCACGGATGAACGACGCGAGCGGTGACGCCAAAAAGACGATGGCGGCAGCGATTTCGTCGGGCGTGCCGAGCCGGCATTCCGGAACGGACGCGAGCCATTCGCCGAGCACTTGATCGCCGGTGACGCCGCGGCGTTTACCCGCGCCCTCACGCAGCTCGAGCATCCGCTCGGTGTCGGTGTAGCCGGGCAAGACGTTGTTCACAGTGATGCCCGGAGGCAGCTCGCGCGAGAGGGTCTTGGCCCAGCCGGCAACCGCGGCGCGGCAGATGTTCGAGACCCCGAGCCCGGCGATCGGTTCTTTCACCGAGGTCGACACGACGTTGATGACGCGCCCATAGCCAGCGCTCACCATGCCGGGGACGACGAGCTTGGTAATGGCGTGCGGCGTAAGGACCAGCCGCCCCATCGCCTTCAGGATGGCGGCTTCGTCGGCTTCGATGAGCGGACCACCCGGCGGCCCACCGGTGTTGTTGACGAGGACGTGGACCGGCCCGCGGGCAACGACGCCTTTGACCTTTTCTATGGTCGGCTCGCGCTCGTCGAGGTCGGCCACCAAGATGTCGACGCCCGCAGCTCCAGCGCCGGCCAACTCTTTGGCGAGCGCATCGAGCACCTCTTTGCGCCGGGCGACGATGGTGAGCTTCGCCTTGCCGGCGGCAAAGCCGAAGGCAGCCGCGCGACCGATGCCGCGGCTGGCGCCGAAGAGCAACACGTGCTTGCCACCGAAGTCCATCTGCATGCCGGAACGCGACTTATCCCGACAGGATGGTCTCGGCAATCTCTCGCGGATGGCTCACCAGATGGTCGGCGCCGGCCTCTTCGAGCTCGTCCCGGCCGCGGATCCCGTAGGTGCAACCGATGGTGCGAGCTCCGTAGGCTTTGCCAGTCAGAACGTCCACGGCACTGTCCCCGACCATCCACACCTTGGCGAAGGAGCGACCTCCGACCAGATGGGTGATGACGTCGCGCGACGGCTTCCTGAAAGCGAAGGTGTCGCCGCCGATGGCGACCTCGAAACGGCCGAGCATGCCGAAGTGCTCGAGCATCTGGGTCACGAAACGCTCGGACTTGTTGCTGGCGACTGCCAGCGGCCGCGTGCCCAGCGCGTCGAGCATACTGTCGACACCGTCGTACGGCTTCGACGTCGCGAACATCATCGTTTCGTAGCGTTCCTTGTAGCGGCGCTTGAGCTCGGCGTGCGCGACGCCAGCCGGGAGCGCCTCGGCGATGAGATGGTCGAGCCCCTCTCCGATCCAGCCACGCACCGTCTTGGCGTCGACTGGCGTGCCACCGAGATCCACCCGCGCCGCCGACAAGGCTCCGGCGATATCGCCCAGGGTGTCCACCAGAGTGCCGTCGAAGTCGAAGATCACCAGCTCGTGCGCCATCACCGCTCCAAAACGCGAAAGCCCCCGTTCACCTTCGCTCTTGGTGAACGGGGGCCCGTATACGCGCTACGCGCCGATATTAGAACGTGTAACGCAAACCGAGCTGCGCGCTGAGCGGCGCCTGGTACTGCGTCGCCTGGCGGTAGTTCGGATTCACGCGCGCCGGCACACCATCGATGGTGCGCAGGTGACGCAGATCCGAGCGACGGCCGTCGACGATCGGGTCGACGAAGTCGACGGTGTAGCGGTCGTCGACCTGCGTGGCGCCCCGATTGTTGGTGACGTTGAACACGTCGACCGTGAGCTCGAAGGCCTGCAGCGCCTCGATGTTGTAGCGGAAGCCCGCGTGAACGTCGGCGCTCCAGATCCACGGCGTACGACCACCTTCACCGCGACGGATGAGGAACGCTTCGTCCTCGCCGTAGTCGGGGTCGGCACCGAGCGCGTCGATCGGACGACCGCTGCGGATGTTCACACCGGCACCCGGCGTGATGGTGATCGGCAGCATCGACCCCATCTTGCGGAAGTCGATCTGGTAGAAGCCGAAGAACTTGATGCGGTGACGGTTGTCTTGCGGCAACCAGCCGTAGCGATTCACCAGCAGCGTCGGCAAGTCGTAGGTCGTCGTGATGTTGGGATCGAGCTGCTGGTTGTTCGCCGAGTAGAGACCCGGGAAGTTACCGCGGCTGAACGACAACAGGTACGACGCCTGAATCTGGAAGTCGTTGCGGAAGCGCTTGTCCAAGGTGAACTGCGCCGCGAAGTAACGACGAACCGGCTTCGGGAAATTGTTGATCGACGCCAGGCGGTTGCGCAGCGTCTCCAAGCGACCCCGCTTGAGCGGGTCGGTTTCACGCGCGATGTCGCGGTCGACCTTGTCGAGCTCGTTCATGTCGAACTGACCCGGGTTCGCGACGAGGTACGTGACACCGCCGTCCGTCGAGATGTCCTCGATGGCGCGGCCGAGGTTACGGTAGATGCCGGTGATGCCACCGACCCAGCTGGGGATGAACTCCCATTGGCCGCCGAGCTGGATTTCCTCGGTGTACTGACCCTTGAGGCCTGGAGCGACGAGACCAGAGGTCGCGCCGAGTGCCTGACGGCGATAGAACAGCGAGCAGTCGCTGACGACGTCGGTGGTGGCGTTGATGCCGACACCAGGGCAACGGCCGGTGCCGATGGAGCCCGGGAAGCCGCCGCCCTGCGCACCGAGACGATAGTCAGTGAGCGCGATACCTTCGCCGCCGAACTGACGGTCGGTGATGTCGAGCGGGATCTGCTCGTAGTAGCGGCCCCAGTTGGCGAACAGCTTGGAGCGGCCACCACCGAGGAAGTCCCAGATGGCGCCGACGCGCGGAGCCCAGTTGTCCCAGATGGCAACCGCCTGCTCTTTGTCACCGATGGCGCCCGAGTAATCGAGGCCGTAGAGCTGCTGTCCTTCCCAGCGGACACCGTAGTTCAGGGTCAGGTTCGGCGTCGGATTCCAGGTGTCCTGGACGAACGCGGCCCAGGTGCGACCCGAGGTGTCGCCGATGACGCCACGCGGATCGGGGCGGCCAGTGCCGTCCTCGTTGGCGCGGAAGTAAGCCTGTTCGCGAATGCGGTCGTCACCGTTGGCGTAGCTCGGCGAGAAGGCGCTGTAGAAGCCACCACCGGGATAGCGGCGGCGGTTGTAGTAGGTGTTCTGCTCGAAATCGATACCGTACTTGAACTGGTGCAAGCCGGCGAAGTCGCCGATGTGCGTGATAGCGAACCGCTCCGCGAAGCGGTTGGCGACCGTGGTGTTGACGTTACCGATGTTGAAGCCGTTGACGCGGTAGCCTTCGACGACGCAGCGGCTCGAGCCGTCGGCGAAGTCGGAGCCCGCCTGGCAATCCGGATGGTCGACGCCAGGGGTCGACGAAGCGCCCCACTGCGCCGCAATGTCGCGATAGGCACGCGGGTACTGGTACGCGTACATCGCGCGCTGCTCGCCCAGCTGCGGCTGGATGATGCGCTCGTTGTGGAACCAGCCGATCGAGCCGTCCATCTGCAGCTTGTTGTCGAAGAACTTGCCGGTGATTTTGTAGATCGCCGAGACGTTCCCTTGTTTCTCGTCGTACCGTGCCGTCTGCGGATCCGAGTTAGGCGACATGAGCGGCGAGTTCGTGTCGAACGGATTGTTGCGAATACCGTGGAAGTACGTCGGCGCACCGGTCACCGAGAGTGAGTGACGCAGGTTCTGATTGATCAGGTGCGTCAGCTTCGCGGTGAAGTGGTGCGTGATGACGTTCGAGTCGAAGCGGTCCGACGCGATCGGCGCGGTGACGTAGTTGCCGTCATTGTCGAGCTGCGCGTTGCCAGTCGCTGGGTCGAGCTGGCGCGAGTTCAGCGTACGGGTCCAGCGGTCGAGCTGGTACTCGGGCGCATAGCCAGCGTGGAACCACAGCTTGTCCTTGATGATGTAGCCACCGATCTCGGCGCCGGCGTTCACGTACTGACCGAGCTTTGTCACCGAGGAAATCGACTCGCCGGCACGGATCACTTCTTTCGGGTCCATCTGCAGGAAGCCCGGACGCCAGTACGCGAAGACGGAGCCGTGGAACTCGTTACCACCTCCCTTGGTGATGGCTTCGACATAACCGCCGGTGGCGCGACCGAATTCCGGAAGATAGCCGCCTTCCTTGATGTTCACTTGTTCGACGAACTCGAGGATGAGGCGCTGACCTTGCAGACCGTAGCCGATGTCGTTGATCGACAGACCATCGACCATGAACTGGTTCTCGGGCGACGTCGTGCCGCCGATCGAGACGCCGAAGTCGTCAGCTGTCGCGGATGGGAGCACGTTGACCGCGCTCGAGACATCACGGGTGCGGCCGAGCGGCACGTTCTGGATCATCTCGCGGGTAACCGTCGTGCCGACCGTCGTCGACGCGACGTCGACCGAAGGCGCGGGCGCTTCGACGGTGAGCACTTCGCCCTGCGCTTGCGAGGTCGACAGCTTCATGTCGACGGTCACGTACTGCGAGGCGAGGACGCGGATACCCGTGCGCTCGACGGAGACACCGGCGAACGAGAAGTTCACGCGGTACTCGCCGGCGGGCAAGTTGGTGATGACGTAGCGACCACCTTCGTCGGTGAGCGCGACTTCTTCACCCTGGAGCTGCGGCGACGTCGCGACGACGGTCGCACCGATGAGAGGTTGGTTGTTGTTGTCGGGATCAGTGACCACACCGCGCAAGGTCCCGGTGGTTTGTTGTGCGTAGGCTGTCGTTGCCGACAGACCCACGAACGCGATTGCTGCTGCGAGGATTCTCGATTTCATCGTTCGTAGTTCCTTCGTGCGTTCAGTGTTCTGTCAGGCTTTATTCGACGGTGAAGGGCTCGACCTGGACGACGCCGACGGCGACGCTGCCGAAGGTATCCTCGTACGTCGGGTCGATGCGGAGCTCGTAGTCACCCTCGGCGAGCGGGATCGTCGGGACGATCTGCACGGCGGTCGGGTGCGGTTCCGCTTCGGCGTCCGGATCCGCGTTACCTTCGTCGTCGACCGTCGAACCGGTAGCGTACGGAATCACGGTGAACGGGATCAGCGTCGCCGGATCGTTCGCCGCATAGAGAATGAACGCGCCCTCGACGCCCGCCGGATCGACCGGGGTGTTGAAGTCGACCACGAGAGCGGTCTCGTTCTCGAAGGTGTCGGGATCATCCTCGGTGACGAGCGCGGTCGGATTGCCATCGTCATCGACGGGCAGCAGTGGGAACGCGACCGAAGCGACCTCGATCGGGTCGGTCACGAAGCCGAGCACCGCGGCGATCGGACGGCCGTCGGCTTCGGTCACGATGCCGACCGTCTCTGGGCGACCGACACCACCAGGCAGGTCCTGACGCGGCGCAGGCTGCACCGTGTTGCCGTCACGGTCCTCGATGACGCCCGCGTAGACGCGGATCTGGAACTCTTCGTTGGCCGGGAGAATATCCAAGGGGAAGAGCTGCAGACCGACGTCGGGCGTGACCTCGGAGACGTTGCGACGGATGTTGTCGAGATAGAACGACTCGACCGTGAAGTGCTCGCCGGTCGAGACCCGCACGATGTCGACGAGACCCGTGCGCGGCACGATGTCTTCGATGCCGGGGTTGAACTCGGACTGGCGGTTGAACGGGCCGTTCTCGAGGTCGACGGGGAGCTCGCTGTTGACGACCAAGTCCTGGATGACGTCGGCGTTCAGGGGTTCGTTGAAGAGCACCTGGAGATTACCGACATTGGTCGCCACCGAGGTGTGGGCAAGCAGACCGGCGTTGGCACCCGTGAGGTCGACCGCTAGCTCGGCCGGAATCGGCGCGCCCGTGCCGTCGACCACGAACCCCGCGGGGAACAGATCGAGCGGATCCACGACGTCTTCGGCGACCGCCGGGTCGAACCACTGCCCACCGATGACGCCCGGTGATGCGACGTCTTCGTTGCCGCAAGCCGCTGTTGCCGCCAACGCTGCCAAAACGCCAACGCGCGCGATGGTTCCGAAATCAGCCCGTCCCAAAAGCCATCTCATGGATTTGCTCCCGATCCTGGTTCAGTAGTCGCTGCCGGCGGCTTCACCTGCAGCGCGACGGTAGTTGCACCCTCGCGCTTGGCTACGGCCATCCAGCGGACGACACTCCCGTAATCAACTTCGTCCCCAGCCACGAAAAAAACGGTTCGCTCGAGTCGTTCTTGCAAGGCGCCGCGCAGCTGCTGCGGCAGGTTCGGCCCCGTCGTCAGCTCGCCCATGAAATAGATCTGTCCGTCATCGCGGAACTCTACCGCGACCTGCTCGGCAGTCAGCGCAGCAGTCGTGACCGTGCCTGTCCGCGGTAACGCATTGGGGACCTGGAAGGTCGCCGCCGGGCTGACCACGAGGAAGATGATGAGGAGCACGAGGACGACGTCGACGAGGGGCGTGACGTTGATGTCCGCTCGCGGCCCGCCGCTACTACTACCGACGTTCATTGCCATTGATGGCTCCCCCAAAAGTCCCAGAGCGACTCTTGTCCATCCACGACAGTCCCGCAGCGCATGGGCGCGCGTACGGTACTGTGGGTCTGTTTACACCAACTCGATCCGCGCACAACGCGGAATCGACGACTTAGTTCCAATTTTTCGATCGCGACTGTCACTTTTTCTGCGGCGCGCTGCCGAGTCCGACATTCGAAGCACCGGAGTCGGCGAGCGCCTTGAGCACTGGTCGCACGGTGCCGAACTTCACCGAGCGATCGATCTCCAAGTAGATCTGGCGGTTCACATTGCGGCTCAGAGCCTGCGCGAGCTTCTGCGGCAGCATCTCGACCGACACCGTGTCAGTGTCGACCATGACCTTGCCGGTCTTGTCGATCGCGACGTTCAGATCTTCTTCGCCGGTCTTCCACGCGTCAGGCTGGTCGACCTCGGGCAGCTTGATGGCGCGCTCGAGCAGCGGCGTGACCACCATGAAGATGATGAGGAGCACCAGCACCACGTCGACGAGCGGCGTGATGTTGATGTCCGCTTTCGCCTCTTGCCCGCCATGGCGGTGCTTCTTGCCATCGAAGAGAGGCAAGTAGCGGATGACACGTGCCGCGGACATCGCCGGCGGTGCCGGCGGCGGCGTTCCCTGCACGTTACTCATCAGGCCGCGCGGGCGTTCCCACCGCCCACCACCACGGTCTCGACGAGCTCGCTCCCTACTTCTTCCATGTCGACGGTGAAGTGCTCGACGTTGCCGTTGAACAAGTTGAAGAGGCCGACCGCGGGAATGGCCACCAAGAGACCGAAGGCCGTGGTGATCAGCGCCTCGGAGATACCGGCGCTCACCGTCGCGAGTCCGCCCGAGCCCGATGCCGCCATGAGCTGGAAGGCGTTGATGATGCCCAAGACGGTGCCGAAGAGACCGACGAAGGGCGCCGTCGAGGCAATGGTCGCAAGACCACCGAGACCGCGCTTCAAGTAAGAAGTCTCGCGCGAGGTGACGCGCTCGATGGCGCGGTTCATGCCGAGCACGAGCTCCATCGAGTCACGGCCGGCCCCCTTGCTGACCACGACCGCCGCGGCTTGCACCACGTGCGCCAGCGGCGCTTTGGGATGCTGCTCCGCGATAGTGGTCGCCGCCGCCAAGGTCGCGCGATCACGCACCACCTGGCGGAGCGCCTCCATGAAGCGGCTCGAAGCTCGACGAGCACGCGAGAAGTGGATGTAGCGCTCGATGGTGATGCCTACGACGTAGACCGACATGATGCCCAAGACGAAAACGACGGCGCGCGCGCCGACGCCCATCGAGGCCCAAAGCTCACTGAACGTAAATTGCATAAGCCCTCCGACTGTCCGCTATTGTGAACCAGTGATTTTGTAAAACGTCGTTTTCGAGAAACAACCCGGCACCGGAATGCCGCCGACGGTGTTCGGTTGATACTTCGAGCTCATGACCGCTTCTTTGACGGCCTCGTCGAAGAGTGGAGCACCCTTCAAAATCTTGATGCTCGTGACGTTCCCCGCCGCGTCGATGCAGACCAACGCCACGTGTGTGAGCTCGATGCGCTGGGCCCGAGCTGACGGAGGATAGGCGGGATCTGGGCCGCTGAGCTTTTGCGGCGCCCGCGCCATCATCTTCGGCGGTGCCGTGCCCGTGCCGCCAAGCGTACCGCCGACGACGCCACCGACCACACCACCAACGGTGCCGCCAACGACACCGCCTTTCACGCCACCTTCGACTCCACCCTCTTGGCCGCCATCCTCTTGCTTCGTAGGCTCCGGCTCTTTGATCTCGGGCTTCTCGATGATCTCGTTGACGGGTGTCTTGGGTTCTTCCTTGGGCTCGATCTTCTCCACCTTGGGCTTCGACTTGCCGCCGCCCGGCGGAGGCGGTGGTGGAGGCGGCGGAGGCGGAGGCGCGGTCTCGAAGAGCTCGACACTCATCGACGGCGGCTCGACCGCCTGCAAACGAATGATGGGCGCGATGATGAGGCCGATGATCACCGCGCCATGCAGCGCCGCGGCCACGGAAAAGAACGTGGTGCGTCGCAAAACAGGAGTGCGCTGCGCTTCGACGTATGACTCGAACATCTAAGCCTACTCCCTCGCTAGACCGCTAACGCGGACCAACGTAGGCTCTCAGTGCGGTGCCTTTTGAGCAGTCGCGCTGGTGTCGGGCTCTCGCGTGCGCACCAGCGCGGCGATCTCCTCGGCACGTTTCAAATCAGCCTGTGCATCGACTTCCGTCGCCTGACGTTTCGCCCGCTCCCGCAACAGGAGACCGGCGTAGGTCATGGCGTTCGCTTGCCCTGCTTTGTCTGCTTCGAGTGTCGAATCGTAGGCGGCGGTCGCCACACGAAGCGCTTCTTCGTTGTCGATCGGTCCGCCTTGGCGGAGCCACTCCCAGCTCAGCGTGCCGATGGCGAGCTTGAGTGAAGGGTCATTGGGATTTTTCTGAATGCGCTTCTTGAAGGCGACGAGCGCCGCTGGATAGTTGGCGCGCTGTGCTTCCACTTGGGCAACGAGCCGCCAGGCCTCATCGGTGTCTTCGGCGTTCGCCCACTCGATGAAGAAGGCCGCCGCTTGATCCAGTCGACCGGCTTCGGTCCACGCAGAGAACAACTGCTCGACGGCTTCCTTGTCGGAGTGGTCGGCCTTCACCATCGGCGTGAGCATGGCGATGGCCGTCGTCATGTGCGCGTCGAAGGCGGCGCGATCACCGGTGCCGTTCCGCGCCGCGGCCATGTGCGCGTAAGCGAGGTTCTTCTGGAGAAGTGCGTTCCCCGGCTTACCCTTCAGGGCCTCGTCGTACTTGGCGACGGCCCTGTCGTAGTCGCGGGCCTTGTAGGCTTTGAAGCCATCATTGGCGGCGATGTGGGCGTCGAGCTCCGTGCAACCGGTGGTTGCAAGGAACAAGGCAAACGCCAGCGCCGCTACAACGTCCCTAGGTTTCAAACGCCACCCGAGGTTAGTTGGTTCCCTGAAAAGCTAAAAAAGTGGAAAGAACATAGGAACGCTCGTTCCTTGTGTCAAACGACCCCATGTCTTTTCACTGTCTAGATGAGTAGGCGTCGTGACGCAGCATGTCAAGTCGGTGTTTACCGACAGCTGTCGCCCACCTATTAAGATGTGCTACCCGAAGGCCCGGCGTGTCTTGGGGGCCTCATGCGTGAACATCGCGGATTTTTCGGGACTCTTTGGCTGATGGTCCGGGCTGTCGCGGCGACCTTCTTCGTGATGTCCCTGCTCTTGTTCGTGATCGCGCTTTTCTCGAATCGCGGCCCCACCGTTCCCAAACGCGGCGTCATGCACGTGAAGCTCTCGGGGCCGCTGGTCGAGCGCGCCGAGATGGGCTTGAAGAGCCTGCTCGGTGAGCCATTGCCGCTGACCCTGCGCGGCGTCAGCGAGAGCATCCGACGCGCCGCGTCGGACGATCGCGTGGTCGGTATCCTCTTCGAGGTCGTCGATCCCGAGATCGGCCTCGCGCAGCTGCAGGAGCTCGAGGAGGCGATGGCCGCCTTTCGTGCCAGCGGCAAGTGGAGCTGCGCCTTTCTCGAAAGCGCCGGCGATGGCGACCGCGGCAACGCGGCGTACGCTGCATCCATTTTAGCGGACAAAGTGGTGCTGGCGCCTCCGGGTGACGTGAACCTCGTCGGTCTTCGCGCCGAGGCGATGTTCTTCGCCGGTTTGCTCGAGAAGCTCGAGGTGAAGGCGCACTTCGAACAGCGCTACGAGTACAAGAACGCCGCCAACATGTTCACCGAGCGCGCTTTCACACCGGCTCACCGCGAGTCTTTGAAGGCCCTGGTCGACGATCTGCAAGCCGACCTCGTGCGCCACATCGCAGCGCGCCGCAAAGTCGATGAGGAGACCGCGTGGAAATGGGTCCGCGGCGGCCCGTTTCTCGGAGCGCAGGCCCTCGAGCAGAAGCTCGTCGACCGACTGGCCTATTGGGACGAAGTCGAGAAGGACGTCGACGAGCTCACCGGCGGCCCCAAACATCTGTTCGGCGTCGACACCTACTGGAATGACGGGCAGCTCCACCAAAGCGGACCCGAGATCGCGGTCGTCACGGTCGCCGGCGCCATCGTGCGCGGCGAAGCTCCCGATGGCGTCGGTCGCGATGACGTGAGCGCCGAATACATCGCCCGCGGCCTGCGCGAGGCGCGCGAGCAGAAAGCAAAGGGCGTGTTGCTACGCATCGACAGCCCCGGCGGCTCGTACGTCGCGAGCGACGTCGCGCGCCGCGAGGTCGAGGTGACGCGCGCCGCCGGCATACCGGTGGTCGTCTCGATGGGCTCGCTTGCAGCATCCGGCGGCTACTTCATCGCCATGGACGGCGACTACATCGTCGCCGAGCCCGCGACCATCACCGGCAGCATTGGCGTGTACGCTGGAGCGTTCGCCATCCGCGAAGCGCTCAAGCGCTGGCTCGGGATCACCGTCGATGCCTACGAATCGACTCCGAACTCCGGTGCCTTCGCCGCGACCGAGCCGCTCGACGAGCGCCGTATCGCCGTGCTCAAGGCCGGCGCCGACCATGTCTATCAGGACTTCATCGGCAAGGTCGCCGTCCGCCGCAAGAAAGATGTGTCCGCTATCGACGCCATCGCCAAGGGTCGTGTGTGGAGTGGTCGCGCCGCGCTCGAGCGTGGTCTCGTCGACGAGCTTGGCGGCATGGAGCTCGCCCTGACGCGATTGCGCGAGCGCGCGAACCTCACCGACGCCACGAACGTCACCCTGGTCGACCTGCCGGCCACCAAGACGCCGCTCGAGGTAGTGAAGTCGCTCCTCGGCGGCGGAGCGGCGACCGGTTTGCTGTCTGCTTTGCCGGACAATACGCTCGAGCGTGATCTCGTGAGCCTGCGCCGCCGCTTCCTCGACGAGCAAGGCGTCATGATGATGCTGCCGGCGGGGCTGCGCATTCACTGAGGCGCTTCAGTTAGCCCCCAGCGTCGCGAGGCGTGTAGGTCCGCTGGCAACCACCACCCTCCCACCATGGGGTGCCGCAATGACTACCATCGAGACCGGGCGCGCAGCTCGGGCGGCCGAAGCTCGCCCACTGCCCGCCTCTGAAGCTCGACGCGCTCGACGTGCCGACGGCGACCGCTTCGAGCTCGTGAATCGTCCACGCCGTGACGACGAGCCGCGTGTCGACAAGGCGGCGGCCCCACCTGGCACGGCGCAACAAGCCGTCGACGCCGCGAACGTCGCCGGGAGACTTGGCGAAGATCTCGGACGCGCGCAGCAAGCCGTCAACGCGGCGGCCGCGGTCGCGAATCCGTTCAACGCCGTCTTCGCAGCGCTCGCGAACACGCCGCTCGGTCAGATTTTGGGGCCGATCTTCCGTGGGATCTTCGCCGCTATAGCGGCGACCCCGCTCGGGCAGGTGTGGAACGTCGTCGGCCGCGGCGTGGCCGCAAACCCTGCCCTGCAGGGCGCGCAAGCAGCGCTCGCCAACAATCCACCGGCGGCCGGCCGCCTGGTGCCCCCCGTGGCCGGTGTCGTGCCGCCCCCCGCGGCCGGTGTCGTCGCGAACATCGTGCAAGGCCAGCAACAGCAACTCCAGGGACTCATTCCGCGCGGTGCGGCGCTAAGGGCCGCCGAGCCACCGGCAGTATGGGTCGACGACAACGTCGGTGAGGTAAGCGATGAGCCGCGACGCGTCGCCGAGCTCCGCGCCGGTCGCCTCGCGGTGCGCATGGAGGTCGGCCTGAACGAGCAAGGCGACACCATGATGCGGGCGACCTTCGACGACGACGGCACCGTCGACACCACCGAAGACAACTGGTCGGACACGACGCTGGCCGGCACGTCTCGCTTCGCGGAGCGCTTCGGCCAAGCCGCCGCTCGTCTCGACGGCGCCCAGTTGCACGCGCTCGGCCAGCAGCTCGGCCATGCGCGCGAGCAGGTCGGGTGGAGACAATCCGACCTGAACCACGAGGCCAGCCGGCAGCGGCTCAGCGAGGCGGTGGGAGCCGAACGCCTGACGCTGCTGGTCAGCGAAGGCAGGGGCTAGGTCGCGACGATGCGCTCGGCGAGGAGCGTGGCCACGCGCTCGGTGGCCTCGGGCGCGACCTCGAGGAACAGCGACGGCTCGATGACCTCGAGCTCCATGAGCGCGAGAGCGTTCTTGTGGTGCACCATGTCGACGCGCGCGTAGACGTGCGCGTAGCCAAGCTTCGCCGTGGCCTCGAGCACGCGCTCGGCGGCTTGGCGTTCGAGGTCGGTCGGAGCGTGACCGACGGCGCGTCCGCCAAAGCGTTCTTGCACGCGGAAGTCGGCGTCACGCGGCACCTTGCGCACGGCGTGCGTGAGCTCGCCACCCACGTAAACGAGTGAGATCTCGCCGCTAGTCTCGATTTGCGGGCAGTACTCTTGCACGATGACATCGCCACGCAAATGCAGCGCCCGAAAGCGCTCCTCGAACGCGGACGCGTCATCGCGCTCTACTTTGTAGGTCTCGAAAGCGCCGCCGGAGATTGCGGGTTTCATCACGAGCTGTGGCCAGCCGCGCTCCGCGAACAAGGCAGAGAGCGAAGGGGCGAGCTGGTCCGCGCGTACGACGACGGTGCCGGGGAGCGGCGCTCCGACCTCACCGAGCTCCCGGAGGTAGCCCTTGTGCATGTTCCAGCGGACGGTGCCGACGGGGTTCCAAAGCGGCAAGCGCATCGCCTCGATGCGGTCGAGCCAGGCCGCGAACTCACGCGGCCGCTCGTAGTAGTCCCAGGGCGAACGAATGAGCGCCGCTTGGAAACCGTGCCAGGGAACCGCCGTATTGCTCCACACAGCTGGTACCGAGTGGATGCCGTGCCTCTCCAGAGCAGCGGCGAGCGCCCGATCCGCCGGCATCAGCTGGGCATGTTCTTCACACGTGACAATCGCGAGCTGCATGCGCCGCGCGACCTTCGCATGGCAGGCGCGCAGGCGTATAGGGCTCGAAAGAAGAGGATCATCATGGCTACCGCGATCGCGCTTCCTCACACCCACTTCGTCAACGGCAAGGCGCTCGGCACCGTGCCTCCCGGGCACGAGGTGCTCGACGTCGGCATGGGTTGCTTCTGGGGTGTGGAGCGCAAGTTCTGGCAGGTGCCCGGCGTCTTCAGCACCTGGGTCGGCTACCAGGGCGGCACCACGCCCAACGCGACCTACAAAGAGGTGTGCAGCGGCCGCACGGGTCATGCCGAGACCGTGCGCATCGTCTACGACCCCAAGCAGGTGAGCGTCGACCAGCTGCTGAAGGTTTTTTGGGAGAATCACGACCCGACCCAAGGCATGCGCCAGGGCAACGACACCGGTACGCAGTATCGTAGCGCCATCTATTGGCACACCCCCGCGCAGCGTGACGCCGCGCTCGCATCGCGCGAGGTCTACCAAGCGAAGCTCCGCGAAAGCGGATATGGCCCCATCACCACCGAGATCCGCGAGGCTCCCGAGCTCTACCCGGCCGAGGAGTACCACCAGCAGTATCTCGCCAAAAATCCCGGCGGTTACTGCGGTGTCGGTGGCACCGGAGTCGCCTGCCCCATCGGGCTCGCGGTGAAAGAGCGCGCGATCACCAGTAGCAGCGCATAAAAGCCCGCCGACACCAGGACATGCCACAAGGCGTGGAGCTTCAGGTCGCCGGTCACCCCGCAGAAGCGGATGTCGACGAACCACACGGTGACCGCTACGGCGTACGAGAGCATGCCGTAGCGGTAGAGCCGTCGCACCTCGGGCACGGCCTGCCGTTGCAACAGGTACGTCTTCGCGAGCGCGAACAGCTCGAGGGCTCCGAAGCCGATCTGGAACACGTAGAACTGCACCTGCCCGCGCGTGCCGCTGGCGAGGGCCGTCAGTAACGCCGCGGCCAGCACGAACGGCCAGCGCCAGCGCGCACCCGTGAGCACGTAGACGATGACCAGCACCAAGTAGACCATGGGCAGCTCGTCGAGGAGCTGGGTACCGAAGCGCAGGCTCGCGTGGAAGGCGACGCTGCCGATGCCGACGAGGACGAGAAGCGCGAACGCCAGGCGGTAGCGTCCCGTGAGCTCGCGATGGCGAATCAAGCCGAGGATGCCGGCGACGACCATCGCCAGGCTCGACAGGGTGTTCCAGGGCTCGGCGATGAAGTCGCTGGCGAGATAGTTCGCTTCACACCAATCCACCGTCGAGGTGACTTCGCCCCAGTAAGCCACTACTTGACCGCTCCGGCGGACAAGCCGCCGACCAGCTGACGCTGCAGGGCGAAGAACAAGAGGCAAACCGGGAGGCTCACCACCAACGAGCCCGCGGCAAAGGCACCCCAGTCGGCGCCATAGGCTCCGACGTGACGAAAGAGCGTCACCGGCAAAGTGAACTTCTCTTCGTGCGATAGGAAGGTCGCCGCCATGATGAACTCGTTCCATGCGGTCAAGAAGGAGAACAAGGCGGTGACCGCAATGGCGGGCCGCGCCAGCGGCAAGATCACTTGATAGAAGATGCGGATACGCGACGCGCCATCGACCAACGCCGCCTCGTCGAGGTCGGCCGGGATGGTGTCGAAGTAGCCCTTGAGCATCCAGACGCAGAACGGCAGCGCCGTCGTGGCGTAAACCACGACCAGGCCGAACACCGAGTCGAGGAGACCGAGCGCCGACATCAGGAGATAGAGCGGCACGATCATCATCGTCGCCGGAAACATCTGCACGACCACGAACGAAGCGATACCGAGGCGATGGCCGGGAAAGCGGAAGCGGCTGAAAGCATACGCGGCGGTCGTCGCGAGCAAAACCCCGAGCGCGGTCGCGCCACCGGCGACGACGAGGCTGTTCAAAAGCTGGCGCCCGAACAGCCAGCGGCCTTCGGCATCGTGGTGCCCGACGAACCTCGTGAGATGGTCGAGCGTGAACAGCGCCGGATCGGGTGACAACACCACCGAGAAGCCGGGCGCGCGGCTCACCGCCATGACCGCTACAGCGTACACTGGGAACATGACCACGACGGTCGCGAGCGCGAGGAGCGCGTAGGCGGCGAGGCGCAAGACGATGGACGGGCGCTCGCTCACGTCGCCTCCGTGATGCGCGCCGCGAGCAGTCTCTTGGTGAGGGCGCTGTAGAGCAAGAGGATGGCGAAGATGACCAGCGAATATGCCGCGGCGTAGCCGTAGCGGCCGTTGCGCATGAAGGCCCAGCGGTACGCCTCGGTGACCAGGATGTCGGTCGCGCCCTCCGGCTGGCCCTCGCTCACGCAGAAGACGACGTTGAACATGTTGAAGGTCCAGATGGTGCCGAGCACCACCGAGGGCACCAGGGCGGGCCCGACCAGCGGCAAGGTGATGCTGGTGAAGCGACGCCACGCCCCCGCCCCATCGACCCGCGCCGCCTCGTAGAGATCACTGGGAATGGCTTGCAGCGCCCCGAGGATGGTCACCATCATGAAGGGAAAGCCGAGCCAGACATTGGTCGTGAGGTTCGCCGCGAAAGCGGACGCGAAGTTGTCGAACCAGTCGATCGCAGGCAGCCCGACCTTCGGCAGCAAGGCATTGATGGCGCCGAGCTGGGTGTTGAACAGGCCCTTGAAGATCAACGCGGTGATGTAGTTCGGGATCGCCCAGGGCAGGATGAGCAAGACGCGGAAGACGGCGCGACCGCGCAACCAGGGAGGCTGCAAGAGCAGCGCGAAGGCGAAACCGATGGCCACGTGGAGCGCGATGTTGCTCACCGTCCAAAGCACGGTGACCGCCATGGTGAAGTAGAAGCTCATGGGCTCGAACGGGCTGTAATCGGAGGTGCCGAGAATGCTCGCGAAGTTGCCCATGCCCACGAAGCGGATCTGAGCCCCTTCGTACTCGAAGAATCCCAGGCCGACGCCCATGAGGAACGGCACGCCCACGAGCAAGGCCATGCCGATGGCGGCGGGGGCGATGAACGCGTAGGCAGCTCCGCTACGGCGGACATCCGCGAGAACGTCGCCGCGTCTCACGCGCTTCAAGAAGATCGCTAGACCAACGGCCACGAGCCCGAGGAGGGCCAGCACGTACAGGCGCATCGGCGCGGCCTCGGGGAGTGGACGCGCCAGCACCTGAATCCGCGCGGTCGCCTCGCGAAACGCTTTTTCCGGCGACTTGGCTCCGCGTTGGATCTGCCGCAGCGCCGATTCGTACGGGTCCCACGCCAGCTGCATGACCGGCTCGGTCGGAAGCGCCTCGGTCGCCGCGAGCTGACGCGCCTGCATCGCCAGGAGCTGGTCGTTCTCGACGATGGGGTCGTGGACGACAGCGGCGTTGGCGACGGGTTGGCGGCCGATGCGCGCTCTGGTCAGCGCCGCGGCGTCGCTGGTGAGCGCATCGACGAGCGCAGCGGCATCGACCGAGCCTTCGGCGCGCACCGTACGATAGAGGACGTCGAGCGAAACGAAGGGCCGCGCCGGGAGCCCCGTCGCGCTCACCACCGGCAACGGCGCCACCGCCCAGGGCACGTCGGCAGCGATCTCGCTCACGAACCAAGGCCCGTTCATCACCATCGCGGCGCGTCCGCGATTGAAGAGCTCGGTAGCGAGCGCGCCGCTGATGTCGACGGGGGTCACCTTCTCTTCGAAGGTGAGTCGGCGCAGGAAGTCACCCGAGGCGACGGCCGCCGGCGATTCGAACGGCAGCAAGCGCTCACCCTCGAAGAGCTTGCCGCCGAAGCCGAACAACCAGGGCGCGTGATAGTAAGGCAGGCTCGCCTGATAGACGAAGCCGTAGCGCCCTTCGCCCGTGAGACGTCGCGCCATGGCCACGAGATCGTCGGTGTCGCGCGGTGGCTGCTCGATCATGTCACGGCGATAGAAGATGACCAGGGTCTTGTAGGCGAGCGGATAACCCCAGAGGCGTTCCTTCAAGGTGAGCGCGCTGACCAACCGTTCGTCGAAGCGGGCGACGGGTACACCGCCTGCCGGCGTGATCAGATCGCGCTCGATGAAATCGCGCAGATGATCGTTGGGCGCGATGAACAGGTCCGGCCCCGCGCCTTGGGGAATCGCGGTGCGCAGCTTCTGGGGGTAGGCGCCGTACGGAACCTGCAGGACGCGCACCTTGATGGTGGGGTGCTCGACGCGAAAAGCATCGACGACGGCGTCGAGGGCCTGAGCTTCACCGGCGCGATAGGCATGCCAGAGGACGATCTCGCCCTCCCCCGCCAGCGTCGGCGGCGCGACCGCGAGAGCGGCCAGCAGAGCGAGCCAGCGCCCCATCAGCGATGCGCCACCGCTTGACCGCTATCGCGTTCGAAGAGCGACATCTGGTCGAAGGCTAGCGTCACGGTGCTTCCAGCGGACAGGCGCTCGGCCTCGGCGGCGGCGAGACGCGCCACCACCGGAGTGTCGCCGGCTCGGCTGTGCACGTAGCTGTCGCTACCAGTGCGCTCGACCCAGGCGACCTGGACGTCGAGGCGGTGCGGACCGCTCACTTGGTCCGCGAGACGCAGCGATTCCGGCCGGACACCCAGCACCAGATCACTGGGCAGCGCGTCCCAGTCACCGATGCCGAGCTCGCCGCGTTTCACGCGGAACTCGCGATGCGCCAGGACGTCGGACTGCTTCTCGACCGGCAAGAAGTTCATCGGCGGACTGCCCATGAACTCCGCGGTGAAACGCGTGCGCGGCCGCTGGTAGAGCTCGAGTGGCGCCCCCTGCTGCTCGATGTGGCCCTTGTTCAAGAGCACGATGCGGTCGGCGAGGGTCATCGCTTCGTGCTGATCGTGCGTGACGTAGATCATCGTCGCCGAAAGACGCGCGTGCAGCTCGGCGATCTCGGCGCGCATACGCGTGCGCAGCGCCGCGTCGAGATTGGACAGCGGCTCGTCGAAGAGAAAGACCTTGGGCTCACGAATGATGGCACGACCCATGGCGACGCGCTGCCGCTGTCCGCCGGAGAGGTCACGCGGCCTGCGCTCGAGCAAGTGCCCGAGCCCCAGCATGTCGGCGACGCGCTTCACCCGCTCGTCGAGCTCGGCGGGAGCGACGCGGCGCACCTTCAAGGGGAAGGCGATGTTCTCGCGCACCGTCATGTGCGGATAGAGCGCGTAACTCTGGAAGACCATGGCGATGTCGCGGTCGCCGGGCGCTACATGGGTGACGTCACGCCCGTCGATGCTGATGGTGCCGCCGGTCGGGGCGAGGAGGCCTGCCACCATCCGCAAAAGCGTACTCTTGCCGCAGCCCGAAGGGCCGACCAGCACCACCAGCTCGCCGTCGGCGATGGAGAGCGAGATGCCGTCGACGATGGTGGCGTCACCGTAGCGCTTGGTGACGCTGCTGAGCTCGATGGATGCCATGATTTATGCGAGGCGTTGCTTTACGACGCGCCAGATCAGGTAAGCCGGCAAGGCAGCCGAAACCAGAGCGACGCCGATAAAAAAGCGCTTGGGGTTGGCTACCGCAAGGCCAATGCTCATCGCCAGTGCCGTCGCGACCACGACCCAGGGCGCAAACCAGGGAGCTCGGAAGCCGGCAACCGGACCGCGGCGCCGCAGGACGAGCGCGCTCACCGCCGTGAGCCCGTAGAACAACCAGATCGTCTGCCCGAAGAACTCGAGCAGGCCACGGAAGTCGGAAGCCCAGACGTAAACGATCGTACAGGCGACCATGACCGCGATGGTTCGACCAGGCGTCCCGCGAGCCGGATGGAGACGCGCAAACCACGGAGGGATCACCCCGTCGACGCTCATGGCATGTCCGAGACGCGACGCGGTCAGCACGATACCGTTCACCGAACCGAAAGTGCTGACGCAAACGATGGCGGCGAGCAGCGACGCAGCGCCGGCACCGAGCGCGACCTGCACGGCGTCAGCGAGGACACTCGGCGAAGCGGCTGCCACCGCGGCAGGTAACAGCGTCATCACGGACAGCTGGACGAGCACGTAGACGATGAACAAAGTCACGACACCGATGGCGACGGCCTTGCCGAGGTTGCGCTCGGGCTGCTCGAGCTCCCCGGTAATCAGGGTCACGTCGCTCCAGCCGTCGTACGACCACAACACGCTGACCATCGCGGTCAGGGCGACGGCGAGGCTCGCCGCGGGTGGCAGACTCTCGACGACGTCGGCCGGTTTCGCGAACAAGGCAGCGCCGCAGACACCGAGCACCGTCGCTACCTTGAAGGCGGTGAGCACGCGTTGCGCCGTGGCACCGGTGCGAACACCGGCCCAATTCAAGAGGCCCGTCGCGAGCACCGCCGCGGTGGCGACCCATCGCGTCTTGTCCGCCAAAGCAGGCGCGATGACGCCGCCGTACTGGGCTCCCAATAGAGCGATCGCGGCAGTCGACGCGGGATACGTGACGAAGGTCGCCGACCAGCCGCCGACGAAGGCCAACGGCTCGCCGTAAACGGCACGATAGTAGACGTAGAAACCACCGTTCGAGGGCAAGCGCGCGCCGCACTCGGCGTAGGTAAACGCCCCACACGCTGCGATCACCGCACCCGCGAGCCACAGGCCGACCGCCGCCAGCGGCGCCGGTGCCGCGCCGATGACCTGCGCTGGGGCGACGAAGACCCCCGAGCCCAGGATGATTCCGACGAAAATCGCGATCGCGTCGGTCACGTTGAGCTGGCGACGAAGCTCGCCGGATTGTGTGGCCATTTGGCACCAGCAATGCCGGTCCCCGAACCTTGCGCGCAAGCGTTGCCGACCACACCCTCAACAAAGTCGTTGAATAAGATCGGCGGCGTGGGGGAGCATTGTGAGAATGGGATGGTTACGCGCGGTGGCGCTGTGCGCCTTCGCAATGACGATTGCTTGCAGCACGACGAACCCGACGGACGAGGTCGATAATCTCGAGGGCATCGTTCGCTGTGAGAGCGACGACGACTGCGACGGCCGCACCTGCTGTAGCGGACGTTGCGAAGACCTCTCGCTCTCGAACCGCGCTTGCGGCGCTTGTGGCAACACCTGCGCTGCCTCCACGTACTGCACCGGCACGACCTGCGCGCCACTACGCTTCGATACCGTCTGCGATAGCGCCGAGATCCTCGTGGTCCACCGCGAAGGCAAATTCGTCGATGGTGGAACCGATGATCCGACCGCGGACAACCAGGCCGCTGACGAGCTGGGCGCCGCTCTAGCGGACGTGTGCGGCAGCGCCAAGACGGTCGCCGTGGTCCCCGAAGTCGAGATCCTCGAAGGCCAGAACGAAGGCCCGCTCAACACTGGGCGCGGAACGGCGCTCATCGTCGCTGGCGGCCGCGCCTACAGTGGCATCATCAATTACCTCGACGACACCGACAACACGCCGGTCGAGCTCGTGCTCGGCAGTGACGGTATCGACTTCCAGCTGGTCTCGCGATCGCAGCGCCGCGTCCTCGTCGCCGACCGCCTGAGCACGCTCAACGACCAGCACGACTACGTGATTGGTCAGGCGATCTACGACCAGACCAGCGGCACCCAGTTTTTGAACGTCTACGGCATCTTCCGCGGGGGCACGACTCAAGGCGCCGAGTATTTCGCCGGCCTCGCTCAATCCACTGTCGCCAATCAGCGCTGGTTCGTGGCGCAAGTCGACAACGGCACAGTCACTAGGCTGGCAGGTGAGTGATGCGATACAATCAGGCAGCACAAGCAGTCCGCACCAATATGCCGACAAACGATAGCAAAGCCCTGCTCGAGCTCCGTCACGGAACCCGTGATTTCGCCTTGGCGCCGTTGCCGGCGATCGAGATCCAACACGCGTGGTTTAAAGTGGCCCGGCAGCGAGCCTGGAACACGCTCGCCATCGTCCCCATCAACGAAACCGTCAGCGGGCTCACCCTGGCGCAGGGCATGGGCCAAATGGCTGGCCAGGAGCCTGGCGCACGCGTCTTGGTGGTCGATGCCAGCATCCGCGGCTGTCAGCCGGGTGGCCGGCGCTCGAGCCCCTTGGACGCTCCGGCCGAGCTCGACGATCTCGGATCGATCCTCTCCGAGGGCCTCCACGGACGCTTCGACTTCATGGACTTCTCGCTGCTGCCGGCGGACGACGCCGAACGGGCATTGGCGCTCGGTCCGCAGCTCCTCGACTACGCGTCGGGCGAGGGAAGTCGCTACTCGACGGTGATCATGGCGTTGGACTCACCGCTATCACAGACACGCTCGATCCCGGCGGCGCGCTCGGCGGATGCGATCATTCTGTGCATGGGACTGAACGACACGACGTTCGGTGAGTGCAACGAGGTGATCGAGATGATTGGGCGCGATCACATCATCGGTAGCATCATCGTCAAGCCATAAATGGTGACTGTCCCCATTTACCGGCCCATCAGCTGTCGTAAGAAAATCCCGGCGATTGCCCGGTCCCGCACGAGATAGCGGTGCGCCAGGCGCTTCGGATCTTTCATCAGTCGGTAGGTCCACTCGAGCCCGACCTTCGACATCCACGCCGGTGACCGCGATTGCACACCAGCGATGAAGTCCAGGCTCGCTCCGATACCAAGCAGCACCGCGGGCGCGAGGTCACGATGGACCATCCGCATGAACAGCTCTTGTTTGGGGCAACCGAGCGCCACGAAGACGAGATGCGGTTTCGCTGCGTTCGCCTTGTCGATCACTTTCTGCAGGATCTCGGGCTCGCGCTCGAATCCTAGGGGCGGCGCGTCGTGACCGCAGATTTGCAAGGTCGGTAGCTGCGTGAGCAACGTGGCCGATGCCGCCTCGGCGACTCCCGGTGCACCTCCGAGGAAGTACACGCGCAGACCGTCCTGCGCTGCCCGCTCGATGAGCGGCATCATGATATCCGAGCCCGAGACCTTCTCCGGGATCTTGGTGCGCAGGAACTTGGCCATCCACAGGAGCGGCATGCCGTCGGCGAGCGACAGCGATGAGTCGGCGTAGGCGAGCCGCAAGCCCTCGTCGGTCTCGGCGAGCACGATGTGATCGACGTTGGGCGTCACGACGTAACCGCCGTGGCCTTCACGAACGAGGTCGATGACGTATTCGACGGCTTCGCGGAAGGTCACCGCATCCGCGTGAATGGAGCCGAACCGCACCTTGGTGAGTGAGCGCATCGGTCGAGATGTAGCCTAGAACAGCCCGCCGAACGACGGCGACTTGTAGAGCTCGAGTGCTTCGGGTGGTGGCCGCAGATGGGTCGGCTTTTCGCCGATGCCGACTAGCCATTCGTAGATGGCGCGTGTCTTGTCGCGCTTGGCCGGTAGCGAGAACTCGTTGTTGATACGGGCGTGGGCGGCTTCGCCGAGCTTACGGCGCTCGTCGCCGCTCATGTCGGCGAGCTTGGTCAGCGTGTCGCGCAGACCCTGAATGACGTCTTCGCGCTTGCCGAGGGGCACGCGGAAGCCGCAGCTCGAATCGACGATTTCGTGCGGTCCGCCATAACCGACAACGACGGGGATGAGGCCGAGCATCATGGCCTCCATGACCGCGCCACCGCCGAACTCGCGGATGCTGGGAAAGCCGAGCACGGCCGATTGCATCAAACGCTCTTGCAGCTCGGTGTGCGGCACCCAACCGTCCAAGCGGACTGCGTGGGCGACGCCTTCGCTCTCCACGAGCTTGAGCAGCATGGGTTTTTCGGGGCCGTCGCCAATCAGGTCGATGACCACCTTGCCCTCTTTCAAGAGCGGCACCGCAGCCTTGATGAGCATCTCGATGCCCTTGCAGGCGACCATGCGGCCGACGAACGCGACCCGCAGCGGATTCGCGTCGTAGACCTTGGTGGTCTTCGAGAACTGGCGATCGTCGATGGCGTTCTCGGGGAGGTAGAACATCTTCTCCTCGTACTCCCGAGGCATCTCCCGCCAGGCCGCGGCCGAGCCCACGAGGATGGCCGAGGCGTGCTCGCGCACCGATCGGTAGTACGGCAGGAAGCGATAAGCGCCGCGCAGGCGGCCCAGCCACTCCCCTTCGCGCTTGCGCTCTTGGGCGAAGCCCTTGGGCCAGGGCACACCACCGTTCACGGGCCCGAGCACGAATGGAACCGCGAGGTCTGCGGCCCGCTTGGCCAGGAAGCTCGGAACCCCTGGACTTACCGGGGTAATTCGGTGGACGAGGTCGAAGCTTCCGGCCTCGAGCTCCGGCAGGAAGCGCGCCCAGGTCTCGTTTTCGAACTGGTAATACGCGGGGACGCTCATGGCCGTCTGGGTGATGCCGTTCATGGCCCCAGCGCTGGAAATCTTCTTGGCCATGCCCCAGACGAAGTTCTCGATGGAGGTCGGCCCAATGAACGTGACGTCGCTCTTGGGGAAATCGCTGCGCTCGATGTCCTCGCGGTTGCGGTAGTGGGTCGCGACATGGACGTCGGCGAACTGCGAGACGGCCTTGATGTGCCGCCAGCCCACCATCGGAACGCTGATCCAATTGGGATTGGCCAGCTCCGCAAGCAGCAGAACGCGTAAACGGCGCCGTTTGGACGCCCGTGGTGTGATATTGGAAGTCACGACCGGAGGGTCGCCGGCCAACGCATTGTGTGAGCCCATCGTTGACAGACCATTGTACGTACGCGATGGCAGCACGGCAACGGCGGTGCCCAACCAAGTTCACCGTTCATGTGAACATTTTCTTCATCTTCCCTGATGCCACTCACGAAAAATTGCGTACGTTATTCCTCGGGATGCCGATACATCGAGAAGCATGGTCAACATGCTGATCGACACTAGGGGACGTGCATCGGCGTGGGTTGGGCGGTACAGTGGGTGGTAGTATAAATATGGTTCTTTCAGAGATCCGATCTCGCCTCGCCAACGTATTAGTAGTTCTGCCTTGACGTCTCACCACACGATTCACTGGCACCCAGCCAGGTAATGCAATGAACGCGAAGTTCGACAAACTGACCCCAGGCATCGGCGCAAAGCTCAATCTCTTCTTTGATTGCTGCTTTACGATCCTCACGCTGCTCGCAGCATTGAGGACGCACGAGATCCTCCAGACTCGCGTTTTCGTGCTCCTGGCGACCGCCCTCCTCGCTTGGCTGTGCACCGCCGTCTTCCTTCGCCTCTACTCTGCCTGCACCCCGCGTAGCCGCTGGGACAACATGGTCCTCACGGGGATCGCCGCGATCACCGTCACCGTCTCCACCGCGATCGTCGACTGGTTGCTCTACGGCGACAAGAGCGATGCGGTCTCGTTCCTCACCTTCGCGGTCGTCCTGGGCGCCGCGAGCTGCCTCTGCCGCCTGACCTTCCTCTCGGCCTTCAGCCGCATCGACGAGCCGCTCGAAGACGTGCTCATCGTCGGTACCGGCGCCCTCGGCGTATCGACCTACTATCGCTTGAACGAAGGCAACAGCGGTCGCCGCGTCGTCGGCTTCCTGCGCTTCAAGAGCGACCCACCGCTGCCCTACGGCATCCGCGTCCCGGTGAGCGGCACGGTCGATTCGCTCCTCGAGACCCTGCAACAGCGCCCGGTGAACGAGGTCTACATCGCGGGCCGTGTGCTCTCGCAAGGCGGCGAGATGCAAGAAGTCGCCACCTCGTGCGAGCGCATCGGTATGCCGTTCGCGGTACCGGTCCACTCGCTGCGCTACGAGCGCGCGGCTCTGCTTTCGACCTCGCGCAACACCGACGGCTACCTCCACTACCTCTCGACGCGCACCGCGCCGGTTCAGTACGCCGTGAAGCGTCTCATCGATATTGCCGCCTCCTCGGTGGCGCTGGTCATGCTGTCGCCGCTGCTCATCGGCGTGGCGGCGGTGATCAAGCTGACCTCGAAGGGTCCGGTCTTCTTCCGCCAGACGCGCGTCGGCCTGCACGGCGCGCACTTCAGCCTTCTCAAGTTCCGCTCGATGGTCGTCGACGCGGAAGCCTTGAAAGAAAAGCTGATGAAGATGAACGAGCAGACGGGTCCGGTCTTCAAGATGAAGCACGACCCGCGCATCACGCCCATCGGTCGCTTCATCCGCAAGTACTCGATCGACGAGCTGCCGCAGCTCATCAACATCCTGCGTGGCGACATGACCATCGTCGGCCCGCGTCCCGCGCTTCCGTCCGAGGTCGCGCAATACAAGGTGTGGCAGCGCCGCCGCCTGTCGGTGCGCCCGGGCCTCACCTGCTACTGGCAAGTCGGCGGTCGTAACGCCATCGGCTTCGAAGAGTGGATGCGTCTCGACCTGCGCTATGTCGATCACTGGAGCCTCTCGGTTGACATGCGGCTCATCTTGCAGACATTCCCGGTGGTCATCGCCGGTCGTGGCGCGAGCTGAGACAACTGAATCGAGACTTCCGCTAAAGCAGACGTGAGCCCCAGCAGTACGGTCGCTCACGAGACCCACAAGGCGCTCCGCAACGCCCTGATGCTCACCGGCTCGCTGGTCGCGACGCTCGGTGTCGCCATAGCGGTGCGCTTCTGGATGCCGCGTTATCTCGGCCCGGACGTGTTCGGGCAGGTCTATTTCGCGGAGTCGTTCACCGCCGCCGCTTTCGTGTTCTTGAACCTCGGCGTCGACACGTACATCAACCGTGAGATCGCGACCCGCGTCGAGCACGCCTCCGACTTCATGGGCGGCGTCATCATCCTGCGGGCCCTGATGACCGTCGCGGTCTTCGCCATCATGGCGATCATCCTCTTCCTCATGGGGAAGAGCAGTCTCGAGTGGCAGCTGGTCTTCGTCTTCGCCTTTGGCCAGCTCTTCTTCGCCTTCAACACGACGCTGCAGGCCATCTTGAACGCCCGCGGCGAGGTCCGCGAGCTCGCCCTCATCAACGTGTCGAGCAAGCTCATCTGGGGCGCGCTGGTGGTCGGGGCGCTCGCCTTGCACGGCGCCTTGCTGCTGGTCGCCGGCGCCTTCCTGGTCACCGAGGCCGGCAAGATGCTGGCGCTCATCGGCATCTGCCGCAAGTACGTGAAGCTCGAGCTACGCTGGGAGACCAAGGCTGCTTTCGCGGTCATCGCCTCGGCACTGCCCTTCTATTTGAACTTCCTGGCGCACGACATCTACGCGCGCGTCGACTCCATCATGCTCTCGTGGATGATCAGCGACGCCGAGACCGCTTGGTACGGCGCCGCGGTGAACATCAACCTGCTCGCCTTGTTGGTGTTGCCGATCATGAACGCGGTGCTCCTCCCGATGAGCTCGCGGGTCATGAAGGAGTCGCCCGAAGCCCTCGATGGCATGATGCGCGGCACCCTGCGCATCGTCCTCGTGCTCGCAGTGCCGCTGACGCTGATGCTGGTGCTGCACGCTCACGCCGTGGTTCGGCTGCTCTTCGGAGACGCGTACGCGCCCTCTGCGCGCACCCTGCAAATCCTCGCGCCGGTGATCCCGCTCTCGTACGTCTGCGTGGTCAGCGCCTCGCACTTGGTGCAGCTCGGCAGGGTCTGGAAGGTGACGCGGGTCGCCGTCATCGGGCTCATCGTCCACCCGCTGCTCAACTTCGCGACCATCCCGCTCGGTGGTCAGTATTTTGGCCCCGGAGGGTCCGGCATGGGTGCCGCCGCGGCGTCTCTGACGAGCGAGCTCATGGTCGCGACCCTGTTTTTCGTCGCCCTGGGTAAGGCGGGCCCGGACCGCGCCTTCGCGGCCAACATGGGGAAGCTCGCCGTGGTGTGCGCCGCGGTCGCTGGGGTGCACCAGGTCTTGCCCCTTTTTGCGCCAGACGCGACCCACGCCATGAGCTTGTGGCGCGCGCCGGTCGAGATCGTGCTCTATGTCGCGCTAGGAACCGTACTCGGGGCTATTCCCTTACGGGAGATGCTGCATCATCTTTCGAGTGCATTGTCGCGACGACGTGGAGCACCTGCTCCGCAAGCAGCAGAATAGGATCGACATGATGCGTTGGCTCTTGGTTTGCGGTCTCTTCCTCGGCAGCACCGCCTGCGCCTCCGGCAAATACGTTTGGGCCGAGCAGATGCCGCTCGAGCGGCACGAGCCCGAAACTTACGCCATCCGCCCCGGCGACCGCCTGTCGGTCCTGGTGTGGAACCAGCCGCAGCTCTCGGGCCCGGTGCGCGTGCGCGCCGACGGTGTCGCGACCGTGCCGTTGGTCGGTGACCTCGCGGTCTCGGGTCTCACTGCCCCGGACGCGGCCGTGCAAATCAAGCGTCGCTTGCAGGGTCTCGTGGTCGAGCCGAATGTCACGGTCACCGTCGATGAGGCCCGCGAAGTCACGGTCTCGGTCATCGGCGAGGTCCGTGCCGCCGGCGCCTATCCGGTGCGCTCCGGGGAGACTGTCTTGCACATCCTTGCCCGCGCTGGTGGCCTCACCGAGTTTGCCGATGCAAGCTCGATCTTCGTGGTCCGTGGTGCGGCCGACGCGACGCGCGTGCGTTTCCGCTATCGCGACCTCGTGGCCGGCAACAGCCGCTCACTCGCCTTTGCCCTGCGCGACGGTGACGTCATCGTAGTCGAATAAGGCGGCTCGGATGCTGAGTTGGGCACTAGTCGCCGCCCTCCAGCTCACTTCGGTGCAGTTGGTAGCCGGCTTACGCAACGAGAACCGCATCGGCTTCATCCCGCTGGTCACGACCATCAACGGCGTGCAGGGAGAAAGCCTCGGTACCGCGAGCACGGTTTCGACCGAGCTCTCGCCGTCGCTTGCGTTGCGCCTGCTCGGCAATCGCAGCGAGCTGCGCTTGTCGTACATGCCGCAGTTCTTGCTGACTAACGCCTTCGGTAACACCAACACCCTGACGTTGCACAACGCCTCGCTCTCCGCCGGGTATCGTTTGACGCGCTTCACCACCGTCTATGCGAACGGCAACATCACGGCGGGTCAGATCGACTTCTATCGGGCGCGGCGTTTGCTCAACCCCGATCAGGCAACGATCTTCACGATCCCCGAGAACCGCATCCTCAGCTACGCGTCGGCGCAAGCCTTCGTCGGCGTCACCCAGCAGGTCGGCAAATTCACCCGCGTCGATGTGCAAGGGCTTGCCGGACATCAGGGCCCGGCTCCTGGGCAACAGAGCTTCCAGTTTTTTCGCAAGCAGGACTTCGTCGGCGGCAGTGTGAAGCTGACGCGGCAGCTCGATCTGCGTAACAGCATCGCCGCGGAAGCCGAGTACCGGGAGATCTGGTTTCAAGGCGGCCCCTACTACAACGCGCTTACGCCGGCCTTGAGCTACGAGTATCGCTCCGATCGCCAAGTTGGGATCCAGGCGCACGTCGGCCTGCAGATCTCGGGTACCCAATACGGCTCGCGGCAGATCCCCGAATGGATGGTCGGCGGCGGTTTGCTCCCACCGCGCACCGGCACCGAGGAGCGCCTGATGCCGGTCATGACGCTGGTCATCAACGGCATCCAATGGCGAGGCGCTGGCTACCTCTACTCCACGCGTTTGTCGCTGAACCTCTTGCCCTTTTACGATCCCATCCAAGGCGTCTTGCAGCAGCGCATCGCCTTCGGCATCGGCAACAACATCGTCCTGTCGCGCCTATGGCTCGCGCGCATCGACTTCAGCGTCTACGTGCCCGGTGATTTCGAGTTCACCACCACCAACCAGCCCTACATCGACCAAGACGTCTTCGCGATCTTGAACCCGGTGCTCATCCGTACCCTGACACGTACGGCGCGGGTCGAGCTCGGGGCATTGATTACCGAGCGTCTCGAGGACTACACGGAGGTGGTCGGCAACTGGAATCGACCGGTGGTCATCCTCTACCTCGCGTTCCACGGCGCGACCCAGGTATGGTGAGCGTTGGAAAAGCTACTCCTCATCTCGGTTTTGCTCGTGACCTTCGTCATTCCGATCGTCACGTCCTATGATGCGGACCCAAAACGTGGCTTACGTCGTTGTGTCGCGGGCTTTTTGATCTTCATGGGACTGTGGGTATTCGCTTTACTATTCATTTACCCACGTCTACTTGCGATGTCGTCGTGATACGGGGATCTAAAGGCTTCACACTATGATGTCAGCGCAGCCACAAAGAGCACCCTTGGTCATCGTCGCCGAAGACGACATCGACGCCCGTCGTGTCATCGCCGGCTACTTGAAGACCCTCGCCGTACGGGTGGTCGAAGTCGACGACGGCGTCACCGCTCTCGAGCACATCGAGAAGGAAGTCCCCGAGCTGCTCATCCTCGACCTCAATCTGCCGTCGATGAGCGGGTTCGAGCTGTGCGAGCGCGTCCGCGAGAAGGACACCACCGCCAAGGTGCCGGTCCTCGTCGTAACTGGCCGCAATAGCTTGGAAGATCACGCCCGCGCGCGTGAGGTCGGCGTCACCAAATACATCTCGAAGCCCTTCAAAAAGAAAGAATTCGTCGAGGCGGTGAAGACGCTGCTCAAACGGTGATTATCGTGAACGCCTAAGGAGCAACACGTGGCGCAGCGCCCATCCTATTCGAAAACAGGCGATATCGAATTCAACCTTGGCAGCGTGAAGCTCCTTCTCGGCTTCGCGCGACGCTCCATCAAGCGACACCGCAAGCTCGGGATTTCCGTCTTCTGCGGTGTGATGGTGCTGACGCTCTTCGCGCTGTACTTCATGCCGCCGCTGTACCGCGTCCAGTCGCGCATCCTCACGCACACCAACTACATCATCCCGGCTCTCGCGACGCCCGGGCGCTCGATTCCCTGGCAGGCGCAATCGGCCGTCGATGGCGCAGTCGAAGTCATCAAGTCGCGCGAGAACCTCCGCGGCATCATCGAAGACGCTGACCTCGCGGGCACCTGGGACACGACGCGTACCCCGCTCGGCCGCGTCCTCGACAAGATCCGCACCGCGATCTTCGGTGAGCTGTCCTACGAGGACAAGCAGCAAGCGCTCATCAGCATTCTCGACGACCGCTTTAGCGCATTCGTCGAAGACGAGAAGATCGTCGTCATGACGCTCGAGTGGCACGACCCCGGGATGGCGGTGCGCATCCTCGACACCGCCCAGAAGCGCTTCCTCGACGGCCGCAAGCATCGCGAGCTCTCCGAGATCAACGAGACCGTGAAGATCCTCGAGCGGCAGGTCACCGAAGGTCAGCCAGCGCTCGACCGCGCCGCCGACCGCATTCGCGAGGTGGCGATGCGCACCCCTGGTGCACGGGTCATCCAGCGCGAAAAAGATCCAGAGAAGCCGCGTCCGGCGCCGGTGCGCGGCACCGCCGACAGTGGCGCACAGCGTGAGCTCGAAGAAGATTTGCGCACCAAACGTGCCGCGATCGCGGACCTGGAGCGCGGCTACCAGGGACGGCTGCAGGGAGCTCAAGAGCACCTGAACAAGCTGCGCGGCACGTTGGGCCCGAATCACCCCGACGTCATCAACGCCAACCGCAACCTCGACCTCATGTCGCGGCCTCCCGAGGAGCTCGCCGGGCTACGCACCGAGGAAGCGCGCATGTCGATGCAGCTCAATCGCATGCTCATCGCCGCGGGGGCCACGCCGCAAGCCGCGGCCGCTCAGGCTTCGCGTCCCATCGTCACCATGTCGAACGACAAGCAGCCGAACCCCGACCTCGACCAGGCCATGAGCGAATACGAGCGCATCGAGCGCAGCCAGAGCGAGCTCTTCCGCCGACTCGAAGACGCGCGCATCGAAGTGCAGACCGCCACCGCGGGCTTCAGCTACCGCTACCTCATCACCCAGCCGCCGGTCTTCCCACGCAAGCCGGTGAAGCCCAAGAAGCCGATGATCGTCCTGTCGGGCCTGGTCGCGGCGATCTTCTTGGGTCTCGCGCTCGCTATCGCGGCCGACATCGTGTCGGGTCGCATCGTCGAGCCGTGGCAGGTGCCGCGCTTCATCGGCGTGCCGCTACTGGGTGAGATTCGCGAGCCACCGCCGCGCCTGCGTCCATGACCATAGCCATCTGGGCATCGACCGTCGTCGCGCTGTTTTTCGTTCCGTTGCTCGGATACCTGGGGTTCCTGTCCGTTTTAGCGCGCGTTCCGCGAGCACAGGCGTACGGCGGCGCGCGGACGCGCTTCGTCCTCGTCGTACCGGCGCACGACGAGGAAGCCGGCATCGCCGCGACCGTGCAAAGCGCTCTCGCGGTCGATTATCCCGCCGAGCTTCGCAAGGTCCTGGTGGTCGCGGACAACTGCTCCGACTCCACGGCAGCGCGGGCGCGTGCAGCAGGCGCCCTCGTCCTCGAGCGCCAAAACAAGGAGCTGCGCGGCAAGGGCTACGCGCTGGAGCTCGCGTTCGAGCATGTGGCTCGCGAGAACCTCGGTGACGCAGTCGTGGTGATCGATGCCGACAGCCTCGCGTCTCCCAACTTGCTGCGTTCTTTCGACGCCCTGGTGGTGCGTGGCGAAGAGGCCGCTCAAGCGGAATACGGTGTGCGCAATCCGCAAGCGTCTTGGCGTACACGTCTCATGACGGTTGCGCTGGCGATGTTCCACCGCACCCGCTCGCTCGGGCGCGAACGACTGGGCCTGTCGTGCGGTCTGCGCGGCAACGGCATGTGCTTCACCATGCCCTTGCTGGCCAAGGTGCCACACAAAGCCTACGGCCTGGTCGAAGACCTCGAGTACGGCATTCTCCTCGGCAAGAACGGCGTACGGGTCGCATACGCCACCGATACCTGGGTGCTCGGCGAGATGGTCTCTGGGGGCAAGGCCGCTGTGAGTCAGCGCAAGCGCTGGGAAAGCGGCCGCGCGCAGCAACGCGCCATGGTGCGTCCACTCATCGGCGCGGCGCTCGCCAAGCGCTCGGCGATGCTCATGGATCTCGCGATGGACGTCATCGTTCCGCCGCTCGCGACCTTGGGGATCGTGCTCTTCGTCTTTACCCTGCTCGAGGCCGCCATCTGGGCTCTCTCGGGCTATCCCGCGCCCGGCATGTATCTCTGGGCCTTCGGCTGGCTTTGCCTCTTCCTCTACGTCGTGCGCGGCATGCAGCACTCGGGGCTCGGCTTCGGCGCCGTGACCGCCCTCGCCTACGCGCCGATCTACGTGCTCTGGAAGCTCACCTTCGCGCGGGTGTCGAAGCGCGAAAAGACCTGGGTCCGCACGGCGCGAGAGTAGCCAGTAGGCCTTCGCAGAGCGCCAGCGCGTCACACAACGGCCTTCCCCCAAGCCCGATACTGAGTCGTCCATCAGGAAACTGGGGGTACTGTGCAAATCACCCGTCTTCGACCTGATTCCAACGTCGACCAACTCGCCAACGCCCTCGCGGACATTTCGCCCCGAAGTCGCGCGCCTTTTCTCAACGAGCTCGACCGCTACGCCATTCTCTCGACTCAAAGCAAAGAGCAGACGCACCACTTCCTCGTCGAAACGAGCAAGAGCGACAAGGGTTGGGAGCTCTTGAAGGCCGGGGGTTGCGGCGCCGAAGCGACGCTCGTGGCCAAGGAAGCCAACGGCAGCGCGAGTGAGCTGACGGGTCGCGTCGAGTGCTTGGTCGCGGGCCGCAATCGCTCCGCCTGGACGGCGTCTTACGTGACCCGAGTGTTTGGATTCGGCGCGTCACTTGCGCTGGGTTCGATGACCGCCGCCTATGGCCTCGCCGGCACACTCCAGATGGGCGCAGGATCGACTCCGCAGACCGTTTTCGCGGTGATGGGCCTGCTCACTGCCGTCACCGCCCTGCTCAATTTTCCACGGTTGGTGGACGAGACCAACCGCGATTGGGCTCTGGCCACGCTCAGAGCCCAGCGAGATGGCGGAGGCGTCGAAGCCAGCCTCAAGCGCGTGGAGAACGGGGAGCGCATCAAACCAATCGCCGCCCTGCCTCCCCCGAGTGAGGCACCCTGCGTCGCTCCGCCCGGCCTCGTCAAAGCTCGGGTGCCCTTATGAACGTCCGCGGCGAGACCTAACTACTTCGTCTTTGCGAGCTCGTAGACGGTAATCGAGTGCGGCGGGAGCACGTCGACCAGCGGCTTACCCGCCAGATGCTCACGCGTCGGTTTCGCCGGAGCCAACGCCGGCGTCAGCTCCGACATACGAAAGCTCCGCGTGAGCGCAACGCCGCCGCAGCTGCCGGTCTGGATGTCGGCCTCGATGGCGTCGCCGGAGGTGTTCAAGACAACGGCCACCATCTTGCCTTTTCCGCTATCGCGGCTGGCGAAGATCGACACATCGCGAGCGTCACGCGTCGCGACCGAGTGCTCGAGGAACTTGGCGTTCTTGCCGTCGTAGTTGCGGAAGGCGCGGAACGCCCAGTACGAGGGCGACTGATCCGGCGGATAGGTCCAATAGTACGCCGAGGCCATGACCGGTGATTGACCGAAGCGGCCTAGGGTCTCGGCCATCGCCAGCGCGCCGCTGATGTGATTCTCGGCGCCGAAGCTCCACTCACCAATCGACAGCTTCGTGCCCGGGTAGTTGTCCGCGATCATGCGCTCGAAGCGCGGCAACAGCTCGATGGCGTCGTTGATCCACGACTCGTCGCGATAGACCGGATCCCAGAGAGCGTGCGTCGCGCGGAAGCGGCGCGCATTGGTATCGGGATCGGTGCGCGAGCCGCCGTAGATGCCGTCACCTTGCGGATAAAAGTGGACGTCGAGAACGTCGAGAACGCGCATGCCGGTGCGCTGCTCCTGGCTGCGCAGCTCTTTCAAGAACCAGGCGAGGAACGGTGTGTCGCCGTGTTTGCGTCGGTCGGGCTTCAGTTGGAAACCAGCGACCTGATCCACCGCCGAGAAAAAGTATCCGGTCCAGCCCCACGAGGCCGGGCCGGCGATCTGCGCCTCGGGATCGGCTTTGCGCACCGCCGTGCCGTATTGCACCGTCCGCTGGAGCAGCTCGTCGTAGCTCGCGGGATCGGGATGCACGTCGCGGTGAGTCACGTGCCAGAGGTCGGGCTCGTTATCGAGGATGTACTGATGGACGCTGCGGCCGCCGGCCTTCTGGTCGCGCTCTTTGATGCGCGACACCCAAGCGGCGATGTCGGCCGGAGCCATGGCGATGCTCGTACGCGATGGCGGACCAGGCGGAATCGCCTTGCCCGCGTCGTTCATGCCGTTGCCGACGTCGGGTTGACCCGGCTCGACGGCCTTCTGCTTGCCGAACACGGAGACGGGATAGCTGTACGAGCTGGTGTCTTTCGCGACCCAGCCGATGGTCGGCAAGGTGATGGCGGTCTTCACCCCGTGCTGGGCATCGGCGGCGAGGAAGTCCGTCCAGTTGAAGCGCGGGTCGGGTGTATAGTTGACGTTCTTGAAGAACCAGTCGGACGCGGTGTTCCATGCGTTACCGAGCTTCCAGTTGTAGCGCGTGGTGTGATTGCCGCCCCAGCGGCGGACCGCGGGGTTCATGCTCCACACGTGCTGATCTTTGTGATCGTTCATCGGGTAGTACGCGATGCCGTAGATCATGTCGTTGATCGGGTGCGATGCGCCGTCGCACTCGATGCCGACATCGACCTTGCGTGAGGCGCTCGCGACCGCTTTGGCGACATCGGCCTGACGCTTGGCGTCGGTCGAGCCCCACAAGCCGATGGCGTCGAGCTCGATGAAGCCGGCGGGCAGAGGGCGATTGGCGCGAAACACCAACCGGTCGAAGGTCCGCCCTTGCGGATTGAGCTCCTTCATCGGCACCAAGATTTCCATCTCGCCGCCCTCGAGCTGGCGCATGTGCTTGCCCGTCACCTTGATGTCGGGGAACTCGCCTTGTTTGCCGGAGCTGACGGCGACCGAGAGGTAGTCGATGGGACGAGCGCTACGCACCCGCAGCATGAGGGCGTCGTAGACTCCCGAGAGGCCTGGCCGGGCGACGATCCACCCGCCGTAGTCCGACATGTCGACCCTGGCGGGGGTCTCGCCCTTCATCTCGCGCCGCGACCAGCCAAAGTCTTGCCAGTCGCCCTTGAAGCCACGATCGTAGACAGGCTCGACGAGCTTCAGGCCGTCGTCGGCGGGTCCCTTGGTACGCGAAGGTACGACCGGACCTTCGGAGTTGCTTGCGCACGTGAGAGCTACGACACTCCAGAGAGCGATGAATCCGAACCTTTTTTGCTTCATCCTATGCTCATCTCGCGTGCGCTATGCTCGCAACTGCATCACGTCGGCGCAAGCTCGGGGTTGCAGGTGATTTTCCACGACCTCATCGGCGATGCCGAAGAATTGGCGCGGTGCGCCTTCGGAAGCAATGACAGGAAGGCGATTGCCCGAGCCGTCATCACCAGTGACTCCTATCAGATAACCGCTATTCAACGCGTGCGAGAGCTCGCGAGGACCTGGCACGTCCCCGGGTTGAACCACATGTTGCGAGTGGTGCAGACCGCATATCACGGGATCGAGATCGGCAATGCCGTCACCCTCGGTAAGGGCGTGTATTTCGTCCATCCGCTGGGGATCGTCATTGGCGGTGACGCCAAGGTCGGCGATCGCGTGCGCTTCTACGGCAACAACACGGTCGGCACCGCCAAGGACAACGGCTATCCGGTCATCGAAGACGATGTCGTCGTCGGCGCCGGCGCCCGCATCTTGGGTCCCATCCGCGTCGGCGCTCGCTCGGTCATCGGCGCCAACGCCGTCGTGGTCACCGATGTACCGCCGGACAGTCTGGCGGTCGGCGTGCCCGCGAAAATTCGTCCGCGGAGCCCGAGCGATGAGCTGCGCGAGGTCTAGTCGAATACGATGAATGTCTCCGTAGTCGTTGCAACCTACAATCGTGGTCCGCTACTGCGGAGGCTCATCGACGACCTCGAGAAGCAGAGCCTCGCCTCCGAGCGCTTCGACGTCACCGTGGTCGACGATGGCTCCAAGGAACCGGCCAGCGCCATACTCGATGGCATGCGGCCGCGCTTCGGCCTCAAGGTCGAGCGCCAGGACAACGCCGGTCCGGGAGCCGCCCGCGATCGCGGAGTAAAGCTCTCCAAGAACCCACTCGTGGTGTTCATCGACGACGACATGGAGCTGCCGGCGGACTTTCTCGAAGCTCATCTCGCGGCGATCGACGGCGGCCTGACCGTGGTGCAGGGCCTCATCGCGCCGGACCCCGGCCTCGCCAGGATGCCCATCTTCGAGCGCTTCCACGCCGACCAGCTCGAGCGCTTCATCCACGCCGTGGAGAACGGCACCGCCACGGTGCGCGGCGTCGACCTGTGCACCGGCAACCTGGCGATGTTACGTCGAGCCTACGAGGGCGTAGGCGGCTTCGACAAGACGCTCGGCCGCAGCGAAGACCGGGAGCTCGGCGTACGCCTCGAGACCGCCGGCGAGAAGCTCGGACTCTCGGCGCGCGCCAAGACGACCCACCGCTCCGACCACGCGAGCCTCGAAGTCTGGCGCAAGCGCGCCTTCAACTACGGCATCTACGATCACCGCATCTCCAAGAAGCACGAAGCCGTCGAGACCGCCGACCCGTGGCGCTTCTGGTTCATGGTGAACCCGGTGTCGCGTCCGCTGTTGCTGACGGCTGCCACGGTGCCGGCCGCGGGTAAGCGCCTCGCCGACGCCAGCATCCACGCCGCCATGGCGCTGGATCGTCTGGGGGCAACCCGCCTGGCGATCGCCGGTACGACCTTGTGTTACGGTCTCGAGTACTTCCGCGGTGTCCGCGAGGATAGCGGATCGCTAGCTGAATGCGCGCGCGACTTCGTGCGTTACTTGGGGAAGCGAAAGAAACCTTGAGGACGAAGCGATGAGAGCACTCAAACGATTGGCTCAGGCGACCCAGAACCTCGTGAGCAACGTCCGCGGCGACTACGAGGCCGTGATGACGTACCGGGGCAAGTACAATGCGGACGCCAAGAGCTGGGGTGAGTTTCCGACCGACGTGGTCAAGAAGGTCGGCGTCCAGATGATGGTCGCGGTGCGGCTCATGCACTTCGTCCGCGATGCCGGAGTGCCCCTGGCGCCGCAGGTTGCTTCACGCATGATTCGCCATCTCTACGGCGCCGACATCCACTGGGACGCGCAGATCGCGCCTGGGGTCAGCATCATCCATGGCCAGGGGCTCGTGGTGAGCCACGCAGCGCGTATCGCCACCGGCTGCATCTTGTTCCAGGGAGTGACCTTGGGCGAGGGGCGCGACGGCGACACGCAATCGGTCGGCTCGCCCACGCTCGAAAAAGACGTCCATGTGGGACCGAACGCGGTCATTCTCGGCCCCATTCGCGTTGGCGAGGGCACCAAGATCATGGCGACTGCGGTGCTTACGCAGACGGTGCCCAAGAGCTCACTGGTCTCGCCTTCCGACACCAAAATCACCGCCCGCAAGCAGCTCAAGACCAACGACTCCAAAGACTCGTCGGGTCGAGGTGAACATGCGTAGAGCCGCTCTGGCGTTCCTCATGCTTGCCGGCTGCGAGCAGCTCGGCGCCGACACCGAGCCGCAGCTGCCGACCTCCGCCGGCGGCGGCGATCCGACGCCCGTGCTCGCCAGCACCGAGGTCGACCTCATCGAAGATCCGAA
>CAZAER010000019.1:0-79877 GCA_964484195.1 uncultured Bdellovibrionales bacterium | reverse complement strand
GGCCACATGTTTGCCGAAGGTGGGCGAACCACGACGAACATCGACGGCGATGTCGAGAATGCGCCCTCGCGGCACGCGCACGAGCTTCCCCTGGGCCGCGGGATCGACCTGCAAGTGCAGACCGCGGACGGTATGCTTCTCGCGCGACATCGAGTGGTTGTCCTGCACGAACGTCTGGGGAATGCCGGCGTCAGCGAACGCGCGCTCGCTATATGTCTCTGAAAAGAAGCCACGATGGTCGCCGTGGCGGCGGAGAGTGAGCGCCTTGACGCCGGGGATTGAGAGCTCGGTTACCTGCACGTGCGCCTCATGTCAGCTCGCGCTCGACGAAATCGCAGAGAACGTGACCCACGAGGATATGGGCTTCTTGAATTCGCGGCGTCTCGTCTGACGGAACACAGATGCAAGCATCACACAGCACCTTGAGCTGTCCGCCGGAGCGCCCAGTGAGCCCAATAACCTTGATGCCAAGGTCGCGTGCGACCGTGGCGGCAGCCACCACATTCGGTGAATTGCCGCTTGTAGAAAGGGCGAGGCAGACGTCGCCGGAGCGGCCAAGCGCCTCGAGCTGGCGTGCGAAGACACGCTCGTAACCATAGTCGTTGGCGACGGCGGTTAGGGTCGAAGTATTCACGGTCAGCGCAAGGGCCGGCAAACCACGTCGCTCTTTGAGATAGCGGCCCACCAGCTCGGCGGCGATGTGCTGTGCGTCGGCGGCGCTGCCGCCGTTGCCCAATGTGAGAAGCTTACCGCCATGTCGCAGAGACGCGACGATCCACTCGCCCGCCATGTTGATAGACGAGGCCTCGCCCGCGAGCGCTTTGAGCGTCCCCACCGAGCGCTGAATTGCCTCGTCTAGCAGCGTCGCTGCACTCACGGCAGCCCCTTGGAAAAGTCTGCGGCGGCGGGCCTCTATCAGACGCGGCCAGCGACGTCGAGGGGCCGTAAAGTCAATCGAATCGGCTAGCTGCGCGTTTTCAGTCGGCCATGTTGGCGGGCGAAAGCCCGCAGCGCTTTCGCATAGTCCATCGAGTCTCGGACGATGCGAACCGTCGAGCGCTTGGTCGCGTCTCGAACGAACTCGCACGGGACGGTCCGGACGTCGTGTCCCTCGGCGAGAAAGCGGTAGACAATTTCAGTGTCCCAGAACCAGCCCATGTGCTCGAGGGATGGTGCGATCGCCCTTATCGCGTCCCTAGAGAAGAACTTGTAGCCGCTTTCCGAATCGATGCGCGGCGGGATGCCTAGTACTGCGAACGCGAGCAGGCGGTATGAGCGCGACAAGACCGTGCGCAGGGGTGTCTTGGCCGCCGCGTAGTGCCGAGCGCCAACCACGAGCTGACCACCCGCGAGCACCGCCGCGACGGCTGGCACCATGTAGTCGGGCGCGACCTCGAGGTCGATATCGAAGAACCCCGCTACTGGAGCGGTGGCCGCTGCGACACCAGTCATGACGGCAGCGCCGCGCCCCCGATTGTGATCGTGAAAGATGGCGCGCACCCGCCGCGGGTGTTTCTCGGCCAAACGTTTCACGACACCGGCGGTTCCGTCCGGACTCTTGTCCTCGACGAGGATGACCTCGAAGTCCCAGCCCGTCTTCTCGGCCAAAGCCAGCACGCGCTCGACGTTACGTTCGAGGTGAGGTTCCTCGCAGTAGCAAGGAAAGATCAGCGAGACGTCCACGCCTACGCCTCACTTGTCGATTGCGATGACGAGATCACGACCCGCTCGTTTCATGTCGACCCGTCGCGAAGGAAGCGTGCGCACCAAGGCTTCGAGGGTCGCTTCGTCGTGACGGAAGTCGAACTTGCGTCCAGAGACGCGGGTCATACGTCGCGCCAGGAACTTCTGCCAGGGCTTTCCGTGCGTCGCCCAGTTCACGACCGGCTCCGCAATGACGACACGTTGCGTCGCGGCTTCGAGTGCTTTTCGCAGCAGTTCCGCGTCATCGGGGTGGAACTGATAGAGGCTGCTCTGGATGACTATGACGTCTGCCTGGGGGATTGGCATCGTTCGCGCATCCCAGATCCGCGCATCGATGCCCCGGCTCTTCGCGTGGTCCACGAACCGCTGGTTTGCATCCAAACCGATGTAGCTCTTGGCTTGTGGCACGCGGCTCCCCAGTGCAGCATCACCACAGCAGAGATCGACGACCGAGGCGCCGACGGGGATGTGCTCGGACACCGCGCTGTAGCGCGTCTCGAACTCACCCCAATGCAGCACGCGCATGATTGCGCTGTACGTCCACGGATGTGCGTAGGCAAAACCAGTCGAGCTCATGGGCGGGCGCACAAGAGCCGGAGTTTTTTGACGCCGTCAAGCGTGGTCGCGTTTCGCTTGCGAGGCCTTCCACACCAGACGTATGACCGCGCGGCTTGGCGCCCATCTCCGAGCTCTGGCTGCGTGCAACCTCACCCGATTCGTCTTGGACGAGTGTGGCGCGAACGACCGCGCTGGTGCTCCTCGCCCTTACCGTGCCCGTCGTGGCGCTGGTGGCATGGACAGCCGGGCTCAACACGTTTCCTGACGAGACCCTGCACGTCACGACGGCCAGCTATTACCTCGAGCACTGGTTACCCCCGCCGATCAGCCGCGAGCTCGCACCATATGCCGGGGCCCATGGCGTCTCGTACTTCATGTTGTGGCCGCCACAGGCTACCTACATGTTGTTCGCTAAAGCGTCCATGATGGCGTTCTCGAGCGACGAGGGACGCTGGCTCGCCTATCGTGGGTTCTGCGTCGTCATCTGGGCGTTGCTGGTGCTATGCGTGTTGCGCGAAGCGCGGCGCGCGCCGTGGGGGCTCCTGCTCATAGGCCTCACGTCGCAAGTCTGGTACATCTTCACGTACTTCAGCGCAGACGCATTCAGCTATGCGGTCGCGTCGTTTCTTGCATTGCAGCTGGGCACGCCGGAATCGCTGTCGCGCAGATTCATCGCGAACGGCGCGCCGCAGACAGGCGGCGTTCTGTTGGGTGTTTGTTTTGGCGGACTCGCGCTCAGCAAAATGAACTACATGACCTTTGCGCTCTTCGCGGTGGTCTACGTCTTCGTGCTTGTCTGGCGTCACGCTCGAGCGAAGCACATGTTTCGCCGCGCATGCATCGTCATCGCTAGTGGCGCGCTGGTTGCGGGACCGTTTCTCGTCGTCGATCTGCTCAACAACGGCGTCGCGCGGGACGACCAATTCGAACAGCTTCGCGAGGAGCTCGCGGCCCCAAGCTTCAAGCCTAGCGATATCGCCGCCGGCACCGCGTACCGAGGTCTCGCCCTGCGGCAACGGGGCGTCTCGGCGGGTGCCCTGTTCTCGAGGCCGTGGAAGTGGGGCGAGCTCACATATCGTAGCTTCTTCGGTGTCTACGGCGCGATGGACATCTTCAGCCCAAAGCGCGTCAACGGCATGCAGGCACTGTGCTCCATCGCGTTGCTTCTTCTCGCGTGGTGGCAGCATAAGCGCTCCGTGCTTCCCGGCCGGCACCTGCTCTTCGCCGTCGGCATGGTGATGATTGCCGCGTCGCTCGGTGCCGCGTTCTGGCGTGCCTGGACCTTCGACTTTCAAGCGCAGGGACGCTACGTGTTCGCCGTCATACCGATCACCGCGCTGTTGCTGATGGACAGCCGTGAGCGTCGCGAAAGCCCCGTCCATTGGGGGCTTTTCGGGGCGCTGGCCATCCTCGGCCTCTGGTCCATCCTGTCGGCCGTACCTTTGCTCACGCGCTAGCCGCGCCATCGCCGCCATGCTATCGCCTGACGCGCGATGAACGTCTCCGTCGTCGTGCCGGTCTATCGCGGCGCACCTTCCATTCCCGAGCTTGCTGAGCGCCTTGGCGCGGTTCTGCCCACCGTCGCTCAGGACTACGAGCTCGTACTGGTGAACGACGGCAGTCCCGACAACAGCTGGCAGGTCATCGAGCAGCTTGCCCAGAAATTTCCCTTCGTGCGCGGCGTCGACCTCATGCGCAACTACGGGCAGCACAACGCGTTGCTCGCCGGTGTCTACTCCGCGAAGTACGAGGTCATCGTCACCATGGACGACGACCTCCAGCATCCGCCCGAAGAGATCCCCAAGCTTTTGTCCGCTTTGAAGGACAACATCGATCTCGTCTACGGTCGTGAGAAGAAGGTTCGCCGCGGCTTCGTCCGGCGCACCGGATCCCGAGCCATCAAGTGGGCCCTCGCCAAGCTCACTGGCGGCGGCTCGCACCAAGACGTCGGCTCGTTTCGCGCCTTCCGCTCGCTCCTTCGCGACGCGTTTCCCCCGGAGCCTGGTCAGTTCGTTATCCTCGACTCGATGCTCGCGTCGGGAACGACCAAGCTCACCTCCATCGAAGTGCAACACGCTGCTCGCAAGTACGGCCAGTCGAACTACGACATCGCCGCCCTCATCCGCGTCGCCTTCCGCCTGATCACGAGCTACAGCGTGACGCCTTTGCGCGTTTCGGTGGTGCTCGGCCTCTTCTCGGTGCTGTTGGGTCTTGCGAGCGGTATCGCCGCGCTCTTCGTCCCAGTGAACTGGCCGGTACTCGCCATCGTGGCCGCCGTCGCTCTCTTCAGTGGCGTCCAGCTCTGCGCCATTGGCGTGCTCGGCGAATACGTCGGCCGTCTGGTCGAGCGTAGTTGGGACCGAGTGCCCTACGCCATTCGCCGCGAGAGCAAGTCGCCGTGAAGTGCGTCATCCTCCAGCCCTCGTTCATCGCCTGGCGCGGTTACTTCCATCAGGTGCACCGCGCCGACTTCTTCGTGTTCTACGACGACGTGCAATACGACAAACACGGCTGGCGCAATCGCAACCGTGTGAAGACCGCGAACGGCACGCAGTGGCTCACCGTACCGGTGCACGCGAAAGGTGCGATCGATCAGGGTCGCGAGATCCGCGAGATCACCATCGATTGGACCGCGCGTTTCGCCGACAAACATCTCGCGACCATCCGCCAAGCGTACCGTAAAGCTCCGCACTTCGACCGCTATATCGGAGTTCTCGAGCAGGCTTACGAAGCCAAGCCCGAGTACCTGGCGGATCTCACCATAGGCCTCACCGAAGCGATTTGCCGGGAGCTCGGCTCGAAGACCAAGTTCGCGCGCTCATCCGAGCTGCGCATCGGTGGCGCCCCGACCGAGCGGCTCGTCAACATCGTCAAACACTTCGGCTGCGACCACTACATCAGCGGTCCGTCGGCCAAGGACTACGTCGAGGAAGATCTGTTCGCCAAAGCGAACATCAAGCTGGAATACCAGACCTACGACTACCCCGAGTATCCGCAGCTGCATCCGCCGTACGATCCGCAGGTTTCGATCCTCGATCTGCTGTTCATGACCGGCCCCGAAGCATCGCGCTACATCTGGGGAGCACAACCGTGAGCGATCCGCTCGATTCGGTGCGCGCCTACTTCTCGCGGCGCATGAAAGAGCACGGCTCGTCGCCGCGCGGCGTCGACTGGAACACCGTCGAGGCCCAAGAGCTGCGCTTCGCCCAGGTGATGAACGTGCGCGACCATGATGGTCCGTTCACCATCGTGGATTGGGGCTGTGGCTACGGCGCGCTCTACGGCTTCCTCGAGCGTTACGGCTTGCCGTTCACGTACGTGGGTTACGACATCACACCCGCGGCGTTGGTGCGCGCCCGCACCGATCACCCGGGCGTCATGTTCGTCGGCGACGAAAACGAGATCCCCGAGTGCGAGTTCGTGGTCGCGAGCGGCGTCTACAACATCAAGCTCGATGAGAGCGTCGAGGCCTGGCGCGACTACGTGCAAGACCAGCTGCGACGCATGTTCGCCAAGGCGACGCGCGGGGTTGCCGCGACGTTCCTCACGACCTATTCGGACCCACCGAAGCGCCGGCCCGACCTCTTCTACGCCGATCCGCTACAAATGTTTGACTTCGCCAAACGCGAGCTTTCGCCGAACGTCGCGCTGTTGCACGACTACGGTCACTGGGATTTCACTCTCGTCGTGCGAAAGGCTGCCCCATGAACGCGCCCTACGATGGCATCGACTTTCACCGCCCAACTCAGACCGCGAAGGACGCCGAGTACGTCTTGCAAGCGCTCAACGCACGTCGCATCGCCGGCGGCGGGCCCTTCACCCTCCGCGCGGAGAAGCTTCTCCAAGAGCTCACCGGCTCGAAGCGCGTGCTCCTCACGACCTCGTGCACGCACGCCCTCGAGATGGCGGCGCTGCTCTTCGATATCCAGCCCGGCGACGAAGTCATCTTGCCGAGCTTCACCTTCACCTCGACCGCCAACGCCTTCGCTCTGCGTGGCGCCAAGATCGTTTTCGCGGACTCGCGCCCCGATACCTTGAACCTCGACGAGAAGGAGGTCGAGAGACTCGCCAACAAGAAGACCAAGGTCATCGTTCCCGTGCACTACGCGGGCATCGGCTGCGAGATGGACGCTATCAACGCGGTGGCGGCGGGCACCGGTGCCAACGTCCTCGAAGACAACGCCCACGGTCTCTTCGGTAGCTACAAGGGGAAGCCTCTGGGCAGTCTCGGCGCCATGGCCACGCAGAGCTTTCATGAGAGCAAGAACATCACGTGCGGCGAGGGTGGGGCGCTCGTCTTCAACGACACCTCGTACGTTGGACGCGCCGAGATCATCCGCGAGAAGGGTACGAACCGCAGCGCCTTCTTCCGTGGCGAGGTCGACAAGTACACCTGGGTGGACGTCGGCTCGAGCTTCGTCATCTCCGACATGCTCGCGGCGTATCTCACGGCTCAGCTAGAGGGCGCGTCGACCGCTCAAGCGCACCGCAAACACGCGTTCCACCGCTACATGACCGAGCTCGCTAGTATCGCTACCAAGCACGATGTGAAGCTGCCGACAGTTCCAGCGTACTGCGAGCCGGCCTATCACCTGTTCTTCATGCAGATGCCGACGGCACAACATCGTGACGCGCTCATCAAGTACCTGCGCGAGCGCAAGATCTACAGCGTCTTTCACTATGTGCCCCTGCACCTCTCACCGGAAGGTCAGAGACTGGGGGCCACGGTCGGGAGTTGTCCGGTCGTCGAGAGTGCGGCAGAGCGACTCATTCGTTTGCCGTTCCACAGCACCTTGGCCGCAGCTGACCAGTTGCGGGTCATCGAGACGGTTGCCGAGTACTGCACGGCAAATCTCTGAAGCGAACGTGATAAGGTCATTGCGCGATGCGTAGCGCGACAAGGCTCCTAGCCGTCATTCCTGTAGCCTGGGCTTTAGCTTGTAGAGATGGTTCACCCTCCTCATCAGAGCTTCAGGAAGAGACGCAAGACAACAGTCCGCCGATCGTCGTGGCACTTTGGCCTCCCGAATGGGTGTTGCTTATTGGGAGTGATGCAGAGGTCAACGTCGTCGTACAGGACGCGGAATCTGGCATTCGATCTGTCACCATCGGTGACACGTCTGCGGAACAGCTTATCGGGAGCGACAGCAGCTGGATTGCTACCGTCCCCATGGGTGAGCACCTAGTAACTGTCACCAATGGCGCGGGGCTCGTCACGACGCGCTCGTTGTTATTGGCGGGGGAACCGGCGCTCTACCGCGGAGTTCGCCGGTTGACCGCGGACGACGAAGGCATGTTGTATGCCGTCGCGGACTACGAGGATGCGGGCAACCGCTCTTGTGACGTCGTGACCGTCGATAGCGTTACTGGAGCGCTTGCCATCGTGGCCGGGTATCGAAGAGGTGACGGTGAGCTCTTCCATGACTGCGGCGTCGTCGGCATGTCATTCGTCGATGGCACGCTCTTTCTAGGCCTTAGTCGGTCGCAATGGCTCGACGTATTTGCGGTCGATGTGGAGACTGGCAATCGTGAGATCGTTGGCGGCTGCGACTTTGGTCCACCGGGACCGGAGTTTAGCAATCCATATCCAGGGGCGTCGGCGTTTGTCGCAACGGGGCCTGATGATTTTTATGCGGTTGCGGGTCGGGGATGGTTCCGTTGCGCGGGACTGCGGGGTGATCCACTTGTCCTGCTCCCGGGGTCGCTGGAGAACCCCTATACGCACGGCCGCAGCAACCTCACGTTCGACGCCGCTAACAATCGCGTATTGATCCCCATTCCTCTTGCGGACCAGCTTGCTGCGGTATCGTTGGATGACAACACGCTGTCCACTATTGCGCATACTTCCAGGGTCGGTGATGCACTCATTCATCAGTCAGAAATCTACGTCGCCGACTACGAAGGGCTGCTCTTTCGCGCGGCGGACAATCAGACGCTTGCGAGTATCGGCGACGTATCGCCACGTCGCGTGACCAACGGCGTCGCTGTCTGTGATGCGTCTGGGACGAGAATCTGTGCGGCGGACGGCTTGTTGTATGCAGCGTCAGACGCGAGCGGCTCTTGGTCGCCATCCCGCCTCCCAAACCAACCCTCGGTCGGGCCGATGGCCAGTGTCCAGTCGAGCTACTGGACGCGCGTCGCTGGCGATGACGAACTCGGCAGCATCTTCGTGACCGACGGCGTCGAGATCCGCCGCATAAAGGTGGGGAGTGGCGACATTTCCAGCGTGGGGTTCTTTCCACACGACGAGATGAAGGTGTCGACGAGCGGGACGTTGATCTTGCGGAACGGGGCGTCTCTGAGCGTCAGCCATCTCGACGACCCGGCGCCTCCGGTTCCGCTACCGTTTAGCGCGTACTCATTCGGCGTTGCCGAGGCCGGAACTCGGCTCGACGAGGAGACCGTTCTGTACATTGATGAAGCGACCCCACTAGGCGACTTGCGAATGTTCGGCTTGGTGAGCGGCAGCGACGTTTCCATCGCGCCAGCGTCGAACCTCTACGAGATCGCTGTGGCAGCAGATGGCACGGCCTATGTCATTTTTGACCGCTATAGCGCGTACGACTCGTCTCGCACACCCGTTTTCGCTCGAAATGCTGTCGGTAGCGGCGAGCTTGAGCCGTTGGGTGAGTCGGATGTCGCCAACCTATCAAGGCTGGCGGTGGACTCCCGCACAAGCGAGTTGGTGTACTTCGGTTACGGAATTTGCCGGTTCGACCTAGAAACAAAGGATGAAATCTGCGGCTACCGAGCCGTGGAAGGTCCGGCGGGACACTTTGCTGTCGGACCGCTCGCCGGGTCATTGCTCGTCGTTGATCCGGGGCTGGGCGAGTCGCTGCTGCTGACCACACGAAAAGGTGGCCTCGGGCTGCAGATCGTTTCGCGCTAGTGCTCCTTGCCACCGGGTGGCCACGGATCTGATGCGTAGGTTCGACTTGGTGTGCCTGCTTCTCAAGTCTTGGCGCGGAACCATTCAACCGTTTGCGCAAGCCCATCGCTGAGGCTCACGCCGGGAGCCCACGCGAGCTCCCGCTTGGCTCGCGTAGCATCCAGGACACTGCGCATTTGCTCGCCGGGCTTGGCTGGTGCGTGCAATATCTTCCCGTTGTACCGGGCCGCTTCCGCGATGTTCCTAGCCAGCTCGGTGACGCTGGTCTCCACGCCTGTACCGATGTTGTACGCGCCGCGCGCATGCGCGTTTTGCAGAGCCGCGATGTTGGCTCGCGCCACGTCACCTACGTATACGTAGTCACGCGTCTGCGCGCCGTCTCCATTGATCGTGGGGGCTTCGCCGCGAAGCATGCGCTGCGCGAAGATGGCCACGACGCCTGCTTCGCCGTGAGGGTCTTGTCGAGGGCCGTACACGTTCGAATACCGCAGGGCGACGCAGCGCATGCCTTGGGCACGCTGGAAGTAGCCCAGGTACACCTCGCTACAAAGCTTGCTGACGCCGTAGGGAGATTCTGATTTCGTCACGTGCGTCTCGTCGGCCGGAAAGCTCTCCTGCTCTCCATAGATAGCGCCGCCAGTTGACGCGAGAACGAAGACCTTGCAGCCAGCACGGGCCGCGCTAGAGGCCACACGAACCGTTCCGCCAACGTTTGCTTCCGCATCGAACGCTGGATCAGCGACGCTACGGCGGACGTCGATCTGCGCCGCGAGGTGAAAAACAGCCTCGGGACGGTACTCGGTTATCACCTGCTCAACTTCAGGAGTCGTGATGCTCACCTGAGCAAGCTCTGCTTTTGCGGAGAGGTTTTCTCGGCGACCTCTCGATAGGTCGTCCACGACGACGACGTCGTGTCCTTGGTCGACCAAGGAATCGACGATGTGTGAGCCAATGAAGCCGGCACCGCCTGTAACCAGTGTCCGCATGGAGTCTCCCTTGGCGGCCCTGTAGCTCAGGTGCGCCTCGGTGCGGAAGAGGCGACGTCAGAACTGCAGGCCAACACGAAGCCGTTCGATGTAAGGCACAGCAGGGTCCCATACCGGATCAGCCAGTAGGGTCGCCGCGACGGCGCCGCGCAACCTCGCCCATTCGTCTATGCGAATTCCATCCTGAGTCACCTCACCGAAGAACGAGATTGTGATATCGACGGATCCCTCTTGAGACTCGGGCCCTCCGGGGTACGTCGTGCCTACTCGGCCGTACCACCTGGCGCCGTCGGCAACTCGCATGAGCGCCGTTTCTGTAAGTTCTTGCTCCATGCCGTCGCCTCGTCTGAAATGGCTCCGTTCTAGTTGGAACAACCAGTCCGCGCTGGTGCTCGCGACTGACAACGACCAGCCGTTGCCGAACGGCGTCTCGGAGGAGCTGCTGGTTACCGTGCAGCGGCCCTCGAACCTATCTTCCAGTACAAACAACTCACAGGGCTGATCGTCTGCAGTGTGGCCGTCCCCGGCGTCACCCTCCCCGACATCAAGCCAGGGCGTCGCGCTGTCGGTGGGCTCTGAGGCGTTACATGCCATGAGGGCCAGGACAGCGAATGGAATTGCGAGCAAACGCATCAGAAAGCTAAGCTCATATGCACCTCGGGCAGGCTCGGCACAGGTGGCGCCCACGCGGGATCGGCAACCAGCGTAGACGTAACAGAGCCGTGTAGCTTTGCCAACCAACTCCTGTGAATGGTCTCCGTGAACAGCTCACCAAAGTGCGTGATGGTGAGGTCAATGAGTCCGGTACCCGCGTCTAATGTACCGAAGCCGTCGTGTCGCGAGTTGCCATTCCAACGGGCACCATCAACGACCCGGGTCAGTACCGCTTCTATGGTCCAACTGGTTACCCCGTCGCCTCTCGCGGTCTGATGCTTTTCTAGGTGGAACTGCCATTCAGGGGAGGTGCCTGCGAGGGTGACCGTCGAATAGTAGACTTGTGGGCCCTGCGTGGAGCTCGATCTGGTGATGCAGACGCCGTCGAACGTGGCGCCCTCCACGCGCAGCGTACATGGCTGGCCCGTATAACCGTCGTCCCCGCCCTGGTCTGTATCCGCGACCTCTTCCCTGTCCCCGCCCTCGTCGGGCGCCAAGGCCTCGTTGCCGCCAGGCTCCGCGGGAGCGCACGCTCCGGTCATCACTAGGGCGAGTATTATCAGCCTCGTCACGGGAGGAGCCTATCAGAACCCGCGTTGTCGACTAGCCCTTGCCTGTGCGCCCAGCCCTATCGCTTCGCGTCGCTAACGCGAGGCTCAACCCACCGCCCCCCAACGACTTTCTGGCCCTGGACTCGGGTTTCGACTACCCTCGCTCCACAATGCGGACCCTGCGCGCATCCTCCTGCCTGGCGTTTCTGTGTGCATTGACGGCCACGAAGGCGGCCCTGGCTCAAGATTCAACCGAGCCAACCATCGACGTGAACATCTTCCAGCCGAGTCCCGGCGCGACGAGCTTCATCACCGCCGAGTCCGGTGACGTGAATAGCCCGCTCGGCCTGTCGGTCGGCTTGAACCTGAACTACGCGCGCAAACCGCTCGCCATTCGCATCATCCGCAGCGACGACACCCGTGAAGACGTCGGCGCGGTCATCAACACGCGCTTCGACGCGAACGTCATGGCGGCGCTGGGCCTGTTCAACTGGGGCATGCTGGGCGCCGATATCGGCGTGGTCATCCCGTTCACCTATCAGGGCGGCTTCGCGTCGGATGCGATCACCGGCGCCGGCATCAGCAATGACGCGTTCCCCGCGAGCGCGAGCGACATCGAGAAAATGACTCTCGGAGACATTCGCCTCCTCCCCAAATTGCGTGTGGTGCACACCGCTGGTGGTCGCTTCTCGGTCGCTCTCTTCAGCAACATCACTCTGCCGACCGGCAACGCCGACTTTGCCCGCGAAAACGGACTGGTGATTGCCCCCGGGCTCGCGGTGAGCGCGCGAGGCCGTTTGGTCCGCGGTGGTATCAACTTCGGTCGCCGTTTCCGCGACAACACCGTCTTCTCGACCTTGCGCGTCGATGACGAATGGTTCGCGAAGGGCGCTTTGGCGTTGAACCTCGGCGCCGCGCTCGGCCGCGAGACGCCGATCGAGCTCGTCGGCGAAGTCTTCGCGCATACGCCGGTCGAAGATCCGTTCTACGGCAGCGCGACGGGTGTCGCGCGTGACTTCGAGAAGTCGCGTACCACGGCCGAAGGTGACATCGGCCTGCGCATCAACGTCATGGATCGCTTACTGCTCGCCTTCGGTGGCGGCGGCGGTCTCGTCCGCGGTTACGGCGCGCCCTCGCCGCGTCTCTACGCGACGTTGATGTTCTACACCGGCCAGTTCGGCCTCGTGGACAACGACAAAGACGGCGTTCCCGACAACGTCGACGACTGCGACGACAAACCCGAGGACAAAGACGGCTTCGAAGACAGCGACGGCTGCCCCGAGGTCGACAACGACAAGGACACCGTCCTCGACGAAGACGATCAGTGCCCGAACGACGCCGAAGACAAAGACGGCTTCCGCGACGAAGACGGCTGCCCCGAGCCCGACAACGACAACGACGGCTTGCTCGACGCGGTCGACAAGTGCCCGACGGATCCGGAAGACAAAGACGGCGTCGCCGATGACGACGGCTGTCCGGACCTCGACAACGACAACGACGGCGTCCTCGACATCGAAGACAAGTGCCCGATGGAGGCCGAAGACAAAGACGGCTACCTCGACTTCGACGGCTGCCCCGAGGCGGACAACGACGGCGACGGTCTCGCCGACTTGAACGACCTCTGCCCGAACAATGCCGAGGACAAAGACGGCGTTGCCGACGACGACGGTTGCCCAGAGGACAACGACCGCGACGGCATCCCGGACGAGCTCGACAAGTGCCCGAACGAGGCCGAGATCTACAACGCCATCCAGGACGAAGACGGCTGCCCCGAGAAGCTCGCGCGCTCGCTGGTCAACGTGACCGACGAGAAGATCGAGATCAAGGAGAGCATCCAGTTCGCCACGGGCTCGGCGAAGATCTCGAAGAAGTCCTTCTTGCTGCTCGACCAGGTGGCGGCCGTTCTGAAGAACTACAAGAACATCAAAAAGGTCCGCGTCGAAGGTCACACCGACAACAAGGGTGGTCGCAAGGCGAACCTCGAGCTGTCGAAGCAGCGCGCCGCGAGCGTCCGTGCCTACCTCGTGGGCAAGGGCATCGACTCGAGCCGCCTAGCGTCGGAAGGTTATGGTCCGGACAAGCCGATCGCGTCGAACGCGACGGCGAAGGGCCGCGACATCAACCGCCGCGTCGACTTCATCATCACGGAGCTCAAGCCGATCGGTAAGGACGTGACCGACGATCAGCCGAAGCCCGCGCCGCCGCCGGCGGGCAATGACGCCGGCTTCGAGATCGAGCTGCCGGGTGCCACGTCGACTCCTCCGCCTGCCAAGGCGCCGGAGCCTGCGAAGGCCGAGCCCAAGAAGAAGGAGCCGCCGAAGTCGGAAGCTCCTGTCGAGCTCCAGTTCTAGTCCGAGCGAATGAAAGCGGCGGGGATGACCCGCCGCTTCTTTTTCGAGAGCTGTCGTCGCGCGTCGCTAATGCTGCGTGCGCAGGCGCTGCCGCCGATCGAACATCAGATCGCCCGGCCCGCGTGTTCCGTCGACTCGGTGCTTCATGGAGCGCGTGGCCTTCTTCGGCTCCACCTTCACCGGAGGATTGGGCGGCCCCTCGGCGAGCTCGATGAGGTTGTCGCGCTCCGCGACGTCGGCCGCTCGCGAGCGGTGCCCTTCGATGGCGAGCTTCACGCGGGCGATCTCTTCCGAGATGAACGTGCTCGGCCCCGCGCGTGTCACCCAAGCGATCACCTCGCCAATCGGACCGAGCGGCATGCGGTAGTCGACGGCGAGCGCGACTTCGGTGGCTTTGCCGCCATCGACGCTCTGGAAGACGACCTGCCCGACGTGCGGTACGTCAGACGGGGCCATGGTGCGCCAGCCGATGCGGCGTTCCGGATCCTCGACGGTGATCTCCGAATTCCACATCAGCGTGATGCCGAACGGACCGCGGACGACCCAGCGCGCGTGATGCGGGTTGCGCACCTCGATGCTGTCGGCGGCGCGTGTCGCCTTCTTGAAATTGTGGAAGTCGCGCCAGAAGCCGTAGACCTCGGCCGGCGGTTTCTCGATGCGGAAGTTACGTTGAAAATGTGTGGTCTTGCCGAACGTCGAGGTCAGCTTGTTGCCAGCGGTGATGAGCATGCCCGCGACGCGGTTTGCGAAAGAGTCGGCCTTCATGACGTGGTTCTCCGTTACCTTGCTCTAAGGGTAGTAACGGCCAGCGATTTGGGAAGGCTCAGGGCAAGAACTTCGACACGTTCTTGAGCTTCTCCGGCAGATACTTCTCGATCACGAAATTGAGGCCGTGCTTCGAGAGCGCCTGTTGCTCGGCGCGGACGCCCATCTTCATGAGCTGCTCCATCGCCTTCGCCCAGGTCTTGTGCTCGGTGAAGAACGGGTCGTTTTTCAGAGCGTCTTTGGCGCGCTTGATGTCGACCTCGCCGAGCACGTGGGTTGCGTCTTTGAGGTCCCAGTCGATGATGTCTTGCGGCGTGAGGCCCAGGTAGCGGGCGTTCGGCACGCAGAAGAATTTGTTGATGTGCGCGGCGTTGCCCGAACCAACCTTCAAGGTGCGATAGATGTTCGAGATCCCGTAGGGGTCGCAGTCTGTGAAAGCGTACACCGGCAAGGTGAGCTCGTCGGACAAGCGGCGAATGAAGCGCCGGCAAGCGCGCGACGGAACGCCGCCCAGCGACACGAGGATACATCCCGCCTTGCGCCAGTAGTTGTGCGACTGCAGGCGCTGGAACATACCGTGGGTTTCGATCGCCATGATGAACTTGGCGTTGCTGCGGAACTCCAGGTGCTCGACCCAGGAGGGCACCGAGTAGGCGCCCGAGCCGAAGTTGGTGCAGTCGATCTCGATTCTGCGGCCGGTCTCGAGGTCACGATCGACGACGACGAGCTCGCCGGCGACGGCGCCACCGTGCTCCTGCGGCACGAAGCGCATCTCTTCACGCGACACGCCGTGCATCGAGAACATGGCCTCGATGTCGTCCATGACGGTGTCCGACTCGGGCTGCTCGTCGAACTTCGCTTCCTGCCAATTCTTCGATTGGTAGTAGGCATCTCGCTTCGTGGCGAAGTCGTTCGTCTGGATCAGCTCCTTCGAGAGCGACATCATGCGCAGCGTCTGGGCGAAGGTCTTGACCGTGTTGACGGACAGGCTGCGCGTCTTCACGCTGCGGCCGATTTTGAAGAAGCCTTCCTTCTGATTGTAGTTGACGTTGGCGAGCGAGCGGACCGGCATGGCGAGGTCGGGCTTTTGCTCCTTCAAGATCGTCTTGTAGATGCTCTCGGCGACGTCATCGATTGCCTTGTTGGTGATCTTGTCCTTGCGCGCTTGGTCTTCGCCGCGGACGCGGCTGGTGCCTTCGGTCTTCTTCGTTTTCTTGGCCATGATGAACCTCGGCTAGAGTTTGCGCGAACGCTCGAGAATGCCCGTGAGCTTCTCGATGGTCGTCTCTTTTTGCGGATTGGTGAGACCGAGAATCGCCTGCAGCGCCTCACCGATGTGCGGGATGTACTTCTGGATGTAGTTCGCCTTCTTGAGCTCGTCGGCGGCGCGGCGCTTGCGGCGGATGTGGCGTGAGAGACGACGGCCGCATTCCTGCAGCGCCGACTTCAGCTCGTTGATGATCTCGTCGTAGTGCGCGACCGCCTCTTTGGCTTCGCTGGTGAATGGCACCCAGACCGAAGCGATGTGCACCATGACCAAGAGCGGGCCGGTGGGCAGGGCGCCGCGTGATTGCTCGACGTCGTAGCCCTTCCAGTTGGTGCGCAACACCGACTGCGTCATGGCGCACGCGCCCTGCTGGTAGAGAAGCGGCACGCGGTTCGCGAAACGGACGACCTGCGCCAGCTCGTCGGCCGGCAGCTCGCCGCCCCAGGCAATCGCCGCTTCCACCTGGAAGGGATTGCCGCGGTAGACCTTCGGGGGACGGGTGCACGCGGTCATGAACGTCGGCTGACCGAAGATGTTGATGACGCCAGCACGCACCGCGTCGGCGGAAGCGTCGTCCGCTGAAACGGTCAGGCTGAACTTCGCGAGCTCTTCGTCATCGTCGTCGTCCGGCTTGACCTCGGTGATCGACGAGAGCGCATCTTGGACTTTCTGCTCCACGGCGCTGGTGGCGGCCGCGGCGGCTTCTTCGCCGCCCGCTGCTGCCGCGGCTTCGTCTTCGGCCTTCTTGCGCTGGCGCGCTTCCTCGGCGGCGAAGTGCTGCTGCACGAGCAGCGCCTTCAAGCCCTCGATGAGCGACTCTTCACCAATGGGCGCAAGACACGTGGTCGGCGGCGCCATGATCTTGGTCTCGGAGATGGCCTTGTAAATGGCCTCGGCCTCCGCCTGGCTGACGTCTTTCGGCTTCTTGCGCGAGGAGACCTTGGCCTTGCCGAGGATCTCTTGCGAGACGCTGCTGGTGACGCGCGAGAACTCGCTCTGCAAGAGGCCCGCGACCGTCGATTCGCCCGACCCCTGCATCATGCGCATGAGCATGCCCAGCTCGACGCCGTACGGATGCGGTTTGATTTCTTTCGCTTCCGGCGGCAGCTCGTTGGTGACGCGCGGGTAGACGAGCGGCGGCTTGCCGGGGCGCCAGTACTCGAGGCGCAAGTGCGGGTTTGCGAAGGCCACCTGCTGGATGAACTCGTCGATGCCCTTCTTGCCGCCCTTGTAGGAGGCTTCCATCTCGATCGCGACTTCGGTGCCGTGATCTTTGTTGTCCCAGTCGAACTCGTCTTCGTGGACGATGACCGGCTTGTTGGCGTTGGTGTCGATGCGCAGGTGGTAGTGGTAGGCGGGCTTGCCTTTGCCGGTCTTCGAGGTAACGACGACGGGCTTACCGGTGGTCAGCTGGCCGTACATGCCGGCGGCGCTGATGCCGATGCCTTGCTGGCCGCGCGACTGGCGCAGGCGGTGGAACTTCGAGCCGTAGAGGAGCTTGCCGAAGACCTTGGGCACCTGGGCTTTGACGATGCCCGGGCCGTTGTCCTCGACGTGCATCTTGTAGCGGGTCTCGCTCTGCTGCTCGATGACCACCTTGATGTCCGGGAGGATGCCGGCCTCTTCGCAAGCGTCGAGCGAGTTGTCGACCGCTTCCTTGATGGAGGTGAGCAGGGCGCGGGCGGCGTTGTCGAAGCCGAGCAAGTGGCGATTCTTCGTGAAGAACTCGCTAATCGAGATCTCACGCTGCATCTCGCCCATCTTCTCGGCGGAGACGCGGGTGCGCTCTTTCTTCTTGGGCGCGTCGTCGTCCGCGGCGGGCGCGGCCTTCTTGGACTTGCGACCCTGGAGGACGGCAGCCTCCGCTTCAGCGGTCAGGTCGACCTCGGCGGCAGAGGCGGCGGCGCGCTTGCCTTTGACGGCGGTGGCCCCGAAGTCGAGGCTTTGCTGCGTGGCAGCGGCCTTCTTCGAGGACTTCGGCGTGGCTTTAGCCTTGGGAGCAGGGCGACGGGCGGCGGCTTTCTTGGCCAAGGTCTCGGACCTCCAAAAACAGGCTTCAGGCGGGATTATCTGGGGTGATCGATCACGTCAACAGCTTCGCTGTACGCACGTTCAGATTTCGGATTGCGTTCCGATCGCGTTTAGGCCTTGAGGAGTCGTGCCAAAGCAGACCTTCGCCAACTTCATCGCGCCCGAGACGCTGGTCGACATCGTTCGCAACACCGCGCCGTTCCTGTTCGATCGCGACGTCCTCGAGATCACGCCGACCTACTCGAACGAGCGCTTGCACTTTACGCTCGAAGAAACGCCGTATTGGCGCATCGTCCGCAATAGCGGCGACATCAAGAGCACGCCGAAGCCCAGCGAGCAGGAATGGGTGCGTTACTTCGAGCTCTGCGTGGCCTCGCACTTCTCGACCGTTGCGACCTTCGTGCCCTCCGACGTCGACAGCAAGATCCGCAATCACCTGTGGTTCGACCGCAAGCTCTCGCGCGACGCGCTCACTGCAATGAAGGCCATCGCGCTCGCGACCGACGACTGGGACGTGCGCGCCGTGACCCAGAGCTGGGTCCCCGATGCGACCGGCCGCTCGATGTCGGGGCACGATGGCGAGAAGCTGTCGATCCTCACGGCTGGCATGCAGGCGCTCCTGCTTCATGGGGACAAGGCAGGCTCCGACGAGCTCGAAGCCTGTGCCATCCGCCAGGTCGAGCGCGAATCGCAGGCGTTTCTCGCGCTCGTCGAGAGCAAAGGCCGCGAGCGCGACATGCTCATGCTCGCCGCCGTCATCACCCACAACGCCGGCGACATCGATCAGGGGTTCTCGGTCGGTCATCCCCACCCCTTGCGCGAGCAGCTCGGCCGTCTGGCGCACGAGCGTCCGGAACGCTTTGGTGGGGCCTACGCGATCGCGGCCAAGCTCTACCGCGAGCTGCTGTCCGCGGAGGGCCACCGCAACTATCCGCTGCGCGCCATGCGCGAGCTGCGCGTCGATCCCGATCTCATGAAGCCGCCGAGCCCTTTCCTCGACCCGTGGGGCGAGCGGCTCGCCCGTCGCCGAGGCTGGAACAGCCGCGACAAGGCGTTGGTGCTCCAGGGGTTGATGGAGGCCTGCGCCCGTGTTCGCGGTCAGGTCGCCTACTACCGTGCCATTGCGGGCATGAATGGGGCCGTGAGCGGGGGCGTCGACCAGCTCGCAAAGGAGCTCTCGGTCAATGCTCGCAAGACTCTGAAGGAGCCGCAGTTCCAACGGGCGCTGCAAACGAGTAGAGAGCAGTTCGAAGGTGAGTTGGCGCGACGCGCCAGGGCGGCATTACCTAGCCGCGGTAGCCTGTGAGAGCCCATGGGACGTGAAGCCCGCTGTCGTGTCCGTTTTAGCGGTACGAACCAGGTCGTCGACGTCTATCTCGAAAGCACCCATCTCGAGATCCGCACCGATCCGCCGCGCAAGCTGCCACTCAACGGCATGAAGATCGCGAGCATCGAGGGCGGCTGGCTCACCCTGGCGACCAGCACCGGCCCCATGGCACTCGAGCTCGGTGACCAAGCGGCCAAATGGGGGCGCTCGATCGCCAATCCCAAGACCCGCCTGGACAAGCTCGGCATCACCAAGGGAGCGCGGGTCTGCGTCGTGGGCTTCGAGGACCCGGACTTCGAAGAAGAGCTGGGCACCCGTGGCACCAGCGTAACCCGCAAGCCCAAAGGCCAAGAGACGATCATGTTCTTCACGGCCTACACCCCGCGCGATCTCGACCACTTGCAGGCCCTTCGCGAGCAGCTCCACGACGATGGAGCCCTCTGGCTGATCCGCGAGAAGGGCAAAGACACCCTGGTGACCGAAGCCGCCTCGCGCGAGGCGGCCATCGCGGCTGGCCTGGTCGACGTGAAAGTCGTGAGCTTCGATGACACACGAAGCGCCGAAAAATACGTGATTCCATTGGCGAAACGCGGGCCGAATCGATCCCGATAACCTCGGGCGATGGTGATCTCCCGCGCTTCCTGGGGCACGTACGCGCAGCTGGCTGGTACCTGCCGCGAGCTCGACGACGTTCGCGGTGAGCGCGCCCTCCATGCGCGTTCCTTCGAGAACCCGCTAGTTCATCGCTTGGCGCGGGCTTTCGAAGGCTGGATGTCGCGCGACGCGTACAGCGCGCAGCTCGAGGCCATGGTTGCCGGTGCCCGCGCGGCGTTTGCTTGCGCGCTCACGACTATCGCACCGACGGACGTCGGCGCTTTTCGCCTCTTCGAGGCGCAGAAGGCCATTCAACTGGCGCGCCTCGAGCGCTCGCCCGCCGAGCTTCGCGACTTCTTCGTGGAAGCCGCCGGCAAAGTCGAAGGTGGCCCCGACATCCCGGCGCGTCGCGTCTTCTGCCAGCACCTCACCCCCCGCGGGACGCCGTCCGGCAAGGTGATCGTCTACTCGCCGTACTTCCAGGGCTCGGGGCGCAGCGCCTACGAGCAAGCGCGCGTCCTCGCCGACCTCGGCCACCACGTGGTTTTGATGGATCACCAATGGATCGGTCACACCGCGGGCGGCAAACGTGGTGGCTTCGACTCGGGTCACGGCATCGCGCGTGACGTTGCCGCCGTGTGCGCGAAAGCGGCCGAGCTCGGGCAGGTGATGTTGCTCGGCAGCAGCATGGGTGGCGCCGCAGCCCTCATGGCGAAGCACTTGAACGACACCGGCAAGATGAAGCTCGAAGGCGCTCGGATGCCTGTGGGCATCGACGCCGTGCTGCAGGCCCCCTACCTCGGGACCACGAAGTCGATTCTCAACACGACGCTGCGGCTCGCGAGCCGCATCCCGTTCATCAAGGACATTCCCTTGCCGGCGATGGGCATCCCTAGGTTCGTCTTCGGCCGAGTGCCGACCCTCAAGACCTCACAAGACGCCGTGCTCGACGATGCCCATGCCTGCCTGTCCGCGATAACGGGCGCCGACGCGCATGTCGCATCCGCGACTGACGAAATGAAGTCGGCGCGCACGCTGCTCGGACGCATCGTCATCATCCATGGTCGCGAAGATCCGCTGGCGAGCTTTGCGGCCAGCAAAACACTGGTCACCGCGCTCGGCGACAGCGCTCGTCTCGTCGAGCTCGAGACCGAACAACACGTCTTCGAGCACGACGTCCGCTTCCAGGCGGTCGCCATCGATGCGTTGCAAACGCTGGCGCACGCTTAGGCGCCGTTTAGCTCGCGCCAGACCTCGTTCAGCAACCGACGTGTCCGAGATAGCCGACCGCTGTTGTCGATGACCCAATCGGCGAGCTTGCGCTTGGCGTCGAGCGACATCTGGGAGGCGAGACGTGCTCTTGCATCCGTTTCGTCGATACCAGCGCGCTCCATCAGGCGCGCGATCTGCACGTCGCGTGGCACCCAGACGACGATGACCCCGTCCATGCCCTTCTCGAGCTTGTTCTCGTAGAGCAGCGGGACGTCGTAGAAGACGGTGTCGACGCCCTCGGCGGCTAGGGCATCGACGCGTTCCTTGAACGCGGCGGCCACCGCGGGGTGGGTGAGGGCGTTCAATTGCCGGCGCTGGCCGTCGTCGTTGAAGACGATTTTGCCGAGGGCCGTCCGGTCGAGGGTGCCGTCGGCCATCACGACGCCGGGAAAGCGCTTGCCGATGGCGGCGGTGAGCGCGCTCGGCTTGTTGCCCTCGGGCGCGATGAGCCCGTGATAGATGGCATCGGCGTCGAGGACGTGTGCCCCGAGCTCGGTGAGCATCGCGTGTACCGTCGACTTGCCGCTGGCGATGCCGCCGGTGAGGCCGATAATCCGCATTGCCTTGACAATACGACGGTTCGCAGGGTTTACGCACCCGCCGTGTCAGGCGAAGCACACAAGCGCGCTCAGCGGGTTGGCCAGCTCGTTCAAAAAGAGCTCGCCCAGATGCTGGTCGACGAGCTCAAGGACCCGCGCATCGGTTTTGCGACGGTGACCGAAGTGCGCATGACCGACGACCTGAAGATCGCCCGCGTCTACGTCTCGGTCTATGGCGACGACAAGGTTCGCGAGAACACCCTCCAGGGCCTGCGCGCCGCCGCCGGTTTCGTGCGTCGCGAGATCGCGCATCGCCTCGATCTGCGCAGCGCTCCGACCTTCAGCTTCCAGATCGACGCCACGCTGGAGAACGCCTCGCGCGTCGATGCGCTGCTGTCCGCCGCAGCGCACGGCGACACCGAGCTCCCCGATCACATCGACCTGGCGCCGGTGCCGGTGCAATCGCTGCGTAGCGAGAAGCCGGCGGCTCGCCCCAGCCGCAACCCCGCTCGCAAGAAGGGCGCCGGCAAGCGTCGGTCGCGTTAAGGGAGCTCCCCCATGGACGGCATCCTCATCATCGATAAGCCGGTCGGCCCGACGTCACACGACATCGTCAGCAGCGTCCGCAAGATCCTCAAAGAGAAGAAGGTCGGTCACACCGGCACTCTCGACCCCGCGGCCACCGGCGTGCTGCCGTTGGTGCTCGGCAAGGCCACGAAGCTCGCGCGCTACCTCACCGGCGGCGACAAGCGCTACCTCGCCACTTTCAAGCTCGGCCAGACGACCGACACGCTCGACGCCGAAGGCACCGTGACCTCCGAAAAGCCGGTCAACGTCACCGAATCGCAGGTACGCGAGGCGGTCGCCAAGTTCGTCGGCACCATCGACCAAACGCCGCCCATGTATTCGGCTAAGAAGATCGAAGGCCAGCGTCTCTACGAGCTCGCGCGTCAGGGTGTGACCATCGAGCGCGAGGCCAAGCGCGTCACCATTCACAGCTGCGACGTGCTCGATGTGAAGCTCCCCGAGGTCACCGTCGACGTGTTGTGCTCCGCCGGTACCTACGTGCGCGTGCTCGCCGCCGATATCGGTGATGCGCTCGGTTGCGGAGCGCATTTGACCATGCTGCGCCGAACCGCCGCCGGCAGCTTCAAGATCGACGACGCTGTCTCGCTCGAAGCCCTGGCGGACGACCCATCGCTCGTAAAGACGCGCCTCTTGCCGCTATCGCGGGCGCTCTCGGATCTGCCGACCATCGCGCTGCCCATCGGCGTCGTGAAGATGGTGACCAGTGGCTACCAGCTCTGTGTCGCCGATCTGCGCGCCCTCGATACGCCGACCTTCGGTGAAGGTGCGACGGTTGCCCTGGTCAGCGACGGCGGCGAGCTCGTCGCGGTCGCCGAAGCGTTAGTCGCGAGCTCGGAGTTGGCGAGCTCTCGTCGGGATCGTCGAGCCCTGAAGACGGAGCGGGTTCTCGCGGCTCCTTGAGCTGCGCCGGTAGCTTGCGAATCTTGCGGTACGCCGTCTTGAACATCGGCCAGAACCAGTAGAGCACGAGCGCCAAGCACAGCCAGCCGAGCAGGTCACCGATGCGGCTGTAGATGGTGCGCACCTGGAGGGATGCCACTTCGTGGACCGTGTTCGCTCGAGCGAACACCGGTGTCTGCTCGAGGATCCGCCCGGCGGGGTCGATGAAAGCGCTGATGCCGGTGTTGGTCGACCGCGCCATGAAGCGACGATGCTCGATGGAGCGGAAGGTCGCCATCGCCAAGTGGATGGTCGGCTCGCGCGATGCGCCGAACCAGGCGTCGTTGGTGATGTTGACCAACACGTCGGGCTGGCTCTCCATCACCTTCATGACGAAGGCCGGAAGCAGGTCTTCGTAGCAGATGAGGATGCCGTACTTCACACCATCGTATTCGAGCGGCCGCGTGTGCGTGCCACGATTGAACTTGCTGGTGTTCGGCGACAGCTCATAGAGCCATGGAAACCAGTCGCCGAAAGGCAGGTACTCGCCGAAGGCGAGCAGATACGTCTTGTCGTAGGTGCCGAGGATGTTGCCGCCGGCGTCGGTCATGAACGCCGTGTTCCAGACCTCGCGCTCGCCGTCGTCGCTCTTCGCCACCCGCAAGCCGCCGAAGATGAGCGGCGTCGAGATGGGGCCCAACACCTGCCCTGCGACGTTCGTCGTGCCGTCGCGGATGGGATAGTAGTAGCCCGACTCGGGCCAGACGATGAGCTCCGCGCCCTGGCGTTCGACCTCGAGCGACTGTTCACGGTGACGGCGCAGACCTTCCGAAGGCCGCTGCGTCTTGTCGTAGATGCCCATGTTGGTCTGCACCATGCCGATGCGGATCTTCTTGGGCGCGACCGCCACGGTATCGTCGATGTTCGAGAGCGCCGCCGCGCCGTAGACGATGTCGAAGATGACCAGGACGATGAGCGCGATCCCCGACGCTAGCGGCATCTGTCCGCGCCCGCGGACGACGCGCGCCAGCACTTGGTAGATCACCGCCGAGCTGAGCATCAGCATGAAGCCGATCCCCAGCACCCCCCAGATATCGGCGCTCTGAACGACGACGGTCTGACGGTACTGCGAGTTCGCGAAGTAGCTGGGAAAGATCGCCGGGTAGAGCCACTCGACGACGACCATGGCCACCGGTGCCGACCACACGAGAGGTACGCGCAGACGTTGCGACAGCACGTACGTGAGCAGGCCCCAGCCGCCGAACAGCGAGCTTTGAGCCAGGCACAAGAGCACGTAGCCCAAGATCGCGAGCGGCCAGGGCAGGTGACCGAAGTTCCGGAGCATGCCGGCGATCCAGTAGTAGCCCATCAGGTGAGCGGTGAGACCGCCCAGCCAGCTGAAGACGAGGGCGCGGCGCTTACCGAGCCCGGGATCGTCGAGCACCCAAAGCAACGGGATGAAGCAGAGCCAAGCCAGGAACCACTGCTCGTAGCCCGGCCATGCGATGGCGTAACCAGCGCCCGAGGCAACCGCAAGGAGCGCTTGACGCTGCTGTTTCGCGTCCCGCATAGATGCGCCCGCTATGCCGATTTACGAGTACGAGTGCAAGAAGTGCCACAAGATGACCGAGGTCATGCAGCGCATGTCCGACCCCGGTCCTGCCAAGTGCCCCCACTGCGGAAGCAAGCGCATCGAGCGCGTCATGAGCCAGACATCGTTCCAGCTCAAGGGCGAGGGTTGGTACATCACCGACTATTCCCGCAAGGACAAAGAGAAGAAGGGCGGCAAGTCGAAGGCCGACAGTGACTCGAGCAGCGAGTCCAAGTCGGAGACCAAGAGCGACACCAAAGCCGACAAGGCCGAGAGCAAGAAGACCAAGGCGTCCGCTAAAAGCGACTAGCGCGACGAGCCGGAGATGCTCACCACTTCGAGACGCTTGCGCTCGAACATTCGGGTGATTTGCTGCGCATCTTTCGGGTGCGAGCCTGCGGCCGCGTGACGCGCCAGCGACTGGTGCAACACGGTGGCGGTGGCGAGGGGCAGGGCACCCTGCTCGACCATAGTACGTAGCTGACGCGACACCGCGACCGCGAAGCCGGCGATTTTCTCGAGTCGCTTCGGGTCGTCCGGCGACGGCATGTAGAGGATGAGCGTCGTGTACGCGCTCTCGGGGCGCTCCTTGGGACGGAACAGCTTCGAGATCAGACCCTCGACACGCTCTTGGCCGGCCTCGGTGTCGGGCTGCGGCCACTGCATCGGGCCGTGCATGACGCCGCGATGCGCGTCGATGTCCGCGAAAGCGGTGTCGAGGTGCTTGAAGTAGCGGGTTGCATCGGCCGTGTCCATGTCGGCGAGCGGAAGTTGCTCGCTGGGGATGAACGACTGGGCTTTGGTCTGCTGCAGCGGTTCTTCGAGGGTACGCACGCTCTGTCCGTTTTGGTCCACCATGGTGGTGTTGTCACCTGACGTGAGGTCGCTATGCTGTCGTCCTGGCACCGCGGGTGGCTCCGAGCGCCACTCGCCTTGGTGACTGCCCGTGCCGCTCGCCACCGGCGCCGCTCGCTCGTGTGGGCGCGGGGTGTTGCTCGTGCTCCACTGATCGACCGGCTGCGTGACTCGACGCGCGCGACCGGTGCTGCGCTCGGCGGCTTGTCGGCTCACGGCCGTTCGCTCGTGAGCTTCCGGAGCTTCCCCGGATGCCTTCGAGCTGCCGGCATGGAGACCTTCAGGACTCGCAGGTGCTGTCGTCGTATCGCCCGTAACCAAGGTCATGGCGGTGACCCTCTCGTGCTTGAGGGAACATAAACGACCTGGGCTGTGGCTGGTTGGTGGACAGTGTGGGTCTTTACCCACCGCGATTTCGGTGGAACCCGCTAAAACGGCTCGGAGAGGTGGTTACTGTCGCGCCCTGAGGTCGGTGATCGCCTCATTTATCCGCTGCTGTTCTTTGCGAAGACTTTCGAGCTCGGCACGGATGGCCTTGAGCTCGGCCGTTAGGACGGTCGGATCGAGGGGGGGCTCGGATGACGCGGTGCTCCGTAAACCGGGGCGGCGGGGGCGGTCATCGGCGCTCGGCAATCGGCTATCGGCATTCGGCAATCGGTCATCGGCTTTCGGCAATCGGTCATCGGCATTCGGCGATCGGCCATCGGCTTTCGGCAATCGGTCATCGGCAATCGGCGATCGGTCATCGACCTTTCGGCGCGGCTCACCCGTCGCGAGCAAACAATGATGCCTCGCACACACCAGCTCCCCATCACACTCGCCGTCATCTGCGCAAAGCGGCGTACAAATCCCGCGATAGCAATCCGCGCCCTTGCCGCACTCCTTGGTCTCGGCACACGTCTCCCCGAGCGCCACCTGTTTGGCGCACGCCGCCACCAAGAGCCCAAGCACCAGCCCCGCGCGTCTCATTCGCGAAAGCGGACGGATTGCTGCATGACCTGACCCGTCGCCACGTCGCGCGCATTGAGCGACAAGGTGCCCTCGAGGCTCACGTCGAAGACCACCTCGACCCGGACGCTGCCCGCCTCGCCTGGGCGTAGACCAGCGAACGTGAACTCTCCCAGCAATACGTTATCGCGGGCACGTTCCTTGTCGCCTTGGTAGAGGCGCATCACCAGATCTTTCTGGTTGTTCTTGTGCGTCGTGAACACGAACGCCTTGCGGTTGGGCACGGCGCTGTTGCGCTCGAAGAGCTTGTGCAGCGTGCCGTGGGCCGTCTCGATGCCGATCGCCATCGGCAAGACGTCGAGGAGCGTGAGCTTGAGCGGTGACTGCGACTCGAGCGACCAGGCGTAGAGCGCGGCGCCGATGGCCACCGACTCGTCGGGATGCACCATCTTGGAGGGCGCCCGGCCGAAAAAGTCGGCGATGCGCTTTTGAATCGCCGGCATGCGCGTCTGACCGCCGACGAGAATGACCTGATCGAGCTTCTCGGGCGTGGTGCCCGCTTCTTCGATGACGCGGGCACAGGTCTCGAACGTCTTGTCGACCAGGGGGAGCGTCAGCACCTCGAGCTCTTCGCGCCGCATGACCATGTTGATGTCGAGCGGCTTGCCGGTGCGATTGGTGGTGACGAAGGGGATGAGGAGCGGCACTTCCGAGCGGCTCGATAGGTCGATCTTGATGCGCTCACTGACGTCGCGCAGGCGTTGCATGGCGATGGGATCCGCGGACAGGTCGATGTCGTGCTTGGCGCGGAAGTCGGAGAGCACGTAGCGGATAATCGCCTCGTCGAAGTCGAGTCCGCCGAGGAAGACGTCGCCACCGGTCGATTTGACCTCGAAGGTGCGGTCACGAATCGAGATGACGCTGATGTCGAAGGTACCGCCGCCGAGATCGTAGACCGCGACCATCTCGTTGACGCTGCGGCGCGCGCCGTACGCCAGAGCGGCCGCCGTCGGCTCGTTGATGATGCGGACGACCTCGAGACCGACGCTGTTTCCCGCCTCGTAGACCGCCTGGCGTTGCAGGTCGTTGAAGTACGCGGGTACGGTGACCACGGCCCGGGTGATCTTCACACCGAGATTCGCGCTCGCGACATCGCGGACCTTGGCGAGAATCTTTCCGGAGACTTCGTGGATCTTGAAGGTCTTGCCGTCGAGCACGACGAGCGCTTCCCCGTCCGGGCCGGCCGCGATCTCGTAGGTGACCGCGGCACGCATGCGCTGCACGACGTCGGACGCATAGCGCATACCCATGACGCGCTTGGCTCCGTGAACGGTGCGTTTCGGATTGAGCTGCCACTGGCGTTTGGCCTCGTAGCCGACCAGCTCGTTGCCCTTGTCGTCGATGGCGTAGATCGAAGGGATGGTGAACTCGCCACCCCGATAGGGAATCAGGCGGACGTTTCCAGTGTCGTCCGCGAGCGCCGCGCAAGAATTGGTGGTTCCGAGGTCGATGCCGAGGATGGGCGCGGTCATTGGCTGCTGAACAAAGCATCGCAGGATTCGCCGATATTGCGCAAGTTAGGGTACAGTTCCGCCCGTGAGCGTGGCGCCGGATTTAGCAGGCTGCACGGTGATCTACGGCGGTAGCTTCAACCCGCCGCACATCGCGCACCAGATGACCATCCTGTACTTGCTCGAGGCCCTGAGCGCCGAACGGGTGCTGGTGGTCCCCGCGCGTACACACGCCCTCGGGAAAGAGCTCGCCGCCTTCGACGACCGGGTGGCTCTTTGTGAGCTGATGGCCGAGCCCTTCGGCTCCCGCGTGCAGGTGTCGCGTGTCGAAGACGAGCTAGGAGGAGCCGGGCGTACCTACGATTTGCTGGTACATTTACGGACGACTATGCCGGGGGAGAAATTGGTCTTGTCCGTTGGAGCGGACATCTTGGGCGAGACGGATCGCTGGTATCGCTGGGACGATATCGTCGCCATGGTACCGGTGGTCATCCTCGGCCGCGTCGGCTATTCCGATCCGCGGGCCTTGCCGGTCGAGCTTCCCGAGGTGTCGAGCACCCGCATTCGCGAGCTGCGTCGCGAAGGAAAGTCGATTCGCGGCTTGGTGCCGAGCAACGTCGCACGTCGCATCGAACGCCGCGGGCTTTACGCGTGAGCCGCTGCGTTCTGGTAGCCGAGAGTGACCCGACCGAGCTGGAGCTAATCGCGACGGTGTTGGCGCGCGACGGCTTCCGGGTCTTGCAGGTGCTCGAGCGTGATCAGGCGTTGACGTTGTTCGACAGTGAAGAGGTGCCGCTGGTGATCGCGGCGTCCGACGTGTCGGGACGGGGTGGCGGCGCGGCGCTGTGTGCCGAGGTGAAAAAGCGCAGGCCGGAGACGCGGTTCATCATTCTGCATCCTTCGGGCAACGACCCCGATGCGCGGACGGTTCTGCTCTCGCGGACGGGGTGCGACGCGGTGCTGCCGTCGCCGTTTCGTTATGATGCGCTGAAGCGATTGTTGGGCGAGTGGGGCTTCACGGCGCCGGCGAAGGTGGCGGCGCCGGTGATGTCGTTTGCGGTGCCGGTCCCCGATGTCGTGGATCTGGTTGCGCCGCCCTCGTTCGAGGCATTGGTGCCCGAGCCTCTGTCCGCGAAAGCGGAACCTGAGATTGGGTCGCCGGTGCCGATTCCGATTCCGTTGGCGATGCCGGTGACGCAGGCGATTCATGAGGAGCCGATCGCCGAGCGGCCGATAGCCGATGATCCGATTGCCGAGCGGCCGATAGCCGATGAGCCGATTGCCGAACGGCCGATAGCCGATGAGCCGATCGCCGAACGTCCGATTGCCGATGAGCCGATCGCCGAACGTCCGATTGCCGATGACCCGCTCGCCGCTCTCCCCGAGGTTCCCCCAGTCCCTCCCCAGTCCGCCCCCCAAGGCGACTGGCTGTTGGTTCCCCCCTCCGCCGATTCCGCCCGCGACGGCTTCGCGGGTCTCGACTTCGGCTCGAATATCGACAGTGCCCTCGACAACGCTCTCGGTGAGAAACCCACCGCTCGCTTCGAAGCGCTCCCGGACGACGCCGCGCGCTCCGTGGCGATGGCCGTGCAAGCCTACGTGGCCGAGTCTTTGGACTTCGGCGACGATTCGCCGCCCGAGCCTGCCGCTGCTCCCGAGCCTGTCGTGGTCCCCGAGCCCGCTGATCTCTCATTGCCGCCCGCGTTCGATCCCCCTGCGCCCGACGAGCCCGATCCCGACGACACCACGGCGGTCGAGCCCGCCGCCTCCGTGCACGAGACCGAGACCGTCGAGATCACGCCGGCCACTTGGGAGGTGAACGAGCCGGCTGCCGCCCACGGTGAAAGCATCCGTCCGGCCATCGTCGAGGCTTATCGCGACTCGACACCATCGGGCTGGGAAGGCGACGAGCCACAGTCGCTCGCTCCACCTTTGTCTACTATAGCGGATGAAGTGATCGCCGAGCAGTCGCTCGCGCCGCCCGTACCCGTCGATGAGCCTTCTCCGCCCCCACCCGAAGCTGTCGCGCCTCCTCCTCCACCGGTGGAAGCATCGAGCCCAGTCGCCCAGCGCCAAGCCACCGGCGCTTCGAGCTGGTCTCCGGCCTCCACGCCTGCGCCTCCCGAAGTCCCCGCTGAGCCGCCACCTCCACCGCGCGAAGCTCTCGATGAGCCGCCTGCACTTCCCTTCGAAGCCATCGTCCAGCGCAACCCGGTGGGTGCCGAGCCGCGCACCACACTGCCGCCGAGTGTCCCGCCCGAAGGTGACCTCGCGACGACTCCCCTCCCACGCCTCTTGTTCGAGCTCTACGGTGGCACCTACTGCGGCACTCTGCGCCTGAGCCGTAAGGGTGCCGATCGCATCATCGACGTGTGGAACGGCTTCCCGGTCGCCGTCACCGTGACCCCCGAGGAGGAGAACGACGACATCGCCACCATCCTCCGCGATCACGGACGCATTACTCCCGAGCAACACGCCGATGCCCAGCGCCGTGCCGGCAGTCGCGCCGCTCAGCTGCTGGTTGCTTTGGGCGTCATCGACGAACGCGACCTCCTCGATTGCATCCGCGAGCAAACCGAGCTTCGTCTTGCCGCCTCGTTCTCCTGGCGCGACGGCACTTACAAGATCACGCCTTCACGCGCGCCTCCCGACAGTGTGGTGCTCTCCGAGATCCATCCGGTGAAGATCATCTGGCGCGGCGTCTGCGAGCACTACGACGTCGGCTCTCTGCTCGCCTTCTTCTCGCCGCTCAGGGCGCGCTTCATCGTCGCGACCGAGGTCTTTCCCATCCACTACGAAAGCCTTGGTCCGTTTTTGCGGAGCGTCGGGGTCGCTCATCTCTTGAACGGGAAGACCACCTTCGAGCAAGCGCTGCGCAGCGACGACAGCCACGCGCTGACCATTGCGCACACCCTCTACGTGCTCATCGTCACCGAGATGATCCGCGCCCAATCCAAGCCCGGCGAGGCCGCCAAGTTCCCGGAGACGCAGAACCAGGCCAAACAATCCAAGCCGGTCGACTACCGTGAGCTCACCCGGGCCTGCGAAGAGGTTGCCCGCACCTATCTCGCGCTCAAGGGCAGGGACTACTTCGCGATGCTCGAGCTCGAGCGCCAGGCTACCGAGAAAGACGTGCTCGCCGCCTACGACAGGCTCGCGAAGCCCTTCAAGGTAGAGAACCTGCTGCCAGGCCTTCCCGACGATGTGCAGCGGCGCGCCCGCGAGATCGACAATCTGTTGCGGCGGGCTCGCGATACCCTGAGCTCGCCCGAAGAACGTCGCCGTTACGTGAATCGGCTCGAGGAAAACCAGCCGCCACCACCGCCCGCTGACGCCTTGGCCTCGTAATCGGGCGGCGTCGCCGCGTTTCCAAGCAACTGCCAGGGTGTCAGGACCCGATAATCGGCGCTCCCATGAGCGACCTAACATCTCGCAAGGCTGCCCCCAGCCTGCATCAAGTCCGTGTGTCTTCCCGCCCCGATTCCGCCCCCGGCAAGGGTGTGCGTCCATCGGCGCCCGCAGCCCTTGGCCTGGGTTCCGACTCGTACGCGCTGGTGCGTCCGCAAGCCTTCACCAAGATCTTGCCGCCCGCCAAAACGGACAGGCGCGAGATGGTGCTGGTCCCGACGTTCGCCGACGAGTTCGATGGTCCCGCCGGCACGCCACCCGACCCCAAGCGCTGGACCTACGACATCGGCGGCGAAGGCTGGGGCAACGCCCAGCTCGAGTTCAACACCAACCGCGTCGAGAACGCCTGTCTCGACGGCAAGGGTTGTCTCGCCATCACGGCACGGCGCGAGAAATACGAGCGCAACGATTACACCTCGGCGCGCATCAAGACCGAAGGCCTGTTCGCGACGCAGTTCGGCCGCGTCGAAGCGCGCATCAAGTTGCCGCCGGGGCAGGGCATCTGGCCGGCCTTCTGGATGCTCGGAGGCAACGCCGCTCAGGTGGGTTGGCCGGGCTGCGGCGAGATCGACATCATGGAGTTCCGCGGTCAGCTTCCGCGCGAAGCTCTCGGCACGATTCACGGACCGGGCTACTCGGGCGCGAATGGCATCTCCAAGACGCTCACGCTCGGCGAAGGCGGCTTCGACAAAGACTTCCACGTCTTCACCGCCGACTGGGAGCCGGGAAAGATCGTCTTCTCGATCGACGGCATGCCGTACCACACCATCACCCGCGAAGCGGTCACGCCCCTCGGGCCGTGGGTCTTCGACGACCACCCGTTCTTCATCATCCTCAACGTCGCGGTCGGCGGCGGCTTCGTCGGCAGCCCCGACGCCACGACCCCATTCCCGGCCACCATGCTCGTCGACTACGTCCGCGTCTTCGAGAAGCGCCCCAAGAATTGACCAGGAACCTTCTAGGGCGCCCTAGAATCGACCAGGAACCTTCTAGAGCGCCGATTTTGTTTATTTGTTAAAAATTAGTTTGACATATTAAATTTCTGGCGTAGATTTGGCTTCAGATGAAGCCGATCCCTAGCGCCCTGAATTGCCCGTCGTGCCACGGCCCGTTGGCGCCGAAGGTCCTTGGTTGCGACGTCTGCGCCATCGAGGTGCGGGGGCCGTTCGTGCTCAACGAGTTCGCCACGCTCGATGCCGACGACCTCCGGCTCCTGCGCATCTTCGTGCTTGCCGAGGGCCGTGTTCGCGACATGGAAGCGCCGCTCGGCCTCTCGTATCCAACCATCCGCAATCGTCTCGCCGCTTTGCGCGCGAAGCTTGCGCCGGACGCGTCTGCGCCGGTGCGCAACACCGTCCCCGCTCCGTCAGCGACACCGTCCGCTAAAGAAGTCGACGACACGCTCGACCGCCTGCGTACGGGCGAAGTCTCTTTCGACGAAGCGCTCGACAGCATCCGCAAGCAACGCCCGCGAAAGGACGAGAAATGAAAGAGCAGATCCAGAAAGTCCTCGAGATGGTGAAGGCTGGCACGATCAGCGACGCGCAGGCGACCGAGCTCATCGAGGCGCTGCAGGCGAGGAGCTCGCAGGCAGCGCCCAGCGACTCGACGTTCGCGCGTCCACCCGGTTTCGGCGAGCGCATGGGGCTACTCGAGCGCGTCATCGACGCGGTGAGCGGCGGCCGCTCGAGCGACGTTCGCGGCGTTCTTCCCAGTCACATGAACGGCAACGATTTCTCGATGTCCGAGGTCGAAGCCATCGGAGGGACGGATCACGTGTTTCGCGACAACCACGTGCGCATGTCGCACTTGAAAGATCTGACCCTCACGCGCAGCGAAATGATCGGCAACGACATCGGCACCAGCAAGGTGCGCGACGTCACCTGCCGCGAGTCCGTCCTCTCCGGCTGCACCATCCATGCGAGCTCGCTCGAAGACGTCGTGCTCGATGACGCAAAGATGACGAAGGTGCAGCTGCGCGCCACCAAGCTCTTCGACGCGCACCTGCACGACAGTCGGCTCGACGAGGTCGCGATCACCGCCAGCAGCATCAAGAACCTCGGGCTCAGCGACGGCTCCGCCTGGGAGCGCTCGCGCATCGACGCGAGTCAGCTCAATCACGTCGCGACCAGCGCCACGACCTTGAGCGACGTTGGCTTCGACATGTCACGGCTCAGCAATGTCGACGTGAAGCGCAGCGTCCTGCGCATCTCGATGGTGCGTGGCTACAAGTGGGCCGACGTTCGCGTCATCGACTGTGTGTTCGAAGACGTGATGTTCGGTGCCGGTGAGAGCTCGAAGAAGAGCCTGGTGAAAGACTCGACGTTCGAGAGCTGTCGCTTCGACAAGGCCATTTTCGCGGACACGTCGATCGTCGGCACCACCATTCGAAACGTGACGCTATCGGGCGTGAAGGTCGTGGGCGTCCATCTGCATGGGCGTGTCATCGACGGTAACGACGCCTTCATCGCAGCCATCGGTGGTGAGCAGGCGCTGGTGCGCTCGCCCGAAGCGTGATGCCGCTCGTCGGCAGCCGCGGCGCGATGACCGACGCGAGACGCTCGCTGCTGGTCGTGGCGCGGGAAGCATGATCGTTGCAGCGCCGGCTCTGCTGGCGCTCGATGAGCTCGACGGCGCGCTGCAAGACCGCTGGAGCAGCCTTACCGACGTAGTCATCGAAGTTGGGGATTTCGACCACCGCGCCGGGCTTCGGGTAGCCGCCGGGCAGGCTCGTTAGATACGCGTGCAGGTGCGACTCGCCGCCCAATAGGTTCCGCCCCTGCGGCGTTCGTGCGCTCGGGTAGAGCGTGTGAAACAAGCTGCTCGCGGTATCGTGTTTGCCCATCACGAAGCGGATGCCGCCGTGGGCGAAGCGCTTGAGCACCTCGGCGCGTTCGGGTGGCTTCATCGACTTCGGGATGTCGGGGAGCTGGGTGGTGGTGTTGTTGTAAGCGACTGGCGCTGCCATGGGTAACCTCCGCCGCCTGGTAAAGCAGACGACGTGCCAGCCGAGTGGACCGCTCAGAAGCCCTGGAATCGGCGATTCGCTGGCCAGCGTCGTGTCATGATGCGACGCGCGTCGCAGCATGACGCGCCTAGAAGAAGAGGCCGAAGCCGATGGTGGAGAGCAGGTGGTAGAGGAACAGCGCCACCGCGATCCCGAGCGCCACTTTCCAGAAAGCCCGATGAGCCGCAGCGACCGGCGCGAGCGTCGACGCGCTTGGCTGGGCCACGAAGGCCTCGAGGGCCGGCACCTGCCGCCACGCCATGGCACCAAGAGCGAGCTGGACCATCACGCCACCGAACACCGAAACCCGCGCTTGGATCGCGATCACACCGCTCAACGAAAGGGGCGAGATGACCTGGCTGCCGACCGCGAACAACACCATCACCCCGCCCACACCCAGGCAGATGCGGACCATCGTGCGAAAGCGCTGAGCCGCAGCGATGAGCGGGGCGTCGCGCGTTGGCATCACTGCCAACGTTCCCAGAATCGGAAACACGTACAGCCCGAAGCTCAAGGCGAGATTCACGACCATGGGCGCGCACCAGAGAACCGCGGCCAGCAGCCAGAAGCTGCCGATGCGTCGGAGCAAGGTGGTGAGCGCCTCGACGGTCGTCGTCTTCTCCGCGGTCGCGACGACCTGCCGGAGCCAAAACACGGCCGCGGTGCTGAGCAAGTTGGTGACCAAGGACGTCGCGACGTAGACCATGCCGATGTTTCTGGCGCTGCTGTCGATGTGCCAGAGGGAATACAGCGTCGAAGCGGTCCCCACGACGGCCATGACGCAAAAGGTGATGGCCACTCCCAGCAGGGGGGCGCGGGAATGGGTGAAGTCCGCCAGAGCAGCGGTGAAGTCGCCCAAGGCCACGCCTTGCCCGATATCGGCGCGCGGCGCTTGGTAAGGGTTCGTGTCGCTCATGCGGAGGGCTGCAACTATACCCCTCGACTGGACAGCTCGGGCGCAAAAACGCTATCCGGCCGCCCAGATGTCGCGCCAGGTCTACATCGAAACCTACGGCTGCCAGATGAACGAGCTCGACTCCGAGCTCGTGCAGGGTCAGCTCGAGGCCTTGGGCTACGGCTTTACCGCCAAAGCGGACGAAGCCGACGTCGTCTTGCTCAATACCTGCTCGGTGCGTGAGCACAGCGAGCACAAGGTCTGGTCGTATCTGGGACGTCTCGGTCACGCCAAGCGCGAGGACAAGCGCGAGGTCGTCGTCGGTGTGCTCGGGTGCATGGCCGAGCGCGAGGCCGAGAACATCTTCACGCGGATGCCCCACGTCGACCTGGTGTGCGGTCCGTCGATGCTCGACAAGTTGCCGTCGCTCCTCGACAACGCGGTGCAGACCAAATCGCGTCAGTCCGCTTTGACGGGTCACACGGCGCGTCGCAGCGCCACTCTCGACGCTGCCATGGACGGCATCGAGGCCATGGACCTGTCGCGCGCCTTCTCGCCCTACGCCAACGAGAACGGCACGCAACGACGCCAGGCCTACGTGCGCATCACGCGTGGCTGCAACAAGTTCTGCAGCTTCTGCGTCGTGCCCTACACGCGCGGCCCCGAGGTCCATCGTCCGGCGCAGCACATCGTCGACGAGGTGAAGCGTCTCGTCGATGCCGGCGTCCTCGAAGTGACGCTCATCGGCCAGACGATCAACCATTACCAGCACGACGGCACGACCTTCGCGCAGCTCCTCTACCGCCTTCACGAAGAGGTGCCCGGTCTCGCGCGTCTGCGTTTCGTCACCTCGTACCCGCGTGACTTCACCGACGAAGCTCTCGACGTCATGGCGTCTTGTGAGCGCATCGCCAAGTACCTGCACGTGCCGGTGCAGAGTGGCTCTGACCGCATGCTCAAGATCATGAATCGCGGCTACACCGTCGCCGAGTACATGGATCTGCTCGACCGCGCACGCGCACGGATGCCCGGGCTTCGTCTGGCCGGCGACATGATCGTTGGCTTTCCCAGCGAGACCGACGCCGATCACGCGCTGTCGCTCCAGCTCATCGAGCGCGCCCGCTACAAGGGTTGTTTCATCTTCAAATATTCGCCGCGGCCCGGCACCGTCTCTTCACGCCGCTTCGAGGACGATGTCCCTGACGCCGTCAAGCGCGAGCGCAATCAGAGCATGCTGGAGCTCCAGAATCGCATGAGCCTCGTGAACAACGAATCGCTCGTTGGTCAGGTGCTCGACGTCATCGTCGAGGGAGAGAGCAAGCTGCGTCGCGAGAGCGCGCCCATCGATGGGGTCGTCGTCGGCTGGGCCAAGAAAGAAACGGTCCGTCTCATCGGGCGTACCGAAGGTGACGAAATCGTCGCCTTCGATGGTCCCCGTTCGCTCCTAGGCACCATGACCAAGGTGCGCGCCTTGTCCGCTACCGCGGTCACGATTCTCGGCGAGCACGTAGGCCAGCGCCAGCAAAAGCCCCACCACGGCGCAACCCCACCAGAGGTACAGGGGCCCTAGGCGCTGGTAGACCAGTGTGCCGACGAGTGGTGCTGCGAGTCGCCCACCCGCGTGTGCCGCGAATGTCATACCCATGTAGCGGCCGGTTTCTCCGGGAGGCGCCGCTCGGGCGACATGTGTGTTGAGCGCCGGGAAGATGACGAGCTCGCCGAGCGTGAAGATGGTCATCGCTATGACCGCCATCGCGTACAGTGAGGTGAACGGCAACAAAACGTAGCCACCCGCGATGATTCGCAGCGTCGGTAGGCTCGCGAGACGCGCGGCCGCCGGCACCTGCAGCACCGCGATGATCAGCGTGTTCACGACGACGAGCAGACCGATGCGCCGCTCCGAGAAGCCATTGACGATGTTGTGATAGAGCGGGGCCGTCGTGAACATCTGGATCAAGAGCGCCGAGACGATGACTTGTCCGCCGATGATCAACGCGACACCCGGCCGGCGACTCGGACCACCCGGCGTCTCCGCAGGACGCTCTTCCTGCTTCCCTTCGCCTACGAAGACCACCGTCAGCACCGCGCCCGCAAAAGCGGCCGCCGCGTCGACGTAGAAAAGCGCGGTGTAGGAAACGGCCGCAAGCAACCCGCCCACGCCTGCTCCGACGCTCACCCCGAGATTCACCGCGAGCTGCATGAGGCCGAACGCCCGGCCGAGGTCGCTCGGTCGTGCAGCCGCCGCGAGCGCCGCGGTGTTGGCCGGACGCACCGCCTCGCCGAAGGCCGCCAGCACGAACATCGCGAGCATCAACCAGTCGACGTCGGTGACCATGCTGATGCAGGCGAACCCCACCGCATTGGTCGTGAGCCCAGACACCATCATGCGCTTGGCGCCGAACCGGTCGACCAGCACGCCGCCCGCCATGACGCCGACGACGGCACCAGCTCCGTGCGCCGTGAGCACGCGGCCCACCGTCTCGACGTCGGCTCCGAGCTGATTGGCTACGTAGAGGCTCAAGAAGGTGATGACCATCGAGCCCACCCGATTGACCAGGCAGACGACGGCAAGGATCCACACCCGCGACGGCAAGCCGCGGTATGTCGCGAGGTAACCTTCGAGCCAGCTCACTCGAGGTCGAAGATCACCGACACGTTCGCGCTGATGGTGATCTGCCCGGGCGCGAAACCTTCGGTGCCTTCACCGCCGGGACCGGCGCTCTGCATCACGTTCTGCGACATGGCGCCGCCGCCGCGGTGGCTCCAGTAGTAACCGCCACCTCCGCCTTCGCTGATGCTCGCCACCTTGCCGACCTTCATACCGAGCTCGCCCGCCATCGCGATCGCTTTCTCGCGTGCCGCCTTCAAGGCCATGGAGCGCGCCTGGTCGCGATGTTTACGCAGCTCGCTCGAGCGGAAATCGATGCCGTCGACCTTGTTGACTCCAGCTTCGAGCAAGGCGGTGATCACGGTCTCGAAGCGCTTCACATCGCGCAAGGTGACGGCAACGCTCCGGCGAACGCTATAGCCGTCAGGCTGCGACGTCTTGTGGTTGTAGCTCGAATTCTCGAACATCGGCTCGAGGTGCATGTTGTCGGTCTGGGTGTCCTTGGCCTCGATGCCGAGCTTGGCCGCCGTCGCCAACGTCTTCTTGAGGCGATCGTCGTTCACTTCTTTGGCCTTGGCGATGGTCTTCTCCCAAGACTCGACCGCGAGGAGGATCTGCACGGTGTCCGGAGCCACGCGTACGTCGGCATTACCGGAGACCGAGATGCTGCGGGGCGAAGGCTGCATGGGAGCTGCTCCGATGAGTGCGAGGGTGAGGAGAATCGACATGGTTTCGGGTTATACCGGGTGACCGTGTACGACTGCCAACGTTGCGGCGCTTGCTGCACCAACACCACCGCCAACGAAAGCGAAGGCTACCGCGACTACGTCGCTGTCGAGCCGGGCGACGGTATTCGCAAGCGCAAAGATCTGATGAAGCGGTTCGTCATCCTCAACAACGAGGGTGAAGCGCACTTGAAGCTCGACGGCGACGGGCGTTGTGCGGCCCTGCGCGGGGCGCTCGGGCGCAAAGTCTGGTGCGCCATCTACAACGATCGTCCGAGCCCCTGCCGCCGAGTCCAGCCAGGCGACAAGCTCTGTCTGACGTATCGTCGCGAGAAAGGTTACGAATGACTCCCGCGCCAAGCAACTTCGTCTTTGCCGCACCGATAAAGTGAACATCAGAAAGAGCTTTCGGGCTCTCTATCCTTCGCGTCGTCCGCTGTAGCGTTGTCACTCGCTGCACGCGGATCACCCGTCTATTTCCGGAACCATCTCATTTTTCGAACGATACGATGCTTCGCCACGCCGCGGAGACATCGATGTTACCAGTACGTGAAGGTACCCCTGGTCAATCCCTCCTTCCTGGCCTTCCGTCTTCGGTGCCCCCGAAGCCGTCAGTCGTCGATGGCCGGCTACCACAGCTAGACTTCTCGTCCAGCAACCAGCTCGTCAACCAAGCGGCGTTCGACAAGGCGCTGGCTGAGCAGAACAAGGGCCGCTGGTGGCGTCCCCTCGTCGCGATCGCCGCCGCTGGCGCCGCAGGCGTTGGTGTCGCAATGGGCATCGGCGCGTTGGCCCCCGCCCTCAGCCCGATGATCGTGAGCGGTGTGACCGCGGTCGCCGGCGCCGGTACGTACTTCGGCGTTCAGAAGCTGCTGCAGCCCAAAAGTCCGACCGCTCCTGCGCTGACGCAGGAAGAGTTCGACAAGGCGCAAGCCGCGAAGAACACCAAGGCGTGGTGGAAGTCCGGCGCGCTTGCGATCGGCGCTCTCCTCGCGACCGGCGCGCTCGGTATCGGCGTCGACTTCGGCCTCAAGGCCATCTTGCCTGGCAACTGGGCGTCGACGGTACAAACCGCGATTAGCCCGGCGCTCTGGGGCTTCACGAACGCTATCGCGGGCGCGGTCACCTTCTTGTTCATCCAGAAGGTCACCGAACCGGTTGGCGCGTGGATCTCGCGCTTCTCGGCGAAGGGCAGCCCGATTCAGGCGACCCACACGCCGGAGATCTTCAAGTCGTTCATCGACATCAACGAAGGCGCGAACGCGGTCAACTCGCTCGCTCTCTCGGGCGCGATCTCGGTCAACTCGTTCAAGAATCAGATTCAAGACACCATCCGTGATGCGCGCTTGTTCATCGATCAGGCGAGCATTGCGTGGGACGCGGACGAGGCGACTGCGAAGATCAAGCAGGCCGGCTCGATGATCGGCCGCACCTTGATCGCCACCGAGACGCTGAACTTCAGCATCACGCCAGACTTCCCCGGCGTCATGAAGCTGCTGCACGAAGCTCTCGGCGCCTACTTCGAGGATCTCCCCGAAGCGACGCGCAACGAGCTGATCGCCGCGGCCATCGACACCGTCAAGGCGCGTCGTCCGGTGCCGGCCGATCCGCGCATTCCCAACACCGAGGCGGCCGTGAAGGCCTACTACTTGCCGATGCTGGAAGGCATCATCAGCGGCAAGGTGGCGGTGCAGAATGTTTCGCACTGACTTCATCAACTCGCACGGCTTGCCGGCCCTCGAGGGCCTCGCGCCGGGCGCAGTAACTGTCACCGATCCCGGATCACCTCAGCAGGGTCAGGGGAAGGTTCCGGTCGTCGACGTCACGGCGGCGAACAAGTCGCGCTGGATCTCGGCGGGTCTGTACGTTGCAGGCGGCGTGGTGGGCGGTCTCGCTCGCCTCGGCCTGCGGCAATTCATTCCCAACTACTCGAGCGCTGCGACGCCGCTGGTCAACATCGGTACCCAGATCGCGATGTCGCCTGGTCAGCAGGCGATCCAGATGATCACCACGCCGATCAGCGTGGCCGCGTACAAGTGGGTCGAGGGTGGCAAGCAAGCTGACCCGCGACAGGTGCGCGCGATCGACCCAGCGTACGAGGGCGACCTCGTCCGCGTCTACGGCAAGCGCAGCCGCCTCGACAGTTGGGTCGCGGGACCCGTGTCGGACTTCGGCACGTACTTGCAGGTGACCAAGAACAGCTGCCAGGTCATGTCGAAGCGCCTCCAGGCGAACGACATCGACGGTGCCGCGCGCATCCTCGGCTCGGCGTTGTTCTATGACCGTCAGCTCTGGGCGCAGCATAGCCCCGAAGGCGCCGCTGCCTACGAGCTCATGTTCATCGATCTGCACTCGTACTTCGAGGGCCTCACTCCAGCCGCCGTCGCGGCGCTGAAGACGGCCACCATTGCCGAAGCGATGCGTCTCGACGCCGGCAAGGACAAGGGTCTCGAGAAGTACGTCGGCGCGATGGTCGATGGACTGACGTCGGACAAGCCGCCGGCAGCTTTGCTGCAGCCGTGGGGCGACGAAGCGGGAGCGCTGGCGATCTCGGATCACAGCCAGAAGGAAACCGGCGTTTGGGCCAACGAGCTCATCAACGATGCGCTCGAGAAGACGCTGCGCGGCAAGGGCTGGCAGGAGCAGATGCAGGTCAAGAAGGACTTCAACAAAGCGTTGAAGACCGTCATGAAAGATCTGCAGGAGCTCGAGTTGGCGACCGGCCGTCTCGCGACTCCAGAAGAGCTCTGGCGCTTGATGAACAGCGCGATGGCCAAGGACGCCGGCAAGAGCCTCGAGCTCAAGGCGGCGCTCATCTCGGTCGGCGTGTTCGTGCTGCTCTCGGGCGGCGCGACCTTTGCGTACGCGAAAGCGTTGCCGATGGTTCCGGGTTGGTCACAGGCAGGCTTCGGCCAGATCATCCCGACGGTCATCAGCTACCTGACGATCACTGCGCGTTTCGGTCTCGAGAAGTTCATCGCCTTCGGCCGCGCGCTCGGCTGGGCGGGTACTGCTCGCGCCACGCTCGGCAAGACCGTCGACCGTGACTTCCGCAACATGCGCGTGCGCACGGCCATGATTGACCGTCGTGTGACCTCGTGGTTGTCGCTGTTCAGCACCTTCACAGGTGGTGTCCAGAAGTACGCGATCGACGCGGCGGCATTGGTGCAGAAGGGCAAGATCGACCAGGCCGCGGGTCTCCTCGCGGGCATGCAGAAGATGGCTCACCAGTCATTCTTCTACTTCTGGCCCTTCACCAAGTTGATGCACCGTGTGTTCGAGCGTGTTGGCCCGATCTTCGACGGCATCAGCAAGGCTCAGCGTGAGGAGCTGGCAACCAAGACGTTGCAGCGGCTCGAAGCGATGGGCACCGACAAGGACACGATGTTGACGTACCACAAGCCCTTCCTCGAAGGCTGCTTGGGACGCAACGTCAGAGTGGTCTAGCTCTCTGCGAGGAGTGGGTCGATTACTCGACCCGCTCCACCAAGAGCTGCTGGCTATCGGCGCGGCCGTTGTCATCGACGGCCCGCACGACGAAATTGCCTGGGTGGGCCTGCCACATGAAGGTCTCACCGGCGCTCGCGTGACCGACATAGCGGTCATCGACGAACCAGCGTAGATCGCGTGCGTCGCCGTCGGTCACGGCCGCGAACGGCACGACACTCGAACGCGGGTCATCGACGCGTAAGCTGTACGTGAGCACCGACTGCGGCGAGGTGATGCGCGGCGGCTTGCCCGTGCTGCTGGTGTCGTCGAGCTTGCAGCGGGAGGCGTACTTCGGCGGCACACGGCGGCGGAGCCCGGCCCGCTCGAAGACGCGTGCGATATTGCTTGGCCAGAGCTCGTAGACCTCGAGGTGTTTGCCGGCCACGAGCTCCTCGCCCGGACAGGCTCGCTCGCCATTCACGTCGTCGACGAGGACCTCGGCATGGACGTCGCAGGTCGCGATCGGTGAGACCCCCGCGATGAACGAGGTGCGGTGCGCGCGCGGACAGTGAGCACCTGGGACCATGCCCGACACGGAGCAGACTTCGCCTTGTTGAATGCTCGACAGGCGTGGCGGCGATTCGTGACGGATGCTCGGCCGCAGCGCGTCGACGATCTCGAACGTCAGCGGAGCTGCCGCGGTGCGCCCGACGAAAGCTGGATTGCCGTGGCCGTCGAAGTTGCCCACCCAGACCGCCAAAACGTACTGGCCGACGATGGCGACGGTCCAGGCATCACGGAAGCCATACGACGTACCCGTCTTCCACGCGACCTCGACGCGATCGCGGACCGGCGCGAACGGTGATGCGTTCGGCCGCTCCTGGCTGCGCAACATGTCGACGGTCAGCTCGGCGGCCTCCGGGCTGGTCAAGCGCGCGCCTTTCTCCGAAGGGGCCACGAGCTCGTCACGCAGCTCACGCATGACCCCGCTGTTTGCGAGCGCGCTGTAGATGACGACCAGATCGCGCATCGTCACTTCGGCGCTGCCGAGCACGTAGGAGAGACCATAGCGCTCGCGGCTTGCGGGTGTGACGATGCCCATACGAGCGAGCAGATCGAACATGCTCGCGCCTTCCTCCCGACGCAGACGCGATTCGAGGTCCACGGCGGGTAGATTGCGGCTCCGCACCAGCGCATCGGTGGCGTTGATTGGGCCCGCGAAGGTCCCGTCGAAGTTTTCGGGCTCATAGATGCCGTACCGAGCCGGCGCGTCCTCGAGGACGGTTCGCGGATGGATGAGGCCATGCTCTAGCGCCAACGCATAGATGACCGGCTTGAGCGTCGAGCCCGGTGAGCGGGCGGCGCGTGTTCCGTCCACCTGGCCCGCGATGGCGTCATCGGTGAACGACGCCGAGCCAACGCTCGCGAGGACGTCCATGGTGCGGCGATCGACGAGCATCGCCGCGGCGTTGGTCATGCCGCGATCACGCCCGCGCTCGACCCAGCTCGTGATCCGCCGCTCGAGCAAGTCTTGCAAACCCCGGTCGATGGTCGTGCGCACCTCGCCTGGCGTCGGACCGAGGGGCTGTCCGCGCCGGCGGAGTACGCCTTCACAGACGTGCGGTGCCGCGAAAGGCAGATCAGAACGAGGTCGCACTGCGAGATCCGCTCCAGCGGCCAGCACGTCCGTGTCGTCTTCTGGCACCTGCTCGCGCCAACGCTCGATGAGCCGCTGTTTTGCGGCGCGCATGTCGGCCGGGGTCAGGCCCTCTTTGGTCGGAGCCCGTCGGTTCGGACTCTGGGGCATGACCGCGAGCGCCATGCTTTCGGCGCGGGAGAGCTCACGCGCCGGCTTGCCGAAATACACCAGACTCGCGGCTCCGATACCCTCGACGTTGCCGCCATAGGGCGCGAGGTTGAGGTAGGCTTCGAGGATTTCGCGCTTGCCGTAGAAGAGCTCGAGCTGCAAGGCGCGCAGCATTTGCACGAGCTTGCCCGTCGCCGTGGTCGTGACCAGGCCGTAGCGCAAGCGCGCGACCTGCATGGTGATGGTCGACGCCCCGCGCCGAGGCGCGCCGCCAATGGCGTCGAGCATGGCGTGAACGACCGCTACCGGGTTCACGCCGGGGTGGCGGTAGAACCAGCGATCTTCGTAGAGCAGCGTCGCTTCGACGAGCGATGGCGCCGTCTCATCGAGAGTCGTGTAGACGCGATAGCGGTCATCGGCTGCAAGCGCCAGTCGCATGAGCTTGCCGTCGCGATCGGTGATTGCGAGGCCGAAGCTCACGTCGTCGAGCAAGGGAGGCTTGCCGGCGACGAACACCGCCAGCGCCGCGACTGAGCAGGTCGCGGCGATGGCTCGCCACAACCCGCGCGACCTCACTTGCCGACCACTGCTATCGAAGCGCGGGCCGAGCTGCCGCGTACGTCGGGCGCATACATCGCCGCTGCGTGCGTCGGCGGGACCACGAAGCTTCCGCGTGTCGTCGCGCGCAAACGATAGACGACTTCCTTCACGTCTTTGGTGATGTCGCCGTAGAACACCGCGCGGTCTTCGCGCGCATCGACGTACTCCGGTTGCCACGAGCTGGTGGACGCCAGCACACGTCCACCGTCACCTTCGAGTACGAGATCGAAGCCGGCAGGCAAGAGCTCGACGACGGCGACATCGTGCACCGCGTCCGTCACTGCCCGCATCTTCACGTGCACGTTGACGGTCTGACCGAGCTCGACCTGCGCGAGTGTTTTTCCGTGTTCGTCTTCGTAGGAGCGGATGATCTCGATGCCTCGCGTCTCGGCCGCGCTCGCCGGTTCGCGATCGAAGCCCGACACCGTCACCGCATAGAAGAGCGGCAGATCCGCCTCGTTGGTGATGTGGAGGGTCTTGCTGTCGAGAGCGACTTCACCGGTCGGGAAGCTCGTGCCATGAAGCGCCAGCGGCTGTTTGGCTCCAGCGTCGGAAGTGACGCTCACGGTCGCTTTCCCAGACGCGTTCTTCGCCGCGTCTGATCGGCTGTAGGCCGCTAGAGCGTACAGCGTCCATGCCGAGCCGATGGTGTTGTTCCTGCCACCACCCGCGCTCCCGATCATCCGCTCGATGAGCTTCTTGTCGAAATCTGCGACGCGCTCCGGGAAGTGCAGCACCAAGATGTAGAAGAGCTGAGCCGCGTAGGTTTGCTCGCTGTAGAAGGTGCCGGCGTCGCTCGGCACCTCGCGCGCCAGCTCGGTCATGCGAATGAGGCCCGAGGCTTCACTTTCGTCACGCGCCAAACGGTAGGCGGCGGCGAGGAACGCTACGGTGATGTCGCTCTTCCAGGCGCTGCTCTGGTCTTTGCGCAAGAAGTCGCGCAGCTCGGCCAGCTCCCGCGCCGATTGTTCGCCGGAGCGCGCCAGCAAGTAGACCGCGAATGCCCGCAGCCGTGCCGACGGCATGGCAACGAGGGGGCGCCGGGCGATCTCTCTCGCGTTGGCCAGCGCCCGCTTCTTGAGCTCCGCTGGAACGGGCAGCCCACGCTCGGTCGTCTCGATGAGGAAGTGCGTCGCGTAGAGTGACGCATAGTCCGAGACGCGCGACGACGCGGTCCAGTATCCGAACGAGCCGTCGTCGTTCTGGCGCGATTGCAGCACGTCCAGTGCGTTTTCGACCGCGGGTTTCCCTTGTTTGGTCTTGCTCGCGAGCTCCGGGAACTGACGCAAGAGCAGAGTAGGGACGGCGGCGCTCACCACCTGCTCGGTGCACAGATGCGGGAAGCTCTCGACGTAGGTTTGCAGACTTCGCGCCAGGGCCAGCGGCGCCGAGGACACGGTGACCTCGTGTTTTGCGTACTCCGGCAACAGTCGTCGTGTGAGCGCGACGTCCACGCTCCCGGAAGCGACGATCCCCGAGAGCACCTGACTCGCAAACGCGCTCGCGGGGCGCACGCTGGTGTCGGTCGAGAGCGTCGCTTGGGCGCTGCCGCTCCGGGCAGTCAGCTTCAATGAGGTCGAGCCGACCTTGTTCGTGCCCTGGAGCTTGAAGCGGACGGCGGCCTCGCGACCTTCCGCGATGGTCACGGTCTGCGACACGTCTCCCAGCACCTTCACACCGTCGCCCGCTTGCAAGGTGACGTCGACCTTCGCGTCTTTGCCCGAGCCCTCGACGTTGTTGGCGACCGCGACGCTCATCTCGGCGGTGTCGCCAGGCGCGATGAACAGTGGTGCATTCGGTGAGATGACGAACGGGCCGCGCACGGTCGTCTTCTTCTGCGCCACCCCGACGGCATCAGGCGCGAGAGCCGCCGCCATGATGCGCATGGTTCCGTTGAAGGTATCCGGCACCTGATACGTGAAGGTCTTGGTCTCGGGGCCCGCGTCGATGACACCCGACCAGAAGGCGACTGGTGCGTCGTGTTTGCGGCGGAACGGGTTCAAATTCTTGCTGGCACCGCCGTCGCCGTCACCACCCTGTTTCATCAAGGCCGCGACGATGTGATGCTCGGGCAAGATGAGATCCAGGATCTGCTTGGTGCGCACTTCGAGCGCGCGCTTCTCGAAGAAGAACGCCAGCGGGTTCGGCGTTTCGTAGTGCGCCACTTGCAAGATGCCTTCGTCGACGCCCCACACCACCATCTTGGTCGGTCTGTCGGCGCTGTAGCGGACGTTGAGCTTGTCGCCTGGCTTCACCAGCTCCGGGCTCTCGAGCTGGATGGCGACCGTGCGCGCCTTCTGGCTCACCGAGAAACCCACGACGCCGTACGATAGCGGGCTCATGAAGATCTCGGGCGAGCTCGAGGCGCGGGCGAAGGCGACGCTCACGTAGCCGTTGCCTTCGATGCCCGGTGGCAGCGTGATGGTCTGGACCGTGGAGCTCGTGTCGGTCTTGAACCACTTGTGGGTGTAGACCTTGTCGCGCTCGATCGTGATCAGGCCGCTACCGGCGTACGGCGCCTTGATGGCGACGCTGATCGGCTCGCCGGTCGCGTAGTCGCGCTTGTCGAGCACCAGCTCGAGCTCGGCGTTGCGCTCGACGTTGCGGGATAGGTTGCCCTCGCCTTGGACGCTGTAGCGGACGCGCGATACTTCGAGATCGCGCTTGTCGCGAATCGAAACGATGAAAGTTCCCGGCTCGCTCGTATCGAGCTTCGAGCGCGTGCCCGCCGATTTGATGGCGAGCTTCTCTTCGCCGCGGGTGATCTCTTTGCGCACCGATTGGTAGGCAAAGGCACCGTTGTTCTGGCGCTGCAGCACGGAGACGTAACGTTCTTCCACGCGAACGGCCCGCAGCTCGTCGACGTCGACCGCCTTGACGTTCTTGTCGACGGCGATGAAGCGCACGAATGCTTCTGCATCTTTCTTCACGAATGCGAGATCGGATTCGCGCTTCACACCCACGAAATAGGGCCGGGGTGAGACGAGCGCGCGTGCCGAGCCGGACACGCCGCGGCCACCGTCGAGCTCGAAGCCGGTGGCGTAGACCGACACCATGTAAGAGCTACCGGCGAAGCGTTTGAGGTCGAGCGCGAAGTCGCAGCGGCCTTCGCCGTCGGTCGTGCATTCGGAGAGCGACTCTTCGTAGCTCTCGTCGGCGGCCGCGGGATCCGTGAAAGCGTAGTCTTTGAACGCGCCGAAGTGGATCGCTTGCGGCGACAGATACATCGTAGCGGCGACGCGGTGGTCCGCTGCAGCGGTGCCGAAGAGATTGTAGAGACCGACGTGCGCCGAGAGGTCTTCGGGGGTCATCCATCCGCCGAGCTTGCCGTCGCCGATGCGAGTTTCGATGCGCAGGCGATCGGGAAGGAACTCCTCGACGCGTACGCTGACGCTACCGAGCAGCGAATTCCCCTTCTTGTCGTTCACGATGTACGCGTTCACCGTGTAGTCGCCGGTCGGCGCGGTCTCGAACGTGCTGTAGGCGAGCTCGATGAAGCCGCTCGCCGGCAGCGCGAGCTTCTGCTTTTTCACTTCGATGCCACGCGGATCGACCACGACGAGCTGCAGCGGCACGCCGGCGACCGGCTTCGACCAATCCACGGGTTTCACCATGAAGGCGGCGTGAAAGGTGTCACCAGGCCGGTAGATGCCGCGGTCCGAGAAAGCGTACGCGGTCAACGCATCGGCGTTGCCCTTGGTGCGCACGCCACCGACCTCGAAGCGCGACATGTCGAGCTCACGGTCACTGCGGTCCATCGGCATGAACGCGAGGTCACCGCCATCGCGAACGACCCAGGCGATGGGCGCCTTCTCGTTCTTGAAGCCGGTGAGCGATGGGATCTCTGCCATGCCGGTTGCGTCGGTTCGGCGGCTCACGACGGGCAGCCCGTTCTTGCCGATGACTTCGACGGTGGCGTCGGAAACCGGATCACCGCGCGCGATCGACTGCACGAAGACCTTGGAGTCGTTGCGTGGATCGGTCTTCACCATCAGACCGAGATCGCTCACCAGGACGAAGCGTCGATCCGCTGCCTGATCGTAGGCGGCAGGTGATTCGTAGTCGCGTTCCTCGCGGTACTCTTCCTCGTCGCCTTCTTCTTCGTCGACCTCGCGGCCGACCGCTTGATACGTCGTGGTCAGGTCCGCCGCAGCGTTCTTCTCCTTGTCCCACGCCGTGACGCGCACGACGAACAGGCCGCGCCGTGGACCTTGCGATGGCTGCTGCACGTAGCTGTTGAAATCGATCACCGTGTACTGCGCGAGACGCGGGTTCTTGGCGTCGAGGTCGCGTATCTCGCTGAAGATCTCGGAGACGTTCCGCTCGTCGAAGCGGTAGTGGTCGAACGACGCCGTGGCGAAGGGACCCGAGGTCATGCTGATCACGTGGCTGAGCTCGCCCGGGAGCACACGCGCCAGCTCGATCTTCACCGTGGGCACGCCGCGAACCATGACGCTCAAGCGCTTGTCACCCGCGACCGAGAGCAACGCGCCCTCGTGCATGATGCGCACCTCCTGCGGATAACGCGGTACGCGCACGATGGTCTCGAAGTCGTCTTTTGCGATGTAGCCACCGTGCGCCTCGAGGCCTTTGGGGATGCGCACTAGGAGATAGCGGCCGGGTGCGATGTCGAGCTGCTGCGTGCCGACCGATGCCAGCTTGAAGGTGTGTTGCGTCGTGATCTCGCGCTCGGTGGGGACCGGCGTGAGATTCACCTTCGGGCTCTTCTTGATGACGTCTTTGCTGATTTCGCCGGCGTCGCTCCAGGCGTAATTCTTCACTGGGTCGTCGCCGTTCTCACCCGGCTTGTCGACCGGAAGCTCGACGACCTGAACGCTCTTCGCGATTTTCTTTTCGTCGATGCCCGACGCTGTACCGACGATGAGAACGATCTCCGGATCGAATTTCTCATCGCGCACGACGGTCGCGGACGCGTCCGCGATGCTGAATACGCCATAGCGGCCAGGCACCCGCGTCTCTTGTTGCGACGGTTCCTTGAGGGCGTCGCCGCCGTCTTCGGCGCGCACGCCGCCACGAACGATGAGCCGAGCGGTGAGGTCGTCGTTCGGAGTCGGGATCGCGACGCTCTTCACATAAGCTTCGAAGCGCAGGTCGTCGTAGCTGACGGCGAGCTCGAGCGGGGTGGTCTTGCCGGTCTTGAGATCGACGAGCTCGGCGACGACGCGACTCTCGAACGCGGCGCGCTGCACGGGATAGTTGAAGGCGATGGTGCCGAAGACGTATTTGCCGTCGGGATCGACCGGGTCTTGCTGGAAGCTGAAGTCGTTGATGGTCGCCTTGAACGGCTGCGTCGTGATCTCGCAGTCGTCGTTCGCAAGCATGGCCTGGGGTGCCACCGCTGGTCGTCCAACGTGCACGTCGTAGGTCACGCCGACCGGCCAGTGAGCTTCCGGAGTGAACACGAGCTCCCGATCGCTCACCCACTGCCAGGCGCCGGCCATCTGCGGCTTCATGGTGATGCCCGCGGTCACGGGCTTGCCGACGAGCTCCAAGGCCGCGACCGACTGGTCGAAGACCAGACGCGCCGGCTCTGGAGATGGCACTGGGTCACGGGATCGGCGCGGTGGGGGAGGGTTAGGCGAATAGGCGGTGAGGGTCGCTCGTAGCGGCTCAGGTGGCTTTGGTCGCAAGACCAGCCAGGTGCCCAGTGAGCCCATCGCCGTGATGCCGACGACCAGCGCCATGAGCTGGCCGAAATGCAGCGAGCGCATGCCCGACCAGAGACGCCCGATGCCGCCGCCGACCGCTTCGAGCCAGGGGGGCGGGTCCCAGTCGAAGGTTCCGAAAATAAAGGCAAAAAACCGCGACAGGAGCGCGCGCAGCTTGGGCATAGGAGGGCGACCTCGGCAGGTGCGAGTGACGCTACACGAAGCCAACCTCGCGTACTACAAGCGGGACGAGCAACGTGGTGCCCGCCGCGCCGAAAACCTCGCTGGCCTCTTGCACCCTTACGTGGGCGTGGCGCTTGTCGATCCAGCTTTCAGAACGTCGCCAGCCGTCGCCATCACCCGAGAAGACGCTCGACCGCTTGTACTCCGCGGCGCGCGAGTCGCTCGGCTCCGCGAGCGCTGGCCCGGCCCGCCGCTTCTTGAATACCTACGAGCGCATGCCTTTCGATGTGTGGCTGCAGCGCTACGATCTCGAGCCACTCGTCGAAGGGGTGGTGGCCGAGCTGCACGTCTTGTCGCCCAAGCGCGTCAAAGAGCTCGCAGATCTCTGTGGCAGCATCGCGTTGATTGCGCGTTTCCCCGCGGCGCACGAACGGCTTCGCCGCCTTGCCGAGAAGGTCGCAGCACGCGAGGCGGCGCGCGGCCTGATGCCGGATCCCGATGCGCTGGCGGCGCTCGACCTCCAAGACCTGCCGAGGCCGGCACGGCCGAAGCTCTCGGCCGAGCTCGAAGAGGTCGTCGACGCTTTCGCACCTGGCGCGCGCGGCGTTGCCGCTTGGTTGCTCGCCGATCATCCGGCTCTCGCCGCAGATGCGAAGAGTCTGGGGACCGACGCGAGTGACTTGTCCGCCCGGCATCAAACGTGGCTGCTCAACCGACTGCGCAGTGACGCATACTTCCCGACGACACCATGTCCGCCATTGCGGTTGCCGGTACGACGTGTCGCCGACATCTTGTCGAGTCCCACGGCGGTTGCGCCGCTGTGGGCGGCCGCGATCACCGCGCTCGGCCGGCCCGAGCTCGAGCCGGTCGTCGCGTCGACAATCGCGTCGTTATCGACGACGACCCTCGGACGGCTGGCGGCGGCATTCCCGTTGGCACGCACCGACGCGGTCATGGCGGCGGTTGCCGACGAGCTCGCCTACCGCCGCGATGAGCTCGCGGTGGAGCTACCCATCGCCCGCTCGCATCTCGGCGACATCCTCACCGACCCGGGCAAGAATCGGGTTCTCGCCCCGCATGACCGACGTGATGGTGTGGCGCGCGCCGACGCCTTCATCGCCGCGGGGAGCGCGTTTTTCGGCGACGCGGTGAAGAACGCGCTCAAGGACTACGCCCAGATGTGTCGGGAGCACGGCGTCGATGCCAAGGGTGAGCCCGGCGAGCGCATCGCGGCCCTCCGCGCCCATTGCCTCGAGCTCGTCGAAGCGAAGCGCACCGAGCTCGTCGACACGAGCGGCATCGACGAGGAGCTCGCGGCCGCCCTGGCGTCGACCATCAGCATCAGCGGCGGTCAGGAGCGCGACCGGGCCCGCCTGTTCGAGAATCTCGTCTATGGAGTGCGCTTGTCGCGGGGAGCGGCGCTGCATCGCTTGCACCGCGCGACCGTCATAGCGGACAAAGACCGCGCGTCGTACGAAGCTGGAACCCTGAACAGCCCGGCTGGCAACACACGAGCCATCATGCACGAGATGGGTCACGCCTTGGAGTTCGCGCGCGCCGACGTCACCGAGGCCGCCGCGGCCTTCCTCGCCCGTCGCAAGATCGGCGACACCGCGCACCCCATGAACGATCTGCTGGTCGTGTGGAGCTTGTCATGGATCGCCGGCGCGGACAGTCAGCGCCGGCTGCTCGCGCGTTTGAGCGACCATCCTACTGGCCGTCCGCTCAACAGCCGTGAAGCGCTCCTCGAGCTCGCGGAAGGTCTGGGCTTCGAGGCGGCGATCGACAAGCTCTGCGCTCAGGATCTCGCGAAGGTTCGCTCCTACGAGAAGGAGGAGCCTTCGTTTCCTGTGGTGGGTGACCCGTATCTCGCCAGGGCCTACACCAAGGGTACCGAAGTGGTCTCGATGGGTGTCGACAAGCTCGCTACAGCGGATGGCTTGTTCCAGGCGCTGCTACGCGACGCCGAGCACATCTGTTTCACGGTCGGTGCGTTGCTCAGCGAAAGGGATGCCGCAACCACGCGCTGAACCGCTGCCCGAGTGACGGAGGCGGCGGTCTGTCGATGGTCGTGATGACCTTTGGCAGCTCTGCGTGCGCCATCGTCGCGTAGGCGCTGTCTTTGAGCAGTGCCACGTCGGCGAGCGTCCCTTGGCGCAGGTCTTCGACGGTGAGCGGACGCAGCGCGTGGCGGCAATGTTCGTTCAGGTAGATGACTCCCCAGCCCTGGCTGGTGAGGCCGAAGTAACTGCTCTCCGCAAGGTTGGCGCGTGGTTGCATCCACCCAAGGCAGGCGATGGCCTTCGGCGTGTCGAATGCCGCAAGCGTCCGCGTGATTGTGGCAAATTGCGGGTCGTGCTCGAGCTCGCGGAGGGTTTGCAAGAGAGCCGCCGGTGATGCTGCGCGCTGAGCGTGCGCGTCGAGCTCGAGCTGCGATAGCGGAGCCCTGGGCAAATCCGGCTCGCGAAGACGTTCCGGCCCGGCGCGACGCATCCTCGCCATCAAGCCGACGCCGCCACCTTCGGGCACGGCGTTTCCTCGCGCCCGCTCTTCCTTGACGAACTGGGCAAGCGCTCGTGGGGCGCACCAGGCGTCGAAGTCGACTGAGCCCATGATGCTCGCCTCGCTTAGTGGAAGGACTTCCGCGCGCGGCCAACCAGGCCGTTCATGACGCGCGACTTGGCTTCGCGGGCCATGCAGTAGATCGATTCGGTGTCGAGCGTCTCGAGGTCGTCCAGGGTCAGGTCACGCAGGCGCAAGTTGCTCTCGCCGTAGATCTCCATGACGCAGAACCCTTGGCGGGTCAGGCAGAAGATGCCGTCGTTGACGTTGCTGCGGTAGGCCGGGAAGCCGACATAGGCTTCCGCCTCGACCGTGCAGCGCTGCCCGATGGCGCGGAAGACGCCGCCGTATTGTGGGCTTTCTACGATGGTGTTGACCAGATTGAGGACGTCTTCGGCCTTGCTGTGGCTCGGCTCGTCAGCCAGGGCGCCCGGCGCCTTCTGCGAAATCTCAGTCGTATTCAGGGTACTGCTCATAAACAAACCGCCATGATTATCGAGGTCGGAGTTTTATATCGGCGGAGGCTCGCTGAAGTTGCGTGCCTTACTTGCGAAAGCGCAACATGCCGCCGTAGACGCCGGGTGACGACCCTTCGATCGCGCTAGCGCCAGCGACTTTACGAAAGAAATCGGCTGCTCCGACGAACCCGACGATGGCGTAGCCATAGCCGACCGCGATCATATCGTTGAGGCAAGCGCGCAAGAGATGGGCGCCGACCCCAGTGCCACGGGTGCTGTCGAGCACACCGATGGGACCCACGAAGCCCTTCGCGGTGCCGTCGTAGCAGCAGAAGCCCAAGAGGGTGTCGTCGCGTGTCGCGATGAATAGGCTGCGCTGCGCCAGGGCGACGCCGGCTTCGCTCGCCCAGCCGCGGCTGAAGTGCTCGGCGATCCAGCCGGTGACGAGATCGTGCTCGGGGCCGATGGGCTTGCGTACCGTGATGCCGGTGGCCAGGGGCGCGGGCGCGGCCGGCAGGTCGTAAAGCTTGATCAGCATGTCCATGCGGTCTGCATATGCTGTGCGGGGAGGTCAGTGCGACTCCCGGCTGCGACCGCGCTGGAGCGCCGTTCAGTAGACGATGGCGTCTGGAAGGATCGGGTAGCGCTTCAGATCGCGCGGTGGCGGCGCCTTTCCCGGGTTCAAGGCAGTGAACACGGCCAGGTATGCGCCCCCGTTGCCGTAGCAAAGCCACTGGTCGACGCTCGATTTCTTGGTCGCGTCGAAGGCATTCCAGTCGACGCCGTGCCCCTTCAACGCGTGGAGCCGGTCGATGTTCGCGAGAGTCTGGTGCACATCCATGATCCCCAACAACACCCCGTTGGCGGCGGCTGCGACTGGGCCACGGAACTGGCGATAGGCCTGTTCCAGCTCGTGCACCTCTGTCGGCTCGAGCGCACCCTTCGCCTTGCCTCGGGTGACGATGCCTTCGACTTGCTCGCGGAAAGCCTTGTTCATGGCGTTCGTGTCATCGATTGCGCGTGGAACGGCCCCAAAGTGCATGACGATACTCCGCCCTTGTCGAAGGCTTCGTTGACTCTGTTGGTTATCGGCGCCGGGGCCGGGCAGGTGCTTCTTTCGCACCCGAGCAGAGCTTAGGGGCCAGGCGCGAACGGCAGGATCGACTTCAAGTCGTCATCCGTGAAGCGCAGCGCCGCGCCCAAAAACCAGGTGCGCAGGTCGCCGTTGAACGGATCGTCGATGCCCGCTTGAGCGAACAAGTGGTCGTAGAACTCGTAGAGGAAAAAGGCGCGGAAGCGCGGGTTCACGAGCTCGCTGACCTGATCGGGCACACGGCGGGTGAAGTCGAACATGTCGAGGCGGAGCTCGAGCTTGTCTTTGAGCCAGTGGAAGTTCGCGCCAACGCCGCCGGTGTTCTCGATGATGCCGAAGCGCAGCGTCGAGAAGTAGTAGCGCTTGGCGAACTGCACCGAGAACTTGAGGGCGCGGTAGTTGGTGTCGGCGTTGTCCTCGACCTCGCTGCGGATGAGCTGCCCGGTGCGGCCGTCGCGGAACTCGCGCGAGATCTGGTGACGCGACTGATCGCCGCGCACGTCGCTCACCGCTTCGATCAAGTAGTACTTGTCGGGTCGGGGAATCAGGCGCAGGCCGAGCGTCGTGCGCACACCCGTGTCGACGTAGGGCGAGTCGTTGTTGAACGGCACGATGTACTCGGTGCGTAGCTCGACCTGGGTCTGTAGGCGCGCCAGCGAGCCGATGAGAGTGTTCGCGCCGTCGACGGTCTCTTGCACGCTATCGACGAGCTCGTTGTCATTCACCAAGCGGCCGACGGTGCCGTCACCCTGATCGATCTTGCGCGTCGCCGACGCCAGGTTCTCGCTGGTCTCGCGTAGATTCTTGACCGTCTCGGTGATCTCGCCGCCTTCTTCGCCTTCCGCGAGCTTGCCGGCCAAGGTGTTCAAGCGGTCGGTGAGCTGGGCGAGATTCCCGGTGATCTGACGGATCTCGCCCTCGCGGCCGCTGACGTCGGAGAGGGTCTGCGTGAAGCGGTGCACGTCGGAGATCATTTGGTTCACGAGGTGCTGATTGCTTTGCACCGTTTCGCGCACCGCGTACGTGGTCTGCTCGACAGCGACGACCGAGCGTTCGACCGAGGCGAGGATCTGCCGCAGGGCGCCTTCGCCTTCGGGACCAGCGAGCACCTTGGCGACGCTGTCGGTGACGCGGTTGACGTTGGTCGCGACCTGACGCAGCTCCGACTGGATGGCCTCGAGATCGGACGTGCTCTGCACGTTGGGGATGATGTCGCCTTCTTGCAGCTGCTTGTGCCCAGGCGTGCCGGGGTCGAGGTCGAGGCGGAAGTCACCGAGAAGCGACTCGGCGACCTTGCGCAGCATGGCGTTGTCGTAGACGTCGTACTTCTTGTCGATGCGCAGCTGGACGCGCGCCAGGAGCCGCCCGTCGCTATCGCGGACATGCTCGATGCCATCGATGCGGCCGACGTCGAGGCCGTTCACCTGGACGCGGGTCTTCCAGCGAATGCCGGCAGCGTCGGTAAAGTCGGCATACAGGATGTAGCTCTTACTCTTGTCGAGCTTCCCGTCGCTCGACTGCGTCAGGAAGTAGGTCAGCGACACCACCGCCGCGACGATGACCAGACCTACGAGTAAGGGGGTACGTGCGTTCATTGCTTGCGAAACCAAGTATGCAGGAACTCGCGCACGAAGGGATGCGTGCTGTTGCGAATCTCCTTCGCCGGCACGTCTTCGACGATGAGCCCTTCGTGGATGACCGCGATGTCGTCGGCGACGAGGAGGGCGCTACCGACATCGTGCGAGATGACCACGGAGGTGACGTTCAAACGTTTGGAGGCGTCGAGGATCATCTTGTCGACGCTGTCGGTGGTCAGCGGATCGAGCCCGGTCGTCGGTTCGTCGTACAGCACGATGGAAGGCTCCAACACGATGGCGCGCGCCAGGCCCACGCGCTTGCGCATACCGCCGGAGAGCTCTGACGGATACTTGTGCTCGATATTCTTGAGATCGACGACGGCGAGCTTCTCGCGGACTTTTTCCGCGATGGCGTCCTTCGAGAGCAGGGTGTGCTCGCGCAGGGGGAAGGAGACGTTTTCACCAACGGTCATCGAGTCGAAGAGGGCGGCTTGCTGGAACACCATGCCGAACTTTCGACGGACTTTCAAAAGGTCGTCATGCGGCAGGGTAGTGATCTCCTGCCCGTCGACGAGAATGCTGCCACGATCGGGCTTCAAGAGCCCAATCATGTGTTTCATGATGACGGTCTTGCCGGAGCCAGAGGGTCCGAGGATGACGCGGGTCTTGCCGCGCCGGACTTTGAGGCTGACGCTCTTCAAGACGGTCTGCGGGCCAAACGCCTTGACCACGTTCTTCACTTCGATGGCGTACGGCGTGTCCGCAGCCGGGACCGCTGTGATGTCCGTATCGGTCATCAGTAGGTCACCGCGTTGTACGCGGGCTCGAACTTCATGAGCAGCGCCGACAACACGTAGTCGATGATGAAGACCGAGATCGAGCTGATGACCACCGCCTGGGTGGTGGCGACGCCGACGCCGCGTGCGCCGCCGGCCGCGTTGTAGCCCTTGTAGCAACCGACCGTCGCCAAGAGGATGCCGAGGATGATCGACTTGTAGAAGCCGTGCATGACGTCGTAGCTCGCGACGTACTCGCGGATGCGCGAGATGTACGCGCCCTCGTCGATGCCGAGCACCGGGACCGCCATGATGTACGCTCCAGCGTACGCGACGGCGACGAAGAGCATCGACAGGCACGGCACCATGATGGCGGACGCGACGATGCGAGGGGTCGCGAGGTACTGCACCGGGTTCACGGCCATGACTTCCATGGCGTCGATCTGCTCGGTGACGCGCATGGTGCCGAGCTCGGTGGCCATGGCGCTGGCGACGCGGCCGGTGACCATCAACGCGGTCAAGACGGGGGCGAGCTCGCGGGTCACGCCGATCATGACCGTGGTGCCGACGACACTCTCGAGGTTGAACTGCGCGAGGCCGTTCACGGTCTGCAGGGTGAAGACGGCGCCGGTGAAGGTGCCGGTGAGCATGATGATGAAGAGCGAGCCGACGCCCACGAACTCCATCTGCGTGAGCAAGAGCGGCAAGCGGTACGGCGGGCGGAATGCGAGCATCACGGCGCTGGCGAAGAACTGCACCACGAGGCCGAGCTCGGTGAGACCGCGGATCGTGGCGTTGCCGAGCCCCACGATCGGCTTCACGAACGGGTTTTCGTTCAGGCGATCGAGCGCCGAGGACGAGCTCACGCGTCGCGTCCCTGGGCGGCGAGTGGTTGTGCTCTGACCGGGGTGGTCGACGTGCCGCTGGTCGAGGTGCCGGGCGAAGTGGTGGTGGCCGTGAGTCCGACATAGCGTCGGGGTACGCGCGGACCGATGCCGCAGGTGATCTCGTACGAGATGGTGCCGGCCCAGCTCGCGAGGTCGTCCGCCGTGAGGCGTCGCTTGCCTTGCTCGCCGATGAGCACGACCTCGTCGTCGGCCGAGACACCGGGGATATCGGTGACGTCGGCGAGGCAGAGGTCCATGCAGATGGTGCCGACCACCGGCGCGAGCTCGCCTTTGACCAAGACCTTGGCCTTGCCGGTCATGATGCGTGGGTAACCGTCGGCGTAACCGACCGGCAGGGTTGCGATGATGCTGTCGCGCTTGGCGGTCCAGCGGGCGCCGTAGCTGACGCTGGTGCCGGCGGGCACGTGTTTCACGTGGATGGGCTTCGTCGACCAGCGCAAGATCGGTGTGAGCGGATCGTCGCCGACGTGTTTGTCGCGCGTGTCGAGACCGTAGAGGCCACCACCTGGGCGCAAGAGGGTGTGAGCGCCGCCGTGAACGCCGGTGAGCAGTGACGGGGTGTTCGCGAAGTGCAGCCAGCGCGGCGAGAAGCCGTGCTGCCGTACTTGCGCTATAGCGGACGTGTAGCTCGCCACCTGCTCGAGGTTCTTCGGGTCGCCGACGACATCGGCGCTCGCGAAGTGCGACATGAAGCCATCGAGCTTGGCTTGAGGCGTGGCCTTGGCGGCGGTGAGGAAGTCGGCGAGCTCGTCGGTCTGGGCGCCGAGACGGGCCATGCCGGTGTCGACCTTGAGGTGGTAGGCGATGGCAGAGCCGCGCGCGGCGGCGACGAGGTCGGCAAGGTGATCGACCCGCCAGATGACCGGGGTGAGACTATGCTCGACGACCGCGGCGAAGCCCTGCGAGCCGAAGGCGCCGCCGAGCACGAGGATGGGGGCGCGAATGCCGGCATCGCGCAGGGCGACGCCTTCTTCGACCAGGGTGACCCCGAGGAAGGCGCTACCCACGAGCTCGAGCTCACGCGCCACTGCGACCGCGCCGTGACCGTAAGCGTCGGCCTTCACGACCGCGCACAAAGGGTGTCCGCCGCCACGACGCTGGAGGGTCGTGACGTTGGTCCGCAACGCCTGGAGATCGACGGTAACCGCGGTGGGTCGAATCCCCAATGCGGACAACATGGCCCGTTTTATCGCAGCCACAAGCCAGAAGCGCAATTCTACGGCCTTCTCGGGGGGCCGCGTTGGGGTAACCGGGCGCTACCCGCGAAAATGCCCTTCAGACGACGGCGCGGGGAGTACGCCCGAGGGCGATCGCGACCACGCGGTGGGCTCCCGCATCGAGCAATGCCCGGGCGGCCGATCGGACCGTCTCGCCTGACGTGATGACATCGTCGACCAGGAGCACCGAGCCGACGATCGGACCCCTCACGCTGAAAGCGTTGCGGACGTTCACCTGGCGCTGGCTGGCGTCGAGGGTGTGCTGGGGCATGGTGTCGCGGCTGCGTCGTAGGCAATGGCGGACCGGGAGGCCGACAGCCCTGCCAACGGCGCGAGCCAGGATGGCGCTCTGATTGTAACCGCGCTCACGTGCACGCGCGCTCGACAGGGGAACCGGCACGCATTGGTCGCACGCGCGAGCGAGCGCACCGATGTCGGCATGCTCGCCGAGCAAGCGCCCGAGGCCTCGCGCCAGGTCGTCACGGCCGCCGAACTTGATGGCGTGCACGGCCCCCGGGAGCGGCCCGCTGTAGAGATAGGGCGCGCGGACGCGCAGATCACTTCCCGGCGAGCAGCAGCGCGAGCCCGGGTGATCGCACACTGGGCAGCGCTCGCCGCCGTTGGGCTCGAGGTTCATGACGCAAGCGTCACACAGGCCGTAAGCGGGCCGCGTCGGGAGGGGCTCGTCGGGGTCGCACACGCAGCGCGCGGGATAGACGGCGTCGAGGACGGCTCGACCGGTGTCGGCCGCGTCTTCACGGAGACGCGCAAAGATGCTCATGGCACGGCCGTACACTGGGGGCGCGCAGGACGGTTCGTGGTGTCATGGCAGCACTGACAGGGAGACAACGTGCCGCTCGACCCGCCGAAAACGCCTTCTCAAGCGTAAAACGGCCGCCCTTATACCCAACGAGCAGCGATGACCACGACCAACCCGACCCAGATCCCCCCGATCAGCACGACCCCGGTCCTGGAGGCGCCGCCGGCTCAGCTGCCGGCTCTGCCGACTCCGGAGGCCAAGCCGGTCAAAGCGGGACCTTCCGTTGGTGATCGGCTGAACGCTGGTCTGCGCGGCACGCTCCTACCGCTCAACGAGTTTCCCCAGGTCTTCCTTGGCTCGTTCCTGGGCGCCGGCCTGTTGCAAATCATGGGCGTTCATATGGGGAACGTCCCGTACCTGAACTTCATCGCCACGCTGAGCAACGTCGCAAGCACACCGTTCGCGGCCAACTTCCTGGCCACGCTCACGGGCGCCTTCATCGCCTACGGCGTCTACGGCGCGGTGAATGCGTTCACCGCGAACCCGACCGGCAAGAAGAACGGCTAGTTCACACCGGCCGGCGACTACGCGATCGTGCCCACAGGCCGACGCGCGGCATCGCAAGGTTATGCGGCCCGGCCGCATGACCGAGAAGTGGAAGCAGGAGGCCGATCGCATCACTGCGCGATAGCCTCCCCGCCCGCTACGGTGCCCCGCTAGTTCGTCTCGCGATTTGCGGCGAGCACGCGCGCAATCTCCGCGTTGACCGCGCGGTACTCCATACGGTCACCCGAGCGCTCCTGGATGGCGCGCAGCGACTTGGCGTCGACCGCGCCCAAGCGCTCGAGCGAGAGCACCGAGGCGAAACGCACCTCGGGCACGCTGTCTTCGGCGCTCTTCAAGAGAGCGTCCTTGGCGCCTTTGTCGCCGGCCCAGCCGAGCTGATAGGCGGCGCGCTCGCGCACTCGCGGATTGGTGTCGGCGAGCTTGCCGCGCCAGCAGCCCGCGTCGCTCTTGCACTGCGCGGCGGCCTCGAGGCGCACCTTGTCGTCTTGCACGCTGGCCGCGAGCTGCTCGTCCTTGGCGAGGGTCGCAAAGGTTTCGAGGTGCGAGGCGTCGCCGAGGCGCGTCACTGCGACGATGGCGGCGCGGCGGGCATCGTCACCGCCGGTTTGTGTCGCCTTCACGAGGATAGGCAGCGCGGTCATGTCGCCGGATGCGGTCAGCGCCTCGACGGCGGCCACGCGAATAGCCAGGTCGGTGTCTTCGGCGAGCGGATGCAGGGCCTTCGCGGCTTCGGCGTCGCCGAGGTAGCCGAGGGCGTACGCTAGCTCGACGATGGCGCCGGCCAGGTGCTCGTCTTTCGTCGTCTTGTACTTGGCGTAGAGCTTGTTGAGGGTCGCGATGATGCCAGCTTCGGCGGACTTCGCGCGCATGGCACCCAGCACCGAGCCGGCGCGCGCCTCGATGGCGCCTTCCGGCAGCGGCTTGCCGTCCGCGAGCTTGAGCTTTTCGACCTGATCGTTTTTTCGCTCGATGGTTTGCACCAGGACCGGAACCGCCGGCTCGCCGATTTGGATGAGGGCGAAGCGGGCCTCGTCGTAGAAGCTGACGTCGCCGCGCTCTTCGTAGAGCATGACCACGAGGCGATTCACGGCTTTGCCGTCACGCAAGGCGCCCAGCGCCGACACCGCCGTCCGCGCTAGCGGAGCGGGCGTTTCCGGGCTCAGAAACCCCAAGAGCGGCTCGATTGCGGTCTTGTCACCGAGGTCGCCGAGAGCGCGGATCGCCGTCTCGCGGGTGCGATCGTCGGCGCGCGCTGCGAGGCGAACGAGCGGGTCGACGCCGTCGGCGGCGCGCAAGCGGGCGAGGGCACGGGCGATGGCCTGGTTGGTGGACGTCTTGACGCGGCCGACGCGGTCGTTCGGGTTGGCGTTGAAGTCGATTTGCTTCACGAGGTCTTGGCTCACGCTCTTGTCGCCGAGCTCGCCCAAGGCGTACGCGGCGTCCGGCTGCCACTCACCTTCGTCTTGCAGGTAGGCAAGCACCTTCTTGACCAGCGAGGGATCGCTCGTCTTACCGAGGCGGCCAATCTGGCGGAGTGCCTCGGAGCGCTCCTTCGGGTCCTTCGCTTTCCCGAGCCAATAAGCCGTGCTGTTGGGATCTTCTTTGTTGCAGGCGAAGGTCGTGACCAGAACGAAAGCGCCGAGCACGGCGCAGGACAAGACGGAAGTACGCATCGAAACCCCCGACTGCTGCTGATTGTTCGCTACTGCCGGCGCACATTGTACACGGGTCGGTCCGCCACTCAACGATGGGTTTTCACGTTTTACGAAACATGTACGCGACAACTCATTCCGCCAATTCATTGAGAGGGCATCGGACGTGTGTTACCCAAATCGAGATATGGCGCTTCTTGGTTCGCCGCCGCGCAGTTGCGTGAAGCAGGCAACCGCCGGTCTGGCGGTGGCGGTCGGCTTTGGCTTGGCGCTCGGTTTCACCGAGAGCGTCGTTGCTCAGACAACTCCCTCGAAAACGACCGCTGCAGCGGCCCAACCCGGAAAGGCGCCTGCGAAGCCGCCGGCTCCGCCGCCGCAACCGGCTGGCGACCCGGAGAACGACGGCGAGGCGGTTCCGCGTTCGAACGAGTCGCTGACTCCGGTCGCGAGGGCCGATCGCGAAGCCTACGTGCAGCGCCTCATCGACGCGCTATCGCACGATGACGCCTTCAAGGTTCGTCTACAGGCCGCCGTGCTCCTCGGGCGCAGCAACGACGACCGCGCAGCTCCCGCGCTGATCTCGGCTTTGGCGAGCGACGCCCACTACACGGTGCGTGCCGCGTCAGCGACCGCTTTGGCGAACTTGAACGACCTGCGTGGTATCGCCCACATCGTCAAAGCGCAGGGCGTCGACCGCGAAGCTTTCGTTCGCGAAGAAGCCGAGCGCGCTCTCGCCAAGTTCCAGCGTAGCGATGCGTTGCCTTCGGTCATCTCGGCATACAACGGCGCCGAGGACCCGCGGGTGCGCAAGGTCGCCCTGGCGTACGTCGTCGCCCAGCCGGTCACCGCTGACACCGAACCGGTGCTCGAGCGTGCCCTCGGCGAGACGCCCGAGAACTTCGAGATCACCAAGACTGCGGTGCTCAAGCTCGAGCCCACGCGCATGATGGCGCTCCTGCAACGCGGCATCGACCATCATGACGCGGCCGTGCGTCGCGGCGCCGTGAACGTCTTGCGTGGCGTCAACAGCCAAGACGCGGCTCGCATGGTGCTCGGCGTTTACGAGCGCGACATCGAGGTCGAAGAGGTACGCGCCGCTGCCCGTGAGTCGCTGCGGGCGATGCGTGCGCTCTTGCCGATCCAGCAATTCGTCAAAGAAGCCCAGTCGAGCAGTGAGCGTTACGCTCGCGCCCGCGCCATCAAGCTCTTGGGCGTCGTCGGTGGCGACGAAGCCGAGAAGGTGCTGCTCGCCGCGAGCCACGACGACGAGATCTACATTCGCGGGAGCGCCGTGCTGGCGATGCAATACCTGGGGTCGCAGTCGGTGGTCCCGACGCTCGAGAAGCTCGCGGCCGATCCCGACAATGCGCGCATCCTCCTGCAGATCCGCAGCGTCTTGAAGCACTTGAAGGACGCACGCGTGGCGCAGACCGGCGCTAGCGGCGGCGGCGCCCAGTAACGATGCCGCTCTCCGGCCGAAAGCTCGCGCTCATCGGCGCCGGCAACATGGGCGAAGCGTTGGTGCGCGGCCTCATCGGCGCGAACCTCATCCAGGCGACGAACGTCACCTGCACCGCACCGCGGGCCGAACGGCGGGCCGAGCTCGAGAAGACCTACGGCGTGTCCGCTACAGCGGATAACCTCGCCGCCTTGAAAGACGCCGACATCGTCTTGCTCGGCGTGAAGCCGCAGATTCTCCACAAGGTGCTCGAGCAGATCGCCCCGGCGGTCGCCCAGTCGAAGCCGCTGATTCTGTCGGTCGCCGCGGGGTTCACCATCGACTCCATCGAGCAGCGCTTGGGGGAAGGGGCGCGTATCGTCCGTGCCATGCCCAACACGCCAGCTCTCGTCGGCATGGGCGCGACGGCGATCTCGATGGGCATCCACACGAGCAACGAAGACCTGGCGCAGGCCCAAGCCATCTTCCAGGCGGTCGGCTACGTGACCGTCGTCGACGAGTCGCTGCTCGATGCGGTGACCGGGTTATCCGGCAGTGGGCCCGCCTACGTGTTCATGATCATCGAAGCGCTCGCGGATGCCGGGGTGAAGGTGGGCCTGCCGCGCCGCCAGGCTCAGGCGCTCGCCGCTCAAACCGTGCTGGGCAGCGCCAAGCTCCTCCTCGAGACCGGCCTGCACCCGGGCGTCTTGAAAGACCAGGTGACGAGCCCAGGCGGCACCGCCATCGCCGGTTTGCACACACTGGAGCAGGGCGGTTTGCGCACGACGCTCATCAACGCGGTTCAGGCGGCAACCGAGCGCTCCAAAGAACTAGGTAAGAGCCGCTGAATCGTTGAGTTTTCGGAACGTGACCGGCGTCACGTTCTCGGCTGATTTTGGCGTAAATTTTCCATCGCCGACGAGCGTCTTTGCTAGCATGAAGGAGACGCGCCCCAAGTCCGGCGCGCAAATGCGCGCTAAGCAACATCAGGCAGTCCCCGCGGCTCGCCCGCGGTTACGTATCGTCACAGGAGAGACGGCCACGCCATCGGAACCGCGCCTAGCCAGTGAGCCACTCACCGACAAGCTGCTGGTGCAGCGTGCCGCGCGTGGTGACGAGATCGCCTTCTCCGAGCTCGTGACGCGGCACTATCGTCGCGCTCTGCGCGTCGCCTTCGGCCTCTTGAAAGATCGGCACGATGCCGAGGACGTCTTGCAAGACGCCTTCGCGCGCGTCCACGCTCGCTTGAAAGACTTCGAGGGCTCGTCGGCCTTCTACACCTGGCTCTACCGCATCGTCGTGAACCTCTCGATCGACACCATGCGCAAGCGCCGCCGCGAGCGCCGTGTCGAGCTCGAGGACGAGACGGCGCGTGAAGCGCTGCGCTCGGGCGACGAGCTCTGGCCGCGCTACCGTGACGCCGGTCCTGACGACACGCACGAGCGCAAGGAGCTTGCCGCCAAGCTCGACCGCGCCTTCCGCGGCTTGCCCGAGATTCACCAAGCAGTCATCGTGCTCCGCGAGCTCGAAGGCTTCAGCTACGAAGAGATTGCCGAGACGCTCGGAATCAAGAAGGGCACCGTGATGAGCCGACTCTTCCACGCCCGCCGCGGCATGCAGGCGAACCTCGCCGGGACCCCGCTCGAGAACGCAGCCGCAACGGAGAAGTCCCGATGACTGCCAAGCGCGGAAGCGTGAAAGACGAGCTCCTCTACGCCTGGGTCGACGGCGAGGCCGGAGCTCGCGCCGCCGAGGTGCGCGACCTCGTGGACAACGACCCAGCGGTCGCCGCGAAAGCCGAAGGCGTGCGTCGTCTCGGACGCGACATGAACGCTATGGTGGACGCGGAGCTCGACGCCGAGCCGGTCGATACCCTCGCCGCGCTCGCCGGTATCCGCAAGCGCATCGCCGTCAGGAAAGAGCGCACGCTCTCGGCACGCCTCGGTGCGTGGTGGAATGACGTGCTGCTCTTCCATCGCAAGGCCTTGGCTGGTGTCGCGGTCGCCGCCGGCCTCGGGGCGCTGTCGGCGCCCGGTGTCGTTTACTTGATGCGCGGTCGCGTTCTACCGCAGCAGGGTAACGGCGTCGTGGCGACCTCGGTCACCGTCGAATCACTCGAGGTCGGCGAAGACGGTAAAGCTACCGTTCTCCACGACGACAGTGGTAATACGACCCTCATCTGGGTCGATCCTAACTCGGGGTCGCAACCGCTCGAGTTCTGATGCGCTTCGTTCTCGCCGCTATCGCGTCCTTGCTGCTGGCCGTGCCCGCTTTAGCGGCCGATCCGGTGGCGCTCGGCGTCAAGGTCATCTACGCGCACAACAAGGCGACCGGCATCGATCCGAAGCTCAAGAAGCTCGCGAAAGATCTGTCGTCGCTGAAGTTCACCGCGTACGAGCTCAAAGACGAAGCGCAGCTCTCGCTCGAGCTCGGCTCGACGGGTCGCGTGCAGCTGCCCACCAAAGAGTGGCTGTTCGTGAAGCCCCGTGACATCGACCAGTGGGGCAAGCTCCGCGTCGACCTCGAGGTCGAGAAGATCAAGCTCAAGACCACGAGCATCATCGCCAAAGACGGCACGCTGGCGATCGGTGGGCCGGCATACCAGGACGGCACTCTGATCCTCGCGATCTCGCGCGAAATCGCTCCGAAAGAGTGATTGTCGGAGGGCGCTGTTAAGGTCGCATCGTCCATGAGTGCGATCGGCGAGCTGCTCACCAACGACTCGACGTTGAACGTCTTGTCGTCCGTCTTCGGGTTTCCGTCGTTTCGCGCCGGCCAGCACGATGCTGCGCGAGCCCTGGTGGCGAGCCGCGATGCGCTGGTGCTCATGCCCACTGGTGGCGGCAAGTCGCTCTGCTACCAAGTGCCCGCCTTGGTGCTGCATGACCGCGGCGAGGGCACGTGTGTCGTGGTCTCACCGCTCATTGCTTTGATGCAAGATCAGGTCGATGCGCTGATGGCGCGTGGGGTTTGCGCGCGCGCCTTGCACAGCGGTCTCGACGACGAGCAGCAGCGCGAGGTGCTCGGCCTCCTCGGCAGCGGTGAGCTGGCGATGCTCTACGTGTCGCCCGAGCGTGCTTTAGCGGACGGCTTCCGTAGACTCCTCGGGCGCAGCGACATCTCGATGCTCGCCGTCGACGAAGCACACTGCATGAGCCAGTGGGGACACGACTTCCGACCCGAGTACATGCGCTTGGGTGAGCTGCGGCGCGAGCTCGGTGTTCCGACGATCGCGTTGACGGCGACGGCGACCCCGCGCGTCCTCGACGAAATCGTGAAGACGCTCGAGCTCGACGATCCGGTGCGCGTCCGCGGAGGCTTTCGCCGCGAGAACCTGCGCTTCGCGGTGCTGCCGCTATCGTCCGACAAGGAGCGCTTCGAGGCGCTGGTCGCGGTGCTCGAGCAGCACGGGCTACGTGACTCGCGCTCGCAAGATCGCGCCATCATCTATTGCGCGACACGCAAGAAGGTTCAGGAGATTGCCGGCTTGCTCAAGGACCGCGGCTTTGCGGCAGGCTACTACCACGCCGGGCGTACCGATCTCGCGCGTCAGCGCGCGCAAGCCGCGTACGAGCTGGGTAAGACCCGCATTCTGGTGGCGACCAACGCCTTCGGCATGGGCGTCGACTACTCCAACGTGCGCATCGTCGTGCACGCGCAGATGCCGGGCAGCCTCGAAGCCTACTATCAAGAAGCGGGGCGTGCCGGCCGTGATGGGGCGCCGTCGCGCTGCTTGCTGCTCTACTCGCACGGCGATACCGCGACGCAGCGGTTTCTCGCCAACAAAGGCGGTTCGGCGGCGCACGCCGCGCGGCGCCTCGAGGCGTTGCAGCGCATGGTCGACTACGCGACCGGCGAAGACTGCCGTCAGTCCGTAATCGCGGCGTATTTCGGCGACGAGCCGGGGCCGTGTGGCTCGTGCGACGTTTGCACCGATGTCGAGGGCGTGCGGGCCGTGCTCGCTGCGTCCCAGGGGCAGGCGCGCGCCAAGCGCGAGGCTCGCGAGGCAAAACAACGAACGAGCGAGCCCCGCCGCAAGCTCACGCCGGGCGAGATCGACGTCATCATCGAGATGGTGAGCGCCCTGCGTAAACCCGTCGGCAAGGTGATGCTCGCGAAAGCTCTGCGCGGCAGCCGTGCTCGCGCGGTCTCGCGTCTCGGCCTCCTCAAGAACCCAGCGCATGGCAAGCTCGACGCACCCGAGCCCGACATCCTCGACACGATCGAAGGCCTGATTCGCGACAATCGCCTGGTCCGCAAGGGGCAGAAGTATCCAACGGTCTGGCTGGCCGGCCGACCGGTGCGCGTCGCCGCGAGTGATCGCCCGGAGGGATCGTCTCGCCCGAGCCGCTTCCGCTCGCGTTACACCCCGGTGTTCCGCGCGCTCGACAACTACCGCAAGCGCCAGGCGCGAGCGCTCGGCTGGAAGTCCTTCATGATCCTCACCAACGCCGTCATCGCGGCCATCGACGCCGCGCAACCCCAAGCGGTCGACGACCTCTATGGCATCAAAGGGCTCGGCGCGTCGCGCATTGCCCGCTTTGGCGAAGACATCGTGCGCCTGGTTGGCGAGGCGCGCTGAGCCTCAACACTTGGCGCGAGGCAACAGCACTTGCAGCCGACTATCCGGTGGGATCGGAGGCGTCAGCGGTGTGGCATCGATGTGCGCAGCGATTGAACGCTGGTGACCACGAGCGGAGAAGTAGCCGCGCCGAAGCCTCTCGGCCGCCGAAGGATTCTGCGCCCGCACTGCCTCCTGCGCCTGGGTGAATGCTCCCGCGGCGTCGAGCCGGCGCCGGTCGTTGGGCTGATTCGCCGCCAGGCTTTCCTTCCCTAGGGCGCGTCCCAGCGGCTCCATCGCGTATTCGTTGACGGCGAAAGGGACCATCTCCGCCACCACATAGTCCTGAACGAACCGCCCCAACCCGAAGCGTTGCACTTCCGGCAGCCGGACCAGCTTGTCGATATCGTGAGACGTGTAGATGCGGACCGTGTCGGAACCGTCGCGAGCGGGGAACGCCTGGCTCAGCGCCTCGCGAAGAGCAACGTGCAATTCGTGCGCCGTGCTGTCGATGTGGCTATCTGGCGTGATGAGCAATCCACCCATGACACACGTTCCTGACTGGCGTCGACGCGCACGCCCGTTGCCCCTGAACGTTCAGTAGCTCGGCGCGGGGAAACGGCTCACCGACGCGCTGACACCACGTCAGGGCCCACGGCCATCGATGCGGTTCACCAAGGCCCGCAGCACGATCTCGAAGTCCGCCTTCGTCGGCAGTCGATTGCCGTCGATGTTGATCTTGCCGGCGCGGTGCTTCACGGCGATCCAGTGATTGCCGTTCATGCTCATGTGCTTCACGTCGCTGATGTCCGCGAAAGCGATGCGATGGTGCTCGGCTTTCCACGCTTTCTTGGGGAGCTCGATGCCTTCGCCATCGATCACCAGACGATGCTCGAAGCGCGTCCGCGCCATGGCCATGAACAGACCGATGAGCACGAAGCCGGCGCTGCAACCCGCGAGGATGCCGTAGAATATCGTGGCGCCGTGCGGCCCTAGCTCGATGGCGTGGTTGATGATCACGCCACGATCATTCGTCAGCGTCTTGTAGGCGAACAGGGCGAGACATGCCGCGAATAGGGCAGTGACCCCCGCGATCAGCTTCCAGCTCGGGTTGTAAGGATACTGGAGGCGTTCCATGCGTTAGCGTGACTTGGCCACCTGGTGGCGCTCGATCACCAGCTTTTTCTTCTTCGCATCCAAGCGCAGCTCGAGACTTTCGCCCGCCTTCACTTCGAAGCGCTCATGGAGCGTGTGCTTGCCAATCTTCACCCGCAACGCGTGACGCCCCTCGGCGAGCTGCAGCTGGCTTCCGCGCTGAACACCGGCGTCGTCGATCCAGACGAGCGCGCCCGACGGCATGTTGGGCCGTACTGCCCACGTGCTCGGAGGCTTCTCTTCGATGACCTTCGGCTTGGCCGGTGCCGGAGCGGTCTCCGCTACCGGTGCTGGAGCTGGGGTCGGTGCCGCGGGTTGTGCCTGCCCCATGCTTGGCGCACCACCCACGGCTGGCGCTGCGACACCGCCCACCGGCGCGTGCGGCTTCGCGTCCGCGGGAACCTCGGGGATGGTCATGCCCCGCATGTTCAGCATGTAAAACGTCGTCAGGGCCGTGAGTGTGCCCGCCGCACACATGCCGAGCATGAGGTTACGGCGGCGTTCCTGGCGCATTCTGCCTACCAGGGCGGTGGTGTCGTAGCGGCGGCGCGTGCTCACTGGACGAAGCTCCAGTCCCATGTTGACTTGGATGGCCTCCTTTCGCCAATGGAAGCAGACGTGAACGTCGAGCCTTTGGAAATCGAGGTCCAGCGCGGTTCAGGACTGCGCATCGCCTGGGATGACGGCAAGGAAAGCCGCTATCCCCTCCGCTATTTGCGCGGCTATTGCCCCTGCGCCCACTGTCAGGGGCACGGCGGACCTACACGCTTCGTCGATGTGGCCAAACCGGTCATCACCCGTATCGACGAGGTTGGCAGCTACGCCATCAACATCATCTGGCAAGACGATGGCGGCGGGACGCACGCGACCGGCATATACTCCTGGGACTACTTGCGCGATCTCGACCCTGCCCAGGGCCGTTTCGAACGACGCGACCTATCTTCGTGATGCCATGATGACCGAGGAAAACGACACCACCGCCAAGCCGAAGCGGGGGAGGCCGCGGAGCGACCGCGTTCGCAGCCTGGTGCTCAAGACGGCTCTCGAGCTCTTGCAGGAAGGCGATACGCGCGCCCTGACCATGGAGAACATCGCGGCGCGAGCCAAGGTGTCGAAGGCCACGTTGTATCGCTGGTGGAGCTCACCATCCGCTATCGCGTTCGAGGGATTTCTCGACGCGGTGAGCGCGCACCTCAGCTGGAAGCGCTCCGGCTCGGTGCGCGAGACCCTACTGTCGCAAGCGACGCTGCTCATGCAGCTCTTCACGCGCACGACGTTCGGTTGCACCATCCGCCGCGTCATCGCCGACGCTCAGTCCAACCCCGAGCTGCAACAGGCCTTCGTCGCCAACTTCATCGTGCCGCGGCGGAGCACCGCCAAGGTCGCGCTCGACGAAGCCATGCGCAACGGCGAGCTGCGCGCGGGTCTCGACCTCGACGTGATGCTCGATCTCATCTTCGATCCCATCTACCTGCGCTTGCTCACGCGCCATGCTCCGCTCGACGAGCACTTCGTGGAGAAGCTCGTCGACATGGCGCTGAGAGGCCTCTTGCCGAGCCGTTAGCCCGCGGCCGCGAACGCCATGGTCTGACCAGGAAGCACGCGGCAGAGCTCCTGCAAGCGTCCATCTTGCGTGCTGTAGACCATGCCGTGCAACGACGGCGCCTGACGCTCGGTCCAGTTGCGCTGGACCACGTCCATCTTGGCGAGGTTTTCCACCTGGGTGCGGACGACGTGCGCGAGCAAGCCGTTCTCGCGCGCTTCGCCTTCGGCCAAGGCGTCGAGCTCCTTGGCGTGTTTGGCGTAGACCTCGCGGATGCTGCCGAGCCAATCGACGAGGGTCGCGGGCAAACCGTCCATGCTACCCATCGAAGCGCGAACGCCGCCGCAGCCGCGGTGTCCGACGACCACGATGCTGCGCACCTTGAGCACGCCGACCGCGTACTCGAGGACGCTCGACGAATTGACGTCGCCGGGACGCACCAGATTGGCGATGTTGCGGTGGACGAAGATCTCGCCCGGTCCGGTGTTGGTGATCTCGTTCGCGGGCACGCGGCTATCGCTGCAACCGATCCACAAGACTTCCGGCTTCTGCGTGTTCGACAGACGCTTGAAGAACGACGGGTCGCTCTGCACGCGCTCGAAGGCCCAAGCCTTGTTCTGCAATAGCAGACGATCGACGGGATTGACGGTGTGAGGCATGGAGTCTCGTCCTTACGTGGATGCGATAGCGGCGTCGCTATAGTCGACCGACGCCGATTCGGTCTTGAACACGGGATTGTTGCTGGTCGGTGAGCGCTTCATCTCGACGTCGATGCCCTTGTGCTTGGCCGACTCGAGGAAGTCGCGCATGGTCTCGACGATGTCCTTGTCGATGAAGCCGGCGCGGGTGCCGTCGATGAGCACGTAGGCGCCTTTGGGAAGCTCGTTGAAGGTGCGGCGTAGGCGCGCCTTGTTCAAGAACGAGACGTTGCCCGCGAGGCTCACCAAATACTTGTCACCGTCGCTCATCACCGTGATGGCGTGGCTGAAGTTGGTGCGCAGGATGAACGCCAGGCCGACGATGATGCCGGCGATGATGCCGCGGAGGAGATCGGTGAAGAGGATGGCGACGATGGTCACCGCGAAGGGAATGAACTGATCCCAACCGCGGGCCCACATTTCCTTCATGATCGCGGGCTTGCAGAGCTTGTAGCCGGTGACGAGCAACACCGCTGCGAGGGCGGCGAGCGGGATCATGTTCAAGATGACCGGCGCTGCCAGCACCGCGATCAGCAGCAGCGCGCCGTGCAACATCGCCGACAGCTTGGTGCGTGCGCCCGCTGCGATGTTGGCGCTGCTACGGACGATGACCGCCGTGAGCGGGAGGCCGCCGAGCAAGCCGGCGATGATCTGGCCGGCACCTTGCGCCTTGAGCTCGCGGTTGGTGGGCGTAATCCGCTTCAGCGGATCGAGCTTGTCGGTCGCGTCGATGCACAACAGCGTCTCGAGGCTCGCGACCACACAGAGCGTGAAGCCGGTCACCCAGGTGTCGAAACGAGCGAGCGCCGAGAAGTCGGGATGCTGCAGGCCCGAGACCAACGCCCCGAGTGACTCCGGCGTCGGCAACGACACGAAGTGCTCCTTGGCGATGGTGAGCGCCGGCACCGCGTCGAAGACGGCGGCGAGCACCGTGGTCACGACGACCGCGACCAAAGGACCCGGCACGAGCTTCAAGAACGTGAGCCGCTTCATCGCCGGCGTGTCCCAGAGAATCAGGATGGCGAGCGCGATTCCCGCGAGCACCAGCGCGCCCATCGAGACGTGATTGAAGATGTCGAAGAGCTCGCTGAAGGTGTTACGGCCGTCGTTTTGGAAGAACGACTCGTCGCCTTCGTAGTCCGCGTCCCAACCTACGGCGTGCGGCAGCTGCTTTAGGATGAGGATGAGACCGATCGCCGCGAGCATGCCGCGGATCACGGCTGCCGGGAAAAAGTCGCCGATGATGCCGGCGCGCGCGAAGCCCAGCGCTAACTGGAAGACGCCGCCCAAGATCACCGCGGTGAGGAAGTTGGGAAAGCCCCCCAGCCGCTCGATACCGGCGAGCACGATGACGGTGAGACCCGCCGCTGGGCCACTCACCGAGAGCGCCGAGCCGGAGAGGCCACCGATGACCAAGCCACCGACGATGCCGCTGACGATGCCGGCGAACAAAGGTGCCCCGGAAGCGAGCGCGATACCTAGGCAAAGGGGCAGGGCGACCAGGAAAACGACGATGGAGGCTGGGATGTCGGATTTGATGTCGAACTTGGCAGTCGCCGGGCTGGCACTCTCCACACAGGACCTCGCTCAAGAAATAAGGCGAGTCATTTTGACACAGGTCACTGCACGTAGCCCAGAGATCTCAGGACATCGGTCGTTTCTGGGGTCACCTCGGCCTTGCCGGGGGCCAAATCGAGCTTCCCGTGGCGCTTGCGGTCGAGCTCGGCCCTGAACTGGGCAATCAGATCCTGGCGGTCCTTCGACAGGTCGTGGAGCTGATGCGGGTCTTCTTGGATGTCGTAGAGCTCTTCGCGGTCGCGGGTGAACGGGTACGACGGTTGGATGTACGAGTTCCGTAGATGGCGCAGGTAAGCGTAGCGATCGGTGCGCAGAGCGACGAGGCTGCGCCCGGCGTGCTCGCTGAAGGCGCTCTTCGCGGGCAAGGAACCGCCACGAATGAGCGGCCAGAGCGAGCGCCCGCGGATGCTCTCGGGCGGAGTCAGGCCGATGTACTCGAGGACCGTCGGCAAGATGTCGACCGACTCGACGATGTCGCGCACCTGCACACCATGACGCCCGTCGCCGGGGAACCAGCCGAGCAATGGAATGTGCGTGGTCGAGTCGTAGAGCCCTGTGTGCACGAAGTACATGCCGTGCTCGCCGAGCGATTCACCATGATCGGCGGTAACCACGACCGCTGTCCGCGATAGCACCTTCTTGGTCTCGAGGACGTCGAGCAGCCGGCCGAACTCGTCGTCTACGTAGGTGACCGCGCCCTGGTACTGCGCCAGCACGAAGTCGAGGTCGGTAATCCCCGACAGCCACGCCTGGAACGACGGGTGGTCACTCATTTCCTTGGGTAGCGTCGGCCAGATCTTCGCCATCGAGGTGACGCTCGGGTCGTGCTCGTCGCGGTCGTAATAGAAGCGGTCGTAGGGTGGCGGTGGCCGGTAAGGCGTGTGCACGTCGGCGAGGTGCACCCAAGCGAAGAAGGGCTTGCCGTTCTGCTCGCCGATCCACTTCAAGAGATCGTCGAAGCTCGCGCCGGCGCGTCGAGAGTTGCCGCTCCGGACGAAGTGCTGGAACCCTTGCGCCAGGTTTCCGACCTCGGGGTTGAGGTGGCTCATGTTGACGAGGGCGTAGGTGCCGTAGCCCGCCGCCTTGAAGGTCTCGGCGATGGTGGTCGGGCCTTCGCCGAGCGCCTCGAAGTTCGAATAGACGTTGTGGTCTTGGAGATAGAGGCTCGTCATGATCGACGAGTGCGATGGCGTCGTGGTGCTCGCCTGCGAGAAGGCGTTGCGAAAGGTGACGCCCATGCTGGCGAAGCGGTCGAACGACGGGGTCAAGATGCGGGTGTGCCCGTAGCAGCTCAAATAGTCGGCGCGCAGGGTGTCGACCGTGACCAGGATGACCCCGCTCGCCTTCTCCCCGTCCTCACGCAGGGTCACGGGCGGTAGAGTGATGGGGTCGGCCGCTTTTGCGGTCTGCTCGGGCCGGCGGTCGCGACAGGCTGACAGGAGCAGGGCCAGGCAGAGCCAGGCGCGCTTCTGTGACAGCGAGGCACGTCCGGCCGCGAATCTCATGGCCGGGAGGATAGCAGGGGCTCAAACACTGTCAAAAAGGCCCCCGGCGCGTACTTTTTGTGACGGCTTTGTGTCGAAACGATCCAGGAAGCTATGTACCGCCGTACGCAATGGAGCTAAGACACGAAACTCGTAAAGTTTTCGTGCCGATGATAGCGTGCGGCTTCGAGTAACCTCATTGTTGTACGTGGGCCTGAGCGTTGACACGAAGTCGGGATAGCACAGGGGCTTCCGCAGTATGCCTAAGGCGCTGACACCCAACGAGTACTTCGAGACCGTTCTACCAGCGATGCTTCGCTGGAAGGGCCCTGCCGCGGCTGCGGTCGGTGTGAACGTGCGCTTCGTCGTCACGGGTCGTGGTGGCGGCACCTGGACCATTCGCCTGCGCCCGCCGGTTGCCGGCGTCGTCGAGGGCTCCGAGTGGAAAGCAGATCTCACCATCAAGATCACCGCCACCGAGATGGAGAAGATGCTGAACGGCACCTTCGATGCGCGCAAGGCGCTCGTCGAAGGCAACGTCGAGCTCTCCGGCGATCTCACCGTGCTCAAGCGCGTCGGGTTCCTGTTCCAAGCGGGCGGCACCGCGACCGAAGTGCGCAGCACGCAGCGTCCAGCAGCGAAGTAATCGCGCGGCGCTACGGTGTCAGGCTGGCACCGGAAAAAATGTTGAATTGACGGGCCCGCGCGGGGTTTCCGCCGTAGCGGTCGTGTGCTTTCGCGGGCTACAAGGCCGTCTTGGCGCTCGTTCTCGCGCAACAGGGCGATCGTCGTGCCGAGAACTGCTACCGACTGAAGACGAGCTTGGTTGCTCGAAAACCGCGACACGAGTGCCGCCGTGTCCGATGCTTTCTTCTTGTTAAATTTCGCACGACTCGTTTAGATAGTTCCTGAAGCCCGCAAGGCTTGAGCCGACCGCGAGCCGCCCTCGCGTTGGCCTGTACCGACTCCACCAGGTCGGTACGTAGCTGAGGATAAGGGAACAATGCGCGTATTCAAGTCACTGCCGCCTGATGCCCTCCACAACATCCGCCAACAGCTCGAAGCCGCCGATCGTCCGCAGGCCGCAGCTCTGGAGGCCGCGGCACACCTCATCAACTCGCACGAGACCTATCAAGACGCTCTGAAGAGCGGTCTGGTCACCAAGCTCACCGGCAACGACCTGGTCGAGTTCATCGAGCGTATGCGCCGCGACCGCCTGCAGGTCGACTCGACCCGCCGCACCGTCGACAAGCAGGCCAAGAAGTCGCAGCTCAAGGCCGACCAAGCTCAAGACGCGTCCGATGAGTGGCTCTCCGAGCAGCTTCACGACTTCATGCATGGCCGCACCGCCTGGCAGAACAACGGCGTAGCCTTGATCAGCCTTGGCGACATCGTTGCGCAGAGCGGTGCCGACTTCGAGAAGTGGCTGCAAAACGAGCGCAACAATCCGATCGTGGCTCCCGAGACCCAGGCACGTGCGGCGGTTTTGGTCGAGCGCGCACACGTTCTGGCCGAGGCGGCTTGATGGCCGACTCGGTGCTGCGCCGGCTCGCGACTGACGACGAGTTTGTGAAGAAGCGCCTGTCCGTCCTCGATCGTTGGATCGAAGGCGGTGAAGTCGAGCCGTGGCTTGCGGTCGTCTTAGCGGAGTTCTTTCGCACGGCACCGGGCCGCGCGAAACAGCCGCTGACGCCCGAGCACTTCGGCGAGCTCTTCCTCGACGACGAGACCTTCGCGGTGATGCGCGAGCAGGTCGACGGCCCGTGGATGATCTACTACGAGCAGTGCCGCGGTCTGCGCGCCAATGACGCGGTGATGAGCTTCCTCACCCAGCTCGAGTCCCTGTCGACGCAGGCGTGAGCGCCGCGCGTTAGCGCAGGCTGTCGAAGATTAGCTTGGGAATGTCGGCGCCGCCGAGGCGCTTGAGCTCGCGCGTGAGCGTCGGGCTGGTCACGTTTACTTCGATGAGCTTGCCGGCGATGACGTCGAGGCCGGCGAAGTAGATACCGTCTTGTTTCAAGCGCGGCCCCAGGCGCTCGGCGATCTTGCGCTCCGCGTCGCCGATCGCGGCGGCTCGTACGGTGCCTCCGACGTGGACATTACCGCGATGATCACCTGCAGGCGGGACGCGCTCGAGCACTGCTTCGAGCTTGCCGTCGATCATGAACATGCGTTTGTCGCCCTGGGCACCCTCGGGCAGGTAGGCCTGGACGAGGATCGGCTTTTTGCCCTCGACCGAGAGGGTGTCCACGATAGCGTTCACGTTCGAGTCACCAGCCACGAGGCGCATGACCCCGAAGCCGCCGTGACCATCGAGGGGTTTGGCGATGGCCTGGCCGCCGTGCTCCTTGAGGAAGAGCTTCACGTCGTCGCGGCTGGTGGTGATGATGGTCTCGGGGCAGACGTCGGCGAAGATCAGCGCGTAGAGCTTCTCGTTGGCGCTACGAATCCCGCGCGGGCTGTTGATGACGCGGACGCCGGCTTCTTCGGCGAACGACAATAGCCAGGTAGCCATCAGGTAGTGCTCGTCGAAGGGCGGGTCGGTGCGGATGAAGATGGCGGCGCAGTCGTTCGCGGTGAGACGGATGGGGGCGGTCACCTTGAAGTAGTCGGTCTGTGTGTCTTGGACCTCGACCGCATGGCCTTCGAGGGTAAGGGCACTGCCGGCAAGGGAGAGGGCCTTGGGGGCGACATGCATGACCCGGAACCCCCGGGCCTGGGCTTCCAGCATGAGGGCGAAGCTGGTGTCAGCCGCGGGGTGGATGCGCTCGAGCGGATCCATGACGAAAGCGACGGTGCGTTGCATGGTTACCCCAGGTTAGAGGCTCGGGCGGGCCGATGCTAGACCTTGGCTTGTCGAGGCCATTTCCAGAGCGTATTCTTTCTACTGAAGGGAGCTCGTCACCACGAACGTCACCGGCAACACCGCAGGCCTCAAACCAAGCCAGAAAAAGGCCCTCGAACGCACCTTCCAGCGCCGCGTTCCTGTCGATCAACTGGTCAGCCCAGAGCTCGCGAAGCACCTCGCCTGGATCTCGCGCGACATCGGTCGCCAAGTCGGCGTGCTCATCAATCGCCGCGGTCAAATCGAAGAGTGCTTCGTTGGTGACAGCAAGCGCGTCTATCTCCCCGATATCGGTCGTCAGCGTGGCGGCGCCGGACACCTTCGCGGTCTGCGGCACGTGCACACGGTCCTCGACGACTACAACCTCACGCGCGACGACTACGCCGACTTGAACAAGCTGCGGCTCGACGCCGTGGCGGCATTCCGTGTCGATGACGATGGCCGTCCGGGTGTCCTGCAGTACGCCTACCCGCAGCCAGGTGCCCGCGATAGCGAACGCCAGATCACCGAGCGCGCGCCGTCGGTCTTCGAGGTCCAGCTCGACTTCGGTGCCTTGGTCAACGCTCTCGAAGCCGAGATCGCGCGCCATGTCACTGCCGGCCGTGATGCCAGCGACCGCCGTCTTCGCGCGGTGCTCGTCGGTGTTTACGAAGGTCGAAGCGACGGCGTCTGGCGCATGAACGAGCTGCGCGAGCTCGCGACCACCGCCGGCGTCGTCATCGTCGACGAGATGGTGCAGCACCGCAAACAGGTCGACAACAAGTACGTCGTCGGCAAGGGCAAGCTCGAAGAGGTGACCTTGCGTTGCCTCGACGTCGGCGCCGAGCTCGTGGTCTTCGACCATGACATGTCTCCCGCTCAAGCGCGTGCCGTCGCCGCCGCTACCGATCTGAAGGTCATCGATCGCACGCAGCTCATCCTCGACATCTTCGCGCAGCACGCTCAGAGCCGCGACGGCAAGCTCCAGGTCGAGCTGGCGCAGCTCAAGTACAACTTGCCGCGCCTCACTGATTTGGACGCCGGCTTGTCGCGCCTCACTGGTGGCATCGGCGGCCGTGGTCCCGGCGAGACCAAGCTCGAGATCAACCGCCGTCGAGCTCGTGACCGCATCACGCGTCTCGAGCACGAGATCGAGAAGCTCTCGCAGCAGCGCCAGCTCCGCCGCGCACAACGCCAACGCAGCGCCGTGCCCATCGTATCGATCGTCGGCTACACCAACGCCGGGAAGTCGACGCTCTTGAATCGGCTGACCCACAGCGAAGTGCTGGTTGCCGATCAGCTCTTTGCGACCCTCGACCCCGCGAGCCGTAAGCTCCGCTTGGGCGGACGCGACGGCGCGCCGGCGAGCGAGGCGATCATCACCGACACCGTCGGGTTCATTCGCGATCTACCCGAAGATCTCATGAAAGCCTTCCGCGCCACGCTCGAAGAGCTCGAAGGCGCCGACCTGCTCTTGCACGTCGTCGACGTCGCCGACCCGATGCGCAACGAGAAGATGCAAGCGGTCGAAGGCTTGCTCGAGTCGCTCGAGCTCGGCGGCATCCCGCGCGTCGTCGTCTTCAACAAGGCCGATCAGGTCGAGGCCTTCGAGGCGCAGGCCCTGGCGCGTAAGCACGATGGTGTCGCGGTGTCCGCGGTCACTGGCAATGGCGCCGACAAGCTGCTCGCGCGCATCACCGACGAGCTAGGGCTCGCTAGCGAGGTCGGCAATCTCTTGCCGCAGCACCGCTTCGGGGACGAGGCCGACGTGCCGGTAGCGGAGCACGCCGCGCTTGTCGACGAGGAACGTCGTCGGCAGCACCGTCACGTGGAGTCGTTCCCCAGCTGAACCGGTGTCGACGTACACCTCGTGAGTCAGGGTGTTCGCTTCCCGGAACGCGCGCACACCGGCGAGATTCTCGGGCTCGGTGTTGATCGAGACGAGCGCGACGGCGTTTGCATCTTTCGCGGCGATGTCCGCGAGCATCGGTAACGACTGGACGCACGGGCCACACCAGGTCGCCCAGAAGTCGATGATGGTGACCTTGTCGCCGATGAAGCTCGGGGAGGGCTTGGGTTTGCCGAAGGTGTCGAGCATGGCGAGGGTCGGCACCGAGTCGCCGATCTGCACCGGGCGGAAGGTATTCCAGCCATCACGCACCGCGCGGGTCGCAGCGGCGGCGCTGGTGACCATGAGGGCCGCGAAGAGCAGCGTCACCACCCAGGTGCGCGAACGCTCGCTGCTGGTGATCGGAAGTGGCGCGGTGCCACGGATGAGGGCGCGCGTGGCCAGCAGCACGAAGAACGCGACAGGCCCAATCTCGACCGCGGCCGCGACGACCTGCCTTAGGCTGCCGTCCGCGATGATGGTCTGCAGGTGCGGCGTAGGCAGGTTGTGATCGATGTGGAACGCGGTCAGCACGGCGCCGGTGGCGACCAGCACCAGATGCGGGATCCAGGCGTAGCTCATGACACTGACGCACGCCCACAGGTCACGTCGCGCCTTCTTGGCGCGCAACACGTAGTAGACCGCGAGCCCGACGACGAACATCAAAACCGCCGGCAGGGCCACGTGGCGGATGTACGCGGTGTAGAGGTGCGTGAGCCCGTGCACCGGATCGTTCGCGAGCTCGGAGCCGATGCTGGCGGCGAGCCCTGGCGCTCCCAGCACAAGCTCGATGAGCAACCACAAGAACATGAGACCGTAACCGCGCGCGGCTTTCTCGCCCTCCGCCAGCTCGGCGAAGGTCTGCAGCGGTGACGCCAGCACCCAGAGAGTGCGGGGGACGCGCTGCATGGTGCCGGCGGCGGGAGTGACGGGAATGACGGTCATGG
>CAZAER010000018.1:0-86745 GCA_964484195.1 uncultured Bdellovibrionales bacterium | reverse complement strand
ACGGCGAAGCCCCCTCGGATCGCTCCTTGGGGGCTTCTGTTTACCGACCCTCGCCGTTGGTTGGCGACGAGAGAAAAATGGCTCCCCAACCCGGACTCGAACCAGGGACCCGGTGATTAACAGTCACCTGCTCTACCAACTGAGCTATTGGGGAATTAGGGCGGCTTCTAATGAAACCGGCGTTCTCGGTCAAGCGCTCATACGTCGATTTGCTCATCGTCGAGCGCAAGCCAGCGGACGAGGGTCTTGAAGTCGATCTGCAGGGCTTCGGCCGTGCGTTTCTTGCTGTTCCCTTCGCGTTCGAACGCCCAGGCCACGTAGCGACGGCTCAGCTCTCGGAGCGGCACGACAGTGCTTCCGAACGTGACGTCTTGGGTGGGACGACCGTCCGTTAAGGCCTTCGGAAGGTCCTCGCGTCCGATCGCCTCGTTCGATGACAGGAGCACCGCGCGTTCTATTGCGTGCTCGAGCTCGCGGACGTTGCCTGGCCAAGCGTAAGCGCGCAGCGTGTCGAGCGCGTCAGCGGACACGCGCTTCGCTTTAGCGGTGGGATGTTTCAGCGCAAGGAGACGCAGGAAGTGTTCCACGAGGCCTGGGATGTCGTCGGTCCGGTGGCGTAGGGCCGGTACTTCGATGGACACCACGTCGAGGCGGTAGAGCAGGTCTTCGCGGAACGAGCCCTGAGCGACGCGAGCGCGTAGATCGCGGTGCGTTGCGGCGATGATCCGGACATCGACCTTGCGCTCGCGGTTCTCGCCGACCGGACGCACGAGCCCGGTCTCGAGCACATGCAGGAGCTTGGCTTGCAGTGGGGGAGACATCTCCCCTACCTCGTCGAGAAACAGCGTTCCTCCGTCCGCTTCCTCGAAGATGCCGGTACGCGCGCGTTGCGCGCCAGTGAAGGCACCTCTGGAATGACCGAAGAGCTCGCTCTCCAGGAGGCTCTCGGGGATCGACGCGCAGTTGAGCGCTATGAATGGACGTGCGGCGCGGTTGCTCTCGACGTGCAAGGCGCGCGCAATGATGCCCTTGCCGGTGCCGGTCTCGCCGAGAATCAAGACCGGGACCGCGGCGTCGGCTACACGGCGCACGACCGCGGTGATGTCGCGCATCGCTGCGGTTTCGCCGACCACGTTCTCGAGACCCTGAGTGCTGCGCAGTGTCCGCCGGAGCGCACGCGCATCGCGCCGATTCGCGACTTCGTCGAGCGCTCGTCGCAAGAACAGCGCGAGCTCGGCCACTTTGAAAGGCTTGGTGATGTAATGATAGGCGCCACGTCGGATGCACTCGACGGCGCTGTCGATCCCGCTGAACGCGGTCATGACGATGACCGGAGCATCGGGAGCCATCTCGCGCGAGCGCTCCAGCAACGCCAGGCCATCGTGTCTGGGCATCCGCAAGTCGGTGACCAGCGCTTCATAGGTTCGGTCGCCGATGAGTCGGATGGCCTCGTCTGGGTCGCTGACGCCGATCGCGTCGTAGCCGTTGGCGACCAGACCAGACGCGGTGGTCTCTGCCATCTCGGCGCTGTCGTCGACGACCAAGATGCGGGGACGGTTCACCTCTTCAGCCATCCGCTGCCTCCGCTGGAACGGTCACACTGACCATCGTACCCGTGCTGCCTGTGCGTGGCTCGATCCGCAACGTTCCGCCGTGGTGCTGGACGATCTCTCTCGCGATCGTCAAACCGAGGCCGCTTCCCCCCTCGGCTTTCCTCGTGGTGAAGAAGGGCTCCGCCGCGCGTCCGGCAACCTCCGGCGCGATGCCGGACCCGCTATCGAGGACAGTGAACGCTACCGTCGAAGCGCTGGCCGCGACCTCGAGCTCGACCGTGTCTCCACGCTTCGAGTGTGTGCAGGCATTAACCAGCAAGTTGACGAGGACCTGGGCGAAGAGCGCAGCGTCGCAGCGCACATGGACGTCACGTTCGATGCGCGTCGCCAGCTCGACCCGGCTGCTCGCGAAGCGGTGTCGCACCAGGGCGACGGCGTCGTCGATGATGCGCGACACCGTCGTCGAGGTCATCATCGGAGCCTCGCCGCGGGCGAGCGCCAGGAAGCTCTCGAGGACGCGCCGGATGCGCACGACCTGGTCTTCGATGCTGTGCAGAGCCCGCGAGGCTGCGTTGTCGGTCGTCGTCTGCCGGATCTCCTCGACCCGCCCGAGGATGACGCCGAGCGGGGTCGCGAGCTCGTGGCCGATACCAAGCGAGAGGGCGGCGATCGAAGCCATGCGCTCCGCGCGCGCGAGTTGTTCGTCGCGCTCGTGCGCCACGCGCTCGCGCTCCAAGGTGGCGTCGACCACGAGGCGGCGGCGCTGCTCGCGCAGGACGAACCAGATGAACCCCGTCACCAGCAAGCCGGTGAGCCCGAGGCCGCCAGCGAGGCGATACTCGTAGTTGCGGAAGCGGTCGCGTTCCTCGCGTGCCGAGGTCGCCATGACGATGGCAATGGCGGGGAGACCTCGCGTGTCCGCGACCCTCGCTATGGCCGCGACCGCGATGCGATGCGGAAGGCCGATGCCGCTGGCCTCGTCGCGCGAAAGCATGATGCTTCCTTCGCCGGTCGTCAGAGCTCGCTCGAGCGACGGCGACGCGACCACGCCTCCGTCGGTGGTCCGCAACCCGGCACGCTCTGGGAGCTTCATGAGAAGCACCGAGTGGCCGTCGCGCTCGATGCTGCGTGCTTCCGGGAGCATCCGCAAAAGCAGACTCTCGCGTTCGGTCTCGCGCCGTCCTTCGTCGGTCGCGCGCAGACTTGCAAGACGCTGGGAGAAGCCGAGGGCAACTGCCGAGGCAATGAGATGCTGGCTGTGCAGCAGGCGCTGAACCGCGGCGTCACCCTCGCGGGTCACGTCCCAAACGAGCACGCTTGCGATTAGCAAGGATGCCGTCGCAGCGACCGCCGTCGTCCTCGTGCCCGTCGTCAGGCCCATCGCATGTCCCATACTAAGAGAGGCTGACGCCGCCTAGCTCGCATCGCGGACCTTCGCAGCGATGCAGGGGCGGGGCGGTTGGAGATCCGCCAATCGACGATTGGAGATTCTCCAATCGCTGGGTGGCTCCACCTCGGCGGAAGTGGGATTTCGGCGCACCCGGCGCCGGCACGGAAGCTGCTTGGGGCGCTGCGATGCTCCCCGTGCTGATCCTCTGCTCGATTGCGGTTTCCGCGGCGCCCCGCGAGCTCGCGAGCAACGCCCCGCCGTCGATGTCGCTCAAGGAGGCCATCGACTATGCGCGTGTACATCAGCCGTCGCTCGCGGCGGCGCGAGCGCGCATCGATGCAGCGGTGCGTGATATCGATGTCGCGAACGCGGACTGGCGACCGAGCATCGGTGCTCTTGCCGAGGTTGTCGGCTCGACCGTCAACAACTCGAGCGCTACGCAGCTCACCGGCGGGCCCGCTGGGGTGATCGATGTGGTTCGCATCGGTGCTACCCAAATAAGGACGGCGGACGATCTGTCATGGCGGCCCTATGCGTCCACGCTGGTCGGCGTCGGCTTGCGGCAGGAGGTGTTCGACTTCGGACGCATTGCTGCGCAGAGGGCGGCGGCGGAAGCGGCAAGCCAGGTCGAGCGCGAGCGCGGCGAGCTCTCACGTCTCGCTGTCGAGTACGCGGTAGCGGAGTCGTTTTACGCTGTGCTTGCGGCGAAAGCAGCCCTGGTCGCTTCGGAAGAAGCGCATCAGCGCATGCAAGTACACCGGGATTTCGCCAAGCGCGCCGTCGATACGGGTCTTCGTCCGCCCATCGAGCTGACGCGCGCCGAAGCCGACCTTGCCCGCTATCGCGTTGGTCGCATCCGGGCTCGTGCTGGAGTCGACATCGCCCGTAGCGTTCTCGCGGCTGCGGTGGGTGCACCGACCGCGCAAGTCGACGCGAGCGAGACCAGCAACGAAACGCCTCCGCCGGTGCCGAATGCCTCCGAGGTAGCCGAGCGTGTTGCGACTGCCAGTCCTCAAGTGCGCATGAGCGAAGCCATGGCGCGGGCCCAGCACGCGCGAACCACCGCTCTCGACGTCGCATGGCGGCCGAACTTGCTGCTCTCCGCTGCGCTTACGTCGCGTGCCGGCGGTGCTCCACCAAGCAACGGCGATGTGCCGGCCGGTGACGGATTCATCCCCTCGGTCGCGAACTACAGCGTAGGCTTGGTCCTGAGCTGGCCGCTCTGGGATCCCGGTGTGCGGGCGCGCGTCGAGAGCTCGCGCGCCCGTGACGTCGAAGCCGGTGCCGAGCTCGAAGCGACCCGTAACTTCACCGTACACGCTGCGCAGCAAGAGCTTCGCCGCGTGGAGACCGCGCAAGAAGCCCTCGAGGCGCTGATGGCGTCACTCGAGGCGGCGAAGGCGAACAACGCACAGGCGGAGGCCCGCTATCGCGCCGGCCTCGGTACCAGCACCGAGCTCGCTGACGCCGAGGCGGTGCGAGTCGACGCGGAGATTGCACTGGTCTCGGGCCGATTTCAGCTGATGACTGCACGTGCCGCGTTGGCGCGTGTCTTGGCGGAGGAACCATGAAGAAGCCACCACTCATCCCCACGGTCATCGCATGCGGCGTGGTCCTGCTCGTCGGACTTGGGGCATTGCTCGTTTGGCGGGCCGAGTCGCGCGTCAACAAGGTCGCTTTAGCGGACACTCCCAAGAGCGTGACGGTGATTCCGGCCCTCGAAGCCAAGTATCGTCCGACGCGTCGCTTCGTCGGCACGCTCGAGCCCTGGCTGTCGGCGCGGGTCGGCCCCCAGCTCGTCTCGGCCTACGTAGGTACGGTGCTCGTGCGTCCCGGTGATGCCGTGAAGCGCGGCCAGGTGGTCGCGACGCTCGATTGCAAGAACGCCAGCACGCAGTCCGCCGCGGCGGCGGCCCAGGCGCGCTCGCTCGAGGAGAAGCAGAAGGCCATCGTCAGCGAGGCAACCCGCTTACAGGAGCTTGCTCAAGGCGGCTTCGTTTCCGCGAACGAGCTCGAGCAGCGCCAGGCGGCCGCTGCAGCCAACAGTGCCCAGGTCGCGGCGTTGAACGCTCAACTCGCGGGCAAGAGCCTCGAGGTCAGTGATTGCATCCTGCGGGCGCCGTTCGACGGCGAGATCGGGGCACGGCTCGTTGACCCAGGGGCGTTCGTGCGCCCTGGGTCGACAGTGGTCACCATCATCGACCGCAGAATGGTTCGCGTCGTCGCCGACGTGCCCGAGGTAGACCTGGAAGCTGTGGCGCCGGGGGCCGCTGTCGTCGTGACGTTCTTCGCGAGCTCGAGCCAGCGCGAGTCGGTCATCGCACGCCGCTCGCCCTCCGCCGACCCTTACACACGCACCGTCCGCGTCGAGGTCGACCTCGACGGCCACGGCGCGAGCCTCGCTGTCGGCACCACCGCGACGATGACTGTCGAAGTGGGTGAAGCAAAAGACAGCCTGGAGGTGCCGCTGGTAGCGGCCAAGGTGCGCGGCGACACCGCGTCCATCTTCATCGTCGAAGAGAACGTCGCGCGTGCTCAGACGGTAAAGGTCTTGGGCGAGCGTGGCGGGGCCATTTTCGTCGAGCCCGTCGTCAAACCGGGCTCTCGCGTCGTCACCGAGGGACGCAGCGGCCTCCATGATGGCGAGGCAGTGATCGCCAAAACGGACATGGCGAACGCACACGCGAGCTTCGATCCATGATTCGTGCGGCTCTCACCAACCGCCTGGCCGTCTTGATGATCTGCGTCGGCCTGCTGGTCTTCGCCGCGGTGGTGACGCCTCGCCTGTCGGTCGACACGTTCCCCGAGCTGACGCCGCCGGTCCTGGTCATCGGCACCCAAGCGCCGGGCATGGGTCCCAAAGACGTCGAGAAGACTCTTACTTGGCGCTTCGAGAAGTACGTCAGCGCGACGCCGGGCGTCGACCATGTGCAAAGCGTGTCACGCGCTGGCCTGTCGATCATCTACGTCTGGCTCAAGTGGGGCACCGACCTCAACGCCGCCCAAACGCTGGTGCAGCAGCAGGTCCAGTTCGCGATGTCATCCGTGCCCAAGAGCCTCGGCGTGGTGCCGCCGTTCGTCTTGCAGTACGACCCGACCAATACCCCGGTCGTGCAGATCGCGGTCTACGGCGGTGGCCTCAGTGCCCCCCAGCTCTACGATTACGCCCAGAACGTCATCGAACCGGTCATCGAAGGCATCCCCGGAGTTGCCAGCGCGTCTCCGAACGGCGGCCGCGAACGTCAGATCAATGTGGTGGTCGACCCGACGCGAGCTCAGGCGGTCGGTGTCACCTCGACGGAGATCGGCGCGGCGGTCGCTCGCGCCAACGCGTTACTGCCGTCGGGGCGCCTCATCTCGGCGAACCAGGATGCGAACGTCTACACCAACGCGGTTCCCAGAAAGGTCGCCGAGATCGGCGATGCGCCGGTGAAGGACGTTGGCGGTCGAGCCATTCTCATCCGCGACGTCGCGCGTGTCGAAGACGGCGGCGGGCCGGAGACGCAGGCGGTGTCGATCAATGGCGAGGAGGGCGTCTATCTCAACGTCCTCCGTGTTCCGGGCGGCAACGTCATCGCTATCGTGGACGAGATCGGCGCGCGGCTGCGCAGCCTGCCCAATCTCCCGCCCGGCATGAAGCTCGAGACGATTTTCGACCAGTCGACATTCGTGCGCTCGACCTTCGCTGGGCTCAAGAAAGAGATCCTCCAGGCATTCGTTCTCGTCGCGATGGTCATCCTCATCTTCCTGCAAAGCTGGCGCAGCGTGCTGGTGGCCGCGATAGCGGTTCCTATCAGCTTCGCGATGATCCTTCTCGTGCTCTATCTGACCGGACAGACCCTGAATGCTTTTACGCTCGGTGGTTTGACCCTCGCCATGGGGCCCTTGGTCGACATCTCGGTGGTGGTGTTGGAGTCGATTCACCGCAAGCGCGCCTCGGGGGCGACCGCGGCGCGCGCGCCGCTCGACGGGACGCGCGCGGTGTCGATGGCGACCCTGGCCTCGACTCTAGCAACCGTGTCAGTGTTGTTGCCGGTCGTGCTCCTGGAGGGGCTCGCCAGGAAGCTCTTCGCGCCGCTCGCCGTGACCGTCGCGACGGGCATGGTTGCAGGGTACATCGTCAGCATGCTGGTGACGCCGGTCGCTGCGGCTCGCCTCTTGCGGACGCACGCGCCGCCGTCGAGGCTGGGCCAACGTCTCGAGCATGCCATCACCGCGATGGCGGAGGGCTACGCCCGGATCCTGGGGTTGGTGCTGCCGTATCGCGCCGCGGTGCTCGTCGCATCCGCCGCGCTGGTCATGGCGGCGGTGGTTGGTGCGACGCGGATGCCCACCACCTTTTTCCCAGAGCTCGACGAATCGATGGAGCGCGTCTACGTGCGCTTTGCCCCAGGCACCTCGCTCGAGACCGCCGGAGGGCGGATGCGCGAGATGGCGCGGGTCCTCAAGGACGAGATGCCCGAAGAAGTGAGCCTCGTGCTCACGAACACCGGCTCGCCTGGCAAGGCGCGCGCGGCAATGAATAGCCCGAACGCCGGACCACACATGGGCTTCATCCGCTTGCAGCTGGTCGAGCCAGACCACCGAGCGGCGTCGCAGCGGGTCATTGCCGACAAGATGCGCGAGATCCTGACGCGACGTTACCCGGGTGTGGACTTCCTGCAGGCGCCGGGAGGCATCGTCGCGACCGTCTTCAACAACGGCTACAACGCGCCGCTCGCGATCGAGGTGCAGGGCGAGGACCTCGACGCACTCCGGCGCGCGTCTCTCGACGTCGCCGACGTAGCCCGCCGTGTCCGAGGCTTGCGAGATCCCTACGTCATGCTCGAGACCAGCTACCCAGAGCTGCGCATCGACACCGACCGCACGGTGGGAGGCCTCGTCGGCATCACCGCGCGTGACGCCGCTCAGACGACCCTCGAGGCGACGCTGGGCAACATCAACGCGCCCGCGGTGTGGGTCGACGGCGGTAACGGCCAATCGTACTTCGTGGTGACGTATTACGACGAGCACGCGGTGACCGACAGAGACTCGCTCGTCGATGTCCCGGTGCGTGCTTCGGTCGAACACGGGGCCGTCAAGCTCGGTTCCTACGCGCGCGTCGTCCGCGGCGGCGGACCCATCGCTATCGAGCGCAACCGGCTGGCGCGTGTCGCCACCATTCTGTTCCAGACGGGTGGCCGTGACCTCGGTTCGGTAGCGGCCGACCTCGAGGCCGAGCTTCGCGCTGACCGCCGCACCGGCGACCTGCGTTTCTCGTTCGTCGGACAGGTGGACCTGATGCGAACGACGTTCTCTGGCTTGGGCTTGGCCATCGCCCTCGCGGTGATGCTCGTCTTCACGATCATGGTCACGCAGTTTCGCTCGATGCGCCTGCCGCTCGTCATGCTTTTCACCATCCCAGTCACTTTCGTCGGCGTGGTGGTTGCGCTGCTCGCGGCCGAGCAGGGGCTTTCGATCACCTCCCTGATGGGAATGCTGATGGTCATCGGCATCGCGATGTCGAACGGCATCCTCCTCGTCGATCACGCGAACCACGCCTTCCAGGCGGGAGCGGACGCCATCGCGGCGGTCATCGAGGCGGGGCGGGTGCGGTTCGTGCCGATCATCATGACGAGCCTCGCGACGGTCGTCGGTCTGGCGCCTACCGCGCTCGGGCTCGACCGCGAGTCGGCGGCCAATCAACCACTTGCCTTGGCGGTGGTCGGAGGACTCATCATATCGACAGCTCTCTCCCTATTTCTCGTGCCAGTGATGTTCACGCTGCTTGCGCGCCGCGCCGCCCCCGAGGAGCTCGACGAGGGGTCAGGGGCGCGTGTGCAAGAGGTCACGGCGTGAACGCTCCGTTCAGTGATGAGCTCGTCGCATTCATTCAAGAAGTGGTCGACTCGGTCGAGCTCGTCGAGGTCTTGCTGCTTCTCGCCGCGGCACCACAGACGACCTTCACCGTCGAAGACGTCGCACGACGGCTGGCCACCAGTATGGATTCAGTCCGCCTGCGTCTCGAGTATCTCAGCCGAATCGCCCTCGTCCACGCGAGCGAAGGTCGACATCGTTTTGCGCCGGCAACCGCCAAACGGGCCCGCTTGGTCGCTGATCTCGGTGTCGCCTATCGCAGTCACCGCGTGCGAGTCATCGACATCATTTTCGGAGCCAGTGAGCCGCCCGCCGGAGCTCAGAAGTCGAACTGAATGCGTGCTTGTCCGAGGTTTGCTTGGCCCAAGCCGTACAGGTTGGTGCGGACGTACGCGGTCGAGAAGCGAGCATGCGGATTCAACCACCAGCTGACGATGGTGGTGAGCTCCGAGCCGCGTCCTCCATTGCTAGGGCCGTCGAGGTCGACCTCCGACCAGCGAACGCCGAGCTGAATCGCTCCCGGGCCGCCCTGGAATACGTTGCGGTTCGGACGCAGCCGCGCGAACAACATGCTGCTTGGGTTGAAAGGGCGCGATTCTCCGGTGAGGAACCACCCGAGGCTCACGAAGTAGCCCCAGTAGGCCGGCGTCTGAGCGCGTGTAAGCACGGCGCGCACGCCCACGCCTTCCGCGACGAGGTCGAAGGGACCGGCGACGAGCGCCAATTGGCCATCGAAAGCGTAGGTTTCCTCGCCGTCGATGTTGCCCGTGTCGAAGGTGAGTGGGGCGAGGGTGCTGCCCGAGACCACCGAGAAGCGCAGCGCCGTCTGTCCGAGCCTCTCGTAACGGAACGCGATGGCGGCTTGGGCCAGCAGGCGGCGCGCCTTGTCTTGATAGAGGATGGCCGCGAGGCGTGTCGTCGCGGCGAAGGCGCCACGGATTCGCGTCTCGCGAAAGCTGGAAGTCTCCACGAAAAGGCCAGCCGCGTAGTGAAACCTGTCGGCTATCGTGTTGTTGAATCCTATTCCGCTATTGCGATCGGGCGAGAACGCATGCGCCAGCGAGAATTCCTGGAACGTCATGACGTTCGAGCTCTCGAGAAAGGCAAAGCTGAAGGGCTCCTTGAAGTTGCCGATCCGCAGGTCGCCCAGGCCCGGCAAATCCTCGACTTCGAGATAAGTATCGGTCGACTCGGTCTGCGAGCCCTCTGCGAACTCGAACTCGCTGCGGAAGCCCACGCGCCCGTACAGCTTGCCTTGCAGATTGATGCGGGCGCGACGGAAACGAACCCCGGAAGCGAAGGTAGCGCCGTCGTTCAGAGCTGCCGCGCGCGCGTCGAGAGCGGGATCGGCGCCGCTCACCAGCCAGTCATTGTGAACGCGACCGCCGATGAGCAGTTGCATGGTTCCATCGGGAGTGCGCAGGCTGAAGCCGTCACGCCAGGTGACCGCGGCGGGCAGCAGGCCGTGCGTTTCGGCCGCAACGGTGTTCTCCGACGGGATTTCTGGTTTGGGACGCGCTTCTCCTTCGGGCGTGACCTCTGAGTACGCTGCCTCCTGTGCTGGGCCCTCCGTGCCAGGGCTCGCGGCGAGGAGCGTGAGAGCAAGAGTCAGCATCTACTTCGGAATGACGATCTTCGAGACGTCGAGCTTGGGCTTCGGATACTTCAGCTTCAGGCTCTTCAACGTCTCGACGATGAGCTCCGACACCACCAAGTTGCGCACCCACTTGCGATTCGCGGGCACGACGTACCAAGGCGCGTGTTTGGTGCTGCAAGCCGCCAGCAAGTCCGCGTAAGCGTCCTGGTAGTCCTTCCACTTGGCGCGTGCCTCGAGGTCGCTCTCCGAGAACTTCCAGTTCTTCGCCGGGTCGTCGAGTCGCGCCTGCAAACGCTCGCGCTGCTCGTCCTTGCTGATGTTGAGGAAGAGCTTGAGCACGACGATGTTGTTGTCGGTGAGGTAGCGTTCCCAGCCGTTGATGTGCTCGAAGCGCCGCTCGGCGACCTTGTCGGAGACTAGTCCGAGCACGCGCGTCACCAGCACATCCTCGTAGTGCGAGCGGTTGAACACGCCGATCTCGCCGCGCGCCGGCACCACATGGTGCACGCGCCAGAGATAGTCGTGGTCGAGCTCGGTGGAGTTCGGCTGCTTGAACGGACGGACCTTGCAGCCCTGCGGGTTCAATCCGGTGAGCACGTGACGAACCGTGCCGTCCTTGCCGCAGGTGTCCATGCCCTGGAGCACCACCAGGAGCCCGTGGCTGTCGGAGGCGTACAAGAGGTCGTGCAGCTCGGCCATGCGCGAGCAGTTCTTCTTGAGCTGCTCCTCGGCCTCGTCGCGGTCCCAGCCGAGATCGTCGTTGGGATCGTACTTCGAGAGGCGCACTTTGCCGCCGGCGCGGACGCGGAGGTCGTCGATTGATTTTTTCCCCATGGGCGCTAGCTCTAGCGCTCCCAGGGCGGCACGTCCAATGCCCACTTTTTCCCGTCGAAGGCCGTCTTCGATAGCAGAGCGCGCTTGAGCCGCCGCAGATACTCCGTTCTTCGGACGATGACGGCGCCGAGGCGAGCGGTGTGGTCGTTGGCAACCTGGGCGTCGAAGAGGGTGATGCCTATCGTTTGCAGGTGCCGTGAGAGGTAGGCGAAGGCGATCTTCGAGGCGTTCGGAACCCGGTAGAACATCGATTCGCCGGCGTACATCGTGTTGACCTGCACGCCGTACAGCCCGCCGACGAGAGCGTCGTCCTGCCAGACCTCGACGCTGTGGGCGTAGCCGCGCTCATGCAGCTCGCAATACGTGGCGATGAAGAGGTCGCTGATCCACACCCCGGTGTGGGCATGGCTGTCGGCACAGGCACGGATGACCTCGGCGAAGCTGGTGTCGAAGGTTACGCGATAGCGGTTGGCGCGAAGCTCGCGCTCGAGACGCTTGGCGAGGTGAATCCTCTCGTAAACGAAGATGGCGCGCGGGTCGGGGGAGTACCAGCGCACTGGGTCGGTCGACCAGGGAAAGATGCCGCGGCGGTAAGCATCGAGCACCAGCTCGGGGCTCATGGTGTCGGACACCGCGACCAGGCCGTAAGGGTCCGCGGTGTTGGGATCTGGAAAGAAGTCCTCCATCGCCGACTTACTTACGCACGCGGGCGTGGACCACGACGTCGATACCGGCGCGCTCGACACGGACCGACTCGAGCTCGATGGCTTCCGCGAGGGCACCTGCTCCGAGGCCGCCGACGGTGCTGCGTGCGCCGTCGCCCCCGATGATGCGCGGCGCGATGAAGGCGACGATCTCGTGCACCAGTCGCGCATCCATGAAGCCGCCGAGGACACGGGGGCCTCCTTCGACGAGCAGGGTGACGATGTCGAGGCTCGCAAGGCGCTTGGCGGCTTCGGCCAGGTCGAGCTTGCCGTCAACCAGGGGCAAACGTTCGACGCGCACGCCTTTGTTCGTCAAAGCGGACACGCGGTCCGCTGGGGCGTCGTCGCCGACCAGGACCCAAGTCGGTGCGCTCGATTTCGTCGCGAGGCCCACGAGCTTCGAGCCGGGAGGTGTGCGCGCCTGGGTGTCGAGCACGACGCGTACCGGATCGCGTCCTCCTGGGCGTCGGGTCGTCAGCTGCGGGTCGTCCGCCAAAACAGTGCCGATGCCCACGAGGATGGCGTCGCAGGTGTCGCGCAAGGCGTGCGCGTAGTCGCGCGACGCTTCGCTGGTGATCCAGCGTGAGGCGCCGAGGCGCGTCGCGACCCGGCCGTCGAGGGACTGCGCCATCTTGGCCACGACCCACGGAGTCTTTTCGACGATGAAGTGAGTGAAGGCACGGTGCATGTCGGCGCAGGCGTCGGCGAGGAGGCCGACCTCGACCTCGATGCCGGCTTCCCGCAGACGAGCAATGCCTCGACCGTCGACCAGCGGATTCGGATCGCGAACGCCGATGACGACGCGGCCAAGGGCGGCGGCTATCAGGGCGTCGACGCAGGGTGGGGTGCGGCCGTGGTGGCTACACGGCTCGAGAGTGACGTAGAGGTCGGCCCCCCGCGCCGCGTTGCCGGATTCCCGCAGGGCCACGACCTCGGCATGGGCACCGCCCGCGGGCTCGGTGAAGCCCCGCCCGACGATGGCACCACCCTGGACGACGACACAGCCGACGTTGGGATTGGGCCGCGTTCGGCCGACCGCGCGTTGCGCCTCGGCGAGTGCCGCCTGCATGAAAACGTCGCGTGCCGGGGACCGCATGACCCTGGAATTCGTGGCAGAAAGCGCGGTTTGCCGCAATCCGCCGTGACAGACGTCAGGGCCGGATTTTTGACGACGATCTACCGCGATGCGACCTTCCACCCATGACGGACGTCATCAGCCCAGAAGGTCGCCGTGCTTCGGCGCGTGGCCGGCTCCATATGCGGGTTCTCGCCGGGAAGCTCCCGGAGCCCATCTACGCCATCGACATCAGCCTCGGCGGCATGAAAGCGGTCTCCCGATCGCTGGTGTTCCCGGGGACGTACCTCGACCTCTCCTTTCGATTGCCAGGTACGCGCGAGTTGCTTAAGGTCGGTGCCCAAGTAGCTACCCTGGGGGATGCGCCCGGCCACGAGCCTGGGTCGGTCACACTGGGACTGCGCTTTTGCAGACTGTCCAAAGGCATCGAGTTGAGCATCTATCGTTTCCTCGACAAGCGACGCGGGCTGTGGACGTCGCAGGGTGAGTCGAAGCCGGACGAGCATGTTGCCAGACCGTTCGAGGCACTGCTGCGCGATGCATACACTGCCTTGCAGGCATCCGAGCTGCGTGAGCTCGGGTTCGTGTGCACACCCTGGCCGCACGACCTGAACGCCAAGGTGGTCTTGACCAAAGAAGCCAAGGCCTCTTCGGTCCAGTAACTAGCTCGCTTGAGCGGACCGCACCGCTGCTGCGCCGACGTGTCGGTCTCCCGCGAAGCGCCGGATGATCTCCGCCGCCATGTCGTAACGACCGAGCGGCGGCATGATGTACGCTCCGGCGACCCGCTCGCGTAGCGCTTCGAGCGCCTCGCAGGCGATGGCGATGCCTTCACGGCGCGCGTCGTCGCCCTTGCCGGCCTTGCGCATGCGCTCGCGAATGGCCTCCGGGATCTGCATACCGGGGACTTCCTTGTGCAGGAACTCGGCGTTGCGCGCGCTGTAGAGCGGTAAGATGCCGAGGAGCACCGGCACACCCATGCCGTCCATCGCGGCGAGTAGGCGATCGAGGTGCCGTGGGTCGTAGACCGGCTGAGTCATGACCAAGTCCGCTCCGGCGGCCACCTTGCGCTTCAAGCGGTTCATCTCACGCTCGAAGTCGGCGGCGGCGGGTTCGGCCCCGGTCGCCAAAACGAAGCTCGTACGGTCGCCCAGCTCCTTGCCGGACGGGTCGAGTCCGCGATTGAAGCCGTCGGCCATGCGGATGAGGCCGATGGAGTCGACGTCGTACACCGCGGTGGCGTCGGGATAGTCGCCGAGCTTCGGCGGGTCGCCGGTGATGAGCACCAGGTTGCGTACCCCGAGTGTGTGAGCACCGAGCAGGTGTGCCTGCAGGCCCAGCAGGTTCCTGTCGCGGGCGCAGACGTGCATGAGGGTTTCGACCCCGACTGCCTCTTGCATGCGCACGGCGAGCGCCATGTTGCTCATACGCGCGGTGGCGCGCGGTCCGTCGGCGATGTTGATGACGTCGGCTCCAGCGGACACGAGCATTCGCGCCGCATCGAGGGAGGCATCGACGGAAAGGCCAGGATTGGGATTGATCTCGACACTGAACACGAACCGCTTGCCGATGGCAGCGCCGAAGCGGCTGCGCGATTCGAGGCTCGAGGTGTCGGGCTTCACGACCGGCGCCACCTCGATGACCTCACGCGACTCACTACGCGGCACCACCATGCGCGCCGCCGAGGCGATGCGCGCCACGTGATCGGGGTTCGTTCCACAGCAGCCGCCGACGATCTTCACGCCGGCCTTGAACATGCGACGGGCGTAGACGCCGAAGTTCTCGGGCGTCGCGAAGTAGATCAAACGGTCTTCGATTTTGCGGGGGCGACCGGCGTTCGGCATGGCGCAGATCGGGATGCCGGTGGCGACCATTTTTTCGACCAGCTCGAACACCAGGTCGGGACCGTTGCAGTTGGCGCCGACGACCGACGCGCCCCATTGCTGCATCTCGCGAGCGAGGTCTTCCGGCGAGGTGCCGTCGCTGACCGCACCTTCGTCGGTGACGGCGACCTGGGCCACGATAGGCAGCGAGGTCTCCCCGCGTGCCGCTTCGATGGCCATGCGTAGCTCGGCGACCGCCCCGAAGGTCTCGATGCAGATGAGGTCGACACCTTCTTGAGACAGCAGGTAGGCCTGCTCTGCGAAAGCAGCCCGGACCTCTTTCTCACCGCGACGCAGCTCACCCGCGGTAAGCCCTGACGGGCCGATCGAGCCCGCGACATAGGCGTCATTGCCGGCGACCTCGCGGGCGATGGCGACACCAGCGCGGTTGATGCGGGCGGTTTGTGCGGCGAGACTCGAGCGCCCGAGACGTAGGCGATTCGCGCCGTAGGTGTTGGTCTCGATGATGTCCGCGCCGGCGGCCAGATAGTCGCGGTGCACCTTCTTCACCAGCTCCGGCTGCGCAAGGTTGATTTCCTCGAAGTTGCGGTTGGCGAAGACACCGCGTTCGTAAAGGAGACTGCCGATGGCGCCGTCAGCGGTGAGACCGCCGGCCTCGACTGCTTGCATGAAGGGTCGTTTCACGATGGAACCACAGCATGCTTGAGCCGAGGCGTCCCCGCCAGTTACCGAAGGGCTTCGTCGGGCGATTTCTCGCCGGCCTAGCGTACCCCTTGGAAGGGTTCGCCTTCATTCGTGCGCACAAGCTCTGGCGTGTGTGCATGTGGATCGTCCTGGTCGACATCGCGGTCTTCGCGCTGCTTTTCGCTGGGGTCCTGGCGTTGGTGAAGCCGCTGCTCGCGGGCGCAGGCACCTACATCGTGAGCACCTTCGCGGTGCAGTCCGAGTTCGCGGCGGGCCTCGTGACCATACTCACCTGGATCATCTGGGCCGTGGTCATCCTCATCGCCGTTGGACTCTCGGGCGTCGCGCTCGTGCTCCTCGGCCAGGCCCTCGCGAGCCCCTTTCTCGATGCGCTGTCCGAGAAGGTGGAGAGCATCGTGCTCGAGACGCCGGAGACACCACTCGACGCGGCGCGGGTCACGCGAGCTTTCTTGATGGGGCTCTCGGATCTCTTCTGGGGAACGCTGACGGCGGTATGCGTCTATGTGCCGCTGTTTCTCCTCGGGCTCATCCCCGGCGTCGGGACCATTCCGGCGAGCATCTTGAGCTACACGTTCGCTGCGATGCTCGCGGCTCACGAGTTCGTGGGGCTGCCGCTGACGAGGCGGTTCGTCAACTATGGCGGACGTTGGCGTGTTGTCCGCGAAAACGGCGCAGTGGCGCTGGGCTTCGGCGCCACGACCTTGCTGCTGCTCATCATCCCCGGAGCTGGGTTCTTCGTGCTGCCGTTCGCCACAGTGGGCGGGACACTGCTCTACTGCGACCTGGCGGCGAGCGGGCGTCTGATTGGCGACGCCCGCAAGGCTAGCTAAAGGACGACGTCGATACCGCCGCGGTCGCCGTACTGCCCGACTTCCAAGACGGCAGCGTGACTCGAGAGTTGCCGCTGAATGCCGACGCGCGGCCGCAGAGTGAGCTCGAGATCCGCCACGGGAGAAATCGCCGCGTGCGTGTTCCTGCCGCCGGGGCCATCGAGGACCATGCCGTACGCACGGTTCGCGGTGGCGCGCCCACGCAGTGAGCCATCGGGACCATCGAGCTCGAACACCCAGCGATCGGGGCCGAACGATGACTTGGCGCCGATCAGCGAGCGGAAGCTATCGAAGCGGTAGAAATGCTCACCGATCTGCAGGCGCCCGAGCGTCGTCGGTACGTGCAACGCGCCGCCGAGCTTGAAGTCAGTGGCGTAGAGCTCGAACGAAGCCGGCTCGTGCTCGTCGTAGAAGTGGCCGCAGTGCAACCAGGCGAAGCGGTCGGGATAGTGGGTACCCCAGACGTGGCCGATGGTGGCGTTCCAGCCGTCGACGCGGATCTCGTTTTCGCGGGCGTCGCGGGTGTGGCCGTATTCGTGTGTCGCGTCGGTCCAGGCTTCGATGGTGCCCGACGCTTTGGCGACAGGCATCGAGCTCACCCATTTGGCGGGCAAAATCGACCCTTGGTAGAGCTTGCGCGAAGGCAGCGGCATGTACGCCGCCATGAGCTCGGTGACCCGCAGGTTCCAGTTCAGGATGAACCCGTTTCCGCGGACGATGCCGTTGACCCACCCGTCCTCGATGCTGCTCTCACCGATGCCGGCGCCGGGGCGCTCGACGTCGAGTAGCAGGCGGCCCTGGTCGAAGCGGTTGCTCGCCATGTAGTGCTTGCCGGAGACTGGGTCGATGAAGATCGCGGAGACCGTGCCGCTCTTGCGCTCTTTGTCGCCGGCGAGCGAGAGGCGCACCCAGAGGGCGCGACCGGTGGCCGGATCGTGGGCGCGGAAGTAATAAGCCTCGACCTGGCTCGCGGTGCCGTTGGGATCGAAGTTAGCGCGATTGTACCACTGCGTTTGCAGCACGGGCGGTTTCATCGGGGCGGAGATTCACCAACAGGGGCGTGAGAGGTCAAGGATAATTGGCCGTAACCCACGGCCTGGTGCTACCTTTCTCGCGCGATGGCCCAGCGCTTCGGCCGCTTTTGGCTCCATGAAAAAATCGGACAGGGGGGTATGGCCGAGATCTTTCGGGCAACCATTGGACCCGATCCGCAAACTTACGCCTTCGACCTGGCCGTAAAGCGCCTGCACTCCGCGCTCAGCCGCGACACGCAGCAGGTCGACATGTTCATGACCGAGGCGGACATCGCGAAGTTCTTGCGCCATCCGAACCTCGTCCGTGTCTACGAGTCGGGAATCGTCGACGACCAGGCCTACATCGCCATGGAGTACGTCTGGGGCCTCGACCTCGCCCAGCTCATGACCCGGCTCCGCGCCCGCCGCCTGCGCTTTCCGACTGACCTCGCGGTGTTCGTCGGCCTGCAGGTGCTGCGCGGTCTCGACTACGTCCATCGGGCGCGCTCGCCGGGCGGCGAGAGCATGGAGATGGTCCACCGCGACGTGACGCCGTCGAACATCTACGTGACCTTCGACGGCAAGGTGAAGCTCGGCGACTTCGGCGTGGCGCGCGTGAAGTTCCTCGAAGCCCACGAAGAGCAGCGCATGCTCAAGGGCAAAATTGGCTACATGCCCCCCGAGGTGATCTCGGGAGCGCCGCTCGACCAACGTGTCGATCTTTGGGGCCTCGCGTGCTCGCTCTACGAGATGATCACCAGCAAGCGCGTCTACGACGGGGTCTCCGAGTCCGATTTAGCGTACGGCGCGGTACCGCCGCGCATCGTGCCGGCGCAAAAGGTGAACGCCGAGGTCGACACGGCGCTGTCCGCTGTCTTGTCGCGCGCCCTGCACATGAAAGTGCGCAAACGACCCCGTGATGCTGTTGCCCTTTATCGCGACCTGAAAACCTACATGGTCGACTCGGGGATCCGCGTCGACGCCGACGCCCTCGGCCGCTTTGCGCGCGCCGCGACTGGCATGAGCGTCAGCATGACGACGCCGCGCACCGGGCCGACGACCAAGACCTTCAACGCGCCGGCATACGAGTCACCCGTGGGGATGTCGCTCACGCAACGCATCGAGATCGCACGGCGGCGACGGATGGTCGTGCCGATGGTGATGGCGGTCTTGGTGGCGCTGGCCTTGTACGCTGGGTGGATGTTGGGGCAGCGGGCGCACGATCAGCATCGCGAGCCGCCGAAGCAGGGGGCACCCAGTCCGCGCTAGCCCTACGCCAGCAGATTGATGAAATTCACGATCTGCGAAGCGCCGTTCCGCGACGCGATGAGCTCGATGCGCGTCCCCACCTTCACGAAGCCGGCTTCCTCGAGCACGGGCGCATCTTTGATGTCGACCAAGATCTGCGTGCGGTCGACGCGGTTGTCCCGGTGGACGCGAATCGCGTCATGGGCGAGCGCAAGCAGGGCGTCCCGCCGCGCTGGTGCGTCTTTACGCGTTGGGTAGAGGCGGGCGAGCTCGGTGTAGCCGGGGAACGACACACCCTGCGTGGTCACTTCGATGAGCGCGAACCCATTCGGCCCGCTCGGGCTGAACGACATGCGGACCAAGCGCTGCCGCACCAGGCCGACGTTACCGTAGAGCCGCTGCACCTTGCTCAGCCGCAGGTCGCTGGCGTTGTTCATGTCGAACGCATTCCGCTCGAGCGGACGGACGACTTCGCGGGCTCGCTCGACGAGCCATTCGAGGTCGCCGACCGCCGCGTCTTGCACGTCGTGCACGGCGTTCGCGGCTCGTTGCGGCTCGGTGAACAACACGCGCTCGACCCAGTAGATGCCGTTCTCGTCGGGGGGCATGGCGCGCAGCCTCGCCAAGCCCATGCGCGAACGCTCGGGGTCGACCAAGGCATGGAGGAACTCGAAGTCCTTGCGGCGCAGCGCGGCCTCGACGAGCGGCACCACGAGCTGGTCCGCGGTCAGTGACTGGCTGGTTTCGCTGACGCAGACGTGCTGGATGCTCCAGGTCGCGTTGTAGATGCGCAAGAGCTCGGCGGTGCCGTAGATGGTGTCTTCGCCGTCGCCGACCATGTGCACCACGAGCTCGCGGGCGCGGCTCAAGAGGTTTCGGCGTATCGGCTCGATCTTGGCGATGGTGGGGGTCATCGCCGCGTGCGAGCGTGCGAACATGCCGCCTTTTTCGAAGACCGGCCACAAGCGCTGGATGTCGGCCACGGTCGCCGGGCGCACCTGTGGGTGCAAGTTGCTGTCGACGAACGCTTCGAGCACCTTGGCGCTCGCCTCGGGCATGGAGACGAACTCGACGCCGACCATCACGGTCGATCCGCTCGGGCGGACATTGCGAACGACACCACGCGCGTGCACGGTGCCGGAGGGCAAGCTCACCACGACAGACGGGAGCAGCATGCCGACGATGAGCCCGTCATCGGCGGCCCCCGAGAACGCGAGTCCGCGCGCCGACAAGTCGACGAGTGGGCGTTGGCGCATGGTCTTGGTGAACGGGGACTCGAAGCTGACCTCGAGGTTCGGGGGCAGGGTGCGGACGCGACCGCCGACGCGGTGACGCCAAACCGCAAGGCGCGTGGGCAGATCGAAGCGCAACGAGACGCCGCCGTTCTCGGTGAGCTTTGCGACCAACGACAGGCGCGTGCCGTACGATTCGCCACGTAGCTCGCAGGTGGCGCCGGTCTCGAGCGCCGTGGACTCACCCTCGGTGACGCGCACCGAGAGCTCACCGAGCTCGCGTGAGAAGCGGGTGATCTCGACCGTCGCGAGGCCGCGTGGATTGTTGTCGCCCGTCGCGTGGACGCGCAACGTCGCCTTGGCGCGCACGAGATTGGTGACGGTGTCGGCGACGATTGCCGCGTCGCTGTAAGTGTCGACGACCGGCTGCGACGGCTCGGGGCTGTCGAGGAGCTCGAGGCGCATGCCGACCTTGAGACCGAACCCGCCGTCCTCGAGCGCCATCTGGCTGACCTCACGGACCGTGGCCTGGCATTGCAGCGTGCATTCACCCTTCACGAAGAAGCGAACGCGCGGCAGGAAGGCACCAGGCGAGATCTCGGGACGCTGGGCGCGCACCAGGATGGCGACGCCGTGCGGGCCGAGGTCCAAGAGAGGCTCCAGGCGTTCTTCGCCGGAGGGTAGGGCCACGAGCACGAAATGGTCTCCCGCAAGGGTTACCCGCTCGAGCTCACGGCGGTCTTTTCCTCCACCCCCGCCGGGCGATTCCGGTTTCACGTCGATTCTCCGGTCTTAAGGCAGCGACAAGACAAGCAGCGATCTGTATACCCTGCCCGGAGACGGCCGCAATTACAGCTCCTTGACAGGTTGCTTACGAAATATCTAATTTGCCGGGGTTCCTCAAACACCGCTCATGCGACGCGATTATTACGAAGTTTTAGGTGTCGAGCGCTCCGCGAGCGACAAAGACATCAAGCGGGCTTACCGCAAGCTCGCCATGGACTTCCACCCGGACCGCAATCCGAGCCCTGATGCGGAAGAGAAGTTCAAAGAGGCATCCGAGGCCTACGAAGTCCTGTCGGATCCGCAAAAGCGGTCCATTTACGACCGGGCCGGCTTCGACGGCTTGCGCGGGTCGGGCTTCAGCGGCTTCCAAGGTGTCGGCGTCGAAGACATCTTCTCGTCATTCGGTGACATCTTCGGCGACCTGTTTGGCTTCGGTCAGCGGACGCGGCGTGGCGGTCCTCAGCGCGGCTCCGATCTACGTTACGACCTGACGATCGACTTCGAAGAAGCCGTCTTCGGTACCGAGAAGACCATCCAGGTCGATCAACTCGTCGCCTGCGAGCCCTGCACCGGGACCGGCGCTGGGCCCGGCTCGAAGCTCACCACCTGCGCCACCTGTCAGGGGCGCGGTCAAATCGTGCACGGTCAGGGCCTCTTTCTCATCAGCACGACCTGCCCCGCCTGCCAGGGGCGCGGCTCGACACAGTCCGATCCTTGCCCCGAGTGTGCCGGCTCCGGCCGCACGCGAGCGCGCCGCGAGGTCAAGGTGCGCATCCCCGCGGGCTTCGACGATGGCATGAGCTTGCGCTATGCCGGCGAAGGCGAGGCCGGCCCGCGCGGCGGCGCACCGGGCGATCTCTACGTCGCCGTGCAGGTGAACCCGCACGCGACCTTGCGCCGCGAGGGCAACGAGCTCATCGCGGAGACGCCCATCAACATGGCGCTCGCCGCTCTCGGTGGTGAAGTGGTGGTCAAAGGCATCGACGGCGAAGAAACCGTCGAGGTGCCGAAGGGCACGCAGTTTGGTGATGTCGTGACTATCAAGCGCAAAGGCGTGCCGCACCTGCGGGGCAACGGTCGTGGCGACCTGCACGTGGTCTTCCGCGTCGAAATCCCCAAGAATCTGACCGCACGTCAGCGCGAGCTTCTGGAAGAGTTCGCGGGTATCGTGTCCAAGAAGCGCCGGTTGTTCTCTTAGCCGTCGCGACGTACCTTCGTGCTCGAGGGGGACCGGTGACTGATTCGATGGCGGCCGCGCTTGCCGGCAAACGCCTGGTGTTGGTTACCGGCAAAGGTGGCGTCGGCAAATCGACGTGCGCTGCTGCGCTCGCAGTCGCTGCGGCCCGAGGCGGGAAGCGCGTGTTGCTCGTCGAGCTCGGAGCGCGGCCGGTCGCCGGCGAGCTCCTCGAAGGCGTGCCGCCCGAGCACGAGCCTGCAATCATCGCGGCGGCGCGTTTCCCGTCGCTGTGGGCGAGCCGTCTCGACGAGCGGCGTGCGCTCCAGGAGTACCTACTCGAGACCTTGAAGCTCAAAGGCCTGGTCAAGCTCGCGACCGAGAACCGCGTGCTGGCGAGATTGTGGCAGGCGGCGCCGTCGGTCGACGAAATGTCGGTCTTGAATGCGCTATGGCGCTTCGAGACGGAGCGTGACTCGGTGGGGCGGCCGCGTTTCGATCTCATCGTCGTCGACATGCCTTCGACCGGGCACGCGTTGTCGATGCTTGGCGTGCCGCGAGGCGCCTTGGCGATGATTCGCGGCTCCACACTTGCCGCCCGGGCCCGCGACATCGACGCCATGCTGCACGACACCCACCGCACCGCGATCTGCATCGTCACTCTCCCCGAGGAGCTGCCGGTGAACGAGGCGGTGCAGCTCGCTGACCGCCTGCAGCACGACCTCGAGCTGAGCTCGACCCACGTCCTCATCAACGGGGTCGCCTCGGATGTCTTCGACGCCGGAGAGCGCGCCACCATCGAGCGCCTGGCGCAGGAAGACAGCGCCGCCCGCCGGCTCTTCGTGGCGGCGCGACGCCGTGTATCGGTGGTCTCGCAGCAAGCGCGGCGCATCGGTGAGCTCAAGGAGCGCTTGCAAGCGCGCTTTCACCACATCGCCTGGACTCGGGCGCGCGGGGTCGGCCTCGTCGACTCCATCGCAGACGCTTTGTTACGCGCGTGAGCTCACTGGTCGAGCTCGCCGCGGGGCGGCGCGTTATTCTTTGTGTAGGGCCGGGTGGGGTCGGCAAGACGACGACGAGCGCCGCGCTGGCCCTCGCCGCTGCCGAGTCGGGACGGCGTGTCGTCGTGCTCACCATCGATCCGGCGCGTCGCCTCGCCGATGCCCTCGGTGTCGTCGTTGGCAACAGTCCGAGTCGCGTCGCCCTCGGCCCCGAGGCGAAAGGTGAGCTTTGGGCGGTCATGCTCGACCAATCGAGCACGCTCGACGATCTGGTGCGGCGAATCGCTCCGACGCCCGCTACAGCGGACCGCCTGCTCGGCAACGTCATTTACCGCCAGATGTCGCGTGCCCTTGCGGGTACTCTCGAGTACACCGCCATCGAAAAGCTCTACGATTTGCGCGAGCGTCATGGCTTCGATTTGGTGATCGTGGATACGCCGCCGTCGAAGAACGTCGTCGACTTCATCGAAGCGCCCGAGTGGCTGCTGCGCTTCCTCGACGAGCGCATCTTCAAGTGGTTCACGCTGCTCGGCGGCGGTGAGAAGGCCGGCGTCGCGCGTATCGTCTTGCAACGAACTGCTCGGGCCGTGGGAGACGTGCTCGGCAAGGTGTTCGGCGACGCGTTCGTCACCGACTTCAACGCCTTCGTGCGTGACCTCGAGGGGATGACCGCCGAGCTACGCAAGCGCGCTTCGAGCATCCAGATGCTACTGCGCTCGACCGATAGCGGCTTCGTTGTGGTGACGACCCCGGATCCATTCGTTGTCGCGGATGCGGTATTCCTGCGCAACGAGCTGGGGAAGCGCGCCTTGAGCTTCACGGGCTTCGTGGTGAACCGCGCCAACGTCGGCTCCGGCGTCGAGAGCCCGGAGGCGGTTGCCCAGCTGGTGGAGAGCGTCATTGGTGGCGAGCTCGCGAAGAAGCTCGCTGCGACCGCCTTGGACATGAACGCGAGAGCCCGCGAAGACACCGCGTCGGTGAACCGGCTGCGGCGCGAGGCTCGATGGGAGGGTTACGTTGGCGTGGTGCCCCGCGAGATCGAGGAGATCCACGACCTAACGGCGCTGCGAGCCCTGGCGCGACACCTCTAGGTGAACAGCTCGGGAATGTTGCCCGTGACCTCGCCGAGCGCGTTCCCGGTGTAGCCGGCTGCCTGCATCGCCGAGAGAAAGACCTGCGCTGGGTGTGCTCCGCTAGTGCGGATGTGCTTGCCGGGCATGAGCCCACCCGCGCGACCGGCGACTAGCGCCACCATGTTCTCGGTCGAGTGCGTCTGATTGTCCGTGACCGCGTCGTTCAGCTGGCGGCCGTGGCCACCCTCGGGCGCGAATACGATGGCGCAATTGTCGATGAGCTTGCCGGCGCCCTCGTCGGTCTCTTTGAGCTTGTTCAAGAGATAGGCGTAGCGCGCGATGTGCCACTGCAAGATGAGGCTCACCGCGAACTGGCCGCGTGTCTGGTCGTCACCGTTGTGGCCGACCTCGTGCAGGTCGGCGCGGATCGGGTAGCCCAGGCTGGTGGTGATGCCGATGACGTTCATGTGCGACTGGAACGTGGTGAGCTGGAGTGACGCGGACCGCGTTAGGTCACACTTGAACGCGAAATGGATGAGGTCCGCGAAAGCGGTCGCGCGCTCTTCCTCGCCGCTGTAACCGGTGTTGGTGCCGATGTCGCCTGAGCCCGAGCCCGCGTTGTCGCCGCCGACGGGGGGATCGGTCGGCACCGTGGTGGGGGGCTCACAGGCGTCGATGCCCGATTGCGCGAGGTCGGCGATGCGCTTCTCGAGCGCAACCACCTCTTCGAAATGCGCGTCGAGACGCCTGCGGTCGGCTGCGCCCACGCGCGCGATGAGGCGTTGTCTGCGGTCCGCGACCAGATCGAGGACGCTCTTGCGTGCCCGGTTGGCGAAGTCGATGGCGGCATTTTCCCCTGGGTCACCGGTGGGGACGGCGCCAATCATCGCGTTGAACGCGACCGAGGGCTGCGTCTGAGCGCTTACCGGTTGGTTGTCGCCGCGGTAGGAAATGTACTGCCGGCCAGAGAAGTCGTAGCCGTTGATGTAGAAGACCGGTTGGCAGCGGTAGGTGAGGGTGTCGATGGGCGTCACCCCGACGTTCAGATCGGCGATGAACTGGTCGGGGGTTTTGCCACGAGCGCGGAAGTTGTTGGCGTTCGAGCGCATGCCCGACAGGAATGGCCCCGCCGCGCCGCCGTGGAAGTCACGGTAGGCTCCACCCGCGGGGATGTCTGCTGTAGCGGATGATGTCGTGTTGTAGGGAATACGCAGGCGGCTGACGATGCTGAAATCGCTCTTGAGCGCCGAGAGTGGCTGCAGGGGCGTGGTCAACGCATAGCCCGGACCGGTCGCCGACGGTTCCACGAAGTGCTCGGCGGTGACGTTGACGCCGTTGATCCGTTGCTGGTTCTTCGCCCAGCCGTCGCCGCCGATGGATTGGCCGGCGAAGAGGAAAGCGTAACGCTTCGGTAAGGCGCCGCCGGTTTGTGCGAACGCCGTGCCGTTGCTGTTCAGCATGATTTCGAGGAGCGGAAGCCCGAGGACGAGGCCACCGCTGCTGCGGAGGAAGGCGCGTCTGTTCAAGCGGATGGTCATGATGGCCTCACTGCGCCGGCTCGCGCTTCTGCACGAAGAGGTCGTCGCCTACGAAATCGAGCAGCAAGCCGCGGAAGTCGTAGCCGCTATCGGCGAAGCGCTGGGTGGCGCGCTCGACCTGAGGCAGCTCGTCGCCGGTAAGCGGCCGTCCGATTGCGAAGCTGTACATCTGCTGGGTCACGCACGCGTCGAGCGTGTGCGAGCCAATGAGCAGCTCGGCCAGCTCCTTTGGCCCCTGGAAGCTGCCAATGCCGGGGATGTCGCCGCGACCGTCGATGGTGCACTGATCGAGGCCGTCATCGTGATCGCGATAGCGGCCGGCCATGTCGTAGTTCTCGAGGCCGAAGCCGATGGGATCGAGACGACCATGGCAAGCGGCACAGCTCGAGCTTTCGCGGTGCTGGGCGTAGCGGTCGACCTTGCAGGGACTGCCATCCGGTGACGACGGCGGCGCATCGACGTTGGCGTCTGGTGGTGGCGGCGCGACCTCTTCGCAGAACAGACGGGTGCGCACGAAGATGCCGCGCTGCGTGGGGCTCGTGTCGCTGAACTTGCCGAAGGTCGACAGCACGCTCCCGTGCGACAAGATGCCGGCACGGCCACCGGGTCCGTAGTCGACCCAATTGGGCGCTGCGCCCGGCAGGGTCAAGGCGTAGTTCGTCGCGAGGGTTGCGTCGATGAAGGTGCGCGGCGAGGTGAACAGCTCGCGGTAGTCGCGGGCGTTGTCGAAGACGACGTCGTTGATGAGGGCCGAGGTCTCGCGCCCGAACGCCTGGGCGAGCGCTGGCGGGTGCGGGATGGCGCGGTAGCCGAGCCACATGGCGTGGAAGCGTTGGATCTGGGCGCGCGCACGCGGGTCGGCCATCATGCCGCTCGCGACGGATCTGCGGGTCTGCGCATCTGCGAGGCCACCGCTGTCCGCGATGGCGATCAGGCCGTCGTCCGGTGCTTCGCCCCAGAGCAGGAACGCCAGGCGGGTGACGATCTCGTGGTCGCCGAGCTGAGTGACGAGCGCCTTGTCGGTCGGCACGCCCACCTCCACGCGATAGAGCAGCTCGGGGTCCTGCAGCATGGCGCGGATGACCAGCTCCGCGCCGGTGTAGAAGTCGTTCGCGACACCGGGCACTGATTCGGTCGCGTAGCTCTGGAGCGCCGCGTACGCGTCGATCTCGTCAGTGCCGAGGGGCCGTCGCAGCGCTCGCTTGCCGAAGCGGGTGATGAAGTCGCGCATGCAAACGGTGTCACCGGCGCCGGTGGGCGTGCAGCCGACGATGGTATCGCGGTGATCGGTCATCGCGCGCTTGGCGACGTCAGCGGCCATCTGATCGAGCGCTTCGATGAGGGCCCGGGACGGTTGTTGCTGCAGGTAGTCGTTGTCGTAGGGCGTGAACAGATCGGGCGTGAGGAACCGGCTAGCAGGCGAGGTGGTGTCCCCGAGCAATGCCTGGAGCGTGCGGTCGAGCTCCACCAAGCTCAAGCGTCGCACCTCGCTCGTGAACACCAGCGGCGCCGCAACCGGCTTGTCGAGCGTGTCCCCAATGGTGCCGTCACTGCACGCGACGCTCACCAAAACACCGAGGATGAAGACCTTTGCGCGCATGCAACCGACCAGGCGAAGCAACATCCGTGCAATCACACGAAATCAAGCACTTACGCGCCCCAAGAAGCGGCCAGGAACCTTCTTGGGGGGCGCCGCCCCTCAGTTTTCCGGGGGTTCGGAACCACAGCCCTCAGGGTTCGGGTACCAGCGCCACGAACTGCGGCTCATTGCCGGTCGCTACTGTGCTCCGATGCGTGAGGAGCCCGGTCGTTTGGTCGACGCTGAAGACCGCGACGTTGTCGCTGTCCTGGTTGGCGACGAAGAGCCAGGCGCCGGAGGCGTCGATCGAGAAGTGGCGAGGTCTCCCGCCGCGCGTGCCCTCGTCGGTGAGCAAGGTCGCGGCGCCATCGTTCGCGATGCTGAAGATGGCGATGCTGTTGCGACCGCGGTTCGACGTGTAAACGAAGTTGCCGCTCGGAGCGACCTGCACCTCGGCTCCGCTATTCGCATTGGTGAAGGTCGAGGGGAGGGTGCTCACCGGCGTACGTGCGTTCGTGAGCGTTCCGTCGCCGCTGATGCTGAACGCCACGAGCGTCGAGTTCAGCTCATTAAGTACATAAACAAGTGGCTTCGACGGGTGGATGGCGATGTGGCGGGGACCTTCATCACCGGGGCCAACGTCGAGCGACACGTCCGAGATGAACGCTAGGGTGTTCGAGGTGAAGCTGAACTGCGCGACTTTGTCGTCGCCCAAGCAGGGCACGTACACCACGTGGTTGGTGGGCCCTTCGACGATGGCGTGCGCGTTTGCGCCGGCGGTCAGCGTCTGTGGCGTGTTGCTGATCGACCCGTCGGGATTCAGCGGATAGGCGCGCACCGTCCCTTCGCCGTAGTTCGCGAGGAACACGTAGCCGTCGCTCTTGTCGATGCTCACATGCGCGGTGCCGCCGCCGGTCGGTCGCGTCTGACCGAGCGGCGTCAGGGCAGCATTGGTCCCGATGGTGAACGCGCGCACTTCGTGACCGTCTTCGTCGGCGACATAGACGATGCTCCGCGCCTGCGAGAACGCGAGGAACGAGGGATTGTTACCAGCGGGTGTCGTGGACTCGAGAGTCAACGTCGCCGTGGTGACGTTGAAGCGGAAGCGTTGCAAGCCACCGCGGCCGCTGACGTACACGAAGCGATCAGCCGGCGGTGCGGGGTCGCCATCGTCTCCGGGTCCGTCATCGTCTCCGTCGCCGGCGGTGTCGGTATCGCCCACCTGATCGGCCGGCAACAGGTCGTCGCCGCCATCGTGATCGGTGTCGCCGTGGATGCCCGGGTCGCCGCCGACGTTCGAGGAGCAGGCGATAAAGAGGGTCGAGAGGACGACGCCGCGCAGCTTTCGCATGCGCGGCTGCCTATCACATCCGCTGTCGCACTGCTGCGACACTGTGCGTCCTGGGGCCCACGATATTCGCGTGTTTTCGCCGCGTTTGATGGCACCCACGTTGGCCCACGCCTTGCTCAAAGCCCCAGCACTCTTTTTGGAGGCTCTGATGCGATCGAAGCAGTTGTGGCTCATCGTTGGATGCACGCTCGTTACCGCGTGTGGAACAGTCGAGGGTGACCCTGGCGAGGCCGAGGACACGTCGGAGGTCACCTTCGACGATGGCTCGCTGGACTCGTTGTCCGCTCCAGCGGGTTGTACGGCGTTGTTCAACGCTCCGGCCGTCAGCGTTACCACCAAGACGATGGGCGCTGACCAAGGCGGTATCTGGAATCTCTGGTCGAATGGTTACATCGAGCAGAGCGTCAGCTTCCCCGCCGCCGCGACGTACAAGATCATCGTCGAGGCACAGGCGCCAGTCGTGCGGAACGTGGGTGCGCAGATGGAGGTGCGCATCGACCAAACACGCGTCGGAGTCGTAGAAGTCCGCGCGTCATCGTGGACCGCTTACGAGTTCTCGGTGAACGTGTCTGCTGGAGCACACAAAGTAGCGATTGCGTTCATGAACGACGCGGCCTACAGCGCCACCGAAGATCGCAACTTGTTGCTCAAGACCGTGCTGGTGTCGCCAACCAATTGCGGCGGCAGCACCTCGGGAAACCTGGCGCTGAACAAGCCGATCAACGCGTCGTCGATCGAGGGCGCTTTCACCCCCGCGAAAGCAGTCGACGGCACCACCGCGACGCGCTGGTCGAGCGCTTTTAGTGACCCGCAATGGATCTACGTCGACCTCGGTGCGAGCTACACGATCAGTCGCGTGAAGCTCACCTGGGAAGTCGCTTACGGCAAAGGCTATCAGGTTCAAGTTTCAGCGAACGCCTCCACCTGGAGCACGGTGTACAGCACCAACAACGGCGATGGCGGAGTCGATGACCTCATCAACCTGTCCGCTACCGGTCGCTACGTGCGCGTGAACGGCACCGCCCGCGGCACCCAATGGGGCTACTCGCTGTGGGAGCTCGAGGTCTACGGACAAGGCGCGACGTCTTGCACACCGACGACATGTGCGGCGCGGTCGCGCACGTGTGGGACTATCTCAGACGGCTGCGGCGGTACACTGACGTGCGGGGCGCCGTGCTCGAGCGGCGGCGTTGCCGAGCCGGCCCCGATGACGTGGACGCAGATCCGCGAAGACAACGGCACGCTCGCGTCGCGACCTTACGATCCGTCACGCCGCGTTCATCACGGTGACACCGGTGTCTACCCAGTTCTGAACTTCGGCTTCTCCTGGTACTTCGGCGGCGAGAGCTACCTGGGTGATCCGATGCGCATCCCGTCGAATCGCTGGAGCGCGATGACCGTCTGGCACATCATCTATCCGGAGGCGCAGTCACCGGGCGGCGCCGCGAAGTCGACCGTCACCAACAAGAACATCATCTTCCGCCGCTATCACAGCTGGGTGCACTTGAAGTCCGGCGGTTGGGTGAAGACGCAAGGTGGTCCGCCGGATCACCTCGTGACCTGGCAAGCGGACGCCGAGCAAAGCAACTCGCTGCGCGGCGATGCGCAGAACCGCATCATCAACGATCCGTCGACGGGCGAGCCGCTCTACTATGAGAACGGTCCGGCACCTGGTTGGATGAATCACGGCTGGCTCAACGCGCGTGGCACGTTTGCCAATGGCGCAATCGACGGAGCGTACTCGACGTTCGACGTGCGCTGCGATCAACCGGGTGCAAACTTGCTGGTCGCGTCGGGAATCGACTGGTGGGAGAGCAACACGGCGCCGTGGCCGAACAACACCGGCTACTCGCAATCCTCGTGGATCCGCGTGACGACGGACTGGAAAACCATCACCGGCACGAGCTTGAGCGAGGAGCTCTTGCGTCGCGATCCGCCACCGCCGCTCGTGGGCATCGGCGAATAATCAAGGTCCGCAACAGCGGAGCTCGTCGTCGCGCTTACCAGTGCGCAGAGTCGTGACCCAATCGTTTTGCGGTTTGCCACGGCAGTTGTTGGCGCCGTCGTGGGTCGCGAAAAGGTAAGCAACGACGGGCCCCGCTGGTTGGGCGCGTCCGGTGATGAAAACTTTTCCCGACGGTTTAGTCGCGGCGGTCGTGGTGCCGGGTGAGGTCATGACGAACGCCGCGACGCCCTGCAGCTCGGCGATAGCGCGTAAGGGGCGGGCGAGCGCAGTTTTCTTCACCGTCACTGTCGCTTGGGGGCGATAGTGCACGCCACCGTCGTTCTCACACCATTGCTGGACAGTCAGGGAGAATGGCGGGAGGTCGCCTACGACGCCCTGGTCGTCGAAGAGCTGCACGCGTTTCGCGCTTTGGACGCTGACCGCGTGCTCGCGATCCGGGAATGCGGTTAGCTCCTCGCGCAGCGTGGTTACTGGGAAGACGAGCGACAGCGCGAGCGTATCGGCGGTCTCTTCGGTGACGAATGCCACGCCGATAGCACCGTCGCGCACACGTGGAGTCCGCGGGCTGGGTGGAGTCGCGCCACCGAGCAGTGAGAAAACGACCAGCAACGTCGTGGCTGGAGCCATGTGGCTCCCTATCAGATCTTCGCGGGACCGCTAGAGGCCCGGCGGGCCATCCACAAGGCGATTTGTTTGCGGCGCGAGCTCGATAGCGAGTCGAAACGCAGGCGCATGGCGATTGCCTGGCCCTGTGAGACGAGCTCGACCACGGTGGCGCGTGTGGCGATGCCGTTCGCCTCGCCCTCCAAGGTCACGACGACGTCGACCTCGTTGCCTGGCCACACCGGCGTCGCAACGCACATGCAGCCACCGAAGGAGATGTCGATGCCATTCGAGACTTCGCCGTCGACTTCGACGGTGAAGCCCGCCTGAGCGCGCGGCACGAAGCGGCGGTTGCCGGCGCCTGTATACGGCGCGGTGATCGGCAGCTCGAGCACTGGCGTCGGCAATGAGCTGATGTCAACGAGGTAGCGCAAGGCAGACGACATGGCGGAATCCTCCAGAGGAGAACCTCGCCCATGCGCCGAGCGTTGTAAAAAAAATTGCCGGAAAAAAGTACGCGCCGCGTACGCCGCAGCGGACTTGCTGCCTAGTCGGCGAGGTCCGCGTATTCGGCGCCCGAGGGGACGACCTGGACGTCGGCCGCGCTCGCGTCGAGCACGCTGATCAGCGAGCCCCCGGTCCAGCTCTCGGCCAACCACCCATACGCTTGGTCGCTGCCGTGCAGCCGGATGACGTCCGAGCCGTCGGGTGCGAACACGTAGAAGCCGCTGGCGCTGGCGACTCCAGTGGTGTCGGCGAGCATGATGCTGCTGCCATCGGGCTCGACCCGCAGGCGAAAGAAGCTGTTCCCCGAATCGGGCGCGAACGGCGCCGACTCCGGTGCGCCGGTGTCGCGGTTCAGCCAGATGAACCCATCTTCGGAAGCAGCGAGGAGCCTGAAGTAGGCTTCGCCGACCACGAAACGAAAGCCGTCCGCGGGTTGGGTGAGCTGCGTGATGGCGCCGTCTGCGACCATCACCGACTGAATCCAACGGTTTTGCTCGCCATCGTCCGCGGAAACGTACAGGCGGTCGCCGTCGAACGAGAACTCGGCGTACGGCGTGCCCACGGGATAGCGCGATGCTTGGACCGGCGGCCGCACCTGGGTTCCCGCTGGAGTGAAGAGCTCGACGTAGTAGACGTTTTCGATCAGCTCTTTTTCGGCGGTGAGCACCGCGATGTTACCGCTAGGGTCACGGGTCACGGCCCCCAGTGCGATGTGGACGAGCGGCATGGTGGGCGAGAGGTTGAGACCGGTATTGCGGTCGGCGAGCGCCACGAAGGTTTCGCCGCCGGCAACGTGTTTGTACTGCACGATGATGTCGTCTTCGGCGTTCGTCCAGGCGGCGTCGAACACGAAGTTGTCGTCGGGAGCGGACGAGCTGCCGACGCCGTGGCGCGCCCACACCAGGACCGGCCCTGGATCGATCGCTGCCATGCCACCGCTGTTCACCGTCAGATACCGGCGCTCGCCGATGTTGCCGCGCAGCTCGCCCAAAGTGCACGAGAAGCCCAGGTCGATCTCCGAGAGCAGGGTACCGGCGCTGTCGTGGCGCTGTAGAGACGTGCCGTCGCACGAGAGCAGCTCACCCTCGACGTCGGAGGGCCAGAACCGCGTCACGCCAGGCGCCGTCGGAATGCCGCGCAGCGTGGGCACGTAGGTGAGTGCATAAGGCGCGGATTTCACGCGCTCCCCGTCACACACCGCCTCGACGACGATCGCGACCGCTACCGGCACCCCGAAGGCCTCGGCCGTCAAAGCGGACGCCGGGATATTGATGATGAAGCGGCTGCCACCCGCGAAGGTCAGCGGCTCCGGAGCCTCGACCGTCGCGAGCAAGCGGCCCTCCGCTTCGGCGGTCGCCGGACCTTCGATGCGCGAGCAATCGTCGATATCGACCGCGAGCCCGACATCGCCGCCGAGCGCGGAAGCGAGCGACAGCTCGGGATCGATGGTCAGCGCGGTGCGCAGCTCCTCGTCATCGCTACAGGCGCTGCCTGCGAGCAAAACGAGGATGACGAAGGCGCGCTTCATTCGATGGTGAGTGCCCGTTGGAATTCTTCTGGGTTCGTCGAGGCCATCTTCGCGACCTCGAACGCAATCTTCTTCTGTTGGAAGAGATCGATGAGGTGCTGATCGAAGGTCTGCATGCCGTAGAGGTCACGGCCGTTCGCCATGTGGTGCGGAATCTCGCCGACCTTGTCGTGGTTGCGGATGCACTCTTGGATGGTGCGGGTGACGCGCAAGACCTCGACGGCAGGGACGCGTGACTGGCCGTCGGCGGTGGGCAGCAAGCGCAGTGAGACGCTGGCCTTGAGTGACTCGGCGAGGCGCACGCGTGCCGCGTCGTGGTCCTCGGGTGGGAACAAACCGACGAAGCGTTGCACCGTCTTCATGGCGTCCGGCGTGTGAATCGCCGAGAGCACCAAGTGCCCGGTCTCGGCACCCTTGAGGCAGATCTCGGCGGTCTCGTAGTCGCGGATCTCACCGAGCATGATGACGTCGGGGTCCTGGCGCAGGGCCGCGCGCAGAGCGTCTTTGTAGCTCTTGGTGTCGCTGCCGACCTCGCGCTGGATGAACAGCGACTTTTCCTTGGGGTAGAGGAACTCGATCGGGTCTTCGATGGTGACGATGTGCGCGCGGCGCGTCTGGTTGATGCGCTGGAGCATCGCGGCCAGCGTCGTCGACTTGCCGTTACCGGTAGCACCGGACACGAGGATGAGGCCGCGGCGAATGACGCAGATGTCCGCGAGCCCGGGCGGCAAGTTCAGCTGCTCGAAGGAACGGATGGTCAGTGGGATGACGCGCAAGACCACGCCGACGTGTCCGCGCTGCCAGAAGACAGTGGCGCGAAAGCGACTGACATTTTCGATCGCGTAGGTGACGTCGCGCTCTGCGTGGGTCTCGCGGAACGTATTGAAGTCGTTGCCGAGCAAGATCTTGGCGATGGCTTCGGTGTCGTCGGGCTTCAGCGCCGCGTATTTCGCGGGCAGCAAGTCACCCTGGAGACGAAGGTGTGGCGGATGACCCACTTCGAAGTGCAGGTCGCTGATGCCGCGCTCGACTCCGAATTGCAGGATGCGTTCGAAGGTCGCGCGGTCGAGTGTGGCGTCGGTATGCAAAGCGGCAGTAGACACGTTGCGAGGATATCCAAGGTTGTGTCACGCCGCCATAGCCGCGATAACCCGCGGCCACGATGCGGCTGCGAATAGGTAGTCACGCGCCCGATTTCGCGGTGACCGCCGCCGATGGCACGCCGTTTCAGCTGCGGAACGAAAACGGTCGCCTGCGGATGCTTTCGTTCTATCGCTACGCCTCCTGCCCGCTGTGCAACGTGCGCTTGCACGAGATCCTGGGGAGGTGGCCGGACTACGCAAAAGACGGTCTCACCGGCATCGCGGTCTTCCAATCCCCGCCGTCGTCGGTCGCTATGTACATGGCGCGGCACGACGCCCCGTTCACGCTCGTCCCGGACCCGGAAGAAGCCCTTTACAAGCTCTACGGCCTCGAAACCTCGGTCGCCGCGCTCATCAACCCCCGCAACCTCGGCAAGATTTTCGAGGCCACCAAGCTCGGTTACCCACAGAAAAAGATCGAGGGGACCAAGACGCGTCTACCCGCCGACTTTCTCCTCGATAAGGACGGCCTGATTCGCGAGGCGTATTACGGCAAGACCCTATACGACCACATCCCGTACGCCGTGATCGAACGCTTCATCGCTACCTATCGTTGACCGTGCGGCCAATCTCGCGCAGCCTAGTTGACGGCTATGGCGGAACGGCTCGGAGACTACCGTCTCGAAAACCTCGTCGGTCGCGGCGGCATGGCGGAAGTCTATCGCGCCGTCGGTGTCGCGGGTCCCAATCAGGGCCGCGTCGTCGCCATCAAGCGCCTGCTTCCCGAGATGGCGCGCGATCCGCTCTTCGTCGACGCCTTCGCGAGTGAGGCCGATGTGTCGCGCGTCCTGCGTCACCCCGGCATCGTCGGCGTGCTCGACATAGGGATGCAGGGCGAGACGACCTTCATGGTCATGGATTTCATCGAGGGCCATGACCTCTCGCAGGTGATCAAAGCCGCGGCCGAGAAGAAAACGCCGCTGCCGCCAACGTTGTGCTGCTACGTCGCGCATGTCGTCGCGCTCGCGCTCGACTACGCGCATCGCGTTCGCAGCAAGGGGGGCGAGCCCATGGGGCTCGTGCACTGCGACGTCTCCCCATCCAACATCTTCATCGGCAACGATGGGCACGTGCTGCTCGGCGACTTCGGTGTCGCGCACTCACGGCTGGTCACCAACGCGCTCACCGACAAGGGCATCGCTGGCAAGGCGTCATATCTGGCTCCCGAGCAAATCGAGGAGGAGCGCTTGTCGCCGGCGACGGATGTTTTCGCGCTCGGTGCCGTGCTCTTCGAGATGCTCTGCGGGCGGCGGGCGTTCGTCGGCAAGAGCCCCCAGGAGGTGCTCAAGCGCGTCTGCGCCGGCGATGCACCCCGGGTGCGATCGATCCGCGATAGCGTACCGGAAAAGATCGACGCAGTGGTGGCACGCGCGCTCGCAGTCGAGCGGCCCAGCAAAGAGCCGAGCTTCACCGAACGGGTGCGCCGCGCGTTACCGGGGCAACGCCTGGTGCGTTACGCGACGGCTGCCCATTTCGCCATCGACCTCGAGCAGGCGTACGACCATGAGAGCGCCTCCGATGCTGCACTCGCGTCGCTGATTGGTGCATTGTTCGGCTCGTGAGGATCGCTTTCTTCGGTCAGACCGGACCCTACGCCCCGTACGCGTTCACCGAGCTCATGCGGGAAGCGCATCCTTACGAGGTCGCGTTGGTGGTCGAGGGCAAGAAGAGCGCGCGCTCCGAGCATCGCATGCGCGACCCGAACAAGCCGATCACCGGGTCGACGCTCGCCGAGATGGCGGCGGCCCACGGTATCCCGGCGCTGGTCAGCACCGACGTCAACGATCCCAAATCGATCGCTATCGTCGGGGACCACCGGATTGACCTATTGATTTGCGTGGGCTTCGACCGGCTGTTTTCCGCGGCGCTGCTTGCGACCGCGAGGCGTGGCGGGATCAACGCGCACCCCTCCGACTTGCCGCGACTGCGTGGCCCCGCGCCCATCTACTGGGCGCTGAAGGAGGGGAGGAATCGCATGGCGCTGAGCCTCCACGCGCTCGACACCCGCGAGGACCACGGTCCGATCTTCGCGCAGGAGTGGTTCGCGCCGTCTTCACTGGCGACCGGCGACGTGATCTTCCGGACCGCGGGCAAGCTCGCCGGCAAGATGCTCGTCGGTTTGCTTGCAAAAGCGGCAGCTCAGGAGCTGGTGGGGACGCCGCAGGACGATCGCCGTGCAACTCGCGCGCCACGACCCAAGCCCGAGGACGCGTTCGTCCAGCCGCTCGAGTGGACCTGCGATGCGCTGATCCGCTTCGCGTGCGGTGCGCCGTATTTCAGAACGCCGTGGCTCACACTCGGCGACGAGAACTACTTCGTGCGCCGCGGCTTGAAGGCCGAGCGCGGCAAGCGTGTGCCCGGTGAGCACGCAGTCGTCGGCAGCCATCTCGTTGTTCAGTGCCGTGACGGAACCGCGCACCTCGAGATCCAAACCTGACGGACCACTTCATATAATTCTTGGGCACGACCGTAAGGTTCGTGGCAGTCTAGCCGGACTTAGAGGACGAACCCCCAATGCGAACCTTCCGAGAGCCTGGTCTGCACGGGCTCGCTTTGCGCCTCATGCCCATCGTCGCGTGCGCCTTGGTGCTCACGATGAGCGCGCCGGCCGCCAACGCTCAGCAGAAGACCGGTGTTCCCTTTCTCGACGAGCTCGGCCAGCGCGAGTACGGCCAGCTCGAGGTCTTGCAGAACCGAAAATACAATCTGCTCAACGAGCTCATCATCAGCGTCGGCGGCTTGCCGGCCGACCCGTACAACAAGGGCCTCACGCTCACCGGCGGCTACGCCATCCACTTCTCGGACTTCGTGGCTTGGGAAGTCGGCACCTTCACCTATTCCTACAACATCGACTCCGGCCTCAAAGAGAAGCTGGTGCGCGTCGTGAACCTGTACGGCTTGGGGACCCCCGAGCTCCCCGAGATCAACTGGTTCGTCACCTCGAACCTGGTGCTCAAGCCGGTCTACGGAAAGCAGGCCATCTTCAACCGCACCGTCATCCACGTCGAAGCGTACGTCCTCGGTGGTCCGGCGATCGTCAATCGCTCGACTCCCGATACCGAGTTCAGCCTCGGCGCCAACGTCGGCGCTGGTCTGCGCTTCTGGTTGTCGGAGCACACGTCACTACGCATCGACATCCAAGAGCTGATCTTCTACGCAACCAACACCAGCAACATCGAGAGCGCCTTGCACCTGCACGCAGGACTCGGATTTGCCTTCGGGGGTGACGAGTGATGCGTCGCGCCCTGTACGTTTTGGCGTTGTCTCTAGCGCTGCCCACGGTGGCGCGGGCCGAGGCCCAGCCCGACATCGAAACCGATGCGCCGCGCGTCTTTTCGATTCAGCCGCGGCCTTACCGCCTGGGGCACGAGTTCGCGCTCGGCCTCGGTGTTCTACCGCTCGATGCCTTCTACAAAGGCGCGGTGATCGGTGCCTCGTACACCTATCACTTCTCCGATTTCTGGGCCTGGGAGATGGCCAACCTCAACTACTCGCTCAACATCGACACCGGTCTCGAAGACGAGCTGCTTGACCGCTATGGCGTACGCCCGGTCGATGCCGCCGGCGGCCGCGTGACGCTGATTGGCACCACGAGCCTCATCGTCAAGCCGCTGTTCGGTAAGTTCTCGGCCTTCAATCTTTCGAAGGTGTTCGCCGAAACGTACTTCACGGCAGGCGGTGGACCGATTCGCCTCGAGCGCGACGGGCGGGGCACCTTCTACTTCACCGGCCAGATCGGCGTCGGCATCCGCTTCTGGGTCGCCAAGGCCTTCTCGCTGCGCTTCGACGTTCGCGACTACCTCATCTTCAACGACGCGCTGCCCACCAATCAGCTCATGTTCATGATCGGCGCGTCGTTCAACTACTGGAACGGCGACGAGAAGAAGCCCGTGGCTAGCAGCGAGGGGTCGTTCCGATGAAGCGCATCGTAACGCTGTTGACCCTGCTTGCTTTCGAGAACGTGGCGCTGGCGCAAGAGACGCCAGCCCAGCAGGCTCAGGAGCAAGCGCAGAAGCAGGCCGAGAACACCGAAGAGGCGCAGGCCGATGCGGTGGTCGAGCTCGAGCTCGATCCGGCGATGTTCGAGAACGCCCTCGAGGACTTCTACGCCAAAAGTTATGCCGATGCGGCGAAGGGCTTCTACGGGTTCCTCCGCACCGCCAACGCCACCGACGAGCGCTTCGAGTGGGCCCAGTTCTTTTTAGCGGAATGCTTCAAGGGTTTGGGTCTCACCCACGCCGCCGCTCAGTATTACTACTTGGTCGCCAAGACGCGCTCGCGTCCGGAAATCTTGCCGATGGCGCTCGAGCGCCTCGAGGAGATCTCGCGGACCAAACCGTTCGACGAGAACCTGATCTTCGAAGATCTGCTCTACGACTCGGAGTTCGGTTTCCTCCCGGAGCAGCTTTCGAATTGGGTGCAATACGTCCAGGGCTATTACGACTACCGCAACGACTTCATCGAGTGGGGCAATCGCCACTTCGATCAGGTGAAAACCGACAGCCCGTACTTCTTGAAGGCGCTCTACGTGAAGGGCGTCTACGCCTTGAAGAAGCGCAAGGACGACGAGGCGCTCGCCTTGTTCGATAGCATCGTCCATGCGGAGGTGGACAAAGAGGGGACGAACATCTTCGCGCAAGACGCGAAGAACCAAGCCCACCTTGCGATGGCGCGCCTGCTCTACGACATGCAGGAGTGGAAGAAGTCGCTGGACGAATACAACTCGGTGAAGCAGATCGACCTGTCGTTCAACCAGGCGCAGCTGCTGCTCGAGAAGGCTTGGACCCAGTACCATCTGGGTGAGTACCGCAAAGCCATGGGCCTCTTGCATGCTTTGCGCGCGCCGTCATATTCGCGCTTTTTCCTCCCGGACGCCTTCACCTTGCGCGGCATCATTTTCAAGCAGCTTTGCCATTTCATCCCAGCCAAGCGCTCGGTTCGCGAGTTCCGATCGACCTTCGGCCGCCCGTTGCAAGACCTGCGGCGGCGCGTACCGCTCGAGAACATCCGCGTGGTCTCGCGCGGCGCCACTCAGGACGGCGGCATCGCCCGGCGCACCGAGCTGTTGCGCGCCCTCGAGAAAGAGAACGAGCTCATCGGCAAGTACGACTCCGACTGGGGTGACGTCGAGCTCGACAAGCACCTCCGGCGCCTCTACGAGCTCGAGCTTCGCGAGCAAGCACGCCTCTGGCGCATCGAGTTCAAGGTGGCCTCCGACGCGTCCGGTCTCGAGCTCCTCGAGTCCGAGGAGCAGATGAACTTGCTCGACTACGAAGTCGGCCTCGACATCTTCAAGCGCTTGAAGGCCGAGGAAGCGCGTCTCGGTCAGGAGAAGCCGCTCGTCATCCCGTACGATTCGGAGAACGTCTACTACGAGTTCGACACCGAGTTCTGGAACGACGAGCTCCATTCGTACGAGTTCTTCGTCAATAGCCGCTGCTTCGAAGCGGCGTCGGCGGGAGGCACCGCTAAATGATGCTGTACGCTTTAGCCGTCGCGGTGTCCGTGTCGCAGTTGCCGGGTACGGTCGACCTGCAGCAAGAGAAGGCTGACCTCGTCGTCAAGCTGACGAGCGACATCAACAAGGTCGACCACTCGATCGAGGTCACCAAGGAGCTCATCAAGCGCTCCCCGGACGCCCCGTATCTCGCCGATCTCTACTTCCGCTTGGCGGAGCTCTACGTCGAGAAGTCGCGTTACACCTACGCGCGTATCATGGAGAACCGCCCCGAGAACGAGCGCTCGCTTTCCGGCGAGCAGTCGCTCGAGGTGCAGCTCAACAAGAAGCTCGCGATCGAGACCTACTCGAAGATCTTGGGCGACTTCGCCGACTATCCGAACAACGATCAGGTGCGCTTCTTCAAGGCCCACGAGTTCCGCGAGCTCGGTCAGTGGGACACGATGATCACCGAGTACAAGGAGCTCATCGAGAAGCACCCGAAGAGCGACTGGGCCATCGAGGCTCGCCTGATCATCGCGGACTACCACTTCGACAAAGGCGAGCTGCTCACCGCGGAGGAATTCTACAAAGGCATCCTCGCGCTTCCCGAGTCGCACTTGCACGACATGGCCCGTTACAAGATGGGCTGGATTCGCATCAACCAGGACAACTTCAAGGAAGCGCTCGCCTTCTTCGAGAAAGCGGTCACCAGCGTCCGCAAAAACAAACGCGGCGCGGTCGGCGACCAGCGCAAGCTCGACGTGAAGAAAGAGGCCATCACCGCCATGGTCTGGCCGTTCTCGGAAGTTCGTAAGGCGAAAGACGCCACCGACTACTTCCGCGGTCTCGCCGACTCGAAGACCACCTACGTTCTCGTCTTGAAGAAGCTCGCGAATCGCTACTTCATCAAGACCGACTACACGAGCTCGGCGTTCCTCTATCGTGAGATCGTCCGGCTCTCGGCGGACACCGAAGAGAACATCGAATACGTCCAGCGCGTCTACGACAGCGTCAAGAACATGTCGGCGAAAGATCCGGCTCGGTACGCTTTCGCGGCTCAGGACGTCGACGGCATCGTCAAGACGCTGGCCCGCTTCCAGAACAACCAGAAGTTCTCGGAAGAGGACAAGGGTCGCCTTGCGACCGACTTCGAGCTCCGCGCGCGTGACTTGTCGACCCGTTTGCAGCTCGAGGCGCAGAACAAGAAGGACATCGAGAGCGCGCGTATCGCCGCCGAGGCGTATCGCAAGTACCTCACGATTTTCGAGACGGCCAACGAGCACAAGACCATGATGCAGAACCGCGCCGACGCGCTGTATCAGGCCAAGAGCTTCTTGAACGCCGGCATCCAGTTCGAGGAAGTCGCCAAGGAGCTGCAGGACAGCCCCGAGCGCCGCGACATCATGTACAGCGCGATTCAGTCGTACTTCGAGGCCATCGACGAGGACTCGCAGTACCGCGACAAGAATCCCACCTCGGCCGGCTTGTTGAACAAGCTGCAGCTGGTGCGTGCGCGCGAAGGCTTGAAGCAGCTCGGCGCCTACTACGTGAAGGTCTGGCCGAAGACCGACAAGACGGCGCAAGTGAAGTTCAATATCGCGCGTATGTACTACCAGCAGGGTGAGTACGACCGCGCCGTCGAGCTCTTCTCGCTGTTCATCAAAGAGTATCCGAGCAGCAAAGACGTGCCGACGGCCGGTAACCTGGCGATGGACGCGCTCATGAAGAGCGACGACTTCGACGGCATGACCAAGCTCGCCGGCGAGTTCGTGAACAATCCGGGCATCACCGACGCGAAGTTCAAGAACGAGATGGCAAAGCTCGGCGAGGCCGCTCGCAAGCGCAAGGTCGAGTTCACGGTCTTGGCCTCGAGCGAAGGCGACTTCTCCGAGAAGATGCTCTCCGAGTGGGAGAAGAACAAAGGCACCGCCGAGGGCGAAGAGTTCCTCTACACCGCCTTCGTCAAATACAAGAGCGAGGGCAATGTCGCCGGCGTCTTCGACTTCGGTGGCCGTTTGATCGGCGCTTACCCGCAGTCGACCAAGCTCGTCGACGTCGTCGCCACCATGGGTAACTTCGCGGTCCGCGCCGCGGACTTCGAGCGCGCTGCCTTCTTGTTCGAGGAGTTCAACAAGCGCTTCCCGAACGAGAAGAATGCCAACGAGGTTCTCTTGTCGGCGGCGAACATCCGCTTCCTACTCGGCGACTACGAGAACGCCGCCAAAGACTATCGCTCCTTGCGCGCAGCGGGTGGGTCGGACGCGCAGCTCGAGTCGCACAAGAAGCTGATGACCATCTACCGCGACTCACAAGACTGGGAGCAGCTCTCGCGCGTCGCCCAGACCGCTGCCCAGGAATCGCGTGGCTGGATCGTGCCGACGTTCAACCTGGGTCTCGCTTATGCGCGTCAGGGCAAGGACCAGCTCGCCGAGAAAGAGCTCGCCGCCGCCGTGCGCATGTCGCCACGGGCCGAAGACGAAGCACCGTTGCTCGCGCAGGGCTACTACGAGCTCGGCCAGATTCAGCAGAAGCGCTTCGACCAGCTGCAGTTCAGGGGCAGCGCCAACCAGGAGCAGATCCTCAACGAGAAGCTGCGCTTGCTGCAGGCCATCGAAGATCTCTACGTGAAGGGCATCGGCACCGGTCAGGGCGAATGGGTGCTCGCGTCCGCTCAAGCGTTGTCGCGTCTCTATCAAGAGTTCGGCAACTTCATCGCCAACGCGCCGGTTCCCGAGGGCACGTCGGCGGCCGACGCCAAGCAGTATCAGGCGGCCCTCGCTCAACAGGCGCAGCCGTACACCGCCAAGGCGAACGAGACTCTGCAGGCTTGTGGCCAGAAAGCCCAGGAGCTCAAGATCATGTCGCCGTACGCCACTGCCTGCTTGCGCGGACAGATGACGACGGGTGCCCCGGCGACCAAACGTGTGCGCGGTGCGGTTTCGGGTGACGACGCCTATCAGAAGGAGCTGGCGCAGTACCGCGCCGAGCTCGTCGCCAAGCCGAACAGCGTCGAGATCATCGAGAAGATTGCCCGGCGCGCCATGCAGATCGGCGACTACCGGCTTGCGAAGCTCACCTTGTCGAAGGCAGCGGAAATCGATCCGCGCAACATGCGCATCCAGAACCTGTTGGGCGTCGCGTCGTGGGAGCTCGGTGAGACTCAGGACGCCTATGACGCGCTGACCCGTGCGTACAAAGGCCGCTCGATCGAGGCCGCGGCCAATCTGGCGGCGCTTTTCCGCGAGTTCGGGTACAGCAAAGAGGCGACGGCCTACATTGGCCGGGCAGGTGATCTGAACAGCGCCGACCTTTCGGCGGTCGATTATCACCCGAGTGTCCGCACGATGATGCAAGAGGGAGGGGCTTCGTGATGCGCGCGACGCTCGTCATTGGTGTTCTCGCGCTGTCCGCTACCGCGTGCGGTGGGCTCAGCTACACCGTCGACCGCGATTTGCTGAAGGACGTCAGCATCGAGAACAAGCTCGTGCTCTTCGACGCCGAGAACGACGTCAGCATCGCGCTCGACGAGCGCGAATCGCTCAAGAAGCAGGTGAACGAAGCGCGTCAGGACATCTCGGACGCCAAGGCCAAGATCAAAGAAGCCAAGGCGGACGCCGAGCGTGCGGCCGAGAAGGGCGACGGCAACGCTCAGCAGGTCGGTGACCTCGCCGAAGAAACCTACGACAAGAAGATCGACTACCTGAACGAGCGCATCAGCTTCTTGAAGCGTCGGCTCGACGCGCAAGAGCGCCTCATCTACGTGGCCTGGGCTCGCTACGAGCTGGCCAAAGCGAAGCTCGTGAAGAAGAACAACGTGCGTGGTGCGAACGACGTCGAGATCCCGGACTTCGAGGAGCAGGTCGACAAGTTCGTCGAGCTCGCGAAGGAAGACACCGAGTCGTTGAAGCAGGAAGAGGCGCAGCTCGCGCAGGTGCAGCAAGAGTGGCTCGCGCAGCGCGAGAAGCTGCAGGCAGCTAGTGGTGGCGGTCTGGGCTCATCATGGGTCGAAGACGGCTCGATCTGGGGGTACTGATCCATGCGGACGCTATCGACAGCCGCGGTCGCGCTTCTCTTCTGTGGGAGCGTGCAGGCTCAGGAGGCCGCGACCAGCGGCACCACTGCGACGCAGAGCTCGACGCCGAACAACGCGCCGCCCGAGAAGATCCAGATCTCGAATCCCGACCAGGTGATCTCGGAGTACAACGCGCAGCTGCGGTCGCGGCCCGATGATCCGCACGTAGCCTACGTCTTGGGTCTTGCATACTTCAAGAAGGGCGACCTCAAGAGGTCGATCGAGGCGTTCAAGCGCGTCACCGAGCTAGCGCCCACCGACGACGACGGCTTCTACGCGCTCGGTCTCACCTTGCGCCGCTTCGGCGACAACCAGAACGCTTCCAACGCTCTCCAGCGCGCGACCGAGCTCAACGACAACGCGCCGGACATCTGGTTCGATCTCGGGCTAACGTACCTCGCGACCGGCCGCTACGACAAAGCCGCCGAGGCGTTTCGTACCGCCATCAAGCTGTCGCCGGCTTTCACCGCGGCGCAGTTCAACTTGGGCGTTGCCTACGAGCGCGACGGCCGGCCCGATGAGGCGATCACCCAGTTCAACGCGACGTTGCGGCTCGATCCCACGTACACGCCGGCGATGGTCAACCTCGGCAAGGTCTACGCCGAGCGCAATCAGAACGACAAGGCGATCGAGACCTTCAACCGCGCTCTCAAGGTGAATCAGAAGGAGAGCGAGGCGCTCTACAACCTCGGCGTCATCTATCACAACCGCCGCGATACGCAGAAGGCCATCGACTACTACACCGAGGCCGTCAAAGCGGACCCAAACCGTGCCGAGGCCTACAACAACCTCGGCGTCATCTTCGAGAAGCTGGGCGACAAAGAGAAGACGCTCGCGTACTTCAAGCAGGCGGTCGAGAAGAAGCCCGACTTCGCGGACGCCATCTTCAATCTCGGTCTTACCTACTACAAGGCGAATGACCTCTCGAACGCGCGCAAGGCTTTCGAGCAGGCCTTGAAAGCGGAGCCGAATCACCTCGATTCGCGCCTGCGCATCGCCGAGATCTACTATCAGCAAGGCGACGTGAAGAAGTCCGTCGAAGCGGTCAAGACCGCGATGAACGACAATCAGGACTCCGCTCAAGCGCACCGTGCCTACGGCTTCACGCTCTTCCGCCAGCGCCAGTACGACAAGGCTGTCGAGGAGCTGAACCGCGCCGTCGCTTTGAATCCCAAGGACGCTACGGCGCGCTCCTACCTCGGGCAGGTCTACGCCGCGCAGCGCATGTGGGAAGCGGCGATCCAGAACTTCGACGCGGCGCTCGAGATCGATCCGAAGGACGCGGCGGTTCGTGTGCAGCTCGCGGACGCTTTGATGTCGTACAACTTCACGCAGCGCGCGATCACCGAATACGAAAAGGCCGTGAAGACCGCGCCGGACTCGCCCGAGGCTTGGACCGGCTTGGGTGGTTTGAACTTCCGCCGCGGGCGTGCGGACGACGCGATCGGCAACTTCTCGCAGGCCCTGAAGGTACGGCCTGACTACGCGCCGGCCTTCCTGGGCTTGGGTCGCGCTTATGCCGCCAAGGGTCAACGCGACGAAGCCGTGAAGGCGTTCCGCCAAGCTATCGCCACGCGTGACGACCTCGCCGAGGCCCATATGGAGCTCGGCGTGCAGCTCTTCGCCGAAGGCAAGGTCGACGAGGCCATTGGCCGCTATAACCGGGCGCTCGAGCTCGACCCGGATCTGGCCAAGGCGCATTACTATCTGGGCTTCGCCAACTACAAGCAGGGCAAGTTCGAGCAGGCGCTCGCGGCGTTCCGCGCCGCCGCTGCTTCGGATCCCCGTTACGCCGACGCGCACTTCAACGTCGGTCGCGTCCTCGAGCGCATGGGCAAGAAGGACGAAGCGGCGAACGCGTATCGCGCTGCCATCAAGGCAGAGCCGAGTCATACGGAAGCGGCGCTGGCGTTGGAGCGGGTCGCCCCAGGCACCTCCCAATCCAAGGGTGCGAATTGAGTGGCTGCGCCACTCACTCGCACCTTCGGTGCACCTGTTTCGCCTTCGGCTAGTTTGTCTGCCTCCGGCAGACGTGGAGCGCTTCGGTCGTGGGCTTGGACTTAAGGCGGCGGGCATTTCTCATCGGGTCTTCGATCGTCGCGGCTGCGGGTGCGGCGCTCTACGTCTTCAAAAAGAAGCCAGTCGAGCCGGTGGTCGTCGCGCCCGAGGCGCCGAAGCTCGAGCCCGGGATGGCGGTGCCGGCGGGCCAGGCGGTGCTACCTGATCGCTACCGCGACGTGCTGCGTGCGATGGTCGCGCGTCTGTATCCGGATGGTGCGTCGGCCGACGGTGCCGTGACCGCCAAAGCGTACGAATACATCGAGCACGAGCTGCGCCGCTCGAACATGCAAAACACCCGGCGCTTGCTGATGAACGGTGCCGTGACCCTCGACCGCGTGAGCTTGGGCCAGCTCAAGAAGGGGTTCGTGACCCTGACGCCGGCCGAGCAAGACACCATCATCGACGCCGTGCAGAGCGGGGAGGGCGCGCCCAAGAGCTTCAAGGGCGAGGACTTCGTCGCCGCGGCCATCGCCATGACCATCGAAGGCATGTTTTGCGACCCTGTCTATCGCGGTAACGCGGGCGAAGTCGGGTGGAAGTCGATTGGTTACGTCATGCAGAACCCGAGGCCGAAAACACCGTGAGTGAGAGCGTCGACGTCGTCGTGGTTGGCTCGGGTGCGGGTGGTGGACCGGTAGCGTTCGCCTTGGCGTCGGCCGGCGCGCGCGTCCTGGTGCTCGAGCGCGGTAAACACTTGAAGCGCGAGGATTTCGTCTACGACGAGATCGGCATCGCCAAGCGCAGCGTCTTCGTGCCGTCCGCAGCAACGGACCCGCACATCATGATTCACGAAGGCGGCTCCGCCGAACGCACCGACGATGGATGGATCGCGACCTGCGTCGGCGGCGGCACCGTGCACATGAGCGGTTTTTTCTATCGCTTGCGTCCCGAAGACTTCCGGCTGCGCGACCATCTCGGCGCGGTTCCAGGCGCGCTGATCGCCAACTGGCCAATCTCGTACGACGAGCTCGAGCCCTACTATGCACGGGTCGAGACCATCATCGGCGTGTCCGGCCCAGCGGACGAAGGGCCACATGTCTCGCCACGCAGCACGCCGTATCCCTTGCCGGCGGTGATGACGCATCCGGGTGGCGTGTTGATCGACCGCGGTGCCAAGAAGGTCGGGGCGTTTTCGTTCGTGACGCCGCGCGGAGTGATCTCGCGCGACTACGACGGACGCTCGGCGTGCCACTTCCATCCGCTGTGCGGCAGCTTCGGATGCCATGTCGGTGCAAAGAGCAGCTCGCTCGAAACCTGGATCCCCAAGGCGGTGGCGACCGGCAAGTGCGAGGTGCGCGCCGAGTCGCGTGTCGTTCGCATCGTGTCGGGCGACGATGGGCGGGCGACTGGAGTGGTGTATCGTGATTCCGCCGGAGCGGATCATGAAGTGTCCGCTCGGGCGGTGGTGGTCGCGTGCTCTGCCGTCGAAACCGCGCGCTTGCTGCTCTTGTCGACCGGCGCCGCGCACCCGCACGGCCTGGGCAATGCCGAAGGGCAGGTCGGCGCGAACTTGATGTTCTCGACCCTGTCCAAAGCGCACGCGTCGTTTGCATTCGCGAGCTCGCCCGAGATGAAGGAGCCGGGCTCGCAGTTCTTGGGACGGTCGGTAGGGGACTACTACTTCGGACCCAAGGGCCTGAAGGGTGGCGGCCCAATTGCCAAGGCAGGCGGCTTGAACTTCTTGTTCCCCGCCGGCGGCCCCGTCGTCCAATCGGAGCTCGCAGCGACCGCTGACGGCGCGCGCAAAGCGATTTGGGGCGAGGCGTTGAAGAAGAAGCTCGCTTGGTACTGGCACGAACAGCGACAGGCGATCTGCGAGACCTTCGGCGAGTACTTGCCCACCAAGGGGACGCGGGTTGCCCTCGATGGCTCGGTGACCGATGCCATTGGGCTCGCGGCAGCGCAGATCAACGTGGCGCGACACCCGCATGACCTCGAGGTCTCGAAGTATCTGGCCGACAAGGGTCTCGCCATCTTGCAAGCCGCAGGCGCCAGCGAGACCTGGACCTCGAACGTCGGCGGCAGCACCTGGCACCTACCAGCAGGCACCGCCCGCATGGGCACCGATCCGAAAACCAGCGCCACCGACAAAAACGGCCGCCTCCACAACGTCAAAAACGTCTTCGTGTCCGACGGCGCGACGTTCGCTTCGTCGGGAGGCTGGCCACCGACCCTGACCATCATGGCGAACGCACTGCGCATCGGCGAAGCGCTGGCCGGAGCGTTCACTCGGAAGGAAATCTGAGTAGGTCACGTCACTAGGCCTTCGCGTGGTCTTCGATAGCGGACAGAAAGCCGCCCCGGGGCGGGTGGCGGTTACGCGCTCGATGATGCGCATGGCAAAGCATGCGCAGATTGTCGGTCTCGGTGGGGCCACCCCGTGACCACTCTTCGATGTGGTCGAATTGAAGCCACCCGACGCTTTCGCAGCGGTGGCCGTCGTCGCCGACGTAGGTGCATTGGCAGCCATCCCGCTCGGAGACTTGGCGTCGCGTCGCCCGCCCCGGGGCGCGGGGCTCGGCCTTTGCTGTCTCGCCGGTCGGCATCGCAAGCTGCGCAGGCGCCTGCTTCTTCGGCTTGTCGGTCTTGCCGTAGCGGCGCTTCTCTACGGCCTTACGTAGCTCTTTGATCGCTTTGGCGATGAGCTTCGCGGCGTCACCGTCGGGGATGCTGTGCCGCATGTGCTCTTGGAGCCAGCGCAGGTCTTCGTAGGTTTCGAGGTCGATGCAGAGCTGCAGCTTGTAGTGCTGGGGGTCGAGCGGTCGTGGTCGCGGCGCGCGCGGAAGCTCGAGAGCTTGGGCGTTCACCTCGAAGACGCGGGTCTCGACCAAAGGCTTCGGCTTCCATCCCACAACGAGAAGCTCGATTTGCTCGCGGGTCTTCCCCGCTGCTGCCTGCAACCGCTCTTCATAGTTGTCTGCCTGGAGTACCGGACTGAGAACCAACAGCCCACTGAGATGAACATCACCGTCCCGCAACATCTGAAGGGCGAGCGGATACTTCCGAACGAGCCGAGCCGCTGTCACTCGTTTGCCGGCTGCCTCTTGCGAGTACTTGAGCCGCGCAACGCAGTAGTTCGTAAGGCCGGAAAATCCCTTCCGGATATGCCACTCCCGCCGGTCCGCTTCTGCCAGATGCTCGACGACATCAGCGATGGCCATGCGCTCCCGGCGAGCGGCACGTTGCAAGGACTGATCGAACGCATCGTCTTTTAAGGCGGACAGCTTCATGCGTCGACAGTAACACGGGATTTCTGAGGCCTTTTGTAGCCCCGCCACGCGCCGCAAAACACCGCGGAGACGAAATCGTCCCGGCGAATTCAGCCAATGCATCAGCGTGTGCTGCAAGGCCCGCAATGGCCATTCCGGACAGCCGAAGAATCAGCCAGGCGCAGTGTCCGCCAAAACAGTGTCAAACACATTCGACACGAACGACACGGTGTCAGTCAAGAAAAGTACGCACCCGCCCCGGGGCGGACGCCGTGTCCGCTATCGAAGACAGCACGAGGCCTCCCGAAGAACCTCCCCCGCAAGGCCAGCGAAGCTCCCCCGGGTCCCCTCAACCCCCTCGGTGCCCAACCACCAAGGCCCCGCATAGCAACGAAGCGTCGGCTCGAAGAACGAGTCGGCGCGCCAACCCCCACCCAATTTCCGCGTCTCAACCTGACACACTCACCCCCCACCCCCCGCCCATTCATTGCAAAACCCGCCGATTCCTCCCGGCACACCCATTGCTCTCCCGCAATGCATGCGCATCCTCCTAGCCGTAGCTCTCACCTCCTGCGCCCCCCCACCCGACGCACGCGACACGACCTGTCCTCCCCCCGGCGCCCTCGTCATCACCGAGCTAGCCATCCGCGGCAGCAGCTACATCGAGCTCTACAACGGCAGCTCGCAAACCCTCGACCTCTCGACTCTCACGATCTCCGTCACCGGCTCCGGTGCCCCGCGCAATGTCGACACCTCCGCCAGCATCGCGCCGAATCGCTACCAAGCAGTCCCAGTCGCGACACTCGCCGACGCCGGTGGTGCGGTAGCAATTGCCTGCGACGGCGGCACCATCGACGAGGCTCGTTACGGACCCACGAAAGGTGACGTGTGGGCTCTCGACGGCTCGAAGCCGCCCGACGCACTGCTGAATGACCTCAGCGACAGCTGGTGCGACCAGCTCGGCAGCGCCGGCGGACCGAACCTCCCGTGCGGAGCGGCCGCCTGCGAAGGCGCAAGCCGACCTCGCAGTGGTGACCTCTTGGTCAACGAAGTCATGCGCGATCCCGAAGGCGCCGATGCCGAAGGTGAGTGGATCGAGCTGTACGTCGCGGCGGACGACCCCGTCACGTTGAACGGGCTCGAGGTCGAGGAGGTCGCAACGAGCACGCGCAAGTTCGCCCTCGTTGCGCCGCCGTGCGCGACCGTCGAGCCGCGAGCTCTCGTCGTATTGCCACTTGGTGGCGACGCAGACGTGCGCCTCGTGCGCGGCAGCGGCCTGTTCAACGACGCAGCAAAGCTCACCCTCAGACTCGACGGAGTCGTCATCGACGAAGTCGACGTCGCCTGCGGGCGCGCCGGAAGCAGCTGCGCTTGGGTCGACGACGCGTGGTGCGAAACCTCCGAGCCAACCCCTGGAGAGGACAACTCCTGTGCGCCATAGCGTTCTGCTCTTTTGGCTTGCCGCATGTGGCGCCGAGTCTCCCTGTGGCGAGCTCTCCGGCCTCGTCGCTCAGGTGCGTGACGGCGACACCATCGTCCTCGATAGCGGCGAGGTCGTCCGTTACCTCGGCATCGACACCCCGGAGCGCGACGCGTGTTACGGCGACACGGCGCGTGTCGCCAATCTCCAGATGGTCGCTGGCGCGCGGGTCGAGCTGACCGACGACATCCGTTGCCGTGATGTGTACGACCGGCGGCTCGCCTACGTGAGCAGTCAGAGCGAGGACATCGGTGCATCGCTCCTCGCACGGGGCTTTGCGCGGCTCGAGATCATTCCGCCGAACGAAGCACGTGCCACCGAGTACCGCGAGCTCGCAGAGGCCGCGCGGGCTGCTGGTCGCGGGCTCTGGGGAGCCTGCCGATGAGGCGTGTGATGGTGGTCGCGGTGACCGTCCACGCCACGAGCGCGTTTGCGGCGGAGTATGGAGGTGAAACTCAGGGGGTGACCGCCGACGAGCTCGCCGCCCTGGCTGCCGTCGGCGAGGTGGATGCGGAGGCGCTAGAAGCATTGCTGTCGCTGCACGACGAGCCACCGGACCCTACGCGTGCGACGCCGGAAGAGCTCGGTCTCTTGCCCGGTGTCGGCCGTGCCGAAGCGCGCCGGCGTGCCGATGGAGAAGCGGAGCCGGCACCGCGCGCGCCAGTCGTCCGTCTCGATACCGGTGGCACGGTGCACCAGCGAAGCGCTCCCGAGGGATTCATGCGGTTGCGACTCGCGCCGATGAGTCAACTCACGGGCTCGGTCCTCGCGTTGGTCCGTGAGCGAACGCGTTTCGCCGCCAGCAACGCCTCCTTGGTAAGCGCAGGGCCTGGTCGCGAGATCGGCCTCGAGCGCTGGCATGTCGCCGCGAGCTTCGGGGGTTTGCGTCTCATCGCCGGGAGCTACAACAGCAATTTCGGCGAGAGCGTCACTTTCAGCAGCGCGCGGCGTCTCTACGCGCGAACGCTCGATCCTGCCGATGCTGTGGTGCGCACAGCCGACGCGCGCGGAGTGACATCTGCGCGGGCGCTGCGTGGGCTTGCGGCGCAGCTCGAGGTCGAACGCTTCGAGCTGACCGCGTTTGCGTCGTACCGCAGCCTCGAGCTCTACCAGTACGGCGAATGGGAGCGCGCGGGCGAGAGCCCGAAGGTGCTCCTACGGGGGAGCGGAGAGCCATTGCGCTATGTGACCTTCGCAGATGCGGCGCGGGAAACCGTCGCAGGCGCCAATCTCGATGTTCGCTTCGGCGAGCATGTCATCGGCGCGACTGCCTATGCGGGTACCGCGCGCTTGATGGACGGGGAGGGCGCTTGGAGCGCATCGTCGCTCTATCCCGTCGATGCACGGTTCGGCGCAGTGGGCATGCACGGCCTCGCGCAGCTCGGGCCGGTGCGGGGCCGGGTCGAGGTGGCGCGTGCCGTTGCGGGCGGTGTTGGCGCTGTCGCGCGGGTCGACGTGGCGCTCGCGCAAGATTGCGACGTCGGCTTGAGCGGACGCTACTACGGCGTGACGTTCGACAATCCCTTCACCCGCAGCGTCGCCGCGCCCGATCAAATGGAGGGGGCTCGGGCGCGCAACGAGCGTGGGCTCGAGCTGTCGACAGCGCTGGCGTTCGGACGCTTGCTGCGCGTCGCGGCGTCGGTCGACGTGTGGACCGCATTGACCGCGCCCACCATCGTCAATGCGCGTGCACGTGGGCGGACGACTTGGGCGTTCACGACCCGCGAGGCGTTGGTCGTGGAGGGCGACTGCGTCGACAAAGACCTCGGGTATGCGGGCGTTTATGCCGGGCCGCAGTGCGCCGGTGTCGACCCGGACTGTGCTCGCGGCGCTCGGGCGTCGGGTACGGCGCGGCTCTCCACTGAGCGCATCTGGCGAAGCCGCATCGCGCTGGGCGTGCGGCACAGCCGGCAGGACGCGGTGGCTGGCGTCGCGGCGGAGTCGCGGGTGATGGCGCACGTCACCGTGCGGCCGATCGAGGTGCTCACCGTGAGCCTGCTCGCGAGCGAACGCCTCACGCCACGTGCTCCCGAGATCGACGGCGGCAAGCGGCTGGTTGCGCTCACAGTCGTGGGACGCATCGGCGACTGGGCGACCGCCGAGCTCATGGCGCGAGCCGAACAGCGTTGGGATGCCGAGCAGCAAGCCGAACCGACGACGTTTGCGGGGGCCCTTACGTTGACGGTGCAGCGATGATCACGCGCTCTTCACGCCGTCGCGATCTCTGGGCTCGATGCTTCGTTCTCGAAGTCCTTGGAGACCGGCGCGTCACCCATGAGCGGCAGTCGCACCGTAAACGACGTGCCTTCTCCTTGGCGCGACGCGACCTCGATGCGTCCGCCGGCGTTTTCGATGATGCGTTGGGAAATGGCGAGGCCGAGCCCGGTGCCGCCGGCCTTCGTCGTGAAGAACGGTACGAAGACGCGCGCGATGTCTTCGCTGGCGATGCCGGATCCGGTATCGCGGACGCGCACGTAGATTGCCTTGCGGCCTTCCGCACCGTTGCTCATAGCCGGGTCACCCGCGGCGACGCCGCCCGATGCGCCAGTGGTGATGAAAATCTGGCCGCCCTGGGGCATGGCCTGAATGGCGTTCTGCACCAGGTTGATGAGTACCTGCTTGAGCTGTTCGGGATCGAGCAGGACTTGCGGCAGATCGTGCGCGAGGTCTTGCTGGACGCTGACGCTCACGGGCACCTGATCGCGCGCGAGCAAACGCACGGTGGCCGCGACGATCTTGTTCACGTCGGTGGGAGCCGGGTTGCCGCGGTACGGTTTGGCGTACTCGAGGAACTGCGCGAGAACGTTGTTCAGGCGGTCGACCTCTTCGACGATGACGTCGACGAACTCGATGGCGTCCTTGGGAAGCTGCGCTGGGTCGAGACATTGCGCGGCACCCTTGATGGCACCGAGCGGATTGCGGATCTCGTGTGCCATGCCGGCGGCCATCTCGCCGATGGCGACCAGTCGGTCGCGTTGCTGGCGCTTCTCGAACTCTTGCGAGCTCTCGATGACGACGGCGCACGCTTCGGCGATGGAAATGAGCGAGGCGAGCTCTTCGGTGGAATAGGGCGCAGTGACCTGCTCGCTGCCGATGACCAACAGGCCGACGATGCGATCTTCGACGAGCATCGGGAAGACGGCGTTCGCTCCGAGCACGTGCATCGAATTGATGGCTTCAGCGGTGCGCTCGATCTCACGCTGGACGCTCGCGTCACCGCCAGTGAGAAGGGCCGGCAGCTCGTCGTAGCGCTCGGTGAGTTGCTCGAGCAGCACCGGACGTCGCTCGCGGCGCAGTTCCTGGAGGAGCGTCGGCTGCTGGGTGAGGCTCAAGAAGCGGGGCGGATGCTCGCCGCGATAGCCGTAGAGCTGGAAGGAGAGCTCGCCCTCGTCGCCGAGATAGAGCGCGACCATGCCGGCGCGGCCGGAGTCGTGCAGGGTGTCGAGCACGCGCTCGCGCATTTGCTCGAGCCGGATCGTGGTGCGCAAGCCGCGCGCCAGACGTTGCACGGTCTGCTGCAGCTCGTAGCGTTCGCGGAAGAGCAGCTTCACGGTGAGCTCTTCGACCCATGGGCGAACTTGGTCGTAGATGATCAAGATGACGAAGCTCGCGACCACGGTGTTGAAGAGACCGAGGCTCTGCTTGTCCTTGCCGACCCACAACACGAGCAGGGCGTAGACCGACGCGAGCACGATGGTCAGCACCGCGAACACGGCGGCCTTGCCGAGGAACTCGACGATGTCGATGAGTCGGCGGGCGATGATCGATTGGTAGAGGAAGTAGAGATAGATGGTGGCCGCGATGTGACTCATCGCAGCGAGCAGCTCGGCGCGCGGCACCGCCTCGCCGACCGCGAGACCGAGGGTGATGACGCCGCCCCAGAACACGTACGAGAGGCGCTTGCGCTCGGGCTCGGAGCGGCCACTGCGGGCGCGCAGCCAGAGCGCTTGCATGAGGAGCGCCATGGTCGCGAAAACGTACGTAGCGATCACGACGCGGGAGACCAGGAGGTCGCCCCAGGGCGAGACGTCGAGCGCGATGAGCAGGAACGACAAGACGAAATAGACGCGCGTGAAATTGCGGCGCGCCATGGTTTGGTCGCGCAACAGCTCATTGAAGAAGAGCGACGCGGTCGGTGGGATGAGGAGCGCGGTGGCTCGGCGAGCCGTGTCGACGACTTCCCACGGGAGGCCGAAGGAGCGCGTCACCGAAGCGGCGTGCCAGAAGAAGAGCGCCACCGAGAAGACCGCGAACACGATGTAGAGCGGGCGACGGGGCCGCCGGAACAAGATGGCGATGGCCACCGTCATCGAGACGATGCTCGCCAGCGTGCCGCTCGAAAGCTCGACGGTCATGCCGGAGACCATAGCCCAAGAGGAGGGCCGAGGTCTGTGCTCGAGCAGTCTGCGCGTGAAGGCACGTGCCGCTTCTTAGAAGGGCGTGGCTTCGCGGTGCGCGTAGGCCTCGGGACGGACCGGCGCGTCGTTCTCGTTGTCGTCCGGATTGAGGAACGAGTTGGGCATCGGGATGTCTTCGCCGGCGTTGATGCGCTCGGCAAGCCAGCTACGGCGCGCGAGCTCGAGAGCCGAGTAGACCGCGGGGGCCGAATCGGCGGTCACGGTGCAGCCCGGGAGGTCGGGAAGGGAGCCAACCAAGCCATCCTCGCCCGCAACGATCCGCACGGGATATTGCAAGCGTAGGTAAAACTTGAGCTTTCTGGTCACCATCGGGGTCATTGTTGCTTCATGGGGCGGACGAGCCGCGCCAAACCTCAAGAAATTAAGACGTGCGACCTATTCCACCGGCGCACGCGCTGGGGGCGTTCGGGCCCTCGAATCGTCACCAAGATGGTCACGTTTGGGCTCTTTGCCACCTACCCGACACCTGGTCTAGCGGATGGCAGCGTCAAACAGCGCGAAACCGCGTGTGCATGATCGCGGCGCTATTCTCGGGTGGTCTGGCGGATCGTTGCTTGAAATTGCGGGTCGGGTGCGCCAAGTCGTCAGGGTTGCTGGTGAAAATGGCAGCTGGGCACCGGCCTTGGGCTTGCTGGCCGGGAAGTCCTTGGGCAAGGTCGAAGGACATGAAGCACGCGGATCTGGCCGAACCCTTGAGGGCGCTGCTTGGGGTGTTGCGAGAGGCGAAGGCGTGGCGCCTGACGGCGCGGCCGGGACGGGTGGTGGTGGACCATCTGGAGGGGGCGCGAGCGGTCGAGGTGGCGTGGTCGGCAGAGGAGCATGAGAGGGCGAAGGGCGCGGTTTCGGCTGCGATTGCCGAGGTCCGAGCGCCGAATGTCGACAGTCGATCGCCGATGGCCGATGGCCGGTCTCCGATTGCCGACAGCCGATCACCGACGGCCGATCAGCGATTTCCGATGGCCGATGGGGTTGCGTGCGGCGTCGTTGGTGACGCGCTCGTTCTGCTCCGTGGGCCAGACGCCAATCGCCGCATCGAGGATCTCGCGCGCGACGGAATGCTTTCGAGTCTCGCTGCTCGCTTGCTCGACGCCGCGCTCGCGACCGGCCGCAACGTCATCGTGGCCGGACCATGGCTGCCATCGCTCGAGGTCATCGGTAGCCTCGTGGGTGCCGCGGCGCGGCCCGCGGTGCTGGGACACGACGCCGTTCCGCTTCCGCCGTCGTGGCTGCGTGCGTCCGCTCTAGCGGATGCAATCGCCTATGGGTCCGAACGCTTGGCCTTTTGGTCGCACGACGTCGATGCTCTGGCCCGACTCATGGCCGCGAGCTCGGGCGTCGTCGGGTGGCTCGATGCCCGGCGGCTCGATCGTGTGCTCGTGCGTTACGAGGCGGCGATCGACGTGCGCGCGCCGCGTGCGCAAGCGCCACTGCAAGTCGTCGCGGGCGTCGATCTCGTCGTGGTGCTGCAGGGTGGGGGAGCGCCACGGATTCGTGAGCTCGCGGAGATCGCCATGGCCGCCGACGGCTACAGGCCGCAGCTCCTGTTTTCGACCGGCATTGCCCCGTCGCCGCACGCGCTCGTGCCGCTCGCTGCGCCGTCGTTCATCGACGAGCTCGCCGCGGCCGGTCACGGGGTTCTTGCCGACGAGCTCCGCGCCGTCGTCCCGAGGGTAACTCCGCAAGAAGACGACCATGCTCGGACTCTGTCGCGGGCCCGCTCCATCGCTTCGCAGCTCGACGACGACATCGACGAGGTCGCTCCCGAGGCGCCGCGGCGTCAAGTACGCGATAGTGGACACGGTCGCGATCCGCTCGGCATCCGTGAGGCGCTGCGGCCGCAGGCTCGTGGCCCCGAGTCTCGCCCCGACCCAGCCGTGCCGGAGATCCCCAAGGCCGTGGTCGAAGCTCTGCGTCATGCGCCCCCACCAGGGTGGGAGCTCGACCGCTTGGGCGACGAGAACTGGGTCGACGACAACGCCGGCGGCGGCAACGCCGAGGACGCCGCCATGGCCGCGACCTTCGGCCTCGCGCCGCCACCGAGGCCCGCAGGTTACAAGGGTGAGGCCGTCAGCTTCTCCGAGCTGCTCAAACGCGCTCGCGAGCGAGATCCCCACGCCGCCGAAGAGCTGCCTACCTTGCCACCGCTTCCGCCCGACGACACGTGACTCCCGGCGCGAAACGTACCGCGTGGCTAGGTACGGCGCTGATGCTCGCCGGATGGGTGATCGCCGTCCTTGGGTTCGCTAAAGCGGACGAGATGCGCCCCGTCTTCCCCGATGCCATTCGCGTGGGCGTGCGCGTCTTCGGCTTCATGGTGTTGATGACCGGCGCGACGATGACGGTCTACGCCACGCTCGGTGGACCGACCCTGGTGATCGTTTTCGGCGTGGCGTTGAACCTCGCGCACCAAGCAGGCCTCATCACCGAGCCGGTCACGGGGATCTTCGGCGCCGGCATCATCCTCCTCGGCGCTCTTTGGGCCTCGCGGCGCATCCGCGCTGTCCAGGCCTGACTGCGGCGCTCAGCCTCCGTGCTGCTCGATGAACGCCTTCAAGAACGTACCCGTATGGGAGCGCTTGCGCTGCGCGAGGTCTTTGGGATGTCCGCAGGCGACGACTTTGCCGCCGCCACGTCCGCCCTCGGGACCCAAGTCGATGACCCAGTCGCATGAAGCGATGACCGCGAGGTTGTGCTCGATGACGACGACGGTATGACCCTTGTCGACCAAACCGTGCAGCAAGCGCAGCAAGCCGGCGACATCGGATGGGTGCAACCCGGTCGTCGGTTCGTCGAGGATGTAGAGCGTCGGGGTTTGTGTGCCCGAGCCCATCTCGCGGGCCAGCTTTACGCGCTGAGCTTCGCCGCCCGACAGAGTGGGCGACGGCTGTCCGAGGGTCAGGTATCCGAGTCCGATGGCCACGAAGAACGCCGCGTAGCTGTGGATGTGCGGCACCGCTGCGAAGAATGCTTCCGCCTCCTCGAAGGTCATCTCGAGCACGTCGGCAATCGTCTTGCCCTTGTACTTCACGGCGAGAGTCTCGTCGTTGTAGCGCTTGCCGCCGCAGACGTCGCAGTCGACGTGGACATCTGGCAGGAAGCTCATCTCGACGCGCACGCGTCCCTGTCCGCTGCAGCCGTCACAACGGCCGCCCGCTACGTTGAACGAGAAGCGCGACGGGCCCCAGCCACGGGCGCGCGACTCCGGCAGTCCCGCAAAGAGTCCGCGCACGTCGTCCCAGAAGCCTGCGTACGACGCGGGGATCGATCGTGGGGTTTTGCCGATCGGAGATTGATCGACCTCGACGACGCGGCGGATCTCACCGATGCCGCGGATGTCGTCGTGCTCGGCCGCTCGCACCACGGTGCTGCCGAGCTTGCGCCGCATGCCTTTGAAGAGCACGTCACGCACGAACGTCGATTTGCCCGACCCCGAAACGCCCGTGACACAGGTGAAGGCGCGCCGCGGCACCTCGACGTCGATGCCGCGCAGATTGTTGGCGTGAGCACCGACGACCGTCAGCGATTCCTGGCCGCGATCGGCGCGTCTCTTGGGCATGAACTCGGGGATGGCTCCGTTGGCCAAGAACTGCGCCGTCCGCGATTGCGGCGCCTCTTTGGCGATGCGTGCGGCATCACCGTTGAAGACGATGGTGCCACCGCGAGCGCCTCCGCCCGGACCGAGATCGACCAAATGATCGGCGGCGCGCATGGTCTCCTCGTCGTGCTCGACCACGACGAGCGTGTTGCCGCGATCACGCAGGGCACGCAGCGTCGCCACCAGGCGAACGTTGTCGCGGGGATGCAAACCGATCGTAGGCTCGTCGAGGACGTAACAGGCGCCGGTCAACGATGACCCGAGCTGCGCGGCGAGACGAATGCGCTGTGCCTCGCCACCCGACAAGCTGTCGGCGCGTCGCTCGAGCGCCAGGTACCCGAGGCCGACCTCGCGCAAGAATCGCAGCTTGCTCGCGATTTCGGCGACGATGCGCTCGCCCAACACCTTCTCGTCTTCGCTCAAGCGCAGGGCCTGGAAGTGCTCCAAGGCCTCGTCCACGCTCATGCCGACGACAGTGTCGATGGTCACGTCGTGCACTGTGACGGCGAGCGCCTCGGGCTTCAAACGCTTCCCCTTGCAGACATCGCAGACATGGTCCGCGAGATAGCTCTCGATCTGCGATTGCACGCCGTGTGACTCGGTCGAGGTTTCGCGTACGCGCGTGAGCCACGGCACCAGCCCCTCGAAACCGTTGCCACCGTGGAACAACCGCTGGAGCTGCGTGTCCGACATGACGCCGAGCGGCTTGTCGATGGGGATCTTGGCGACGCTTGCTTTCTTCGACAGGTCGGCTTGCGAGATGAGGCGCTTGAGCGAGGCCTTGCTCACGAATTCGAAAGCGCCTTCGGCGATCGACTTCTCGGCGTCGTCGGTGAACAGCTCGGGGTCGATGCGTGTCACCACACCGAGGCCGTTGCACGTCTCGCATGCACCCCGTTTCGAGTTGAACGAGAAGAGGCGCGGATCGATCTCGTTCGCCATCATGTTGCCGACCGGCGAGCGCGAAAGGAGGAATTCCTGCGGCTTCTTGGCGCCCTCGGGGAGGATTTGCGCCTCGCCACGGGTGAGCTCGAAGGCGAGCTCGAGCGCGTCGCGCAGCTGTCCTCGGCTGTCCGCGGTGAGGGTCGCTTTGCCGACCACCAGCTCGATGTCGTGCTCGTTGTGGCGGGCAAGCGACGGCAGCTCGCCTTTCTTCAAGCCCATGAGCTCACCGTCGACACGCGCGCTACGCAAGCCCAGACGCAACGCTTTGGCGAACACGTCTTTGTGCCAACCTTTGCGACCTCGAACCATCGGCGCGAGCACGCGCACGGTCTTGCCGACGTGCTCGCGCATCGTCTGCGAGACCACGGCATCGATGGTCATCGCCTGCGTCTCGCTGCCGGTCGCGTCGTGACGCTTGCCGAGCTTCGAATAGAGCAGGCGGATGAAGTGATAGATCTCCGTCAACGTCGCTACCGTCGAGTTGCGACCGCCTCGCGTGGTTCGCTGCTCGACCGCGACGGTCGGAGGAATGCCGGTCACGCTGTCGACGTCTGGACGCGATAGCGTACCGACGAACTGACGCGCATACGCGGAAAGCGATTCGAGATAGCGCCGTTGTCCTTCGCTGTGCACGATGTCGAAGGCGAGCGTCGATTTCCCCGAGCCCGACGGACCAGTCACGACGATCATGCGGTCCCGCGGAATGGCAACGTCGATGTCTCGCAAGTTGTGCTCGCGCGCACCGCGGACGTCGATGAGCCCACGCCGCACCGCATAGGTCGCGCGTTGCTCGGCGACCGCGGCTTGCAGGCGGCCGCCCGCGCGCTCGCCGCCGCGCAACACTTCACGCAAGAAGCGGCCAGTGTGCGAGCCCGGCACGCGGCTCACGTCTTCCGGTGTGCCGGTTGCCACGATCTGGCCACCCCCGGCTCCACCTTCAGGGCCGAGGTCAATCACCCAGTCGCAAGCCTTGATGACGTCGATGTTGTGCTCGATGACGACGATGGTGTTGCCGGCGCGCGTGAGTCGGCCGAAGACCTCCAGCAGCGTCTTGATGTCGTCGAAGTGCAGCCCGGTGGTGGGCTCGTCGAAGAAGAACAAGCGGGGCTTGTCGCGACCCTGCGTCGAAGGAATCAAGAACGACGCGAGCTTCAAGCGCTGTGCTTCGCCGCCGGACAGCGTGTTCACGGCCTGACCCATGCGCAGGTAGCCGAGCCCCACGTCGTCGACGGCGCCGAGCGCTTCATGGATGTCGCGGCGGTTGTCGAAGAACGACCGACCTTCACGCACCGTCATCGCGAGAATGTCGGCGACTGTCTTGCCTCGGTAGGTGACCTCGAGCACGTCGTCGTTGAAGCGCTGCCCGTCGCAATCGGGGCAGGGCACGTAGACGTCCGAGAGGAACTGCATCTCGATCTTCTGAAAGCCTTCGCCTTGGCAGGTCGAGCAGCGGCCCTCGCCGCTGTTGAACGAGAAGGTGCCGGCGTCGTAGCCGCGCTCCTTGGCGAGCGGGGTGTTGGCGAGCAGCGAGCGGATGCCGTTCCAGGCGCCGACGTAGGTCGCGGGGTTGGCGCGCGGGGTCGAGCCCGCCGGGCTTTGATCGACCAAGACGATGTCGCCGAGGTGCTCGGCGCCGGTGATGCCGTCGCAGAGACCGACGCGCTCGACGGCCTCGCCGCGGGCGCGCATGAGGTTCCCGTGGATGACGTCGTGGATGAGCGACGACTTGCCGGAGCCCGAGACCCCGGTGATGCCGGTCATGACACCGAGGGGAATGCGTACGTCGATGCCGCGCAGGTTGTTCTCACGTGCGTTCGAGACCGCGAGGAACCTACCCGGTGCCTTCTTGCGCTCGCGTGGCACCTCGATGGCTTCGCGGCCGCTCATGTGCGCCGCCGTCCGCGAGCGCGGATGGGCGAGCATCTCGCGATAGGTCCCGTGGAAGATCAGCTCGCCGCCGTGGGCGCCGGCGCCGGGCCCGAGGTCGATGACACGATCTGCCTCACGGATGATCTCGGGGTCGTGCTCGACGACCACCAAGGTGTTCCCTTGGTCGCGCAGCCCCTTGAGGATCTTCACCAGACGCTCGTTGTCGCGCGGGTGCAGGCCGATCGACGGCTCGTCGAGGACGTACAAGGTGTTGACCAGCGAAGCGCCCAGCGCCGTCGTCAGGTTCACGCGCTGCACCTCGCCACCCGACAATGTGCGCGAGGCGCGGTCGAGCTGCAGGTAGTCGAGCCCGACCTCCATCAAGAAGCGCAGGCGCGAGCGGATCTCGCGTAACACCGGCTCGGCGACCGTCTGGTCCTTGCCCGACAGCGTCAACCCATCGAAGAACACGACCAGGTCGCTGACCGCCATCGCGTACACTTCGGCGATGGTCTTGCCGTTGACGCGCCACGAGAGCGACGTGTCCTTGATGCGACGGCCGGCGCAGGTCTCGCAGGTGATGTAGCCGCGATAGCGAGCGAGCAAGATGCGGACGTGCATCTTGTAGGTCTTGGTCTCGAGGTACGAAAACCATCCCAGCACGCCCGGGAACCGTCCTTCGGTCCAGTCTTCCCAGGCCACCTCGCCGTTCCACACCAGCTCGCGCTGCGCTTCCGACAGCTCGCTCCACGGTACGTCGACCGGGATCTTCTTGCGTTTGCAAAAGGCGAGCAGCTCTTTCATTTCCCAGACGCGCCCGTCGGTGAGCCACGGTTTCACCGCACCTTCGCCGATGGTCTTGCGCGCGTCGGGCACCACACGGTCGCGATCGATGGTGATGACACGGCCGAAGCCACTGCAGGCTTCACAAGCGCCCACCGGGCTGTTGAACGAGAAGGCGTTTGGCGTCGCGTCTTTGAATTCGAGATCGTCGTACGGACAGTGCAGGTGCGAGGAGAACTTGTGCACCGCGCCGGCTTCACCGTCTTTGTCGAAGCAGCGCACTTCCATGCGCCCCAAGCCCAGCTCCAAGGCTTGCTCGACGCTCTCCTGCAGGCGCGACGGCTCGTGCGGGAGCTTGACGCGGTCGACGACCACCGCGAAGTGTGTGGGCAGATCGTCGACGTCCTCGAGACGGACCACCGAGTCGCGTAACCAGATGCGTTGGAAGCCGCGCTTCACCAAGGTCTCGACGACCTCGCGTGCTTTCCGCTCTGGCGGACACAGATAGTCGAACAGCACTAGCGCCGTTCCCGAGGCTGGCAGGCTCTCGGCGAGCTCCCGGCAAATCGACTGCGCGTCGTCGCGTCGCACCGGCCGGCCGCAGGTCGGGCAGGTGAGCGTCGCCACCCGCGCGAACAGCAGCTTCATGTAGTCCGCGATCTCGGTCATGGTGCCGACGGTCGAGCGCGTGGTGCGGACCGGGTTCGATTGCTCGATGGCGATGGCAGGTGGGATGCCGCTGATCGCGTCCACCTGCGGGCGGCCCATGCGGTCGAGGAACTGACGGGCGTAGGCGGAGAACGACTCGACGTAACGTCGCTGACCCTCGGCGTAGAGCGTCTGGAACGCGAGCGACGACTTACCGGAGCCCGAGACCCCGGTGACGACCGTGAACGTCCCGTGCGGGATGTCGAGGTCGAAGCCGCGCAGGTTGTTCTGGCGGGCGCCACGGATGCGGATGCTTTCGGGGCTCTCGGAAGGCTCGGGACCGAGCTGGACGGGTGAAGCCATGGAGTCGCGTGCTTTAACGCAACAGGTGTTCAGTGTGAAGAGGTCACGCCAACGCGCGGACGAAATTATTGAGCGCGGCCGCCAACGCCTCGGGGGCTTCGAGGAGGGGGTTGTGACCGCAATCTGCGAGCTCTTCGACGTGTGGGGCTCCGAGCGCCCGTGACGCGGCCACGAACTTCGCGTCGAGAGCGCCGACGACCATCTGCCACGGCACGGTGACTCGGCTCACGGGCTCGCGCAGGTCGGGCATGCGTGCAAGGCTCAACGCATCCATTGCGTCCGCTAAAGCGTTCGGGTTCAGGCTCTCACGCGCCATGCGTTGCCAAGCCCGTCGATCATCGGGCAGCGCCGCTTGGCTCGCGAAGAGCGGCTGTGCTTCCCAGGCGTCGATGAAGGCGTCGATGCCGCGCTCGCGCAGCAGGGCCGACCAGACAGCGTCGCTCGCAGCGCGCTGGTCGCGCTCGGGGGCCGACCCCAAGCCGAGGTTCGTCGAGATCAACGTCGCGGCATCACAGGCGACGCCCTTGGCGAGGGCGCCAGCGACGATGCGCCCTCCCGCCGAGTAGCCGACCAGATGGATCGGGCGCGGCAACAGGGCGACCTCGGCGATGAGCCAATCGACGTATCCAGCGAAGCTCGGCAGAGCAGGGAAGTTGTGGCCGGGAAGCGCGGGGGCACTCGCATTGCCGCGGAGGCGGGGCACGATCTCTGCCCAGGACAGCGGCGTGCCGGCGAACCCATGCACGAGAAGATGCGTCACCATGCTTGCGCCCCTGCCCGTAGGCTTATAGCGCTAGGGGCATGACGCACCAGATGCCTCGTTGCGTCGTCGTGCTCGCGGGCTTGCTCGCGTGCGCCGCGACTCCAGCTCCCGAGCCCGCGCCGGCGGCCAAAGCCCCCGCGCCTCCGCCCGTTCCGGTTGCCTCTTGCGAGAGCGCCGAGCAGGCCAACACCGAGGCGCGTCAGACCATCGCCCGCAACGCAGCCGATTTGCGCCGCTCCCTCGAACCTCTCTGGCAAGCGGAGCTCGCGCTCTCACGCATTGCCACCGCCGAGAACGAGCTCGCCGAGCTCGACACCGCGGTGACCCAGCTCGTGAAGGAGCAAGCGAAGCTCAAGGCGCCGCAGATGAAAGAAGCGCTCGAGAAGCTCGCCGCCCGTGTGCTCGAGGTGCGGCAGAGCTTGGTGGCGGCGCGCGGCCAGGTGAACGAGGGGTTGGCCGGTGTCGAGCGCGGCTACGTCGACGCTTATGGCGTACCGCCACAGCTCGGTCGCGGAGCCCAGCTCTATGACGGCGGTTGCGCGGAAGGTGACGCGAGCAGCTGCGTGCGCCGCGGCATCGTGCTGCTCGCCGGCGTGGGTGTGGCCAAAGACGTCGCCGCCAGCCTCTCCGCATTCGATCGCGCCTGCGCCCTCGGCAGCTCCTACGCCTGTTACCGCCAGGGCGCGCTCCGCCAAGACGGACCAGCAGAAGTACGCGACCCGGCGCTTGCCATTCAGCCTCTCGAGCGCGGCTGTGATCTCGGCGAGCCGCGCGCCTGCTTCCTCCTCGGCAAAGCACTCGATACCGGACGCGGAGGCACGCAAGATGCGGCGCGCTCCGCGGAGCTGTACCAGCGCGCTTGCGTAAACGAGATCACTCAGGCATGTCTCGCGCTAGCGCTGCAACGACAAGAGGGACGGGGAGTGCCGCGGAACCTCGACCAGGCCGCGACGCTCCTCACGCTAGCCTGCGACGCGGGCGACGCGTTCGGATGCAGTCAATTGGGGGAAGCTTACTTTACGGGGACTGGCGTTGCGGTCGACCGCGCGCGCGGCATCGCGTTGCTCGAACGTGGCTGCAGTGGCGGGGACAACTGGGCGTGCAAGCGCCGCAAGGAAGTACGCGTACCGTAAGCAAGCTTGGGAGACATCAGACATGGCAGAGATGAAATTGACCAAAGGACGTCGTAAAAAAGAGACGGCGCGTTCAACCGACGACGTGCTGCACGACATGGCGGCGACGTCAGCCGGCACGCACGCGATGAACGGTGACCACCGCATAAACGGCGAGCACCTCATCGCGATCGACGAGAACGAGCGGCGGCGCTTGATCGCCGAGGCGGCGTACTACCGCGCGCAGCGCCGTGGCTTCACCAACGGCTCGCCGGAGTCCGACTGGCTAGAGGCAGAAGCCGAGATCGTGGCGTTGCTGGCGAATGCCGGCATGCGTGCCTAGAGCAGCACGCGGGGTGGGGCGCCATCCCGCCTAGCGTGCAGATTTGACGCACTCCTTGCGCGTTTGCACGTCGCAAAACGAAACACGTGTCTCACGGCGCGGGGCCGGGTAAACCTAAGGGGTTGAGTTCGCACCACTTCAGGTCTTGGCAAGCCATTTGCTTTCAGTTTGGAGCATGAGCGGCATGCCGCGCCTTCTGTTCGTTGATGATGAGACCGCCGTGCAACGGGCGTTCGTGCGCTCGATGCATGGCCTCGCGCTCGCCATCGAATGCGTTTCCGGCGTCAGCGAAGCCATTGCCGCCCTCAAAGCGGGCGAATACGCGGTCGTCGTCACCGACATGACCATGACCGACGGCACCGGCATGGACGTGCTCCACGCCATGACCACCCACGCGCCAAGCACGCGCCGAATCGTCCTCAGCGGTGATCTAGATGTCGCATCCGTCGTGGGTTCGACACCTGTCGACGCCATCCTGACCAAGCCGTGGGACGTGAACCGGCTGCGCCGGGTGGTGAGTGACGCGGTGGCGCAGGCTCCCGGGAGTGCCAAGGCTACGTGACAGCCCGGTGAATTCTTCACTCGCGGGGCGACTTCCAAGCTCCCGAGCCGAAAAGGCGCTTGCCTAGGGCATCCCCTTTTTGGTCAATGGCGCCCCCGCCTAGTGGCCAAAGCCTCGCGCGAGGCTTGGAGTCCGTGTTTTGGAAGCCATTTTCGATCCAGCAGTCGGCCTGGGACACCACGTCCTCATCGCCCTGTGTCTGCTGCTGGCTTTCGGCTTCGAGTTCGTGAACGGCTTCCACGACACCGCCAACGCCGTCGCCACCGTCATCTATACCCACAGCTTGCGCCCCGGCGTGGCCGTCGTGCTTTCGGGCATCTGCAACTTTCTCGGCGTCTTCTTGGGCGGCATCGCGGTCGCCATGGGCATCATCAAGCTCCTACCAGTCGAGCTCGTGGTCTCGAGCGGCGTCGGGGCAGGGCTCGCGATGGTCCTCGCGCTCCTCGCGTCGGCGATCGTTTGGAACTTGGGGACCTGGGCCTTGGGCCTACCTGCCTCGAGCTCCCACACCTTGATCGGCGCCATTCTCGGCGTGGGGCTCGCGAACTCCTTGGTGGCTGGGCACCACTTCGGCGAAGGCGTGAACTGGGCGAAGGCCGGCGAAACGGGCCTCGCGCTCGTTTTCTCGCCGCTCTTCGGATTCACGGCGGCTGGTCTCTTGATGGCCGGCATTCGCTGGGTGATGCGGCGCATGAAGCATCCCGCGCTCGATGCCGAGCCTACCCCGGGCAAGCCGCCGCAGTGGTCGGTGCGCTCGCTGCTCATCGCGACCTGCGCTGGCTTGTCGTTCGCGCACGGCTCGAACGACGGTCAGAAGGGCGTCGGGCTGGTGATGCTCATCTTGATGGCGCTGGCGCCGGCGGGCTTCGCGCTCGACATGTCGGCCGATTCCAAGGCCATCGAGCGCGCCTCGGCGGCGGCAAAGCGCTTGGCCGCGCAGGTCGAGTCCGTGGAGCTCGAGGACATCGCGGAAGATCAGCGCGACGAAGTCCTGGCGCTCACCACTCTTGCCCAGGCGCAGCTCACCCAGCTCACCGAGATGCTCGCTGGAAAGACCGCGATGACGGACATCGGCCGCGAGCACCGCTTCCTCGCGCGGCAAGCCATCCTGGTCGCCGACAAAGCCATCGACGACCTGACCAAGAAGAAGGCGCTCGACGGTGGCACCTTGAAAGACGACCGCAAGGCGATGCGCGCGCTCACCGATTATTCGCCGCGCTGGGTCTTGGTCGCCATCGCGCTCTGCCTCGGCATCGGCACGATGATCGGTTGGAAGCGCATCGTCGTCACCGTCGGTGAAAAGATCGGCAAGCAACACCTGAGCTACGCGCAGGGCGCGAGCGCCGGCATCGTCGCCGCCGCGACCATCGGCTTGTCGGGCGGGCTCGGGCTCCCCGTGAGCACGACGCACGTCCTCTCGTCGGGCGTCGCCGGCACCATGGTCGTGGGAGGCGCTGGTGTGCAGGGTGGCACGGTGGGCACCATCGCGGCGGCCTGGATTCTCACGTTGCCCGTGGTCACGCTGCTGGCCGGTGTCTTCTATCTCGGATTCCGCTTCATCTTCGTATGAATGGCGCCCCAGCGTTTCCTTTCGGCACAGCCGGGCGGAACACTCGCGGCGCATCGCGGAACGGGGACACTGTCCGCTAAGACGAATCGACCGATCTCGGCCATGGCATGCGGGTTGCTCATCCTAAGACCGACCACGCTTCCCCGGGAGCAGCATGTCCGGCGCCAGAGTCGATCAAGAAGGCAGCACCATCACCATCGTCACCGAGCGTGGCGTGTCGAGACTGCGCCGACTCGCGCGCTCGGTGGCGGAGGTGACGATATCGGGACACGGTGACGCCGATCTGGTGCCGCTCACGGTCGAGAATCTGCGATCGTGGCGTTTCGAAGCGGTGCGCATGACCATGTTCGTGGATGCCTCGGAGCTTGCGTCATATTCGCTCGAGTTTCGCCGCGAGTGGACCTTGTGGCTGCTCAACGCGGTCCACGACCTCGCCATCGTCTACGTCTTGGGCGACCCGCGGGCCATCTTCACCGGGGTCCCGGCCAGCGGGGTCATCCTCTCCGACCTGGTTCGTGGGGTCCGCGATCGGGAGGCCTACGAGAACAAGAAGCGGGAAGCGGTCTGGGATAACTAGACACGTGCCAGTCGTTGACTTGCGCGATTCCAAAGTGTCTTGTGCCGCCGCACGTCCATGAGCCTCGCAGCCGAAGCCGCCCGGCGACGCACTTTCGCCATCATCTCGCACCCCGACGCCGGCAAGACGACGCTCACCGAAAAGCTCTTGCTCTACGCGGGGGCCATCCACTTGGCCGGCTCGGTGAAATCGCGCAAAGCCTCGCGCCACGCCGTCTCCGACTGGATGCAGATGGAGCAAGAGCGCGGCATCTCGATCACGTCGTCGGTGCTGCAGTTCACCTACAACGGCAGTGCGCTCAATCTGCTCGATACCCCCGGTCACGCCGACTTCAGCGAGGACACCTACCGCACGCTCGCGGCCGTCGACTCGGCGGTCATGCTCATCGATCACGCCAAAGGCGTCGAAGATCGTACCCGTCGCTTGTTCGAGGTCTGCCGTATGCGGCAGCTCCCGGTCGTCACCTTCATGAACAAGCTCGACCGCGACGGCCGTGACCCGCTCGAGCTCATCGACGAGGTCTCGAGCACGCTCAACCTGAAGGTAGCGCCGGTGAACTGGCCGATCGGCATGGGCCGCGACTTCAAGGGCGTTGTCGACATCAAGACGCGACAGGTGACCCTGTTCACCGCCAAAGCGCACGGCACCGAAATCCTCGACACCGAGACCATGCCGCTCGAGCACGCCAAGGACCGACTCGGTGACCTCGCCTACGACAAGGTCCTCGAAGATCTCGAGCTGCTCGCGACCGCCGGTGACGGCTATAGCGCACAGGGTTTCCTCTCTGGCAACGTCTCGCCGGTGTTCTGGGGCTCGGCGATGACCAACTTCGGCGTCCAGACGCTGCTCGATTTCATGGCGGAGCACGCCGCCAGGCCGGCCGCCCGCATTGCCAACGGCGATCAGATCATCGACCCCGAAGACGAGCGCTTCACCGGCTTCATCTTCAAGATCCAGGCGAACATGAACCCGCGCCACCGCGACCGCATCGCCTTCTTGCGCGTGGTGAGCGGCAAGTTCACGCGCGGCATGGATGTCACCATCGGCCGCAACGCGGAAGAGCTGCGCCTTTCGAAGCCGCACTCCTTCCTCGCGCAGGAGCGCTCCATCGTCGAAGAGGCGTACCCCGGCGACATCGTCGGCCTCTACGATCCAGGATCGCTGCGCGTCGGTGACACGCTCGCCGAGAAGGGCGTGCTCAAGTTCGACGGCATTCCGCGCTTCGCGCCGGAGTTCTTCTGCCAGATCGTCTTGAAGGATCCGCTCAAGCGGAAGCAGCTCGACACCGGCCTCGAGCAACTCGCGCACGAAGGCGTCGTGCAGATGTTCTATCGGCCCGGCTTCCAGCACCAAGACCCGTTCCTCGGCGCTGTCGGTCAGATGCAGTTCGAGGTCCTCAAGGAGCGCCTCAAGAACGAGTATCGGACCGAAACGAAGTTCATCAACGCGCCGTTCCGCATCGCCCGCTGGGTGGGCGGTGATCCGGAGGGGCTCGCCTTCATGAAGTCGCGACGCGACTACACGGTGCTCGAAGATCGCAACGGCGCCCCTGTCGTCCTCGTGGAGACGCCTTACGTTCTCCGCTATGCCCAGGAGAAAGTCCCGGGCCTCACTTTGTTCGACGTGGAACCCTTGTAGAGCTCATGACCCGCCAGCAACGCAGCTCGATGTTGTCCGCCGGCGTCGTCCTGGTGAGGCGGGATCCAGACTGCAAGGTGCTGCTGCTACGAGCCTACAACTATTGGGATTTCCCCAAGGGCGGCGTCGAAGCAGGGGAGTCGTCGCTCGAGGCGGCGATTCGTGAGGTCAAAGAAGAGACCGGCATCACCGACCTCGAGTTCGTCTGGGGTGACGACTACCGCGACACGCCGCCATACGCGCGCGGCAAGGTCGCCCGCTACTACATCGCCCAAACCCAGACCGAGGCGGTCACGCTCGGCGTGAATCCCACCCTAGGTCGGCCCGAGCACCACGCCTTCCGCTGGGCAAGCTTCGTCGAAGCGGCGCGCATGACCGTGCCGCGCCTGCACCCCATCCTCGTGTGGGCCCGCCAGCGCACCGGCTGCTGAAAAAAATGGTGACAGTCACCAATTTCCGACCCGGCTAGCGAGAGTGGTTTGGCGGGAAATTGGTGACTGTCACCATTTTCCAGCAGCTTTGACCGGTGCAGCGCCTGTTTATGCACAATCTGTTGCAGCTCGGCATCCTGCTCGCGGGAGTCGCCGCTATCGCGGTGTTGCTGCACATGGTCGAGAAGGCCTCGAGCAGGGTGGTGGCGCACCACTTTGGCTGGCGCGGCGTTTTGGTTACCGGCTGGCTCGGGGTGCCGTTGCACGAGCTCGCGCACCTCGTCGTCGCCAAGGCTTTCGGCCACCGCATCGTGGGTGTCGCCTTCTTCGATCCCGATCCTTCGACCGGCACGCTCGGATACGTGCGCCACTCGCACAGCAAGCGGACCGCATGGCAGCTGGTCGGTAACGCGCTCATCGGTATCGCGCCGCTCATCGCTGGCGCTCTCGCCATCGCCGCGCTGCTCGCATGGATGGTCGGTCCAGACGACCTTGGCCGCTTGCTCACTCCGCCGCAGCGGACACTGCACGACATCAAGGATCTGCGTCTGGTAGCGCGCGATGCCGCTGCCATGGCGTGGCGGCTCCTCCAGGCGATCTGGAAGCATCGCACCTGGTGGCTACCGCTCCAGATCTACGTCGGCATCTGCGTGGCCTCGCACTGCACCCCGAGCGATGTCGACATGGAGGGCAGCTGGGCCGGCGGTCTCGTCGTCGGTATCGCGGCGCTCGCCGGTATCGCGCTGGCCGCGGTGCTCGGGGTAAAAGCCGCGGCCCCGACTGGAGTGCTGGTGCTGATGACCGTCATCGCGGTCATGACCAGCGCCTTCCAAGGACTGTGGGCGGCCATCGCCGCGACGTCTCAGCAGTTCGAAACGAGATAGTCGACGCAGCCCGAGAAATTGCCCGTCGACGCACCCAGATCGTCGTGGTCGCAGACGAGCGGCGGGCACGATTTCACCGCCCAAGTGGGAGCGGTGTCGCCGACGCTCGCCGGCGCGAACAGGGAGATGACACCCAAGAAGAGCCCACCAAGGAAGCTCGTAACCAGGGCCGTTTCTTTGATGTGGGACAGCATGACCGTTCCTCGCTGGGAGAGGGCCATTGGTTCCCACCAATGTGCCCGTGACTCCCGAGATACGAGGAACCTAAGCGTCTATTTCGCCGCTTAGGCGCTTTTTCCTGCCAGCGGGTGAGTGGATGAGCGGACCAGCGGCTAGAGCCGCGAAAGCTCACGCGGACTGCGGATGATGTGGGCGATCTCCCCCTCGTAGTGCAGGGTCGCCGCGGCTCTGTGGCCGAGGTTCCAGTAGCGCGTATCGAGGATGGGGAGCGGTCCAGAGATGATCAGCGAGTTGGGGCTGAATAGCTTCGGCTTCACGGGCAGGCCGAGTGGTTGGGCCAGCGGCGCCGCCGAGCCGCCCGACTTGTGCGTGCGGCGGGCATGCGGAATGCCGGGCACGCAGACGAGGTCGAGGTTGTTGGTGTCGCGCTTGCCGATGCCATGGAGCATGTTGACCGCGATGCGCTTGGGGAAGGTGCTCGTCATGTCGACGAGGCCGGCGATCTCCATGCCGCGCGAGGTCCAGAGGGCGCAGTTGCCACTCTCGCGCGAGTCGCCCTTCACGATGGAGTCGAAGGTGTCGCGCCAGAACCCCGGCGCCAGGCGGAAGCGCGCGGCGTGGTCGTCCTGGTTGTGGTTCACCTCGAGGAAGAACTTGTGCATGTCATCGAGCTTGTTCTGCGGCCAATCCCAGACGACGACCATGTCGAAGTCGCGGTGATAGGCGCCGCCCTCTGGGTTGCCCCAGGGACCGCCGAGCTCCTTCGGTCGCGCGACCAATTTGCCGCTGGCGTCGTGGTGGTCGAGCTCTTTGACGCCGAAGAGATACTCCTCGAGCGGCATGAAGTTGGCGAGCGACTGACCGCGCCGGCCGACGATGTTCATGCAGGTCAGCTCGCCGTCCGGACGCCGATAGGCGACGGCAGCGTGGCCCCAGCTGGTCTGGCCCTTGACCAAGATGAACACGGCCGCCGGCGGCTTGTTGCTGCCAAGCGACCGCCAGAGGTCGGGGAGGATGGTGTCTTTGTTGGCGATCGGTGTTCCGGAGGGCACGCCGAAGTCGTCGGGTACGGGCCGTCCGCGGAGTGCCAGGCGGGCACTACGCATGTCGACGGTTTCGGCGAGCAGGACGTTGCCGCGCTGCTGGAGGAAGCTGGGCAGAGGAAGGCTTTCGGCGCGCTTGGCGCGATCGATTTCGCGCTGCGTGGGCGGGGCCTGGAAGATTTTCTGCGGAATAGGCGTCGACATGAGACTCGGCTTATCGATTGTTAGGTCGTCATCGGTATCGGACGACCAAGCCAAGTGTTGCGTCGGAACGCCTGCCTAGATGGCGCCGCCGCCGCGGTCGCCGGTTCTGATGCGGATGCAGTCCTCGAGGTGCGTGATGAAGATCTTGCCGTCGCCGATCTCGCCTTCGGTATGACGCGCGGCGGCAAGAATGGTGTCGACGGTGACGCTCACGAACGCGTCGTTCACCGCGATGTCGAGGCGGACCATGTTTTGCAGGCTGGGGACGTGCACCTGACCGCGGTAGAGCTCTTCGTCGCGCCGGCGGCCATGTCCGCTGCAGCGGCTGACGGTGATGCGGGTGATCTCGGCGCGGATGAGCGCCTCGCGCACTTCGTCGAGCTTGTCGGGCTGGATGATGGCGGTGATCAGTTTCATGGGTTCAGTCCAAGCTCAGGAGGCCGTAGCCGCTTTCGCCGTGCAGGGCGTGATCCATACCGGCCATCTCGCGCGTCGTGTCGAGTCGGAAACCGATGACCTTGTCGACGACCACCAGCAAGGCGATCGATGCGAGAGCCGCGTAGCCGGCCGCTATAGCGACACTCGCCGACTGCACGCCGAGCTGTTTCCACGTGGTCCAGCCGGAGTCCTTGGAGAGAAAGTCGGCGACTGTGTTGGCGCGGATGAAAAACGACAAGCCGATGGCGCCCAACATGGCGGCGACGCCGTGAATGCCGAAGACGTCGAGCGAATCGTCGTAGCCGAGCTTCGATTTCAGGAGCACCGCGACGTAGCAAACGATCGACGCCAGCATACTCAGCACCAGCGCGCCGGCGACGTTCACGACACCGGCCGCGGGCGTGATCACCACGAGTCCCGCGAGGATTCCCGAGCACAACCCGAGGCTCGTCGCCTTCCGGTGGTGCAGCGCTTCGATGGTCATCCAGGCGAGGGCGCCGCCCGCGGCGGCCACCTGCGTGACCGTGAGCGCCCGCGCCGTGTCGATGTTGCTGTTCACCGAGCTACCGGCGTTGAAGCCGAACCACCCGACCCAGAGCAGGCCGGCTCCCATCATGGTCATCACCAAGTTGTTCGGGCGCATTGCTGTGTTGGGGTAACCCTTGCGGCCGCCGAGATAGAGCGCGCACACTAAAGCGGACACTCCGGCGCTGATGTGCACGACCGTCCCGCCAGCGAAGTCGATGGCGCCCAGCGTGAAGAGGAAGCCATCCGGCGCCCAAACCCAGTGGCAGAGCGGGTTGTAGACGAGGATTGCCCAGAGCGCGATGAACACGCAGTAGCCGCGGAAGTTCACGCGCTCGGCGAACGCGCCCGCGATGAGGGCAGGCGTGATGATGGCGAACTTCCCCTGGAACATGGCGTAGACGTACTCGGGGATGCGGTAGCCGGCCATCGGCGCGTCGGTATCGAGACGCGACAAGAACAGGAGCGAGCTATCCCAACCGATCCAACCGCCGAGCGCATTCGGCCCGAAAGACATGCCGTAGCCGCACACCACCCAGAGCACGCCGATGATCGCCATGGCCGCGAAAGCGTGCATCATGGTGCCGAGCACGTTTTTGGTGCGCACCAAGCCGCCGTAAAACATGGCGAGTCCGGGCACCATGAGCAGCACCAGGGCTGTGGACGTGAGCATCCATGCGGTGATGCCGGCATCGATCGTCGGGGCAGCTTCGTTCATCTGACGCGAAGCGTTAGCTAGGGCGCGGGCATGGGGTCAAGTCACATCGATGGCGAAACCGGAGGCATGGCACCGGCGTATGGAGGGCATGAAGAACCCCCTGACGAGAGCGCTGGCTGACTCACGCTTGCGTGGCTACCTTTTGAGTATGCGCAAATTGGCCATCATGGCGATTGTCGCAAGCCTCGCGGGATTGGTGAGTCTGTTCATTCAGAACGCTGTGATCACCACCAGCGTGCATGCGGCAGCCCCTCAAAATCCTCCACACTCAACGCGATGGACGAGCATGGAAACTTTCAAGAAGCCGAGCGCGGATGAGCTCAAGAAGAAGCTCACTGCCGAGCAGTATCGTGTCACTCAAGAGCAGGGCACCGAAGCGCCGTTTCGCAACGCGCTCTGGGACAATCACGCCGATGGTATCTACGTCGACGTGGTTTCGGGTGAGCCGCTCTTTTCTTCCCGCGACAAGTTCGACTCGGGGACGGGTTGGCCGAGCTTCACGCGGCCGCTCGAGAGCAGCAACGTGGTCGAGGTCGCTGACGAGTCGCACGGCATGCGACGCGTCGAAGTGCGCTCGAAACACGCCGACTCCCACCTCGGACATGTCTTCGATGACGGACCGGCTCCGACTCGCCTGCGCTACTGCATGAACGCGGCGTCGATGCGTTTCATCCCCGCCGCCGATCTCGCGAAAGAGGGCTACGCCGAATACGCGAAGCTCTTCGGGAGTGCGAAGCCGTAGACGGCGTCAGGGACTCTTGCCGACGGCGCGCGCCGGTGCGGAAACGCCGATGTCGCGCCGTAGGCCAACGAGCGCTTGCTCGATCTTCGCGATCTCCGAAGGCGGCAGCATGAGGTGGCGCCCCGCGCCGGCTTGGTCGGTCATCGCGAACATCCTCATGTCGTTGCCCTTGATGAGACCGAACGCGGTGACGAGCGCGCGGATCACCGTTGCGTCGGAGAGCACCGCGACTTTGATGACCCGGTTGTTGCGCTTGATGAGGTGATTGTAAGCGCCGCGCTGCTTGAGGTCGGGGCCGCCGCCGCGTGTCTCCACGAAGATGCGCGTGAGGCCGCGCCCGTCATCGCCATGCAGGTAGTCGAGGAAGCTCTGCCAGTCCTCGGTCGAGGGTGTCGTCGCATCGTGGACGACGACGAGGGTCGAGCCAACCGGGACGAACTTCATTTTTCCGGGCATGTCGCGATGCTGACCCAATTCGGGGTCGTGGGGAAGCACTAGTTGCCTTTGGGCGACCTGTCCGCTCGGGAAATGCGGCAGTAGATGGCGAGCGCCGCGAGCAGAACGAGCACAGGCGAAACGTCGCTAGCGCTTGCGCAGCCTCCTCCTCCGTCCTGTTTGTCTTCGCAGACGCCACCGGCTTCGCCTTCGGGGACGGCGACCGTGATGACGAAGTCGCAGGATGCGCTGCGAAGGCCACCGTCGGTGACCGTGCAGGTCACCACCGTGTCACCGGGCGGCAGGCTTTGCCCAGGAATCACCGAGCACTCACTCGTGCTCGTGCAGTTGTCGAGGCCCGACGGCGGTACGAACAGCGCGGGAGCGGCGCAGGCACGCGACGCTGCTTCGATGACGATGGTGTCTGGACAGATGATGGTCGGTGGCTGGTTGTCGGCGACCGTGACGGTGGTCTCACAGAAAGGTCCGGCTTCCGAGACTGCGGCGACTGTCGTCTCGCCGACGTCGAAAAACGAACCGCTCGGCGGATACATGAGGACGGCGCCGCAATTGGTGGTGTCCGCTCTAGCGAACGTCGCGACGGCGCCACAGACGCTAGCTTCCGCTTCGATAGTCATCGGCGCGGGGCAGGTGAGCCGGCAGGTGTCGAAAACCTGAACGTCGTCGATGCTCCAGCCATTGCCGCCCTGGCCGCCATCGGTGCCGAAATGGAAGGCGAGGCGCACTTCGCCGCCGGCGGGGGCGGGAAGATTGACGACCGTGCGGATGAAGCCGCCGGAGCTGCCGGTCCAAGCGCGCTTACCAGCCAACGGGTTCGAGCCGGCAGTGACGAGCTTCTCGGTGTAGCCGCCTTCGACGAAGCTGCCGCCGGCGGCGAGCACATCGACGAAAGGACCACCGTCGTACGACACCTCGAGAATACCGCCGTCGTATTTCTCCTCGGTGTCGAAGCGGTGCTGAAAGCGCACTTGGAATGGGTTCTCCACGACGAAGGTCGGAGAGTTCAGCAAGCTGTTGCTCGTCGTCGCGGGCTCGGGACAGAAAGCCCGGTTCGGCTGCGATGACGCATCGCTCCCCACCGTCGTGAAGCCTCCGCTCGCGCTCCAACCGACGGGGACGGCTGGCGGGATGACGGCATCGAAATTTTCATACACATCGGCGGCTTGCGCGTCGACAGCCATGGTGGTGACTGCGACGACGCCGATGAAGGCGGCTCTCATGAAACAGCGTACCCACATCCGCCCAGGTCCGGTTGCGCGGACGCACCGGGATCGTCCAACGCTCGATAACCATGATCGGGATTCCGAATGACTGCCTTGGTCGAAAAGACGCATGCAATGCGACCCGACGTGCCGGTCGCCATCGGAAGCCCACTGGCGGAACCCGAGAGCCAATCCCTGCGGGCGTCGCTGCAAGTCGACGCCTTGGCGCCTACCGGCCCTTCGCATCGCTATGACGTACCGCGCATGCTCACTCTCGAGCCGCCACGTCCGCCCGACGACTTCTCGCGTTTCTGGCGGCAGCGTTACCGCGCGGCCGTGCGCGTGCCTCCGGCCGTGGAGATGGGTCCGGCTCGGCGAGTCGGCGATCACGATGTTCGCGTCATCTACTATAGCGGAGTGGGTGGTCGTCGCCTCGGCGGCTATCTGGCGACGCCGGTCGGCCGCGTGCCGGACAATGCCGTGCTCTACGTGCATGGCTACGGCGGTTGTAGTGAGCCAACCCCCGAGATATTGCGCGAGAACAGTCCGACCTCGGCGATGCTCTTCGGCTGCGTGCGTGGCTTCGGTCTATCGGCAGGACCAGATATCCCGAGCAATCCAGACCAACACGTCGTCGACGGTATCGAATCGCCCGACACCTACGAGCTCGGCGACTCGGTGGCCGACGTTTGGTCGGCGGCGAGCGCGCTCATCGCGGCAGTGCCGACCGCCCGCGAGCGCCTCTACCTCGACGGTACGAGCTTCGGCGGCGGTGTCGCCGCGCTGGCGCTCGCTTGGGACGAGCGTTTTGCTCGCGCCTTCCTCGAGGTACCGACCTTCGGGGCGCAAGAGCTGCGCATGCAGCTCCCGACGAACGGGAGCGGCGCGGCTGTCCAACTCTACGCGCGTGGCCCTGACCGGCGCCGGCTGGTGCGTCGAACGCTCGCCTATTTCGACGCCGCCTGCGCCGCCCGCTTCGCGCGTGTGCCGACGATGGTCGCCGCCGCCGAGAGTGACCCGGTGGTCACGCCTCCGGGGCAATTCGTGATCTACAACGCATTGCGAAAGTCCGCCGGAGCGGATGATGCGCGTCTCTTCGTGATGCGCGCGGGGCATGCCGAGCTCAGCGCCCAAGAGACGGAGGCGCTCGCAGCAGCTCGCCGCCGCTGGTTCGCTATGGAGTAGGGCGCTTGCGGCCAGGCGTCGGTGCTGGAAACGTGAGCGGCGGATGTTGCAGCGGCGCGAGCTGCGCGAGGTAGCTGCGTCGCCGCCGCCAATCGCTGCGGCGTCGCGCATACTCGGCGAGGACCTTGGCCGAAAGGTGATTCTCCGGACCGTATTCGACGACCGGCTGCCAGTCGGGCGGCTGGCCGGTGCCGGCGTTGCGATCGACGAGCACCGCGGAGCCGTCAGCGTTGCGACGAATGGTGTACTCGCGCACACCGTTCGACGGGTCGTTGTATTCCTGCATGAAATCACTCATGAGATCGGCTGCGCGCTCGCGCGACCACGTAATCTCGCCGATCTCACTGTTCACGTAAGCGGACAACCAATCGGCGTTGTAGCTCGAGACGATGGACACTTGGTCGTCGATGATTGCCATCTTGCCGTGGAACTTGTTCTGGCCGGTGGCGACGAAGAACCGGGCATTCGGTACGCGCGCTAAGATGTACGCCCAGTCCTCCAAGAAGAAGGCTTGCGTCACCGTGCTGTCGGTCGAGCTGGGGCTGTTGGTGCCGAACCAAATCTCGACGCCATTCGCTGAGGCACGCGCCAGCTCGTCGATCTCTTCGTTGGTGAGGACGACGTAGGGGTTCTGGATGACGATGCGCTCCTGGGCGCCGCGCACGAGCGTTGTGAGCGCCGGGGCAATCTCGTTGTAGCGGCCGGCGGCGAGCGAGGTCTGATCGACGACCTTCACCTCGGCGTCGAAGAAGCGCTCGTTGCGGTCGTAGGTGCGTGCCGAGCCCCTGGTCCGGGCGTAGCCGACGAGCTCGGTGGCGAGACGGGTAAGGGCCTGACGTTCGTGCGTCGATGGGGTGCGGGTGATGCCGTCGGCGGGAGGGCGGCGAGCGCGCGCCGAACCAGATCTTCCGCCATGGCGGAGCGGCGTGTGGGGTCGCTGCGCAATACCTGTTGCTCCGCGTCGCTCAGGGGCGCCTCGTTCATCCAGATATTCATGAGGTGATAGGCGCCGAGGAGCTCGATGTCGCGGTGGGTGACATTGAGACCGACGTCGCGCCGCACCGGCGATGAGGCGCTGCTGTGAAACTCGCGCTCGAAGGCGGCGGTGAAATCACGCGCTTGCTCTTCTCCACGCACCTCGGAGTCGCCGTCGCGCCATGCAGCCGGTAGGTCCGCAGGGTCGGCGAAGTAGTCACGCGCGATGTTGCGGCCGCCGGTCTTTCCGACCTGACCATCGGTGACGAGGATCTTGTCGTGGTTCACCGCGGCAATGGTCGAGGTGCCGAGGAAGAGCGCCTCGGGCGTGCGCAACAGGCGTTGCAGATGTTGATGATAGATGGCGACCTCGCTGCCAGCGGCTGCCAGCTCCTCGAGGTAATCCTTGCCGTCTGTTGGGTGAAGCCATGCACGCCGTTGTAGTCCGCCGTCGCGTCCGTCATCAGGCGCACGCGCGCGCCTTGGCGCTGCTTGCGAAGCAGGTGGCCGAGGAAGGCAAAGCCGTAGATGTCGCGCTCGACGATGAAGTAGGTCGCGTCGATGGTGCGGTTGGCTCGCGTCAGCATGTCCCACGTAGACGCCCAGGATTCGACGTTGCCACTGAGCTGACGGGTGCGCGCCGGGCCGCCGCCGGGGATGGCGTCGAAGGCTTCGCGCAGGCTCTTGGGGTTCTCGAGGAAGGTCGGGGCGACGAGTGGCCGGACCTTGGAAGGCCGCAGGACGGCGGCAAAGCCCGTCGGATGCTCGCTCGGACCGACTCCCAGAAGCTCACGCAGCCCCATGGGGGGCTTGGGCGGCTCGACCGGCACGCGCGGACGGGTGTCGCGCCGGAATGGACGCGGCCGCTCCGTGACCGGGCTTCCCCCAGGGGGCAGGACGGCACCGGGTTCTACCGCCCGGGTTGCGAGCTCCGAGGCCAAAACAATCGCCTTTCGAGTGAAGTTCCCGAAGTTATCTGGTCAAACTCGGGAAGGTTGCGCTCGTGAGCCCCGCCACCGCGTCGGGCAACTTGCGCGCGGCGATGAATTCGCTATCTGGTGGCGCCGTGAACATGCGCAGAATCGTGGTCCTCGCCGCGGCTTGTACGGTCTTCACCTGTGCGCGCTCGCACATTGCTCCCGGCGTCCAGGTCACTGGTGCCGAGCTCAGAAGCGTCAGTTGGAGCGATCTCGACGGTTGGGTGCAGGACGATCACGCTGTAGCGTACAGCACCTTCGCGAGCAGTTGCCGGGCCGTGACCGAAGGGGCTTTGCACCCGATCTGCCGGCGGGCGCTCGCGCGTGGACCTCTCGCAGGGGAGGACGCGCGCCTCTTCTTCGAAGACAACTTCGTTCCCGCCCGTATCGCCGCGGTCGGCGAGGAAGACGGGCTCATCACCGCGTATTACGTGCCGGTGTTCCCCGCCTCGCGTACCCGTAGCGAGCGCTACTCGGCGGCCCTTTACGCCAAGCCTGCGAACGCCGACGACTTGAAGCTCACGCGTGCGGACATCGAAGCGGGCGCGCTGTCGGGCAAAGGTCTCGAGCTGTTTTGGGCCGATCCCATCGACGCCTTCTTCGCCCAGATCCAGGGCTCGGCGCGCCTGCGTCTCGAGGACGGCACCGTCCACAAGCTCGAGTACGCCGCGAAAACGGACCATCCTTACACGTCGGTCGGCCGTGTGCTCATCGACCGCGGCATCATACCGGCGGAGGAGATGAGCATGCAGGCGATCCGCGCCTGGATGGCTGCGAATCCCGAGCCTGCTGTCGAGGTTCGCCAGCAGAACAAACCGTTCGTGTTTTTTGCGGCGAGCCCTGCGGTGGGCGACGAGCAGGGGCACGGTGCCCAGGGCTTCACCTTGGTGCCGCGGCGCTCCATCGCGGTCGACCACAAGCTGCATCCCTATGGGACACTGATGTTCATTTCAGCGGACCTGCCCATCGAGGGCGCCGAGCCGACGACGCCGTTTCGCCACTTGATGGTGGCGATGGACACCGGCTCGGCCATCATCGGGCCCGCTCGAGCGGACATCTACTGGGGCGTCGGTGATGCCGCCGCCGAAGTCGCTGGACGTTTCAAACACCGTGGCACCTTCGTGATGCTGGTGCCGCGCTAGGTTACGGCAAGCCTGGATCGTCGACCGAGACGATGGTGTAGCCGCTGCTCGCGTTGTAGCTGAATACGACCGTCGTCGTCCCCGCCGGATCCCCGTCGACCGTGATGGTGACGTTGGTGTCGGCGGCAAAGCCGGTCGCCGTCGAGGCGCTGTTGGTGCCGCTCGAGATGCCGGTGATCTGCCAGCCCGAGTTGCTACGCGAGATGGTCGGGTTGCCGCTGACGACGCGGAAGCGCAGCGGCAAGCTGGCGGTCGGACAGAATTCGGTCTCGGCGGTGGCGTTGACGTCGCCGAGCACGAAACACTCACCCGGGGTCTGGCCGGTGCCATAGTAGCCAAGGCAAATCCGCGCGAAGTCGTCGCCGTCGGTGACTGGCGTCCCGAAGGTCTGCGGCAGGCTCGCGCAATGGTGCTGGGCGCCGTAGACCGGCAGCGCCGGGGCGTCGTACGGCACTGCGCTGTTCACGGTCATCGTGGTGCCGACGTAGCTGAAGTTGACGTCATAGAAGGCGCGCGCCGCGGGCTGACGGACGATGGCGCGCAGCGGCGTCGACGCTGGCGGGTCGGTCATCACGTAGCCGCTGGTGATGCCGGTCGACGCCCAGACGAGTGGCCAGTTGCCGCCGCTGATGGTGACATTGCCGCCGCTCGAGTTCATCTGGAAGGCGCGGTGCCCGTTCGGACCGGAGCACTGCGACGGCGCGAGCGGAGCGTCCTCGTAGGTGTTGTTGCTGACGAAGCAGAACGTGCCGGGATTGATGCACAGCACTGCGGTGCGGTCGGCGTCCACCGAGACGAACTCACCGGGTAGCTCGTTGCACTGCTCGACGGTGTAGTTGCCGGGGTTCGTGGTACCGCCCAGCTCGCTCGCGTGGAAGACGATGGCGCTCATGGCACGGACGTCGGTGGCGCGCGGGCTGTCGAACCAGGCGTTCGTCGTGGTCTGGTTCACCAGACCGACGTAGATGTCGTCGAGGTCGACCTGGTCGGCGGTGAGAGCGTCGACGATGCCCTGCGGGATCATACGGCCGCGCAAGACCCCGGCTGTCTCCGTCATAGCGGACCGTGGAATGAACACCCCGAAACCCGCATTGCCCGGTGTCGGACTGGAGCCCGAGCCGGTCACGTAGACGCCGTCGAAGGTGAGACTCGACGAGATCGCGAGGGTGCTGTTCAGCCCATCGATGGTCTCGATGACGTTCGTCGGGATGTCCGACGGTACCGGGACGGTCTCGCTCCACGCCTGATTGAAGGCGAGCGAGTTGCCGGTGACCGTGAGCTCGCCGCCGCTGTTCCACAGTCCGCCGCCGGCCGCGAGGCCTACCGGCTGATAGCCGTCACCCACGCGGTTGGCGCTGAACGTCTGGTTCGGCGTGGTGAACGCGAACTCATCGGGACCGGGCGCGTTGGGGAAGCCCGGCACGCCATTGTAAGTGATGCCTGGGTCGCGACTCTCGAGGATGTCCGAGATCTCGGACGCCGCCTGCAGGATGTTGAAGGCGACGCCTTGCTGGCCGCTCGCCACCATCGCGCCCCCTTCGTTGACGACGCGCTGGGTCTCGGCGACGTTCACTTGGTCGTCCTTCTTGGTGGTCTCGGGGCGCGCGAGACAGTCGGCGACGCCGCCTTCTTCGGCTTCGAACTCGATGGTTTCGTCGATGCCGCCGGCGCCTTGGCTCGCCAAGAAGACGTGCTCGAATTTGACGGCGACCACGTAGATCGCACCGTCGACCGCCTCCTTGCAGGTGAAGATCGGTCCAACCAGCGAAACGGTGTCGTTCGCCCCGATGAAGGTCACGGGGATCTCGGGCGAGGTTGCGGAGAACTCCGAGGAACGCGGGTGGCCGGGGAAGCTGCGCACGTGGAGCGCCGGATTGATACTCTTGCCCTCGACCTCGAAGTCGTAAGCGTCGCCGCTCACGGACACCAGTGCTACGGTCGGCAGGAACGAGTCGCCGACATAGAAGTCATTGTTCTCGGGGAAGCCGACGTCGAGCCCTAGACCTGCGAAGTTCTCGACGCCGGCCTTGTCCGCGAAGAACGCGGTGTGGTTGCTGAAGTGGCTCACCGTCTCGGTGACCACGACGTTGGTGCCGCTGTGGGCGATCTTGGTCGATGCTGGCACGATGCGCTGATTGGCGTCGTCGAGCGAACCAGCGACCGCGAACACCAGTCTGCCATCGCGGACACCAGCGCTCTCCGGCAAGGTCCAGGCGAGGCTCACCGGCGTGGTGAAGACGAGGCCATCGGGGAGTAGCTCGACGACCGGAGCCATGCGATCCGGCACCCACGCCGGGATCTCGTCGTCTCTGAGCTGGCGAATGCTGATGGTGGTGTCGGAGGCTAAGGCGCCGGCTGGGATGTCGACGGTGAACGAGCCGTCCTCGAGGCTGATGCTGCCGCCCTGCGCGGAGTCGATCTCTTCGCTCACCGCAGCGTATGGATCCGGCGGGTCGTTCTTTTTGTCATCGCTGCAAGCGACGGCGACGAGGCACAACGCTACGACGGCAACGGCGGAAAAGCGCATGGAGTCTCCGGCTAAGGGCGCTGGACGTTATCTTTTCGAGGCGGCTCGAGACAACCCTTCCATTTGCAGGAGGCCGGTCGCGGCGCTTCGCGCTATGGTCGCCGGCACGGTGCGCTGCTTTCTGCTCCTCCTCGTTTCCTGCCTGCTCGCGGCTTGCCAGAGGCCCGCTGTCGTCATGCATGGCACCTGGGTGGGCGGCTTGGCGTCGCCCTCTGGGAACCAGCCCTGCGTCTGGCTCGACTTCGACGCCGGCCGAGGATGGACGGTCAGTCCCGATGCCGCGGCGCCGCTCCGCCATGTCGAAGCCGGTGACGACTTTCTGAGGTTCGAGGTCGTGCTCGACGCGACGCTGCATGTCTTCGAGCTCCGAAAAGTATCGGCGAGCATCATCGAGGGTCCCGTAGGGCAGGGCGATGTCGGCGGTATGGCGCGCTTCGACCGCCTGGCATCCTTCGACGCGACGGCGTTCGCTCGTGAGGTCGGCGGAACCTACGCGAGCACGAGCGGTGCGTTCTTGGTGAGCGTGGAGGCTGCGAACGGTCGGCTCTTCGATATCGAGAGCGGCGCGACCCACGCGCTTTTTCCACTCACCGACGGCACCTACCTCGTCGGTCCGGGGCTTGCGACAGCATTCCCAGGCGCCGGATCTCTGCGATTGATCCGCGACAACGACGGCCGCGTGACCGAGCTGACTCTCGACGTAGGTGACCGGCACGCCGCGGCGCGACGCCACGACCCCGTCAAACACGATGTCCGCTTTAGCAGCGCAGGCGTGGAGTTGGCGGCAACCGTGCTGCGGGCCGAGGGTGCCGCGCCCAGGCCGGGCGTGGTCTTCGTGCACGGCTCGGGCCGCATTGCGCGAGACGAGTGGTGGCAACAGGCGATGGCGCGCGTGTTCCTGCGCGCTGGCGTCGACGTGCTCCTCTACGACAAGCGCGGCGTCGGTGATTCGGGCGGCGAGTACGTCGGTCGCGGCGCCAAAGACGCGAACAACGTTAGCCCGGAGAATCTCGAGCGACTCGCGGCGGATGCGAATGCAGCCGTGGCGGCGCTCGCGGCGGAGCCGGGCGTCGATGCCGCGCGTGTCGGCCTGTTCGGCATCAGCCAAGCTGGCTGGATCATCCCGCTCGCCGCATCGACCTCCAAGCAGGTCGCCTTCGTCGCCGAGGTCTCCGGGCCCACCGTCTCGACGTTCCTCGAGGACGTCCACAGTAAGCTGCTCGCCGAGGACGACAGCGGCCCGAGTCATCTGACCATGGACGAGGCGGAAGTCGTCGTTGGGTGGGCACCCGCGGATCGCGGCTTCGATCCGGCTCCGGCCTTGTCGCGACTGCGTGTACCTGCGCTCTTCATCTATGGTGCGCTCGACGCGAGCATCCCAACCCGGGCCTCGGTGAAGGTCCTCGAGCGCCTGCGAGGCGGTCACGACTTCGAGGTCGTGACTCTTGCCAACGGCAACCACGAGCTCTTTGCCGTTGCTCGCGACACACGGCGCGAGCAGGCCGCATCGGCGGGTCTAGCCGAGGGCGCGCTTCCGGCGTTGCGCGCCTGGCTCGCGGCGCACGTGCAGAAGCCCCGCTAGCGTCTGACCGGCACTCGACGTTGGCGAAACCGTAACGTCGTCGGCACCGATACTCCGCCAGTGAAAACTGTCGAGACACTAATGGCCAGGTCACGCGCTTTCTTCGAGCGCGAGCGCCGCCCGGCCGACCCGCAGCCGCAGCCCGAGCCCGCCAAAGGACTGGGTTTCGCGCTGGCCGACTTTGCTGCCATGCCTCCGGCGCAGCGTTTTCACGCGCTCGAGCAGCTCGACCCCGCGTTGCGCGCACGGCTTCTTGGCGCCAACTCGTTGCCTCCGCTCCCCCAGGAAACAGGGCCGGCGCACGACTACGACTGGAGCAGCTTTCGCATCGAACCCCATCACTCCGGGGACCAAGCCTGGGCTGGCTCGGTCGCGTCGCGCCGCGTCTATGAGGACTTCGGCGAGCGCGGCAGCGACCCCGAGCGTGTCGGCAAAGGCTTTGCTGATCTCGCGCACGCTGGCTTCACTATCGATTTTCTCCGCGGCAAAGGCGGCACACACGGCGTGCTGGCGACGCGCGGCAACGTCGGGGTGCTCAGCTTCCGCGGCACCGATCCACGCATCATGGGCGACTTGATCAAGGACGCAGATGCGCTGCCGACGCCACACCGCGATGGCGGACGCGCGCACAATGGCTTCCAGAAGGGGCTCGCCGAGGTCTCGGTGGCCATGCGTGATCACGTCGCCGATGCCAAGCGCGCGGCTCCGGGTCTGCGCTTGCTGCTCACCGGTCATAGCCTGGGCGCCGCGACGGCGGTGCTCGCAGCGCTCGAGCTGGGCCGCGAAACCGTGAGCGGCGTCTACACCTACGGCTCGCCGCGCATCATGAATGCGGCGCTGCGTAGCGTCTACCGCGAGCGCGGCTTCGACGCGATCACGTACCGCTACCGTAAGTGCTGGGACGGAATCGCGGACATTCCCACGCCGCCACTCTACGAGCACGTCGGCACCGAGCTGTACTTCAACTCGTCAGGCAGGATGCTGGTGAACCCCACCGCCAAGGCCGTTGCCACCGATCGACTCCTCGCCATGAGGAGCGCGATCCCCAAACAACGCGCGGTGCGACAGCCAGAGATCCTCTGGGATCACGGCCCCGGCGGCTACGAGAAGCACTGCTATATCAATCGTGACGTGCCGCTCGTCGTCTCGAGCTGAGCGTCAAGCGAAGCGCGACTGCGGTATGCGCGCCAGCGATTCGTTTTTGTGGTGGCGCTCGTCGACGCCCATCTGGCGGAGCACGTCGGCAACGCTGTCGAAGCGGCCGTAGTCCGCCTCGAACGCGCTCACGAACGGCTCGTTTTCGAGCTCCGGATGATCACGCACGAACTCCATGTATTCGTGCTCGGCGTGGTCCTCGAAGTCGGCGTTGAGCGCGTAGCTCAGCGACGGCTTGATGACGTAAAGCAGCCAGCTCACATGGTAGTAAAAAAAGGCGATGATCTGGGGAAAGACGCGATAGCGGATGACGCTCTCACGAATACCCTTGGCGTGAATCATCTCTTCGAGAATCAACAGGTGCCATTGTTCGTTGTCCTGCTGAGCGCGCGATTCGCGGACGAAATCGAAGATGCGTCGCGCGAAGCTCGGGTCGCCGTACGTATGCGTCACGGCGACGTACGCCACGTGTTCCCAGGACTGGTAGGGGACGCGAGCGATGACCTCGAGCACCTTCGTTTTCGATAGCGAACGGTGCCGGCTGTAGAACAGGTCCATCACGAAGAACAGCAGGCGAGCGAGCAGGCCGTAGTTCCGTCGTGGTGTCGCGAGCGTCAGAGCCTGTTGCTCGGCGGGAGTCATGGAGCAGGCTCGTCGCACGTCTTGCCGCAGACGCAGCGTGTCACGGTTTGTTCTGGTTCAGGCAGCCGATTCTCGAGGGAGAGAATGGCGGGGCGGACGGGACTTGAACCCGCGGCCTCCGGCGTGACAGGCCGGCGTTATAACCAACTTAACTACCGCC
>CAZAER010000017.1:0-103863 GCA_964484195.1 uncultured Bdellovibrionales bacterium | reverse complement strand
CGGCGGCCAACAGGTAGAACCAGTTGTTGGCGATGCCGGAGTTCAAGTGCACGCCACCGTTGTCGCCCCAGCCGCGGTAACGCGTGCTGTAGTGGTCACGCGAGTAGAACTCGCTGGTGCCCTCGCGGTCGCGCGTCGGGTTGTCCATGTAGCGGAGCGCGTCGCCCTCCTGGCCCGGCGTCCAGACATCCTCACCGATCAGCCAGTCAGTGGCGATGCCCTGATCGCGCTGCGCCGGCGGCAGGTGGTTGTTGCGCAGGTACCAGCTGAACACGGCCGCGCCCAAGATGTCCGAAGCAGCCTCATTCAAGGCGCCCGACTCACTACGGTAGATGAGACCACTCGTGTTCGAGGTCAGGCCGTGCGTCGGCTCGTGACCCGCGACGTCCTTGTCGACCAAGGGACCGGCAGTACGGCCGTCGCCGTCACCGAACCACATCACGCTGTTGTAGTAGAACGCGTTGACCATGTTGCGGCCGACGTGAACGACGCTGCGGCCCGGAAGCCCGGCGCCGTCGATGCCGCTGCGCCCGAACATGTCGCGCAAGAAGTCGTCATAGCGGACAGCGAAGTAGTGCGCGTCGACGCCGACGCGAGCGCGCGGGTCGTCACCGGGCGTTGCCCAAGCGTTGTCGGTGTCCGTGAGCGGACGCGCCGCGATCGGGAAGCCCTCGGCATCGAAGCTCGTGTTGTTGCTGGTGCCGTTGCCGTCACGCGTCTCGGTGTTGCGGCGCGTCGGGTCACGCATCACGAAGAGGCCGTCAGACGTACGACGCGAGGTCGCGAGCGGGACGTTACCCGAGTAGACCGAGGTGCCGAGACCGTAGGCGGGGGTGAACGGCGGTGGCGGCGGCTCGACGGGTGCCGGCGTCGGAGCCGGGGGAGTCTCGCCCGACGGCGGAGCCGGAGCCGGAGTCGGGGTCGGCTCCGCTGGAGCGGGCACGGGTTCGGCGTCGGCGCGCGGGAGCAGCGGCAAGCGGCGACTCGGCTCGGCGTTGGCGTTGATGCGCTCGCGAACGAAATCCGGCACGAAGCCATGGATCTCATTGAAGTCGAACATCGTCTGGTTGGTCTGCGCGTCGATGAAGTAGTGCTGCCGGCGCGGCTCCTGGCCGTCGAAGCTCGACAGGATGACGTGCCATGCGAGGCGGTGCTGGCCGTCGTCGCCACGCACGATCACCAGCTCCGGCCGGGTCTGCGTCTGCGGCGTCTCGCCGAAGGCCTGGAGCGCCACGGCTGTAGCCTGCTCGGCGGTGGTCCGCGGCGTGATGTCGACGTTCAGGTTCGGCGGCGTCTCGGCATTGGTGAGGTGACGCACGTTGCCGGTGCGGTCCATGTGCGTGATGACCTGGTCACCGAACACCGGGATGCCGCGGTAGTGCCGCTGCAACCGGACGTGGGTCTCGCCGAGCTGGTCACGGAAGACCAAGGCAGCCTGGAAGGTGTGCTGGGGACGGTCGAAGGCGGTGCCGGTGAGCTGGCGCAGAACGCGCTGTGACTCGCTGACGGCCTTCTCGGCGTCGGCTACCGAGATGTTGTTGGTGCGGTAGGGCGAGGCTGGCGCGGCGGGCTCGCTCTGCGGAGCGCCGGTACGCACTGCGCGACGCGGAGTGCCGCTCGGAGCCGGCAAGACGCCACGCTCTGGGGGGAGCTGGGTGACGCGAGAACGGCGCTCTTCCGGCAGGTCGGCGACGACGATGGGCGAGCTGGTGGCGGGACCTTGGGGCGCAACAGTGGCCAGGGGCAGGCCGGACCCAGCGCGTGGATCCAAAGACACTGGTGCATTCAGGCTTAGCGGTTCAGCCATCGGAGAGTCCTAATTGCGTGAATTTGTGCTACGACGGCGCTGGGGCGCGCCGGAGTGAGAAACTCTTGCGTCGGGTATTATCGTGGGCGCTGTGGAGATGTTTCGTTGGATGCGACAGGCCTGGCCTGTCGCAGCTCTGACCGCGGCTGTTCCCGCTTGCGGCTCGCGTTACGACGTCATGCATGATTTCGCGGTCTGGGTGCGCTCGTTCACTCTCGGGACGTCGGCTAGGGCGTGAGGCCGTTCTAGCCCCAAGCGCCGCGCTCTGCGGCGCGAGAGCCTCGCGACGCAGGTTCGGGAGAAAGTCGAAGGGTGGCCAGGTGCGCGTGCGTCGGGATCGATGTGGTCTGGCACGGCGTCGAGCGAGAGATTCAACGCCTCTCGAAGGTGCCGGGTCGCGAAAACGTCGCACTGCCTCGACGAGAATCGCGCCAGTCGCCACGAGCAAGATGCTCGCGTTGTCCAGTGCGGCGAGAAGCGAAGCACGACCCAGCCCGTACGTGCGCCTCTTCGATGCCTTCATCGTGAAGTCGTGAGCTCGATTTCGACAGAGCCGAAGGCATCTCTCGTTTCGCGGTTCGTGGCGAACGCCGCCCATCACACGCCAAGCGTACCCGACGTGGTTACACGATGACCGCGTGGCGCGCCGATGACAATCGAAGCGGCTCGCCAACCACTAGCACTTGCAGCCTGCGGTCACTTCGATACGAGCGCCGCCCGCCCTTTGCTGCAAGCGCGCACGCGATCGCCATCGAGGGAAGACCGCGCGTTCACGTCACCGCGCACGTAGGCATCCAGAAACGCGAGGATGACGCGCTGCTGTAGCGTCGACAAATGATTCTCGCGCACTTGGCTCGTGAAGCTCATGTGGCTCGCGTCGGTAAGACGCAGCAGCCACTTGTTGCCTGGCTTCACACGCTCGAACGGCTCGCGCCGCCATGCTGGCGAGGCACTGGGCAAACTGGTTCCGTCCTGGTCACCGGTCATGAAGAGCGTTGGACGGGTGATGGCGGCCCACGACTGCTCGTCGAGCCCGAACCAGCGTGAACCCTGCGGTGACATGACGAATGCCGCTCGCACACGCTCATCTGTCGCGTCGACGCGTGTCTGGTTACGAGGATCGACGAAGGTCGTACCGACGAGCGTCAACGCGGTGAATGCGCCGAACGAGTGACCTCCGACCGCGATGCGCGTCGCATCGACGTTGCCTGCCGACGCCGGGGTTGCGAGCATGTTCGTTATAGCGAACTGCATGTCATCGATGCGGTGCATCCACACGTTTGGATCGGGCTCGGTCGCTTCGAGCTTGCTCCAGCACGCGGCCCCCGTGGCCGTTCCACAGGTCACAGCGCTGGAGCTTTCTGGATGGACCACCACCACGAATGTGTAGCCGTGCGCTGCGAGGTAGCGACCAAGCTCTTCCTGGTCAGCCTCGACCGCGCCGAGACCACTGCTGAAGACCACCAGAGGCCGTGCTTCGGCAACCGGCAACGGGGCATGCACCCGCACCCGCAGCGACCGGGATCGGAGTGCATCGACCCACGTCGCGCTTGTCGAGCTGAGCGGTCCCGCTGAGACACCTCGGTAGAAGTTCTCGCAGTCGAATCGCCGGTCACATGCACCGACGACGATCGCGACTAGCGCCGCGGCGGCACAAGCAACACTGCGGCGCACGAGAACGGCTCTGCCGACGGACAAAAACCCCCTCCGATGTCGCATCATGAACTACAAAGTGGCAGTGCCGGGGGGCCACCTCTGCATGAGTCTTGCCGAGAGGCTGATGAAGCGCAGGTCAGTGGCGACGGCGGGGGGCCCTGCCCTGGCTCCCGCCGCAGCGACCCTGAGCCCGGTCTTGTAGACGCCAGGCGTAACCGAGCGGGTTACACTGTGACGGTATGTTCGCCAGAAACCATGGAGATCGCCCGGAATCGCCAGCCGCGGCCCGGCGCGCAGGTTGCAGTGCCACCGTCGCGCGAATGCTGGCTTCCACTGGAATACGTCTCACACTCGCGTTTCTCGCGGTGCTGGCTCCGTTTGCCATCGTCGTCGCCGCTACATTGGTCGCCTTCCACGACATCACCTTGGTCGAGGCCGAGATACAGCATCTCGACCACTCCAAACACGCTGGCCACATCGCCGCCGCACAAGTGCGCGAGCAATATATTCACCAAGCGCATACGCTCATTGTACGCAACTTGTCACACGTCGAGGACCACTACGAAGCAGTCGCTGCCGCGACGCGAAAGACGGTCCAGACTCTCGAAGCGCATCTGTCCGACGGCGCGGACCTGCTGGACGCCCGTGAAATCGTTCGCTTGGCAACCCTGGCGGACACCGAGTTTCGGCGTGAAGTCGTGCCGCGGGTAGCGGACGGAAACATCGAAGGGGCGCTCGCGCATCATGACGCTCTCGCTTCAATCGTAGACCAAGTCGTCGCGATCAACGAAACACTGAATCGGCGGCTGGAAGACCGCAGCGCCCGCGCACAGCAGCGCGCCCAGGCAGTCCGCAAACGTGCACGGACCACAGTCGCGTGGTGCTTCGGCACTGCGTCCGCTATCGCACTCTTCATCGCCGCAATCACGACGAGGAGCTTCATGCGGCGCGTGGGAGCCCTGCGCCACGGAGCCGACCTTCTGGCGCGCGGGCGTCTCGACACGCGCATTCGCGTAAGCGGTCACGATGAGTTATCCGGCCTCGCCGACGCGATGAACACTATGGGCGCGTCGCTACAGCGAAACCAAGAGATGCTTTTGAAAAGCCACCGCCTCGCGTCTCTCGGGCAGGTCGCGGCCGGTGTCGCGCACGAGATCAACAATCCGATCGGCGTCATCCTAGGTTACGCGAAGCTCTTGCAGCGTTCGGCGCCCAGCATCGGTCTGGAGGACCTGCGCATCATCGAAAACGAAGCGCGCCAGTGCCAACGTATCGTCTCGGCGCTTCTTGGTCTCGCCAAGCCGCGCCAAGTCCAACTGCGATCCACCGATGTGGTGGCTCTCCTCGCCGACAGCATCGATCGCCTCGCCCCCGAGCGGCGACAGGGACGCTCCATAGACCTGCATGCGACCGCACCGGCGCCCGCGACTGCCGACGAATCGCAGCTTCGTCAGGTCTTCGACAACGTTTTGGCGAATGCAATCGACGCGACGGCGCCAAACGGTCGAATCGTGATTGGCGCTGTAGCGGACAACCTGAACCTTTGCGTAACCTTCGCGGATGACGGCGTCGGCATGCCCGATGAGGTGTTCGAGCGGGCATTCGAGCCGTTCTTCACGACCAAGAGCAACGGCACCGGCTTGGGACTTGCAATCTGTCAGTCGATCATGGATGCGCACCATGGAAGCATCCAAATCGAGCGTGCCCATCCTGGCACTGTCGTAACCGTCCGACTGCCGCGCGGATCTGCCGTATGACCAAGCCACGCGTGCTCGTCGTCGACGACAAGGAGACCATTCTAACGCTGTTCGAGAAGCTGCTGCGCGAGACCGCGGACGTCTATACGGCGTCGGACGGCGCGAAAGCATTGGGGTACCTCGCTGCGTCCATGTTCGATGTCGTTGTCAGCGACGTGCGAATGCCGGGACTCGATGGAATGACTTTGTTGACGGCGATCAAGCGGGAGCAACCCGAAGTCGAGGTGGTTCTCATGACTGCGTACGCGACTGTCGAAAGCGCCGTCGCCGCCATGAAGGTCGGGGCCTACGACTACCTCACCAAGCCGTTCGATCCTGACGAGGCTGCGCTCGTCATCCAACGCGCCGCCGAGCGGCGCAGGCTCAAGCGCGAAACGCGCGACCTGCGCGCCGCTCTCGAAGGTGTCGAGCGGCTCGATCGAATCGTCACCAAGAGCCCGGCTATGCGGCGAATTTTGCGTCTGCTAGAACGAGCGAGCGCAACCGACGCGACAGTGCTGGTCACTGGCGAGAGCGGGACGGGCAAGGAGCTTGCCGCACGCGCCGTGCACACCTCGAGCCCTCGAAGCAGGGGCCGCTTCGTAGCCGTAAACTGCGGGGCGCTTCCAGAACATCTCATCGAATCTGAGCTTTTCGGCCATGTCAAAGGCGCCTTCACCGGCGCGACCAGCGACAAACGTGGCCTTTTCGAAGAGGCGCAGGGAGGCACACTCTTTCTGGACGAGATCGGCGAGCTGCCACTCGGTCTGCAGGTGAAGCTCAATCGGGCGCTCCAAGAACGTGCCGTGCGGCGCATCGGCTCTTCGGAGGAGCGAGCCGTGGACGTGCGCGTTGTCGCCGCCACCAACGTTGCCCTGAAATCCGCCGTCGCGGACGGCGCGTTCCGCGAGGACCTCTACTTTCGTCTGAATATCATCAACGTCAACCTGCCGCCGCTCCGCGATCGGCGCGACGATATTCCCATGTTGGCTGCGACATTCCTCGAGCGCTTCGCGACCGCACGTGGCGCAGCCCCGCCTGGATTCAGCGCCGAGGCCATGTCGCGGCTGGTGGCATACGCATGGCCTGGAAACGTTCGCGAGTTGCAGAACGTGGTCGAGCGCGCCCTTGCCGTGTGCGATAGCGAGGTCATCGGGGTAGACGATCTTCCTGACGATCTCGAGCTCCATCGAAGCGATGTCCGCAGCGACGCAATCGGCGCTCTCACCTACCGGGCATACATCGACCTCACCATCGAGCAAGCATCGCGTACGTATCTCGAAGTCTTGCTCGCAGCCGCTGATGGCAACGTCACCCGCGCTGCGCAGCGGGCCGGCATGCAGCGCGAAAGCATGCATCGCCTGCTGAAGCGCTATGGCGTACGTTCGGAGCGCGTTAAAACCTGAAGGGAGGAGGTTCGCCGCCGCCGGACCGAGCCCCCTGATCTTCCTCGTGTCGATGCGCCGAATCGCGGCAAGGAGCACGGTCTCCCAAAGAGTCCGCGCACCGCGAAGAGCTCGCGCACGTCCGCGGTGATACCGCATCCCGCTCGACTGTCGGGCGGGCCATCTAGGCGCGCATTGCGCCTTCCCTTGAGCCGATATAGCTTGCACTATGTTCTATAGCATTAACAATGTAGAGAGGTTGCGTGTTTTCCATGGATGGTGCTCGCCGGGCGCATTTCTGGTCGAGCCGTGATCCAATCCTGTCGTCCGCGATTGCAGTCGAGGACCGCCCGATTTTGCGCGTGGAAGATGCAGGTGTAACGCACGCGCATCTGGGGACATCGTGACAGGCTACTTGTTGGTGGGATTGCTGCTCGCGCAGCCCGATGGTCGAGAACCGATCGACGATACACGACCGACGACGCGCGAGGATGGAGAACCGACCGCTGGTGACCGAAGAGTCACTAGCGACGGCTCGCTGACTCCTGGCAACGCCGCGGTTTCCGAGACGTTGGTGTCCGCAGAGCTGCCCTCGCCCATCACTGGCACCGCGAAGCAGAATGCAGTCTTTTCGCGCCCTTTCATGCTCTCCGGACCCAAGGCCTCGATCGGTGGCTACACCGAGATCAACCTCAACTACTCACGCACTGACGGAGTAAACGAAGGCCCTGCATTCGAGCTACGTCGCTTCGACCTATTCGTCTACTCTCCGATCAATCGCTTCGTGCGCGTCGTCGCCGACGTGGAGTTCGAGCACGGCCAGGAGATTCACCTCGAGAACGCGACGGTGGACGTGGAGGTCGCTCCAGAGCTGCTAATCCGCGGCGGTATTATCCTAACCCCGCTCGGCGCCTTCAATCAGGCACACGACGGACCGCTCTGGGATTTCGTCGAGCGTCCGCTGGTGTCGACGACGCTCATCCCGGCGACGTTCTCGGAAGTCGGTGCCGGCGCCCACGGGACCATTCTCATAGGACCCCTGGATCTCGACTATCAGGCCTATCTCACGCAAGGCCTTGCCGACGGGGTGCTCGACAATGCGTTGGGTCGCACCAGCATTCCTGCCGGTCGCAGCCCTGGGCTCTTCGCAGAGGACAACAACAACAGCCCCGCTCTGAGCGGTCGTGCTGCAGTCCGCTATCGGCGGGTCGCCGAGGTCGGAGGTTCGGCCTACTACGGCGCCTTCAACACCTACGTCATCGATGGTCTGCACGTGGATCGCCGCCGCGACCTTTCGATTTTCGCGGTCGACTATCGTCTCTCGTTGCCTCTGCTCGAGCTGCGTGGCGAGGCAGCCCAAGCGCACATCGATGTGCCGGCGAGCCTGCGCTCAATCTTCGGCAATCGGCAGCGCGGCGTCTACGTAGAAGCGGTGGTGCCCACGATACGCTTCGCCGCTTTGGGGTACGACGCCACGCAGATCGACCTCGGCGCCCGTTTCGACTACGTCGACTATAATGTCGGGAGCTTGCCTACCACCGGCACCTCCGCCGGTGATGACGTGACCCGGGCGACCGCGACGGTGGCCTGGCGATGGAGCGCCAGCACGGTGCTGCGTCTCAACTATGGGTACACGTGGACCCGGGATCTCGTTAACTCCGCTATAGCGCGCACAGGCGCGCTGCAACTCGGTTTTGCCACTTACTTCTAGAAGTTCTACCCCGCAAGTACCTCCTCGACGCTGCGCAGGCCGCTCAGTACCCCTGGTGACGCCGGTTGTAGTTCGCCCAGGCGCGCTCCGGTGTGCGATAGCGGTCCGAAATGTAATACATCATGCCCGCGGCTTCTTCGATTGGATTGCCAATGCCGGCGCGGCCGCTGGGGTAGAACTTGTCGACATTTGAGCCTAGCAGCTGCCCCAGGCCGGTCGCCGATGAGCGCAGCCGGCGCGGTACACGATCCTGGCCCTGAATCCGGCCAGCACGTAGCTCCGCCCAAATTGCCGGCCAGGTGGACGGATCGTTGGCACGAGCTCCGTAGCGAAAATTCGGGCGACCGACCTCCCCGTCGCGATTCTCGCGTAGCAAGATGTTTTGCAGGGCGCGCGATGAGGCCCAACTGTCCGGCACGTTGATACCATGTCCGCGCAAGAGAGTGGCGGCTCGGCGAAAGAGCTCGACTTGCTGCGGCGACCCGGGTGGATAGCGCGTGCCCGAGCTCGTGACCATGCTCGCAGGGCGTGCCTCGGACGCGGCGAGCTTGTCCCAAGTCGCTGGGTCGATGACACCTGTTGAACGGATGCCGTTGACAGCCTGGAAGAGACGCACTGCCTCTTGAACACCACGGCCGAATCTGCCGTCGGGCTCCTGGCTGCGACCCAGGCTGTAGCCGAGCGCGCTAAGTCGTCTCTGAACAGCCTCGACTGCCGGACTCGGTTCTATGCCTGCGCGCCCGCGCTGCAGCACAGGACGGTCGACCGGCACGTCTGTCCAGGCTCCGATCGGGGCGTCGGGCCCGTCCTCTCGTCGTGGCACTGCTTCTTCACGAGCGGTTGTGCGCGGCGGCAAAAACAGAGGATCGCCTTCGCGCAAATCGTTGACGTTCAACCCTGGATTGAAGCGACGAATTTCGTCGACTGTTACGTCGTGGTGCTTGGCGATGTGCGCGATCGTGTCGCCAGCGCGCACCGCATGTGAGGGCAGCGGCGCTTCCGGCGCGCGCTCCATCGCCAAACCTGGTCGCGGGGCTTGGGGACCGCCGCTGACGATGGTTTGGTCGATGAGGCGGCGGCGCGCTTCGACGGCTGCCGTGGTTTCGGGAGCGAAGGCATCGGTCTGCGCTTGAATACGAGCGCGGTATCCGTATGCGGCCCGCGTCCGCAGGGCGTTCATCGTGACGTCGTCGAGACCGCCGGGCCCCACTCCCGTGAGCCCCTCAGCGTTCTGGAAGCGCTCGACAAAACGCTGCGTTGTGCTCCCTAGCTTGCCATCAGGGCGAACGTAGCCGCCGCCGAAATAGACCTCGAGAAGCCTCTGAGCCTCGAGGACACGCGAGGAAACCTCGGCAACGCGGCCGGGCTCGAGGCGGGTAGCTCGCCGGCTACTGTCGATCGTATGCGGGAGCGCGTCGGTCACGATTGTCCCCAGAGAAAGGGTTTGCTTCGCAACACATCCCCAGGATCTTATCGGCGAATCCTTGCGAAACGTTGCCGAAATCCAAAATCCACACGAAATCCACAAATCCACCAGCGGCTAGCCGTCACCCACGTGGACCTACGGCGCCTCTCTGGGAAGCGAAACGCCGTGAATACCCACGTTCCCGAGGTCGTCTGATGCGAGCGCGGGACTCCCGCGATCGACCAGGAAACTCTGTGCACGGTTAGGGTTGGATCTGAGTACGCGGCCATGTCGGTCGGCAATGGAGACGCATTCATGGGTTACAGCCACCTGAGACTATTGTTTCTCATCATCGCGATGACCTTTGCGCCGCTGGCGGCATGCAACAGCGACCAAGATGTGGGCGCGACTGCGGTCGACTCCGATTCAGACGGCCTTACTAATGCTGAGGAAGCGGACCTCGGGACGGATCCGCACGACCCAGATACGGACGACGATACGCTCACCGATGGCGCAGAGGTTCATCAGCATGAAACCAATCCGCTCGACGAGGACACCGATCATGATTTGTTGCATGACGGCGAGGAGGTGAACGAGCATCATACCGATCCCGTTGATCCTGACAGCGACCGCGACGAGCTCGCCGACGGTGAGGAAGTTCTCGAGCACCAAACCGATCCGCACAACCCCGATTCCGACAGTGACGGAAGCGCGGATGGCCACGAGGTGGGCGAAGGAACTAACCCGGACGATTCCGCCGACCATCACACGGAAGAGGCGACCTTCTGCGAAACCCACACATGCTCCTGCGAGTACCACCCGACTGACCCGGCGTGCGTGGATACAACGGCGTCGGACCCCTGCGCCGAGATGGGTGGCAGCTGCATGCTGGTCTCGCATTGCCCGGATGGCACGATGGCTCACACCAGCGTGGCTTGCGAGCATGCTGGGGCGATCTGCTGTGCGCCGCACTCGACGTAGTCACCTGCTCTGGCCCGCGTGTGCGAGCTGCGAGTCCGACTGCGGCGCGTGCGGGCCTTGCGGTCTCGTCGGGCACTGGAAGCTCGACGATGGCAGCGGCATTGCTGCGGCAGACGAGACGTCATTCGACAACGACGGCGTTCTCGTCAATGCATCTGTTCGTGTTCCGGACTCGTCGTCGCAGCCCCACGCGGATTACGGTCACGGCCTGGGTGAAGCTCCAAAGCTCGACGAGCAACGACGGCATCGTCGGGCACCGCGACCTTCTCCTCAGACTACGCGTCGCATCGTGCCACAGAGAGACTCTACCGAGCAGGCTGCGCCGTGATCGGGACGATGCGCAGAAGCTGGTCATCGTCGCGCGCGCGCGAGCCGCCCTCGTCACGATTGCTGGTGGTCATGTACAAGTAACCGTCCGGTCCTTGCACGATCTCGCGGACGCGGCCGAAGACGCCCTGGAAGAGCGTCTGCTGCTCGCGCACGATGTTGGCGTCGTCGATCGTGAGCATACGGACGCCCCGCTCCGCCTCCGCCGGCGTGAAGAGCCGATTCTGCCAGCCGGGGATCTTGGTGCTCGTGAGGAGCACCGCGCCACCGGACTCACGACGCAAGTCGCCTTCAGCACCGACCGCGCCGCCGGGCAGCGGGTCGGGCTGTACGACGCCATCGCGGATGACCCGAACACCGCCGTTGCGTTCGCGGAAGAAGACGCGGCCATCAGTGGCGAAGGTAAGACGCGATGGGACATCGAGCCCCGTCGCCAGCGTCTGCACTGTGACGCCGAGCGGAGGAAAACGCAGTGCGCTTTGCACGTTGATCGGTAACGCGTCGGCCGGCCAGGTGTTGAGCTGCGCGGGAGCGAACGACGAGCCGTTAAGATATGCTTCGTAGGCCGCGGGGTCGGTCGCGCGCAGTCGCACCAACTCTTCCGTGCGGCGTGAGACCGCATCGGTCGGCGACATCGCGTGATGTTGATTCCCGGTGGTTTCGCGCCAGCGACGGCCATCCTCGGTCGCGAGCCACGCACGGCCGTTGTCGGTCCCAAGCCACGTCTCGACGATGCCTTCGATGTGACTGTGCCAGAGCCAGAACAACGGATCTTCCGGGGCGCGCCTGCTCCACATGATGCCACCGACCGCCGCATGCCCCCCGCCGTGGTAGCCGAGGTTGTCCGGAAAACCGGTGCCGAGAGCGCGGCCAAGCTCGTCCGGATCCTTGAAATCGGCGAGCCTTGTGTATCCAAAAATCGGAGCCGGCTGCGTTCCACCTGCGAGGCTGAGCCATGACGGCGTCGGCAATTGCGGCTGGTTTGAGAAGCGCTCGATGTCACCCAACTCGCGCGGAACCGGCTGGGATGGCCACCATTCGGCGAGCGGCAACAAATCCTGGTCACGGCCCGATGCCGTGATCCAACGCGCAATGTCCGCCTGCATCTCGTGGTGCATCTGCAAGAATGCAAGTCCGCTGCCCCGGCCACGCGTGCCGCCCGGACCATTCACCTCGTGCCACGCCGCGTGATGCGGGATGAGAGCAGCGTCTTGGGCAAGATACTCGCGCACCTGTTTGCCGAAGCGCGCGTACTGGTCGGGCGACCAGCTCGCCGGGGACCTCTGAGGGACACGCCCCGCCCGAGGCGCGATGCCCACCCCTGGGGTCAGCTTGGGCGAGGCCTCACCAAGAAACGCGGGTGGTACCCTGCGGCCCGGCTCGGACGAACAGATCTCGCCGGACAGAAACTCCGCCGGGTTGGGCGGAGCTGGATCGCTCGGCGTGGGCCGCATGCCGAGCCGAGAAAGGAAGACGTTCACCGCGTCAAGAGTGGTCATGATGACCAGGAGGTTGTCGGCGGTCGGCTACCAGAGGTTGTTTGGCGCATCGCGTTGTGAAGCCGGCGACGCAGAGGGACGCGCCGATGAGGTCCCAGTGCGTCGGGACCTGACGCTCGGCCAGCCATAACCAGAGAATGGCCTGCTCGTGCTCGCTGTTCATTTCCGGCGCTCATCGTTGAAAGCCAGAAGCCTGAGCGCGTTCGCGACGACGAGCAACGTCGAGCCCTCGTGCAGCGCGACCGCAACGCCGATGCCAGCGAAGCCGAAGATGGTCGCGGGGATGAGGAACGCCACCATGCCGAGGCTGGCCCAGAGGTTCTGCCGGATGATGCCGCGTGCCGCGCGACTCAAACCCACCGCGAACGGGAGCGCGCGCAGATCGTCCGCCATGAGCGCGACGTCTGCGGTCTCGAGCGCGACGTCGGAGCCGCCCGCCCCCATCGCGATCCCGACCGTGGCGTTGGCCATGGCCGGCGCGTCGTTCACACCGTCACCGACCATCGCCACCCGGCTCTTCGAGCCCGCCAGCTCCACGATGGCAGCGACCTTCTGCTCCGGTAGCAGGTCTCCATGCGCCACGCGGATGCCGACGTACTTCGCGACGGCGTCAGCGACGCGCTGATTGTCCCCGGTCAGCATGATCGTCTGCTCGATGCCGAGGGCGTGCAGCTCGGCGACGACTGCCCGGGCGCTCTCACGAGGGGTGTCCATCACGCCAAGGACGCCGAGGAAGCGGTCGCCCGACCTGACGACCATCACGGTGCGTCCCTCGGCCTGAAGTTTCTCGACCGCCGAACCGATCGCCTCAGGCATCGCGTCGTCGCGGGTGAAGAGACCCGGCTTGCCGATGAGCACGGGGGTCCCCGCAACTGTGGCGCGGACGCCAAACCCCACGATCGCTTCCACGGCCACGGCTTCGGAAACCTCCACACTGGGCGCGAGGCGGGCGGCTGCACCGCTCACGATCGCCCTCGCGAGCGGATGATCCGACTGCTTCTCCACGGCGACCGCGATGGCGAGTAGCTCCTCGTCGGCCACGCCCCCGACAGGGACGACATCCGTGAGCGTCGGTTTGCCCTCGGTGAGCGTCCCGGTCTTGTCGAACGCAATGGCCTGCACGAGACCCAGCGACTCGAGGTGGGCACCGCCCTTGACGAGCACACCCCCGCGAGCTGCCCGGGCGACCCCAGAAAGCACCGCGCTCGGCGTAGCGATGGCAAGCGCGCAAGGACTCGCAGCCACCAGCACCGCCATCGCCCGGTAGAAGGTCCGCGCGAAGGGCTCGTCGAGCACGAACCACGCGAAGAGCAGAAGGCTCACCACGCCGAGGATGACGGGGACGAAGATGCGCTCGAAGCGGTCGGTAAACCGCTGCGTCGGCGACTTCTGTGTTTCCGCCTCGGCCACCATCCTCACGACACGTGCGAGCGTGCTGTCCGAAGAGGCCTTGGCGACGGCGACGGTCAAAGCCATGCCACCGTTGATGGTGCCTGCGAAGACGCGGTGCTCGGCCGAGAGCTCCTCGGGCTTGGCGGTAGCAGCCTCTACGTCGAGAACCGGCCGCTTGTCGACGGGTACGCTCTCGCCCGTGATGGGTGCCTGATCCACGCTGCTCGTGCCGGTCACGACGAAGCCATCCGCGGAGATGCGGGTATTGGGCTTCACCAGGATCCGATCGCCCACGGCAAGCGCAGTCACCGGCACCTCTTCTTCGCCGCCCGTACCATCAACCCGAAGAGCCGTCTCCGGGACGAGCTTGGCGAGGGCCTCGATAGCCTTGCGCGCGCGGCTCATGGCAAAACCTTCGAGCGCGTGCCCAAGACTGAAGAGGAAGAGCAGGAGCGCACCCTCGAACCACTCGCCGAGCACGGCTGCTCCCACCGCCGCGAGCAGCATCAAGAAGTCGATCTCGAAGCGTCTGGCACGCCAGGCGACTGCCGCTTCTTTGACCGTGAACCACGCGCCGAGGAGATAGGCGACCGCGAAGAGCGCCGTCGGTGCGAACGGTGAAGCCACCACCTTGCCGAGACCCCAAGCGACGCCGGTGAACGCCCCGCACGCGATGCTGAAGATCAGCTCGGTTCGCTCGCCGAACAGGCCTCCATGCTCGTGTTCTTGCTCAGCACGTTTCTTTCGCCGGCGCGGCCGCCGACGGAGGCTCTTCATCAGCACGGGACGCTCGATTCGCATGCACATGGTCGTGTGCGTGACTCACGGAGGACCCCCTTCGCTGGTTTGCGCCTCGGATCTCGTCCGCCCGCCAAAGTAGGCATACATGATCGGCAACACCAGCAACGTCAGCGCCGTGGCCGAAACCAGCCCGCCGATCACGACCGTTGCAAGAGGTCGCTGCACTTCGCTGCCCGGCGCGGTAGATAGGGCCATTGGGATGAAGCCAAGGGCGGCAACTCCCGCCGTCATCAGGACCGGGCGTAAACGCAGCTCAGCGGCTTGACGGATCGCCTCGAAGTGCGGCACGCCGGCCTCTTCTTGAAGTCGCGCGAAGCTCACTAGCACAAGGCCGTTCAGGACCGCGACGCCGAACAGCGCGATGAATCCCACACCCGCCGAGATCGAGAACGGGATATCGCGCAGCCAAAGCGCCACCACACCACCCACCACCGCAAACGGCACGCTCAGAAAAATCAGCAGCGCGGCGCGCATCGAGCCGAACGCCAGCCACAAGAGCAGCATGATGAGCGCGAGGGCCAACGGTACCACGACCATGAGCCGCGCTTTCGCTTCAGTGTAGTGCTCAAACTGCCCGCCCCAAACGACGCGATAGCCGGCTGGTAGCTTCAGGTCGCGCTCGACCGCGGCGCGCGCCTCGCCGACAACCGAGAGTAAGTCCCGCCCGCGCACGTTCATCTCGACCGTCAGGCGGCGGGACTGACCTTCGCGACTTACCTGAGCCGGTCCTTCGGTGAAGGTCAATTCAGCAACGTCGCCGAGCGGAAGTACCTGACCTGTCACTGCCCGCAGCGGCAAAGCCCGGAACGCTTCGAGGTCACCTCGAAAACCGTGGTTCGTCTTTACGACCATTGAAAAGCGACGTTCCCCCTCGAGCACATCGCCCGTGCCCCGTCCCACCGCGACGGTCTCGATGGCCTCGTTGATGTCGGCGATGCTCAAACCGTACCGCGACAGGCGCGTACGATCCGGCGTCACGTCGAGGTAGCGCTGACCTGCGACCTGTTCGACACGCACATCCTCCGCTCCGGGGATCGGCCGCACCAGCTTGGCGATCTGATCACCGAGCTGCGCGAGAACCGCCAAGTCAGGTCCGTAGATGAGCGCGGCGACATCGGAGCGAACGCCGGCGACCAGCTCATTCGTTCGCATCTGGATGGGCTGCGACACAGCGCTGCCGACCTCGGGAACGTAGCGCTCCACGGTCTCGGCGACGTCGCGCGCGATGTCCGCTTTGACGTATCCTCTGCGCCATTCATCGCGCGGCTTCAAGGTCACATAAATGTCGGACTGCTCTAGACCCATGGGATCAGTCGCGACCTCTGGCGCACCTGCGCGCGCGACCACGTGCAGGACCTCCGGCACCGAGCGCAGTACGGCGCGCTCGATGCGCAGGTCGGTGGCGATGGTTTCGGTGAGCGCGATACCTGGCAATCGCCGCGCCTCGATGAGCAAGTCGCCTTCGTCGAGCTGCGGAATGAACTCCGCTCCGATACGGGTAAACAGCAGCGCCGCAACCGCCAAGGCCGACACCGCCCCCGTCAGCGCGACCCAGCGGTGACGCATCGCCCGGCCAAGCAGAGGCACATAGAGCGCGTGGGCCTTGCGCAAGAGCCACGTCTCACGTTCGGCCTTGCTCGAACGAACGAGGTAGCTCGCGAGAACGGGTACGACCGTGAGCGTCAGGACGAAAGCTCCGGCGAGCGCGAGGAGCACCGTGGTGGCCATGGGGCGAAAGAGCCGGCCTTCCGTCCCCGTCAGCGCCAGGATCGGCATGTAAACGATGGCGATGATGGCTTCGCCAAAGACACTTGCGGCCCGCACTTCCACGGTCGCGTCGTGCACGAGGGTGCGACGCTCATCATCGGTCAACGTCCGGCCAAGCTCACGCTGACGCTCGCCGAGACGCCTAACGACGTTCTCGACGACGATGACCGCGCCATCCACGAGCAGACCGAAGTCGATGGCTCCCAGGCTCATCAGGTTGCCCGACAGGCCAAGCGCATTCATCGCAATGAGCGCGACACACAGCGCAAGAGGAATGGTCGTCGCGACGACGATTCCCGCGCGCAGGTCTCCCAACAGCAAGAGCAACACGCCAATGACCAGCAAGGCTCCCTCGACGAGGTTCTTGGCGACGGTGTGAATGGTTCGATCGACGAGCACTGAGCGGTCGTAGAACGGTTCAATCGATGTGCCTTCAGGCAGGGACGGCATGAGCGCGGCGAGCTCCGCTTTGACGGCCTCGGTCACGACGCGCGAATTCTCACCCAGCAGCATGAGCGCCACGCCAATGACGACTTCACCCTCACCATCTCGAGAAGCAGCACCGCGGCGCAATCGCGCACCAAAGCGCGCCTCGCCAACGCTTGCAACCGTGATTGGGGCACCGTTCGTCGTAGCGCCAACGACGACGGCGTTGAGATCTTCGAGGCTGCGCACCAGGCCACGCGTACCGACGACGATAGCCTCGCGATTGTGCTCGACGTAACCGCCGCCCGCGTTGGCATTCGATTTCTCGAGCGCGGTGACGACATCGCTGATCGATAAACCAAGCGCCTGCAGACGCCGCGGCTCTAGAACGACCTGATACTGCTTGTCTTCACCGCCAAAGCTGTTCACTTCGACGATGCCTGGAACGGCACGCAAACGTGGCGCGATCTGCCAATCGAGAAGCTCTTCCAGCTGCATCAAGGTCATGCCCGGGTTGCGCACGACGAACTGAAAAATCTCTCCGAGACCGGTTGTGATCGGACCCACTTCCGGCGAGCCGTAGCGCTCCGGCACGACCGACTGGGCCTCGCGCATCCGCTCGGCAACGAGCTGCCGGGCGAAGTAAATGTCGGTGCCGTCCTCGAAGACGACCGTTACGACGGACAAGCCATACTTGGAGATCGAGCGGATCTCCGCGGTCTTCGGGATACCGGCGAGCGCGCGCTCGACAGGCACACTCACGTATTGCTCGACCTCGACGGGCGACAGCGCCGGCGCCGCGGTGATGATTTGCACTTGCGTATTGGTGATGTCCGGGACGGCGTCGATCGGGAGTGACCCGGCGGCCCGTATCCCGAAGACGATGAGCAGCAGCACACCAGCGAGCACGAGCGGGCGTTGACGCAGCGACCACGCCACCACAGCATTGAGGAAAGCCATCGGCCTCTAGTCCTCGTCCGCGAGCGTGCTCTTGAGGACCACGCTCTTGAGGGTAAAGACGCCGTCCACGACGATCAGCTCGCCTTCGCGGAGCCCCTGGAGGACTTCAGTCACGCCCAGACTCGACTCGCCGAGCGTCACCGTATGTCGCTCGAAGTCACCGTCGGGATGAGCGACGAATACGGTGGGCTTGCCACCGATATCGGTGACCGCATCACGCGGCACGAGTAACGCGGGCTTTCCTCCGGCCGGCGCATCGAGAGCAACGCGCGCCGTGCCGAACAATCCGACGCGCAACGCATTGGCGTCGTTCTTGATACGAATGCGCGCAAGCAGCGTACGAGCGACCGGATCGATCTGCTGCCCGACGTACTCGACGACTCCCTCGAATGGACGGTCGGGGTACGCATTCAAGATCACATCGGTCTTGGCGCCGGTTGCGAGGTGAACGAGGTCCTTCTCGAAGACGCGCGCGAGAAACCACACCTCGGAAAGGTCCCCTACCTCGGCGATGGTTTCGTCCGCCGTGAGTGGCTGACCAGCTACAGCGGTCCGCGACAAGACGACGCCCGCGAGCGGCGAGCGCAGGGTGATCTCCGAGCCGCTTCCTGAATCTGCCCCCAAAGCGCGCATCTGCTCGTTGAGAGCACGGGCCTCGGCGCTGGTCGCTTCTGCTTCGCTGCGTGCGACCGTCAGTTCTTGTGCTGAGGCAAGGCCCTTGTCCGCTAAAGCTTGCAATCGTTCCGCGTTGCTGGCGAGGGTTCGCGCCCGGGCCCCGGCCGCGGCACTCTCTGCGCGCACCCGCGCAACATCAGTGACGCGCACCGTCGCGATGACGTCACCCTTGGCAACCGTATCGCCGGCCTGCACGCGCACCGCAGCCACGCGGCCAGCAACGGGTGAGGCGACCCGCGCGGCCTTGTCAGGATTCAAGGCGATCTCACCGGCAAGCGCTATGGCGCGCGGTAGAAAATCGCTCTTGACCACCGTCGTACGAATTTTCGCGTCCGCGACAACGGCCGGATCGAGATGCACGCGCTCGGGAAGCACCTCGTGCTCGGGCTCGTCACGGTGTTCCGCTGTTGCACCATCGTCTTTTGTCTCGGGCTGTGGATCGCGCGCGCATGCAAGCGGCACCGCCACAGCCAAACAAAACCAGGTTGCCCTCATTGGGAATCTCCACTGTCGTAGGAACGTCCGGACACGCGTGCGAGTAAAACCGATGCGCGGCAGAGGTCATGTCGCGCTTCGACACGGGCGTACAGCAAAGCGAGCAAGGTGCGCTGCATGAGCAAGGCATCGCGTAGTGGCAACCGCCGCGCGGCGATCTCTTCGGCGACAGCCTGCAGCGTCTGCTCGGCGCCCGTCACGCGTTCATCGTCGTACAAGGCGAGTTGCGCGCGGCGGGTAGCCACTTCGTTGAGCGCGGCGAGCACTTCGGTGCGCACATTCCTGCGAACGCGCTCGAGATCGGTTTCGGCCCGAGCCACGAGCGCTAGCGCTTCGTCGATCTCACCGCGATTGGTTCGACCGATGGGTGCTGGCACCGGGATCGGGATGCTCAGCTCGACCCCGACCCGGCGCTCGTCGACCCAATCGTTGGTGGCAGCCACGGCGATCGACGGGCTTGGAGCGCGCGACCGCTGGAGCAGACGCACACGCTCAGCTGCAGCTCCAAGCTCCGCAGCGGCCGCAAGCACTTCATGGCGGCCGGCGAGTGCTTCGTCAACGAGGACTTCCTGGCTCGCATGGGCGAGGGCGAGGGGTATCAGGTCGCCTTCCACGGTCAAGGTAGCCGTCGGGTCTCGGCCTAGCACGGTCGCAAGGGCCATCATGGATTGCGTGAGTCGCTGCTGGGCCGCGAGACTCGAGGCCTCCAGCTCGATTGCAGTCGCGTTGGCCAACAGCGCATCCGCGGGCGACGCGATCCCGGCCGCCGCCTGCGCGGACGCCAGGTTGCGTAGAGCACGTGCCACGGCGCTGGAGCGCTCGGCTACTGCTGCGGCATCACGCGCCGCAAGAACACCGAAGTAGAGATCCAAGGCTGCCGCGATGTCGGCGCGCTCGGCAACCGCGACGTTGCTTTCCTGAGCGTGTCGCTCGCGCTCGACGATGTTGCGGCGAGCCCCCCGCTGACCACCGATCTCGATCTCTTGAGTCAGGCGCGCCCCCCAGAGCGTCTCGGATTTGGGCAGGACCGACTCCGCGGGTACCCCGCCGGACAACGTCAGGACAGGGTTACTCGGCAGTACGGTGCGAGCCGCAAGGGCGCGGCCATCGAAACTCTCGAGAACATATCGCTCTGCTTTAGCGGACAGACTCGTCGCACGCGCACAATCAACGATGCTGAGGCGGTCGATGGTCATTGGACATGGTGGTGCCTCGGCACCCGCCCCGCTGGAACACCACGCAAGCACCGCCACCGCGGCGCTCCGCCTTAGAACGAGCCCTGTACCAAGCACATCGGCCTCGCGCGCTATGCGAGCGCGTCATCAAGCCCGCGACGCCCGTGACTGGGCCGTAGCGACCTCGAGTTGTTTCGCAGCGTTAAGGACCCGAGGACTGCGCGAGTCGCGGCAGTCCTCGGCAGGAACTCAGCACGCAGGAGGTCGAGGCGGATGAAAGACGTCAGAAAGAACGCCCGTCGGTGCGCGCGCCTCAGGCACAGGCGCAAGACGGGAGCGCATCGCAGATGGTTGCCATTCGCTTGGCGACCGTCCGCTCGCCAATGGGAAAGCGAATCCCGCATGTGCGCAATGGCAAGTCGAGCAAGCCGGCGAACACGCGTCGTCCGCTTCTTCGCCGCTGTCGCAATCGGTAACGCATGCGATGTCGTCGCAACACAACTGCACGGCCTCAAGAACTCGCGCGCCGATGACCGTCAGGCACGCAACCGCGAGCGCAAGACGGACAAAACGTCTCAAGCTCGAGCCAATGGTTAGTCGTCGGACCGCGCGCATCGAAGGTTGGCCCTGTTAACATCCGCGCCGCATCGTGTCCATGCTAGGACAGAATGCGAACGAAGGACCCTGAATGAACGCCATGACTTCAACGTCTGCGAACGCGTGTGACTGTGGCACGTCGTGTTCGACGGTGCCGGCTTCGACGAGCCGTTCCGCGTCTCTCACTGCGGCGCTGCTCCTAGAGTATCTGACTGTCGGCTGGAATCTTGTCGAAGGCATCGTCGCAGTCATCGCGGCGATCATGGCGGGCAGCGTCGCCATACTCGGTTTCGGCATCGACAGCTTCGTCGAATGCTCGTCAGCGCTGGTCATGATCTGGAGGCTCCGCTCGGAGCGCGCTGGCAAGATCGACGCTACCCGGATTGAAGCGATCGAGCACCGCGCCCGCAAGCTTATCGCCATTTCGCTCTTCTTGCTGGCTGCATACGTGACTTTTGATGCGGTCGAGACCCTTTGGCTGGCGGAGCGACCGTCGTTCACCGCGGTTGGCGTCGTGCTCTTGGTGTTGTCCATCGCCGCAATGCGATGGCTCGCACGTGCAAAGCGCCGACTTGCAACAGAGCTGGGTAGCCAAGCGCTGCAAGCGGATGCGGTGCAAACAACAGCGTGTTGGTGGCTGTCCATCGCAGCGCTGGTTGGCGTCAGCTTGAACGGTGCGCTTGGCTGGTGGTGGGCCGACCCAATTGCGGCGCTCGTCATTGCTGCGTTGGTCGTACGGGAAGGGCGTGAGGCATGGCTAGGGAAGGAGTGCTGTTGAGTCACTCACCCCCGATGCACGCAAGACGGGTTACATCGAGCGCTCATCTCTACATTGGAGTTCGAGTTTCGCTTTAGCGGACTGAGGTGGTGCGCCGTGACCGCTCGTTCGACTGAGCTGGCGCAGCAGCGCATGCAACGCTTTCAGTTGCCAGCGGAGAATTCGCCACTGGCCGCCACGGTGGGCGTTGCGCGACGCCGCCTGTTTGCCTCACTGGTTCGTGGCCCGGTCGATTTCTCCCACAGTCGCCAGCGCCGGATCGCCTGCCGTTGCTGCGCTCGCCTCTCAGGTGTCCAGCCGTTCGCCATGGCGCGCCCCCAATAGTTTGTTTTGCTCGGCCTTCGATTCTTCCGCGCGCGAGGGTTTCAGCGGACGCCGGCCCATTGTTCACCTGCTGCGGCCCGTTCGCGATGTTCGCTTGTCGAGCAACGACAAGCGGAGGGTTCTTGATCGCAGCAAGCATCTCGAGTGTCGCCCGTCATGGTTAGCGGCGACCATGCTTCCACTGCGCGCGCCATCGCTCGCCAAGTCGGCATCGAGCGCGTGATCGCTGAAGTGCGTCCCGAAGAGAAAAGCCGCCGTGGTGGCGCGAGAGCGTGCCCTGGCTCGGCGCGTTGCGATGGTCGGAGATAGTATCAACGATGCGCCTGCAATCGCATCTAAATGTCCCGCTCCAGCCCCGCGACGGAAGCACAGATGGTCATGAGGTTGAGGAGGGAACCAATCCGGAGGATAGCGCGGACCAGCACACCGAAGAGGCCACGTTTTGTGAGACCCACACATGCCCCTGCGAGTACCACGACGACCCAGCCTGCGTGGACACGACGGCGTCGGATCCGTGTGCGACATGGACGGCAGCTGCATGCTGGTCTCGCATTGCCCGGATGGCACGATGGCTCATACCAGCGTGACTTGCGAGCACGCTGGTGCGATCTGCTGCCCGCCGATGTAGTCACTGCTCTGGCCCGCCACTTACGGGAAGCCAACAGCCGCGCGATCCGTCTGAGCGGTCAAGCGCTCTTTCTTTTGGCCGCTGATAGCCAAACATTTTCCATGAGCAGAGCCGAAAGCATGGCGGCACCAGCGGCCATGGCTCCCGAGAGTCCCATTTCGATCGCCAACGCTGCCGAAGACAGAAGTACGGCCGTGCCAAGCCAAGTGGCCGTGTTGACGCGCTTCGTGTGGCCTTCGCGAATGAGAAATCCCTGGAGGGCGTTCTGTAACGCAACGAGAATAGGGATCGCCGACCCAAGCAGGATCACGGGTCTGATGCCGGCCAGCAAATCGTCGTCTTGCCCCACGTAAGCGGCGATTGCTTCAACGCCGGGCGTGGTGCTCGCAACAAGCAAGAGAACCAACGATGCAGCGAGGCCAACTGTCAAAGCGAAGCTCAAGAGCACTCGTTCGTTGTCGCCCCGGTTGCGAATGATGACCTGTTGGACCATGCGAGTAGCATTGGCGACGACGAGGATGAAACCCCAAGCGGCGAGCCAGGCAGGTACGGCGATCCCGCCGTCGTTCGCACGTGCAACGACGCCGAGCAGTAGAGCGCGGCCACCCCAGACAACGAGCATGGAGTTGGCCAGCGGCCAGTAAAACGTCCAGACACCCCGGATGTCACCGGGCAGGCCAGGCATCGCTTGTATAGCGGGCGAGTGGAGCGCCCCGGAACGCCAGGCGGCAACTGTCACCCAAGCGCCTTCCACGATCAGGCCGGCCATGAGCGCCGACCCGGCCAGGGTCCAACCTGACATGCGCGAATAAAATCCGCAGACGAGAACAGCCGCGACAGCGAGCAGCCGGCCGACACTGGCACGCGCGATGACGTCCGCGCGGCCATCGTGGATCAGAAGGCCCTGAAAGAAGCGACGCCATCCGATTGCGGCAGGCCACAGAATGAGCAAGACGAGCGTCAGGCGGGCCGGCCCCGCTATCCCGTCTGGAACTCCAAAGACGTGCTCTGCAACCACCGCGAACACCGGCGGCACGGTGAGGGCCGCGAGCAGAGCGCTCAAAAGACACAACGCCACGGTGGTGAACCGGGCCATGGCTCGGCGCGAGACAAGACTCGGGGCCAAAGTGTTCGAAGCGTGCAGCACCATGATGATCGGGCTCTCGAAGAAAACGGCGACCGCTCTTGCTACACCCACCGCCGCAATGTTGGTGCGGGCCTCCGGCAGGTGAGCGAGCGTCGTAATGACGAGAGGATCAACGAGAGCCATGACCACGTCGCTCAAAGACAGCGGCAGGAACTGACGCCAAAGAGCACGCCGACCCGAACCCGCACATTGGGCGGCAGGCACTTCAAGCCTTGCGGGCGTTGATGAGAACATCGGCAGGCACGGGCTTCAATGTAGAGAGAGCTTCATGCAGAGCCGCAGGCTCAAGCAACTCGATGCCTTGGGCAGCTAGCCACTCGGGGTTGTAGATGGTCTCGAGATAACGATCTCCGCGATCGGGGTTGATCATGAGGATTCGCTGACACCGCTCGAGGCCGCCAGCGTACGCCAATCCTGCTGCGACGATAGCGCCTGTCGACGCGCCTAGCAGCAAGCCATCGCGACGCGCCAAGAGATGGCAAACAGAAAAGGCGAGTCTATCGCTTACCGAATATGCGGCTTCGAGCACGTTGACGTCAAAGCACGGAGGCGTAAAGGAAAGACCGAGTCCCGTCATCTTGTAGGGATGCCTCGGCGTTCCCAGAATGGCCGAGCCCGCTACATCGACGGCCACGAATCGCACACGTGGATGACGACCCGAGAAGTAAGTGGTCAGCCCCGCGAGTTGGCCGGCGGTGCTTACCCCAACCACGATAACATCCGGAAGTGGATCGAATGCTGCTTCGATCTCTCGTGCCGTGTACTCGGCGTGGGCGTCTGGGTTCCGAGGATTCAGGTGTTGGCATACGTACCAGCCGCCTGGGATCTCCCTGGCCAAGGCCTCGGCCCTCTTCATGCGCGCACTCTGTAGTGAGCCGTACCCATCCGCCTCCGCAGGATCGACGTCGACAAGCTCTGCCCCATAGGCCTGCAGCATGCGCCGAACAGGTGGCGGCGTCTTTGGGTCCACGACGATGATGACGCGGTACCCGAGAGCCGCGCCTACCATCGCCAGTCCAAGACCGAAGTTGCCGGAGCTCGATTCGATGATGGTGCCCCCGTGGTGAAGTTGCCCTGCGGCAATCGCACTTCTGATCAAAGAAACCGCATTCTTTTCCTTGATGCTGCCACCGGGGTTGCACGATTCGAGCTTGAGGAAAAGCTCGTGCTTGCCGCACAAAGGGCTCAGTCGATTGATGCGGACGATCGGAACTCGGCCGACGGCTTCGGTCACGTCTTCGCAGAGGTTTGTTCCGGGCCGAAGATTCGCGCTGGCTGTGACAGCATCTTCGCTTGCGTGAAATCTGCTAGATCGTGACCTGCGGCCGTTCATGGCGCCTCGCCGACAAGATGAAGAAGATCCTCGAGAACGCAGTGACCCTGCCGGTCACGCTTTGACCGGGGACGGTGGCTGCCCCAGAACGCCGCCTCGCGCGCGTGAACGCCTCGACGTTGGTCGCCGATGACTGCTATTGCGACCGCCAAAGCAGCCCGTTTGGCTTGGCGCCGACAGGAATGGTCGCCCGCGTGGCGAGCGATGCCACATCGAGCACGCTCACAGTGCCGGCGTTTTGATTGGAAACATAGGCGGTCGCGCCCGCGCCATCGAAGGCAATGCCGTGCGCACCTGCGCCGGTCGACGCAGCGTCCACCTGCGCCCTGGTCGTCGGATTGAAGCGAACGATGCGGCCAGCGTCGGCGTCGGTCACCCAAACGCGACCATCGGGCCCGAGCGCCACCATCCCGGGCATGAAGCCCAGATCGAACGTCCCGACGATCTCGAGAGTGCTGGTATCAATCGCCGTTAGCGTCATCGAGGTTTCATTGTCGACGTAGGCGATACCGTTCGCGCCCTGCCAGGCGCCGACCGGGTTGTCGCCAACGGCGATGGTGCGGACGACGCTCTTGGACTCCACATCGATGACGCTCACGGTATCCGAACCGCCGTTTGCCACGAACGCGTAGCGCCCGATGCCGTCAAAGGTGACCTCAGCGGGCTCGGCACCGACTGCGATGCGTGTTTGCTCCCGCAACGTCGAGGCGTTCAGCACCACGACCGCTCCGCTCGCCTGCATCTGCGACGTCCAGACCTCGTTGCCATTCGGGCTGAAGATTGCGTTGTGATTCGATGCAGACAGACGAATCGCACGCCGTGTCGCACCCGTGCGTGCGTCGAGCACGGCGACCGCGCCCACCATCTCTTCCATGTCGGAGCTCATGTCCATGCCCGCATGGCCGCCCATATCCATGCCGCCATGACCGGCGCTCAGGTCCATGCCCGGGATCGCCAGCGCGAGCTCACTGCGGTCGGTCCGCAACGCGAGGTGATGCGGGAACGACGCGTTGGTGAGCTGAACCGTCGCGGCCACCGTGTGCGTCGTAACATCGATGATGGAAACAGACGCGTCGCCGCCGTTGACGACGAGCACGGAGTCCCCCGCCACCGGGGTCACCGCGCGGGAAGATGGCAGGCTCATGGTGTCATCCCCCTGACCCGAACATGCGGTCAGGCCAAGGAGGGCGGAGACCAGGAGTGCAGAGTGGAGCGTGCGCATCGTTGAGACCCCATAGGCGATTGCAGGAGGCGCTCGCAACTTCGGCAGCGCACGCCTCCTCCAAGGTGAGATGCTACCCGTCCTGCACGCTGCGTGCCGCGCGCGCGTGTCAGCTCGCGGCAGTGTTCAGACCCAGGTCTGAAGCAATGGCCGCTCTGTCGTCGATCAGTCCCCGCGCAGAAACTCCTGCTCACGCATCTCCTCTTCCATCTCATGCATCGAGCGCGGCTGCGCGTCCTGGATTTCCTTCAAGGCCGCAGGTGTCAGGGTGGGCAACGTACGTATGAAGGCGACGAGGGCCCAGGTGTCAGGGTCGTCGTCACGGGCCGTTCCCCAAGATGGCATCGCCGTTAGCCGAACACCGTTTTGAATGGCTGCATAGAGCTCCCCGTCGGTCTGCGATTGGACAGCGTCGGCCCGCATGTCCGGCGCCGGCGGATAGGTGTTTTTGCCCATCTCCGAGTTGCCACTGCCGTCAGCCGCGTGACAGATCGCGCAGTGATCGCCCCAATGTGCGCGGGCCGTGGCAAGAACGGTCTCGTTCGCCGTGAGGGGGTTCTGCAACGAGCGCATGGCCTGCGGAACCGCCAGTCGCCGTGCGGTGCGGGCGATGACCGCCTCGGCAGCGCTTGGTGGCTCGCGCGTCGAAAACCCGCTGCGTACCATCAGCACGCCGTAGGCAGCGCCCAGGACGACGACGACGATCGTCATGATTCCCAATCCGAAGACAAAACGATTCAGCGTGAAACGAATCCACGAAGTGCGTGCCATGGTGCTCATTGCTCGTAGTGGTCAATGCCGCGCCTGAGACTGCAGGGTTCGTACCGGGTTTGCGCTGGCCCCTGGTGCTTGGCACGGCATAGGCATATCCAGTGGCAGCGCCTCTTCCGCGCCTCGCTGCTTGGAGTTACCGCATGTGGATCCCCACTCATTTTCGCACCGCCCTGCTCGCAATCGCTCTCGCGTCCTGCACAAAGTCCGTAGAGCAAAGCTCGTTGCAGCCCAAGCAGGACCCGCCCCAAGGGAGCGCGACGCTCACACTCGTTTCTAATCCGAGCGAAGTGTGCATGGTCAACGATCAATACATGGCCAGCGCACAGATCCCGGTGGCGGTGGGCGAACGCACATACTACGGCTGCTGTGAGATGTGTAAGGGGCGTCTCACGAACGACCCGACCGTCCGAGCGGCCCGCGACCCAGTGACCGGGGCCACTGTCGATAAGGCCATCGCGGTCATCGCACGCAACGAGACCGGCAAGGTGCTGTACTTCGAAAGCGAGGCGAGCTTTCGTCGGTTTGCATCTGGAGCATCGCCTTGAGCGTGACGCTTCGGGTCACAGGTGGGTTGCGCGGTCACAGTTGCCGCATCCCCTGGGCGCCCGCAGCTTTGGAGTAGCTCACAAAGAGCGAAACCAGGGGGAAGAACGTCATGCACGCAATTTCAGAAATGTTGACGGCTCATCCACGAAAGAAGAGCTCGGCGGCGTCGTCCGAGCTCATTTCGTGCATCGAAGCTTGTAGCGATTGCGCCGAGGTTTGTCGCGCTTGTGCGGATGCATGCCTGCATGAGGCAAATGTCTCAGAGCTCGCGGTCTGCATTAGTCTGAATCTCACTTGCGCTGATATTTGTGCCGCCACCGCCAACATCATTGGGCGCTCGGCCGGCCCCTGGAATGTGACACGCATGACGGTTGAAACGTGTGTTGCCGCGTGTCGCGCCTGCGCTGAGGAGTGTGACAAGCACGCGTCTCGCCACCAGCACTGCGCTGTGTGCGCGCGCTCGTGCCGCGCCTGCGAAGAAGCATGTCGTGCGATGCTCGCATCAATGCCCAGCGCGTAGAAAAGCGGATTACGGCAGTCCACTCCGAGCATCCGTGTGGACTGCCCGAGCCTCAGGGCGCTGGACTCATGCTGCTGGCATGATATCTGCTCGATTCGGCTTCAGCCTGCCGAAAGGCGTCGGCAACAAGACATGCTCCAGATGATGCGCACCATTGTCCGCCCGGGTCGGCCCTATCCGATCGGTCGTATGCTCCGCGACCTTCGCAACCTTCGCAACTTTCCGCGGCTCATCAATGGCGTACGCGGCAAGTTTGCCTCCTTCGGGGAAGCCGCCGCCTCGGCGCCGCGAGCAGCTCGTGTCGGGTACGACTCCCCGGCGCACGCGACGATGTACGACGAGCGCATCGGCAAGCTGTTCATATCGGACTACGCCGTCCTGTTATGGCTCTCGCAGCTCCTGCCTGGAGTGAGAACAGTTTTCGATCTCGGAGGCCACAAGGGTGAGCTCTTCTACGGCTTCCGCAGTCGACTCACGCTTGCCGATGATCTGCGCTGGATAGTTTGTGACGTCCCGACGACGGTGGAAGAAGGCCGGCGATTCGCACAAGAGAGTGGCGCTTCCTCATTGGAATTCACCAGCGACAACACTGCAGCGGATGGCTGCGATCTCATGCTGGCGTCCGGAGTCTTGCAGTATTTGGAAGACGATCTGGCTACCTTGCTGAAAAAATGGAAGGCGCTGCCCAAGGTCGTCCTCGTCAACAACACACCCATGTATGACGGGGACGACTACGTCACGCTGCAAAACACGGCGCTCAGCTACAACCCCTATCGCGTCTTCAACCAGCAGAAGTTAGTGAAGTCTCTGGAGGACTGCGGATACGTGATCCGCGACCATTGGAGGACGGAGCGAACGCTCTCCGTCCCTCTTCATCCGGAGCTCTTCGTCGAAAGCTATCAGGGTTTCGTTGCACTTCGCGACGGCCAATGACGCTCTGGCGGCTCAGCCAAAAAAAGGAAAGCAAATGAAAGTCATCGGATACCTCGCGGCCATGTTCGCGCTGACCCATGCGAGCTCGGCCCTCGCTCACGGTGGCGTCGAGCACGTCATGGGGACAGTCAAGGCCATCGCCAGCACGAACCTCATCGTCGAGGTCAAAGACAAACCCGAGGTCAAGGTCCTCCTCGACGAAAAAACCAAGTACGAAAAGGACGGCGCACCGGCGACCGCGAAGGACGTGACGGTCGGGACGCGGGTCGTGGTCGATACCAAGAAGAAGGATGGGAGCGGCGAGCCGGTCGCGGTCCTGGTGAAGCTTGGAGCCGCGAATCACCATGCCGAGCACGCGCGGACCGCCGGGCAAACTGTGACGATCGCGGTTACGGAGCAAGGATTCGCGCCCGAGCGCATCAAGGTGAAAAAGGGTGAGCCCGTCACCCTCGTCATCACACGGAAAACCGACAAGACGTGCGCCACGGCGATCAACATCCCCGATTACGGGATCAAGCACGACCTCCCGCTCAATCAGGCGGTCACCTTGACATTCACTCCCAAGAGCGCCGGTGAGATCAAGTACGTCTGCGGCATGGGGATGCCCGGCGGCGTCATCGTCGTCGAGTAGCGCGTGGCTTTTTTTCTCCTCGCGCTGGCAAGCGCGGCCGCGCCAGGTACCGATGCCCCCTGGCTCGCCGAGCTGCCAACGGACGCGGTGCTCGCGACGCTCATCGAGGAGAGCTTGGCCGCTCGGCCCGAGCTCGCTCGGGCGCAAGCGACCGCCCAGGCTGAGCGCGAGCGCGTACCGCAGGCGGGTGCGTTCCCGGATCCAATGCTGCAGCTCGGGGTTCAGAACGACGGCTTTGGTAGCTGGCAGATCGGCAAGATGGAGACCAGCTGGTACTCGATCATGGCGTCGCAAACGCTCCCGTGGCCCGGCAAGCGAGGCCTCAAGCAAGAGGTCGCGGAGCTCGGCGCGAGCGAGGCCGAGCTTGCCACCACCCGCGCACGACTGTCGACCGAAGCCGAGGTGCGTCGTGACTATGTCGCCCTCCTCCTCGCCCGCGAGCGCTTGGGCCTCCTCGATCGTCTCGAGGCCATCTCGCAGAAATCGGCGGCCATCGCGCGCACGCGCTACGAGGCAGGCACCGGCGCGCAGTCCGACGTGCTGCGCGCCCAGCTCGAGCTCAACCGCATCAAGCAACGCCGATGGGTGCTGCAAGCGGAAGCGGACACGGTGCTGCAGGCGCTCAATCGCCTGCGCGGGCATCCGTTCAACGAGCCGATCGCGACGTCGGCTCACCTCGCCGAGCTCGCGCTGCCTGTCCTCGAGGACGAATCGTCCGTGTTAGCGGACGCAAACCGCCGCAGCCCCGAGCTCGCAGCGGCACGGCTGCGCGTGTCGCAAGCAGAGCGCTCGGTCGCGCTCGCGCGCAAGAGCTACCTTCCGGATCTTACGGTGAGCGCCGGCGTCATGCCGCGTGGCGGCGATTTCCCGCCGATGTGGCTGCTCTCCGTCGGTGGTGCGTTGCCGATCTTCGCCGCCTCGAAACAAGACCGCTCCGTGGCAGAGACGCAAGCGCGCATGGCCGCCAGCGCCGGCGGCAGTCAGGCGGTCGAACAGGTGCTCGCCTTGCGCGTCCAGCAGCGGTCTATCGCGCTGCGCGTCGCCCTCGATACCATTCGCCTCTACAGGGAGGGGTTGCTCGTGCAGTCGGAGGCCACCGCTGAGAGCACGCGCAACCAGTACCAAGTCGGCACGGTGACGTTCGCGTCAGTGCTCGAAGCCAACGCGGGGCTCATCGCCGACCAAGACGGCTATTTGCAAGCGCTGGTGCGGGCACAAGCCCTGGCGATCGACCGCGCCGAAGTGAGCCTCGCGCCGCCGTCGTTTACTGGAGCGGTCACCGAGACTCCTGCCGGGGCGGCTATGGAACCCGCAACACCCTCGGCTGCCGCGACCAGCTCGACGTCGAGCATGTGAGGACTGACAATGACGAGTGACTCGACGGACGGACGCGTCGCCGGGAGCGAGCCACATCAGACACAGGGCTCGGTCAGCAAGCGCGCCCTCTTCCTCGCCGCGCTGGCGAGCGCCACCGTAGTGGGCGCCGCCGCCTACTGGATCGGTCGCGAATCGCGCGGCGACGGTGCCGCTAGCCCGGCGGCCGCCGCCGAAGAGCCGAAGGCGCGCTACCAGTGCCCGATGCACCCCTCGGTCGTGCAGGACCACCCAGGAGAGTGCCCGATCTGCGGCATGCAGCTCGTCAAGGTCGATGATGGAGCCGCTAAAGCGGACAAAAAGACGCAGGGCGAGCGACAGCTCCTCTACTATCGCTCGCCCATGGATCCGAAGGTGACCTCACCCACGCAGAAGAAGGACGAGATGGGGATGGACTATGTGCCTGTGTACGCCGACGAGATGTCCGGCGGCGGATCGGACGTCGCGGGACAGGCGACCGTAGACATCGACCCGGCGCGGCAGCAGCTCATCGGCTTGGCGACCGCGGAGGTGACTGCCGGCGCTGTCGGCGGCGCGTGGCGCACCGTCGGCCGCGTCGCGGTGGACGAGACGCGGGTGCGTCACATCAACGTCAAGATCCCAGGCTTCGTCGAGCACGTCTACGTCGACTTCGTGGGCAAGCGGGTGCGCCGCGGCGACCCCCTCTTCGCCATCTACAGCCCCGAGCTGCTCTCGGCGCAAGAGGAGTACCTGCTCGCGCTGCGCACCCGCGGATCGCTCGCCAAGAGCGGCGCCCTCGGCGGTGACGGCGAAGACCTGGTTAGAGCCGCCCGCAACAAGCTCGCGCTCTGGGACGTTCCTGAGGAGCAGATCGAGCGCATCGAGCGCACCGGCGAGGCCTCGAAGACCCTCACCTTCCGCTCGCCCGTCTCCGGCGCGGTCACCAAGAAGGACGTGGTCGAGGGCATGAAGCTCGAGGCCGGCGCGATGCCCTACGAGATCGTCGACCTGTCGAGCCTGTGGGTGCTCGCCGACGTCTACGAGAGCGAGCTGCAGCTCGTGAAGGAGGGAATGCCAGCGAGCCTGACCCTCAAGGCGTTCCCGAACCGCGAGTTCAAGGGGAAGGTGCTCTTCATCGATCCAGTGTTCGATCCGCAAACGCGGACGGTGAAGGTCCGCCTCGCGTTCGCGAACCCTGGCGGCGAGCTGCGCCCCGAGATGTTCGGCGAGGTGACGCTCCACGGAACGCCTCGCGAAGGCATGCGCATCCCGCAGGACGCAGTCATCGACTCGGGAACGGACAAGATCGTTTTCGTGGCCATTGGCGAGGGCAAGCTCCAGCCACGCAAAGTTCGCCTCGGCGAAGCCAGTGGCAACGAGGTCGAGGTGATCTCCGGGCTCGCGGTCGGCGATCGGGTCGTGACGCGCGCCAACTTTCTCATCGACTCCGAGTCACGGCTGCGGGCGTCCCTCGCCGAGATGGCGGCTGGCGCCGGCGGACCGGCTCCGGAACGAACACCAGCCACGCCGCCCGGTCACGAGGGCCATGCGCCGTGATCAAACGAGTGATTCGTTTCTCGGCCGAAAACAAATTCCTCGTCATCGCCTCGTCGTTCGTTCTCCTCACGCTCGCCTGGTGGTCGATGCGCACCATCCCGCTCGACGCGCTCCCTGACCTCTCCGACACGCAGGTCATCATCTACTCGCGCTGGGACCGCAGCCCCGACATCATCGAGGACCAGGTGACCTATCCTATCACCACGGCGTTGCTCGGCGCGCCGCGCGTGAAAGCCATCCGCGGCTTCTCCGACTTCGGCTTCAGCTACGTCTACGTGATCTTCGAGGACGGCACCGACATGTACTGGGCGCGCACGCGCGTGCTCGAGTACCTGTCCAAGATCACGGCGCAGCTGCCCGACGGGGTCAAGACCGAGCTCGGGCCGGACGCGACCAGCGTAGGGTGGGTCTTCCAGTACGCTTTGGTGGACAAGAGCGGCAAACATTCCTCCGATGAGCTGCGCTCGTATCAGGATTGGTTCCTGCGCTATGCGGTGCAGAGCGTGCCCGGCGTGTCCGAGGTCGCGACCGTGGGCGGTCAGGTGCGCCAGTACCAGGTGACGGTCAACCCCAACGCCCTCGCCGCCTACAAGCTGCCGCTCGACGCCGTCATCGAAGCGGTGCGCAAGGGCAACAACGATGTCGGTGGTCGCCTGGTCGAGATGGCGGGCCGTGAGTACATGGTGCGCGGTCGCGGCTACGTGAAGAGCCTCCAAGACATCGAGAAGCTCGTGCTCAAGACGGAGGCCGGCACACCGGTCCTCGTGCGCGACGTCGCCACCGTGGCCCTCGGGCCAGAGATGCGCCGCGGCATCGCCGACTACGACGGCCAGGGCGACGTCGTCGGCGGCATCGTCATCATGCGCGAGAGAGAAAACGCCCTCGCCGTCATCGATCGCGTCAAGGCCAAGCTCGAGGCGATCAAGCCGTCGCTCCCGAGCGGCGTCGAGGTCGTCACCACCTACGACCGCTCGGACCTCATCGAGCGCGCCATCGGCACGGTAAAAGACAAGCTGATCGAAGAGATCGTCATCGTCTCGCTCATCATCCTCGTCTTCCTCTGGCACATCCCGTCGTCGATCATCCCCATCGTCACCATCCCGGTGTCGGTCGCGCTCTCGTTCATCCTGATGAAGCTGTTCGGCTTGAACGCAAACCTCATGTCACTCGCCGGCATCGCCATCTCGATCGGCGTGCTCGTGGACGGCGCCATCGTCGAGGTCGAGAACGCTTACAACAAGATCCACCACTGGGTGCAGGACGGGAAAAAAGGCGACTTCCACGAAGTTCGCCTCGAAGCACTGATGGAGGTCGGCCCAGGAGTCTTCTTCTCGCTGCTCGTCATCGCGGTCGCATTCCTGCCGGTCTTCACCTTGGTCGACCAGGAGGGCCGACTGTTTCGGCCGCTCGCCTTCTCCAAGAATTTCGCCATGGCGATTGCCGCGATCCTCGCGGTCACCCTGGATCCGGCGCTGCGCATGATGTTCGCGCGCATCGAGCCCTTCACATTTCGTCCGAGGTTTCTCGCATGGCTCGCGACCACGGCGCTCGTGGGCACCTACCACGCCGAGGAACGTCATCCGGTGAGCCGGCTGCTCCACCACCTCTACGAAGGTCCCTGCCGCTTCGTGGTTCACCACGCAAAGATGACCATCGCGGTCGCGGTGTTGATTGTCGCGTCCGCTATTCCGGTCTACATGCACCTCGGCTCGGAGTTCATGCCGCCGCTGCGCGAGGGCACGATCCTCTACATGCCATCGGCGGTGGAGCCCGGCATGTCGGTCGCCGAGGCGCAGAGGGCGCTGCAGCTCCAGGACAAGATCCTCATGACCTTCCCCGAGGTCGAGCGCGTCTTCGGCAAGGCCGGGCGCGCCAGCACCTCGACGGACCCGGCGCCGCTTACCATGATGGAGACGACGATCACGCTCAAGCCAGAAGCCCAGTGGCGTGAGGAGCCGCGCTGGTACTCGTCCTGGGCGCCCGAGTGGGCGAAGCGCGTGCTGCGCTCCTTCTGGCGCGACCGCATCACCCAGGAGGAGCTCGAAGCCGAGATGAACGCGGCGCTGCAGATCCCGGGCATCTCCAACGCCTGGACCATGCCGATCAAAGGACGGCTGGACATGCTCTCCACCGGCATCCGCACACCGGTGGGCATCAAGATCCTGGGCTCGGATCTCGCGACCATCGAGCGCGTCGCCAAGGAGACCGAGTCCGCGATTGCGAAGCTCCCGAGCACCCGCAGCGCCTACGCCGAGCGCGTGGCCGGCGGCTACTTCATCGACTTCGTCTTGAAGCGCGACCAACTCGCCCGTTACGGCCTCAGCGTCGATGACGCGAACACGGTCGTCATGACCGCGGTCGGCGGCGACAACCAGAGCACCACCGTCGAAGGACGCGAACGGTACGGCATCAACGTGCGCTATGCGCGCGACTATCGCGACAACGTCAAGGTCCTCGAGCGCGTCCTGGTGCCGCTCCCGAACGGCGCGGGGCAGATCCCGATGAGTGAGATCGCCGACGTGGTGCTCGCGCACGGGCCGTCGATGATCCGCGACGAGAACGGCCTCCTGGCGGGCTATGTGTACGTCGACTTTGACACCTCGAAGACCGATGTGGGGAGCTTCGTGGACGAGGCCAAGCGCGCTGTCGCTGCCGCGGTCTCCGTCCCCACCGGCTACACGATGGTCTGGAGCGGGCAGTACGAGAACATGCTGCGCGTCCGCGAGCGCTTGAAGCTCATCCTGCCCCTCACCCTCGTGCTCATCTTCGGACTGCTGTACGCGAACACCCGCTCGGCTGTGAAGGCGAGCATCGTCATGCTCGCGGTGCCCTTCTCGGCGGTGGGCGCTGTTTGGTTGCTCTGGGCACTCGGTTACAACATCTCCATCGCGGTCTGGGTCGGGATGATCGCGCTCATGGGGCTCGACGCCGAGACCGGCGTGTTCATGCTGCTGTTCCTCGACCTGTCCCACGACGACTACAAGCGGCGGGGCTTACTCAAGACACGCGAGGACCTCGTCGAAGCCATCATCCACGGCGCCGTCAAGCGCGTGCGCCCCAAAGCGATGACCGTGTGCGCGGCGATGCTCGGGCTCCTGCCGATCATGTGGTCGACGGGGGCCGGCGCCGATGTGATGAAGCGCATCGCCGCACCGATGGTCGGCGGCCTGGTCACTAGCTTCGTCATGGAGTTGCTCGTCTACCCTGCCGTCTATTTTCTCTGGAAGCGTAAGGAGGTCGCCGCGTCATGAGCGGCGACGAGAACGAAGCCACCGCACGCGATCCGATCTGCGACATGTCGGTGACCCCAGCGAAGGCCGCTGGCAAGCACGAGCACGCGGAGCTCGAGCTCGAGCACCTTCATCAGCACGACGAGCATCATCAGCACGAGCACGGTCCGAACGCCCCCGCTGGCGAACCGCACAGCCACCTTCACTGCCACGTGCGTCTGGTCCACGACCATCCGCACCTGCCGGATGCCCATCACCGGCACAGGCATTGACCACCAAGGGCGCGCCGGAGGAACCGCGCGGGCGCAATCGTGCAGAGGACTGGCTAACAGCGCAGGGTGCCAGCTGCCCTGCACACGTCGCCAGCCGGAGGATTCGTGATCTTGCGCAGATCTTGCGGGCGGGCATCCGTCGCACGAAAAGCCTGCGCTCTTTGCCCCAAGGGGCATCTTGCCAGCCAGTCGATCCCGGCCGAATTCAGCGTTTTCGTAGGGTTCCTTCCTCAGGTATGGCCTTTGCTCCTGGCACGGGGAGTGCTTGGTGCTTACGCCCATGGGGATAGGTGCGTCCGCGCAGGCAGCTATCGGTCAGACAGATAAGGCCGTCCTGCGCTCACGTGTGGCGGTGTTCGCTCGCTTTGGCCGCCTCGGAAAGAGGTCGGTCGCAAGAAGCAGCGGATGAAAAAGGAGCGCACAAGGCGAGGTTCTCCAAGTCGAGCCTTCTCTCTCTTCGGCGCAAACCTCACGCTCATCCTTCTCACCGTCGCATCGACGGCTCAAGGGCAGGAATCAGAAGAGCTGCCAAACCCGCTGCGGCTCGAAGACGTTCTCGCGTATGGGCGCACCCATCGCCAGGAGATCGCCGCCGCGCGTGCTCGGGCGCGGGCCGCCGCCCAGCGCCCCGTCATCGTGTCTGCGCTTGAAGACCCCATGGTATCCCCCTCAGTCGACCTACCGTTGATGCTCCACGGCGCCGATACCAGTCTGACCGTCGAGCAGCGCTTCCCGCTGTCGCGGATTCGCGGGAACCGGCGCCGCGCCGCCGAAGCTGAGGCGCAACGAGCTCTTGCCGAAACAGATCGAGTCGCACTCGACGTCGACCTCGAAGCGGCCAACGCCTTTCTCATGCTCCAAGAGCGGCGTCAGATTGCACGCATTCTTGACGAACAGCGCACGCTCGCGCGGCAATTCGTCCTCGCCGCCAACGCCCGTTACTCGGCCGGCTCCGGCCCCCAGGCCGACGTTCTCCGCGCGGAGATCGAAGTGTCGCGGATCGAAGGAGCGCGGCGCTCGATTGCTGCCGAAGTGTGGGCGGCGGAGGCCATGCTCAATACCAATCTCGGACGTTCTGCTGCCGCCGCCATTCCAGCGCTCGATAGCACGGCGTCGACTGTACCACCTCCCACGGCGGAAGCGGCGCGAGATGCCGCTGTCGACCGCCGGCCCGAGTTGCGGGGAGGGCAGGCGGAAATCGGACGCGCTCGCGCGGAAGTCTCCGTGATGGAGTCGATGTATTGGCCGATGGCGATGGTCCGGACTGGACCGGCCTATACAGAGACCGACGGCGTGAGGTGGATGGCGATGGTCGGGATCACAATTCCAATCTGGCGCGGACGCCTTCGGGCAGGGGTTGCCGAAGCAGAGGCCATGGTCGATATGGCCCAGGCCGATCTGCAGGCGATGCGACGCATGGTCGAGGGCAATGCTGTCGTATCGCGAGAGCAAGTCGTCGCATCTCGGGAACGGCTGCTCGCGCTTCGTGACGAAGTCCTGCCTCGCGCGCGCCAGGCTATCGATCCCACCCTCGCGGGGTACGCCGCAGGGCAGCTTCCACTCGTCAGCGTCATAGAGGCTGCGCAGACGCTGTGGTCAACGCAGGTCGAGCTCGTGTCCGCGGAATTCAATCTCGGCCTGGCCTGGGCGCGTCTGCGCCGGGCGACGGGAGATGAGGGGCCGCGGCCATGATCAAGTTACTCAAGGAATGGCGAGCCGTTGGTGCAGGGGTCGCAATCACCTTCGCTCTCCTCGTAGGCGCTCTTCTCGTCCAACATTTGCGCCACAGTTGGCCATTCTCGCGACACCACAATCGTCCCGCCGCACTCGAGGGAGCGGCGCGACAAGCGGGGACAGGTGACGCGGGAACCGAACCCGCCGCACACGCGCGGGCTCCAGTCGACTTCGATCCATCGCGCCTGGAGGCGCTTGGCGTCCGAGCAGAACCCGCGAAGTTTGCGAACATCTCAAACCCCGTTCGAGCCATGGCGACGGTGGTCCCAGACGAATCGCGGGTTTCACACGTGCATACCCGTGTCGCGGGCTGGATCGAGCGCCTCTACATCGACACCACGGGGCAAATCGTGCGAGCCGGCCAGCCTCTGGCGGGCATCTTTTCGCAGGAGCTCCTCTCCTCTCAGAGCGAGTACCTCTCGGCGCGTCGGTCTGCGGCCTCCAACCCCGAGAGCGTGGTCCTCGAGGGGGCGCGCGCTCGCCTGCGAGTCTTCGGAATGAGCGACGCGCAGATCCAGGCGATCGAAGAGCGCGGTCAACCCGACCGGTTGGTGACCGTGGCTGCGCCCCGAGGCGGAGTGGTCCTGCATCGCGGCGTGTCGGTGGGTACTGCGGTCGATCCCTCGATCGAGATCATGACCGTCGCGGATCTGTCTCGTGTTTGGGTGTTCGCGGAGGTGCCTGAGGCGGACGTGCCCCAGATCGCTGTCGGTACGCGCGCGGTGCTGGAGTTCTCCTCATCGGGACTTCCGTCCTTCGAGGCGCAAGTGGAATTCCTCTACCCGACGCTGACGGAGCGGACTCGGACGCTGCGCGTCCGCTTCGCCATCGACAATTCCAAGGGCTCGCTCCGCCCTGGCATCTACGGCACAGCCGATTTTCAAGTGACCCCTCGTCAAGTGCTCATGGTCGGTCGCGATGCGGTGGTTGACACTGGCATCGAGCAGCACGTTTTTGTCGTCGCGGGTTCGGGGCGTTTCGCCCCTCGCACCGTCAAGCTGGGTGTTCGCCTCCAGGACCAGATCGAAATCCGAGAGGGGCTCGAGGCCGGCGAAGAGGTCGTAGCCTCCGGCGTTTTCCTCATCGATTCGGAAAGCCGGCTGCGGGCGTCAGGAGGAGGCATGGGGAGCCATGCCGGTATGGCCGGCATGGGTGAAGGAGCGCAGGCGAACACGTCCGATGCGGGCTCCAATGGCCGTGAGGGACGCGACGGATCTGATACCGCCGCGCCGGACGCCCACGAAGGGCACGGGAAGTAGCTCATGATCGAGCGCATCATCGAGCTGTCCGCGAAGCACCGGTGGGTCGTCTTCGGGAGCACCGCTCTTATTGTCGTGTGGTCCGTCTTCACCATGAAGCAGACGCCACTCGATGCGCTGCCCGACCTCTCCGACCCGCAGGTCATCGTCTTCACGGACTGGATGGGGCGTGGCCCTGATCTCGTCGAGGACCAGATCACCTACCCGCTGGTCCGGGCGCTGCAGAGCACGCCCCACGCACGAACGGTGCGCGGCTACTCGATGTTCGGGATGAGCTTCATCTACGTCATCTTCGAGGACGGCACAGACATCTACTGGGCGCGCGCGCGCGTGTTCGAGCAGCTTGGTCGCGTTCAACAAATCCTCCCGCCCGATGTGTCTCCCGTGCTCGGACCTGACGCCACAGGTGTTGGATGGGTGTTTCAGTACGCGATTGAAGACACGTCGGGCCAGCAAGACCTTGCTCAGCTGCGTGAGCTTCAGGACTTTACCATTCGGCCAACCCTTCAGGCGGTCTCGGGTGTCGCCGAAGTCGCTTCGTTCGGTGGCTTCGAGCGCCAGTTCCAGATCGTCCTCGATCCGAATCGGCTCGCTGCCTACGGGCTCTCGCTTGGCGACGTGACGCGAGCGGTGCGGGACGCGAATTCTGAAGTCGGCGCACGCGTGCTAGAGCTTGCGGGCCGCGAGTACGTTCTGCGTGGTCGGGGCTACGTCAAGACCCTCGCCGATCTCGAGTCCAGTGTCGTGACTGTTGGCGCGGGGGGTACGCCCGTCCGCCTCCGCGACGTAGCGCGGGTGCAGTTCGGTCCAGATATCCGTCGAGGCGCTGCCGACCTGAACGGCCGTGGCGAGGTTGTCAGTGGCATCGTCGTGATGCGCATCGGCTCGAATGCCCTGGAGGTCAGCGACGCGATCAAGGCTGAGATTGCGCGGCTGAGCTTGCCGAAGGGCGTCCGCCTGGTTCCGACCTACGACCGAGCCGGTCTGATTCGCGGCTCGGTCGCGACACTGACCGGAACGTTGATTCAACAAGGCATCATCGTTGCGCTCATCTGTCTTCTCTTCTTGTTCAGCCTTCGCTCGGCGTTCGTCGCGATAGTCGTCATCCCTCTTGCGGTTCTGATGACGTTCATTCCTGCCTACTACTTTGGAATGACCATCAACATCATGTCCCTCGCCGGCATCGCAATTGCCGTGGGGGAGTTGGAGGATGCCTCGACGACATTCGTCGAGAACGGCGCTCGCAGACTCTCGATGGCGGACGCTGGAACGGACCGGCGACGCGTCATCCTCGACGCTCTCAAGGAAGTTGGGCGTCCCACGTTCTTTTCTCTGCTGTTGGTGACCGTCAGCTTCATTCCGCTCTTCAGCCTGACCGGCCAAGCTGGGCGACTGTTTCGCCCACTCGTGCTCACGCACACGTTCGCCACGTTTGCGGCCGCGATTCTTGCCGTGACGCTGGTTCCACCTCTCATGATGTTCGTGATGCGCGGCAAGTTTCGCCGAGAGGACGAGAACCCTGTCAGCCGGATCCTGACCAGACTCTATCGGCCGCTCGTTGCCCTTGCGGTCAGAGCGCGCTGGTTCGTTCTCGCTGGAGCGGTGCTGTTGCTCGTAGTGACGGTACCCATCGCCATGCGTTTGGGTTCGGAGTTCATGCCGCCGCTCAATGAGGGTTCGCTCCTCGTGATGCCGACAACATTCCCGGGAATCGCGATCGAGGAAGCACGCCAGGCGCTCACGGCCCAGCATCGCATCATCAAGAGCTTTCCCGAAGTGGAGTCAGTGCATGGCAAGGCCGGCCGAGCGCAGACGGCGACCGACCCCGCTCAGCTCGACATGAACGAGAGCGTCGTGATGTTGCGGCCGAGAGAAGAGTGGCCGAAGCGCTTCACGGCACGCTGGTACAGCGGAGCCCCAGAATGGCTCAAGGCTCCGCTCCGATGGATCTGGAGTGAAGAGAGTCCGCGCACGCTCGAGGAGCTCGGCCGTGACTTGGATGCGGCGCTTCGAATGCCCGGCTATCAGATGGCCATCGCACCACCAATTCGGACGCGAATTGACATGTTGACGACAGGGGTGCGGACCCCGGTTGGTATCAAAGTCTTTGGACCTGACCTCGCCGAAATTGAGCGACTCTCGATCGCCCTCGAAGGAATGCTGCGCGATGTTCCGGGGACGCGGAGCACCTTCGCAGAGCGTCAGACGGGCCGCGAGTACATCGACGTCGTCCCCGATCGAGAAGCCATCGCACGATACGGCCTGACCGTGCGCGATGTGCTCGACGTTGTCGAAGCAGCTGTCGGCGGAATGCCGGTGTCGACGGTGATTGCAGGTCGCTCCAGGTTCTCAGTGAACCTGCGCTACGCGTCAGACTACCGCGCGGATCCCGAAGCGCTTCGCCGTATTCTCATTCCGGCCGCTGCCTCGGAGCCCGTTGCTGAAGTGGAGCTCGGCGGCTCAGGGACAGGTTCGTCGTCGTCCGCCGCCGGTATGCAGGGTGGCTCGTCTCCCGTGCGTGGTGGTGCCGGTGCGGCGGGCGGAATGAACGCGATGGGCGCAAGCGGCAAAGGGAATGCCGGCACGCCGATGGGAGCGGCGGGGGCCGCGAGCAAGGCCGCCCCGATGGGAGCGTCCTTGGGTTTCCCCGCCGACCCAAGCGATCGCTGGCGACAGTCAGGCTCCGCGGTTCCGCTCGGAGCAATCGCGGACGTACGTGTCGTGACAGGCCCGCCGATGATCAAGGACGAGAACGGCGTCCTTGTGGGCTATGTGTTCGCGGACATCGATGCCTCGAAGCGCGATCTCGGGGGCTGGGTAAGTGATGCCAAGCAGCTCGTCGGGAGAGGGCTGGTACTACCGCCCGGCTACCAGATCCAGTGGACAGGCCAATACGAGTTCATGGAGGAGATGCAGTCGCGCATCGCCTGGGTGGTGCCGCTCACCCTACTGCTGGTCATCTTTCTTCTTCGCCTGGGTATGCGCGGCTGGTCTCAGACAGGACTCGTCCTCACGAGCTTGCCCTTTGCTTTGGTCGGAAGCGTATGGCTGCTCTTCTTTCAGGACTACAACGTCTCGACCGCCGTGTGGGTGGGTCTCATCGCCGTCATCGGAACGGCGTCCGAGACCGGAATCCTGATGGTGACGTTTCTCGATCAATCGGTAGCGCTTCGCCAGCAGACGAAGAGCCACCTGGAAGGGAATGACGTCAATGAAGCCGTGGTGGACGGGGCTGCGTCGCGTGTTCGACCCATCGTGATGTCGGTGGCGAGCACAGTTCTTGGTCTGCTGCCGTTGCTTTGGGAAGCGGGCCCTGGCGCTGACGTTTCTGCTCGTATTGCCGCCCCCGTGGTGGGCGGCTTGGTCTCGTGCCTAGTGCTCACGCTAGTCGTACTGCCGGCCGGCTACACGATTTGGCGCCGCCGACAGATTCGAACCGGACACAACATGCCAACTTTGGCGGAAGCAGGAGGAGCAGCATGAACGGACCAACGCTGACATTTCTTGGAGGTGCTGGGACCGTCACGGGCTCCAAGTACCTCATCGAGGCGAAGGGGCGCCGCATGTTGCTCGATTGCGGATTGTTCCAGGGGCTCAAGGCGTTGCGCGAGCGCAATCGCAGCGCGCAGCCCTTCGACGCCAAGACCGTCGACTGTGTCGTCTTGAGCCACGGGCACCTGGACCACTCGGGCTACCTGCCCCTGCTGGTCAAGAACGGATTCCGAGGACCCATTTACTGCACAGCCGGCACGCGCGACTTGCTCGAGGTGCTCTTGCTCGACTCGGCCCATTTGCAGGAAGAGGACGCGGCTCGCGCGAACCGACGTGGCTACTCGAAGCACAAGCCAGCGCTACCGCTCTACACCGGGGAAGACGCGCGCAAGGCGTTGGGACTCATCAAGACCAGCGGCTATGGCGAGGCATTTGCCATCGGCACCTTGGGAAACGCACTCTTCCGAAGAGCGGGGCACATCCTTGGCTCGGCCAGCGTGGAGCTTCAGCTCGCGTCGGCAGACCCATGTCGAGTTGTCTTTTCCGGGGACCTGGGCAGGTGGAACCGCCCAATCATTCGAGACCCTCAGCTCGTTCCGGAAGCGGACGTTCTGCTCGTCGAGTCCACCTATGGAGATCGAGCCCATGCGACGAACAGCGAGGACACCATCGTCCGGGTTCTCACCGAGACCGCGGAGCGTGGCGGCGCGGTGATTGTTCCGTCGTTCGCGATTGGCAGGACCCAAGAGCTGCTCTGGACAATCCGTAAGCTCGAGGATGCGGGGCGACTGCCGCCCTTGTCCGTCTACCTCGACAGCCCGATGGCCATCAGCGCAACGGACATCTATTGCCGGCACCCGGAGGACCACGACATCGACATGAAGCTGCTCATGGATGAGCAGCGCTGTCCGCTCTGCTGCCGTCAATACCATTTAGTTCGGACGGCTCAGGAATCGAAGGCTCTCAACACGAAGACGGGGCCGATGGTGATCATCGCGGGCAGTGGCATGGCGACGGGCGGGCGGGTGCTCCACCACCTCAAGCAACGACTCCCCGACGCGCGAAACACGGTGCTTCTTGTGGGGTACCAGGCCGCGGGCACGAGAGGACGGGCGCTGCAGGATGGCGCGAAGTGGGTGCGGATCCACGGCGGAGACATTTCAGTCCGAGCCCACGTCGAGACTGTTGACGGGCTGTCCGCTCACGCGGACCAGGGAGAGCTACTTCGCTGGATGCGTGGCTTCAAGAAGCCGCCGAAGCAGACCTACGTTGTTCACGGAGAGGCGAGCTCTTCACAGGCGCTCGCGGTCGAGATCCGCAAGCAGCTGGGCTGGAAGGTGGAGGTTGCTGAGGATGGTAAGACCGTGGCGCTCATTGCCTCTGAAGCGCGGGCCGGCGCTGCACCATGATGGAGCAGGTTCCGCGACGATCTGATTCCGGAAGCAGTCAGAGTGCTCCGCGTGGTTTGACGAGCGCCGAAGCTGCACGTCGTCTTGCCGAGCACGGGCGGAACGAGATCGCACGGGAACGAGCAACCTCGCCCTGGGTCCTTCTCGCGCAGCAATTCAAGAGCCCGGTCATCTGGCTTCTGCTCGGTGCGTGCGTCCTCTCGGGTGTCCTTGGCGAGCTCGCCGATGCCATCGCCATCGGGGCGATCGTGATCATCAACGCGCTGGTGGGCTTCTTCCAGGAGTACCGCGCGGAGCGCGCGGTACTCGCGCTCCGATCAATGACCGCTCCTCGAGCACGCGTTCTTCGCGACGGCCGAACCGCCGACATCCCTGCCGCAGAGGTCGTCCCCGGGGATTGGCTCTTGCTCGAGGCAGGTGACGTTGTTGCCGCCGACGCTCGATTGGTCGAAGCAAACCGCCTCTCTACAAACGAGGCACCTCTCACTGGCGAGAGCGCTCCGGTGGAGAAGTCCACCGCCCCCGTGGCTGCCGAAGCCCCCCTCGCCGAGCGCCACGACGCCGTGTTCATGGGCACGGCCGTCGCGAACGGCACCGGCAAGGCAGAGGTTCTCGCGACCGGTATGCGCACCGAGCTCGGGAAGATCGCGCACCTTCTGACGACCGCCGAGGAAGTCTCCACTCCTCTGCAAAAGCGGCTGGCTCGGGTCAGCCGGCTCCTCCTCTACATCTGCGGCGGCATCGTCGTCGCCGTGGCTGCCGCGGGTCTCCTGCGCGGCGTTGCCCTGTTTGACGTGTTCCTCTCCGCGGTTTCGCTGGCCGTCGCCGGCGTTCCCGAAGGTTTGCCCGCGATCGTCACCATTGCGCTGGCGATTGGCGTCAAGCGCATGGCCTCGCGCCATGTTCTTGTCCGGAGACTCCACTCCGTCGAGACCCTCGGATGCGCCACCGTCATCTGCACGGACAAGACCGGGACATTGACGACCGGAGTCATGGGAGTGCGGGAGCTCTGGGGACCAGACCACAAGCTGCTCATCGATGCGGCGGCGGCCTGTTGCGATGCTGATCTCGCGCACGACGAACGAACCGGCATAGGCGATCCGACCGAAGTCGCCATTCTCATCGCCGCGGCAGAGCAAGAGATTCGACGCGCCGATATCGAGCGTGAACGGCCTCGCGTCACCGTCATCCCCTTCGACACCGACCGCAAGCGAATGTCGATTCTTCGAGGAGACGGGAAACTCTATCTCAAGGGAGCTGTCGAGGTGGTTCTCGGGTTCTGTACTTCGGGCACGGAAGGGGCGACGGAAGCCAACGCTGAGCTGTCTGCGCGAGGACTGCGGGTTCTCGCTGTCGCTGTCGGCGAGGGTGCGGAAGAAAAGAACCTGCGTTTCGTCGGCCTCGTTGGAATCGCCGACCCCCCACGAGCGGAGGCCATTGAGGCGGTCGCAGCAGCGCGCGAAGCGGGGATCAAGACGGTGATGATCACGGGCGATCATCCAGCGACGGCCCTTGCCATCGCGCGCGAGCTCGGCATCGTGCGACCGGGGGACAGCGCTGAAGATCTCGTCCACGCGCGGGCCTCACCCGAAGACAAGCTGAAGATCGTCCGGTCCTGGAAGACGCAAGGCGCGGTGGTCGCGATGACGGGCGACGGCGTGAACGACGCGCCGGCGTTGCGCGAGGCACACATCGGCATCGCCATGGGCAAGACCGGGACGGAAGTGACCCGCGAAGCGTCTGACATGGTGCTTACCGACGACAACTTCGCCAGCATCGTGGCTGCGGTCCGAGAGGGGCGCGGCATTTTCGACAACATCCGAAAAACCCTCGTCTACCTGCTCGCGGGCAACACTGCCGAGCTCGCCGTGATGCTCGCGGCGGCGATGGTGGGCCTCCCGCTGCCGCTCCTCCCACTTCACCTTTTGTGGATCAACCTCGTCACCGACGGTCTGCCAGCGCTAGCTCTGGTGACGGACCCGACAGACGTGGACGTGCTCAAGCGACCACCCCGACGTCCGGACGAGCCGATGCTGGGTCGCGCTGAGTGGACCAACGTCATCGTAACGGGCCTCCTTCAGGCCACAGCGACGCTGGCGGTGTTCGCCTGGGCGCTTCGAACCAGGGACCTCACCGAGGCGCGCAGCCTGGCCTTCTCTGTGTTGGTCTTCGGGGAGCTGCTCCGAGCGTTCGCGGCACGGAGTACGACGCGTCTGTTCTGGGAGGTCGGTGCTTTCACGAACGTACGCCTGCTCGGCGTGGTCGTGTTGTCCGTCATCGTTCAGCTGGGCATTCACCATTTCCGAGCAACCCAGGCACTGTTTCAAATCGGGGAACTGTCGCTCGCCGACTGCGGTCTCGGCCTGCTCGTGGGACTCGGCCCGGTGTCTGTGATCGAGCTGTCAAAGCTTGTCCGTCGCGCGATTCGGGCGCGACCCACTTTGAGGAGAGCGACATGATCGAATGCGAATGCAAAGAGCCCCACGAACGCCGCCGGATCGTACTGACCGGAGGTCCAGGGGCAGGCAAGACGGCGGTCCTGGAACTGGTGCGTCAGTACTTCTGCAAGCACGTCGACGTGCTTCCAGAGTCCGCGAGCGTTCTGTTCGGCGGCGGATTTCGACGCGGAACCACGCCTGCCGGCCGCGCGGCCGCGCAGCGCGCCATCTTTCACGTGCAGCGCGAGCTTGAGACTGCGGCCGACGCTGAGGGTGACGCGGCGATCATTCTCTGCGATCGAGGGACCATCGATGGTTTCGCGTACTGGCCCGGACCGGAGGACTTCTGGAGCTCGCTCGGGACCACGCGAGAGCGAGAGTTCCAGCGCTACGGTGCCGTGATTCACCTGCGCACGCCGCCGCCAGACGGCGGCTACAATCACCGTAACCCCGTGCGGATCGAGTCGGCCGCCGAGGCCGCGGTGGTAGACCAGCGGCTCGCACAGGCGTGGGAAGGACATCCTCGGCGATTCATGGTCGAGAGCACGGCCGATTTCCTGGATAAGGCGCACCGGACCATCCAGCTCCTGCGAAGCGAGATGCCAGAGTGCTGCCGGCGGCACATGGTGCCTGCCGTCGACAGTCGGACTCCGGGCGGTTCCCGATGAGCGGCGCCCGCGAAGAGCTCGGGGACACCGGGCGGCAGGCCGAGCGCGCGGGCGGCAACGACGACCCCCACGCCATCGATCCAGTGTGTGGAATGAAGGTCGTTCCGGGTCAGTCGAAGGGCGGCAAGGTCATCTTCGAACGCCGGGAGCTCCATTTCTGCAGCGTCAGCTGTCGCGACAAATTCCAAGCCGACCCACCAAAGTACGCGGCGCCTACGCCGCCGCCGGTCTCTTCCGAAGCCGACGCGGGCGCGGAGTACACGTGCCCGATGCATCCAGAAGTCGTCCGCCACGGACCGGGGACGTGCCCGATCTGCGGCATGGCGCTCGAGCCGCGCACTGTGACAGCAGGGGAAGAAGCGAACCCGGAGCTCAAGGACATGAGCCGGCGCTTCTGGGCGAGTGTTGTGCTCTCGCTGCCGATCTTCCTGATCGGCATGTCGGAGATGTTGCCCGGCGACCCGGTGCGACATGCGATCCCCGGGCGGCTCCTCACCTGGATTGAGTTCGGCCTCGCGACGCCGGTCGTGCTTTGGGGCGGCTGGCCCTTCTTCCAGCGCGGATGGGCCTCCATCGTGACCCGTCGCCTCAACATGTACACGCTCATCGCGCTGGGTATCGGCATCGCGTATAGCTACAGCCTCGTCGCGGCGTTCTTCCCGGGTCTCTTCCCAGTCTCATTCCGGGGTCACGGTGGTGAGGTTGCACTCTATTTCGAGCCCGCTGCGGTCATCACGGCGCTCGTGCTTCTGGGTCAGGTGCTCGAGCTTCGCGCTCGCGGTCGGACGAGCGGGGCCATCAAGGCCCTGCTCGGGCTCGCTCCGAAAACGGCGCGCCACCTGCGCGACGACGGCTCCGAGGAGGATGTGGCTCTCGACGCGGTGAGGGTCGGAGACCGCCTTCGAGTCAGGCCGGGTGAGAAAGTCCCGGTGGACGGCGTGGTGCTGGAAGGATCGAGTGCCGTCGACGAGTCGATGGTCACCGGCGAACCCATCCCGGAGCAGAAAACGCCAGGCGAGCGCGTCACCGGCGCCACCTTGAACGGCACGGGAGCTCTCGTTATTCGTGCAGACCGCGTCGGTGCGGACACGCTACTCGCCCAGATCGTTCGCATGGTGGCGGAGGCGCAGCGCAGCCGCGCACCGATCCAGCGACTCGCCGATGTCGTGGCATCGTACTTCGTACCTGCAGTCGTTGTGGCCGCAGTCCTGACGTTCATCGTCTGGGCGCTCGTCGGCCCCGACCCGAAGTTGACTTATGCCCTCGTAAGCGCGGTGGCTGTTCTCATCATCGCGTGTCCGTGCGCGCTCGGCCTGGCCACGCCGATGAGCATCATGGTGAGCACCGGGCATGGTGCCGCAGCCGGCGTCCTCATCAAGAATGCCGAGGCACTGGAGTTTCTCGAAAAGGTCGACACTCTTGTCCTCGACAAGACCGGTACGCTCACCGAAGGGAAGCCGAGGTTGCTCACCATCGAGCCGGCGCCAGGCGTTTCCGATGCCGACCTTCTTCGCTTGTCCGCGAGCGTCGAGCGCGCAAGCGAGCACCCTCTTGCCGTCGCCATTGTCGCGGGTGCTCTGGCTCGTGAGTTGAATCTAGTAGACGCAAAGGACTTCGAGTCGCTGACGGGCAAAGGCGCAAAGGGTGTCGTCGACGGGCGTGCGGTGGCCATCGGCAATCTCAAACTCCTCGACGCCCTGCACGTCGAAGCCGGAACGCTCGCGGAGCGTGCAGAGATACTGCGCGCGGATGGGCAGACGGTCATGTTCGTGGCGCTCGACGGAAAAGTCGCTGGACTCCTCGGTGTGGCGGACCCGGTGAAGGCCTCGACCTCGGAAGCGCTCGCACTTCTCCGCAACGAGGGCATCCGCGTGGTCATGCTCACCGGCGACAGCCTGACCACAGCCAACGCTGTCGCCAGAAAGCTCGGGATCAACGAGGTCCTGGCGGAGGTGCTCCCGGAGCAGAAGAGGGAAGCTGTTAAGCGCCTTCAAGAGGAAGGCCGCATCGTTGCGATGGCCGGGGACGGAGTCAACGATGCCCCGGCGTTGGCGCAGGCGCACGTCGGCATCGCAATGGGCACCGGTACCGACGTCGCGATCGAGAGCGCGGGCGTCACGCTGGTTCGTGGCGACCTGCGTGGCATCGTCAAAGCTCGGCGCTTATCTCGTGGGACGATGCGGAACATCCGTCAGAACCTCTTCTTCGCGTTTGTGTACAACGTTCTCGGCGTTCCCATCGCTGCCGGCGTTCTCTATCCCGCGTTCGGCCTGCTGCTTAGCCCGATGATCGCGAGCGCAGCGATGAGCTTCAGCTCGGTCTCCGTCGTTGTGAACGCGCTGCGGCTGCGGCGCCTCACGCTCTAAAGATGCCCAGGATCGTATCGTCAAATGATGCTAAGCATGGCCGACACCGACCACTCGAGCGAGGCGAGCTATCACAAGGCCCCCCCCGGCTCGAACGTGCCCTCGACGTAACCGATCGGAATGAGCCCGCGTAGCGTCTCCACCCGAGTGATTTTCAGACCGGCTTGCTCCACGGCGGTGCGTAGCGACAGGCTCGTGAACCGACGATGACTGGGGAAGCCGGTCACCGCGAGCGCTCGAGAGATCAGCCACGACAGCGCCGTCTCATTATGGCAGAAGGTCGGTATGATCAGACGTCCGCCTTGACGGAGCACACGTCGCAGCGCTGCGAGAGCACCGGGCAAGTCCGGGACCAGATGAAGTACATTGGCAGCGACGACGGCGTCGAATTCACCCGTGCGGTAGCGAAGCTCGTACAAGTCAGCCTGCACACAGGTGACGTTACCGAAGCCCGCATCGCGCACCCTCTGAGCGAGGATCGCGACCATGGCCGCTGCGTAGTCCGTGGCGATGACGGTGCCCGCCGATTGCGCGATCGCGGTAGTGACGACGCCTGTGCCTGCGGCCACTTCCAGCACCTGCTCGCAGCCGCGGACGGCGTCATGCACCAGCTCCAACATTCGTGGCAATGGTCCGCCGAGCAAGACGCGCAGAGAAGCGTCGTACGCGCGCGCGTGCCGCTCCCAGTATTCTCGATTACCCATCGTTCACCACGCGCGTTCGTTATGGCTCGCAAGCACGCCGCCCGCTGTAGCGGACACTTAGTCATTTCAGTCGCCGGGATCGCGTCTGTGGCCGCACTCGATACATTGCCTCGACTTTGGCGTGCGCAAGACCTTGCCACATTGGCTACATGGCGGGCCGCACAACGAAATGCGGTGGTGCAAGATCGCGAGGTGGTTGGACTCAGCTAGGCCGGTCATCTCCGAATACAAGCGGCGCATCGGCTCGAAGCGTGCGTTGACCAGCGCCACGACGTCTGCATTCGGCGCACGACAACCCTCTTTCACATCCTCCGAGCAGCGCCGATGCGCGTCCTCTAGTCGGCGGAACTCGACCTCGTCGAACATCGGCACATCGGCTCGGCAGCGCCAGCACCAAAGTGTCTTCATCGTGAATAGTTGTGCGCCATGCAGATGTGCTTGGCAACGCGACCAAGCAGAGTTTTGCTACTTCCTTCGCGGCGTCAGTTTCGTGAGGTCGAACGAGGGGTCCTGTAGCATTTGTGCCGTCGGAAACAAGCTGCCGAACTTGATACGCGATATCGTGGCGGCGTCACCTGGGCGGTTGAAAGCCCCCGCACCAACCAGCGCGCCATCGCGCAGGGCGAATACCGCACAGCTCGTGAGGTCACCACGCTTCACGACAACATCTCCGGCGGTGAAGCTTCCAACCATGCACAGCGCAGCATCCCCATAGCGCGTCCGGAAGTGACGCGTCTGCACGTATGGACGGTCGAGCCGACCCGCCATCGAAGCACCTGCCACCGAACCTTGCTCGAATGCCTCGTGGAAGGTTCGGGACGGGATTCGAAACCCGTTCGAATCGCTGACGGACGCTGCCTCGCCTGCACAGAATATGTCCGGCAGCTCGGTGCGCATGAAGGTGTCTACGGGCAGCTCCGCAGAAGTCGATTCGATGCCGCGAATGGATGGCAGTGTCGGAGTCATTCCTATCGCCACGAAAACCAGCTCACAAGGAATGAAGACCCCATCGTCGAGGGTGACGCCTTCGGCGCGTTCGTTGCCCACGATTTTTCGCGGTCGCGCGCCGAAACGAAATTCCATCCCCTCGCCTTGGAGGTGGTGTTTCACAGCGGTACCCAGAAGCTGCGGCATCATCGATGCGAGCGGCGCAGCGTTTTGGTCGATGACGGTGACTCGCTTCCTTCCCATCCGCACAGCTGCATGCGCGACGTCCAAACCAAGAGGGCCGGCGCCGATGACGAGCACGGATCCAGCATTGCGTAATGCCTCGCGTAATCGCATCGCATCGCCGAGGCGACGCAAGCGGTGGACCCCGTCGAGCCGCGAGCCGCTGATGTCCAGCCGTTTAGGCTGTCCACCTGTAGCGATGAGCAAGCGCTCGTATTGCAAAGTCTCGTCCGTCGCCAACACCACTGTCCGCAATCCCGGATCAATGTGAGTCACTGCGACGCCGCGTTTGCAAATCGCCCCGAACCTCTCATCAGACGCGGAGGGACCCATTTGCATCGACCCGCCGTCCTGCGGGTCGTCGGTCAAATACTCTCGCGACAGCGCTGGCCGGAAGCAGGACACATCCTGCTCGTCGCTCACGACGATGATCGTTCCCGTGTAGCCGTGCCGGCGCATGCTCTCGACAGCTGCGGTCCCAGCTACGCCGGCGCCGACGATCACGTACATTGGTTCAGCCTCGGAACCCCTACGGCTCTGGTCATGTCCGGGTCCATGCACTGGAAGCAAGGCGCATGCCCGCCACACCGCGATTGGACTGTATGAAAACCATGCGCCGTCGCCCGCCCCCTGTGACTGATCACGTCACAAGTAACGTACGTTGTAACAGCCAGGGTGGTCGATTCGGTCGACCTCGACTCATCAGCGCTTGGTGTCTCCGCGATTTCGACGGCGCGCGATGGCCGGTACCGCGAGCGCCAGGAGCCACATTGGGTCAGCCAGGGTGCTGGAGCTGCAACTGTCGCTCACCTTCCCCTGGTTCCCATCGCTCTTGGGAGCGCAGCCCCCGTCATCGGCAACATCGGTGATGCCATCGCAGTCGTTGTCGATTCTGTCGCCGCAGATCTCGTCGGCAGGCAGAGTCTGGCCAGAGCAGACGTTCCAGATCCCGTCCACGCACGTCTGGACCCCAGGAACACAGGCTCCGACGCCCTGAGTTTCGCTCGGTCCGCCATAGCAGCTTCGACTCCCGCCGGCGCACGGGCAGCCGTCATCGACCGTGCCATCGCAGTCCTCATCGACCGCCCCCTCACAGAGCTCGACGCCGGGTGAGCTAGCCGCGCTGGAACACTCCGACGCCGCGCCGTCGCCCCGACACCTCCATTCGCCGCTGACCGCGCAAGCTCCCAGCCCGCCGCTGCAGGTCGTCCCTATCTCGGGCCAAACCTCGTCGCTGTCCCCGTCGCAATCGTCGTCCTCGCCGTTGCAGCTCTCCGGCAGGGGCGTCGTCTCCCCGCTGCACGACGCCCAAGCACCATCGACACAAACTTGCGACCCGGCGCGACAACGACCGATCCCCTGTGTGCTAGGGTCCGCCGGATAGCACGGCTGCGTTGCCCCCGTGGTGCAGCTCGCCGGCGGCCCGCTTACCGTGATGTTTGTCGATGCCGTCGCGACCCCACCCTCATTGTCGCGAACCAGCAAGACGACCGTGAAGGTTCCGCCATAGGCGAAGGTGTGCGTGACCTCGCGCCCAAGAGCGATCGCGCCATCACCGAAGGACCACTCCCAGCGCACGACCTTGCCGTCGCTGTCGCTGGAGGCCGATCCGTCGAAGCTCACCTCGAGCGGCGCCGCGCCGCTACTCGTACTCGCGCTCAGCGCGGCGGTCGGCGGTTGCGCCGCAACGAGCTCGACGTTGAAGGTCACTTGCTTCGTCGTGGCATTGCCAGCGAGGTCGGCGATGCTCGCGGTCATGGTCACGAGCCCAGTGGTTAGCTTCAGCGCTCCGGCGAGGGCGGCAACGTAACTACTGCCATCCTTGCGGAAAAAGATGTCGCTGACGTTCGTCCCTGCGGCACGCCCTCCACTTCCGGGCAAACCCAAATCCTTGTCGAACGATACGCTCAGGCTGGCGAGGTTGATGCCGCTCCCACCGTCTCCATAGTGCAGGACAACTCGCGGAGACGCGGACCAGTCTTGCGTGATTGGGCTCACGATAGCGAGCTCTGGAGGGATCGTGTCCGCTACAGCGACAGGCGGAACGCTGGCCGCGACTTCGAGAGAGGGAGCGCTGGCCTTGGTTTCGTAGCCAATGTGGACCACCGAATAGAAGTAGGTAACTCCCACGGCGGCGGTGGTGTCCGTGAAACGGATCTCCCCTCCGCTCGCCAGCGTCACCGACGGATCACCGAGCTCGAGCGCCGCGGTCGTGGGATTGAGCGGCGCAATGAACGACTCGTCGCCGTGCGAAGTCAAACCAACACGCTTGATGAGCACGCGATCGCGGACCGGAAGACCAGGCGAGGCGCTGCGGTAAAGCCGATAGGCGCGCACAGTGGAGGCAAAGGGCGGCGGCTTCCATCCGAGCTCTACCCCGCCAGCAGTCGAGACGACCCGTAGCTCCCGGGGGGTGTCGCTCGGCACGCCACTTGGATCAACGTACGTGTTGACATAGGCGAGAACCGGTCCGCCCTGCTGGCCAACCCAGAGGTCGGCCGCACCGTCGCCAGTGTAGTCGGCGACGTCGAAAGACATGATGCCGCCGTTCACTGGGGCGATCGGTGCGAAGGCAGTCGCGTCGAACCTGAAGTTGCCGGCGCCGTCGTTCACAAAGAGCTGCAGGTTGTTGTCCTGCAGGTCGTAGGTGTCACCGTCACCTTGAACGTAGGCGACGATGTCGAAATCGTTGTCATGATCGACGTCGACGAACTTGATGCGCGAAGCAAAGAGCACGCCGCTATAGGTACCTACGTCGAAGCGCGCCGCCGACTGCTCGGAGAACCCTCCGCTGCCATCATTGACGAAGAGTGCGTAGTAGACACTTGCGTGACCACCCATGGGACCAAAGGCCGAGACCACTGCATCGAGGTCGCCGTCGCCATCGATGTCGCCGAGGTCCAGATTACCGTTGCCGTCCATGCCGATCCCGGCACCCCAGGTCGCGAGATCCGCGACAGCAGCCGGGATGTCGAAGAACGCATCCTCGGTGAAAACACCGGCCCCGTTGTTGAAGAGCGCCAACATCTTCATCGACGAGCCGGCGGGCGCGCCCGCGCCAGTGGTGTCGCCGCTCGCCATCACCAGGTCGAAATCGCCGTCGCGGTCGATGTCACCCGCGACCACCCCGGCCACTAACTTGTTGCCGTAGGCGAGGCCTCGCGCATTGGTCTCATCGCCGAAGTTCCCCGCGCCGTCGTTCACCCAGAGCTTGAAACCGTCAGGCTGTCCGCAATTGCGGCTCAAGCAGAAACACCCAGAAACCACGAGGTCGACGTCGCCGTCGCGTTCGATATCCACGCCGATGATGCGCTTGGCAGTGCTCGACTTCGACCACTTGATGTTGAAGCGACCCTGACGATTGATTTGCAGCTTGAGCGCCTCGCCATTGCCACCCTGAATGCTGTCTAAGTCGCCGTCGCCGTCGACATCGACGAGCTCGACCGCGTCGTTGCCGATCGCATCTTTGTCGCCGAATTGATACGTGCCGCCCGTGATGGTGTTGGCAATCGGTGTCATAACGCCGCCGCCGGTGTTCAGGAGCAGCCCGTACCGAGAGATCAGAGCCCGGTCGAGCATGCCGTCACCGTCGAAGTCCCCGAAGTCACCGTCGTAGTAGTTCTCGTTGCTGTCGCCAGCGACAGGATTGCTGCCACCGAAGCTGAACGTGTCGGTGGCGAGTGTGACGCTCTGATCAATGAAGCCGCTCCAGGCGGCGAGTGCCGACGTGGGCAGGATGAGGAGTGAAACGAGAACGTACCTATTCATATTTATCCCCTCTGCCTCGACGGATGCGGCGCGCCCACCCCGCCAGCAGCACCAGCACCGTCCACAATGTAGCATGAGCGCCTCGACAGCCGCCGGGCTCGACGATGGGCGTGTCGTCGTGGGCGTCGAGTGAGAGAATGAACGCCTCGAGATCCGCGAGCTCTGCTGGAGGCAGGTCAGCCGTTAGCTGCGCTTCGAGTACGCTCGCGCGGCCGCGGAACACGTCGCGCAGACTCGCCGCGCTGCCGTCGTGAAAATATGGGGCGCTGGCCCATGCGCCAACAAGGCTGGGGACGTCGATGCCCGAAAGCGTCGCACCAAGCCGCCCGCCACTCGCCACGGAGATGGTGCCGACGTCGGACGGCGCGTCGGTTGAGCTCACCGTGTAACGGGGCGGTGGGTGGCATTCGGTACAGCGCAGCGTCGCTGAAAAAAATAGAGCGCGCCCCCGCCGCGCCGCGGCGCTCAATGAGCCATCGGCGGACCGTAGCGGACTTGGCGGTGGCTCGGTGAGCGAGCTGACGTAGGCGGCGAGCGCGTCGAGGTCGACGCTGCGCCCGGCGTTCGAGGAGCCGAGCGACGGATTGGGCGACAATCCGTCGTGGGCGAGCCCGGTGCCCTGAAAGGTGTTGATGATGTCGAGCTCGAAATCTTGGACCTCGTCGAAGTTGGCGCTCCAATGCAAAGGGCCGTCGCCCAGCCCTGCAACGCCGCGTAGATCTTTGGTGTTGCGCAATCCTTCACCCTTTTGCGTGAAGTCCCAGACACGGCCGTCGCTCATACCGCCGTCGGGGTGGCACGAGGCGCAGGCGATGTAATTGCTGCGCGAGTGCATCGGTTCGCGGCTGCTGTAAAAGTGGCGCTTGCCGAGAATGACCTGCGAGTTGAGCGGCTCCGAGGTGACTGGAAGCGTCGCGCGCACGACTGGCGTCGCGGGGTCGTTCACGTCGATGACCGAGAGATCGCGCGACAGATAGTTGCTGACGAAGAGGCGCGTGCCGTCGGCAGCCATGGCGACCGCCTGCGGAGCGTCACCCACGTCGACCCGCGCGGCGAACGGTACCGTGTTGCCGTCACCCGGCTGGTACAGGGTCGCGAACGAGAGATCATAGATCGACAGTGCTGCCGCGCCTTGATGCGTCATGTAGGCGTAGCGGCCGTCAGGCGAGAAAACGATGGCGCTCACGCTGTCGGCGTTGTTGGTGTCGATGCGGCGCTCGATCACTTCCGAGCCAGCGGCGATATTGACGGGCGCCGCGAGCCCTCGCACCCAATTTTCGGAGGCGATCGCTACACCTCTTCGGTAGAGGCCCGCCGACGTGTTGGACTTGAGGCCTCCAACCCAGAGCCAGCGCCCTGCTGGATCGACGATTGCCACTGAAAGCAGGTTGGGAACGCCGCGGCCGGACGACGAGGTATCGGGGCCAGGGTCGTCGGCGAGAGTTGCCGACGCAACGACGGTGCTGGCCACCAGATCGATCACCGACACCATACCGCTATCGCCACGCGTGACGTAATGCGTGACGAAGGCTCGAGTGCCATCCGCTGTGACCGCTATGGCGCGCGGTCCGTCGGCGACGGCCATCAGGTTTTTATCGACCAAGTCCGGCGTGAAGACGCTGATCGTCGAATCTCCTTGATTGCTTACGAGAACAGCCCCATCGCCGGGAACGACGACGACGCCGTAGGGAGCCGCGCCGGTCGCGACGATCGCGACCAGGCTTCGCGTCGTGAGATCGATTGCCGCAAGTGTGTTGCTGCCTTGGCAAGCCACCAGGAGCTCGCCACGACTCGTGTGAACCGCAAGCGTTCGTGGGACAGCGCAAGCAGGCACTTCGGCGACCTTGAACGGCGTCCCGGCGATGTCGATGAGCGTCACACTTCCAGAATCCGGATTGGCGACCCAAAGCTGGTTGCCATCATCGCTCAACGCCAGTGCTGTTGAATGGGCGGACGAGCCAGCAAGCGGCCGCAGCAAGACATGAATGGTTACAGTCGCCGCAGCGCTGTCGAACCCGTCGCTGACGGTCAGTGTGGCTACATAGGCTCGAACCGAAGTGTAGACATGTACTGGGTCGGGAACCGTCGAGCTCGTGCCGTCCCCGAAGTCCCAGAGGTACGTGAGGGATGACGGTCCGCCATCGGGATCGATCGAAGCGCTGCCCCAGAATTGCACTGGCTCATTGACGATTGCCTGCTCCGGCGAAGCGGACACGCGCGAAATTGGCGGGAAGGCTTGGGCCCGCGTGTCGACCGGGAGCGCGACACACCACAAGGCAGATGCTACTGCGAGGCGGCCTATGCGCACCATCCGATGGTTTACCTTGGAATTACTCGTGCCGCACTGGCCACCTTGAGGCGACGGGCCTGCGCACCCAGCACGAACGTCGCATCCGCGCGAGACGCGCTCCCGCTGCCAGTCTGCCAGAGTGAACGCGCCCAGTGCATGCGCAGGGCAAGTGAGCCAGAGCCCGCGGGCTTTGGAGGCCCCGCTCGGTCCCTTGCGCACTGAGCTTGCACAGATGCTCCGCCGGCTTTGCCTCAAGCTGATTCGGCCTGGCCGTGCGGGAGACAGAGTACAGCGCAGCTTGCGCATGGACAGCCTGCCTGCCCGGCACGCTCGCCTCCCATAGTGAAGACAAGCGCGTTGGCGGTTGTTGCCCGGCGCGTGTCCGCTCGCGACGACGGCCTAACCGATCATCCGTTCAGCGGTGATCGCCTTCGACCGGGACCGGAATCAGTGATCGGCTTGGGCCGGAATACGCAGACCTCTCAGGGGTGTCGCGCTCACAGCAAATCGGTTCTTTTGTCGGCCATGAGCAAAGATATGCAAATATGCATTAGGCGCAACATTCAGCGAGAGGTGTTGGCGTCGTCGCCTTGCTGTGGTGTCGACCTGGGCAACATGGCTATGCCGTCATTCGCCGCTCGGGGGGACAACATGGCGCGTCGGTACGACTCAAAAACGACCACCGCCACGAATCTGAAAGCGCGCCTCGCTGCGCTCGAGATGAACGTCTACGAGTTCGCTGAAACGGCTGTGGGTCCTCCTCGTATGTGTACGACGTTCTCAGCAGCTCCAAAGCGCCGACCGCTGACTGGCTCGAATGCGTGGTGGGCGCGGCCCCCTCGGCGTCGAGGGGGTGGGAGCTCATTTGTCCGCAACAACAAACGGTTCGCCATAGCAAACAGACCCATTAGGGGGCTGTTTAGGTTGTGCATGCGTCCAAGTGTCTCAACGAATGGGTGGCCATTAAAGCGCAGCCTCGACGCGTGACGCGCTGAGGCTGTCGAAAAGCGGGCGACCGCCGCGTGGCGATCGCCCGAAGGCGCCCTACTCCTCCTCGTCTGCGTCGTCGAACGTGCGGCCGAGAATGTAGTCTGCTGCCCGCTGGGCTTGCGCCGCGGCCGTCACCACGAGGCGGTGGTCGGCGCGGAGAACCTTGAGCCACCCGGCAAGGTACGCCGCCGATGCGGGCTCGGTCACATGCGCGATACCGGTATGCGCTGCAAGGAACGCTGCGCCCATCTCGGCTACAAGCTCTTCGCGCGAGTAGCACTGATCACCGAAGTGCTTCGCATCGATGAGGTCAGGGCGATTGAGGCGCTTCGCGTGCCCCGTCGCGTGGGTCAGCTCGTGAAACAGCGTCGACGCAAACCGCTCGGGCTGCTCGAAGGTGTGCGGGTTTGGCACGGTCACGGTGTCCAGCTCGCGAGTGTAGTAGGCCGCGTTTCCACCGATGCGAACCCGAGGCGGATCTTTCATCTCCTCAACCACCCGGCCCGCCGACTTCGCCGCATTCAGCACGACGAAGTGTTGCGGCGCCTCGCTGAGCACAAGGCCCTCGCACTGCATGACATTGAACACGCGGTAATAGCGGAGCACCGGGATCGTGTCGTTCTGGTCGTCCGAGTCCTTGCGTTGAACCCATTTCCAGAACACGACGATCGAGCTCTGTTCGCCTTTGCGGATAGTAGCGCCGAGCTTGTTAGCCTGACGGAGCGTGAGCCAGTAACGCGACGCGTACGGGGCGAGTCCCAGGAGAAACGCGTTGATACCGCGATACTCTCGCTTCGTGACGTAGTTTGCTGCTGCGGCCTGCCACGGCTTACGCCACGGGACCGTTCCGGCCGCGAGTGCTGCAAGGATGCGCTCGGTAACGATTGCATAGACGCTGCGGCTTTCGCCCACTCGCTGCTTCGAGTGCGCGGCGTTGTCGTCGGTGGTGGTGATGGTGGTGGTCAGTGCTGTCATCGCGAATCTCCGTTGGGTTTGCGCGGCGAAAGGCCGCCTCGCCGACGCCGGGCGGCCCTTGAGCGCGTCTCTCGCGCAAACCCGAGGAGAAGATGGCGACCAGCGTGATCCGAGCGTCCAGGCGCCTGCGTGGCGGCTTGCCCGTGCGAGCGTCGGCACGCGCTTGGTGTTGTGAAGCGCCAGTGCCGACCCGCACGGGCCCGCCACGCAAAGCCGTCAAGAGCGACGAGCGCGCTGGCCGCCGTCGGTCGCGATGACGCCGCACCCCACCTCCGCCGACGACGAAGCAAACAACGGCGCGCACGAGTTGCACGTCAGCGCGGATGGACCACGAGCGCACAACAACCGGCGACCCCGCGAAGAAGCACGCAACGGCATCGCACGCGAAGCCCCGAAGCGATCACACAGACACAGTCGGATGTCGTAAGGCTCTCCGGTCTGTGCGGCTGGGACTGCGGGCAGAGGCGCAAGCCTCTTCAAGCATGGAGTGCGCAAGCGACAGGAACTTTGCGGTGGACATCGGCATCTAAGGCGATCAGAAGAGGACGGGAATGGAGGGTTTAATGCAGCTACGTGGTCTACGTGGTTTGCTCGTATTGGCGGTATGCATCGCCGGCTGTGATGACACCGACAGCGATGCGCGGGCGCGCATTGAACGGCTCGAGGGGCAGGTCGCCGCGCTCACCGCGGCGAACCTCGACGGGCGGGTGACGACGCTCGAGAACAACGTCGGGACAGGCCTGCAGGACACGCTCGCGACCCTGCAGTCGCAAGTCACCGCCGCGACGCAGAACGTCACGAGTGTGACGAATTACCTAGAGGCGCAGCGCGGGGAGGCGCTCTACGTCTTTGACGGGGCGGACCATCTGCTCGGACGTCTGATCAGCTACGACCCCGAGAGCACCTCGGTGCTCTTCCTCAGCAGTCTGTCGAGTCGGCTGATTGAAACCGCGCTCGACTCCACCCAGGCGAGAAAAACGAGAGGCGCGTTCGTCTATCCCGCCGCAGTTGGTGGTTGCACCGGCACGCCGCATTACACGACGAACCAACTCACGGATGCGGGGGTGTCCGTAGAAACCGCTCCGCTGGCACTAGACCCGCAGTACGGTAACGCTTGGGCGCGCACCGGCGCCGCGGAGGTCTTCGCATCGGGGACGAGCTTCAGCATCGGGACCGGGGGGTTGTGCATTGCGGAGACTCTGAATGAGCCCGCCTACGCGCTGACCCTCATCGGAACGTTTTCCGACTTCACGCCGGGCGTGAAGATCGCAGAGCAAGACTTTAGTCTTCCTTAGCGAACACGAAGCATCGTAGTGCAACAGGGCCGTAATGGCGGTGCAAGATGAGCGCACTGGCCGCGCGCTCGTTTTCACCCAGCCAAACCAGCCTGCCGCAGGCTTCGATGCACGGCGCGGAACACGCCATCGAATTCGGGTAGCTCGGCCATCTGGGCAGCGAGGCGCGCGCTCCAGAGCTTCTTCAGGCGGGCCTCCTTCTTCTGAAACTCCGCGCCGAGCAACGCGAGGGTTCTGCCTCGGAACTCGAGCTTCTGCTCCAATTCGGCCTTCAGGTGGTCGAGGTTCACATGCCCTTCGGTCGTGAGGTGCCAGATGTCGTAGAGGTCGCGAGGCTCGTTGCGTGCGCGGTCACCGAGCGCCACGACCTTCTCCACAGAGATCTCATCGAGCGAATACGCACGCACGGTCGCCCCGTCCGGCAGGTCCTCGTACTCCTTGTAGCCGCGGACGACGGGCCGCTCGACGAGCGGGAGCACCAGGCGCTCGCGAATTGTGACGTCGACCTTCACTTGGCTGGCCGTGCGCGCCGGGAGCGGCCCCTCGTAGGCCAGGTAGAACGTGTGGCTGTTGACATGACCCTGGCGGTCCTCCCGCTCGAAACGGAACACGATGCCGGAGGCGCGCTGCACCTCCTTGAAGACGGGCTCGAGCTCGGCGCGGAGGGTCTCGAAGGGGACCTCCTCCGTGAGGGTGAAGTCGAGATCTTCGGAGAAGCGGTAGTCGCCGAAGTAGCAGCGCTTAATGGCCGTTCCGCCCTTGAACGCGAGCCGCTCGCGCAGCGGCACCCGCGAGAGGCCCACCAGGAACCAGGCCAGGCAGTAGTCCCGTTCGAGAACGGCCTCGGGGATTCTTCGGCCGCCTTCACGCGCGAGCCGGTTGGACAGGAGGGAGAGGTTGCGCTGTGGGATCATTGGCTCACGTGCTCCGAACAGCTTCGAGCTCTTCCGGACTCACGTTGAGCCGGAGCCGCCAGCGGGCCACGCGCCGGCCCTCGGCCGGGAGCGTGGGATCGAAGAGCTGATACGTCGCGGTAAGCCGCGCGCGCAACCGTTCCAGCTCGGCCGGAGCATCGACGCCGCTCGCCTCGAGCAGGAAGCCCAGTCGGCGAATGACCGCGCCGACGTCGAGCTGGAGGGCGTAGTCGACAAGCCGCCCGACATTCATGTCGGCCCGTCGCATCCAGTAGCCCTTGGCCACCTCGACGATGCCACCGCAGTACTCGGGCTGTTTGAGGCCATCGATGACCGTGCGCTCCAGGTCGCTGACGAAGACCTTCTCGGTCTTGTCGACCCAGTGCTCGCCGACGCCGAACAGGTGCTCGGGCTTGCAGCGAACGAAGCGGAACTCGGTGCCGAGGATGGTCCTTCCTCTAAGTGGGAGAGGGCTTGTCACGTAAACCACGAGCTGTGGCTGGGTGACCATCCGGTGCGCGTCCATGGCCGAGGCGTGCGAGAGGTAGTAGTCACGCCCGCCCGCGAGCGAGCGCGCGACCAGGTATGGGTTGCCGAGGTACTCGCGCTCCCGGCCGAGCTCGAATGGAACCAAGATGAACAGGCCCGGTTTGAGGCGAGTCGCCACCCCGCGCTGGACGAGCTTGCCGACGAAGTTCCGCGTGGACTTGGAGCCGAGGCCGGTGATCTCCTGGACGTCGCCGACCGTGAAGAGGGTCCGCCGCTTCTCGTGGAGCTCGGCGAGGAGCCTGGCCGCCTGGGGGCCGAGCGTCTTCTGTGGTCCCAGTCTCTCGTGATTGTTCGTCTGCATCTTGCCCACTGCGAGGGTGTATTATGCGATAGAAATATCACGTCGGCAAGTTTAAGAGATATCCTATCGCAAAAACGCCCCCTTTCAGGCCGTGTCCTGCGCTAAGAACATCATCTCTCTGGGTGGTGTCTGCGCGAGACTGCCTCACGCCGGACATTGATCGGACTTCCTGGCGGCCGCTTCCGGCGCGAGTGCGACAGGATCCGTGCGGACGTAAGTCCCGATGACTCTAGCCCTGCGCGGGCTTACGCGCCGCGCGCTTTGCCTTAGAGGCACCCCACCGCAGGCGGCCGCGGCAGTCCGGGTAACGCGAGCATCCCCAGAATCGATCGTCCTTCTTTCCACGCGCCCAAAGTGCCGCATCGCACGTCGGGCACGGCCTTGCCGCAACCTTGGGCGGGGGTTCGGACGAGCGCCATCCACACGATGCGCACACAAAGAGACGCTTCGCTTTGTTGTCTTTGCGGTAGCGCTTCTCCTGAACCGCGCCGCCGCACGATGAACATGGCCGAGTCACGATGACAGGCGGGTTCAAGTCGAGTGTCTTGGCGCACCCAGTACATTTGGCGTAGGCGCCACTCGGGCCGCGGCGCCTGAGCATGGGTTTCCCGCACGCGGGGCACGGCGTGCCGTGCGGGATCTCGCGCGTGCGGTCGAGCTCGGGGTTTGCGTCCGCGAACGCGTCGAACGCCGCCGTGGACCTTGTGAGCAAGCCTTCGAGGCCCTGCCAAAACCCGCGTAGGAAGACATCGCGCCGCAGCGCACCGCTCGCGATCTTGTCGAGGCTCCGTTCGGTGATCGCCGTGAACTGCTCCTGCGCGATTTGGTCGAAGCCGGCGCGCATGAGCTCGTCGCAAACGAGCCCGTGCCGCTCGGGAACAAGAAACGCGTTGCGCTGGGCGACGTAGCCGCGCGCAACCAGCGTTGAGATGAGCGTGTTGTACGTCGACGGTCGGCCGATGCCCTTCCGTTCCAGGTAACGGATGAGCGTCTTCACGGAAAAACGCGGCGGCGGCTTTGTGGTGTCCGTCTTGCCGTGCACCCGTTCGGGGTGCACGACTTGTGTCTCGCGCAGCGGTGGAAGCCGTCCCCCAGTGTCGTCGTCGGCGCTCGCCTCCTCACGGAGCAGCTCCAAGTAGCCACGCTCGCGCGGCACCATTCCACGTGCGACAAGTGCATGGCCTGACGTCGTTGTGATGTGCACAACGCTGCGGTCAGACACCGCTGGCGACGCTTGCGACGCCAGCGCGCGCAGCCAAATGTGCTCGTACAGTTTGCGCTCGATGGCCGAGATTTCTACCGGCGTGCGAAGGTCTATCGCGGTCGGCCGGATGGCTTCGTGGGCGCCTTGTGCATGGGCGCCTTCGCTCCGCTTCACCTCGGTTGGCGGCAGCAATTTCGGGTGGTGTTTCGCGAGATACGCGCGGATCGCGCTGATTGCCTCCGGCGCGAGCGAAACGGAATCCGTTCGAATGTATGTGACGAGTCCCTTCTCAAAGAGCGCCTGGGCGGCGGCCGTCACCTTCTCGGGTGACGCGCCCAGAGCGTTCGCCTCGCCGAGAAGTGCAGCCGTCGTGAACGGCGGCGGCGGCTTCTTCGTGACGCTCGTCGATTCGATGCGACGCACCATGTGCGTCGCCTCCTTGAGCGCGTGAATCAAATCGGCCGGTGCATGCGTTCCATCGAACTTTTTGGCCTCGACACGCTCGGGCAGCTCTTCGCCGTTTTCATCGGCCCCGCCCTGGCGAAGTTCGCCAAGGACCGCGGTGAATCCCTCGCGATAGTCGACCCGGATGGTGGTGAAGTCTTTCACCACGAAGGCCGCGATGGCGCGCTCGCGCGCGGCGAGAATTCGCAGTGCACACGACTGCACGCGGCCTGCGCTTTTCGCGCCGAAGCGCCACAGACGCCGCGAGACTTCCATGCCAACGAGATAGTCGAGGGCAGCGCGCGCGCGCTGTGCCTCGGCGAGCCCGCGATTGAGATCGCGCTCGCCCGCGAGTCCTCGCGCGATTCCATCGTGCGTGATGGCGTGAAACTCCAGCCGACGTGCAGAGCGGAGATTGAAGTGACTCGCAACATGCCACGCGATGGCCTCGCCCTCGCGGTCGGGATCGGATGCGAGATAGATGGTGGCCGCCGTGCGAATTGCGTTCGCGAGCCTGCCCTCGACATCCTTGTTGTGGATCTCGAATTGCTCAGTGAACGACCCGGACGTGATGTCGAAAACATCGCCCGGCGCCTGCCCGCGCATCGGCGGCAATCCCCGCCAATGCCCGACCGTGGCGATCACCCGCCACGGTCCTGGCGCGACCTCTACCAGGTACTTTTGAATCGCCTTCACTTTGTTCGGCGACTCGACAATCACGAGCTTCATTCATGACCGCCGGGACACGTGGGAGATGGGACCCACGTGGGCTGGTCTCCAGAACCTCATCTCGGGGAATATCCCGCCTCGGCAAGTGCTGAACGTACCCGTTCGGCTGCGTCGCGCATCCCGAAGGCCTCGCCATCGTCTTGCGCTTTCGTGCGGAAGTCGGAGTGCCCGACCCGCTTTAGAAACTGGGCGAGGTTCCACGCCTCGGCGTCAGTGAACTCAACAATCACACGCACCTGTCTCTGCTCGCTCTGTTGATAAGCCTTCCATGCATCAGCCACAGCCGCCGTTCCTCCTCGCACAAGCCAGTGCTCCCGATCGGTTTGAGATAAACCGTTCCACCACGCCATACCAGCCGCTTCGTCCGGGGTCGGTTTGCGATCCATGGCCCTCACCTCATCTTGAATGTCTGCAATCGTAAACCGCGACTCCGACAACATTCACGGCGCGCCGACCGGCTGGCAAATCTTGCGAACTTGAAGATTGTACGACGCGCCCCTCTTAAATAGAATCTGACTGTGCCGCCTTCCAGATTTGACCCCCGCAACGAGAGCCTATTTTCAACTCTTGCGCAGCTCGAAGCCGCAACGATCGAGGTGCTGCGAGCGACAGTTTTCGACGAGACGTTTCGCGTCCGTGGCCAGAGAACGGGTGCAGGCCTCTCCGCCGAAGGCGTCTCGCACCGCATGCGGCGCCTCGCGCGCGGCGGCTACATTGAGCGCGAGTTTTTGTTCCTGCCCGGCACATCGGGGCGGCAGGTCTTGTATCGACTTGCGGAAGCTGGCCGCCACGTTTACCCGCTCGTCGCGACGCTCGGAGCGAAGGCGAAGCCACTGTCGAAGCAGCGCCTGCAGCGCGCGTGGGTGCGTGGTGCCGTGTGGAAATCGATTGCGCAGCACAAGGCCTCGGGCCTCTCAATTTCTCAAGGCCACAACGCCCGACACGAGCTCGCGCGGATGGTAGCGTCTCTCAGAGCGACCGGTCCGCTGCCTTACGACATCTTGCTGCTCCAACGCGACGGCAAGCCCGCGCAGTGGTTTCTGATTGTCGTGGACGACGGCGAAACGCCTGTCGACGATTTAGTTGCCGCCCTTCCGCTGCACGATGCGAGTGCCGCGAAGATCGACGTGTGTCTGAGGCCCATCGACGACGGGTCAGCGTGGGACCCGACGGCACATCAATTTCGCGAGGGCCAGCGCCTGAAGGCGCTGCGTCTTCTCTGTGAGTCGACCCCGCAGTATCGCGCGTGGGCGCCGAAGATTTTGCGCGGCATCGGAGCGTTCCGCACTGCCGCCGCCGCGGACGGTGGCGGTACGCCAGCCACGTAAGAACCAGAGTCTAAAGGAGTCACGGCGGCGTTCGGTTCATGTGTGATGCCTGGCGTGGTCGCGGGGTGAATTTCGGGCGAAGCCAGAAAGAGGGGCCGGGGCTCCTTTCTGGCCGGCCGCCCGGTGACCACGCTTCGTGGGCAGCTTATTGAGGCGAAGCCGAGGACCACAGGTCCATAAGCAGGGCGGCTGGCCACGGCGGTGAACCGTAAGATGCTAGAAATACGGCGTGTAGACGGCGGGAAACCAATTTCCGATACACGGCAGGCAATTGCGTTCGCCGCTGTGTGTTGCGGGAGTTAACCGCCGTTTAGGGGCGAGTTCACCGCCGTTCTTGCAATCGATTGCAGCGCGCGCAGCTCTTCCGGTGAGAGCTGCAGGCGGGCTACGAGGTCCCGCAGTAGCGAGATCTGCGCTTCACGCTCAAGCTTTCCGAAGGCTGCGTTGATGCGTCCCGCTGCTGCACTTCCGTGAGCCGCGCCGTTGTTGGTCGCGTTGTCTTTCGGGTCGGTCGATGTCGCACCGGCCATGTAGCGCTTCGCGGCGCGGTCGGCGACGCTACTGCAGTGAGCCTTCAGTCGACTCACAGCCCACTCTTCCACCACGGCCTGCTCGGCGACGCGGACAACCTCTCGGAGGGCGAGGTTGATCGCCTTGCCGGTGACGCCAGCCTGAGCCTGGTCGACCGCGTGGAGCTTGTTCGCGAGGGTCACAAGCTGATCGAGGTGTGTGAGCGGGAGCCCTGGAAACTCCCGTGTGTACGTTTTTGTTTTGCCGTCGCTCCCCTTCTTTGGTGCGCCCGTGGCGTCGTCGATAACCGGCGCGGCAAGCTTGAGCGGCTCCGCGAACCGCATGAGCCACTTGTCTGCGCGCGCGAGCTTTGACAGTAGACGGAACTCCCCTTCTTTCATCGTAAGGAGATCCTGGATCTCATCGTCGCTCCGGCCCGCCTGGCGGAGCTGCGCAATCACCCCAATCTTCTCGGCGGGCGTGTGCCGCGCGTGTTGCTCATTCGCTGTGTATTGGTCGACAAGGCGTGACTCGCCCTCGCGCGGCTCGCCTTCGATAGCCCATAGCGTGCGAAACGCGTCGCTCGACGGTTCACCTTCAGCGAGGTCCTTTAAGGCGCGCCACCGTCGCTCGCCATCGAGAAGAGTGTACGTCCCGTCAACAGTCGCCTCGACGCGCACCGGTAAGAGCTGGCCGCGTTTGGCGATGCTCGCGCGCAGCTGAGCGAGCTGATCGGGGTCGAAGTTCTTGCGGGGCTGTGCAGGGTCAGGTCGGACGTCGGAAAGGGGGATGCGGAGGGACTCAGACTTGGTTACGCGAGTGGCCATTTTCACTGCCCTTTCAGAAGCGCAGCCCGGAGCTGCGTGGTGTCGGTATCGAACGAGGCGCGCTGAAACTCGGAGAGGCGCTCGCCGGGACGCCGCTCCTCCTCGAGAGGGTCGGTCACCCTTCCCCACTTGATGAGCTCGAAGTGAAGATGTGGACCCGTGACGCGGCCCGTCTTTCCCACGTAGCCGATGACCTGACCGCGTGTGACGCTCGCACCCCGGATTACGCCCGGCGCGAGCGCAGAGAGGTGCTGGTAGCGAGAGACCGTGTCGTGCGCGTGCAGGACCCGGAGATTCAAGCCCGCAGCGGGGTCCGTGCCAGCGGCCACGACTTCGCCATCAGCGACAGCCCACACCGGCGTGCCTTCGGGTGCACCGTAATCGACACCCTCGTGTGTTTTGTGTTCCCCGGTGACGGGATGAAACCGCTCACCCCAGCGGCTGGTTACGACAGAGATTGGAAGAGGCCGCGCGAGCTCGTCCCCAGCGAGCGCAAACCCGTCTGGGTCAAAGAATCTGCCACGCCAACGCAGGCACACAAAGGTTGCGCCGTGATGGGGCAGTGCGGCGCCAGCGATGCCACTCGCATCCGTCACGATGGTGATGAGGCAAGCGTTCGTGCGGGGGACGGCGTAGAGATCGAAGCGCGTTGCGATGATGGCATCGAGCTGATCGAGGACGTCGGCGCCCTCCCCTGCTGCGTCGAAGGCAGCCCGCAGCGAGCCGTCGGCACATGTGACGCGAATAACTCGCAGCGATGAAGCCCGAGGGGATGGGGATGGCAGCAGAGGCACGTCCGCGCTGCTCACCGTCGCCAACAACAGGACGGCCCAGCTCAGCACCGCCGGAGTCCTGACCTATCGAATGCGAATTCCGCGCAAACCATGCGAAGCATTGGACTCGGCTTCGAGTTCGCTCGCAAGCGAAAACAGCTCCGCGGCCACCTCTTGGCTGCTTGGCGCACCGTTCGCCGCTCCGAGTCGTTGGACTGCCATCCGCTCGAGCCGCCGCGCCAGCGCGGCAAGGAGGTTCCGGCACAAGCGGTCCGACACGAGCTCAGCTGGCGTAATCATATGCACATTCTACAAATATGCCTCTGACGCTGCAAGCGCTTGAACCGCTGAATATGAAGACACAGAACAGTCGCGTACGCCCATAGTATGCAGAGACGCTGCAGGCGTAACACGCGCGCGTTGTGCGCGAATCGCCAAATGCGTATAAGCCCTATGTTGTGCGTGACGCGTACAGTGCCACAGAGGTGCTCTTGGCGCGCCTTACGCCGCATATGTTTGGCGCGTTTTTTGGTAATCAACGGTTGTTGCAATAACGTGCGTAAGCGGCGTGAGTGGTGCTGATTTCGATTGATATGCACTGAACACAACGGCGTAAAAGGGCACAGAGGGTACCTATGAGCGAAGCGCGTATTATTGCCGTCGTAGCCCAAAAGGGTGGGGCGGGGAAAACGACCGTAACAATGGGTCTCGCGGGGACACTCGCGTCTCGGGGTCACCGTGTTGCGGTGGTCGATATGGATCCCCAACAAACGGCGGTGCGCTGGAGCAAGTCCGCTGCAGAAGGGCGACCGTTCAAGGCCATCGTCATGCCTTGGCACGTTTACGACATCTCAGTGGGGCGCGAAGTGAAGAAGATCCTTGGAAACTACGACTTCATTCTTGTCGACTGCCCTCCATCGGTCGCAAGCAACGTCCCGAAAGCGGTTCTCGCCTTTGCCGACCTCGCGCTCATACCGACGCGCCCCTCTGGCCCCGATGTATGGGCGTCAGCCGCTATGGCGGACGTCGTTCGCGACGTACGGGTCATACGCGGCGACGATCTACCGGCCCGCATTGTGCCCAACCAGGTCGTTGAACGGACACAGGTCGCCAAGGTCGCCCTTGGCCAGCTGAAGCAATCGGAAATCCCCGTAACCTCGACCATGCTCGCAACGCGCACCGCGTACCAGCAGGCCGCAATCCTCGGCATGGCGCTCGAGGACATCGAGATAGGCGCGATTGAAGCGGCACGCGAGATGTCGTCTTTGGCGGACGAGGTACTCGTTGCGCTCGCTGGTGCGCACGAGTCCCCGTCGCAGGCGAGGACGGCCTAAAATGGCAAAGAACTTCGACCTCGTCTCGACCCTGAACGCAAATCTCTCGCGCTCGATGGATGACGAGAAGAAATACACCGCAGAAAGGCTCGAGAGGGGGGACCTCGCGGAGTTTCATGCCATCGCCGCAGCAACCGGTGGGGCGTCTCCCGCTATCGCGGGTGAGGGCACGGCAGCCCCCGCGGCGGCGCCTGAGTCGTCTGGACGCTCGGTTAAAACAAAGCGAACACCGCAGCCACGCGCGGCGAAGCGGGCCACGGCCGAGACCGCGACGAGCGGGAAGTCGCGCATGTCGTACTTGCCGACCGACGACGACAACTTGGCCATCAACAGGCTCGTAGGGCGCGCCTACGGCATGAACCGGCGCCTGACGATGTCGCAGGTTATCCGCGTCGCGGTGCGAGCACTCGTCGAGCTCAATGACGACGAGTTGCTCGACGCGATCGATTCAACACCTGAAATGGTGCGAGGCCGGCCGCGGCAGTGAATTACGGTGCTCACGAGGGCTACGTCGTGGGCTTCGTCACGCAAGATAGATGCAGTGCTGACTCCGGTATCCTCCGCGAGCTGGGTTACCCGCGCGACAACGAAGAGCGTCCGGTTAAGGTCATTGCCGCCGGATGCGACTGCGGCTGGCGATCGACACGATGGCGGGTCCTCAAGGCGACGTGGCACCCGTTTTCTATGGATGTCGACGACTTTGACGACGAGCGCGCGCTTAAGGCATGGAAGAAGCACGTCTCCGAATTGTGACGCGTCCAAGGTAGGCGTCGCGGCTCGCGCACACTCATGAAAGTAGAGCGCGGAAAGCGCCCGCAGGAGGACCGCCCGGCACCCATCACCGCCGATGAGTGGCCCGCCCGGACGGCACAAACCCCCGCGGCCCATGAATGCCCTGGGTTCGTTATTGGGCCCGCGCTTTGAGTCCAGCAACGCGGTTGGAGTGCCCGGGTGCAAGGGCGATACGTGTTTGGTTCGGGCTGTCGATAGGTCGACAGGTTGTTGTGGTCACAAGATCCTAAGATCCATAGGTCCTAAGAAAACCTTTAGCCGGCGCTCGCGCTCGAAGACGCCGGATGTTGCGAAGAGTTCTTCCGGCCGTGAACGCCCGCCTGCCGCGTTTCATCTCGCGTCTGCCAATGTACGTCTTTTCCCGTGCCACTTAAGTTCTTCGCCGATGCCATAGCCACTTTGGATCGAAGAGCGGCGGTGCACCGACCGCACGTCCAACTGCCGCAAAGGAGGAGCACGTAGGCCCTCCGTCACTGCGATGATGGTGCGCACGCGGGCTTTGGGAGTGCCGCAGGCGAGGTTTCGCCGCCGGACGCTTGGCCCGTCCGGTCTTTACGCCGCCTGCGCACTCGATGCACCGCGCCACCGGTCGCGAGCCGCCCGGAAGGCGGGGAGCGTGTCGACACGCTGAACGCGTCGCGCCGCGGCGCTTGGGACAAACAGCTCGTCTTTCCTTGCAATGAGCACGCACTGGTCTGCGGTGGCGGACGTCGCGGCACTCGGGCGCCGCAGGTGCAAGTGAAGCGTCCCGCCAGACGAGAGCTGCAGGCCATCGCACTGCGCGATGCGCGAGAGGCGCCATTGCAAGCGGGCGAGCGTCCGTGTGTCGCGGTGGTCGATGAGCTCGGCGCCGTCGCCGCGCAAGCCAGCGTAGTCGCAGACACGAGAGAGCGTCATGTGCGCCTCTTCGCGCTTTGTGAGGACTGCGTCTGCGTAAAGGTAAAACGCACGGGCGAGCTGCGAGGTTTGGCCACGTAGAACATCCCAGCGAAGCGGCTTCACACGCTCGCGCTCGAGAAACACGTTGCTCCAGTAGCGCCCGATGGTGACGCGAATGTTGCGGCGGCCGACGCCCTCGCGCCTTTCCCAGCTGGCGAGAAGCGGCGCGCTCTGGTCGCTCGCGAAGCCGGAGTTTTTATCGGGTCGACGCGCAATGGTGATAGGCGTCGACTTCATCGCATCGAGCGAGGCGACGAGGCGGTTGTGCTCACTTCCGCCGTAAGCGCCGTCACAGAGCATGCGGTGCCATTCGGGGAGACTCACATCGATGACGACGTTGCGGGTGTCATGCCGATAGGACAGGGCACCGCGAAGCTGCGCGCACGCAAGAAGTCCGAGAAAATCGCGCAGATGCGTACGCGACAGGGCAGGGCGCTCAGGGCTGCCGTTCACGCAACGATACTTCGTGGTCTCGATAACGCGCGCGCTCGTTGGCCGGTCCGCGAACGCATACGCGACATATGCTAAAGCGGACGGCATCAAAATGATGCGCTCCGCGCGCTGCGCGGCCGTGGCTTGAATGGGGCAGGGCGTGAGGCGGGGCGCACTCGTCGCCGCTACCTTCGGAGCTCCGGCTGGCGTTACCGGGGCAGGGTCGGCCGAACGGAGGACCGTAAGGACGTCCCAGGGCTGAAAGCTTACCCCTTCCGAGCGCAAAACCTCCTCGATCGCGGCCCGGCTCTTGCCGGACGCCGCGAGAGAACGGATTCGTTCGTGAAGCGGAAGTAGCTCGTGCACCTAGGGTTCCAAGTCGTGTCAGTTTTTCGGACATGACTCGGTTGACAGGCGCAGAAGAGGATCGTACACCAAACGGGTACGGCCTCGACGGCGCAAGCCACCGATGTCGTCAGCCTCGAGCGCGTAAGCGACCAAGGCTGTTGATGCCTGCTACCGGGTCCGGCAAAGAACTTGTAGCTGGCTAGAGAACGAGAGAAGGCCGCCCCCTGGGCGGCTTTTTCATTTGGTCGTCTTGCGCTCCCGTACCTGTGCATGCGCCCGTTGCGCAGCCACGCGTTTCATCGTCGCACTGCGTTTCTCGTTACCGAGCTCTACGAGAACGCGTTTTGCGATGGCCTCGCCGACCTGACGAACCTGCTCGGGCGTATAGAGATAATGGCCCGGTCGGATTTCGAGCTCGCTCTTCACAAACGTGCGCGCGTAGCGGCGAAAGATTGTGCCGTTTACCCCAAGAGCACGCGCAGCGCTCTCGGCGCTGTGCAGCTTGCGAGCATCCAAGTCGCGTAGGGACACGTTCATGACTTGATGTTTAGATGGGTCCAGATCGGGGAGCAAGGACTAAGGCGGGCAAGATCATGGAAAACGATCCTGCCGTGAAGCGAAACACGATCGCGCGCGATCGTGTGACTCAGGAGTCCCGTGCTTTCGCTATTGCTCCGCGGCGTCAAATAGGACTCATGAGTCCTGTCAGCCGTTCCAGTCCAGCTGTAACCGATGGACTGTGGTGGCAACGAAACGCGATCGCCCGAGAGCCCCTAAGGCGAAAAGCCGGGCATCCGAGGTGTGGAGTGATCCCGCTACGGTCCGAGCTATCGCGACAGAGCAGCGCCGACTCGGCGAGCGCTTGCGCGCATTACGTGGGCCGCGATCGCGCGAGTTCGTCGCCGAAGCTGCTCAGCTGAGCGATAAAGTTCTGGGTCGCCTTGAGCGAGGAGAGTCGAACGTCACGCTTGGCACCTTGGTCGCGCTTGCACGGTTCTACCGCGTTCGCGTCGCCGATTTGTTCAAATGATGCAGCGCCCTGGGCTGTAGTGACGCTACGAATCGGGCCACTGAAGAGTGTTGTGGATTGTTCGCGCCACCCCACCAAGACAGGCGGGGGTCCGCACGAGAGACGTGCTCGGAAAGAGGAACCCGTCCACAGCAAGGACAAGGCCGGTCACATCGCCCTGTTGCGAAAGGGTCGTAAGGTAATAGCGCACCCGATACGTGGTTGTTTGGCCGCCCGCTGGACTATAGCCCGCGCCGGTACCCATGTAGATGGAAGCTGACGGGTCCGTTGGCCATGAAGTGTTCACACCGTCGATCGCAAAGCGCGGAGAATCCACGCTGACGCGGGCAAAAAGCGACCCGCCTGCCGTGACGGTTGCGATACTTGCCGCGGGGCCAAAGGTTGGGCCGACGCTAAGGCTCGCGACGTGCGGTTGCGTGAACCATGCGGGAACACCCACGGAATACGAGTACACGCCGTTCGCTTTCCAAAGCTGGTACTGCTGCGGCGTGGCGGGAATGCACTGGGAGCCAGCAAGCGGCGGCACCGACGACGTAAGGCCTCCTCCACAGCCTGACAGACACGTCGGCGAGGTGCACGCAGAGGCGGACGCTGAGGGGCTATCAATGATGATCCCAACGCCTTGATTCTTGCTGAGAGCGGACGCGGAGCCGCTCACCGTCACTGTGGGCAGTGGCGCCGCACTGCCGGCCGGCAAGTCGAGCGGAAGCGACAGCTTCAGTTCTGCAAATGGCACCGTTCCCGAGAGCTCATAGTAGACCTTTGGCGCGGTATTAACGAAGCCGAAGCCGACGTTGGCAGTAGCCACGGCGAACGCGCAGGAGTTTGCGACAACGGGTGGCAAATAGGCGGTCAGGCGGAAGTAGTAGTCCTGGGTGGTGGCACGCCCCGCAGCGTCTGTGACGCGGACCTGGACGTGATGAACATCCTGTGGTCCTGACACGAGCTTGGCGCTCAGTGTTTGGTACGACAACGGCAGTTTCAAGACGGCGGAGCTCGCCGTGATCGGGGTCCAGGCGCGGGACTCCACTTCGTTCACCAAATAGCGGTAGTCGACGGTAAGCTGGTCGGGCGGCGTAAGGATGCTCGCGGCACCGCCGCCGGTGTCTCCGACAGTGAACGCCAAATACGGAAGATTGTTTGTGATCTCCGTGCGGCCCTGGCTTGGCAGGTAATCGAGCCGGTTGGCGAACGCAGTAAAGACGGCGCCTGACCCGTCGGTTTGCGCAAAGTCAAAGCCGGCAATCGCAACGGGCGCGGCGCCGAGGTAGGTGAGAGAATCGCCTGCGGGGTTCGGTGTGACCGACACCCGATCGACTGGATAATACTGGGACGCCTGCTTCGTAATTTCGGGGTTGTATGCATCACAGCTCACGGTCTGCGAGAGTGTCGATGTATTGCCGACCACGTCCGTCGCGACGACGAGCAAACTGGCAGACGTGTCGCAGGTCATGGTGAGATCCTGGGACCACGATGACGATGGCTGATCCAATTGCGCGACGATCGTGCCGTTGATCGTGAAGGCAAGGCTTGCGATCGCGCTTGGGTTCGCAACCGTGCCCGTCGCCTGGAATGATGCACTGGTCACAAAGCGCGCCGCGCCGCCGTCGAGCGTCACTGCTGGTGGGGCATTGCTCACGTGGACCGTAACATCACGTGTCGCGATATTGCCGGCGTTGTCGGTGACTGCTATTGCGATCACAGTCTGCCCGTCCGGCGCGCCGGCGGTGTCGAACGTGTAAATGGCTTGCGCGGGGTCGGTCGCGGTATCGGGTCCGAGCGTCAGGACCGTGGACGTCGCGACGATGGTCGCAATGCCCGAGCCGTCCGTGGCTCTGATCTTCAGCGTCGTCGGTCCGTGGATCGTTTGCACGCCATCGATGACCGTGGACGGCAAGAGCTCGACCAGCGTGATGACTGGCGCGTCGTGATCGCCATCGCCGCCAAAGATGGGCGACTGGCTCACACTGATGCAGCCGGCATACGTATCGATGTCTGTCTGCGCAGCACCGCTCGTGTTGATTGGTGAAGCGACGAACGCCTGCAGACCGGCGGCGACGCCTTCAGGAGCGCCGCGAAACGTGTCCGCCGTGAACACGTAGTCTTGAATCGTCACAGTCGCGTTGTTCTGGCCATTCAAGATGCCATCGGTTTGCAGATCCTGCACCGCGCCGCTCAGCAGCGAAAGCGGCGTGAAGCGTACTCCCGGCGTGTAATGGTAACGCTCACTCACGAGCGCGGCCGATTGGCTGAGTGCCGCGTGAGAAAGACCGGAGAGTAACGTCTCATCGAGCGCCCCTGCAGCATCTTCTCCTGTCGGATTCTTCGGGACCGCGTCCACGACGTTGCGACTGGCATCAGAGCACGCGAGGTACTGATTCCAGTCGGCCTTGGCGCTGATAACAGCGTCCGCTATCGCCGCCCCGCTCGCAGCGCGTTGTTGCGCAAGCGTGAGCGCGAGCGTCGACCACGCAGTCACCGCAACGGCACTCGCGCGCGACGCCATCGCGGCACACAGCGTCGTCGACACGAGATTCAAGGGACGCGCAGTCGCAAGGTCGGTCGATAAGCCCCCCGACGCGCACACGAGGGTGTACGTCGCGGCCGTTCGCGCATATGTCGCGCTGAATTCACCATGCGCGTCCGAGATCGCTGTCGCGAGCACGGCGCCCGCCGTCCCGTCCGGCTGCAATGCTGCGATGGTGATGCTCGCGTTTGAAACCGGAGCCCCAAGCGACACGGTTCCGCTCAATGTGTTCTGCAGTGTGTCGCCGTCGGGGATCGCGTCCGAGCACGCCGCTGCAACCAGCAGGGCGGCCGCGAGGACACCGAAACGAGTGGAGTTCATACGGGGGTCTCCAGTAATCTGGATATCCATGCGAGGCGTACTTTCCGCTGCCCTGCTTCTTTGCTGGACATCCCTCGCTTCCGCAGAAGGGGGGGAACTCTATATCACAGCGGACTTGGGTTTGGAGCTGGCGCGTTTGAAGTACGCGCCCCCGAACTTCGTGGACGTCGGGGGCCATGGTGGGCGCACGCGGCTGCTGCCGCGCTTTGGGGGTGCGTTGCTCTATGGCGTGTCGGACGCGATTCGGCTTGGGCTGCGCGTGTCGCACGCGCGGAGCGGCAGCACCCGCTATGACGATGTGGCGATCGAAGGGCAAGCCGGAAGCTTCTTCTTCAACTACAGGGATACGAGCCTCGGGCTCGTTGCGACGTACCAATGGGACTGGGGTTACGAGTGGGCCTTGGCCGGGTCTGTCGAAGCGGGCCCATCATGGGTCAAGTTCAATGACCTTGCATTCATCGAACCGGTGTCGAGCGGGCGCCTGCCCTTCGACGCGGTGAGCGCGAGCGGCATGACCTACTACGCGGGCGCGCGTCTGATGGTGCACTGGCGGCCAAATGAGTGGTTTGTCCTCGAGGGCGGGCCCGAGATGCAGCTGCGGGGGCTTCCCGACAACGCCGGAAGCGGTACGACCATCTTCTACGGCCTTGTTGTGTCGCCGAGCTTCAACGCCCCCGTCGGGCCGTCGTTCTCCGAGTTTTGATTGGGCCCTTATCCGGAAACACATTTGCTATGGCGGCCGGCACCTCAATCGCTCGCGGAGCGAAGGTCGAGGGGCTCCGCTCCCGGCGAGTGACGGTGATCGTCGGCCATAGCCGACTGCCAATCATAGTCCCATGAGCGGTGCCGGATCGATCCGGCCGTCAGGAGCCCAGATGTTGATGGCATCGCACCCATCCTTGCCGCGCCTGAACACGGACTGCCTGCCGGCGGGCGAATCAACTGTCCAACCGGAGAGCAGGTCATTGTCGTCGTACAGAAATCTCAGTACGCCTTTGAAACGTCCGTCTATTTTGGCGGACTTCCCTTTGAGCCGGGTAAACATCCGTCGCGCGTCCAGCTCGGCAACGAAGAACGCCTCGTAGAATCTCTCCGCGAGAGTGACGATTTCGTCGAGCCGTCGCAAGTCGACCTCTGGATCGAGGATGTTGCCTACGCCGATGCTACTGTCGCGGCGCGGCACGGCGCCCGACCGCATATAGAAGCGCTCCGAGTTGAGCGTGAAATCCGCGTGCTGAAACGAGTTGCGCAGCTGGTGGAAGTAGAAGTGGTTAAACAGCTCACGAGGCTCGCGAACCTTCGCTGTCTTGGCGAGTGAATCTAGCTCGTTCAGCTTCTCTGTGACTTTCGGCGGTGGCTTTGGTTTGGTCCTGTTCGTCGGCTTGTTCTTCTTCCCTGGCCGTTTGTCTGCGTTAGCGGTGACGTCGTTCTTCGCAAATGGGTACGCCGAATATGTCCGCCCAGCCTTTAGACGAAGCAGATTCGCGAGAACGTGATACGGCGCGTCCATCTCTACTAGCTGCGCGTATCCCATCATCCGCAGCCGCCAGCGCGTTGGCGATGGCTGGTCGAAGCCGAGTCCCGCCAGGTCCAGGTTGCGGAGTCTGGCCAGATCCGCCGATATCGCGCGCGTTTCTTCGACCGGGTCGCTCTGGGGCCCCTGATTTGACCCGGCCCGCGTTAGCGCACACGCAAGCTCAAAAAGGTCCACGTCGTTCCCGTCGAACAGCAACCTAAGCCACTCGCGGAACTCTTTGACGATGGCTTCCAGTTGCTCGGCTGATAGCAGTTCGCTGTTCATCGGTCGCCTATCTGACCGCAAATGCGGAGAACCACCGACAGGCGAGCCTTGCGGGAATTCCTCGACGTGGAAAAGCGAGTCGAATCGCATCAATCATAACAGCGAGGCTCCTACGCGCTATCTCAGCCGTCCGGCATCGCGCTGACGTAGACGACAACGGGCGTGTTGCCAGTCGCGATGACGAGCGCTTCGTCGTTGTCGAGCCGCTCGACCTTTTGCGAAGCAGAGTCGCCGACGCCTTGAACGACGCCACCCGCAACTGGGCCCGCGATGGCGCCGGCGGCGGCTCCCGCCGCCCCCGAAATCGCCGAGCTCGCGCCAGCCGTGGCGACGCTTTGGCCGGCATTGCCATCGAGCTGTTTCTTGCCCGGTAGCCCCTGGCGGCCATCCTTACCCCGCACCACTCCGCTAATACGGACCACTTCGTTGTTCCCGAAGCGAATGAACTCGAAGCTCACGAAGATTCGGTTTCCGTCGGCCCCCGTCACCTTGCCGTGAACCTCGGCGCCGATGGGGAACTTGTGGGTGCCGAGCTTCGCCTCTTTCGTGAGCTTCACAATCACCGCAGAGCCAGTCGGCCGGCTTGCGACTTTGTCGATGAGCCGCGCGTCAAGGCGCATGCCTTGGACGGAGCCGCTATCGCCACCGCCATCGCCGCCATTGCGCACACTGATGGCGCCGTTGTTCGTCGGGCCGCCGTTCCCGTAGAGTGCTGCCCACGGGTCGTCGGCCGCCGGCGAGGCAGCGCTCGATGAGCGCGCGCCTTTGCTGCCACCGCGCTTCGATGGCTGTTCGCTGCGCGCGGCCTCCTGCGGCGACTGGGGCGTCGCGGGAGCGGCCGGTGAAGACGATTCACGCTCCGCGAGCTCAGGTCCCTGATGCGGCGGCGCCGTGGCGCGGGAGCGGCTCGTGGGGAAGAGTGGCGCCTGCTCGACTTCCGTCATCCACGCGTCCGCCGGTGGCTTCTGTTCGCCAGGCATGTTCCAGGCGCCGGCCCCGCTTTTTGTCTTCACGACCTTCTGTCCGATGCCTGAAAACACGAAGGCGAGGGCGCCGAACACGGCGAGGAGAACGACGCCGGCAAGCATGAACGACCCCACTGCGCGCTTGCGGGGCGCCCCGGACTCCGGCCGAAACGCATTGGCCCAGTCGGTTGGTGGCGATGGCTGGGGCGGCTGCACTGCAGGTGCGTGCGACGACGCGGCTCCACTTTGCCCGCTCGAGCTCTGCGGGCCTTGATGGCTGGGGGACAGACCTACAGGCGCTTGAGGCGCATGTGGTTCCGCCGCCATCGCGGCCGGGGGCACTCCTGGCGAAACGATGCTGGTGAGAACGATGGCGGCGTCGTTCGCGAGTAGCTCGGACGGAGCTGGTGGTGCTCCCGGCTGCACAGGCGCAGTTGGAAGTGCGCGCAACGCAGCGAGGACCTGCACTGCTGGTTGCAACCGTTTCGAGCGGTCGCGTTCGAGGAGCGCGAGTGTCACATGGTCCCAAGCGGGCGGAAGCTCTGGGCGATGACGACTCGGCGGAAGAACAGCGGCCCCACCTTTGTACGCGGCGAGCGCGTCGCGCGTCGTCTTAACGGAGGGGTAGGGGTGCTGGAGCGTCAAACACTGATAGAGCGTGATGCCGAGCGCGAAGAGATCGCCGCGGTAGTCGAGCTCCAAGCTCTTCCCGCCCTCGACCTCGAAGAACTCCGGCGCCATGTGCGACGGCGTGCCGAGAATGCTGCCGTCGACGGTGAGGCCAGAGTCCGGCAGGTGCGCGATGCCGAAGTCGAGAAGCTTCAAATGCTCGACGTCATGCAGGGGGTAGATGAGGAAGTTTGCGGGCTTGATATCGCGGTGCCACGCGCCGGTGGCGTGAAGCGAAGCGAGCGCGCTCGCGGCTTGAATGAACCAGCTGCGGATGCGTTCGAGATCGATCGGGCGCCCGGTCGATCTCGCCTGCTGAATCTCCTCATGAAGCGATCGCGCATCCGGCAAGAACTCCATGACGAAGAAGGGAAAGCGCTCGTCGTGGATGACGTGTGTGCCACGGTCGTAGATGGCGATGATGTTCGGGTGATTAAGCCGCGCCGGAAGGAGTGCCTCCGCTTGAAAGCGGTCCGTCAACGCGGCCGCGTGTTCATGCAGCCGCATTGAGGAGCGCATGAGCTTGATTGCGACGATGCGTGCAAGCTCCATGTCCTGCGCTTTGAAGACGCGCCCCATCCCGCCGTGACCCATCTCCTCGAGCAGCGTGTAGCGACCAGCGAACACCGTTCCTGGTCGCCAGAACAACGCCGAGCCCCCCTCGTCACTGGCAGCTTCGGGGCTCTTCGGAAGCGCTGCGGTCCGATCCTCGCGCCGGTTGACCGGCGCAGGCGCCGGAGGCGCGCTCGGCGGCATTGGCGCGCCCGCAAGATCAACTGGCGCGGGGGTTGAGACGCTCGGGTTCCGCAGTGCTGGTTGCGAAGCGAGCGGGCTTGATGCCTGCGCCTGCGAGGCCGCCGGTTGCGATTCCGACGGCGGAGCAAACGGATTGTCCGCTGAAGCCAGCTCGCCGGCGTCGTTTCCGAGAAGACTCGACAGATCGTCATCGGTCACGGCTAGAACTCCAAATCGCTCGCGACGACGGTACGATTCTTTCCGCCTTCCTCTTCGAGCACGAGCTCCCAGGCTGCGGGCTTCGGCTGGCCCTCGGGGACGGTGACGAGTGCGATCCCGCGCGTCATTTCATTATAGCGGAGCGCTTCGCTCTCGTACCGAAATGCCTGACGCGAGGTATCAACGGTCCCTTCGCCACCGCTCTCTTGGAGTTGCGCGTTACCGAGGTGCGCGATGCCGTTGCCACGGTTCTTGACTTCAAAGTTCACCCAAATGGTCTCGGTCTCACCGCGCGCCGTGCAGATCTGCCTAACGCGCACATAGAGTCGGTCGCTACGATGCGGCCTCGGGTTGACCGATTCGCAGCGCACCTGACCAATGAGCGCGTCGAGGAAGCGGTTCATCGACTCGCGCTCGAGGCGGTCTTTGAAGTCCTGCTCCAGCTTCTCACCCTCCTCGGCGAGGCGGCCGCGCAGCTTTGCGGACTCGGGCAGCGTAAACGAGACCTCGGCATCCGGAGGAACAGGGCCGTTGAGCTCTGCAAGCTGCAGCGTGACCGTGATGCGATAACCGCTCGCGAGCGTCACGTGCAGAGTTGTATTGAACGACGCCGGGGGATGCGACTTGTCAGGCAGGCGTGTTGGCTTCAGATAGATCATCGCCTCTTGGGGTGCGAGCTGCATGAACCAGTTTTCCGGGCGCTCACCTTGCTCGGTCGTGCAGTTGCCGCATGTCGCGAGCGAAAATGTTTCGGGGAGCACAAGGGCAGTGAGTTGAAATGGCGCTCCCCGGACGGTTTCCTTGTGCACGCCCGACTGTGGGTCGAGCTGCACCGTGCGGTTTGCGGGAGCAAGGATCGAGGGCCGGCTAGGGGCGGGCGCCGCGAGCACGGCGATGACAAGAAGGTACATCATTGGTCCCCCTCAGCAGTCAGCGCATCGAGGTACGCGATCACGAACCCGAACACGCGACGGTTGTCGTAGGGCGCGGGCTGAAAGCGTGAACGGAACTCAACGCGCTTTCGGATTTGAGCGGCCTCTGGAGCCGGGCCATCCATCGGCTGCGTCTCGATGTATCCGAAGCCGCGGCAGAACCATTGGTCGACGCCTTTCACGGCTTCGCCCTTGCGGCATTCGATGCTCTTGCGATCAAGCGAGACGCTATTACGGATGCCAGATTCGACCCACGTGAGAACGCGCGGCTTCTCCTGGCCGTTGGCACCAACTTTCACTTTCTCGTTCACGTACGTGGAGAAGGCAGCACCCATCTCCCGCGTCATGAGCTCGTAGAGCTCGTTGAAGTCGCGCAGCAGAGTGAGCGATTCCCAGCCGTAACGGCGGCGCAGCGAATAGAGGAAAAAGTTCTCCGCATCGACGGTCGCAAGCTCTGGCGGCGCACCGCCCGCTATAATGTCTGGCTTCTCCGAGGACGTGCGGTCCTTGACGATGACGACCGGCGGACGAAACGCCTGCACGACGACGAGAAAGAGCAGGGCGAGAACCAAAATGCCCAAAGCGAGCGCAATCCGCCGCCAGCGCGCCGCATCGCGGAAGACCTGCGTGTACGCGTCGAACTCGTCGATGAGGCGAAGCCCTTGCTTTGCGGCCGGCTTGTCTTTGGGTTGTACGGACGTCATTCGTGCCTAGTCTCCCTTGCGCCCGCCGCCTTTGTCCTCGGCGTCCTTGATAGCGAAGTGCTTGCGACGAGCCGCAGCGGCATCACCGCCCTTGGCCGCTGAGTCGCCGTCGCCGCTGCGGCCGCCACTCCCGAACCGGGACATCATCTGCGAAAAAGCGCCCTGCATGCTTGACGCGCCGCTCGCAGCGCCCGCTGCAACGAGCGACGCAGCCCCACCAACCACAGCAGATTGCATGCTTGTGAGCGCGCCTGTTGCCCGCGCCGCAAGTGCCGTACCCGGTTGTGACCGCAAGATCTGCGCTGTGATGATGGGCACACTCGCGATGCTCAGTGCATAGACCATGTTGATCACCAGCTCGCGCATGAGGTCGGGCGAGGTGTTGCCATCCGCTCCAACGGACGCGGGCACGACAGCGGGGGCCACCATCGCGAAGCTCGCGAGCAAGATGTTCATGGTGACGCCCCAAAAGAGCGTTTCGATGGTCGCGGTGAGCCACGAGATGGCAAACGCGTTGAAGACGCCGCCGAGGGACGCGAGCCCGATAAGAACGGGGCCAACGTTCAAGAGGACGGCCAGCATGAACACTTGCACGTGCTTGAGCAGGTAGACGATGCCGTATGTGAAACAGAAGCTGAGCCAAACAATGACGCGCTCGAGCCCGAGCACGAGAGCCTCGAGATTGAAGATCGAGTTCATGAGCGAGTCGCCAGTGGCCTTGTTCCACTCTGTCTGAATCGCGGCCATGCGCGCCGTAAAGAGACCCTCCGCTTTCGCCGACGCGGAAGAGAAGCTCCCAAGGCCGGTGATCATCGCAACAAGAACGTTGTAGATCTGGTGGTACGAAGCGATGAGGAGCGCAAAGACGATGACGCGCCCGACAGGTCCAGCCCAGTTGATCTTCTCTGATGAGCCGAAATTGAACGCCCAGACCTCGCGGCCTATGTTGAACAAAAGACTTGCGAGCAGCACGCCACCGCCCGTGGTCAAGAACGTGCGCGCGGTCGTGTCGGCGGTCACAAGCTCCGCGAGCTTCACGTAGTCGATGGAGAGATCGAGCTCCACGTGACCTTTAGTTTTGCTGAGGAGACTGCGTCGGCAGCTCCCAGTTGGTGGGGATGTTGGCTTTACCCTTGGTGTCGCTCCCCATCTGCTCGGCGCGGATCTTCTGGGTCATCTCGAGATTGTTCATGAATTCGAGCTGCTCTTTGAGCAGCATGTTACGTTCGATCGTCGCGATCTCGACCGCGGCGTCCGCCGCAATCACGGACGCTTGCGCATCGTAGACCGCGGCGCGCTGCGGATTGAGACGATGCAGCGCAACATCTCGGGATAGGTCAGACAAGAGACCTGCGGTGCGTTCACGTTGGGCGCGCAGATCTTCGATGGCTTCGTAATGCGGATCCGAGATGTGCCACTTGTCGACGAGCTTCTGCACCGGGTGATAGCCCCCCTGCATTGCCTTGACGTCATCGAGCACGCGCAAGAAAGCGTACGGATTGTATGTCCCCTCAATGCCCTGCCCGAAATAGCGCACACGGCGCTCGAGCATCTTCGTGTCGGCGATGAGCCCGGTGACACCGGGAAAGCTTTTCGCGAAGGAGAGGGCGTTCGATTTTAGAAACCCGACAGGGTCCTTGATGATTTGCTCGATGTTCTCGACGACTTGGACGGCGTCATTGGCAAATGAAACGGCCGCGCGGGCGAGCTGAACGCCTTGCGAGATCTGCTGCACTGCTGCAGCGAGCTGAGCGCTTTGGCGAAACTCCTGCGCGAGCATTTGCCCTAAGATGGCGTTTTCCTCGCCGAAAATGCTTGCGGAGGCGCCCGAAGGGATCGCGACGACGATCAAACACGCAGCAAGAAAACGCGAGGGCATGCGGCGCATTCGGGGGCTCCTGTCGAAACGAGGTTACCCGAAAAGACAGGCCATGGGGAGATAGCGCGAATCTCGATGTTGCAGCGGATCTCGTGGGCCGTGACCGGCGCAGCTCGGGTACCACCGACGCGACCGACGGAGCCCGGACGGATTCCGGCGCCAGGTTCGCTCGTGGGGGGCGAATGCGATGACCGCCTGCCGCCACTCATGGCGCCACCACCCAATTGCGCGGCCGCAGTCGGCCGAGACGCTGGCTCGGCCGCCATAAAGGACACCGCAAGGACATCGGGTGCGGAGCTGTCCTTTACGAAAGCATGAGATTACGGGCTCCCTATGCGTGGCCAGCAACCGGGAGGGCGCGTCGCCGTCAATGGTGTCCTTTACGAACTCGCGTTACGTCTGCGTGCGTATTGCCTTGCCAGCTGCCGTGAGGCGGTAGCGCTGCAAGCGGCTATTCGGCTTATCTGGCAGGGTCATTTCGATGAGCCCCAGCCCGATGGCTGCCTGCTGATACCGGACACGGAAGTGCTTCTCGTCCCGTAGGCTGAGCGCCGCCATGATCTCCCCACGGCTCATCTCACCTTCGAGTACCTCCAATAGCCGCGCGACTTCGGGGGTGACTTCGGGGGTGACTTCGGGGGTGACTTCGGGGGTGACTTCGGGGGCCACGACGCCGCGAGGCTCCGGCAGAAAGGTCTCGAACGCCTTGTGGGCGCGGTCGTTGGCGTGGATGGGCGCGGCGTGCCCGAGCGCCTGCCACTCGCGTTGCATCATGCGAAGGCCGGTGCCTGCCTGCTCGCACATACCAATGCGACGCATGGCCATCGCGATCGCCGGATTTCGCACTTCCTTCTCGCCGGGCTCGAGCAGCCGCTTCTCGTCGCCGAAGCTGTCGCCGGGGTTCCAGAAACGGATGCCGTCCGTGAAGAACTGGATGACCGCCTTGCGCGAGTGATCGCTGTAGTCTTGGTGGATGAGGAGGTTCATCGCGGCCTCGCGAAAGACGCGGAAGCCCGCGGGCGCGTCACGTCGCTCGAGCGTCGCCGGGTCGATGTCCCTGAACGCCTTGGGCATGAAGAACAGGTACTTCGCGAGGAGCTGCTGCCAGCTCTCGACGATGTTCACCTCGCTAACCAGTCGGTCGATCCAGCGCGTCTCGGGCAGATCGTCGTGGCTGCCGTAGCCGAGGAACTGCACGTCGAGGATCGGTCGCGGCAGCAGGTTGCGCACGGCCCGCAGCGAGCCGAAGAGCGCGACACTCGCGTGGGTCGGCAGTAGAGCACCGTTCTCCTTCACGAGGTAGCCCCAGTCGTAGAGGAACTCGTGGTGCGGCTGCTCGATGTCGAAGCCGGGGTTCGTCGCGTGGAAGCGGTCGCGATACCACTTGAGGCTCGCCGAGTGGAACGCCTCGTCGAGCGCGACGCGCGTGAAGGGCTGGCCGTCCCAGCGGTCTGCCGTCTGGTCGCGGAGCATCCGCTCGATCTCGTGTGGCAGCGCGCGGTAGTCGCCGCCGCCCTTGCGCAGGAAGGTCCGGCGAATGTCGCCATCGAGGTAGACCGGTTTGCGCGTGCGTGAGTTCTCTCCGATGTGGAACGCGAGGACGACCTTGCCGTCGTAATGGTAGCGGTGCTCGGTGATGCCGACATCGTGGCTCACCTTGCTGTCGGCGTGCAGCACGGAGAGAAAGTCGTTCTGGAGCTTGTCGGGCTCGCCGATGCCGCTCACCTCGAAGCGCTCACCGTCCTGCGTGACGCCGAGAACGATCCAGCCACCGCGGGTGTTGGCGAAGGCCGAGACGGTCTCGAAGACCGACTTCGGGAGGCCTTGGCGCGCAGCCTTGAACTCGGCGCCGTTCCACTCGCCGGAGCGAAGGAGATCGTCAAGGGGCGGCTTGGCGGTCATGCGCACCGCCATATCTCGGAGGTGCCGAGGGTAACTACGCAGGTCGCGCGCAAATTACGGACGGACGCGCTCACCAATCCTCCAAGAGCGCGTCGCGTTGCTCGCGAGTCCCGGTGGCCGCCGCCCCGACGGCCTTCTGCAGCACCTTCAGGTATGGCCGCGTGTCTCGATCGTCATCGAGGACGGCGGCGACCTTCCTAATCGCCAGGCGGCTGTGAACGATCCCGAAGACCGTCTCCGGGGAAGCGTTCTGTTTCTCGAGCAGGCGCGCCATCGCCTTGGCGAGACGCTCGCACTTGTCCCAGTCCCTCCAGTAGGACGATGACGGCGCGTACTCTCGCAGCCAGTCCCATTCGTCGTACTCGAGGCGCGAGTTACCGGCAGCGTCGTACGTGGGCTGAAAGCACGCTGCGAAGAGCGGCGACTTCACGTTGCCTTCCCAGAACGCCAGCGTCAGACCGAACGCAGCTACGCGTGACGCGATCACCCCAGTGCTTGCGGTCCCTGCTTTCCACACTGCCGCGAGCCTCGACTGGGTAGCCTTCGGGCTCACGAAGCGACTGCCGAGTTCAAGTTCGCCGAGCGACGGAGACGAGAGGCTCTCGAGCCATTCCAGCACCGTGTCGCGCTGACCGCCGAGTGCAGAGCGCCAAGGCCACGAGAGCTGAAGCTGCCCGGACGTGATCGCGGAGAGCCCTCGAAAGACGGCAGCCTTCCCTCCGAAGCGAATGAGCGCATCGCCGGATACATCACGGCCCGATGCAATGATCGCGTCGACGACGGCTGCGCGCTCCTCGTCCTTCAGGTCCATGCCGGCGAGTTGGGAGAGGACCTCGCCACTTCGATTGCCGACCCGGCTCCACAGGACGGGAGACGATGCGAGCTGGTGATTCGCACCAACGATGGTTGGCAAATACGGTGCCTGCGCATCGCCGAATGATTCGAGGTCGCTTGGCGTGAGTAGGAGCACCGCAGCGCGAAGCATGCATTCTCCAACTTCCGTCAGCTCGCCGCCCAAGAGAGACAGAACGAGCGCTACACCCTCGGCTCGCGAAGCCTCAAAGAGCCGCCGCGTCTGGTCCTCCAGCATCGCGGCGATCGGGGCGAGGTCCTTGTCTCGATGCCCGCTGAGGGCTTGAAGGAGCTCGCGCCGACCGGATGCACCTGACTCCGTGTTGGCCCTGTCGAACACCATACCGATGAGTCGACCGCGCGCGCTCGAATCGAGGTCTTTCGCGTCCACCACATTCACGAGAGCGGACCGAGCCGACGAGCCCGGTGCGTGCCACGCGCCAAAGAGCGGCACGAGGCTTGGGACTACAGCGCGCCCGGCATCCTCGCCGGCGGCCGCTTCCAGCCAGGCGCGGAGAGTTACGTCACCTCTCGCAACGCCATCGAGGACCACATCCACCCAGCCCTCGGCCTTTGCCGGTGCGCGAAGGTCGAGGACGAGAGCTGCGCTGGCGCTCTTGCGGAACTGCGACGGCGGAATCGCCCGAGGGACAGCTTGGAGATCGAGCAACGCACCGGCGTTTGCACGCGGCATGAGTGCGCCCGTGCAGAACGAGAAACGCGTTCTCTCGGCCGGCCACAACTCCTCCCAAAGCCGAAGGAAGACCGCCTCGAACTGAGCGGCAGTGTCCGCGACCACGATCACCGGGCGAGGCTGGCCCAGGACCGCACCGATCATCGTGGCGGCGAGTCCCCTGTCGGCGAACCCATTACTCGTGTTTCCTACAGGCGCCTCCTCGTCGATGACCACCGGCGAAGTTGCTGCCGTATCGACCCCATCAACTTGTGGACGCCGAAAGAGCCCACTTAGACGTGCAGCCGATATGCTCGCGAGCTGTGCTCGCGGGACGAGCAACGAATGGGTCCACACGCAGCCGGGGCGCTGCATCTCCGGAGCGTACCAGGTCTTCGCGAAGACGAAGTAGTCCGTCCCAGCAAGCGGGTAACCCGTGACGTACTCGTCGAAGCCCGGTTGCATCGACGGGCCCGACATGTCGCTTAGAACGAGCATCGCGCGAACTGCATCTGAGCCCAGGGGAGTCGAGCTACTGAGCAGTCTGTGCCCGTCGTGGTAGCCGTGGATTGCTTGGTGGATGCTCGTGGAGGCCATCCCTACTTGCCTCCAAGCAGCCATGCGAGCGGCTTCGTGATGTCGTGGTCGTTCTCGCTCTCGTGGCACACCCTGATGCGCTTCAGGGAGTCGAGCTCGAGCAGCTTGGACTTGTCATCCGGTAGTGCGCCGCCTTGAGCGCTGATACCGAACACTGCGTGGCCGACGACGTCATCGTTCGCATCGAGGAACTGGCGCAAGAGCGGCATGCGCCCCGACACGTATTCGCGCGGGGTTTGCCCAACGTTTGCAACGAGGTCCCACGCGGACACCACAACGGCCACGCGAAGTCGCTGGTCGACCAGTTCAACCAAAAACTGGAGCAGTTCGACGAGCTTTGTTTGTGTCGGCAGCATCTCGACCTTCCAGGGCACGGGCACCGCCGCATGGCCATTGGCTCCGCTTCCTGCCTCGGTCGCACCGCCGATACTTGCTGTGATCTGGTCCTGCTCGCTGATCTGCATCCCCTTCTTCACATCGGGATGCACGAAAAGGAGCACGCCGTTGGCTTCGCGGAAGAGCGCTGCATGTGCGGCAGTCATCTTCCTATGCTCGATCTGATGGTCGAACGCCTCGCCGCCCAAATCAGGCACCGAGAGCGTGAACTCACCGAAGCCATTGCCCTCCAGATGCAAGGCCACCGTGGTGTCGTCGGTCTGCAGCGTGGTGCGGGGCACGGGCGTGAATGCACGCCATGCCTCCACGATAAGATTCAAGTAGGTCCTGTCGCCACTGAGCTGCTTCAGCTTCAACGCCGTGGAGCTGCTCTGATCCTCAAGCACATGCCACAGCGCGGCGAGGTAGGTCGTCTTTCCCGATCGAGGAAGCCCCACGAAGAGAAGGTTGGTCGAGTTGCTCACGGCTTCGCCCTCCGGCCCTCTTCCGCACGTCGCCATCCGAACTTGCTGAACTCGCGTGCGTCGCTCGGCGGCTGTGGTCCCCGCACGGCGTCGACGGCGGCGCGAGCTTGGGGCACGGCCCAGATTGCGAACGCGCTCGCGAGGCCGCTGGAGAGTTCCTCCTCTTCGTTCGACGGACCAGGCCTGGCCGCGAGTTCTCTGAAAACGAGCTGCGGGACGCGAGCCCGGAACTTGGTCTCGAGTTTCTCCTGCGTCTGCTTCAGGAACGCGAGCGCCGAGTCACCTGCAGCGCGAATGCGATCGAGTTTGGAGAAAACGAACTCCACATGGCAATCCGAGGGCACCATCTTCGCATCCAAGAAAGCATCGAGGATGCCGGCTGCGTCCGCGTGGGCGTTCACGCGCTGCTCCAAGGATGCGAGCTTCTCCCCATCGACCAATACGACGATGGTGTTCGCGCGGTGCAGAAACGTGAGCTTCTCGCACTCCTCGCGCGAATTGCGGGCCCACCGATATAGCTCGCCAGACACAGCCGAGAGAAGGACTTGTCGTCGCCGACGCTCGCCGACGTTCTCTCGAAGCGCGAGGTGGTAGTACCCCGCCTCATCTGAGGGGATCGTCCGCTCGGTGGTCGGCCGCGTACCTCCAGAAACGATGCGGTTGGCGTGGCAAATCTTCTCGAATCCGAGCAGCGACCGCGACCCTGCGAAGTCGAAGCCGGCGAACGAACCTTGGCCGAGGTGCTCGTAGAGAGCCGTGAGCATCGTCGTCTTGCCACTACCCTCAGCCCCTGCAAACACGATGAGCTGCGTGGGCCATCGCAGGGTGATGTCCTCGGTCTCGGCCGCCCTCATCTCGTAACCGGCGAACAGCTCGACGGCCGCTTGCCCTTCGGCCTGGTTTGCGGCGGTGTCCTGTTCTGCTGCGACCGCAAGGACGGCTTCGGCCATGTCAGCTCTCCGCGTTCGCGAGGGTGCGGAAGAGCATCGCCTCGATGTACGCCAACCGGGCGACACGCTCCGGCGACAGCGAGGTGCCCGCCTTCACTCCGCCGCTGACTGACTCGAAAAACGGCTGCCAGGTCGTCGAGTTGCCCTCGACTCGCTTCGAAAGGCCGAGCGACAGCGGAGCCAGATCGAGCGCTTGCGCATTGAGCTTCGCGACACGGGCCTTCGCCCACTCGTCGGGCACGGCGTTCACGTAGACGTGCAGGGCCTGCTCCTTGTTCTTGTTCCCCTTGGCTTCGGGCAGCGCACGCTCAAGGAGCGACGCAGCGTCCTGCGGCCCGAGAGCGACGTCGGTGAGATCAGCGAGCTCCCACGCCGCAATGAGCGGGGCCGCGTCCTTGATGGCGCCCCACGACTTATCGAGGTCCTTGCTGCTGCCCCCCGCGAGCCACCAGAGGATGTTCGTCTCCTCGTCCGCACAGCGCAGCCCGTGCGCTGCCGCGTCGAGTGCGCTCTCCGATCGATTGACGGCGCTCAGCAGGGTCTGGAAGGCCTTCTCGAAGCTCGCTCGGAGCTGATTGTGGTCGCCGACGTTGGTCACGATGATCTTTTTGAATGCATCCTCCTCTTCGGAACTCAGGAGGATGGTCTCGAACGGCCGTCGTCGGCGCTGCTCCTGCGCGATCGTGTGGAGGCCGGCGCGAACCTCTACAGCCTGCTCACTCAGCGTCTTGTTCACATCCGCAGCGTGAAGGCTGGACGCCTCAAGAGCCGTGGCAGCGACCACCGCCGCCTGCAGGCTTCCTTCCTGGTCGGTCTTCTTGCGCGTGCCGACGCAGTGAACCAGTGCCGCTCCAGCAAGCACCTGCTGCTCATGAGCGTTGTCCCGCTGCGCGAACGTCGCATCCTGCTTGCGGAACGCTTCGAGAAACGCCTCGCGCGAGGTCTTCTCGGGGAGCCCTCGGAAGATGCGGACCGTCTCGAGCAGCGCGGCGACGTCACCACGGATCGTCGTGACCCAGTTCTCGACGCCCGCCCATCGCTTCTTCAGACTCTCGTCCGTGCAAGGGATCGAGACTTGCCGATACCACTCGCCAAAGTTCTTATGCATGTGCGCTGCTCTCCCGGGCTACTTCGAGCTTTCAAAGGGGTTGAAGTCCGCCGGATCGTCGTGAAGCTTCTCCGTCTCGGCCCAGAGCTTCCCGAGGAGGCTCATGTCGGCGGCACGCTTGAACAGGACGCGAAAGAGCGCCTCGTCGCAGAGCGCCTGATCGGCGTCCGTGAGTACATCGAGGTTCTTGGCAATGGTGATTTGGTGGCGGAATGGCAGCGTCAGGAATCGGTATGTGAGCCGACGCTCGTAGTTCGGAGGTGGCATGGCATCGTCCTTCTCGGTCGCCAGGGTCGCCTCCGCGGGGCTTGGCGCCGATGCATTGATCTCTGCGCCGTGCGCCTCGGCAGAGACGGCACTGTGCGTTTCGGGCCTGGTGGCTACTGGAAAGCCGGGCCAGAGGAACTCACGGTGGTCCTTCCCGTTGTCCGGGTCTCGCCACGCGACGAAGTTGGTGTCCGGCTGATTCCACTGGCGCTGGTAGACGCGAAGGCCGATGCGCTCGCCGTCGCGGCGCGAGATCTCTAAGACGTTGTATGTGGGAAGCCAGCCACCCTCACCACGTTCAGGATGCATCGCCCCGGCCACGAGCCGCACCTTCCCGTTGATCTCGTCGAGCCGCTGGGAGTGCTTGTGGCCGAAGAGCTGGATGTGGACCTTGGACTTCAAGTGGTCCTCGATAGCGTCGTGGTCCCGGAGCCAGTCCGGAGGGTGGTGGCAGAGCGTCACGTGGAGCACGCCGGACGTACGCTCGACGCTCGCTTGCGCCGCTCCAAGCACGATCCCGGTGGGCTTGTCGTCCTCGTTCGACACGAGCGCGCTCGTGAGACCACGGAGTCGAATCGCGGTGCCGCAGGCGAGTGAGAGGTCGCGCTCCCAGTAGTGCTTCGCGGGCGAGAGCGAGCAGCCGAAGCGCCCCGCGAACTTGTTGTAATCGGTCAACGGTTCAAGGAGAGCAGCCGCAGACTGCGCGTCGGAGAAGATCTCGCGAAGCTCCTTGTCTACGTCTGAGCCCTCCTTCCTGATGCCCTGGTGAAGCAGGCGCGTGAGCTTCCGCTTTGTCCTCTGTCGATCGACGTCGTGGTTCCCGGGCACGACCCAGACGCTTTCTTCGTGGCACCCGATCGCTCGACAGAAATCGCGGAGCCAGTTGGTGGCATGATCGTATTCGGCCTCGCTGCCCGAAAATGCAATGTCGCCGGTGACGAGGACGCCAGTAACCAGACCGATCTCCTTGACGACCTTGATCGCATCCAAAACCAGCTCGTTTCGCACGTTCTTATCGAGGTCGTGAACGGAAACACCCGATGCGCGGGTGAAGTGGATATCCGAGAGATGTACGAGAACGAGTTTCTCCATACGTCAGCCTCCCAGGACCTTCATCGCAGCGGTCTTTGCGTCGCCGTAGCAGATTGGATCGCCGTGCTCCACGATGTCGGCGCTGACGTCGAGGAAGTTCCGCTTGTTCTCGATGGGGATGAGGGGCGCGCTTGGCGCCGTTGTCCTTGGCCACCTGCATGGGCTCGGTGAGGGAGCGCAGGGGCTGGACGTTCCCCATGGACGCTCATGTCGCCGAGGATGAGGAGCGCGGGGCTGACCGGCGCCTTGCGGATCGCCGAGTAGGCGGCGACCTTCGAGCTCGAGCTCGCTGGCCTCGTCGCCGATGCCGAGAAAGTCGAAGCGATACGGGTCCTTCAAGCTCTCGCGCGCGAGGTCGGACTGCGGCTTGGGGAGACGTTCGGTGAAATTGGTGAGCGCCTTGCCCTGGCGCTCGACGCTTCGCGCCTCGATGTGGTGCACGAGGACCGCGCGTGACCAGCCGTGCTCGAGGGCGTGCGCCGCGTACACGAGGCGGACGTCGCGGTCCTTAAACTTGGTCAGGAGCACCAGGTTGTGCCCCCATGGCAATTGTCCAACAGCCTGTTGGACAAAGTCGGCCTCGGGCCAAGCCTCCGCGAAGGCGCGCATGTACATGAGGTTCGCGCGAGAGAAGCCCTTCATGGCCGGGAACGCGGCTCGAAGGTCGGCCGCGACCTTGTCGACGATGCCCGCGCCCCAACCGTGACGCTGCTGTCGCTCCAGGATTTCGCGCCCGAGCTGCCAGTAGACCGCGAGCAGCCCACGATTGACCGCCAGCGCGGCGCGCTGCTGCGCGGCATGGATCCGCGCCTTCACGTCTGCCAGCCACTCAGCGTAGCCAGACGGCGCGTGTGTGAGGGACACGGGCGCGGCGAAGTCGTCCGGCACCTGTCTCGCCTGTGGCGAGGCCGCCTTCACGGTCCTTTTGCGCGATGGCTTCATAGAGCTCATCCCGCAGCCTCGCGTCGCTGTTGCGCGCGCTCGCGCTCGTATTTGAGACCCCCTTCGGTTGCGCCTCGTGGGTACTTGTCTGCGAGGTACTTGAGAGCGTCGACGGGATCCTTCTTGCGCGCGAACACCAATGCTCGGACTTCCATGTCGATGGCGCGGCTCGTATCGATCCATAGCTCGTACGGCGTCGGCGCGTAGCGGAGTAGCGCCGACTCGTTGTTGTGCCGATCGAGGTAGAGAAACTCCGAATACTCGCCGGGCCGAAACTGCAGATTGCGAAACAGCTCGAGCTCGCGGGCTTGCAGGTTGAAAACGCGCGCAACATCCTCATGCTGTGCGTTATGGCGTAGCAATACATAGATTGACGCGTTCGCCATCATCGCCTTCGCGGCGCGGCTCTCTGCGACGTCGCTATAGCTCTGTGAGGCGACAGTGATCGCCGCGCCGTACGAACGCGCAACGCGGAACAAGCTGCCGACGAGCGCGGCCGATAGCTCAGAGTGGTCAAAAAACGCCCACGCCTCGTCAAAGTGGAACAGCTTCGGCGTCGAAAGCGGTAGCGTCTGCATCTTGCCGTACAGCCGCGATGACAACGTGCTGATGAGCACCGCGGCGAGCTCCTTGTCGTCTTGCAAACCGAAGAAATCGAAGACCTGAAAGGGATTCTCGCTCGTCTTCGTGGTCTGGCGGTTGAGCAGTGCGCCGCGGCGACGGTCCTGCAGCCAAAGGTTGAGCCGGATGGCCATTTTCTGCGCCATCGGTCCAAAGTCTTTCGCTTGCGCCGAGTAGTTCGAGAACGAGGCATGCACGTCCTGCAAGAGCGGGGTGCGGTCGTCGACGCGCATGTACGTGGCTTTGATGACGTCCGTCGCGATGCTCTTCCACAGGTCACGATCGGGCGACTGGTCGAAATCCGGGACTGTCATCATAGCGACGATGTCCCGCAGTTGGTCGAGACCGTCGAGCCACTTTCCGTCTACCGCGCGCACTTGACGGGGCTCGGGGCAGGGGTTGAATGCGACCGTGTGGTCGACCGCATGCAGCGCGACGTATTGCCCACCGAGCAGCTCGGCCATCGGTCGGTAGGTTGAGTTTACGGGGCCCTTGGTGTCCGCGACGACGACGTGGCCACCGATGGCCTGCGTTGTCTTCAAGAGGTGCGAGAAGAGAAACGTCTTGCCGGACCCCGTGGAGCCAATGATGAACGTGTTCACGTTGTCGCGTGCGCCGCTCTGGCGCCAGCTAAGGCGTCGCACCGATCGCTGACGCGTCGTAAAGAGAAAGTCAGCGACGTCGGTGCCGGGCGCAGGCTGAAAGATCGGCGTAAGGTTCGCGCAGTTCTCGGTGAGAACCGGGTACGGACGCGGGGCGCGGTACGCATTCCCCGGAAGGGTTGCAGCCCATGCATAAAATTGCTGGCTCGTTAGAACGGACGCGGTGAACTGTGCCTCGGAGAAGCCTTGGCGCACGAGTCGCGTCGCTTCGTCGAGCTCGCGCAGGTCGGAGCCGCTCACAGTCACGAACAGCTGGGTCTCGAAGATGCGGCTGTCCGACGTCGCGAGCGTCTGCAAAAGCTGCTCATACTCGTGGTACGCGGCCTTTGCCTCGTGGTCGACCGTCTTTCGTGCAAGCCCCGCCTGGAGGAGATTGCGCCTTCGCTCAAGCTGCTCCTTGCGAAGCTGAGCGTCGGTCGCAAGGTGCACGGTCGTAATCACCGTCCGCGTGAGCGGCAGGTAGCGGTATTGGAGTGGGAAGAGTGTCGCTGGATCAGTCGCGAACGGATAGCGGTGCACACCGATCAAGCGTTCGTAGACGGGCGGATCGTCCGTGACGATGTGATCGGGAGCGAAATGCACCGCCGCGAGCGGCAACTGGCTCGCGAGATTCGGCCCACGAAAAAGGACGCGCGCACCGCGCCGAGCGCCTTCGACATCCTCGCGGGTTTCCACAATGGTCGATGTCGGGGCGCCAAACAGATCGCGCGACGAGGGGTTGAGCGCCTCGTGCGCATCATCGAGAAGCTCGCGTTCGGACAGGGGCGTGAACTTTACGCCCGCGCCAACGAGCGCCGTTGCGAACGTGCGCATGGTGTTTTGCAGTCGGTCACCAGCGCGCAGCAGGGCTTGTGCGGTCACCTCCGTGGGGTGCAGGCGCGAACGAAACAATCCCTTCGGCTTAGTCGCGTGTGGAAGAAGCGCCCCGAAGGCCTGGCGAAGCCCAATGTAGTACGTGAGGCGCGTACGCGTGAGTGCACCATCGCTACGCATTTGCTCGGCGCGGCGACGGCGGGCCTCGCGCAAGATGGGATGAGCCTGCACGTTGTCTTCGGCTTCGTACGCCTTAATGGACCGGTCCCAACTTAGGCCGGACTCAAAGCGTGTCTGCACATAGGCGTCAGGGGGAAGTACAGTCAGCGCGTCGCGCGTCACACGGGCGATGCGGTTGAGCTCTGCGGTTGGGGAGCAGAAAACGTCGACGCCCTCGACGCGATACCCGGCACAGATGGTGCCGTCCTTCATAACGAGGAGGGCAAGCTCGCCGTTCGGCACATCGAGTGTCCGGCTTGTCCAATAGGGAAGGCGCTTTCCGATCGGTTGCGGCGACGTCATCGACGAAGCGCTTCGCGCGGGATCGGAAAGTCCCACGTAATCTCATCGTCCGTTGCCGGGGTGAGGTCGGTTGGCGCCACCATCGCGAGAAACAGGTCGGGCAAGTAGTTTGCTGGCTTTCGCCATTGGAGAATGATCAATGCAGCGCACACGGCGACGAAGGCCGCTATGGCGTATCCAGTGCCCACATTGAGAAGCACCGCCAGAAAGAGACCGAACGAGCCGAACCCACCCGCAATCGCAAAGTGAAACACCTGGAGGCCATAGAAGGTCCACGTGTAGTTGAGGTTGGTGTAGACGAGGCTGCGCTCGAGCTCAGCCATGCCGACTCCGCTTAACGCTTGGCTCGCGCAGCTCCTCGAGGACGATGACGTCCGCAGTCGTGTCGTTCGTCGCAAGGGTTGGGGCTGGAGTGTCCTGTACCTTTGCGGCCTGAGCGGCAAAAGCTGCCCTCACGCGCTTATGGTGCTTAGCGAAGAGCCACGCGACGAGCAACGGCGCGAGCAGCAGGAGTGGCGCATCCAGCGCCTTGGTCCACGTTAGGTCTTTCACCATATCCGCTTCGGCGGACGCAGGCGTTTCCTCGACGACCGTGAGCGTGGGCTTGGCCATGGATCAGCCGATCGAGGTCTTGATGAACTGCATGAGGATCGTCGCGCCCGCGATGACGGCGCCGCCGATGCCGGTGTTCTTGAATGCCTGCGGTGCGCGGTCGTCGCCCTGTGAATACATCCAGCCCACACGAATGAACCCGACAACGACACCGAGCATCGCGATGCCTTGGAGCCAGCCGATCGCCTGCGTAGCAGTACTGTTGAAAGTTTGCAGGTCGCCGACCTGTGCGAGCGCGAGGCGGGGGACTGCAATTGCAAGGGAAACATAAAGCTGTCGCATCTTCGACATCTAGGAGGCTCCATGTGCGCTCTCGCGCACTTCATGAAAAACGACTGCGGAGGATGGCTTCAGAACGCTGACCGTTTTTGAGAACGGAAAATGTGCTGCGTTGCGCGGTTGCCTGGAGGTGAGAGCCTCGAATTGGCGCAGTCGCGGGCCGCGCATCGCCCACGCGCCATGCACGCTCCAAACGGAGCCATCGTCTGACGGCAGAAACTGCACCGCAAGCTTCGGCTGATAAATATGCCGGCCGCGAGCTTGATCGTACGCGGACGTACGAACGGGTAGCGCCTCGAGCTGCGAACGAATCGAGCGGTAAGGGTTGTCGGCGAGGATCACGAATGCGTCCTCGTCGTTCCAAGCGATGTCGAACATCGTCGGTTCGCTGCGTCGCATAGTGCTCCCGCAGGTCGCACCCGTGCGCGGGTGCTCGGCGGATGGCGCGATGGAGGAGCACCGTGGACAACGATAAAGCGCAACGATCAGCGCGCCGTCGTGGCGCGGCTCACGCAGCGGAGGAGCATCCTCTAATACGCTCCGTACTGCGGGATCAGCAGGCGCAATCAAATGCCGGCGCAGCGCGAGAAGCGCTGGGAGATCGCGGCCAACGTCGTAGCCGGCGTTGCGCGCTGCAATCCATGCCTGAGCGCGCTGCCATGCAGCGATGATGGTGTCGACGGTGGGCTTCGGGCTCCCTGGAAAGCGCGCGGCCAGCTCGGGGTAGCGGCGAAGCGTCTTGGCTGTCGCGCAATACACAGTGGTGCGCGACCCAGGAATTGCGATTGTTTCGGCGACTCCGTCCGCAATCGCGTCCTTGAGCTCGCGAACAAGCGTCGGCCGCGAGTACGCGAGCGGCACCAGAGCCAGGAGCTGCTCGACGGTAAGTGCGCGATGAGCCGCGAGGGTCGCCAGAATCGGCTGGGCGTAGGCCATGAGCGCCTCTGCTGCTAGAGACGAGATCTCAGCTTTCAGGTAACACGAGGATCTGAGCGTTGCAACGGAGAGAATGGAGTTCTCGAATGCGCGAGCTTCCCCCAGATTCGTTGCTGCATCGGCGGCCCTGGCTCGTTCCGGCGCTCGTTGCGCTCTGTGTCGTTGCAGCCGTGGCAGCCTTGCTCAACGCGGCCTCGCGCGTCCCAGCCCTGAGCGGGCCGCTGCTGCGGTTGCCGACCTTCGGGTCGCAGCTACGCAGTGCAGCGTTCGTGATTGCGGGAGGCATGCTGCTCGTGGGTGTCGTCGAGCAATTTCGGCGCTTCGACCCGACGCGGCCGGCGTTGCCGCTGTACCTGCGACTCAATCGCGCCCTCGCGTATGGGATCGCTCTCACCGTGGCCGTCGGTTGTCTTGCATTCGCAGGTGAGCCTGCGGCCTGGAGTGCGTTCCTGAACGACCACGCGCGCCAACTCGTCGGGCTCGGCCTATGGATGGGCGCGTCGCTCGTCACCTACGGGTTCTTGCTGCATCCGCCGCGGCGCGCGCTCGGCCGCGAGCTCGCGCCGTTCCCGGTGCAGATCGCCACGCAACGTCAGACATTCGACTTCACACTGGGGTCGCGCCGACCGGGCGACTGGGAGCATGCCGACAAGGGCACCGAAGAGTGGGCCGTCTGGCCCGAGGCAGGGACGTACGGAAACCTGCTCTGCTTAGGACAGATCGGGACTGGTAAGACGAGCCAGGTCGCCGACCCGCTCGTCTTGCAAGCGCTTCTCAAATTTCGCGGCATGGCAGAGCGACCGTCGATGGTTGTCCTCGACCTCAAAGGCAATCAAAGCGCCCGCTACTGGGAGTGGGCGAAGCAGCTCGGACGGGCCGACGACTTTTGGGTGTTGCGTCCCGACATCGCACAGGGTGCGGACGGCGACGTAATCCCGCGCGACCGCTATATCGGCTTCAATGTCTTAGGCGGCTGGCAAGAGACGGACCTCTTGGCCATCGAGTTCCAGGAGGCGCTCGAAGCGACAAAGGAACGACCAAGTCCCGACTACTTCCAGCAGGTGCAGAAAGAATTCTTGGTCCACGCGCTTCGCGTTATGACGGAGGCCACGGGCGCGCCTCCCGACCTCGCCGATGTTCAGGCATTCTCGGCGTCGGCCGAGACGCGCAATGCCTTCATCGAGCAGACGAGCGGCAGCACGAAGGCCGCGATAGAGGACAGCCGCCGCTACTTCCTCGAAGAATTCTTCAAGCTATCACGCGAGGACCAGGCGTCGCTGCTGCGCGGCCTTGGGGCGCAGCTCACGCTGCTTACGAACAACGCGATTCAAGACGCCTTCTGTCCGAAGCGTCGCGGCGGCCGCCGGATCTTTGGCACCTGGCGCGACGAGGTCCTCAACAAGCCGGCGCTCGTGGTCGTGAGCTGCCCGCCGGCGACGTACACCGACACGCTATCGCGTCTGTTGGGACTCCTTGTCCTGAAGAGCTTTCAGCAAGCCATGCTCGAGCGCACTGACGCCGGCTTTCGCGGCGACAAGGAGCGTCCCGTGTATCTCGTCATCGACGAAGCGCACGCGTTCTTGAACAAGCGCCTCGGTGACTTCATGTCCGTCTCGCGGGAGGCCCACGTGAGCACGTGGCTGCTCACGCAATCGATCAGCCAAATCCCGCCGCACTACCGCGGTACGGTGCTCTCGAACACGCGCACGCGCATGGTGCTGTCGGTCTCCGACGAGACGGCGCAGGAGTTCGAGAAGATCTTGGGCGAGGTCGAGGAGACGAAAGAGCAGTTTTCGGTCAACGAGGGTCTCCAGGGCGTTGGCGATCACGCGTTGCGCGAGAAGAAGGTCGGGCGCTCCAAGTCTCTCGGCGTCAGCCGTTCGTACAGCTCCCAGACGCGTCCGCGCTTCTCCGCGCACGCAATCCAGCACCTCCCACCGTTTCGTGCCGTCGCGCACATCTTCGATGGTGCAAGACAGCGCGAGGCGGAGCTCGTTGCGACCGTGCCGTGGTACCGCCTGCGCTACTACCTGTTGGATCCACGCAAACATCCGCAGGTGCGCTGTAAGGAGGGTGGGGCGCACACGTACGCGACGGCCGACGGACGCCTTAAGTGCAGTCGCTGCGGCGCGCGCATTGATGATGCGTGGGCGGTTGAAGACTACAACGCCGTGGCGCCGGCGCTCGCGCGCCTTGCGAACGCGAAAGGCTAGACGTGGGGAAACGCCGTGGTGAGTGGGAGGCGATCATTCGGGAGTACGTGGCGCAGCAAGAGCGATACGCCGCTGTGCAGGCGAAATATTGTGCGAGCGCCGGTGTGAGCCTCGCGGCGTTCCAGAAGCATCTCTATGCGTTGACGGTCGACGACAACGGCGTACGACGATGGGCCCCGGAGCACGCTACACAACGTGCGGCCGAGATCGTGCGAGCGCGCAGGGGTGTGGCGGTGCCGGCGTCGACCGAACGGCACGTGATTCGACTCAGCGAGCGCGACATCGCGCTCTTGTTGGGTGTCGCACACGACCGCGCGGCGCCGGTGGACGTCATCGCGATGCGGTTGTTCGGCGGCGACGTCGTTGCCGCCGAGAAGCGGCTTCGCGAGCTCCAGAGCGCGCAGCTCGTCTCCGTGCGCGCAAACCACGGCGGCGTTGTGACGCTTACTGCCCGCGGCGCGCGCAGCTGCGGGGTTACGACACCGCGGCGCTTCCATCCGCGGCACCTGGCACACCACCTCTGCACGCTACGCGCGATCGAAGGCATCCGCCAAAGCGTCGCTGCCGAGGGCGGGCGTCTTGTGGACATCGACGGACCGCGGGGAGAGATGATTCCGTACCGGCTCGAGGTGCACGTGCAGGGGATGGAGCGCGCCGAGAAGAGCGCGCAAGGCACCGAGCGAGGCGAGCGCTATGACGCGGCGCCGGACGCTGTGGTGCGCATCGCCTGGCCGGACGGGCGCGTCGAGACGGTTGCGGTCGAGTACTTCACCGCGGCGTACAGTGGCGAGCAAATCGCAGATAAGGCGCAGCTTGCACAAAACTACGACCGCGTCATTGGGGTGGCCGACAGCGCAAGCACGGCCGAGCGCGTGCAAGACGCAATCGGCATTGCCTGCACCGCGCTGTGACGGGCACAACAGGTCGGCCGAATGCCTACGACTCGACGGAAAGGAACGGCAGCGCTCGCGGTGCTGCTCGCGTCGGCAGCGTGCACGGGCAAGCCCCAATCCAAGGCGGAGAGCGCGAGCTCCAGCACAGACATTGGAACGATTCGCGTCGTTGATGGGCAGTTCGCGCCCGAGCCGAGCGACGAGGTTGCGACAGCGAGGGCAGGGTCACGCGCGTGGCTCTCGGTGCGCTCGAAGCACGAGTGGGCACAGGTCGAGCTTGACGGCAAAGACGTCGGCGCAACGCCCCTGGGACGGGTCGACGTTCCCGCAGGTCACCACACGCTGGTGCTCCGGTTCGCGGGCGGATCAACGGTTCCCGGGGAGGTGGACCTCCAAGCCGGACAACACGTGCGACTTACGGCGACGCCAGCGAGCGTCCTCGAGCGCCGCAATGAAGCGGTAGGGAAATAGAGGGTTGCGCCAGATGGCGTCGACTCCACCGTCCGGCACACGGGCCGTTGGGACCCAAGGGGGTCGTCGAGGGCCGAAACAATGGCTGGTCGTTGGGCCAGCCCTTCTGCCGGCGCCCGCGCTGCACCGATCTTCCGCGCGGTTGTCGTGCGCGATTTGCAGGACCTGATCGAGGCGCAACGGCTCAGACGATTGCGCGCCGGATCGTCGGCTCACGCCCTGCGACTGCGAGCGACGAGCTTTCTGGCGTGAAATTAGCTAGGCTCGTGCCCATCAAATGACAACACAAAGTCGCAGTGCCAGTCTGCTCGGCGCTGCAATTGAAGCGCGCGCATCGAGGCTCGATCATCGGCACCGTGCGCGACCTTCCGCGGGAGCTGCTGTGTTTCCCAAGCTGATCAACGCTGTCCGTGGCGCGTATCCATCGTTCGCCGAGGCGAAGGCGGCTGTGCCGCGCAAAGACACGCTTGGATACGACTCGCAGCAGCACGCGTCGATTTACCCCGAACTGCGGGTCGACTCCTACCAGGGTTTCTTCATGGAGCGGGTGTGATCATCGTCGTTGGTTTTGGCATCGCCGGGGTGGCGGCGATCGAAACATTGCGCAAGCGCGGCGATGGCCGCCGCGTGCTCGTCATTGGTGCCGAGCGCGAGCTTGCCTACTACCGGCCCTTCGTTGGTCACGAACTGCTGACCGAAGCCGTTGACCATAACAAGCTACTGATGCAGCCCGAGTCCTTCTTCACAGCCAACCGCATCGAGCTCGAGCTTGGCGAACCCGTCGTGCGTGTTCTTCCGCGTGACGCGGAGGTCGAGCTGGTAAGTGGTCGGCGCTATCGCTACAGCAGCCTGCTCGTATCCACGGGGGCGGCGGCGCGAGAGCTCGACGTGCCGGGCGCTGAGCTCGACGGCGTCATGCGTGTGCGAACACTGGCCGATGGCGACGCGCTGCGATCACGGCTTTTGGTGGCGCGATCCGTGGTGGTCATCGGCGGCGGGCTTCTTGGCCTCGATGTCGCCACGATCGCTCGGCAGATGGGCAAAGAGGTGACCCTGATCGAGCGTGCTGACAGCTTGCTCCCACGCTCGTTGTCTCCTGTCATGTCTGGCTGCGTCGAGCGCATCTTCAACCATCATGGCGTGCGCTTGCGGCTCGGCAAGCGCGTCGTGCGCTTTCGGGGGCACCACGCGGTTGAGGCGGTCGACACCGGGGACGAGCAGATTGCTGCCGACACAGTCGTCGTCGCTATCGGTGTACGTCGCGCACTGGATTGTGTCCGAGGCGCCGACATCCGCCTCGACGACGGCATCGTTGTCGGTACCGACATGCGAACCAACATTCCGAACGTCTTCGCTGCTGGCGATGTCGCGGCCCTCGCTGCAGGGGGCGGGCTCATTCGCGAGGAGTCGTTCCCTTGCGCTTATGGCCAGGGGAGCGTCGCGGGGGCAAACATGATCGGCGGGAGCGCGACGTATCACGGCGTCCCTACATTTGGCCTGATGTACTTCGAGAACATGATCCGCGGGATCGGCGACCTCACAAGCTACGACCGTCTAGGAGTGCGCGGAGACCTGAAGGGCCCATCGGCGGCGGTGTTCGCGATCACCCAGGGGCGTGTCACGGGCATCTTCGCAGTCAATCTGCCCGCCGAGACCGCCCGGTTCATGACCATCGTGCGTAGCAAAAAGGTCATGAGCCCGGAGGCGGTCTGGGGAGATAAGTGATCGCATCAGGCACTCGGGTGGCGCTGTCTTGCTATTGCTTGGGTTGCTCGTGCTGTTCGGCGTTTTTTGTCGAAATGCCGGCCCGGTGCTCGACGGCGTTGAAGATCGACGTGGTCATTCGGTGCGAGCAGGGGAATTCAGGTCGGTTTCAACTTCCGCGCAGGCGAAAAGTTTACATAATCTATATTATCAGACATTCAGTATAATATACTGAATGCACGAAGCAGATGCTCGGATCATGCCGGGAACCCGCACGGATCGCAAGGATGTTGTGCACTCTCCAACAGCGGCAACTGCGAACGTAGGGCTAGTCGCCTTTCGCACACATATACTGAGTGGAGACTGCAACAGCTCGGATGGGCTGCGCCAGATGGTCGATGACCGACCGGGGTGCGCGTCGCGCCATTCACTAAGATAGTCGTCCGCAACAGCAGACCGGGCTTCGATGAAGCAATTGTTTGCAGCAGGCCCGACGTGAGCTGAACGTGACCATCAGCGATCGCGCGAATAGTGCTGAGCGTTCGTTGTTCGAGTGTCGCCACGGCGTTTGGTGGCCCGCGGCGCACGTCGCGGACACAGCGCCATCCTATTGGATTAAGTCCATCTACACTACTGCCAGTAGGACTTCGTGGCCGAGGGCTCAGATGGTGAGCAGCGCGACGTCCGTGTTGCGCTTTGCGTATTCCGCGGCCAAGTCGATCACGCGTTACGCGCCGCTGCTGGCCGCGTGGACCCCGCTTTGAAGCTTCGCCACCTACCCAGGACGGGAGGCGCGAACACCTCCGGCGCTGGGCTATGCGCGGCGGCGCAGGCTGGTCGGGGCCGGAGTGGGCGCGGGCTCCGCCGGGGGGGCCGGAGGAGTCGGTTCAACTGGCGGGGCCGGAGGAGCTGGTGGAGGAACGGGCGGAGCTGGTGGCGGCGGCGGCTCCACGCCGACTGCGCTCCACGCCGAGGCTACGGTGCGTGCTTCGACCGAATCCGGTCCATACAAATCGCTCGCTGCCAGGAGGGTGGCCTCGCGCGCCTGCACGAAGTTCGTGAAGGGCGTGAAGTAGGTGGTGTGTGCGCGATAGAAGATGCGCGC
>CAZAER010000016.1:0-103879 GCA_964484195.1 uncultured Bdellovibrionales bacterium | reverse complement strand
GTAGCTGTGCCCGGTCACCCAGCCGATGTCGGCGGTGCACCAGTAGACATCGTTCTCCTTCATGTCGAAGACGAGCTTGGTGGTGAGCACCGCGTTCAAGAGATAGCCGGCGGTGCTGTGCACGATGCCCTTGGGCTTACCGGTGGTGCCCGAGGTGTAGAGAATGAACAGCGGGTGCTCGGAGTCGATGCCCGGAGCCTGGTGCTCCGCTCGAGCGGATGCCATGGACTCGTGGTACCAGCTGTCCCGTCCCTTTTGCATGGGGACGTCGTGTCCGGTGCGGCGGACGACGAGCACGTGCTCGATGCTCGGTGTCTGTGCGACCGCGGCGTCGACGTTCGCCTTCAAGGGGACGACCGCGCCTCGGCGATAGCCACCGTCGGCGGTGATGACGAGCTTGGCGCCGGCGTCGTTGATGCGGTCGCGCAGCGCGTCGGCCGAGAACCCACCGAACACCACGGAGTGGGTCGCGCCGATGCGGGCGCAGGCGAGCATGGCCGCCGCCGCTTCGGGGATCATCGGCATGTAGATGGCGACGCGATCGCCTTTGCGGATCTCCAAGCCTTCGAGGACGTTTGCGAGCTTGCACACCTCGGTGTGGAGCTCGGCGTAGGTGAGGGTCCGGCGATCGCCGGGCTCGCCTTCGAAGATGATCGCGGGCTTGTCGCGGCGCACGCTCTCGAGATGACGATCGAGGCAATTGACGCTGACGTTCAGCTCACCGCCGACGAACCATTTGGCGGACGGCGGTTGCCAGTCGAGCACCTGAGTCCACGGCTTCGACCACTGCAACAACGCGCGCGCGTGCTCCGCCCAGTACTCCTGCGGCTTGCGTGCGGCGCGCTCCGCCGTGGCCTTGTAGTCGGCCATGCTCTTCACGTGCGCCTTCGCCGAGAACGCAGGGTTCGGGGCGAAAGTGCGTTGCTCGTCGAGCGCGGACTCGAGGTGCTGATGGTCGGTCATGAGCGGGGCAATACGACAGCGGCCAGCCCATTCGCAACCTGGCGCCGAAAATGGTGACTGTCACCATTTTCCGATTACCGACCTAGTCCAAGCAGAAGCTGCCCGAGTACACCGGCGTCGATCCGCTATAGAAGTTCAGCGGCGTGCACGCGGTCCCCGACCAGCAGTCATCGCTCGTCGCGCAGGGCGTCGTGCACATGCCGTCGATGCACCATTCGCTATCGCACTCGGCATCGCTGTAGCAGGCGCTACCGAGGCCGGTGTAGCCGCTGTAGATGCGGCCCGAGCACACTGGCGTCCAGCCCTGGTATGTGTCGGTGAGGTACATCGGCCAGAAGTTGCAGGCCGAGTCGCCGGCGCAGTCGTTCACGGTGCGGCAGTGATCGACGCAGGCGCCCGAGCAGCCGTAGCCGTCGGTGCAGTCGTAGTCCGAGCCGCAAGGATTGCCGTCGTAACACTGGCCCAAGCAGACACCGCTATCGCACTGCGAGTTGTCGCTGCAGGCTTCACCAGCGACCAGATAGTTCTCCGTGTCGCTCGGCCAGCACTGATGCACGTAGCCCGCGTACTGATCGGGATAGGCGTAGCAGACCTCGCCGGTGCCGCAGTCGCCGTTGCTGTTGCACAGGCTCGCGCAGTCGTTGAAGGCGGTGCAGATGCTGGTCTGGCAGGTGTTCTGGTACGGGTTGTTGCCGTCGCACGCGCCGCCGGGCGGGGTGGTGTACGGGTAGCCCATCATGCCCGTGCCGATCTGATCCTTGTGGTAGCAGATCTTCAGGCCGTCGAGGACGGTGTCGTCCCAGTCGACGCACGAGTAGTCGCTCGGGCAATCATCGAGACCGCCCTGACCAGAGCCGACGCACGGACGCGTGCAGATCGACGAGCCGGCTTGCATGCCGGCGCAGGTGAGGCCGAAGGCGCACTGTGAGTTGTTGGTGCAGCTGGCTCCGAACTGGCCGCTGCCGCCGCCGCCGCCACCGGTGGTGGTGCAATAGCCTGCGATGCAGCTCTGACCGTAGGGGCACTGGGTATTGCTGGTGCAGCCCGTGCTCGGTGTGCAGCTACCCGCGGTGTCGGTGATGCAGCGGTTGTTCCAGGCGCAGACTTCGCACGAGTCGCACTCGTTGTCGGCCAAACACGTCGTGCACTGTCCTTGATAGCAGACAAGGTCGGCCGCGCATTGCGCGTTCGTGGTGCAGCTGGTGGTGCCGCCGCCGCCCTGGCACCAGCCGGTGGTGTCGGGAGCGGTGATCACGCAGTACTGCCCGGAGCGGCACTCGTTGTCCGAGATGCATGGGCCGCAGCGGCCGGGCGCGTAGCAGGCTTCGCCCGAGTCGCACTGGTCGGCGGTGGTGCACTCGACGGCTCCGCACTTGCCGGTGCTCGCGTCGCAGATGCCCTTCGTCGAACCGTTCACGCAGTCGTTGTCGTTGTCGCAGTTCTCGCACTTGCCGCCGACGCAGGCGATGCCGCCGCAGTCCGTGGGCAAGGTGCAGGTCGGGCTGCCGCCGCTGCACTGACCGTTGTTGCAGGTCTTACCGGTGCCGCACTCGGTGTTGGTTGCGCAGGGCTGGCAGGTCTTTGGCGAGCCCGTGCAGACGCTGCTGCCGCAGTCGGCGTTGGTGGTGCAGCTCGGGCTGGTGCAGGTGTTGTTGCGGCAGACCTTGGCGGCGTTCGAGCGCACGCGGCGGCCAGCGCAGTCAGCGTCGACTTCGCACTGCACGCACTTGCTCTGCGACTCGATGCACTTGGCGCCGGGGCAATCTGAGTCGGCGTCGCACGTTGGGCTACCGCACACTTGGCCAGGCCCGCAGATCTTGCCGCCGGTGCAGTCAGCGTTGGTCACGCAGCCGACGCACTCGCCGTTGTCGTTGCACTTCTTGCCGGTGGGGCAGTCGGCATTGGTCGCGCAGCTCTCGGGATCATCGCCGCCGCCGTCCACGCAAAGGCCGGCCTGGCAGTACTCGTCTTCGGGGCAGTCCATGGCGGTGGTGCAGCTGCCGCCGTTGTTGACGATGCAGTCGCCCTCGTCGCATTGCTCGCCGGTCGAGCAATCGCTCGAGGTGAGGCAGCTACCGCTCGGCACCGAAGGAGGCGTCTGGCAGGTGCCGCTCAAGCAGACCTTGCCGCCGGTGCACTGGGTGTCGGTCTGGCAGGTTTGCGCCTTGGTTCGCGTCTCGCCACCGCAGGCGGAAACGAAAAGACCGAGCAAGGCGCCCAAAAACAGGCGCGAGAGGCATGTCGTCTTAGTCACGCGGTAACCCCCGGTGTGCGAAACCACCGGCGTGTTATCGGCGCGGAAAAGTGCTTGGACACTAGATCGACCGATGACGGCCCGACCTTTTGTCCAACAACCCCCTGGCTTTACGCCTCGGGCGCCACCGCGACGGCAGCAGGGAGCTTCCGCGTGGAGGCCAAGACCGAGACCTCGCTGACCGTGTAGTGGCCTGCGCGCCAGCGTCCATCGCCACCCCGGGTGAAGGTGACGTCACGGCCCTCGATCGAGTCGACGCCGTGCAGCTTTCGCCCGTCCGCCGAGACGCTGTGGACGTTGATGAAGTGATCGGTGCCGTTCGCGTTCTGGCCGCCAGCTTTGTAGTCGACACCCACGATCAGCTGCGTCGGTGGACGGCGGTTCTGCATGCGCGCGATCGCGTCGTCCATCGCCGGGCTGTGCGGCTCGACGCGGTTGCGGCTGAGGATCGTCGTATCCAAGGCGTTGGCAGCGAGACCCATGTTCATGTTCGAGCCGGCGAAGGCGCCATTGGCGCTACGGACCGCGCGGTTCGCTTCGGGCAAGCTCACGGCCGTGCCGTTCAGGCGGTTCGACGCCATGGTGGTGGCGGAGAGGAGGCAGCCCGCGCCGGAGAGGGTGCTGCCACCGTTGCCGAGCTGCTGGCCACTGTAGGCGAGCTGGTTGATGCGAAGGGGGTCACCGCTGTCGGCGGTGGCCGAGCGCGGCAAAGGATCGGTTTCACGCAGGCCATTCGAGCGGCGATAGGTCGATTCACCGTCGGTGAAACGCTCGGCTTTCATGACCTCGTTGATGTGCAGCTGCATGCCCTGCATGTACTGCTGACTGTTGATCTCGCCGTTCATGTACTTCGCGACCAGCGTGCCGCTGCGGTCCTGAGCCCGGCGCAGGCTTGCCGGAGACATATTTGCTGCCCGAGCGCTGAAAGCATCGGTCTGGTTCAGGGAGATGGCATCAATACGGGTCATACACGTCGCCCCTTGTCTAATTGGAATATCGGCAACTTACGGCGAATGTTGCGTTTCAATCGCGCCAGCCGTTACATGCGCGCATGCACGTTGTCCCGTTCGGTGGCGAGCCCCTCCAGGCCGCTACAGACCTGTTAGTCATCGCTGTTTTCTCCGACGACCCGACCAAGGGGTCCCTCATGAAGGCGCTCGATCGCGCCCTCGGGGGAGCCGTGGTGACGGCGATGGAAGACGAGGAGTTCAAGGGGAAAGCCGAACAGCGCCTTCAGATGGTCACGATGGGGAAGCTGCGGGCGAAGCGCGTCGCGCTCCTCGGCCTTGGCGCCAAGAAGAGCCTCGGTCCCTCCGGCCTCATGGCGCTCGGTGGCCAGACGACCCGCTTGGGGAACGCTTGCAGCGCCAAGAACGTCACCCTCGTGCTGCCCAAAGAGCTACCGACCGGCATCGACGCCCACGGCCTCATTGCTCGCGGCGCGTCGCTCGGCGCCTATCGCTTCACCCGCTACCTCTCCGACAAAGGCCGTAAGCAGACGGTGCAGACCATCGCCATCGGCTCAGCGGACAGCAAGCACGGTGTCGACAAGCGCGCCGTCGCCCGGGGCCTCGTGGTCAGCGAGGCCGTCGCCTTGGCGCGCGACCTCGTGAACGAGCCGCCGCAGGAGCTTTATCCCGCGACCTTCGCGAAGCTCGCCGCCGCCGAGGCCAAGAAGCACGGCATCGACGCCAAGATCTACGACGAAGACCAGCTCGCTAAAATGGACATGAACCTGCTGCTCGCCGTCGGCAACGGCAGCGAGCGCAAGCCGCGTCTCGTGCATCTGTCCTACACCCCGAAAAAAGCAAAGAAGGGCCCGACGGTGCTCGTCGGAAAGGGCATCACCTTCGACTCCGGCGGTCTATGCATCAAGCCACCGAATTCGATGGACGAGATGAAAGACGACATGGGCGGCGCCGCTACGGTGCTCGCGACCATGATCGCGGCCGCAGCGCTCGAGCTTCCCATCGAGCTCCACGGCATCCTTGCGATGGCCGAGAACATGCCGAGTGGCACCGCCTTCCGCAACGGCGACATCATCAAGTCAGCGATGGGCCGCACCGTCGAGATCAACAACACCGACGCCGAGGGCCGGCTCGTTTTAGCGGACGCCATCCACTACGCCAAGAGCTTGAAGCCCAAACGCATCATCGATCTCGCGACCTTGACCGGGGCATGCGTCGTGGCGCTCGGCCCCTATACGACCGGCGTGTTCTCGAACGACGATGACATGGCCGACCGCTTGCTCGATGCCTCGCGCAGAGCCGGTGAAGACGCCTGGCGCCTGCCGCTCAATCCGCTGCTCAAGGAGCAGCTCAAGAGCGACATCGCCGACACCAAGAACACCGGTGACCGCTTCGGCGGAGCCATCACCGCGGCGCTCTTCCTCTCCGAGTTCGTCGGTGACGTGCCATGGTGCCATCTCGACATCGCTGGCCCAATCTGGAGCAAGAAGGATAGTGGGGCGATGAGCAAGGGCGGCACCGGCGTGATGGTCGCTACCTTGATCGAAATGTTGAGCTGACGCGTCGATGGCTTGGGAAGACCTGATGGACGAGGCTGAAGAGGCCTGGCACGACGGGCGTCATCACGATGCCCTGCAGGCCTGCGACCGCGCCGCCATGCAGGGAGAAGACGCTCGCTACTTCGCCGCCATGATGCGCGGCGATATCCTCCTCGAGCTCGGTGATGCCGCCGGGGCTCTGTCGAGCTTCGAGTCGGTCGCCGATCCCGACGTCGCCGATCCCGATGTCGACCTGTCGCGTGGCGTCGCCATGTTCGAGCTCGGCCGCCTCGCCGAAGCGGAGAATGCGCTGCGCAGCGCGTTGCGTGGGGATGCAAACCTCGCCGAGGCGCACTACACCCTGGGGCTCATCGCCGAGCTGCAAGGGAGTGGCGCCGAAGCCGAGCACTTCCGCCAGGCGCGCCGCCTCGATGCCGAGCTTTACACGCCGCGCCCGCAACTGGCGCGCGAAGCTTTCGAGACCATCGTCGAAGAAGCGCTGACCAGCTTGCCCGAGAGTGTCGCGCATGCGGTGCGCAACATCCCCGTGCTGGTCGCGGAGCTGCCGCACCCCGAAGATCTGCGACTCTCGGATCCACCACTCTCGCCGCGTGCACTCGGCCTCTTCGTCGGCACTCCCCCGGGCAAAGCCGGCGCCTTCGACGGCCCACCGGTGGAGCAGGCGACGATCCTTTTGTTCAAGCGCAACCTCGAGCGCGCCTGCATCGATCGGGACGAGCTGGTTCGCGAGGTGACCCTGACCGTCGTGCACGAGGTCGGGCACGCCCTGGGACTTTCCGAGGCCGAGCTCGAGGAGCGCGGTCTCCAGTGAAGCGCTGGCTGCTGCTCGTGCTGGCGGCCGCCGCTTGCACCGAGACCGAGCCGACGAACTACGACGTGTTGCCGCGACCGCCCCCGGAAGGCTGGGCGCAGATACGCGTCTTGCACGTCATAGCGGACGCTCCGGCGCTCGACGTCTATCTCAGGGACACCGTCGAGCCGGTACTGTCGAGCCTCGGGCACGGTTTTGCCCAGGGTTTCCTCGAGCTGGCGGCACGCGACTACACCGTCGACTTGCGCCTCGGCGCGGCGTCACCAAACTCCGAGGTCATGAGCTCCTTCGACCTCACCCTCGGAAGCCGCGAGCGGGTCACCCTCGTCTTGAGCGGTAGCGCCGAGGCCGTCTCTTACGTGCGCTTCGCCGACGACCTGGCGCGCGTCTCGGCGGGAGCCTTGCGCCTGGTGAACGCCACCACGACCGGTCCAGTCTCCTTCGACTTGGGTGCCGACGGCAGCGACGAGCTCGCGCAGCTCGAGGTCGGCGGGGTAGGGCGCGCCACCAGTCCCGATCTCACACCCATCGCCTTGTCTGTTTCAGCGGACGGTGGCGCTCAGATTTACGAGTTGCCAGCGCGTCCGCTCGAAGGCGACGTCGTGATAGTCGCGGCCGATGCTACCACCCTGATGCTCACCTACTCGTTCAGCGTCGCGGAGCTAGCACCCCCGTGATCGAGCGGTTCGTTACGACCGAGGACGGCGTGCGCCTTTACGCCTCCGAAATGGGCCGCAGCAAGGCGCAGGCCGTGGTCCTGTGTGACGGGCTTGCCTGCGACGGCTTCATCTGGCGCTACCTCGCTCCGCGGCTGGCCGAGCACTATCGCGTCATCCATTGGCACTATCGCGGACACGGCAACAGCTTGGTGCAGGGGGGGCATGCGAACATCGGGGTGAAGATCTTCGCCCGCGATCTGCAGCGGGTCTTCGATGCCTTCGACGTGCGGGAAGCGCACCTGTTCGGCCACTCGATGGGCGTGCAAGTTGCGCTCGAGATGGCGCTAGCGGCGCCGCAGCGTTTGCTCTCCCTGGTGCCGGTATGCGGCAGCTATGGCCGCCCTCTCGACAACCTGCACGGCAACGATCTCGCGAACCGAGCATTTCCCTACATCATGCGCGTGGTCCGCCGCTTCCCCGTTGCCGCGCAGCGCTTCTGGAGCCGGGCCGCCGCCATGGATCTGGTCTACGCGTACGCCGCCTCGCGCGAGGTCGCGAGCCATCTCATTCGCCGCGAAGACTTCCAACCGTACTTCGACCACGTCGCCAAGATGGACATCCGTATCTTCATGCGGCTGCTCGATGACGCGCGCGAGCACACCATCGAGACCCGCCTACCCGAGATTCATACCCCGACGCTGGTGATCGCGGGCGAACGCGACACGGTCACGCCGGTCCACCTCTCCGAGCGCATGGCGCACCTGCTCGCCAACGCCAGCTTGTTCGTCGTACCCGAAGGAAGCCACGTGGCGCCCATCGAGCAGCGCACCCTCATCGAACAGAGAGTGATGCGTTTCCTCAAGGAGGGGTGACGTTCGGGATCCACAAGTGGAACCGAGCACCGCCGAGTGGGCCGCTTCCTTGGGCATGGACCTCGCCGCCGTGGGCGCGGACGATGTTGCGGACAGTGGCGAGCCCGAGCCCTGTGCCGGCGTTGGTGCCGTGCGCGGCGAACGCTCCGAACAAGCCCTGGAGCTGCTCGGGGGCGATACCGTCGCCGCTATCGTCGACGACGACATGCAGCTCGTCGGGGGCGACCTGGACGTTGACCGCCACCTTGGATGGCCGCCGCTTGCTCGAGACGCTCGCGGCGCGCGCGTTGAGCAAGAGGTTCTCGAGGGCGCGGTGCAAGCGATCGGGGTCGCAGTGAATCTCGGCGCCGGCTTCTCCCTCGATGGCCACCGACAGGTCGACGGCGCCGTGGGCAAACGTGCTCGCTAGCTCGTCTTGCAACTGCTTCCAGAAGTCGGCGACGCTCACCGGACGGCGCTTCAGGACCACATCGTCGCCGCGGGCAAAATCGAGAATGTCCTGCAAATTGCGGTTGAGGCGAACCGCCAAGCCCTCGATGATGGTGAGGTCCTTTTCGACCGCCGGGTTCCCCCGCTTCGTGCGGGCGAAGTCGGCGCGAGCAAGCAGCGCAGTGAGGCCGTTACGCACATCATGAACCACCGAGCTCGCCAGGGTGCCGATGGCGGCGAGTCGGGTCTCGCGCTCGACCAGCGAACGCTCCATGCGTCGGGCCCGCATCTGCGCGTCGATGCGTGCGACCAGCTCGCGCATCTCGAAAGGTTTGGCGATGCAATCGTCGGCGCCAATCTCGAGCGCGGCGACGACAGCGTCGGTGCCGGTCCGTCCGCTCATGACGATGATCGAGGTGGTGCGGAACGCCGGCTCGGCACGCAGCGTGCGACACAGAGCGTGTCCGTCGACGTTCGGCATGATGACGTCACTCACGACGACGTCGGGCGGTGCGTGACGCGCCTTGGCGAGGGCCTCGTCGCCGTCGGAGGCGGTCGTCACGCAGTAGCGTTTGCCCAGCTCCGCCTGCAGAGCGTGCAGCAGACGCGGATCATCGTCGACGACGAGGACGGAGAGCTCGGACACGAAGCCCAGCATCGCAGGCTTCGGGGCGGGCGTCGATAAAAATGAGCCGCCGTTCATTGCTCGTGGGGCTGATTTTCTGGGCTCTGGTCTCAGCAGCCTGGCTCGTGCCGCTGTCCGCCCACGCCTACGATCCCGCCCTCGAGTGGCACACCATCGTCAGCCCCAATTTCCGGCTGCACTACCCCAGAGGATTGTACGTTCAAGCGGTCGAGGCGGCTCGCAGAGCCGAGACCGCTTTCGCCGTGATGACCGCGCGTCTCGAGTGGCGTCCCAAGACCCCCATCGACATCGTTCTCGACGACGAGGGCGACTCCGCCAACGGCTTCTCGCGCGTCTATCCCTACAATTTGATCGGCCTCAACGCCGTCGCACCCGAAGACACGTCGGTGCTCTCGGACTACGACGATTGGCTCAACCTCCTGGTGACGCACGAGATGGTGCACAACGTGCACATCGATCAGATCCACGGGCTGCCCTGGCTCGTGAACTCGATCTTCGGCCGCGTCCTGGTTCCGAACTCGGCGCAACCGAGCTGGTTCACCGAGGGTCTGGCGACGTATTTCGAGACCGATCTCACGTCGCGCGGCCGCTTGCGCAGCAACTACTTCGACATGCTCTTGCGCATGCAAGTGTTGCGCGGTCGCGAGCTGACGCTCGACGAGATCACCGGAGCTCCGCTGCGTTGGCCCCAGGGCACCTCGGCGTATCTCTACGGCGCGCATTTCCTCGATTGGATCCGCCTGCACTACGACGAGAGCGCCCTGCGCGACATCGGCCACCAGTACGGCAGTCAGCTCATCCCCTACGGCCTCAACTACACCTCCAAGACCCATACCGGCCGCGAGTACAACGAGCTCTACCAAGACTTCATGAGCGACACCCGCGACCGCTATCGAGCACAAGAAGCTGCGATCCGCGAAGCCGGAAAAATCGAGGGCGAGCGCCTTACGTTCCGCGGCCAGGACATCGGTGGTGCCCGCGTCATGAACGACGGCAGCATCGTCTTCTACGAATCGGCCATCGGCGATCAGTCGCGCTTGCGGGTGCGTGACCCTGCGGGGCGCGAGCGTGTCGTATGCCGTTTGAACGGTAGCGCCGACCTCGCGGTGCTCCCTGACCAGCGCCACGTGCTCGCGGTCCAGAACGAGGTGAGTGACGTCTACTACGTCTTCGGCGACCTCTTCCGTATCGATCTCGAGACCGGTGAAAAGGAGCGTCTTACCGAAAGTGCCCGCGCCTTTGGCCTCGATGTCGACCGCGCCGGCAAGTACGCGGTGTTCGGCAGCAACGACGGCGGTCACAGTGTCTTGAAGCGCATCGACCTCGAAGACGTGACGCGCATCGAGATCATCGCCGACCTCGGTGAAGCAACCAACGTCTACAATCCGCACTTCTCGCCCGACGGGAAGACGGTGGTCTTCAGTGGCTTCGCCGGTGGGCAGCGCGACCTCTACACGGTAGACCCCGTCTCGCGCGTCGTGCGGCGGTTGACGTTCGACCGGGCTCTCGACAGCGGCGCCATCTACTCGCCGGATGGGCGCTGGATCTATTTTCATTCCGACCGCAGCGGCGTGTTCGACATCTACGCCATGTCGGTGGCCGGCGGCGACGTCCGCCGAGTCACACGCGTCGTCGGTGGTGCTTTCGATCCGCAGCCGTCACCGGACGGCACCTTCTTGGTCTACCGCAGCTACGATTCGGAAGGCTTCGACCTCGCGCGCTTGGCGGCTGCTCCGGATGTTTGGACGCCCGCTGAAGCGGACAGCGTCGCCCGCCCCACCCCGGTCCCGCGCGAGCGCCTCGAGACCTATCCATCGAAGCCCTACGACCCGACGGCGAGCGTCTATCCCCGCGCCTGGTGGCCCATCCTCGGGCAGGATCCACGCGGCGACACCATCGGCTTCGAGGTCACCGGCCAGGATGCGCTCGGTCGCCATGCCTTCGACTTGCAGTACACCTGGGGCACCGACTCGCACTTCAACAGCTTCGTCGCCATCTACCAGAATCAGACCTTCCGCTACGGCTTCAGCCTAGTGCTCCAGCGCTCACTCGGCTTTGCAGCAGTACCGGTGCGCAATGCTAGCGGCGCCACGCAGTACATCGAGGAGGAGCAATATTACGCGTCGCTCGCGACCAGCATTCCGCTCTACCGGCGCTTCTTCAAATCGCTCACCTTGGGTTTGTCGTACAATGTCCGCTATCGCGACCCGTTCGAGGCTCCCGACGACGTGACGCCGGTTGCCCCACCCGAATACGGCTTCTTCAACTCGCTTTCCGCGACTCTCACGTATTCCACCACGCGTTCGTATCTCGGCTCGATCAGCCCGCAAGACGGCATCGTCATCTCGCTCGGCGGCCGCGTCGAAGAGCCATGGCTCGGTTCCGAGTACAGCTCGCGGCTCGCCAGCATCGACTTCAGCGGCTACCTCACCAATCCGTGGTTCAAACGCCAGGTCCTCTACGTCAACCTCTACGGCGCGTACGGTGTGTCGTCGTATGACCGGCGCCGGCTGTTCAGCATCGCCGGGTTACCGTCTCGCAATCTGATTCTCGACGCGCTCTCCGGACGACTCACCGCTTCGCAAGCTCTGCGCGGCTTTCCACTGACGCCGTATTCGGGGAATTGCCTGGTCGAGGGGCACCTCGAATACCGTCTGCCGATTTTCGACGTGTATCGCGGCATCGACACCCTGCCGCTGTTCTTCCGAACCTTCCACGTGGCGCCGTTCCTCGACGCCGCGGCGATCGCCGACAATCCATCCGGTCTTCGCGACGGTCAGCACTACAGCGTCGGTGCGGAAGCACGCTTGGGCTTCACCATCGCATACAGCATCTTCACGACCCTGCGTTTGGGCTATGGTCATGGTCTCGGACCCGACTCGGCCATCGACGGCTTCTTCGTGCTCCTATCCAGCAACTACTGATGACCAAGACCATCGCCATCGACCGCTACAACATCGACCGGCTGCTCGGGCAGGGCGCCATGGGGCGGGTCTATCTCGCGAATGATCCCAAGCTGAACCGCGAAGTGGCACTCAAGGTCTTGGCCGCTAAAGTGGACGAGCGCACGCGCGAGCGTTTCGAGCTCGAGGCGCGCGCCATCGCGGTGCTCAAGCACCCCAACATCGTCGAGCTCTACGACTACAGCGGCCGGGAAGGAAACGACCTCTACCTCGTGCTCGAGTACGTGCCCGGCAAGAATCTCTACGAGACCTTGCTGCAGCGCGGACCCATGCGCGAGCGCACCGTCTTGTGCGTCGCTCACGAGCTGTCGCTGGCCTTGCAGCACGCGCATCGCTTCAAGGTCGTGCATCGCGACATCAAGCCCGAGAACATCCTGTTGCACCGGGGCCGCATCGTGCTCGCCGACTTTGGTGTCATCAAGGTGCTCGAGGCGAGTGAGCTCTTGGGGGTCGACGAGATCGCGTCACACACCCAGGCGATCGGCACGCCAGGCTTCATGGCGCCCGAGCAGCTCGAGGGCCGCAACATCGATCACCGCTGTGACATCTTCGCGGTCGGCGCCGTGCTCTACAACCTCACGACCGGACACCTGCCTTACGAGAGCGCGGTCGCCGAGGACGGACGATTCGGTCGCGGCGACTTCGTCGACCCGCGCACGTACGTGCCCCAGCTCACCGAAGACTTCGTCGAGCTGGTGAGACGGTGTGTCGCCATCAAGCCCAAAGAGCGCTTCGATGACCCCGAGGAGCTGCGCGACGCGATCTTGCGCGGCCTTGCGCAGCACCGCGTCGTCGAAGTCCGACAGGTGCTCGAGGACTACGAGGTCGCGGTCGACACCGCCGAGGTCGCCGACGCCGTCGTGGCCGGCCCGGCGAAGCGCGAGGCCAAAGGGGTAAACAGGGCGTTGGTGGCCTTCGTTGCCTTCATTTTGGGCGTTGGGGCGGGTCTTGGAGCCTTCTTCTGGTTCGCCGAGCACATCATGCGCCTGTTTCGGCCCATGTAGTTCGTCGCGTCAGCCCTGAACCGCGCAACCCCGTGGCGCGACCTGCCGATTCAGTGGGCAATCCCATGGCAGGTCTCTCAACACTGCACGCGGTCGACCGCGTGACGGCGCATTTATGCGCCGAGCTGCGCGCTCGGGCCAAGGTTTATCCACGACTCGGCGAGCTCGTTCTCCTCAAAGACGTACCGGTCCAGTACCGCGCCGCCTTGGCGCGGCAGGGCGTGCGCGACATCATCCCCGTGGGCCATGAGCCCGCCTTGCGGGTCGAGCAGGTCGAAGCCTGGCTCGGCCAAGTGCGGCGGGCATTTCACAGCGCCGACGCGGTCGAGAAGCTCGAGGGAGTCACCTGGCTGCGGCGTTTTGCCTTCGCCGGCATCCACGACGGACAGCTCAGCAAACGCGAGGTCACCTTCGCCCAGGAACAAGCGGAGAAGCACGGTCTCGGCCCGCTCATGACCCTAGTGGCCCGGCAGCTCGGGTTGCCACTGTTGCCCCCGCGCGGTCCGCTGGTGCAGCTGCCGCCGCCCCCCGCGAAGGTCTTGCCGCCGTCGCTGATCGAAAAGCTCCTCGCCGACCAACGCATCGACACCCACGAAGTCTGGCAGCTCGCGCATCGCGCCCGCTTGAACGATCCGGCGACCAACGGTCGCGAAGCCTTGCAGTCGTTCCGCCGCCGCCACGCCGCAGCCTTCAGTAGCGATGCTCGCGCAGCTCTCGACGAGTACCTGGCCTTGGGGCCGATCGACGGAACCCGTGCCACGACCAACGCTGGTCTCGCGTCGCTGTGGGAGCAAACACGCGCCGATTGGCAAACCGAGGCTTTGCATGCGCCGCCTCCCACCCCGTCGACGCCGAGCTCGGGTTACACCTTCACCAAAGAGCAGGGGTACCGCGTCGCCCATCAGATCCGCGACTTCTTCAAGCTCTATCCTTCGACCGGCGGCCGCCAGCTCTCCGCGTTCTGCTCCGGTTGGGCGATCAACGAGACGTTCCACATCCTGCCGATCATCGGCTACGACTATGCGTCGGCAAACCCCGTAGGGGACGATGGCAAACCGCGCGGTCCACTATGGCGGGCATATGTCGCGGCGGTCCGCAGCGGCGCACCGCGTGACGTCATCGAGGAAGCGTTCCTGAGGGCGCACATCGCCGACTTCAAGCGCGCCGTCGCGAGCCCTCTGTTCGCCAAGCTCTACGCCGAGACGCCGATGAAGCACCGCCGCATCGTCGACGCCTACGTCAGCACCTTGAAGAGCGTCGAAGCCGACCTCGACCAGGGCGTGAAGCCGACCACGGTCACGCGCTTCTATCCGCTCTCGGTGACTCGCGAGCTCGTCCGTCGCGGCACTATCGGGATGATCTGGAATCGCGCCAGCATGGACAACGGCTCGAATCCGTTCAATCCGCTGACTCGCGAATGGTGGTTCGGCTTCTGGGGCATGCTCGGCACCTTCTTCTCGGGTCACCACGCGAAAGCCGCCAAAGCGGACGCCATTACCGTCGACGTTTCGGCCGCCGAGCGTGTCGAGCTACGCCAGGCACTCGGACTCGAGCTTCCCGTGGGTGTCGGCACCGTGGAGAAGAAGCAGCTCGCGAGCGCGACGTTCGCGGAGCCGCCGCGCGGTGATGTCGCTGGCCGCACGCTCCCACGTTATCGTCTCGACTTCTCCGACTTCGACCGGGTCGATCCCATCCACGCGCCGGCCCGCGTGTCTGGAACCGACGGCGTCTTCCAAGCGAAGGAGCTCCTCGGTGTGGTGCGGCAGGCGCAAGCCCGGGTGCGTAGCAATCTCATCCACGAGTTCCAGCGCAAATATCCGACGCCGATGAACGGCCTGCTCGAGTACAGCGCCAATATGCTGGCACTCACTGGTGCGTATCACCAGCACACCGCCTACGGGATGGTCCCGAACTACATCATGCCGGTCGACAACTTCGGCCAGCCCAAGACCGCCAAGTGGCAGGCCTATGTCGACGCGCATGCGAGCGTGCGCCGCGGCGACGGCCCCTCGAAAGAGACCATCGAGCGCCTCTGGTTCGAAGCGCACATGGAAGACTTCGCGCAGCTCGACTCGGCGGAGTTCCGCACGCAAGCGCAGCTCTTCTGGCGCGACGCGATTCGCGATCCGGCTCTCGCGCCGCTTGCTACTTACTTCATCGCCATGGTGCACGGGCGCGACGTTTACGATCAGGCCGTCGCCGACAAGCTTCCCTACCAAGAAGCTCTCGTGCGCGCGTTCGATCACTTCCGCGAGACCCTCCTTTCGTCCGGCTCGATTCCCTTCCTCGGTGAGGAGCTGCGCTCCGTCGCCAAGCTCTTCACCGATGCCTTGGGTGGGGCGCAGCCGGATTTCGATGCGCGGGGTCTGCCGACCGATCGCTTGCTGACCAAGCGCATGTTGCAGGGCCTCGTGACCACGTCCAGCATCGCCCGCACTCTCCTACGCGGCGGCGTGCTCAACGCCCGCGGACCTGACGGCAAACACGTGCCGGTGCACACGGTGGCCGACAAGCTCCTCGACCTCGGTCAGGTGCTCGACGCGGACGAGCTCGCGAAGGTCGATCCCAGCGTCGTTGCCTACTACGCGCATCCTGACCGTTATCGCGGCAAGTCGAAGATCGAGATCGTCGCGGGGCTCGCGCCGCCGCAGACACTCTCGGACTTCATGGGCCAGACGATGAACGTCGCGCTTACCGGCATCGGCTCCCAGGTCGGCGGCGCGGTTCTCGGCACCGACGTCGTCGAGTCGGGCAAGTTCAACATCGAGACCGAGATCCTGAAGGACCGTGAAGGCGTGACGCAGTGGAATCGTTACGTCATCGGCAGAGACGGGCGGCGCAAACAGCTGTTCATGGCGAGCTTCGTGCCCGAGCACGGCAAGATCAAAGAAACCTTCAAGAGCGTCGGCGGCTTCGATATCCCGCTGTACTTCGATGCCGAGCCCTACCAAGGTGGTATCCGTCTCAAGCTCGATTCCGAGCGCTCGTCGAAGCTCGTGACTGCTTTCGCGGATGTAACGTTTTCGGTCCTCCCGGCGGGGAACGGCAGCGTCAAAATTCGCGGTGAGCTCCAGCATCGTCACGTGGTCCGCTCGACCAGCGCATACAGCGCCGTCATGGTCCCCAAGGACGAGCCGGCTGGTGAACACGACCTCAAGATCATGCACTTGATGCCGCCACAGCTCGCTTCGCAACTGGTCAAGTCTGCCTGAGCGGACCGCGGGCCCCACGTCGGGAGTGCCAGCGTGGCTTAGTGACAATTCTGCCACAGCGCCGATGTGCGGGTCGATAACATGGATCGCATGCACGTTCGTTTCCCCGCCGCACGTCCGCATATCAATCATGTCGCTGCTTTGGCGGTCGCCCAGCAGGCGCATCGCAGGATGCACAGCGGTGGCTTCTCGGCCATTGGCGGCGACCTCCGTCCGCTCGAGCAGTCCCGCGTGCCGGCCGAAACCTGGCGAAAAGTCTGCCGCTTTCAGCCGGTCAATCAGCATCAGACGCTCGACATGGTGCTCCAAGCCGTGGAGCAAGGGATGGACCGCTACAACCGACGCGGCAGCGATCGCTCGATCAAACGTCCCCTCGTCGTCTTCGACCTCGACGACACCCTCTTCAAGAGCAACCAGACCCGCACCTGGCGGATCTTGCAGGAGTGGCTCGCGGACCGACCGCAATTGCCCAGCGACATTCGGAGTCGCCTCGAGCCCCTGGCGGCCGAGACCTTCGCGTACCGCGTCCCGGACACCTTCGCGAAAGTCGCCGGTCTCGACCTCGCGAAGCCAGCGGTCAAAGCCGCCCTTGCCGACTTCGAGAAGTACTGGGACGCGCGCTTCTTCTCCGACGCCTATTGCCAGGACGACCCGCTGCAGGGCGGGGCCGTCGCGTACGCCAAGAAGATCCACGCGCTCGGGGCGAACATCGCCTACCTCACGGGTCGCGACGAGCCTCGCATGGGCAACGGCACGCGCGCGGCGATCAAGAACAGCGGCCTGCCGCGACTGTCACGCCGCGTGAAAGTCTTCCTGAAGCCCGACAAGGACATGGAGGACACGGTTTTCAAGAAGAGCGTGCGCGGCAAACTGGCCGCCTGGGGCACCGTGATTGCGACCTTCGACAACGCTCCGGGAAATTGTGTGGTCCTCAAGGACGCTTTCCCGCGGGCGCTGAATGTCTTCGTCGACACGGTCTTCGACCCCGGCCCGGTGGAGATCCGTCACGGCCTCTTCAGGATCGCCGACTTCCGTACGCGTCGCTGATCGACTTCGCGCGCGCGGCGAGCGACACTGGCGCTCATGCCAGCGGTGATCTTGTACGACGGAGTCTGCGGTCTCTGTGACCGCCTCGTACGCTTCGTGCTGCGGCGCGATCGGCGTCAGGCCTTCCGCTTCGCCCCGCTGCAGAGCGAGGTCGCGCGTCGCATCTTGAACACCTACGGCCGCGATCCGGCGCGACTCGATACCTTCTACTTGGTCGTGGGTTACGGCACTCCGCACGAGCATCTCGAGGCCAAGAGCCGCGCCGCGCTCACGGTGTTCGCAATGCTCGGCAAGGCCTGGCCGCTGGTGTTGCTCTTACGTCTCGTTCCGTCCGTCATCGCGGATGTCATCTACGACGTCGTGGCACGTTTCCGCTATCGCGCCTTCGGCAAATTCGCGGCGTGTCCGGTGCCCTCACGGGAAGACCAGGCACGCTTCTTGGACGCTACCGTCGACTAGGAGGCAGCGCTCAAGGGGCGAGCTGCGCGCGCTCGTTGCTCTGCAACAGCTTGCCGATGCGCCGCTCGAGCTCGTCGTAGATGACCGCGCCTACCGTCAGCTCACCATTCAGCACGAATGCAGGTGTGCCTTCGATCCCGAGCTTCTCGCCGGCGGCGATGTCGGCGGCGATGATTTGCTGCACGTCCGGAAGCGTGGAGCAGCTCATGGCGGCGCGCGCGTCGACACCGGCGTCATCCGCTATCTCCGCGAGGGACTCGAGCGTGAGCTGATCTTGTTTCTCGAACACGAGGTCATGGAAGCCCCAGAACTTGCCCTGGCGCTCGGCGCACACCCCGAGGCGCGCCGCGAGCTCGGCGTTCTTGTGCATGGGCAAGGGATAGTTACGGTACTCGACGCGTAGCGCGTCGCCGTAGTTGCGGTGCAGACGGCGCAGGGTTGCGGCGAACCTCGCGCAGTGCGGACATTCGAAGTCCGAAAACACGGTGATCACCACGTTGGCCGAAGCGGGGCCCATCGACGGTGCGTAGGCAGCGTGCGCTATCGCGGTCACCTCGGCGGGAGATAGCGCCGGGGGCTTGGGCGCGGCCGGCGCTGCAGCCTGCGGAGGGGCGGCGATCGGGCGGTGCGACCAGACGGTCGCTGTAGCGGTGACGGCAATCAGAACGAGACCGAAACAAGCGATGGGCGCCACGGACTCGCTCACGCGACGCTCGAAAGCGCGCAAGCTCTCGCCGAGGTTCGGCGTCGCCCAGTAGAGCGTCCCCACGAAGGTGGCGAGATTCACGGCGTAGGTGACGCTGCACGCCGGGCAGACCGCGGCGAGGCGCGTGAGTGACACCACCAAGAGGAAGATCGAATACGAGGTGGCGAGCCCTGTCAGGGCGATGAGGGCCGGCACGATGACCCCTCGGCGAGCCTCCGAGGCCATCGCCATGACCACGAGGACGGCGAAGCCGATGTAATACCCGAGGCCCAGACCAGCGATCGGTATGCCGTAGAGCTCGGCGTAGCTCGAGAGTGCCGCGGCCGCGCAATTGAAGCGCTCGTTGACGTCACACGCGCCCGATCCCATGCCCGTGGCGCGGATCTGGATGTGCTCGACGAGCAAGTACACCGTGTCCAGGCAGCCCAAGGCCGCCAGGGCGAGAAGCGCGACAGCCGCGCGTCGGTGTCTGGGCGTCATGGCGCCGCTTGTAGCACGAGTGGGGCGGCTGGCCATGCCATGCCAACCGGAACCCGTACGCCGGCCGCGCTATTTCCCGTGCGGCAGATTACGCCGGCCGGGTCGCGGTCCGCTGCCCGGGAGTGAAGAGGGCGCCGGTGTGCATGGTGTTGATGACCACGCGGGCCGGGCGAATGGTGATGGTGCGCGCTTCACGGCGCACGGGCTGATCGGGCGAGAGCAGCTGGCGGCTGGTGCGCGGCGCCAGGAGCTGCCGAGCCTCTGCCAGTGAGCCCAGGCTTACCGAAAGCGAAGCGCAATGACGGTGAGCCTTGGAGGTCCCCGTCGATGGCATGCGCTCTGCCACCAGATCCACACCCACCACCTCGTCCTCCGAGTTGATGAGCTTGCAACAAAGCTCGCACATACCGCTCTCGCTCGCCGTGTTACGCATTGCCCGCTGTCCCGTCCCAGCCCCTCTAACTGCTCGAAAAGACGCAGCTCGGGCTGATGGCCGATACGACCGTGCTCCCATCATCGGCAGGCGGCTCGGCCAGTTGTGTCGAACCGTAGCGCCGCGACTGCGCCGTCGATTCCCTAGTGATGACGTATTGGCAGAACGAGATAATCACCGGGGCGCCGCGCTAACGGATAAGTACAGTCATGGCTAACATCAGAGAGCTTGGGCCCCGGAACACGACCGTGGACCCCAACGGGACCACGCGACGCCAGCTCGATGTCGACACCGGCGCCCAGGTTTCGGCCTCCCGTGGCCCCGTACGCATCCCCACCGGCACCGGCGCCCTCGAGACCATGCGTGGCACCACCGCCGGCACGGGCACCGGCCGGGTAAGCGTTGGGAGCACGCAGCCCACCGCACCCGTCGATCGTGCGGAACGCATCAGCGGCACCACCGATGACCCCCAGCTTCGAGCCATTTTCGACAACCCGCCGCCGCTTCCATCCTCGGGGGCGCACGTCCTCGGACGGGCCGAGCGCAATGCCCTCGACGACTACCTCGAGCGCACGCACGACGGCGATGCCGCCTTGATGTGGGAAGCGCTGACCGAGATGGCCCGCACCTCGCAAACCGACATGGGTCTGGCGAAGCGCCTGCGCAACGCCCAGCAGTCGGGCAAGCTCGAAGCAAAGCGCGCCGAGATGGGCACCATGGAGGCGCAGAACGGCGCCGAACGTCGGTCCTCTGGGTTCAACTTGACCATGAGTGTCGCCGCGGCCGCGGCGTCTTACGCCGGCTCCCAGTACGGCTCGGCGGCCGGCAGCGAGAACATGGGTGTCGCGGTCAGCCAAGCAGCGAACCAGCTGGTGAGCGCGACTGGCCAATATTTGAACAAGACCGCGGGCCCGCAACGCGAGGCCGACGAGCTCAAGCTGCGCGGTATGCGTCACCAAATGATGCAAGAGGTGTTCGAGCAGGGCATCGAGAACGCCAAGCAGAACTACGACGAAGCCAAAGAAGGCATGAAGCTCGCTCTCAAGATTCTGACCGAGCACGCCGAGCGTCAGACCCAGATCACGACGACCATCACCCGTATCTGATCGCCGGGTCCGGTGCCGGTGTGCTAACGTCGGTGCCTAGTCATGACGATCTCGAACGACAAAGAGCTGGAAGCGCTGCGGCGGATTGGCAGCGTCGTCGCGCGCGTCCGCGACGCCATGCTCGAGCACGTCCAGATCGGCATGAGCACACGCGAGCTCGACGCCTTCGGAGAGGCCTGCCTGAAGCGTGAGGGCGCTCGCTCCGCCCCGCGCGTGGTCTATGATTTCCCGGGCGCCACCTGCATCAGCATCAACGAAGAGATCGCCCACGGCATCCCGGGCAACCGTCTCATCGAAGCGGGTGACGTGGTGAACATCGACGTGTCCGCCGAAATGGACGGCTACTTCTCGGACACCGGCGCCACGCTGCAAATGCCTCCCTACGATCCGAAGATCACCAAGCTTTGCGAATCGACCCGCACCGCGCTCGACCGCGCGCTCGAAGCCGTGCGCGCCGAGCGTCGCTTCAACGAGGTAGGCCGTATCCTCCAAGCGCAAGCAGACCGCGGCGGCTTCGGAGTCATCAAGAATCTCGGTGGCCATGGCATCGGCAAGGGCCTGCACGAGCAACCCGAGTTCATCGCGGGCTACAACGACCCCAACGACCACCGCCGTTTCGAGCTCGGACAGGTCATCACCATCGAGCCCTTCTTCAGCACCGGCCCGTCGACCTGGGCGCGCGAGGCCGACGACGGCTGGACGCTACTCAACAAGCCCGGACGCCGCTCGGCGCAGTTCGAGCACACCATGGTCGTCACCGACGGCGCGCCGATCATCCTGACTCAAGGCTAGGAAGCTCCCACGCCGAGCGGTAGGCGCCGCTGCTCTGGCTGTGCTCGATGAACCCGGCATAGAAGGGGTGCCCGGAGATCGTTCCGCTATCGCCGACGACGACCAGCTGCCGCTTGGCGCGCGTCATCGCCACGTTCATGCGGTTGACGTCCGCGAGGAAGCCGATGTCGCCGATGGCGTTGCCGCGCGTCAGCGAAACGACGACGAGCTCGTTCTCGCGGCCCTGGAAGGCGTCGACCGTGTCGATGGCCACCCCTTGGATACGTGCCTTCAGCGCCGCGACCTGCGCCGAATACGGTGCGATGACCGAGACGGCGTCCGGCGGTAGTCCGCGATCGAGGACGCCACGCACGTAGCCCGCGACCAAGTCGGCCTCGCCGGGGTTTGCGAGGCTCTCGCTGCCTTCCGGACGCTCTTCGTCGAAGCCTTTGCCGGCGGTGTCGATGAAGACGAGCGCGGCGTCATCGAATCCTTCGGCATCGGTGAGGAGCTCACCGAGTCGCCGGCCGGCGACGCTCGGATGAGCGCGCAGCTCCCCGCCGTACATCGTCGCCGAAGGATAGGCCATGATGGCGTCGTGCATGCGGTACTGCTCGCGCAGCATCACTTTCACCTGATCGCCGTGTGCTTCGAGCAAGCGCACGAAGAGGCTGACCGCGAGCCCCTCACGCGCCGCCTTCTGAGAAAGGACGGTGGGCCCGAGCTGCTTGTGGTCGCCCGCGAGCACCAAGCGGTCGGCCTTGAGAAAGGCGAGTAACGCCAGCGGCTCGATGGCCTGTGTCGCCTCGTCGAGGAGCGCGAGATCGAAGCGCTCGTCGGCGAGCTCCGAGCCACCGAGCGCGGTGAGTGTCGCGCAGATGACGTCGGCGTCGTCGAGGATGGCTTTCGCGGCTCGGCGCTCGAGGATGCGCGCGTCTTTGAAGAGGCTCGCGGCTTCGGCGTTCGCCTCCCGTGCGTTGGCGAAGCGCTCCTGACTGCGGCCTCGCTGACGCTGACGGCGTGCGTAACCTTTGGCCGCGAGGGCCTGCTCGAACAGATCGCGGGCGACGATGACGTCGGGATGCTCCTCGAGGCGCACGTCGAGCACGTGAGGATGGAGGCGCTCGGCGACCCGTGCGGGGTGGCCGATACGTACGACATCGAGGCCCTGCGCCGCGCAGATCGAAACCAAGTGATCGACCGCCGGGTTGCTCGCGGCGGTAGCCAGCACACGCCGGCCGCGCCGCACCGCTTGAACCGCGACCTCGGCCAGGACCGTGCTCTTGCCCGTGCCCGGCGGCCCATGAACCAAGAAGACGTCGTCAGCAGCCAAACAGCCAGTGACTGCGAGCGCCTGTTCGGCGTTCAGTGGACGCTCGAGCGGACGCTCGTCCGGAGTCGTCGTGCGTGGCTCGGCCTCTCCGAGGATGACGTCGCGACGGCGCCGGGCGTTACCCTTCTCCATGGCCCGGACCTCGGCGAGCGCCGCTCGGGCTCTGCGGTAGGTCACGTCGTTGGGAAGGATGGTGAGGGTCAGGCGGCCGTTCCAGATCTCTTCACCGGGGGGCTCGTCGAACGCGAGGGCGATGCTGCCGGTGCGCCTTCGCGCCACGATGGCTTTCCATGTCACCGCGGTTTCGCTGCGTTTCGGCCGGAGCTCGACGACGGCGCCGGGATCGAATCCGTCGCCCAGGTCGGTGTTGCCGGCGCGTTGCAGGGTGATGATGACCCGTCCGCCAAAACCGACAGATTCCTCGTGCGCTTCGAGCTCGGTGAGGCGCAGGCCGAGACGCACGAGCTCGGCGTCGCTCGTGCCATCCAGGAGCGCGCGGTGACGGCTTTCTTCCTCGGCTCGCTCGAGCTCGAGAAGTCGGCTCAGCTGGTCGAAATGCGTGACGTCGTAGGGCACGCGCGTTATGTAGCGCGTCGGCCATGGCTACCGCATCAACTGTCGGCGTCGTCCTCATCAACGTCGGTACACCCGATGCCCCCAAAATCCCCGAGGTGCGCCGCTACTTGGGTGAGTTCCTCATGGACCCCAAGGTCATCGACATTCCCACGTGGAAGCGCTGGCTTCTGGTTCACGGCATCATCCTGCGTACCCGCCCGAAGAAGAGCGCCGAGGCCTACGCCAAGGTTTGGACTCCCGAGGGCTCGCCACTCCTGGTTTTCAGCCAGCGCGCCGCGGCGGGCGTTCAGGCGCTCCTCGGCCCCAATTTCTTGGTCCGCGTCGGCATGCGTTACGGCAATCCCTCGATCACCGACGCGGTTCGCGAGCTGCGCGACCGGGGTGTGAAGCGCATCGTCGGCGTCCCGCTCTACCCGCAATACGCCGAAGCCGCGACCGGCAGCTCGATGGTCCGCTTGTCAGAGATGGCGCGCCGCGCCGGCATCGATGACCTGCGCATAACCGCGCCGTTCTTCGACGATCCCGAGTTCATCGCCTCGTTCGCCGAGGTCGCAAGGCCGATTCTGGACGGCTTCGTGCCGGACATGGTGCTGTTCAGCTATCACGGGCTCCCGGAACGGCAAGTGCGCGCCAGTGACCCCACACGCAAGCATTGCCTTGCTTCACCGGACTGCTGCGCTCAGCGCGTGCCCGCCAACGTGAAGTGCTATCGGTCGCACTGCCATCACACCACAGTCGCTCTCACCAAGGCGCTGGGGCTCACGCCGGACCGGACCATGATGTCGTTCCAGTCACGGTTGGGCCGGGACCCCTGGGTCAAGCCCTACACCGACCTGGTGCTGCCCGAGCTCGCGGCGCGGGGCGTCAAACGCCTCGCCGTGATGTGCCCCGCCTTCGTCGCCGACTGTCTGGAGACCCTCGAGGAAGTGGGCATCCGTGGGCGGGAGCAGTGGCTGTCACTGGGTGGGGAAGACCTGGTCCTGGTGCCGTCGCTGAACGACCACCCGCGCTGGCTCAAAGCTGTCGAAGGCATGGTCCGAAGCCTCGCGGTGGGGTAAAATGAGCTTCCCGATGGCCGACGATTCAGGCAGCCCCCCCGTCGACGTGCGTCTCGAGGCCCTCATGGGCGCGGTCGAAGACGTGCGCGAACAGATGCAAGAGAGCTTGGCCGAAGTGCGTCAGCTGGTCGAGCAGAGCCGTGAAGCGGTCTTCCGCATGGAAAACCTGATGGCGACCAGCGACCCGAGCGCCTCGTTGCGCGTCGCGGAACGCGTCGACGGCGTGCACGCTATCGCGGAGCGTACGCGCAAGCGCCAAGGCGTGCTCATGGGTGTCGTCATCGCCCAGGCGGTCATGCTGGTCATTGCCATCGTCGTCGTCTTGTTGATGCGCGCCGATGTCCGCGAGGTCGCGGCCGCGCAGCCCGCGGTGACCGAGCAAGACCGCACGATGACCAGCGCGGTCGACCCGCAGCTCCAGGGTGAGAACGACAGCCCGGCAAACGACAGCATCAAGCGCCGCAGACTCAGCCGACGTCATCGCTAGCCTACCTCGCGTTGCGCTGGCGTTCCTTCCATTGATTGTGGGCCCTGCAGAGTAGCTGCAGATTCTGCACTCTCGTTTTTCCACCGTCCGCCCAGCGAGTCTTGTGGTCGCGTTCGAGCCACGCAGGCGATGAGCAGCGATGCCCATCGGGACTCGTGTAACAGCAGCGGTAGTCATCGCGCTCCGCGATGATGCGGGTCGTTTCGCGGTCAGGCGTACGGCGCTCGGCAACGTTGGTAGCGGAATGCACGGGTGCAATCATCCCCGTCGGGAAACGCATGGCGGTCGAGATCGCGAAGGCGCATGAGTGCGGCCTGAGCCTCGGCGGAGATTGCGGTGTGCAGCTCGAAGTGCTCGCCATCGAGTGGTCGCACGCTTGATCGCACGGCGGCTCTCGGATTCTCCGCGACGACCATGCACTCGACTTCGAAGCGCGTCTTGCCACGAGCCGCGAGCAACTTGGCCTCGTCTTCGGGAGTCTTGAGGACCGGAGAGAGGACCTGCAGTGTCGTAAACGAGATCTCCCCCGCACGGAGCAGCGTCGGGATCACCGGATATCGCAGCGTGAGGCGGGCGGCGGCGGCCCGGCGGAGGGCTTGGTCCGGACTGAAGCCCAGCACTTCGGCGCAGTAGTCACTGAGCTTTGCGTAACCTCGCTCGAGATGCCAATCACGAAGGCATACCTCGGCGAGCTTTTCGATGACGCGAGCCATGACCTGACGTTCGTCTCGGGCTTCTGCAATCAAAGACTGTTCGAGTTGCTCGTTCGTTAAAGCGGATAGTTGGTTCATTTCTCCTTGTAACACGGGATTTTTCGGGCCTCTGGCAGGGCCGTGGTGGCGCTAGCGACGGTGCGGATGCGAAAACGCGGTGCCGCGTTTGGCGAATGCAGTAGCGTGCGCGGCAACGCGTGCAGTGGCCATTCTGAAGGGGCGTGGAGTCCGTTAAGGCGGATGGGTGTTCGTGGGGTGTCAAGGAAATTCGTACGTGATGCACTGGTGCATGGCGGCTCGACAGGTCGGCACATTGCTTCATCTGGGCGCGGTAGCGCTTTGCGGGGAGGTGGCGTCGACCACGAAACCTCTGAAGGGGTTTCGTCGGCGCCGTAGGAAGGCGAAAATTTTTTCGAGGCTTCGCCAAAGATACGAAGGTGTGGAGATGCCGTTAGCGGCGCCACCAATGCGCGATCTTGCCGGCGTATTTGTTGAGTAGATGGTCGCGCGGGAGCTTTTTGAAGACGGGGGGTTTGCGTAGACCGAGCTTCTTGAGCTCGCTCTTCAAGGCCACGTCACTCGGGTGGTGCACGAGTCCCTGCTTGAGGGCCTCGACGGCGCCACCTTTATCGCGGCAGGCGAGCATGACCTTCGCGAGGTTCAGATGGGTGCTCGAGAGCTCGGGAGCGCGTTGAACGGCTTCTCGCGCCAGCTCGAGGCCCTCGCGGGTTCGGCCACGCTCGAGGGCATGCATCAGCGCGTAGTAGGACTGATACTCGGCGTTCGCGGGCTCGGCCCGGTGCGCCGATTCGAAGGCGGCGAGTGCTTCGAGGAGCTTCTCCTCGGCTAGCGCGCGCTTGCCGCGCTCGAATTGCTCCGCGCTGCCGACGCCCATACGAACAGTGTAGGCGGTGGAACCGCCCTTTACAAAAATCGAGTCGGGGGTAGCCTGGCAGGCTATCCTCGCAAGATGCGTCGTCTGCTGCAGGTTCTCCTGGGGCTCACCGTAGGCCTCGTGGTTGCTGAAGCAGTGTTTTGGTTCCGGGATGACGGAGCGTTTCCGCATCTCAACGTGTACGTCGAAGATCCCGAGCTCGGAGTGCGCTTGCGGCCAGGGGCGACGCAGCGTGTTCGCTTTGGCGGCAATCCGACGAGCAGCGTGCGCATCAACTCGGCGGGCTATCGCGGCGCTGACTGGCCGGCCATCGCGGCCAACGCCATCGCGGTCGTGGGTGACTCGCAGGTGTTCGGTTTGGGTGTCGAAGAGAGCGAGAGCTTCGTGACCCAGCTCGGGTTGCACACCGGACGACCCGTATTGAACGCCGGCGTGCCGACTCTGGGGCCGCCCGAGTTCATGAGAATTGCTCGCGAGGTCGTCGAAACGCAGCAGCCCAAGACGCTGATTCTGACCATCAACATGGTCAACGACTTGTTCGAAATCGCCAGGCCGAACCGCGAGCGTCATCGCGTCTGGGATGGTTGGGCAGTGCGCATCGAGACCGCTCCAACGGACATGGCGCGGTTTCCGCTCCGCGACCTGATCATGAGCAAGTCGCATCTGGTTTATGCGGTTCGCCGCCTTAGCCACGAAACCACCGCGGCCACCATCGGTGCGCTGCCTTCCGAGGGATCGTGGAAGGAGCTCGCGGCGTTGAGTCAGGCGCCGGCGGCTGCCCCTGCTGCGAAGCCCGATGCGTCGGCCTACCAAGAGAGCTTGGTTGCCGCCGATGATGCAGCGCGCCGACTCGATCTTGCCTTGGTCTTCTGGAGTGCCAACAAGGAAGACGCCGATCCCGAAGAGGTCGAGAAGAAGCTCATCGCGGCGCGTGGCAATCCCGGCGACATCGTCGCGCCCGCGTTCTTCAGTGAGTCGGCTCGTCGCGGTGACTATACCTTCTACCAGCTGGTGCGCGCAGGGCAGGCGGCGCGGCGAGCACAAGAAGAAGACAGCAAGGTCACCCCGGACGTCGTCCGTAAGAGCGTCGAGTATCGCGAGGCCTTGCAGCGGCGCAGCGGCACGACGGACATCGCGGAGCTCCAGGAAGCGAAGGCGCACTACATCGCCACGTTGAAGAAGCTGGGCGATCTGCGCCGCGAGCCGCTCGACATGAAGCGGGTCACGTCGCCGCTCGACGCCCAGCTCGACGAGCTCGCGCGCCTGTGCCGCCGGCCGGCTTGCGACCCGATGCTCGTCGTTTTGCCCATCGACCTCCAGGTGGACGGCGCGGAGTGGGCCAAGTACGGACTCGAGCAACACGACGTGGGTGACCTCTCGGTGTTGACCGAGCATCTGATCGCGGCCGCCGAGCAGCGGGGTATCCGCACGCTGGACGCGCTGCCGGCGTTGAAGGCCGCCGAGCCGGGAGCTTTCCTCGATCGCGACATTCACATGACGCCCAAGGGTCATGCCGCGGTGGCCGATGCCGTCGCCGCGGTGCTGGCGAAACCCGCGCCGTTGGCGCCTGCCTCGGGTGCGCTCGCCTCGGGCCGTAGCCGCGTTCCCAGCGCCGAGGAGTTCCGTCGCACGCCCGAGATTGTCGTCCGCGGTAGCGGAAAGGTGGGCTGCGAGACCGTGCAGATCGACGAGTGGCTGCGGGTGCAATGCCGAAAGGGGCCGGGCAACCTCCCGCGCGTCGCCAAGGTCATCGAAGGACCGGGCGACAGCTACGTCAACGCCAATGGCGAGGTCATGAGCGTGGTCGCGCCAGTGCTCGAGGGTAAGAAGCTCGTGGTCGACCTGGTATGGGCCGACCGCAGCCAGCGTCTCGAAGCGACGCGCGGCGCCGACGGAGCCATCATCGGAACGCTCGGCGAGCCGGTGCCCGCCGTGGCTGCTGCGCCGCCGGTTGGTCAAGAAGAGCAGAGCTTGTGTCAGTGCCATCGCACGTTGACGGGCTCGGCGGATTGTCTCGACGTCTACGGCTCGACGCGGCCGGAGTGCTTTGCGACCTACAAGATGGAGCGCCTCGAGCGCGGTCAGTGCGCAAAGCTCCTCGAGTGTGCCCAGGGTTTCCCGGGGAGCCGGCCGGTCTGTCCTGACGGGACCACGCTCGCCGGCGGCACCTCGCAGTGTTTCCCGCTGTGCAGCGACGACGTGACTTGCGGGACGGGTGCCTGCGGGGAGTGGCCTGAGACGCGTGTCTGCTTGGGCGGCACATGAGCCTGCGGGGCGTCGTCGCTCGCTTGACCAGCCTCTTGGTGTGGCGCTCGCTCGGGCACACCGCTGCCAAGCTCCACGGGTTCGCACTCGCCGAGCAGGGCAGCGCTATCGATCTTTCGATGGCTGCGCAGCTCGCGGGCGATCCCGGGCGCGCCGCCATGTACCTGCAGCACGCGATGGATGAGTCGCGCCACGCCGTGATGTTCGCGCGGCGGGCTGGCGAGCTGCAGAACAAGCGCGGCATGCCCTCGTATGGAGCGCCGCGAGCCGATGTCGATCACTTGTACGGCATGCTCGGCGAAGTGGCGTTTCTCGCGTTCGTGCATCGCGGTGAGCGGCGCGCGCGCACCCAGTTCGAGGTTTATCAGCGCTACTTCGAAGCGCACGACGACGCCAAGACGGCATCGGTGTTCGCGCGTGTTCTGGAAGACGAGCGCCGACACGAGCTCTACACGCGAGAGCTACTCGTCCGCTTGAGCGGTGGCGAAGGGGCGGCGGCCAAGGCGCTGCGTGCCTCGGTTCGTTGGGAGTGGAAGCGTACGTGGCTGCGCCATGGTCGTGCGCTTTCTAACCGCGTTTTCACGGCGGCGATGTGGCTCCTGTATCTCGCGATCGCGCCGTTCGCGCTGATCATGCGGGCGCGCGCGCCACGCACGACCGGTTGGCGATGACCGCGGTCCTGGGGGTCTCGGCCCACTACCACGACGCCGCCGCGGCCCTGGTCATCGACGGACGCATCGTCGCCGCTCAGCACGAAGAGCGGCTGTCGCGTATCAAGAACGACGCGTCGCTTCCCAGGCGTGCCATGGATGCGGTGCTGCGGCTGGGTGGGATCGGACCCCAAGACCTCGATGCCGTCGTCTTCTATGAGAACCCCTATGCCAAGCTCGAGCGCGTTCTGGTCGGAACGCTGCGCGCCTTTCCCCGGGCGCTGATGCAATTTCCCCGGGCGCTCGGCTCGCAGCTCGGTGGCAAGATCTGGGTGATTGACGCTTTAGCGGATGCTCTGGGGATTCCGCGCGCACGTATCGAGCTGGTACGGCATCACCAAGCCCACGCCGCGAGCGCCGTGTACTGCAGTCCGTTCGAGCGTGCCGCGGTCATGGTCGTCGACGCGGTCGGCGAGGAGGCTTGCACGAGCATTTGGCACGCCGGCGCCGACGGGCTGCGCGAGCTCACGCACATCGACTACCCGCATTCGCTCGGGCTTTTCTACGCGGCGATCACCGCCTACCTCGGCTTCGAGGTGAACGACGGCGAGTACAAGGTCATGGGGCTTGCGGCCTACGGCACACCGGCGCGGCGCGACGAGATGGCGAAGCTCGTGAAAGTCGCGGCCGACGGTAGCTACGAGCTCGGTCTCGACTACTTCGATCGCTTCACCCGCACGGAGCTCGGCTACGGCAAGAAGCTGCTCGAGCTTCTGGGACCGCAGCGCTCGCCCTTCGAGCGCTGGGATCTCGCGAGCGCGCGTGATCGTGCTTACGCGGACATCGCCTGCAGCGCGCAGGCAGCGCTCGAGGACGCGCTCGTCGCCGTTGCGCGTGAGGCCAAGCGGCGTACCGGCGAGGATGCGCTCTGTCTTGCGGGCGGTGTCGCGCTCAACGCCGTCGCCAACCGACGCATCGCGCGCGAGGCGGGGTTCTCTAGGGTGTTCGTGCAGCCGGCCGCCGGCGATGCGGGTGGGGCGCTGGGCGCGGCGATCCTCGGCGCCATGGCGCGCGGTGCCACGCGTCCTGCGGCGCTTACCGGTGCCGACTTGGGAGTGACCGTCACTGGTGCGCCGGTGGCGACACATGCCCGGGCCTTGGGGTTGGTAGCGTTGCCCACGAGTGACCCTGACGTCGCTATCGCGGACGCGCTCGAGAGGGGCGAGGTCGTTGCCTGGGCCCATGGCCGTTGCGAGTGGGGGCCTCGCGCCCTCGGGCACCGCTCCATCCTGGCTCGAGCCGACGACGTCGAGGTGCGCGAGCGTCTGAATCGCGCAGTGAAGAAGCGCGAGGCTTTTCGTCCGTTCGCACCGGTCGTGCTCGCCAGTGAGGCGGCGCGCTGGTTCGCTGGTGGGGCCAACGACATGACGCCGTTCATGACCACGGTCGCCGACGTCCTCGAGCCGGCAGCGATGCCGGCGGTGACGCACGTCGACGGCACGGCGCGCTTGCAGACGGTTTCCGCGAGCCATCCCTTGGGACGCGTGCTCCAGAGGTTTCCCGTCGTCCTCAACACGTCGCTGAACGGTCCAGGGGAGCCCATGGTCGCCACCGCCACCGACGCCTTGTCGTTCTTCGTGCGCCATGGCGTCGACCGGATGATCATCGAGGACGTCGTGCTCACGAGGCCCGAATGAGTCGCATCGCCAACCGCTTGCAAACCATCCGCGAGGTCCTCGGACACTTCGCGCGCTCGCAGAGCTTCGTGCTCATACCGCTGGTGCTCGTGCTGCTCGCGGCGGGCCTGCTCCTGGTCTTGACCGGTGGCCTCGCCTACGTGGCGCCGTTCGTTTACGCGCTCTTCTGAGGATAGGTCGAGAAGCCGACGAGGTTGTTGTCGGGATCCCGCACGTAGAACGTAAACGCCGTCTCCCGCACCGTCGGATGGCCAGCGGCGAGGAGCTTCTCGGCGAGAGGCCGTCGCTGCTCGGGGGTGATGCCGAGCGCCAGGCAATGCCAGCCGACGGTCTTGTCCGCTTTAGCCGGCAAGTCGTCGCTCGCCTTCTCGACGGCCAGGAAGGCGCCATGATCGAGCTCGCACCAGAACGAGCGCGGTGCGCCGGTGTCGTCGTTCCAGCGCTGCATGACGCGCAAGCCGAGGAGACTCACATAGAAGCGCTCGGCCCGCGGCAAGTCACGCACGACGACGGCGAGATGATGCACGGCAAAGCTCACGATGCCGCCTTGAGCTGCTGGAGAGCCTGATCGATGTCGGAGCGCAATGCCTCGTCGGCGCCTTGGCGAGCAGCTTCGAGGGCCGGGGCCGCCGCGGGGTCGCCGAGGATACCCAAGGCGCGTGCCGCGACGTCGCGCATTGAGTCTGCGACGTCGTCGACGATGGGGGTGAGGAGCGCGCGTGCCTTGGGGTGCCGCGACTCGGCGATGAAGTGAATCGCCGCGGCACGCTCGGCCTTGCGGCGGCTCACGAGCTTCTTCGCGAGATAGTCGGCGCCGCGCGTGTCGCCTAGCGCACAGAGCGCGGCGGCGGCCTGCAGTCGGTCGGCCCACGGCATCAAGAGCTTGCCCATCATCGTCGCGAGAGGAGGCGCGGCGCGCTGGTCGCCCATCGCCCCCAACGCCCGTACCGCGTCGAGGCGGAAGTGACGGTGCGCCGAGGCCTCGATGAGCAAGTCGGTGCCGCGCTGGTCGTGGGCTTCGGCGAGGGTCATCGCCGCTTCGAAGCGGACGATCGGCACCGGGTCAACGAGCAGCTCGACCACGAGCTCGTGGATGTCCGCCGGCATGACGTCGATCTCACGCGTGCGCAAGCGATCGCCGATGGCGGTCGCCGCGTCGGCCCGCGCCTGGGCGTGCTCACTGCGCATTAGCGCCGCGAGCTCGGGGAGCGATGCCCCGTCGAAGTCGATGGTAACTGGCTCGCCCATGCGGTTTTAGCGGACACCGCTGCCGGGCGGCAGATCGCGGTCGACGCGCAGCACCGATAGAGATTCGCCCTCGCCACCCGCGAGCACCATGCCCTGGCTCTCGATACCCATGAGCTTCGCGGGGGCGAGGTTCGCCACCACGACGACGCGGGTGTTCAGCAGCATCTCGGGCTCGTAAACCGCGCCGAGCCCGGCGACGATCTGGCGCGGTTTCTCCTCGCCGAGATCCACCATGAGCTTGAGCAGCTTCTTGCTCTTGGGAACGCGCTCGGCGGCGGTAACCAGGCCGACGCGGAGGTCGAGCTTCTCGAAGTCGGCGTATTCGATGGTGGCCTTGAGGGGAGCGACTTCGATCGTCGTCGCGGCGACCGCGGCCAAGGTCTTCTTGGGCGCTTCTTTGGGACTGAGCGACTGCTTGGATGCTTCCACGACCTTCTCGATCTGCGCTTTGTCGATACGTTCGAACAGACGCTGCTGTGGGCCAATGGCTCGCTGGCGCTCGGTGAACAGCAGCTCGCTGCTCAAGCGGTCGATTTTGGAGCCGAGCAGCGCCGAGCCGGCATCGGCAAAGCGCGGCACCACCGGCCACAAATACATCGCCAGCGCGTGGCAGACATTGGCCGCGAAGGTGCACGTCTCGCGCGCCTTTTCGGGATCGGCCTTGAGCTGATCCCAGGGCTTCGCGGACTGCATGTACTCGTTGCCGATATCCGCGATGGCGGAGAGCTCGCGCATTGCCTGGCCGAGCTCGCGGTTGGCGAAGAACTGCTCCACCTTGCGCGCGCCTTGAACCACGCGTCGCGCCTGATCGAGCAACGATCCGTCACCAGTCGGTTCGCCCTGAGCATCTTTGGCGGTGAACGGCAGATCGCCGAGCTTGCCGTCGAGCTTCTGGGTGAGGAACTGGGTGCAGCGGCTGAAGAGATTGGCGTGCTTGTTCACCAGCTCGCCGTTGACCCGCAGCACGAAGTCATCGAACGACAGGTCGAGGTCGTCGCTCGCCGCGCCGTATTTGCAGGCGTAGTAGTAGCGCAACGCTTGCGGATCGACGTGCTCGGCGAAGGTCGCGGCGTTGATGAAGGTGCCACGGCTCTTCGACATCTTCTCGCCATCGATGGTGAGCATGCCGTGAACGTGCACCTTGGAGGGCAGCGTGTATTCCGCGGCCTGCAATACGGCGGGCCAGAACAACGTGTGAAAGTAGACGATGTCCTTGCCGATGAGATGCTCGATGCGCGTGCTGCTCGACCGCCATAGCGTATTGAGCGCGTCATCGAACGACATCCCCTGGCGCTTGCCCCACTCGATCGACGAAGCGATGTAGCCGATGGGCGCGTCGAGCCAGACGTAGAAGAACTTGCCCGGCTTGTCCGGTACGCCGAAGCCGAAGTAGGGGCCGTCGCGGGTGATGCACCAGTCCTTGAGACCGCCGTCGACCCAATTGCGCACGTAGTTGGCGACGTCGCTCTGCAAGGTGCCGGAGTCGATCCACTTGCGCAGGAACGTCACCATGTCGTCGCGGCTGATCTTGAAGAAGACGTGCGTCGTCTTCTTCACGACGGGGGTGGTGCCGCACAAGGCGCAACGCGGCTCCTTGAGCTCTTGCGGCGAGTACGTCGAGCCGCAGACCTCGCAGACGTCACCGTACTGATCGACCGACTTGCACACCGGGCAGGTGCCGCGAATGAAGCGATCCGGGAGGAAGCGCTTGTCGACGTTGCACCAGATGCCGTCCATTTCGCGGTCTTCGAGCAGGCCCTTCTTGCCGAGCGCCGCGTAGATGCGTTCGACCACTTCACGGTTGGTGTCACTATGCGTGAGCCCAAAGTTGTCGAAGGCGACGTCGAACCGGGCGAAGTCCCGCTTGTGCTCTTCGTGGTAGCGCGAGACCAGGGCCAGGGGCTCGATGCCCTGACGCTGCGCGTTGAGCTCGATCGGGGTGCCGTGGGTGTCGTCGGCGCAGATGTAGAGGGCGTCGCGGCCCATGCGCTTCAGGGCTCGGATGTACATGTCGGCCTGGCAGTATTCGACGAGGTGGCCAAGATGCAGGCTGCCGTTGGCATAGGGCAGGGCGGCGGTCAGGAGGGTGCGGGAGGTCATTTCGCACAGCCTTCTAGTAGCCGGGGCGGCCATTCGGCAACGCCCCCAGGTCATCCCCCAGTAAAATCAGGCAACTGCGCAGTTTTTTAGCCGATGCTTGGAACCATGAGCACGAAGCTGCGGCTTACGTCCCTGGGCGACCTAGGCACCGTGCTCCCGCACGCGCCAGCCACGGCTCCTGGCGCGCGGCCAACGCTCCCCCTGGTCAAGCCGCGCACCGTGCTCGACCCCAATGGCAAGCCTGTCGTGGTGCGCTCGGCGCGTCGCGTGGCGATGCCCGATCACGTCGCGCGTGGTCGCGATCCCGGCGTCTATGGCGCCCCGATCAAGCCCAAGGTCGACAGCAGCATCAAGACGCAGCCCGCGCCGCGCGACTTCAGGGCCGCTTTAGCGGACCCGTTCTACCCCGGTATCAGCCCCAGTCGCTTGCCCGTTCCGGCGGAGCTGCTGACCGCCTTCACGAACGCCAAACGCATCTTGCTCGTCGGCCATGTCTATCCAGACCATGACACCGTCGGCGCGGTGCTCGCCTTGCGGGCCGCCTTGCGCGCGCTCGGCAAAGAGGTCGACGTGTGCATCGACGGCGATCTCACGACGACGCAGCGCCGCTTGGCCGGCGACATCATCAAGCGGCCCGAAGACCTCCGCGGCGGCTCATGGGATCTCGCCGTCGTCTGCGACACGTCCGGAGCCCACCGCATCGGGAAAGCCATCGACCTGGTGGACAGTGCGGCCCAGCAAGTCGTGGTCGACCATCACCCGCAGGAGCGCGAGCGCAACGACTGCTTGATCGAGCGTTACGGTTGCGACGACGCGAGCTGGCTCGAAGACGAACATCGCAGGCCGTACGACGCCGCGTCGCTTCAGGCGTGCGCCATCGCGGACAAGTTGCTCGCAGGACGCCGCTTGGACGCCAAGACGATTCGTTCGGTCTACCTCCCGGCGCTCATCGGCATGGTGACCGACACCAAGTGGGGCACGCTCTCGAGTATGAGCCCGCTCACTCCGCACGTCTTCAAACACGCCATGCGCGCCGCCGATCTGCGGATGGAGCACATCGAGGAGCTACTCAAGACTCCGAGCAACCAGGTGACCTCCGCGATCGCTGACGCACGCTTCATCGAACGTGTCCCCGTCGGTCGGGGCAAAAGCGCTGCCATGATCCTCAAGGTCAAAGGCGAACACTGGCAACACCTATTGCGCATCGGCGCCGCGGCCAAAACGCCCCTCAACGAGTCGGAAGTCTTGAGCGCGCTCAAAAGCGCCGCAGCGCAATACGTCAACGATCTCGGCATCGCCATCCTCGCCATCGAGAAGCCGGGGTCGGTCATGCTGTCGATCCAATCGACTGGCGGTCGCGCCCAATCACTCGCTGCGTTGATCGGGCAGAGCAACGGTGGTCACCCGAACATCGCGTCCACGACGGTGCATGGCGGCAGCCTCGAGTCGACGGTCGAGAGGCTCTTGTTTGCAGCATACGGCGCGCGTATCCTCGCCTAGCGGAGGGTGACGTGGTGCACGCCTGCGTAGTACGCGGATTCGTTTTCGCGACGTGTTTGCTGACGGCCTGCTCGAGTAGCTCGAACAGTGACGGCGATGACCACGACCAAGATCGGCACCACGGCGACGATGGTGACGGCGACGGCGGCGACGACGACATCGTCGAGCTCCCGCCGTTCTTGGTCGATCAGCAGCCGGTCGTAAGCCACGGCGCCCGCACGCTCGTCACCTACACGCCCTCGGGCGCATCGGCGGCGGTGTCGGTGCCGGCGATGGCCGGCGAGGTCGTGGTGCTCACGTCACCGGAGACGTCCGCTTCAGCGGTCAATACGTGGGCCCAGCAGGGCGGCTACACGGTCGGCGCGCGGCTCCCGGCCGCCGGCTTCTACCTGCTGCAGGTGAGTGGCGACGTCACCGCTGCCATCACCGCCGCGCAGGCGCAGGCTTGGGTGAGCGACGCCTTCCCCAATGGCTCCTATGGCGCCAACGTCCACGCCACCTGCGCCGATGGCGATACCTTCGACGCCAGCGGTCAGCCCGATGGCCCCTACGATTGCACCGACGGGTTGCGTGGTGGCGCCGAGGTCGCCGCCGTCGATCTCTTCAAGAACCACCGCGAGTCCGCGACGCCGTGTGTCTCGCACGGTGCTCAGATCGCCTGCGAGATGGAACAGGTGAATGAGCTTTACGAAGGCGGACCAGCCTGTGACGTCGATATCGACCTCGGCACGGCGGTCGAGGCCAGCGTCGAAGTCGGCGGCGACACGTCGATGGCGGAGATCCAATGGGCTCTCGCCGGCCTGCTCGCTGGAGCGGACAACCGCGGCCACATGTCGATCATCAATTTGAGCGTCGGGCCGAACATCTCTCCCGCGTGTGACGCCACCTGCTATCGCGCGGCCTACAAAGACTGGCTCTCCGGGATCGCGGCGCTCGCGGTCGCGGCTCGTGCCACCATCGGCGACAAGTTCGTGTTCACGCTCGCGGCCGGCAACGCGGCGCTCGACGTCACGACGATCATCAACGAGGTCCGCGTCGCCTATCCGACCGCTTTCGAGAACATCCTGCTCGCCGCTTCGGCGACGTCCACCTACCAGCAGAGTGAGTTTACGAACCGCTCCCAGCGCCTCGACGATCTCATGTACGCATACGGCGACAGCTTCTGCTGCGAGGCAGAAGAGACCCGCTGCGGCAGCAACGGTGGCACGTCGTTCGCGGCGCCGCAGCTCGCGATGACCCTCGGCAAGGTGCTCGAGGACTCGGGGCGCACCGACCTCAAGGGCTCAGACCTCGTCCATGCGATGCGCGACGCCGCTCAAACGGTCAACACCTATCGCATCAAGCCGACGGCAGCTGACGCGATCACCAAGCTTCCGACAGGCGGCACCGATCCCGGCAACGACATTTGTTGCTGCATCTTCGGCGAAGACTCCTACTGGCGCTGTTATCACCAGATGAGCAGTGACCCGGGGGCTCTCTGTTACGTGCCCTGGCCCGAGTGCTGCGACGAGGACTACACGCTCTGTCCTTGAGGCCCGCCGGAGCCATCGGGCTCCCCGCTGGGCTTTTTCTTCTTGCGACGTTTACGCTTTGGCGGAGTGCCGCCCGCCGCGATGATGGCGGCGCGCTCCGCTTCCGCTTTCTGCGACATGGCCATCTGCTCGATGACGGCGGCGGGGCGCGTGACCGCCTCGGCGGGCACCTCGGTGTAGCTGCCGTTCTCGAGCTGCACCCGCACCAGCCGTTTGAGGACGTTCACGTCTTTGACTCGACCCTCGCCTTGCGGCGTGAGCACGCGCTTTCCTAGCTTCGGCAGCTCGTCGCGCTGCGCTTCGTAGGCGCTCTGCTCGTATTGCAGGCAGCAACGCAGTCGGCCGCACAAGCCCGAGAGCTTGTCTTGGTTGACCGTGAGATTTTGGTCTTTTGCCATCTTCACCGAGATGGGTTGGAACTCGGGCAGCCAAGTCGAGCAGCAGAGCTCGCGGCCGCAGGCGCCGATGCCACCGGTGTGCCGGGCCGCGTCGCGGACGCCGATCTGGCGCATTTCGATGCGCGTTTGGAAGCGCTGCGCGAGGTCTTTCACCAGTCCTCGGAAATCGATGCGGTCGTCACTCGAGAAGTTGAAGATGGCGCGCGTGCCAGCGTGCGTGACCTCGACCGACACCAACTTCATGGCGAGGGCATGGCGTTTGATGGCTTCGGCGCAGAAGGTGAAGGCTTCGCGCTCGCGAATGACATTGGCGCGCGCCTGACGCTCGTCGGCTTCCGACATGGGGCGGGTGATCTGGCGCACGGTTTCTTCCGTGACCGGCCGCTCGGCGAGCACGGTTCCCACCGACAGACCTCGTTCGGTCTCGGCGATGACCCGATCGCCGCGTCGCAACACAGTCTCGCCGGCGCGATAGATCGCGCCTTCACCTGGAACGCGAAAGCGGACGAAGACCCGCTGTTCGCTCACGCCGCGGAGCCGCGCACGTCTCCGCGCAGCGCCAGGAGCACGCTTTCGAGCGCCAGAGTGCGATTGACATAGAGGTTCTGCATGCTGCGCAGCTCGGTGAGCACCGCAGCCGCTTTTGCGAGCTGGCGCGACGGCACGTCGAGCACCTCACCCAAGACGTGATGGTCACCCGCGCCGTGCGCTTTGGCGAGCCCGTCGCGCACGGCGATCTCGAGGAGCGCCAAAGCGAGATCTGCCTTGTCGCGCTCGGCGCCAAGGTCTGCCGCTGCCGCGATGGCGCCGCGCATCGATGCGTCGCCCGTGGCTTCGTTCAAGCGCTGGTCGAGGTCCGCGAGCCCGGCCTCGAGCGTCGCCTGCGCGCTCTCGGTGTCGCCCGACGCCAACGCAGCGGCGATGCGCGCGAGCTTCTGGTCGAGGTCGGGATGGGCTGCTCGCAGCTCGGCGACTGCCGTCGATTCGGCGCGGGTCGCGAGCCGGAGGCGCTGGCAGCGCGAGCGGATGGTGATGGCGAGCGCCTTGATGCGCGACGTGGCGATGAGGAAGCAGGTGGGGCCGGCGGGCTCCTCGAGCGTCTTCAAGAGGGCGTTCTGGGCAGCCTCGTTCATGCGCTCGGCGCGCTCGACGATGACCACCTTGGTGGGTGCTTCGGAGGCCTTCAACGCCAGCCGTGCCGTGACATCACGCACTGCGTCAATCGGGATGACGCCTTTTTCGTTGGGCAACAGGCGGGTGACGTCGGGGTGGTTGCCCTCCGCGAGCTTACGACAGGCTACACACGTGCCGCAGGCGTCGACGTCGCGGCGCTGCACACACACCAAACTCCCCGAAAAAGACTGCATGAGGTTTCGTGCAGAACCCAGGTCTCTCGATGTAAATAGATAAGCGTGGTGGAGGCGCTGGCTGCGCAAGGCGGCGGCCAGGACGGGCACGGCGTGTGGCTGATGGGGTTGGAGCTCCGTGAGCGCCTGCATAGACATAGGCTATGACACGACCCGGGTGCGGGCGTCACGTAGCTGCTCTGCTGTCCCTACGGTCGGCGAGGTTCTTAAGGATCGTATGCGCACTCTTTTTAGCCGCTGCCATCGGTCGGTGTCCCTCGTCTCGCTCCTCGCGCTGTTGCCTTTGGCAGGCTGCGGCGGCGAGCTCTACTTGAACGCCGACGACGCCGTCAGCGAGTTCGACCGCTTCGATCGCGACCCGACCGACGAGGACGAAGGCGACGGGGGCGACGGTACCGGCGACGGCACCGGTGATGGTGGCGGCGACGTCGACGGTGACAGCCTCATCGGCGACGGCTTCGGTGACTTCGACGGCGATGGTGGTGGTGGCGGTTGCGGCTTCAATCCCGAGCCGTGCCCCGGCGGCCAGGAGTGCGTCGAGGGCGCCTGCGTGACGATCTGCCCCGTGCCGCGCTGCGAAGTCTCGCGCGCCTGTTGCGGCGCCGGCGAAACCTGCGTGAATGATCGCTTCTGTCTGCCCGCGTGCCCCAATCCAACCGACGAGCGTTGCGGCAGCACCGGTGAGCTGTGCTGCAACTCGCCGACGCAGGTTTGCGGCGAGTCTCTCACCTGCGTTCAGAATTGCGGCCCCGACGACGGTCCTCTCTGCGGCACCGGAACCCCTGCCTCGTTCGGCACCGTCTGCTGCGACGGACGAAATCCCGGCACCGACGAAGACGACGACGTCTGCGTCTTCAACCGCTGCGTTGCTCGCGGCGGCGAGTGCGAATCGTTCCTCGACTGCGAAATCGGCGAGTACTGCGAGCTGACTCTCCACGAAGAGACGAGCAGCGGCGAGCCCGACACCGGCTACTGCCTGCCCAATGACTTCCCGCCTGACGCGCCGATCTGCCAAGAGGCGCCGGACGATACCTTCGAGCCGGAGACCGAGTGGTCGTGGGTTGGCATCCAGCTCGTCGGCAGCGACGGTAACGATACCGACTTCACCAACAACTTCACCGATGGTCAGGTGATCCCGAAGTGCGCCGCAGCCGGCGACATCAATTGCTATCGTGAGCCCTGCACGGCCATCCCCAACAGCGCGAGTCCAGCACAGTCCGCGAACTTCCAGGCGCAGTGCTTCCGCAACGTCGCCATCGTGCCCGTGACCGCCGACCTCGATCTCGTCGACCACGACCCCGACCCCCTGATTCAGAAGGTCGTGCCCGAGGTCGTATTCAAGGCTTACTCGAATGACGCCGGCTTCGACCTGCGCAACGTGCTCGTCATCGCGGACGGCCGTAGCGACGAAGAGCTCCCAGGCACGGGCACGCCGTCGAAGCAGCAGCGCAGCAAGCTGGTCATCTGGGGCGCGACCCGTGGTCACTCCGCGATCGCGAACCTCGACAGCGACCCGCAGCTCGAAATCGCCACCGGCAATATGAACGGCTTGTGCGTCTACGACCCGTACGTCGACCAAGGCATGTCGCCGCCGACCATCGCCGCGAACGCCAAGCGTTGGTGCTTGTCGAGCGGCGCGATGGACATCCGCTACGACGGCTCGGCGCCGCACTTCGCCGACTTCAACGCCGATGGCGTCCCGGAAATCATCATCGGCGGCAACGTCGTCCGCGATGACGGCGGCTCGGGCACCCTCTTGGTCGGCGTCGGCTTCGTCGGTGACAGCGTCGCGTTCGCCAGTGCCGGTGATCGCTGCGACAACAACTCCGAGTGCTTCGCCCTGACCACCGTCGCCGACGTGAACGGCGACGGCCTCCCGGATCTGTTGGCCGGCGACAAAGCGTGGACGATCCGCCGCAATCCGGTGAGCCCCATCGGCGTCGAGCGCATCACCGGCACCGACGGTTGGGTCGCCGATCGCATCTGGTCGGCGTCGTACGCCGGCGGCAGCACGCCGCAGCCTTGGACCATCGGCGTCGGTCGCGGCTACCCGAGCGTCGCGAATTTCGTCGACAACCGGCTGCCTCCCTACAACCGGCCCACCGACACACCGGAGGTCGCGTACATCTACGACGGTGGCGTGTACATCGTCAGCGGCGAGACCGGCATCGTCTTGAGCTCGCCGGTCTCCGGCGTCACCCGCAACCTTGCGTTCAAATATTTGAACGCTCGTGGCGGTCCGCCGAACATCGCCGACTTCGACGGTGACGGACGTCCCGAGGTGAGCTTCGCGGGTACCGGCTGTATGGTCGTCGTCGACCCCGACTGCTTCGCCGCCGACGCTGCCGGCCGCGTCGCGCTCGCTAGCACACCCAACTCGGGCTGCAACGTCGCGGTCCCTGGCGCCTCGCCGCCGCAACGCACCTGCACCATCGACGTCCAGGCCGACATCGGTGAGCACATTGGCGTCTTGTGGCAGTACCAAACCCAAGACCAATCGTCCGCTGTAACGGGCACCTCGGTGTTCGACTTCCAGGGCGATGGCAAGGCCGAAGTGCTCTACAACGACGAGTGCTTCTTCCGCGTCTTCGAGGGTGCGACCGCCGACATCCTCTATGAGCGCCCGAGCTCGAACCGCACCATCACCGAATACCCGATCGTCGTCGACGTCGACGGTGACTCCAATTCCGAGATCGTCATCACCTCGAACGGCGACCAGTCGTCGTTCTACACTTCGCGTCGTGACCGCTGCGGCGGACCCGCTCTCGGGGCTGCGGACGGCACGCCGAACTGCGGCGCGCTCAACAACACCAACTGCTCGAACACCGGTGGCTGCGGTTGGAACGGTAGCGCCTGCGTCTCTTGCGCAAACTTGAACAGCAATCAGCTCTGCGACCCGCTGCAGTTCACGCCGGTTGCCCCTGCTTGCAACACGCGCTCGACCGCCGACTGCATCGACAGCGGCGGTTGCGGTGTCCAAAGCGGCGCTTGTGTGCCGTGCGCCTCGTTGTCGACCAACGGCGCATGCACCGGCGCTCAGTCGAGCGGTTGCAGCTGGACCGGCTCGGCCTGCATCACGACGCTGTGCACGGGCATCCGCGACGGCAATGACGGCGACGCGACCATCAACCTGGAGTGCAACGGCACCCCGGGCTGCGTGCACAACGGCACGACGTGCGTGCGTCGCGTCAACGGCTGCGGATGGGATGCCGCCGCGACCACCTGCCGCCAAGACTGCACGCGCATCTTCGACGGCACCGACGGCAACACCAACATCACCGACGAGTGCAACAACTCGCTCTACTGCCGTCAGCTCCTGAATACGTGCAAACCCGCCGCGTACCAGCGCGCCGAATGGGAGCTCTTCACTCCCGCATCGTGCACTTGCGCCGACCACACCCAGCAACCGGAGTGCGACGCCGGCCGTGGTTGTCGCTGGAACGGTACGAGCTGCGTCGTCGTCACCAACGCCGCGACCGCCGGCAACTGCGGCTCTTACCCCGACCGCCCCACGTGCCAGACGCACATGGACGACTGCATCTGGGACCCATTCCAGGGCGGAACCGGCGCCTGCGAGGAGAACCCGCGCAGCCAAGCGATGGTTTGTTTGGAGGGTACATGGGGTATCACCACCTTCGGCGACACCTCCGACCTCTGGGTGAAGACGCTACCGTACTGGTTCGAGCACCCGTTCCACATCACCAATCAGGACCGCTTCGGCCGGGTCATTCCTGACTGGAACGTCTGCTATACCGGCTCGCAATGCGCCGCCGAGACCGACCCGGTGCAGTGCGAAGAGACGTTCGTATCCGGCTCCGCTGGCCCGCTGTGCGAATACGGCGACCCGAACCCGGACTTCTACAACAACTTCCGCCAAAACGTCCCAGGCTTCGTGCCGCTCAACGCGCCCGACTTGCAAATCGAGTCCGTCGTGGCGGACCTGCTGACCTGCCCGCCGCAGATCACGATCATCGCGCGCGTCATCAACAAGGGCCGCGCCGGCATCCGGGCCGAGGACGCCGACATCACCTTCTATCGCTTGCTGAACTCGGGAGAGACGGCGCTGCAGACGGCGCAAACGGTCACCCCGTTCGCGCGTCGCGACCTACCGCAGGACTTGCTCCCGGGTGGTGCCGCCATCGTCAGCGCCATTTACACGGTGCCGGCGTCGGAAGCGCCGATCGGCCTCGACTTCCGCGTCATCGCGAACCCCGAGTTCCTGACGGCGCCGACCGAAGACAACTTCGAGTGCAACAACACCAACAACTCGAGAGATATCCTCGACCTCGACTGTACTGATATCGGCGGGTGATCATGCTCACATCGATTGGCCGTTGCCCACGGTCATGGTTCGTCGCTTCGTTGCTCGCGTTGTCACCTTTGGTGGGTTGCGGGGGAGAGCTTTATCTCAACGCCGATGATGCGGTGAGCGAGTTCGACCGGTTCGACCGAGATCCCACCGACGAAGACGAAGGGGACGGCGGCGACAGCGTCAACGGCGATGGCACCGGTGATGGTGCCGACGTCGACGGCGATAGCCTCATTGGTGACGGCTTCGGCGACTTCGACGGCGATGGTGGCGGCGGCGGTTGCGGCTTCAGTCCCGATCCGTGCCCGGGCGGTCAGGAGTGCGTCGAAGGGGCATGCGTTGCGGTTTGCGCCGTACCGCGTTGCACGATCTCGCGTGAATGCTGCACCGCAGGGACCGAGTGCGTTTATGACCGCGTGTGTCAGCCGCCGTGCCCGAATGTCGCCGATGATCGCTGTGGCACCGACGGCTCGCTCTGCTGCGACTCGGCCACTGGGTTCGTTTGCAACGAAGGTGTCACCTGCATCAAAGATTGCTCGCTCACCGGCGGTGGGCAGCTCTGCGGCAACAACGGAGCGCCAGGAACTTTCGGCACCGTCTGCTGTGACGTACGCGGCGCAGGCCCCAACGACGATGACGTGTGCGTGTTCGACCGCTGCGTGCAGCGCGGCGACACCTGCCAGTCGTTCCTCGACTGCGAGATCGGTGAGTACTGCGAGCTGACGCTCGATCCCGATCCGACGACGGGCTACTGCCTCCCTGACGATTTCCCGCCGGACGCGCCGATCTGCCAGCAGCCGCCGGACGATCTCTTCTCACCGACCACCGAATGGTCCTGGGTCGGCGTGCAGCTCGTCGCCGACGGCGTCGCGTTCGTGCCCGGCGAAGCCGTGCCGAAGTGCGCGGACACCACCTCGACGCACTGCTATCGCGAGCCGTGCACGGAGAATCCGACGACGACGTCGCCCGGACAGAGTGCCGCGTTCCGCGCCAACTGCTATCGCAGCGTCGAAACCATCCCGACGACGGCCGATCTCGACCAGGTCGACGTCGACCCGAGCGCCGCTGAGCAGTTCGTGCCCGAGGTGGTCTTCAAGGCGTACTCCGACGACGGCTTCGACAACACCAACGGCAACCTGCTGATCATCGCGGACGGCCGCGCCGATGCCGACTTGCCGGCGACCGGTACGCCCTCGAAGCAGCAGCGCAGCAAGCTCGTCATCTACGGCGAGACGCGCGGTCACGTCGCGCTCGGTAATCTGGACGGCGATGCGCAGCTCGAAATCGTCGCGGCGCACAAGAACGGTCTTTGCGCCTATGACCCATTCGATACCAATGGGGCCCCGCGCGCCAACGCGCTCAAGTGGTGCACGACCGCCGGCAGCCTCGACACCCGCTATAGCGGCGGCGCGCCGCACCTCGCCGACCTCGATGCCGACGGGGTCGTCGAGATCATCATGGCGGGCGTCATCGTCCGCGACAACGGCGCATCAGCGTCGATCTTGGTCGATCTCGGCACCACGAACCAGGCAGCGGAGAGCAACACCGGCGCGCGTTGCTCCGCACCCGCCGACGAGTGCTTCGCGGTGTCGGCTTTGGCGGATGTGAATCTCGACGGCAAGCCCGACCTCCTCGCTGGTGACCGCGCCTGGACGATTCAGCGCAACCCGACCGGCGGTGTGCCCGTTGGCCGCATCACCGGCAACGACGGCTGGGTCGCAGATCCGCTGTGGGCCGCGCACTATGCGGGTGGCGGTAACAATCAGGCGCCTGTGAGCGTCAACATCGGTGATGGCCGCGGCTTCCCGGGCGTCGGCGACTTCGTCGACAACACCCTAGCGCCGTACAACCGACCGACCAACACACCCGAGGTTGCCATCGTCTTCGCCGGCGCTGTGTACATTCTGAGCGGCGAGAATGGTGAAGTCCTGCGCTCGCCGGTCGCCGGCAGCACGGTCAACCTTGCCTTCCAGCTGCTCAACAATCGCGGCGGTCCGCCGAACATCGCCGACTTCGACGGTGACGGTCGGCCCGAGGTGAGCTTCGCAGGCACGGGCTGTATGGTCGTCGTCGACCCTGACTGCGCCGCGAACGACGCTGCTGGTCGCGTGGCGCTCGTCTCCAACCCGAGCTCGGGCTGCAACGTCGCGGTCCCGACGGTCGCGGGTCCCGAGCGTTGCACCATCGAGGTCAACGGCACGCTCGACGACGAGGTCGGTGTCTTGTGGCAATACCAGACCCAGGATCAGTCGTCGGCGGTCACCGGTACCAGCGTCTTCGACTTCCAGGGAGACGGTAAGGCCGAGGTGCTCTACAACGACGAGTGCTTCTTCCGCGTGTTCGAGGGCTCGACCAGCGACATCCTCTACGAGCGCCCGAATTCACACCGCACGGCGACCGAGTATCCGATCGTCGTCGACGTCGATGGCGACTCGAATTCGGAGATCGTCGTGGTCTCGACGGGCGATCAGTCCTCGCGCTACTCGTCGGGTCGTGACCGCTGTGGCGGACCGCTACTCGACAGTGCGGCCGCGCAAACGACCTGCACCGGCGGCAACCGCGCTTGCGGCAACCTCGGTGGCTGCGGCTGGAACGGAACCGCATGCCAGACTTGCTCGGCGTTCGTCACGCAAGCGACCTGCGAGCCACCAATCGCGGCCGCGCCCAGCACCTGTGGCTCACGTGCCAACAACACCGCCGCCTGTCACGTCACCGGCGGCTGCGGTCTCGACAACGGTGCTTGCCGCACGTGCGCGGCGGTCGACGATCAGACCGCGTGCAATGCTGCCAGCGGCTGCTGGTGGAACGGCGGCGACAACCGTTGTTACACGACGTGCGACACCGTGAAAGACGGCAATGATGCCGACGCGACCATCAACAACGAGTGCGCCGCGACACCAAACTGTGTGATGGCGGGCACGACATGCACGTTCCGGCCCAACGGTTGCGACTGGAACGCGACGTCGTCGACATGCGTGCAGAGTTGCGCCAACGCCTACGACACCTCTGATACCGACGGCAATTTCAACAACGAGTGCAACGCCTTGCCGGCTTGCCGGTCGCTGCTTGGCACCTGTGATACCTGGGCCTACCGGCGTACGGGAGAGGACTACGTCCCGGCGGCGTGCACCTGCGCGGACCACACCGATCAGACGAGCTGCGACGCGGGTCGTGGCTGTCGCTGGAACGGCTCCACCTGCGTGGTGGTCACCGGTGACGTGACCGCCGGCAACTGCGGTTCGTACGCCACCCGTGCGGAGTGCCAAGCGCACGTCGACGACTGCATTTGGGATGCGTATCAGGGTGCCAGCGGCACCTGCGAAGAGAACCCACGCGGCCAAGCCTACGTTTGCTTGGAATCCACCTGGGGCGTCACCGTCTTCGGCGACACCTCTGACCTTTGGGTGAAGACGCTGCCATACTGGTACGAGCACCCGTACCACATCACCAATCAGGACCGCTTCGGCACGGTCATCCCCGACTGGGGTGTCTGCTACAGCGGCTCACAGTGCTCGGCGCAGACCAACGCCGCCGCGTGCGAGGCGACTTTCGTCTCCGGCTCGAGCGGTCCGCTGTGCGAGTTCGGAGATTCGAACCCGGACTTCTACAACAACTTCCGCCAGAACGTTCCGGGCTTCGTGCCGCTCAACGCACCTGATCTGCAGGTGCAAGCCGTCGTCGCGAGTCTGCAGAACTGCCCGCCGCAGGTTACGGTGGTGGCCCGCATCGTCAACAAGGGCCGCGCCGGTATCCGCGCCGTGGACGCCAACATCGGGTTCTACCGCTTACCGACCGCGCAGACGCCGACCCAGACGGCGCAGACGGTCACGCCGTTCGCGTTACTCGACCTGCCAGTCGATCTATTGCCGGGCGGCAGCGTCCAGGTGACCGCCGTTTACACGGTGCCGAGCACGGAAGCGCCCATCGACCTCGACTTCCGCGTCATTGCGAACCCGGAATTCCTGCTGAACGGGGACCCGGATCTGCCGACGTTCGAGTGCAACGGCAGCAACAACTCCGCCGACGTCCTCGATCTGGACTGCACCGACATCGGCGGCTGACAGGTCCGCGCGAGTTTGCTATGGCGCGCGGCGACGATGGCTGCGCGCCCCGCATACTTTGGCGATGTGAGCGACTCCCAGTGGAACGACTGGAAGTGGCAACAGGCGCACCGTATCCGCTCCCTCGAGGTGCTCGAGCAGGTGCTCGTGCTCACCGACGACGAGCGCCAGGCGGTCGTGCAGGCCGGTGCCAAGTTCGCGATGGCGATCACCCCGTATTACGCCTCGCTCATGGACCGCGAGGACCCCACGTGTCCGGTCCGTCGTCAGGCCGTGCCCTTGATGGCAGAGCTCGACGTGTTGTCGTCCGAGCTCGAAGACCCGCTCGCGGAAGACAGCCACATGCCGGTGCCGAACCTCACGCACCGCTATCCCGACCGGGCGTTGCTGTACGCCACCCACAACTGTCCGGTGTACTGCCGCCACTGCAACCGCAAGCGCAAAGTCGGCGACCCGACCAGCGCTCCGAAGCGTGACGAGCTTGCCGAAGCCATCGACTACGTTCGCAAGACGCCCGCCATCCGCGACGTGCTGGTCTCGGGTGGCGATCCGCTCACCATGGCCGACCAGCGCCTGACCGCGGTGCTCGCCGACCTGCGCTCGATTCCGCACCTCGAGATCATCCGCATCGCGACGCGCAATCCGGTGACCTTGCCCATGCGCATCACCCCGGAGCTCACGGCGCAGCTGCGAGCCTTCCATCCGCTCTTCGTCAACACCCACTTCAATCACGAGAAGGAATGCACCGAAGAAGCGGGCAGGGCTCTCACCACTTTAGCGGACGCGGGCTGTGTCGTCGGCAACCAGATGGTGCTGCTCAAAGGCGTGAACGACGACCCAGCGATGGTGCGCCGCATGAACCAGTGGCTGCTCAAGCACCGCTGCCGGCCGTATTACATCTTCCAATGCGATAGCGTCGAAGGCGCGTCGCACTTCCGCACTCCGGTCGAAAGTGGCGTGAACATCATCAAGGCGCTGCGGGGCTGGACCTCGGGCCTCGCGGTTCCTCACTACGTCGTGGACTTGCCGCACGGTGGTGGCAAGGTGCCGGTCCAGCCGATGTATCTGACGAGCCACGACGGTACACAGATGAAATTCGTGAACTACGCCGGCGAAGCTTACACGTACGAAGAAGGCGCGTAGCGCGTCACCACCCGGTGATCGTCCGCACCTCGGTGACCAGGCGCTCGGCCATGACCATGTGCGTGATCGTATTGGGGTGGTAGTCGCAGCCGATGCCGCCGGTTTCCTGCGGGTCGAACGCCATGAACGAGATGCGCGCGTCGCCGTTCGTGGTTCGCGCATCGACCACGTTGCCGATGCGCTCCTGGATGATGTCGCTCGTGTTCATGGGACCGATGGCGCAGATGATGAACGCGTTCGGGTAGAGCGAGCGCAGCCGTGCGGTGAAGGCGATGTACGCGGTCTCGTAGGCAACGCCCGGGTCGCCGGCGCTGAAGTCGTTGGTGCCCAAGTTGATGACGATGACCTCGGGTACATAGGCGGCGTGGTCGACAGTGCTCGTGGCTTCGGTCGGTAGGGTGCGATCGAAGAGCACCGGCATCTGGTCGGTCGTACCGCCGCCGTACTCGCGATAGATGCCTTTTCCCGACCAAGCGATGGTGTGGAGCGCCGCGTCCAGATCGCGAGCCGCGATGGAGGCGTAGGCGAGGTAGTTGTTCTCCGTGTCCTGGGTGAAGGGGCAGGTCGGGCTATCGCCTTCGTTGCCGTAGCCACAGGTGATCGAATCACCGATCACCATCATGCGGTGACTGAACGGAAAGACCGAGGCGACGAGCTGCCCGCCGCTCACCGTGAACCCACGGAACTGCGAGGTGCCGAAGAACGATTCGTCACGGCGAAAGATGCGCACGGTGTGCTCGCCCGCGGACAAGCCGGAGGCGAGCGCGATGGCGTTGGTTTGGCCCGCGTAGTGCAACGTGCCCACGGGGTCGTCGTCGACCGTCCATGCATACCAGTCGGTGCCTCCGCTCAAGCGGACGGACACGCCGGTGCCCGAAAAACGGGCGACGACGCCGCTACCGGGCCACTGGAAGCGTGGGCCCTGCGGGTCACTGGTGTCGAAACGACCAATGAAATGCAGCTCGGCGGTCGGCTGCGGATCCGGTGGGTCCGCGTCGGTCGGTGCGCTGTCGCCATCGCCATCACCCGATTGGAGCGCGTCGCCACCTGTATCGGCCGGTGCAGGCCCGCTATCGCCGGGTCCATCGTCTCCCGAAAACAGCGGTCCACTGTCGCCGTCGAGATCGTATGGCGCCTCGACCGAGCCCGCACAGGCGGTCGCGGCGACGAGGGAGACGACGATGACGGCACGTCCGAGCATGATCATTTCGAGATGGATAGTCGCACGGTGCGGATGCGGTTGTCTCCATCACTCGGCCCGGCCGTGACCTCCATGCGCCTGGTCGTGCTGTACATGCCCGTCCACAGCGTGATGGCGTCGTAGGGGTAATTGCTGGGGACTTTGACCTCGAAGGTGTCCCGCACGATCTCACCAATCTGCCATTCGTTGGTCGGGTGCAGGCCGCCGACTGGATAGTGGTCGAGGCCGATGCGGTGCGAGTTGCCACGCGTGCCGTCGGCGTGCACGAAGACCTGCCAGTCCTCGTCGATGAGCTGCAGCGCTTCGTAGTAGACGTCGACGACCACGGTGTCGCCGCGTTTCGGCGTCGTCGTCGAGGTCTTGAAGCCGAGGAGGCGGACCTTGCCGTCGAGCTCCGCGCCGACCTTGGTAATGTCGTCTGGAGCGGACTTCATGATGGCGGTCTTCAGCTGTGCGACGTCTTCGGCATTGGGGACGTTCGAGACCAGCAGGCCGTACGGATGGTCTTTGTTGACGATGTAGAGCTTCTCGTTGAGCTTGGCCGCGACACGGCGCAGAGCCGCGAGCTTGCTGTTGTCGACGATGACGAACTTGCGACCAGTGCCGCGCAGGAAGGCCTCTGCCTTCTTGTCGGTCGACAGGTGCTGGCAACGGTTCTGGAAGAGGAAGATCACCGAGCGCTCGGGTTGCTGCCAATCGTTGTACTGGCCGATGGGCTCGTCCGGCTTCGCGAGCGTCATCGCCGCGGTGTAGAGCGGCTTGTACGTATACGTGTCCTTCATCGCGGGCATCATCACCCACGCGTAATAAGCCGCGAGGCCCACCGCGAAGAGACCGAAGACGGCAACGTGCGCGCGCGTCACCCAGCGCGACAACAGGAGCGCGCCGATGGTGATGCCCAGCGGAAAAGTGAAGTACTGCAGGGCGATGTAGGGCTGATACTCGGCCGGGGTTGCGCGGTTCCAATAGTAGATGAAGAGGCGCAGCACGTAGCGGAAGTCGGCGACGAGGTCGTACGAGAAAACGCCGAAACAGACCAAGGTCACCATGACGATGACGATCAGGTCACCGCGCGCGCCGTCGCGCTCCCACCACGGGCTCTCCGGGAAAGAAGCTGGCAGCTTGGGGCCGACGGGTGGTCCGCTTTCGCCGAGCACAGCGGAATCGTCGCGCTCCTTGCCGAGCCAGGTGATGCCGACCGCGAGCACGGCGCCGAGGATTGGAACGACCGGGAAGATGTAGTGCGCGAACTTGGTGCCCGAGAGCCCGAAAAACAAGAAGGGCAGGGCAATCGCTACCAGCATGAAGAAATTGCGGCGCTCGGCGACGCTGCGGAATGGGCTCGCGCGGGTCACGAATTGCCAGAGCGATGGCAACGCGAAAGCGGACCACGGAAAGAGAGCATAGGCGAGCTGGCGCACGAAGTAATCGAAGGTGTTGCCGGGCTTGTCGATGGTCCCCGCGGCGCGGCCCAGGTGATGATAGAAGATGAACTCGTTCCAGTAGGGCCAGCCGTGCTTGAACGTCATGTAGACGTACCAGGGCGCCCCCAGCGCCAAGAAGAGCGGCAAGCCCCAGCCCACGCGGACGCGAGCCAGCAAATTCAAGATGTGCCGTGACAGGGGAAACTCGCGGAACACCGCCAAAGCGGTCACCAGCACTGCCGGCCCCAGCAGCAGCGCCTGATAAAGGTGCCGCTGATCGCGTTGCAGGCTCTTCGGCAACACCAGGCAAGCGACGACCGCGGCTCCGAGCACCACCAACGCGAGCCCACCGCGGGTCGCGAGATAGCGCTTCCAGCCACCGTCGCGGGTGACGCCCGCCCACTCCGGCTCGTTGGCGTAGTCGCTCCAGCGGAAGGTGGCGATGGCGTAACCGGCCAGAACGATGACCACGAGGGTTTGGGAGACGAAGCCCTTGGCGAGCAACGACAGCGCTTCGAGCGACCAGAACGCGACGAACGGCCACTCGCGCGCGAGCCAGGCACGCACGCGGACGCCCTTGGGAGCGCTCGCCTCCGCGAGCTCCGGACGCGGGGTGAAGAGACCGACCGCCAGATAGCCCAACGACGCGGCGTAAGTGAGGACGAAGGTCACGTCGATCATCACCTGCCGGCCGATGACGACGTATTGAGGGGCCGTGACCAAGATGAGGCCGGCGATGAATCCAGCGGTCCGGCCGTAGAGCCGACGCACCCAATCGAACTGCAGCACGCCACCGCCGATCGCGATCAACGCGAAGGGCAGGCGCGCCGCGAGCTCGTGGTGGGGGAAATTGGAGAGCGGATCCCACAGGGCGGCGATACCGGCGCGGAGGATCCACAGGAGGAGAATCGGCTTCGACCACCAATTGTCCTCGCCCCGGTACCAGGGATTCATCCAGGTGCCGCGGTCCTGCATCTCCCAGGCGACTTGCAGGTAGTGGGGCTCCCACGGGTCCCAGAGCGGATACGATCCCAGGCGCGGCAAGAAGATGAGCGCCCCAATCGCGACGAGGACGAGCGACCAGAAAGCGTTACCGCGGCGCGCTAGAAAGGCCTGCACTGTGTCCATGGGCGCCCCTAGCTACCGAATCTAGGCTCTGGGGTCCATTGAGGTTTTTGCTGCCGCACCCGGCTTGCGCTAGGCTTCCTGGGTGACAGGACTGGCTGACAAGCCCCATGCGACCGGCCCGCTGGCCTCCGACATCGGAGCGATCGCGTTCATCCAAGCGTCGTCGCTTTGCCGCGACCTGCCCAAAGCCCTCTGCGACGAGCTGATCGCGCAGGGCGAGGTGGTGAGCTACGACGCTGCCCAGCTCGTGCTGGTCGAGGGCGATAGCGACAACGGCCTCTTTTTCATCCTCGAGGGCAGCGTCGCCATCTGCAAGCGCAACGGCAGCGAGCTCGTCGAGCTTGCGACCCTCGAGCGGCCCGCCGTTTTCGGAGAGACCGCGGTGCTCACCCAGCAGCCCCGTAGCGCCACGGTCGTCTGCCAGACCGATGTCCGTCTCGTCCGTGCCCCGGGCGAGCTGATCCGGAGTCTCGCCGAGCGCGACCAGAAGCTCGGACGCATGCTCGCCACATTGATGGCCGCGCGCGTGAAAGACACCGAGAAGAAGCTCGCGACTTAGAGCGCTCCGGTCGAAAGCCAAGTTTCGACTTTCGTCCGCCAAACCGGATCCGCGCTGCTCACCGAGAGATGCGGTGCGTCGTGGTAGCCGTAGCGGGCCGGATCCGTGCTGACGAAGATTGCGCACGTCGGAGCCCCGACCGCCACCGCGACGTGCATCGGCCCGGTGTCGCAGGTCACCACGCAGCGCGCGCTCTTCATCACCGCCGCGAGATCCGCGAGGCTCGTGGACGGCGCCATCCACGCGCTCTGTGCCTCGGCGGCGATGGCTCGCGCGAGCTCTTCTTCCTGCGGCCCCCAGGTGAGCACGCACTTGATCCTGTGATCCGCGATAATGTTGGCGATGGTCACGTAGTCTTCCGGCGGGAGCCACTTTTCCCGTACGCGGGCGCCGAGATTCAGCACCGCGTAGCTGCCTGCCTCGCTGATGAACCGCCGTACTTCGTCGCGCGGTGGTCCGAGATCGATACGCGGGAGACGCACCAATCCGTCACCCGCGATTGGACTGAGGAGCTGCAAGCGCAGATCGATCTCGTGCGTCTTGCCGTCATCGACGATGGTCGCGGGTGCGCTATAGAGCCGCGCGAAGTCGCCGAAGGCGGAGCCGATGGTGTGCTCGGCGCCGGAGAAACGCGTCACCAATGCCTGGGTGAACGAGGGGTCGGTCGGGTTCGCAGCATCGATGGCGAGGTCGTAGCGCCGCCGCCTCAAGAAACCGAAGATGCGCAACGGCCCGCGGTCGCTCGAGAGCGCTCGCTTGTCGAACGCGAGAATCTCGTTGATCGCCGGATGGCGCTCGAGCAGGACGCGCGTCTTGGCGTAGCCCAGCACGTCGATGACCGCCTTGGGGAAGCGCGCCCGCAGAGTCGAGAGCATCGGCGTCAGCAGCACGAGGTTGCCGACGCGCTCGTCGAGCCGCACCACGAGAATACGCGCCGCCGCGCGCACGCTGACCTCGCGTTGGCGCGCTCCGAGCAAGCGGGCAAGACTTGCCACCAGAAGTCGCCTGCCGAAGCGCTCGAAACGCTTGAGCGGACTCACGTCGCCGGCTTCGCCTTCAAGGCCGTCGCGAAGCCGCGCACGTAACCGAAGCCCGACAACACCGAAGCAGCCACCGAGACGTAGGTGACCCACAGGCCGACGAGGTGGAAGTTGATTTGCACGGCCGCGAACCCGAACTGAATGACGAACGGGTAATGCGCGAGCAAGAGCGTCATGCCGATGGTGGCGAAGGTCGTCTTCATCTTGCCACCCTCGCCAGCGGCGATGACGATGCCTTCGGTGACCGCGATAGCGCGCAGGCCGGTGATCGCGAGCTCACGCACCAGGACGACCATCACGACCCACAAGGGAATGCGTGGCCCTGGGAGCTGGAGTAGGGCGAGCATCGTGACCAAGTAGAAGACCTTGTCCGACAACGGGTCGAGGAACTTGCCGATCACCGTGACTTGGCCGAGCCGTCGCGCCAGCATGCCGTCGAGCAGATCGGTGACTCCCGCGACGCCATAGATGATGCCGGCCCAGACGCAGGTGGCGCGGCTCTCGATGCCCGGCCAGACCAGCGCGAGGATGAGCGGCAGGAAGGCGAGACGCGCCATGGTCAGGACGTTGGGAAGGGTCCACATGATCAGGGAGCCGCCGAGCCGGTGAGGTAGTAGTGGTAGAAGGCCATGACGCGTTTCACGTAGGTGCGCGTTTCCTCGATGTTCGGCACGTCGGCGCGGCGGCCAACGAGCTCCGGCCCCGCGTTGTAGGCGGCGACGGACAGGCGCACGTCTCCTTTGAACAGGTTCACCAGGTAACGCAAGTAGCGCGTGCCTCCGAAGATGTTGTCACGGGGGTCGAAGGCGTCGGACACCGACATGTCCTTGGCGGTGGCGGGCATGAGCTGCATGAGGCCCTGTGCGCCCACGGGAGAGACTGCGCGAGGCTCGAAGCCCGATTCAGCACACACCACTGCTTTCACGAGCTCGAAGGGCAGTGAGTAGTAGGTCGCGGCTTCGCGGATGAATGCGTCATACTTCGCGATGTCGACCCGGTGCATGAGCACGGGCTTCTCGGGGTTGGCGAAAGTGTTCTGCGTCCCCGGCACCAGCTTGTAGCGCGGGTCGCTCGGGACATTGGTGAAGTGAACGACGCCTTGTTCGTCGACGAAGGTGTAGAGGTCGGCGAGGAGAAGGGTGACGACCGCGACGGCGACGTTCATCGTTGCAGCACCGTGTCGCGGCGCCAATCCGCGAGTGTCTCTGGGACGTCGAGGTTGAAGTGCAGGCCGCGGCTCTCCCGTCGCGCGCGTGCCGAGCTCACGATCAATGAGGCGACGGTCGCGATGTTGCGGAGCTCGATGAGGTCGTGGAAGACGCGCACGTTCCAATAGTAGTCGCGGATCTCGTGCTCGAGCGCCTGCAGGCGGCTCGCAGCGCGCTCGAGACGCTTGTCGCTGCGCACGATGCCGACGTAGCTCCACATGGCGCGCCGAACCTCGTCCCAATTGTGAGCGACGACGATGCGTTCGTCGGGATGGACGGCATTGCCGCTGTCCCAAGCGGGGATCCGCGGCAGCTCGTCGCTTTCGCGGACATACCCGGCCATGTCCCGCGACGCTCGCTCGCTCACGACAGCGGCCTCGAGGAGCGAGTTCGAAGCCAGACGATTGGCGCCGTGCAAGCCGGTGCAGCCGACCTCGCCAGCCGCCCAGAGGCCGCGAATGCTGGTGGCGCCGCGGACGTCGGTTTGAACGCCACCGCACATGTAGTGAGCTGCCGGCACCACGGGGATCGGCGTCTTGGTGATGTCGATTCCGAGCGCGAGGCAGGTGGCGTGGATGTTGGGGAAGTGCTGCACCGTGAAGGCGGGGTCGAGCTTCGTCATGTCGAGCACGACGTAGTCGTCGCCGCTGCGCTTGAGCTCGTGGTCGATGGCGCGGGCGACGATGTCGCGCGGCGCCAAATCTCCGAGGGGATGCACGTCTTTCATGAACGCCGTGCCGTCACGACGACGCAACACACCGCCTTCGCCGCGCAGCGCTTCACTGATCAAGAAGGTGCGGGCGTGCGGATGGAAGAGGCAGGTCGGGTGGAACTGGAAAAACTCCATGTTGGCGACGCGTGCGCCTGCGCGGTACGCCATCGCGACACCGTCTCCGGTCGCGACATCGGGGTTCGACGTGTAGAGGTAGACCTTGCCGGCTCCGCCGGTGGCGAGCAGCGTCGCTTTGGCGCGAACGGTGTGCACCTCGCCGCTCGCGGAGTCGAGGACGTAGGCGCCGACGCAACGGCCGTCACGGGCGACGAGATCGACGGCAATGTGATCGCGCAAGATGGTGATGCCACTCGCCGCGGCGGCTTGCGTCTCGAGGGCTCGGGCGATCTCGCGGCCGGTCATGTCGGCGGCGTGGAGCACGCGGCGCCGGCTGTGACCTCCTTCGCGAGTAAGGTCGAAACCCGTCTCGTTGCGATCGAAGGCCACACCGAGCTGGACCAAGCGCTCGATGGCTTGCGGTCCGTCCTCGAGGATCGAGCGCACGGCTGCTTCGTTGCAAAGACCCGCGCCCGCCGAAAGCGTGTCGGCGAGGTGGGTCTCGACGCTGTCGTCGGTTCCGACGACCGTGGCGATACCGCCTTGGGCCCAGGAGGTATTGCTGTCGCCGACTCCGCGCTTGGTGACCACGGCAACGCGTCCGTGCTCGGCGAGGCGCAGGGCGGCATTGAGGCCAGCTAGGCCACTGCCGATCACGAGAAAATCGACGTCGAGCGCCACGATTGCCGCCAAGGCTATAACAGGGCGTGACGGGTGCGATAGGCTAGCCGGATGCTCCCGATCGAGGTGCTCAAAGACGACATCGTCCGCGTCATGAAAGACGACGGCCGTCTCGTGCTCGAAGCTCCTCCCGGCGCCGGCAAGACCACCCAAGTGCCACGCTATTTGCTCGATGCGGGCATCGGGTCGGCGGGCGAGGTCATCGTCGTCCAGCCCCGCCGGCTCGCATGCCGCATGGCCGCCCGTTTCGTCTCCCGGCAGCTCGGTGAAAAGGTCGGGGAGCGCGTCGGCTACCAAGTACGTTTCGAGGAGGCGGTGTCCGATCGTACGGTCGTGCGCTTCGTGACCGAAGGCCTCCTGGTGCGCGAGCTCATTCGCTCGCCCAAGCTCGACGGCGTTGCTTGCGTCGTGTTCGACGAGTTCCACGAGCGTCACCTCGACGCCGATCTGGCGCTGACCCTCGCCGCCCAGCTCAAGAACGGCGCGCGGCCCGACCTCGGAATCGTCGTGATGTCGGCGACGCTCGATGCCGAGCCGGTCGCCGAGTGGCTCGATGCCACCCGTTTGCGCTCCGAGGGGCGGCGTTTCCCCGTGACCATCGAGCACGCGGGAAGCCCACCAGCGAACCGTCCGCTCGAGCAGTCAGTCGCTCACCATGTGAAGAGCGCGCTCAACACGCACCAAGGCGACGTGCTGGTTTTCCTGCCGGGTGTCGGCGAGATCATGCGTTGCATGAGCGCTCTCGCCGGCATCAACGCGCTCGTGCTGCCGCTGCATGGCGAGCTCTCGCCGGAAGAGCAGGACCGCGCGGTCAACCCGGGCGAACGTCGCAAGGTCGTGCTCGCCACCAACGTCGCCGAGACGTCGGTGACCATCGAAGGCATCGGCGTGGTCGTCGACACCGGCCTTGCCCGCGTCGCGGCGCACAACCCGTGGAGCGGCATGCCGACGTTGAAGGTGCAGCGCATCAGCCGAGCCAGCGCCGACCAACGTACCGGCCGCGCGGGCCGTACGCGAGCCGGTCATTGCATTCGCATGTTCGCGGCTGCCGAGCTCGCGGGTGACTTCGACGTCCCGGAGATTCAGCGTCTCGACCTGTGCGACGCAGTGCTCACCATTCGCAGCGCCGGGTACGATCCTGCACACTTGCCCTGGTTCGAGCCGCCCAGATCACACGCGCTCGAAGTCGCAAGCGACCTCCTGATCATGCTCGGCGCCCTCGACGGCAAAGGTGCGGTGACCGCCATCGGCCGCGACATGTTGCGCTATCCCACGCATCCACGTCTGGCGCGTGCCATGGTGGAGGCGCGGCGACGTGGAGTCGCAGGGGATGCGGCGCTTGTCGTTGCCTTGCTCGCGGAGCGCGACGTGACCGCGCAGCGACGCGCCAACACGACTGCGTCGGCGGACGTCATCGCAATCGCCGATGCGGTGCTCGAGCTCGAGCGGGCTCGGTTCGACATCGGTAGCGCCGACCGCCTCGGTTTGCGGGTTGGACCTACGCGCCAGGTGATGCGCGCCCGTGATCAGCTCCGGCGCATCGCTGGCGGCGAACGGCGCGACGACGACGTGGCGCTGCGCATGGCGCTCCTCGCCGGGTTTCCCGATCGCGTCGCCAAAGTGCTGTCTCGCCCCCGCGATGCCGACGCGCCGCTCGCACTGTACGGATCCGGTACGGCGCTCCTATCGCGCAACAGTGTGGTCACCGATCCCTGGCTCATCGCCCTCGACGCCGAGCAGCGCGGACGCGACCCGCTGGTGCGAAGTGCCTGCGCCATCGAGAGCGACTGGCTCATCGAACTCTTCTCCGAGCGCATCGCGGAAAGCGATGAGCTCCTCTGGAACCCCGATCGCCAGCGGGTCGACCGCGTCACACGTATGACCTACGGCGCGCTGATCATCGACGAGGATCGCAAGCCTGCCGATGCGTCCGCTGAAGCGGCCGCTATCTTGATGGACCAGCTGAAGCGCAAGGGGCTCGGCGAAGTGCTCGACCTCGAGACCCTCGAGCAGCTCCGTGGGCGTGTCGACTTGGCGCGCGCCAACGGCTTCGAGCTGCCGAGCATCGACGAGCTCCTGACGCAGGCATTGACGGACGCGGCTGCGACGTCGTTTGCGCAAGTACGCGACGCCGCGCTGCTCGCGCAGCTGCAAGCCCAGCTCTCGGCGACTCCGCTCGACAGCAAAGTGCCTGCCTCATGGAAGCTCTCGAACGGCAAGTCGCTGCGCATTCACTACGAGCCCGGCAAGCCGCCTTGGGTCGAGTCGTATCTGCAAGACTTCTTCGGCACCGAGCGCGGGCCGCGCATCCTCGACGGTCGCGTTGCGCTCACCATGCATCTCCTCGGTCCGAACAAGCGCCCCCTGCAGGTGACCAGCGATCTCGCGAGTTTCTGGGACACACACTACCCCGAGCTCAAGCCGCAGCTGTCGCGACGCTATCCGCGGCATCACTGGCCGGACAACCCACGCACCGCCGAGGCAGAGGCCTTCAAGAAGCGCCTCAAGTCGTCATGAGCGGTTGGCCACGCATCATCCTGCACGCCGACATGGACGCGTTTTATGCGGCCATCGAGCAACGCGATCGGCCGGAGTTGCGCGGCAAGCCTATTCTGGTCGGCGGCGCTTCGGGACGCAGCGTCGTCACCACCGCGAGCTACGAAGCGCGCCCCTTCGGTGTCGGTAGCGCCATGCCGATGGCCAAGGCACGCCGTCTCTGCCCGCAGGCGATCATCGTCGAGCCGAGACACGCGCATTACTCCGCCGTTTCCGACGAGATCATGGCCGTCTTCGCGGACTTCTCGCCGGCGGTCGAAGCGCTCAGCCTCGACGAAGCATTCATCGACATGACCGGTGCCGAGCGGCTGTTTGGTCCGCCGGAGCGGATGGCGCGGGCCTTGAAAGACAAGGTGTTCGCCAAAACACGGCTGCGGGTCTCGGTTGGCGTGGCTCCGAGCAAATATGTCGCCAAGGTCGCCAGTGACTTCGGTAAACCCGATGGTCTCTTGGTGGTGCCGCCTGACGGTGTCCTTGCCTTCCTCCATCCTTTGCCGGTGAAGCGCCTGTGGGGCGTGGGACCCAAGGCGGCGGACGAGCTGCAGGCGCGTGGTCTCATGACCATCGGCGACGTGGCGCGCACCGACCGCGACGTGCTCACCCGAGCTTTCGGAGCGCTGGGCGATCACATTGCGGAGCTCGCTGCCGGCTATGACCCCCGCGACGTGATCCCCGACCGCGACAACAAGAGCGTCGGCGCCGAGCAAACCCTCGAGCGCGACATCACTGGCAGCGCCGCCATCGCGCCTCACTTGTTGCACTCGGCGGATCGAATCGCCCATCGTCTCCGCAAAAGCGGAATCAAAGCGCGCGGCATTCGCGTCAAGCTCAAGACGTTCGACTTCCACATCAACACCCGTCAGGCGCGGCTCGAACGGCCGACGGACTCCGCCGACGCGCTCTTCGAAGCGGCGAAGAAGCTCTTACCTGCCTTCGATCTCGACATCCCGGTGCGCCTGGTCGGGCTCGCCACCTACGACTTCGTCGATGGCGCGGCGCCCGAGCAGACGGAGCTTTTCGGCGGAGCCGAACGCAAGAAGCGCGGCAACTTGGACAAGACGATGGACGCGGTTTGGGAGAAGTTCGGCACCGGCGCGCTCAAACGCGCGAGTGATATCGACGACTGAAGAGCCGCCAAGCCCGCTCTAGACGAGGCCGCGCGTCAGCAAACCCGAGAACGTGTTCGCCACACCGCGCAGCGTCGTGATCATCCAATCTTGCTCGTTGATCTGATCGGCGAGAGCGTTACGCAGAGCCAGCGCCGTCGCGTACTTGGAGCGAGCCTCGGCATGCACTGCTTGGCGGTCGAGCATCATCACCTGCTCACCACCGCGTGCGAAGTAGCGGCGCGTCACCACATAGACCTTCTCGCCATCGACCTGGACGGCGAGACGCTCCGGTCCATGATGACCGACGCTGCCCCGTGCCAGAATCACGCGAGCGGCGCCTCGGCCCGCTTCCGTCATCGTGATCAAGGTCTTGAGGTCACGCAGCGTCGCGTCGACACGCTTCAGCTCGCGGCGAGACAGCTCTTGGTAGCGCAGGGGCCGGGTTTCGGCCTCACTGATGACGCGTTGTTTGTAAGCTCGATCGATGAGTCTTTGCGAAATGGACAAGCGACACCCCGCATGATCGTGATTGGAGTATCGGCAGGGCGGGGAAAAAGTTGTCGCTAGTTACCGGACGGCTCCTCGCCGCCGCTCACGAAGCGCTGCAGCTGACTCTTCGCTGTAGCCAAATCCAATGCCTTTTCAACAGCTTGGACGCGGATACTGGTCTTGCCTTCGGCCTTCAAGGCCAGGTGGTACGCCTTCACCAGCCGCTGGAACCCGTCGGCAAAGGCATAGAGGCGTTTGGGGTCGCGCGGCGTATCCAGGAGCGCGAGCAAACGAGAAAGTTCCTGGTGCACTCCCGACCACGCTTCGTCGCTCATTCTTCGATCCCTAGGGTGGCGCGCATTTTCGCGAAGAACTCGTCGGCCTTCTCGTCCGCCTGTTCCTCGGTCGGCGGCGACTCGCGATCATACTTCTCGATCACCGGCGGCTCCGGGAGCTCGTCGAGGAAGCGCGATGGGGTGCGCGGCTCGAGGCGGCCGTAGCGCATGCGCGTCTTGGCGTAGCTCATCCACAGGCGCTTGCGAGCGCGCGTCATGCCCACGTAGCAGAGTCGGCGCTCCTCGCCGAAGTCGAGACCCATCTCGATGGTCCGCTTGTGCGGCAAGAGCTCTTCCTCGACGCCGACCAGGAACACGTAGGGGAACTCGAGCCCCTTGGCGCTGTGCAGGGTCATCAAAGTGACCTTGCCCTTCTTTTCGTCCTCGTCTTCGGGCTCGCTGTCGCCGCGGGTGAGGGCGCTGACGCGCAAGAACTCGGTGAGCAGCGGACCGTTGGCCTCGGTGTAGCCTTCGAAGCGCTCGAGCGCCTTGGTGACGTGCTCGAGGTTCTCGATGCGCTTCGCGGTCACGTTAGGACCTTCTTCGGCGTCGATGATCGATTGCCGCAGCCCGAGCGCGTCGAAGAGCTTGTGCGCGGTCACTCCCAGGGAGCCGCGCGTCGCTTGCTTGAGCTCGCGAGCGATGGGGCCGAAGGTGTCGACGAAGCTCTGCAAGCCGGCGCGAGCGGCCGCGGGCAGGTCGACGTCCGCTCCGGCGTTGTTCATCGCGTGCCACAGGCCCTTACCGGTGCGCTCGCCGTATTGGACCAGACGCTCGACCGAGGTGGCGCCGACACCGCGTGGCGGCACGTTGATGATGCGGCGCAAGGCGACTTCGTCGTAGGGATTCTGCGCGATCTGCAAGAAGGCGACGGCGTCACGCACTTCCTTGCGATCGAAGAACGATTGTCCGCCGACGACGCGGAAGGGAATGTGCTCGAGGGCAAGCGTCTCCTCGAAGATCTGCGACTGCACGTTGGCGCGATAGAGGATGGCGATGTCGTCGTGTTTGGCGCCGTCGTAGACCAGCTTGCCGATGGTCTCGATGACCATCTCGGCTTCGTCTTCGGCCGTGCTGCAGGCCACGATGTGGACCGGCTCGCCTTCGCCGAGCGCCGACCACAAGACCTTCTCTTTGCGTGCGGCGTTGTTCTTGATGACCGCGTTAGCGGACGCCAGGATGTTGCTCGTCGAGCGGTAGTTCTGGTCGAGGATGATCTCGCGCGTGCCCGGGAAGTTGCTGGCGAACGAGAGGATGTTGTCGACCGCGGCTCCGCGCCAAGCGTAGATGGCCTGGTCGTCGTCACCGACGACGCAGACGTTGCCGTGACGGGCAGCCAGCACCTGCAAAAGCTCGAGCTGGTCGGGGCTCGTGTCCTGGTACTCGTCGACGAGCAAGAAGTCGTAGCGCTGTGACCAGCGGGCACGCACGTTCTGGTTCTCGAGAGCGGTCATGGCGCGCAACAACAGATCGTCGAAGTCGACGGCGTTGTAGGCGCGCATCTGTTCGACGTAGCGCGGATAGAGGTCGTAAGCCGCGAGCTCGTAGTCGTCGCCGGTGTCGAACTCGACTTCCTCGAGGCGCTTGCGCTTGGCCGAGAGGATGCACTCGAGGATCTTGTAAGCGTCGAGTCGACGATCGGCGACCCGCGTCTGCCGCAGGAGCTCGCGCACCAGACCCATTTGATCGCCGGTGTCGTAGATGGAGAACCCAGCCGAGAGGCCGGCGGCTTCGTATTCCTCGCGCAGAATCGACAGGCCGAGGGCGTGGAAGGTCGAGAGATGCACGCTGTGCGCGGTTCGGCCGACCAGACCCTTCAAGCGCTCGCGCATCTCGTTGGCGGCTTTGTTGGTGAAGGTCACGCCGAGAATGCGCTCGGGGCGAACCCCGCGCTCGATGAGCCGGGCGACGCGATGGATGATGACGCGCGTCTTACCGCTGCCCGCGCCCGCAAGGACGAGCAGGGGCCCCTCCTCGTGTAGGACTGCTTCACGCTGCGGGGGGTTGAGCCTGGAGAGGTCGAGCACGGAGGCGAAGGGTCTTACTTAGGTGCATCCTGGCCGACAAGACTTGACTTGCCGACCGCGAGCAAACCGGCTCCGGCAAGCGCGTTCATGGCCTCGTTGGCGGCTTTCTCGAAGGCGGGGGTGTCGAAATAAGCTTTGAGGCGCGGGCTCGTGGGCAGGATCTGGTCGGCGGGCTCCCAGGGCACGACGTTGCCGAGGGAGTCGCGTAGGTCACCGGCTTCGACCAGGGCGGTGGCCTCGGGGATGCCGAGATGAGCGAGGGCACGCCGCATGGCACGGAAGCGGCCTTCGACGCGCGGGTCGAGGAACTGATATTGCGGCCCCGCGAGCGCCGCGTTGTGGTAGTGCGATGGCCGCGATAGCAGACCTTCGAGGCGCAAGCGCGCCGCGACGCGGATCAAGATCTCCTGCATCAAGCCCGCGAGCCCGAGGCCGGGATGATGCTGGCCGGGGAGCCTGGGACGTCCCGGCGCGAAGGTGCGCGTCGGGTTCTGCAAGAGCAGCCATTCGATCATCAGCGCGTCGATGGTCGCCGCGCCCTCGAGGCTAGGGGGCGCATCGATGGTGGCTTTGCGGACGATGAGCTCGGTGAGCAGAAGCTCGTCGGGGCGGCCCTCGGCACGTCCGAAGATGCGCATGGTGGCGGGGTCGTGATGGAGGCCTTCGATGCGCAGGTCGTGGAAGCCGCGTCGTCGCAGCTCGGGCAAGAAGCCGAAGCTCTCGAGCGCAAACTCGACGCCCTGGCGGGTGTAGTAGCCAAGGACGAGCTGCGAGCGGTGCGGCCTTCCTAGACCGACCTGTAGGTCCTCGTCGGTGAACACCAGGTCGTGGTCGTCGACGCGTTGCAGCTCGCCCGCGCCGAGGCCACGCGAAATCTGCCGGAAGCGCCGGCGCATCGGCAGCTCGGGGTGACGGGTGGCGCGTTTGTCGTCGGTGAGCAGCCAGCGCACGTAATTGGCTGTCGCCTGCCAGGCACCGCCGCTGTAACCGCCGCCCATGGTGACGACCAATCCGGCGCCGAGCTTCCTTACGAGCTGCGTGACCGCGATGTCGCGGTCGAGCACGCCACGTGGTGAGAGCAAGAAGTCGCCCAGCGTGTCGCCGGCGAGGACATCGGTGCCGGCGATGTAGAAGACCATCCCGGGAGCATGGCGCTCGAGCACTGGGCCGAGGGTGCTGTGGAGCTTCGCCAGGTAGTCGGCGTCGTCGGTGCGTGGGGGCAATTGCACGTCGGTGTTGGCCAGCGCTTCGCGCTCCTTCCAGGCGGCGCCGTGCAACGAGTAGGTGAGCACCGTGGGATCTTCGGCGAAGGTGTCGAGGTTGCCGTCACCCTGGTGGAAGTCGAGGTCGACGATGGCGATGGGTTTCGTGTATCCGCTCCGGCGGACACGAGCGATGGCCACCGCGATGTCGTTGTAGATGCAGAAGCCCGCGCCTTGATTGGGCCGCGCGTGATGGAAGCCGCCCCCCAAGTTGATGCCGACCGCGCGCTCCCCGGTGCTTACCGCCACGGCCGCCGCGATGGTGCCGCCGACGACACGGCGCTGCGCCTGCACCATGATGTCGACGTCGACTGCCTCGGGAGGGATGCCGAAGATGTGCGCCAGGGTCTCCGGGGTGACGCTGGCATCGAGGTAGTCGCGGTCGTGGACCCAGGCCAGCTCCTCGATGGATGCGAGCGGCGGGATGCGCACGTCCGCCATGCGCACCAGGCCTCGGTCGGTGAGCCGGTCGAGGACCCGGTCGCTACGGTCCAGCTGCACATTGGGAATGAGCTGGGCGTCGTCGAGCGCGTGGGCCGAGTAGTCGGGGTGGAACCAAAGTCCGATGTCGCGGCCGAGACGGCTGTGGGCTTTGTAACGATCGCGCCAAATCCACATACGTTGCCTTCACGTCACGAACGAACCTAGATTCTAGATGCCTATGGCACGACCCACCGGCTCGCAACGAAGTAAACGTCATCCCAAACGCCGACGAGGCGAGCCCGAGAAACCGGCGCTCAAGCGCGTCCGCGGAACCGTGCGCATGAACGGCGACGGCAGCGCCAAGCTCCTTGCCGAAGTGCGTGGCACACCCAACGTCTTCCTGCCTCCGGAAGAGATCGTCGGTGTCCGCGATGGCGATGTGGTCACCGTCGAGCTCGGCGTCGGCCGCAAGGGCAGGGTGCGGGGGCGCATCGTCGAGCGTGGACCGTCGCGGTCCGGCACCGTGGTCGGAGTGCTACGACGCCAGGCGCGCTTCACCTATCTGTTGCCCGATGACGGCTCGAGCGCCCTGGTGGTGCCACCGGAAGAGCTCGGCGACGCCAAAGACGGCGACGCCGTCGAAGCGCGTATTCTCCGCGAAGGCGAAGCCGAAGGCGCATCGATTGCACGCGTCGAGAAGGTCCTGGGCGATCCCCAAGATCCCAAGGTCCAGGTCGAGATGGCCATCCGGGCCACCAAGTGGCCGCGCGAGTTCGACGCCGCCGTCGACGCCGAGGTCGCGAAGTTCCCGCAGGTCGAGCCCACGAAGGTCCTAGTCGACGGACGCATCGATCTGCGTGGCGTGCCGCACGTCACCATCGACGGCGAAGATGCGCGCGACTTCGACGACGCGGTCTCGGCGCGACCGGAAGGTGACCGCTATCGCGTATGGGTGTCGATCGCCGACGTTTCGCACTACGTCCGCGAAGGCACGGCTCTCGACGACGCGGCGCGCGCCCGCGCCACCAGCGTCTACTTCCCCGACCGCGTGTTGCCCATGCTGCCAGAGCGCTTGTCGAACGACCTGTGCTCGCTGCGCCCGAACCTGCCGCGCCTCACCATGACGGCGGAGTTCTTGGTCGACGCCGAAGGCACGATGACCAACGTGCAGGTCTACCCGTCGCTCATCGATAGCGCGGCGCGCCTCACCTACAACATCGTGCAAGAGGTGCTCGACGCGAAAGACGTCGGCATCAGTGGACCGAAGCACCCGCAAACCGAGCTCATCCACAAGCTGGTGATCCCGGCGCGCTGGTTGCGGGCTCAGCGCTCGCGCCGTGGCGCCATCGACTTCGAGATCCCCGAGTCGCGCATCCAGATGGGACCCGACGGAGCCGCCGCCGACATCGTGCAGCGCCCGCGCCTCGAGGCCCACCGCTTGATCGAAGACTTGATGGTCGCCGCCAACGAGGCGGTCGCCGAGTACCTCATCGGCAAGGACTGGCCGGCGCTCTTCCGCGTCCACGACTCGCCCGATCCGGTGAAGCTCGAGCTCCTGGTGCGCTGGGCGGCGAAGCTCGGCATCGACTTCGATCCCGAAGCAGCGCGCGAGCCCAAAGTGCTGCAGAAGTTCATCGTCAGGATGCGCAGTCATCCGGCGGCGAGCGTCGTGCAGTCGCTGGTGCTGCGCATGATGCAGCAAGCGCGCTACGGCCCGGAAAACCTCGGGCACTACGGCCTCGCATCACAGGCGTACGCGCACTTCACGTCGCCGATCCGCCGCTACCCCGACCTCGTGGTGCACCGCGCCCTCAAGGCGCTGTGGGCGGGGCAGGGGAAGCTGCAAAACCTCGATGCCCTGGGCCAGCACTGCTCGCAGCAAGAGCGCAAGGCGATGGAAGGCGAGCGCGGCGTCACCCAGCTCATGGCCTGTCAGATCGCCATGAAACACGTCGGTGAAGACATGACGGCGCAGGTCATGGGCGTGCACCCAGCCGGCGCCTTCGTACGCCCGGTCGAGCTCTTCGTCGATGGTCTGGTGCCGATGGAGGCGCTCTCACACCACTATCGCGGATACTTCGAGTACATCGAAGACGATCAGATGTTGTTCTCGCGCCGCACCAAGACGAAGATTCAGCTCGGCGAGCGTCTCGAGGTGCAGCTGACCGGCGTGAACATGAAACGCCGGCAGATCGACTTCGCGATAGCGGAGCAGGGCAAGGAACGCTTCAAGTCGAAGAAGCAGATGGGCTGGCGCCGCGACCGCGACGAGGAGCGTCAGGTGAAGGCGAAGCTCCGCAGTCCGCCGGAGGAGAGTCAGGGCGACCGTCGCCGTGGACGCTTCGAGGAGCGTCGGCCAGCACAGCGCCAGGAGCGCGTTTCGGAGCGTCAGGAGCGACATTCGGATTCGCTGCGGCGGGTGAAAGAGGAGACGCGCGCGGCGAACCCCGAATTCCGGCGGCCGAGCCCCGATCGCCGAGAGCCGATGGCCGACCACCGATCGCCGAATGCCGATCGCCGAGAGCCGAACGCCGATCACCGCCCGCCGAACGGCGAGCAGCCGAAGCGCCCGCGCTCTTGGGAAGAGCAGTTCCTGTCGCCCCCCGCCGAGCCGGTGCGGCCGAAGCGTTGGGAAGAAATGCGCGAGCGCATTGGTCAGCGCGACAACGAACGTGAGCGTCCTCGGCCTGGCCGCTTTGGCATGACCGACATGAGTGACCCCTATGCCAGCCGTTCGAGTCAGAGAGGCGCTCGCAAGAATGACAGCGCTCCGTCGGACGGCCGTCCCCCGCGACGTAACAAGCGCGCGAGCGGAGGCAAGCCAAGTGGACGTCCCGGTGGCAGGGGACCTCGCGGGCGACGTTGAGATCCGTCTCAACTGTTCGAAATTGCTGGGCTTTGCGGGCCTTTACTTTTGCACACGAAGTATTAAGCTACGACTACCGCGCCCGAGGCGCGCGGCCCCCCGGGGAGTGTCTCAAGTGATGGATCCGCGCACGTATCAACGCTTCTCCGATTTGGTGAAAGCCATTCGGCGCAAGCACCGCATGAGCCAGCGCGCCATGGCCAAAGCCCTGCACGTCTCACCGGGCTACATTGGTCAGTGGGAGCTGCGTTTATCGCAGCCATCGGCGGAAGTCGCCGCCAAGCTCTGCCAGATCTTCGCGATAGCGGACATCGAATACGTCCAACGTCTTGCCTATGCCCAGCGCGCGCCCGAGTGGCTCCGCGAATCGATCATCAGTTACCACCGCAACGAAGCAGGCGAGGTCGAGACCGCCGAGTACGAGATGTACACGACGCGCCTTTCGTCCGCCGAGCACCGCATCGTCAATGCTCTCCGCAGGCTCTCCGACGAGCAGCTCGAGCGCTTGAGCCAGCGCATCGAGGGCTGGGTCGAGGCGATGGCCGAAGACGAATCGGGCGAGCGCTAGCTAGTCGATCGTCGATAGGTAGCGCACGAACACGTCGGTGGTGAGGATCGCCTGGCGGTCCCGGCGTTTGACTTCGTCCGCGATGGCGGTAGGAAGCTCCACGTCGTTGCTCAACAAGCGCACGTGCTCGCGGCCCATGAAGGGGAAATAACCCCTGCCAGCGTGCTCGATGGCATGTGCGCCGAGATACTTTGGGTCGCGCTTCCCGAGAAACAACACGACGCGCGCGCCCGCTTGCACGGCGTTGCTGACATCGCAGCGCCAGGTCGACTCGGCGATGACCCGTACGGTCGGCTCGACCTCACCTTTCAAGATGCGCTCGACCTGGATGTCCGCGTAGCGGTGCCCGTTGACGATGACCACCCCGGCGACCTCGCCGATGACGACGGCCTCGGCGTGTTTGTAGAGCTCGTCCAGGGTGACGCTGACGCCTCTCGCCGATGCGAGCCCAGGAACGAGCACGATGAGACCAACGGACGACGCGGTGGTGCGTTGCATGGCCAAACCCTCCGTGAATGCTCCGTTAGTCGATTGACCCTGACAGAGTGGGAAACGTGAGCTGCGTCACATTTCCGATCGCCGCCACGATGAGATGACTGCCCCCACATGCCCTGCCGACGCCTCTCAGCCGCCGCTCTGGTTGCCCTGTTGGGCTGCGAGCGCGGCCCTGTGGCGCATATCGACTTCGAGCAGGCGCGTCAGGGGAGCGAGGCGACGCGAAGCGCCTTCATCGAACAGACACTCGAGAGCGACGAGAAAGAGGGCTTGTTCTTCGCGACGCGACGGATGACGAGCGCCGACCACTGGCTCATGCCGCTGCTCGTCGGCGCCATCGACGGCCGTATGGGTGAGCACGACGGCAAGCTCGCGGCGCGCCTGTTGTGGGAGCACTTTCCAGCGGAGGCAGCCGCGATCAGCGAGGCGAAGCTCGAGTCTGCCAGCGACCGCACGGCATTCGCTTTGGCGGAGCAACAGTCACGCGTAGGGAAGCTGTCGCCCGCGGGCAAACGCGTCCTCGACAAGCACATGTGCTCGGTTCTCGAGCCGGGCCGCTGGGGCGTGCTCCTCACCAAGATGAAGCCCGACAACGACGACGACCTGATGAACATGGAGCTCAACGATGTGAGCTATGCCTGTGATGGCAGCCCCGCGGCGCGCTCGGGCTTGAAGCCCGGGGACACCATCTTGCTCATCGACGGCGAGCGGGTCAGGGGAGACCGTGTGCTTGCGGCGCTGCGCGAGAAGAGTCGAGCGACGGTCCACTTGCGCCGCGACGGCGTCGAACGGGATGTCGTGATCTCGAAGTGAGCCTGCGTCAGTCGAGCGTCGCGAGGTAACGGGCGAACACTTCGGTGGTCAACACCGCCTGCAGGTCTTGGCGCTGCACTTCCTCGGCGATGGACGCAGGGAGCTGCGTCACACCGCCGAGACGTCGTACGTTTTCGCGGCCGGCGAACGGCATGTAGCCGCGATTGAGCGGCAGTGCTTGCGGCGGCTGTGCCTCGCGCTTGCCGAGGAACAGGACGATGCGCGAGCCCGGCTCGAGGCCTTCGCTCGCATCGAGACGCCACGTCGACTCGGCGATGACGCGGATGACGGGGTCGACGTCGCCCTTCAGCACTCGGTGTACGTGGATGTCGGCGAAGCGCCGGCCGTTGCTGGTGACGACGCCTTGCACTTCGCCGATCACCGCGGCTTCCGCGTGGCGAAAGAGCTCGTCGAGCGTGAAGCGGACGGTTCGGGCTGAGTCCACTTCGGGTACCAGGACAATGAGACCTACGGACGTACTGGTCTGAGTTGCGTTCTCCACGGGGACACTCCGGCTTGTGTAGCTCCTTCTTCGGGCATGAGAGGGGGTCGGGTAAGTGATGGTCATCACATGGAGGCCGTTCGCGCGCGACGCGTTGTCGGTGCGTACGCGAGTCGATATTCTGGCGCCCGCACGACGTTCGTGATGCGCGATATTGTCCGCTAAAGCGGTCTGTGAAATCGTTGCGGCGAGGTGGGTGGAGGTCCCCACATGGTGATCGTCGTGGGCCTGACCCAAAACGTTCCGTGCCGGCACAGGGTGACTGTTCCAGGCCGGTGCACGCGTGTTCCAACCCTCGACTTTTCGCGGCTCTTCACGCGGGCACGGTTGATGCTCTCTCTAAAGGCATGAAGCCGTTGCTGTCCCGCCGAGAACGCATCGAAGAGGTACTGGCCTTGGTGATCCCGCTGGCTGTGCTGGCGTTGTTCGCGGCGCTGGGGCCACGCGTGGTCGGGCCAGCCGGCGTTGCTCCCGCGGCAGCGCATGCGTCGCGCTAGACAAAAGAAACGGGCCCGATAAACGGGCCCGCTTCGCGGAAAATGGTGACAGTCACCATTTTCCCCAATCTCGGTGCGCTCACTGGAAAATGGTGACTGCCACCATTTTCCGTCCGCTACTTACGAGCCGGCAACCTGGCGCGCGACTTCCGCTGCGAAGTCTTCGGTCTTCTTCTGGATGCCTTCGCCCAGCTGGAAGCGGACGAAGCGGCGGATGACGATCTTCTCGCCGATCTTGGCGACGAGCTCGGTGAGCATCTGGTCGACGCTCTTGTCCGCGTCCTTCACGAACGGCTGCTCCATCAAGCAGATGTCCTTGAAGAACTTGTCGATCTTACCGGTGACGATCTTCTCGACCATGTTCGCCGGCTTGCCCTGCTCGAGCACCTGCGCGCTCAAGATGCTCTTTTCCTTCTCGACGACATCGGCGGGCACTTCCTCGCGGCGCACGAACTGCGGCGACGCGGCGGCGATGTGCATGGCGACGTCTTTCACGAAGGTCTGGAACTCGGGGTTACGGGCCACGAAGTCCGTCTCGCTGTTCACTTCCACGAGCACGCCGATCTTACCGCCGGCGTGGACGTAGCTCTGAACGAGGCCTTCTGCGGCGATGCGGTCGGCCTTCTTGCCGGCAGAGGAGATGCCCTTCTTGCGCAGCCACTCGACGGCCTTCTCGAAGTCACCGGTGCTCTCGGCCAAGGCCTTCTTGCAGTCCATGATGCCGGCGCCGGTCTTGGCGCGCAGCTCGGAAACCATCTTAGCGTTAACTTCCACGGTCTGAGTCTCCACGTACTACTCCACGTCATCTAGGCCCGTGGCCCAGATGACTATTGTCTATCGTTTGGATTCTGGAAAGGGACGCTCCGTTATTGCGGAGCCATCGCCTCGTCTTTGGTCGGGGCGCGAACGACTTCGACCTGCGGACCGCCCTCGGGGCGCTCACGCTGCTCGCCGCCGCGATCACGGCCACCGCCGCCCTCGCGACCGTCACGACCACCACCCTGAGCACGACGCGCGGCCTCTTCGGCCTTCTGCGACGCCAGGACCTTCTGGTACGCGGCGTTACCGTCGGCGCATGCGTCGGCGGCGCGGGTCACGAAGATGCGGATGGCGCGGATGGCGTCATCGTTGCCCGGGACGATGTAATCGACTTCGTCCGGATCGCAGTTGGTATCGACGACCGCGACCACCGGGATGCCGAGCTTGCGCGCTTCGGCGACCGCGATGTGCTCCTTCTTGGTGTCGATGACGAACACCGCACCCGGGAGCTTGGTCATGTCCTTGATACCGCCAAGGTTCTTCTCGAGCTTCTGGCGCTCGCGCGTCAGGCGAAGAACTTCCTTCTTGGTCAGCTTCTCGAAGGTGCCGTCCTGTTCCATCTTCTCGATGGAGCGCAGGCGGTCGATCGACGCCTTCACCGTGCGGTAGTTCGTCAAGCAGCCGCCCAGCCAGCGATTGTTCACGAAGAACTGCTCGCAGCGGGTCGCTTCTTGCTGAATGACTTCCTGCGCCTGCTTCTTGGTGCCGACGAAGAGCACCTTCTCGCCGCGCGCGGTGATGTCGGTGAGGAAGCGGTAAGCCTTCGAGAAGAGGGGAACGGTCTTCTGAAGGTCGACGATGTAAATGCCGTTACGAGCGCCGAAGATGTAAGGCTTCATCTTCGGATTCCAACGGTTGGTTTGGTGCCCGAAGTGTACGCCTGCTTCGAGCATCTCACGCATAGTGAGCTCGGCCATCTGACTTCTCCGCGGTTCTTGCGCTCGCCGGGACTTAGGAATGTCGACTGTTCAACCCGTGGGATTCCCACGAGCACCGCACAGTCGAGCCGTCACGGCGTGGTTGTTATTGTTGAATCCGAGACTGGAAAGAACCGCTGCTCACGGTTGACCTTCGAGGACCAGATTTTGCCATGGCCAAACTCCGCTTGCCCGCCGAGTTGTCAGCGTGATCGCAGGGTTTGCCCAAGGCGGCGACGGCCTACCAAAACGAAACCACGATCGCAACCAGATCCGGCCGCATCGTCCGTTATTGGCGGGTGTTTATTGGTGCCGCATTGGCCTAAGCGTTAGACTTTAACCACTCTGAGCCCAAATCGTCTACGCATTGCGTCATTAGCAGCGGTCTTGCTCGTTTGCGCTACGGCCGGTGCCGAAGTGCCGGACGTCGCGGCGACCCGTCCCACCATCGTCGTCATTCCGAGCCGCACCCCCGGTGCGCCCGACCTCTCGAAGGACATCGGTGGATTGTTCGAAACGCCGCTCGCCAAGACCGCGAACGTGCTGCCCTTCGAGACCTATCGCCGCGCTGTGCTTGCCAACGGTCACCTGGCGCGCGACGCGGCCGACATCGCGGTCATCAAGCACGTCGGCCCCGCGATTGGCGCTTCGCACGTCGTCATCGTGCAGGGCATGTCGGTCACCGAGACGGACCGCGGTCGTTCGATCCAAGTGAACGTGGTCGACGTGTCGTTGGTGAGCACCGCGGGCGAGACGCTGTACACGACCAGGCGCCCGCTCATCGGCGCCCGCCTGACGCGGAGCGCGGCGCTCCCCATCGTCGCCGCCATCTCCGGCAAGCTCGCGACCGAGCCCGCCTTCGACCCCGCGGCACAGCCTAAGCCAGCGTCGGTGCCCGATGCCGTCGCCACGGTCCCCGTACCCCCGCAAGTGCCGGCGACCTTGCCAGTGGAGCCCGTGCCGCCACCGCCTGCTCAGGTGGTCCCGCCCGCTCCGGCGACGCCATCATCCGTTATCGCGGACGAGCCCGGCTTTGATGGTGACCATCGACTCGCCGCTCCAATCATCGTCGATGCCGCGCCACCTCAGCGCTCGCTGATCGACGTGCAGCCGACGTTCGACGGGCGCTTGGGTGTCTTGACCATGCAACGCGACGGCCGTGTCCGCGCCAGCGGAGGGCGCGCGTCATACGACGGGCCCCTGGTCGCGACCCATCTGTCCTTCAGCTATTTTCCCTGGTCGCGACGTTCCAAAGAGCAGCCGTCTCGGGGCGTTGGTTTCTACGCCGAGGGCTACATCACGCGTGCTTCGACCGACTTTCGCGCCGGCGACTCGTCGAGCGACAACACGGTCGCTGGCGCCGAGCTCGGTGGCGCATATCGTTTCGCGCTCGGGGAGACCACGCGGGCGCCTGTCATCGCGCTCCAGGCCGGCTTTGCTTACGCGACCTTCCCGATGACGGGATTGCCCTTTCCGTCGACGAGCTACCGCTCGGCGGCGTTGGGTTTCATGCTCGACATCCCGCTCGCCAAACACTTCGCGGCGTTCGCGGGCGGTCGTTTCTATCCCTGGATGGCGATCGGCAGTGACGCTCTGGGGGACGCCGACGCTCTCATGGCGGTGCGCGCCGAGCTCGGTCTGCGTGCGGTCATCCAACGCTTCGAGCTCGCAGCCTCGGGTCGGTTCCAGCAATACAACGGTAACTTCAGCGGGGTGACCGATCTGACCCTCGCGAGCCAGCTCGAGGACGTGCGTTTGGTCGACCGCTACTACGGCGGCATCTTCACCATCGGATACGTGTTCTAGGCTTTGCCGCGGATTGTCATCTGCGTGCGCGAGGCGTAAATTGTTGGGCCTGGAGGTTCGTACCCGTCATGGCTCAGGTTGAAGGTCTCTCCCCCCATACCGCTCCGTCGCCCGTCGAGATGCCCGCCACTCCAGCCCCGGTGAAGCTCACCGAGAAGGCCGCGGAGATGGTGAAGAAGGCGATGGCGGACGAGAACATGGCCGACCACGGTCTGCGCGTCGGCGTCATCGGCGGCGGCTGCTCCGGCCTCCAGTACCTGCTCGATTTCACCCCCAAGGCGACCGGCGAAGACTTCACCGACGAGCAGTTCGGCATTCCGATCTTCGTCGATCAGTACAGCGCCGGACACCTGATGGGCACGACCATCGACTATGTCGACGGCCTCGCGGGCTCGGGCTTCAAGTTCGAGAATCCGAACATCCAGCGCGCCTGCGGCTGCGGTAGCTCGTTCTCGACCTGAGAGCGTGAGCCCGCGTTAGCGGGTTACCGCGAAGCTGCGACCGTCGTGCCGCTGAGCTCGGGGGCGGTCGTCGTCGTCGACTCGCGCAATCGGCGCACGATGTATTCGCTGCTCGCGGCGAGACCGGCTGGGTCAGCGACGACCAGCGGTTGACAGGCGCGGCCGACGATCTTGCCATCGCTCGTACGGACCAGCGCGACCGTCACCCAGAAACCGCCGTCTCTGTTGACCCCGCGGGCGCTGAACACATACGGCACGCGCGCTTTGGCGCCGACCTTCATCCAGCACTCACTGTCACTGCAATCGAGCGCTTCACGGACGTGCGAACCCAGCCTCTTCTTGAGGTCGCCCGGCTCCATGAGGTCGCCGAGGGAGGCTTGCATGGCGGAGAGGAGCGACTCCTGCGCGAGCGCCCTGGTCGACGCGTCGATCTGAGGGGCTGCGAGAGGAAGAGCAGCAACTTCGGAGGCGGAGGCAACACGCGCTATCACAAGGGTTCCGAAGATCAAAGCGGCGATAACTGGTTTAATCATACTGGAACGCGACATGGCTCACCTGGGGGCTAGGTGTTTCGTCGGTCGGCTAACGCGACTCGTACTGCTTGTGCGTTGGCTGACGTATTGGGTGCATGTCCTAGGCCAGCGTCGGCCAGGCCATGCTTCCATATGTGGACCGTCATTCAGCGGAGCGATTGCCCAAAATTGTCCAGGTCACGATGTAGGCCTGACGCAATTGGGCGCGTGAGGCGTAGGGATGAGCCTGGGTTAGGGCGACCCGTGAGTCAGGTGGCGCCCGCCCCCGCGGTGTGGGTGGGTAAGGAAACACACCGATGCTCATGTGGGGCATACACGTTTTGCAGCCTCGTCGGCTTTGGGGCAGTGTCACTTCCCACTTCCATGACGGTCGAGCTCTCTCAACGCGAAGCGGCAGCACTCGATGCCTGCGCGCGTCTCATCCACACGCGCAGGCTGACGACGGCGGCGTTGTTGCTGTTGGGCGCCCTGCGGCCGGTGCAGCGCATCAGCGAGGTCTCGTTGCGGATGGCCTTGCCGTACATCGAGGCACTGGCGCCGACCGACACGGTCCGCGCCCTTCACGACCTTTTGAGCCGGCCGAACGGCGCGCAGCTCCTTTGTGACCTCCTGACCCAACGCTTGGACGTACTGGACCGCGCATGAGTCGATTGATCGCGGTCATCACGATGTTTGCGTCGTCCGTCCTCTGGGCGGCAGAGGCTCCCCAAGGCGAAGGCGTCGCGGAGCGCACCCAAGTTGGAAGTCTCGCGCGCGCGGCGGCCGCGCTGCACAACACGCTCGACGTCTATCGTCTGGCGCTCTCGGAGCTGGTGCCTGCCGCGCACGTGCTGCGCGAAGCGGGAGAGGCCGAGGGGGCGACCCCAGAAACGCCCATTCCTCCCGCCGCGGCCGAGGTGTTCGCGCGCCTTGCCCGCGTCGTGCCACTGCGCGCTGCCGCCGAAGCACTGCCGGCGATCAGTCGCGGCTATCATGCCGAAGCCTTGGATGCGCTCGAGGCGCTCGCCGGCGCTCAGTCGTTGGGCGAAACCGGCACGCCCTTGCGTGAGCTGTCGCGGGCCCTCGAGAGACTCGAGCGCGGCGCGACCGACATCGTCGATCTCTTCTCGCGCCAGCGGCCGATGCAGGTACGCATCGTCGATCCGGAGACGGCGCTCGATGACGTCAACGAGGCCCTCGACGAGGTTGCTGCGGCGGAGCAACGCATCGGCGACTTGCGCGCCTCGCGCGGGACGCCCGCCGATCAGCTGCGCGCCTTCATGCGTCTCGAGGTAGCGCTGGGCCATGCCCTCGACCTCATCGCCGCCGCCGAGGAGTCCGGCGTGCGCATCGGGTTCGACATGCAGAAGCCGACCGCGAGCTTCGCGCGGATCGCCGGCGAGATGGGCGGGCTGCGCCAGGCGCTCGCGGAAGCCGCAGCCGAGCTGGTCGTCGCGCCGTCGCTCGTGCTCGCATCGGTGCACGCCCACGAGACCATCGCCATGTCGGAGGACGGCAACCAGCGCTCCCGGAACGTCAGTGTCGCTTTTAGCGGACCACGTGCCGTCGGTGTCGCGGCAGTGCGGGTCGAACGGTTGGGCAACGCCGACGACATCACCTTGGCGTTGGTGCAACAGACCCTTTGTTTGGGCGCGGACTTCGCGCAGGCGCTGGCGCGGACGCGGGAAGCACCCGTCGACCCGTCGCGCGGGCGTCTCGGTGATCTGAGTCTCGCCGAAGGCTCGTACCGCGCGAGCTTCGTCGAGCCGCCAGGTGAATCGGCTGTCCGTTCCGAGCTCGTGCTGACGCCGATCAGTGCATTCGGCATCGCGGGTGAGCCGATCCGTGTACCGGTCGCGTATCTCGCGAAACACGTCGGTGAGCCGCGCGCAGTCCACGTCGCGGTGGAGCGCGTCGATCCGCGCGAGCCGCGCTTCTATCGCGACTTCGATGCCGTGCGCGTCGTCTGGAGCCGTGCAATCGGTGACGTTGCTCCAGACGAGCGTCTGGCGAGCACCGCGCGCGTCAATCGCGCCGGCGTCGTGACCGCCTACCGCGTCGCCCGCCTCGCTGGTGACAAGGCCATCGTCGTCGGCAAGACCGCGGCCGGCATCACCGAAATCATCGACCGGCCGAGCACCTCCGAGCTTGCTCTCGGCGTCCGTTATCGCGTTACGGCGCTCGCCAGCAACGGCACCGAGGTGGTGAGCAACGAGGCCTGTGCGCCGCAGCTCCGCGTCGACCTCCGCGAAGACCTCCAGCTCGCACGCCTCGGCGCCGGCAGCCTGTCGCGCCCTGCGAGCTTCGAACGTACCGTCGAGCACGAGCTCGAAAGTGACGTCACCTTGGCAAAGGCGCGCGCCGCGTTCGAGATGCGCGCCGCCGATGCCCAGGAGGCGCTGCTTGGGCGCTGGTGGCGTGGCATCCCGCTACGCGAGCGCACTGCGTGGCTGGCCCGCTGGCCGCTGCTCATGAGCACCACCGAGCGTGAAGCCTGGTTGTCGAAGGCCCACGAAGGCATGCGTCCGGCAGACTTCGAGGCCTGGGCGCTGCCCGAGCTCTATCTCGCCGATCAGCCCGAGGAAGTGCGCAACGAGGTCGACCGCTGGTGGGCGCTCGTCGGCGTCAAAGCACGCACCGCGAGCTACAACCGCTGGATCGCGAGCCTCTCTTCGAGCCACCGCGCTTACGTGGAGCATACCGCGCGCGCCGGCGGGCAAGAGGGGCTCGATGCGACGCGCCCGCTCCGCGTCATGGTTTGGTGGGCGTCGCGCGGCGAGACCGAGCATCTGCGCGCGCGCGCCTGGTGGGAGCGGCTCGACAGCGATGCGCAGCGCTTGCGCATGCAAGCTTGGATGACGCGTCTCGACCCCGTCGTGCAGGTCGCGGTGCGTTGGCCCGAGCTCGAGGTTCGGGCCGCCGGTGAGCGCGATGAGCTCTTGGCGACGGCGTACCGCGACTTGCCCAGCGCCTTGTGGCGTCGCGCGCTCGCGTGGATGGCGTGGGAGAGCATGGACTCCGCCAGCCGCGCCGGCATCGTCAGGAGTGAGGTCCCAGCCATTGCGCGACTCGCAGCCCAGCTCGCCTACGCGGTGCGGCCCCTCGACGCTGCGCTGGGCTTCAACCTGCGCATGCTCCTTTGCTTTTCCATGTTCGCGACCCTGTTCGCGATGGCGGTCCGACGTGTCGTCCGCTCGCGCGGTGCACTGAAGCTGCGCCGGTTGCCGGCGTTCGACGCTCTCGAGCGTGTCGCCGCGGCGGCGCGCGTGAGTGGCGGTCCCGCGGTGGCCGTGCCCGGCGTCAACATGGTCAACGACGCTCAGACTCTCGCCGGTTTGCATCTCATCGACCGCGCTGCCGACGTGACCGCCGCGCACGAGAGTGCCCTGGTGGTCGCCGACCGTGAGCCCTTCGTTCGCCATTCGGGAGTGGAGGAGGGCGTGTCGGGCGCCGGCTACGCCCTCGACGAGCACCGCGCGATTGCCGGCAACCTCATGCCGTTCCTGCCGAGCGGACGCGACGTCGTGACCCAGACGCCGGGTGCCGCGGCGCTATTCGTCGGCCGCCTGCCGCCCGAGACTCTGCTGGTGACGAGCGCGCTGCGTCCCGATGCCGTGACCCTCACCGCCACCGGTGAGCGCGCGGCCCTCGCGGTCGCTGCGGCCAGCCAGGGCGAAGTGCTCGTGGGTGATGCGGTGTATGCCGCGGCGGCGGACAGCTCGCGCCAACCTGCTCTGCTCACCACCGTGTTGGCGGGTGACTGGATGAAGCTCGCCGTGTTGGCCGTCCTCGGATTGTTGTTGATTCTCGCGAGCAGCGGAGTGTTCGGGTGACCAAGGCAGGTGCCCCCATCATCTGTGCCATGGTCGCCGCGACCTATTGGACGCTCGAGCCGGTCGTCGATGTCGCGCGCGACGGTTGGCTCAAGACCTTCGCGGCCGATCTGGTCATCGCCATCATCGCGGTGGTCACGCTCACCGCCATCGTGGGCTTGCTGGTCCGAGAGGGCGGCAAGGTCGTGCGCCGCGAAAGCGGACATGTCAACGCGACCGTCGTGCTCGTGGCCTTCGCGGTGACCTTCGCGCTCGGCCTCGTCGAAGGGCCGGCCGGTGCGTGCTTCGTTTGGCTCTTCGACAACGTGTACGCGCCGCTCGAGAGCAGCTTGCTTGCGCTCGTTGCCTTCGCGCTCGTCGACACGGCGCTGCGCCGCATGCGGGCGCGTTCCGCCGAGACGGCGTTGCTCATCGCCACCGCCGCCATCGTCATGCTCGGCCGCGCCCCGATCAGCGGGACCGCCGGCACGCTGCTCACACCGGTAGCCGACTGGCTCACCCGCGTGCCCAACGTCGCGGGCCAGCGTGTGCTCCTCATCGGTGCCGCCATCGCCGCCTGCTCGACGCTCATGCGCTTGCTGCTCGGCATCGAGCGCGACTACCTCGGAGAACGCCGCTCGTGATGCGCTGGCTCGCCATCGTTGCTCTCGTCGTCGCCGTTGCAGCGGGCATGGTGACAACGCGACCTGCGCCGCGCGCCGGCATCGCGCCCCAGGTGAGCAAAGCCCACGCCACGCTCGCGTCGCTGACCGCCGGTGATTTGCTGGTGCTCGCCATCGACTTCGATCCCGCGAGTGTCCCCGAGCTCGCGCCCTTCGTGCGTCTCACGCTGGACATTGCGCTCATGCGAGGGGCGCGGGTGGTGACTCTCAGCCTGTCGCCGCACGGCGCGATGCTCGCCGAACGCTACCTTCGCGAGGCGCTGGCGGACCGCAAAGCCACCTACGGCCGCGACGCCATCAACCTCGGTTTCATCGAAGGTCGGAGCACCGCGGTCCACCTGACCGGCATTCCGCTACAGCGGATGACCAGTCGCGACCATTCCGGCACCGCTCTCGGCGATTTGCCGCTGGCAGGCGAGATCCCACGCCTTTCCGACGCGTCGTCGTTCGTCGTGGCGTCGAGCGGCACATCGGCGGCGTTCGATTGGCTCCTGCAGGGCCAGGGCAGGTTCACCCACGATCTCGTGGTCGCGACCTCGAGCAGCGAAGGACCCGAGCTCGCAGCTTTCGAGGCTAGCGGCCAACTCGCCGGCTTGGTGGCCGGTGCTCGCGACGTGGCCGCTTTCGCGGACATCGCCGCCAACGACCCGCGCCTCCACGCGGACCCAGGCACGGTCGCATATCTGCGCGATCTCGCGACGCAGATGCGCGCTCAACGTTGGACGCACTTGGCCCTCGTCCTCTGTTTCGTCGCGGGACAAGGGGTCACGCTGTGGCGCGGCCGCAAGAAGGGGACACCGTGATCGGTCAGCTCATCGCCTTGCTGCTCACCTTCGCGGTGCTGTCGTACGTCTGGCGCGACAATCCGCTCTATCGGATGGCCGAGAGCATCTTCGTCGGCGTCGCTCTCGGCCTGTTCGCCGTCTTCGAGGTTCGCCAGGTGCTCTTGCCGCGTCTCTGGGATCGCCTCGCCGCCGGGCCGGCGACCGGCGCCGCTTGGGTCGCGACCCTGCTCGTGCTCCTGGTCCTCGCCACGATGCTCGCGCGCCTGGTCCCGCCGCTTGCCTGGTTGGGCCGCGTCCCCATCGCCGTGGCGGTGGGGTCACTCGCGGGCATGGCCGCTGCGGGCTTCGTGCGCACGGTGCTTACGCCGCAGGTCGGTGCGAGCGCCGCGTCGTTGCTGATCACGGACAGCCTGGCACACGAGCGAACCGTCTGTTTGCTCGAGTCCCAGCCCGCCAACGGCCTGACCAACCTCGCTTGCAGCTTCGGTCCCTACCTGAACCAGCTGCTGATCTTCGCGAGCGTCGTCGCCGGCTTGGTCTACTTCGTGTTTTCCCGCCGCGAAAACAAAGGGTTGCAGGCAGTGAGTCGATTCGGCGGTTGGATCGTCATGATGACCTTAGGAGTTACCTTGGGCTTCATGGCGATGGCGCATTTTGCCGTCACCATCGGCCGCGCTCAGACGATGATGGAAGCGCCGGGTCTCGCCCTTTTAGCCCTGGCAATCGTGGTTTTGACGCTATTTTGCCTCAGGCGTGATCCGTCCAAGGCCGTCTAGCGTTGACAGTTCGAAAGGATTCCTGGCAACTGCCGGGGCCAAACGCGATGCAAGACCCCCACGCTGTAAGTAAGCAGGCTTTCTCGAGTCCGTTGCTCGAGCGCCTGAGCCGCTGCCATCCCGTGGTGCCGGCGATCATGTGGGTGCCGATGTCGGCATACCTCTTCTATCTCGGCCTGGGCCAGGGCCTGTCGACCATCTTGTCCGTGAGCCTCTGGCTCTCTGGCTTCGTTCTCTGGACCTTCTGCGAGTACATCCTGCATCGCTGGGTCTTCCACTTCGAGTTCAAGAACCCCGCGCTCCAGAAGATCTGGTACCCGGTGCATCGCCTGCATCACGACGTGCAGGAGTGGGACCGCTTGGTGGCGCCGCCGCTCATGTCGGTGCCGCTCTTCTTCATTTTCCTCGGCCTCTTCTACGCTTGGCCGGGCGCGCCCCTGATGATGCCGCTCTTCTCGGGCTTCATCGTCGGTTATCTCGGCTACGACTACGTCCACTACTACACGCACTTCGCGCGGCCGACGTCGTGGATCGGCAAGGGCCTGCGCAAGCGTCACTTGCAGCATCACTTCGCGTTTGGTGATCGGTGGTACGGCGTCAGCTCCCCGCTGTGGGACTACGTCTTCGGTACGTATGTGAAGGAATCGGAGCGCGGGGAGCGCCGCCGGGCTTTTGAGTCAGTCGCTTGAGCGCGACGCGCAGGATGTAACGATGGATATCTTCGACAAGTGCCACGCCTATAACGATCCGCCACTCGCGCGCTCGCACAACATCTATCCGTATTTCTCCGTCATCGACGAGACCTTCGGCACCGAGGTCGTCATCGACGGCAAGCGCGTCATCATGGCTGGCTCGAACAACTACATGGGCCTGTCGAGCGACCCGCGCGTCAAAGAAGCCGCTATCGCGGCCACCAAGAAGTTCGGCTCGACCTGCTCGGGCTCGCGTCTGCTCAACGGTACTCTCTCGCTCCACGCCGAGCTCGAAGAGAAGTTCGCCGCCTTCTTGAAGCGCGACGCCGCGGCGGTGTTCTCGACGGGTTACACCGCGAACCTCGGCACGCTCTCGTCGCTCTTGGGCAAGGGCGACATCGTCTACATGGACAAGGGCGATCACGGCTCGATCGTCGATGGCGTGCGCCTCGGCGCCGCCGACATGAAGCGCTTCCGTCACAACACGCCCGAGCATCTCGAGCTCTTGCTGCGTGAAGCCCCGGCCGACGCCGCCAAGATGGTCGTCGTCGACGGCGTCTTCAGCATGGAAGGCGATGTCGCGCCGCTCGACAAGTACGCCGAGCTCAAGCGTAAGTACAACTTCCGCCTCATGGTCGACGAAGCGCACGGCATGGGCGTCTTCGGCAAAGACGGCCGCGGCACCGCCGAGCATTTCGGCGTCGAAGCCGACTGCGACATCATCATGGGCACCTTCAGCAAGGCTTTCGCTTCGCTCGGTGGTGTCATCGCGGGTCCCGCCAAGGTGATCGAGTTCATCAAGCACAAGGCGCGCTCGATGATCTTCCAGGCGAGCATGACGCCAGGCGCGTGCGGTGCTTGCTTGAAGTCGCTCGAGATCGTCCAAGCCGAGCCGGAGCGTCGCGCCAAGCTGTTCGCTAACGCGGACCACGTGCGCAAGGGCTTCAAGGCGCTCGGCTTCGACACGCTGCACTCGAACACGCCGGTGGTTCCGGTCGTCATCGGCGACGACTTGAAGACCTTCTCGTTCTGGCGCGCGTTGCTCGACGCGGGTGTGTTCACGAACCCGGTCATCAGCCCGGCGGTTGCACCCGGTCAGCAGCTCATCCGTACGTCGTTCATGGCGACGCACACGACCGAGCAGCTCGATCGCGTCCTCGAGACGTTCGATGTCATCGGCCGCAAGTTCGGCATCATCGGCGCCGACAAGGGCAAGCAGACCAGCCAGGTGATCCAGGGCCGTCTCGCGGGCTGAGTGACGCACGCAGCCGAGTGCCACGTCGGCCCGCGGCAATCGCGGACGACAGCGCGTCGCCGACGATAAGGAGGCGATGCTCGCTGTAGGCACGACCTCGACATTACCGATACAGGTTCCGCTCAACGCGCTGCCGGTGGTCGTAGCCCAGGCACCTTCGAGCAAGCCCCTCTTCGACGTCGCGCTCATGGTCGACGACGTCTTGCATCACGCGACACGCGGCCAGGGCCCGAAGCCTGGTGTCGCGGGGCGTCTTGCGGACCTGTGCGGCCGCTGGGTGCTGACGTTTCCGCTGGCGGTGGGCGCTTCGGTGGCGCTCGCCTCTGGTTCCATCGGTGCTGGAGCGGTGAGCACGCTCGTCGGCATCTTCACGCTGCCATTCACGCTGGACCACGTGACCGATGGCTTGAACGCAGTGGACCGCCGGCTTTATCGCTCGCTTCCCGAGAAACCCGCGGCCACGAGGGCCTTGGGCGTGGAGTTCGCTGAGGGCAGCGCCGCGGCCAAGCTCCTCTTGAAACGCCTTGCGAAGTCATGGCTGCGGAAGCTCGAGGGCCAGCGGATCCAGGCCCCGGAGCTCGAGCGCAAGCTCGCGCAGGTTGCGGCGACGCCGGTGAGCCAAGACACAGAGGTCGTGAAGCGGGTCGACCCCATCTTCAGGCTCATCGACGCCATACCCATGGGGGACCGTATGTGGCGCTACAGCGGCTATGCGGTCCTCGAGGACTTCAACGCGCTCAGCCCCGAAGACCGGAGGGCCATCGCGCCCATCTTGCGCGAGCGCTTCTTTCACAAAGGCGAGCCGCGCGGTTTTGCCCCCGAGACCGTGCAGACCAAGGCTCTGCTCGAGGCACTCGACGCTGCTTGTCGCTACGGTGGCTGAGAACGAATAGCCCTGCGTTCGCGATAACCTTGCAATGCCTGCTGTGACCGGACCGATTGTTGGCGCTCGCGTCGAGGTGAAGCCTCCGCTGATGGCGCCGCTCATCCAGCCGATCCCCGAGAGCCAACCGCTCGCCGTCATTTCGCCTTTGCCGGCGGCGACGACGCTTTTCGATGTCGGCCTCAAGGTCGAAGACGCTTTGCATCACGTCACGCGCGGACAGGGCGCACAACCGGGAGCACCCGGGTTGCTCGCCGGCTTTCTCCGTCGCTGGATCTTCGCTTTCCCGGGGGCGGTGGGTGCCGCCGTGGCGCTCGGTACGTGGGATATCGGCGCCGGAGCCGCCGCTGCGCTCGTGGGCATCATGACACTGCCCATCACGCTCGACGGGCTCGAGCGCGCCGACCGTCTCTACACGTTCTTTCCCGTGAAGCCGACCGCGGCCAAGCTCCTGGCCATGGAGCACGCCGAGGGGGGCTCATCGACCAAGGCGCTGCTGGCGCGCCTCGCGCAGCGATGGGTACGACGGCTCGAGATCTGGAAGATCGAAGCGCCCGAGCTGCGGAAGAAGCTCGAGGACGTCGCCGCCACCAACGTCGCCCTCACGCCGGAGGCCGAGAAGCGCGTGGAGAGGGTCGCAAGCCTCCTCGACGCCATCCCAACGAACGGTTGGTCGATCGTCATTCCCAGCACGGTGCTTCGTGACTTCAACGCGCTCGACCCCGAAGACCAGAAGGCGCTGGCCCCCATCCTGCTCGAGCGCCTCTTCTCCGGGACCCGGTTCCGCGGCTTCACGACCCAGGACGACGATCTGCAGACGCTCTTCACGGTGCTCTACACGACTGCCAAGCGCGGCCCCTGAACCCTTGCTTTTCGTGCGCCAGTGCGGTGCAACCGCGCGCGAGGAGCGACTGCGATGGTTGAGATCACCTCGGTCAGTGGCAAAGCCGACCGCGACGCGTTCATCAAGTTCCCTTGGAGCATCTACACCGGCGACAATCGCTGGGCGCCGCCGCTGCTCATCGAGCGCAAAGAGTTCCTCGACGAGAAGAAGAACCCCTTCTTCGAATACGCCGAGGTAGCGCACTTCCTCGCCAAGCGTGATGGCAAGGTCGTCGGCCGCATCAGCGCCGTGCACGACAAGAAGTACAACGACTTCCACAGCGTGCAGCACGTAGGGTTCGGGATGTTCGAGACCGTCAACGACGTGCAGGTGTCGCGCGCGTTGTTCGCGGCGGTCGAGCAGTGGGGCAAGGAACGCGGGCTCACAGCGGTCTGGGGCCCGGTGAATTTCTCGACGAACCACGAGTGCGGCTTGCTGGTCGACGGTTACGACGACATGCCGGCGATCATGATGACGTACAACCCCATCTACTACGAGAAGCTCGTCGAGGACGCGGGCTACGCCAAGTCGCGCGATCTCTGGGCTTGGGAGCTGTCCGCTCATGCGTCCGTGCCCGAGAAGATTGGCCGCATCGCCGAGAAGATCCGCGAGCGCGAAGGCATCGTGGTGCGCAGCGCCAACATGAAGAAATGGGACGAAGAGGTCGACCTCGCGTTCCAGATCTACAACGAAGCTTGGGAGAAGAACTGGGGCTTCGTGCCGATGTCGCGCGCCGAGTTCGACCGGCTGGCGAAAGAAATGAAGCAGATCGTCAAGCCCGAGCTCGTGCTCATCGCCGAAGTGAAAGGCGAGGTCGCCGGTTTTTCGTTCACCATCCCCGACGTGAACCCGGCCATCGCCAAGGCCAACGGACGCCTCTTGCCGTTCGGCTTGCCGAAGATGCTCATGCACTTGAAGAAGTGCGACCGAGCGCGCCTCGTGCTCCTCGGCATGCGCCCCAAGTATCGCAAGCGCGGTATCGACGCGATCCTCTACAAGGACACGCTCGAGATTGCCGGCAAGCTCGGCTTCCGCCGCGGCGAGATCGGTTGGACGCTCGACAACAACGACCTCGTGAACCGTGCCATCGAAAGCATGGGCGGTAAGAAGTCGAAGACCTACCGCATGTACGAGAAGTCGCTATCGTGAGGGCGCTCGTCACCGGCGCCAACGGTTTCGTCGGTGCCCATCTGGTCGAAGCCCTGCTCGCGCGTGGTCACAGCGTGCGCGCCTTGGTGCGCAAGACCAGCGACCTCACGCATCTTCCGAAGGCACGGGTCGAGCTCGCTTACGGCGATGTCACCGACGCGGCGAGCTTGCCGTCCGCGATGGCGGATGTCGACGTCGTGTATCACGTCGCCGGCATTACCAAGGCGCGCTCGCTGGCTGAGTTCGCGCGCGTCAACTTGGACGGCACTGTCAACGTCATGTCCGCTGCGGCGGAGATGCGCGAGCCCCCCAAGGTCGTCTTCGTCTCGTCGATCGCCGCCGCTGGACCGTGCCGCGCCGATCGGCCGCTCGAGGAAGGCGACGCTTGCAAGCCGGTCAGCCGCTACGGGACCAGCAAGGCGATGGCCGAAGAGAAGGTGCGCGAGTACGCCGCGAAAGTGCCGGTCACCATCGTTCGTCCGCCGATCGTTTACGGACCGCGTGACCGCGATGTCTTCGAGCTGTTCAAGATGGCCGCGGGCGGGCTCGTCGTGCAAGCGGGTTTCGCGGCGCGCCGGTTCTCCGTCGTGCACGTCCACGACCTAGCTATCGGGCTCGCGCTCGTCGGTGAGCGCGGCGCGACGTTGAGCACGGAGGATTCGGGCCGCGGCATTTATTACATCGCCGACGACGGGCCGTTCTTGTGGCGCCAGCTCGGCGAAGCGGCAGCCGCGGGCTTCGGCAAGCGCGCCCGCACCATTCGCGTCCCCGACCTGGTCACCTTCATCGCGGCGTACATCGGTGAGCTCATCGGCATGATCCGTCGCAAGCCTTTCGTGGTGAACCTCGACAAGGCGCGTGAGGGCACGGCCGGCAACTGGTTCTGTAGCTCGGCGCGGGTGCGAGAGCTCGGCTTCTCGGTGGCGAAGCCGCTGGACGAACGCTTCCGTGAGACGGCGGTCTGGTATCGCGAGAACGGTTGGATCTGACGTCGTGACAGGCTCCCTGGGGGCGCCGTGCTCGATGTCGCGCCGATACTGACTGCCCATGTCGGCACCTATCGATCCGAAAATCTTCAGTGGCACGAACGGCCTCAAGGTCGAGCGTGATGCTGGAACCGTGGGCGTGTTGGATGCCGCGGACATCGTGACCACGCAGACGGGCGAGCAGTTGGCCTGGGACGATCCGGTTTACGTCGCAGCCCGCGAAGCCTTCAGTCGTCACGCCGCGGTGCTCAGCTCCGGAACCAAGTCGCTGGACGGTCTCGTCTGCGGACTCGAGCCCCCTCGCACCGACGTGCGCAAGCGTCGCTGCGCCGCCGTTCCGACCATCCGCGCTAGCGTACAGACGGTCAATGACGTCGTGGGCGCGGCCCGCGCGGCGCTCGACGCGCGCACCTCTGCGGCGCAACGTGGCTCCGCGCATCGCCTTCTCGCTTGGGGAGAGGGCATCACGCTCCAGCACTACACGCTGCTGCCGTGGAACCGCCTCGAGCCCGGGCGCAAGGCGCTCCAGCATCTCCAAGCTGCGATGCGAGAGGATCCGAACGACCCGGCCGCGGTCTCGACCTACACCATGGCGCTGCTGGGGATCCGTTCCAGCAGCTTCCGCGGCATCGCCGAGAGCAATCTGCCGGTCCAGACGACGCCAGAGCTCCAGCGCATTGCGCGGCGGCTGGCGCGCTTCAACGACGACCTCAAGGCACAGACGCTGCTGCTCATGACCCTCGACGACCTCCGCCGCGAGGACGCCTTGCCCGCGGAGGTAGCGGGTCTCGGCAACGGGCTGCGCGAGCGCATCGAGAGCCTGCGCGCCAAGAATCCCGGCGAAGCCGAAGAGGTCGATGACGCATTGCTCGAGATGCGTGACCGCGTCACCGCCCAGCGTCAGTAGCTCGCGCACCGAAGCGGAATCGCTTCGCGAGTGACAAGTTGGCGCGAAACCCGCCCCTACCGACACCGATAAGCCGAGCACCTCTCTCACGGAGCTCGGGTGATGGCGCTGATGCAAGTTCGGCGAAGCGCAGCAGTGACCTCGCGAGCACGCCTCGCTGATGCGTCGCCGGGCGATCTGCTCCGCTTCGAAGAGCTCGACACGCTCGCGAAGGCGGACATCGAGGCGGAACGCCGAAGCTTGGGCGTGCCGAAGCTCCCGGGCGCCGTGCACGCGGTGACGCTCTACGACGTCACCTACGTCACCACCAACGCGAAGGGCGAAAAGGTCGCGGCAAGCGGCCTCGCGATCGTCCCGCAGGCTCGAGCGAAGGCTCTGCCTCTGTTCTCGATGCAGCATGGCACGAGCCCAGGACGCGATGGCGGACCGTCGCGCGATCCCGAGAGCCCCGATCGCTACGTGGCCACGACCTTCTTCGCTGGCGGTGGCTATTTGGTCGCGATGGCGGACTACCTGGGCTTTGCCGCGTCTGCCGAGCCCCATCCCGAGAAGTTCTACGACCCGAAGCTCGCGCACGCGAAGGATGCCAACCGTAAGCGCGTCTTTCATCCTTACATGCATGCCGACAGCGAGGCGTCGGCCTCGCTCGATATGATGCGAGCGACCCGCAAGCTCGCAAAGCAGCTGGGAATCGAGCTCTCGGGTCAAGTGATGCTCGGCGGCTACTCCCAGGGCGGACACGGCACCATGGCCCTGCATCGCTTGCTGTGCAGCACACCGGCGTTGCGCAAAGAGTTCACCGTCGCCGGCTCGGTGCCCATGGCGGGACCGCACGATCAGATCGGGCAAAAAGAGTTCATGATGGGCAAGCCGCACGACCTGTCGGCTCCAGCGCTCGCCTACTACCTCTTGGGCGTCGACAACCGCGTTGGCCTCGCGGAGCGTGTCGACCAGATCTTCGCGAAGAAGTATGCCGAGGCTGCATGGAGCGCATTCAGCGATGCGCCGGGGACGTCGTGGACGTCTGGGCTCATCGGCGCCGACCCCAAGAAGCTACTGCACCCGACGTTTCTCGCGTCGCTCTACGGCACGAAAGGCGAGCTCAATCCGCACGCGCCGCTCTATGCAGCGCTCGCGGCCGACTGCACCGACAGCTGGAACGCCGGCGACCAGGCCATTCGCTTGGTGCACGGCAGAGACGACGATCAAGTGTCGTACGCGGTGAATGGGCCACCGGTCGTGAAACGCATGCGCGCCGCCGGCTCGCGCGACATCGCCCTCATCACCGTCCCTGGCGACCATGAGACGGCGGCGTTGAAAGCCGTGGCTGCGGCGATGACCTGGCTCGACGGAAAAAGGAAACGTTGACCCTCGGAAGCAGGTAAGAGCCCGACGTGGCTCTCGACGTCGGTATCGTTGGTGCTGGGACGGCTGGTTGCGCCGCGGCGATCTTCTTGGCGCGCGCCGGCCATCGCGTGTCCATCTACGAGCGCGCGCCGACACCGGGGCCCGTCGGGGCCGGCCTGATGATGCAGCCCAGCGGCATGGCCGTGCTCACGCAGCTCGGTCTCGATCGGGTGATCCGCGACAGCGGAGCGCGCGTCGATGTCTTGCGCTGCGTGACCAACGGCGGGCGCGAGGTGTTTACGCTGCGTTACGGCGACCTCGCTGCGAATCTCCACGGTATTGGTTTGCACCGCGGCGTTCTCTTCTCGACGCTCTTCGACGCCGCACGGGCGTCGGGCGCGCAGCTGGTGACCGGCGTCACCATTGTGACGCTCTCGGGACGAGGTCGGAAGAAGGTGCTCGTCGCCGACGACGGTGGACGCTATGGACCCCATGACTTGGTGATTCTCGCTGCTGGGTCACGCAACGTCATCGCGGACGACGAGCCGGCGGTGCGCCGCGCCATTCCCTATCCGTGGGGCGCGTTGTGGTGCGTCTGCAAGAGCAACGGTGTTGCGCCGGAGCTCTTCCAGGTATTGCGCGGTACGAAGCGCATGCTCGGCATCTTGCCCGTCGGCAAAGATCTGGTGACGTTGTTCTGGAGCGTGCCCGTTGTGGGCCACGAGCGCGCCGCCGCGACGATGCGCGAGGACATCGCGGCGCACTACCCAGGCGCGGTGCCGCTCTTCGACGCCGGCGGCAAGGTGCTCTTGGCGACCTATACGGACGTGCGTATGCCCCGCTGGGACGTCGGTAACGTGCTGTACATGGGAGATGCCGGGCACGGCATGAGCCCGCAACTCGGCCAGGGCGCCAATCTCGCGCTCGTCGACGCGTGCACGTTGGCCGAGGTGCTTCGCGAAGAGCCTGACCTGCCGAGTGCGCTCGCCGCTTACTCGCGCCGGCGCCGCGGCATGTTGCACTACTACCAGTTCGTGACCCGCTGGCTGACGCCGTTCTTCCAGAGCGACGCCACTTTGCTCGGCCCGCTGCGCGATGCCATGATGGGGCCGCTCACCCGCATCCCACCGCTGCGGTGGCTGATGCTCCAGAGCATGGCAGGGTTCCATGGCCGCGAAGCTCGAAGCCGTTCTCGGTAACATCGTCGATCAGAAGGTCGAGATCCTCGTCACTGCAGCCAACGCCGAGCTCCAGGGCGGTGGCGGCGTCGACGGCATCATCCACAAGGGCGCTGGCCCCGAGCTCCTCGAGGCGCTGCGCAAGATCGGTGGTTGTCCGACGGGTTCGGCCGTGATCACCGGCGCGTACTACATGGAGTCGACGCGCGGCATCAAACACATCATCCACGCGGTCGGACCGATCTACCGAGACGGCAAGCAGGGCGAAGCCAAGCTGCTCGCCGATGCGTACATCGCGGCGATGGACCTCGCGAAGGAAGCGCGTGCCGGAAGCATTGCATTCCCGCTCTTGTCCGCTGGAGCGTACGGCTATCCTCTCGCCGAAGCAGCGCGGATCGCCGTCGAGACACTGCGCGCCGAAGCCAAGAAGGCGAAGGGCTTGAAGCTCGTGCGCCTTGTCGCTTTCGACGACAAGGCGCTCGATGCCATGCGAGCAGTTCGCTGAAGGGACTTACTCCTCGACCTTGCGGCGCTTCGCGTACTCGACCAAGTGCTGCTGGCCGCGATTCTTGAGCGAGCGCAGCTCCATGACCGAGTAGCGCTTGCTGCCGTCTTCGTCGGCCTTGATGACGTCGGCGGTGCGGCGGCCGAGGGTCTTCAAGAGCTGCTCGCGGCTGGGCGAGTGGTGGACGTCGCCGTAGGTCGAGGCGTACGTGCCCATGACCGCGGACCAGAGGGCGCGCGGCTGACCGCGGAGAGCGACCTTGAGGGCGGTGTCCTCGATGGCGCCGTCGACTTCTTTCGCCTTGCGGATGATCGCGCCGATTTCACGGGCGCCAGCTCGAACACCTTGGACGTGCGTACCTACGTGGGCCTTTGCCCAAGCAATGGTGGCCATTTGAAACTCCGAATTGTGGGGTGGTGCGCCGCGGGGACCCGGAGCGCGGTTGAGATATCGGGAGCCGCTGGCTACGGGTTGCGGCCGCTATCGCTCGTCGGGTTGTGCCGCGTTGGCGCTGCGGACTGTGCTCGCCGCGGACGGCTCAGGCCAACACTTCGTTGCGCATGCCGAGCTCTTCGCGGGCGGTGCTGCGCAACACGTCGAGGTCGCCGGAGAGGCCGAGCTCGACGGCCCGGGCGACGCTCTCGCCTGCTAGAACGGACGGCTGGATGACGTAGTCGGCGCCGACGTCGTAGAGCTCGCGGGCATGCGTGGTGCGCTCGGCCGTGACCAGCACCTTGGCGTGAGGGCAGAGCTTGCGCACCAGATCGACGAGCTTCTTGTTGTTGGTGCCCTTGAGGAAAGCGTCGGGAATCGTGCACAGCACCAGCTGCGCATGGTGGATGTTGGCGTGATGCAGGGTGTCGGCGTTGCTCACGTCACCGTAGACACAGGCCACGCCCATGCTCGTGAGCTTCTCGCGAACCTCGGGATTGAAGTCGACGACTTTGATCGACTCCTTCAGATGCGGATGTTTGCGCAGCACCTCGTCGAGAAAGGCGCTGGCGATGCGGAAGAAGCCGAGCATGACGATGGGATGTTTGTGATCGCCGCCGCTCTCTTCCTGGACGTTCGCGAGGTCGCGGATGCCGACGGCGTTCAGGACCACGCTCATGCCGCGTTGCAACGGATGACTGTAGGTGATGCCGTAGGTCGAGGCGACCGCGAGCAGGGCGAAGACCCAGGTGATGGTCGTGAGCGTACCGCCCTCGATGTGGCCGAGCGCCACGCCGAGCGTCAGGATGACCAACGCGAACTCGCTGATCTGACCGAGGTTGATGGTGGCGAGCAGCGAGGCGCGGTGGCCGCTGTTCAGGCTGTAGAGGACGCCGAAGATGCCGAGGAAGCGGACCGCTATAGCGACTAGCGCGACCAGCGAGGCGATGATGAGCACGTTGCCTTGCGGCAGCGGAATGGTCATGCCGAGCGCTACGAAGAAGAGCGTGATGAAGAAATCGCGGATGGAGACGACTTTGGCGATGACGTCGACGTTGTAGGGGAAGGTCGCGAGCGAAATCCCCGCGATGAGCGCCCCCATCTCCATCGACAAGCCGATTTGCGGCAGAGCCGCGACCAGCGCCACGAGGAAACACCACCCCAGGGAGATGACGAGCAAGAGCTCGGGGACACGTGCGACGCTACGATAGACGATCGGCAGCACGTAGCGCGATGCAAGCAGGGCCGCGCCGACGAGGAGCGCGCCGCGCAGGAAGGTAAGGGCGATGCCGCCGATTTGCGGGTCGGCGAAGTTCGGTTGCACCGCGAGCACCATGATCGCCCAGATGTCCTGGAAGACGAGAATGCCCACGGTGATGCGGCCCGGGAGGGTGTCGAGCTCGAACTTGTCGAAGAGCAGCTTCACCACGATCATAGTGCTGCTCATGCTGATGGCGATGGCGCAGTAGAGCTCCGCGTATGCAGAGTCGCCGACCGACAGGCCCATCGCCTTCATACCGTGAAACGCCAGGTACCCCGCGCCCAAACACAGCGGGAACTGCAGGACGCCCGGGACGATGACCTTGGCACCCGCCGAGAGCATCTTCTTCAAGTCGATCTCGAGACCGATCATGAAGAGCAAGAGGATGAGCCCGATCTCCGAGATGGTGGCGATGTCGGAGTTGTCGCTGATGAAGCGCAAGCCGATCGGGCCGATGACGACGCCCGCTAAAACGTACCCGAGGATCAGCGGTTGCTTGGTGAGCTTCATGATGAAGCCCAGGATGCTGGCCGCTACGACGCACAGGGCGATGTTGCCGATGACGGCGTGACCGTCATCTCCAGAGGCGACGACGAGATGCGAGAGAGCTACGACGAATGAGGCCATGAGCGCGGGCGGACCGTATCAGCTCTTGCGGCTCACCCCAACCCCATGACCGAACACCAAGTGGCCGCCGCACCATGCTCCAGCGAGCATGAACAGGATCGCTAACGCTTCATGAGCTTGCTTGGAAGGCCACCGCGAGGAGCAAGCTGAAGCCAATGACCGCCGCCACGCCATGGATGAGCATCAGCGGGATCGGAAAGGTCTTCTTCGTCAGGTGCATGGCGAACATCGCAAAGCCACCCGCGGCCGCGAGGACGAAACAAACGAGGGCCGGAGTCACGAGGCCTCCGCCTCCGCCGCGCACCACATAGAGGAGGAGGAGCACGAGGCCGGTGGCAGCGCCGGCGCCGTGGAGCGCCAGGCGCTCGTCAGGAGAGAGTGGGCAGTGGGCACACAGGTAACAACCTTGTTACCTTTTTCGGACTGGAGGGCTCTGTCTCGTCATGAAGGCCAAGAATCAGCCGACGCAGCTCGCGGACACCGGTCAGCTCGACGACGCGACGGTGGTGTCGCGCGTGCTCGCCGGTGAGGTCGCGCTCTTCGAGCTCATCATTCGCCGGTACAACCAGCGCCTCTTCCGTGTGACCCGCTCGATCTTGAAGGACGACGCCGAGGCCGAAGACGCCATGCAAGACGCTTACGTGAACGCCTTCGCCAAGCTCGCGACCTTCCGTGGCGAAGCCAAGCTGTCGACGTGGCTGACGCGCATCGCCCTCTACGAGGCCTTGGGGCGCTTGAAGAAGCGTCGAGGCGGCATGAGCATCATCGACGACGAGGAGTCCATCATGGCGGACGAAAGCCCGAGCTCCCCCGAGCACGACGCTTTCACTGGAGAGCTGCGCGCCTTGCTCGAGCGTGCCGTCGACGGGCTACCGGCGGGGCTGCGCGCCGCCTACGTATTGCGTGACGTCGAGGCGATGAGCACGGCCGAAGCCGCGGCTTGTCTCGAGATCGGTGAGGACGCTTTGAAAATGCGCTTGTCGCGCGCCCGCTCGCTCTTGCGCACGACGATCAGCGACGAGCTCGGGTCTGCTACTGCGGACCTGTTCGGCTTCCAGGCGCCGCGCTGCGACCGCATGGTCGCCGCGGTCATGGCGGTCATCGCTCCCCGAGGGTGATGGTCAAGTCGTGCATACGCCAGTGACGCTGGCGAAGCGCCTCACGTGCCTTGGCGAGCTTCGATGCGATCGCGTCGGTGCTGCGCGCGACCACGACGGCTTCTCCGAAGACCACGTGACCCTCTTCGCGCAAGCGCACCTCGGCGGCCGCGACCCAATCGAGCTCGAGCAGGTGACGCTTTACATCCTCGACCAAGACATCCTCGCGGTCCTTCTCGAGAGTGCGTGGCCGTGCGCCCACGAGACGACTCACCGCTCCGCGGATCTGCTCGGCGCCGTCATGGAGAATGTCGAGCGAGACGATGAGCGCCCCAGCCGCGTCGGCCCACCAGAAGCCCAAGCCGACCCCCATGACCCCCGCGACCGCGGCACTTCCACTGAGCCAGTCCGCTTTGGCCATCGCCGCGTCAGCGAGCAGCGCGCGATCGTGAATGGGGCGCGCAGCCTTCTCTTTCAGGCGGCCGAAGATCGCCATCGGCACGATGCTGTAGGCGAGCGCGGCTAGCATCAGCCAGCCGCTCCAGATGACGTGGCCGAAGACGACGGTGCCACCCAGTGAGGGCGGTGTGCCTTCGACGAGCGCGAGCACGGCTTCCACCGCCAGCATGATGCCGAAGGAAATGAGGGCGAGGGCGCTCGCCAGGTGCCCGATCATCGGTGCCCGCAAAAAACCGTAGGGGTGCTCGGCGCTCGGCCGGCGTTTGCTGGCGGTCGCGCCGACGAGGAACGACACCGGTGGGATGAGCCCGAGGATGTCGTCGTACCAGACCGTCTTCATGGCCTGTGACCCGCCCATGGTCATGCCCATGAACGCGATCGTCGTGAGCACGTAGACGATCGACCAGCTCGCGATGTGTTTGGCTCGCTGCTCGGCCGCGAGGAAGCTCGCGGGGTACTGGACGGGCTCGGTCAGCATCATGGCTGGAGCTCCGCCGAGTCGATGAACCGATCGACGCGTAGCAGCCAAGCGTTCTCGCCTGGAGGGGTGAGGAACCGACGTCCGCTATCGCGTCCATACGGCAACGTGGCGCCGACCTTCGTGCGCCAAGGTGACGCGCCGTCGAAGGCACCGGCGGCGATGTCGATGCGATGCTCGCGCAAATCGTCGACCAGTGCCGCCTCGGAGGCGCAGCGCGTGGTGAGACGTGCACCGAGCTTCGTCGCGAGGCTGCGGACCATGGTGACCTCGTCGCCGCTCGGGGGTCCGCTTTGGCAGTCGACCTCGGGCGGATGATGGGTGAAACCCGCCCGTAGCTCGCCATGCTCGACGCGTGACAGCGTATCGTTTCGGTCGCGCGGCATGCCACACGCGCAGAGCGTCAGGCTCAACACCGTTGCGAGTCGCATCCACTCCCCCGACTCTGAAGATAAGTCGGGTGGCGCGACTGTTAAGCTTTGAGAGACTCGACCTCGGCGCGGGCGTCGGCGATCTGCGCCTCGAAGTGCCCGGCGACCGCTTGATACGCATCACCCATGTCGCGCTCGACGTTGCCGGCGAGCTCTTCGAGGGCCCGCAAGCGAGCGGCGGCGAGCTTGAAGCTGCTGGAGGCGCCGGGAGCCGCGAGGCCGGCCGTGTTGCTGGCGACTGGTGCCGCGAAGCGCGACTGGCGCGGGGGGAGGCTGGTGGCCACCGCGGGCCGTGGCGCGGGCCGGGTAGGAAGCTCGTCGTTGACGGCTTCAGAGCGCGGAAGTGTGGCTGCCAAGGCGTCGACGGGCAAAAGACTCACGAAAACAGTATCGATGCGGCGTTCGTGATCGTTGCTTTGGGCGCCTGACGCCCTAGCTTAAACCCATCGGAGGACGTCATGAACCGCTCGGAAAACGCTGACCGCGTCTTGGTTTACGAGAACGAGCCCATCACGGGCGCGCGTGTCACTGCCATGTTTGCCATTGGCACCTTCATCTTCTCGCTTTTCCTGGCTGGCTACGTATTCACCAGCATGAACTGGGGCGGGCAGCTGGCTCCGCTCGGCCAACGCCTTGGTTGGGCGAGCGTTTTGGCCCTGGGCGGGCTCGCCTTCCTGGGCTGGGCCTGGCTGCACAACCGCAAGGTGACGCAGCGCATCTTTTACAAGAAGGGTGATGTCCTCGAGCTCGAGCATCCGTCGCTCTTCGGCAGCGCTTCGCGCGATGTCCCGATCGCGGCGCTAGAGAACGCCAACTTCCACTCCGGGGACCCGCAAGGCGAGCAGCGCATCAATCTGCCGTGGATCCGCATCGGCGTGCACCATGGCCGCTCGTTCATCGTGAACCTGCCAGGTCACGTCCACCGCTATGACGTGTTCTCGCGCATGCTCGAGCGCGCCGGCTTCGATGCGCAGGACGCGCTGCAGAAACAGTCACGCGTCGAGCAGCACACGCCGCACTAGTTCGCATGGCGGGCTTGCTCCAAGCCTTGCCTACGCCCCGAACCTCGTGGTCTGACCCCGAGCGATGGACGTGCTGCAGAGCCGCGTTAGGACCGCCGACCCTACGTTTCGCGACAATCGCAAGCACCACGAAGGGCTCGTGAAGCAGCTCCGCGAGCGCCTCGATTCCGTGCGCGCCGGCGGCAGCGCCGACGCGAAGAAAGTCCAGGAAGGCCGTGGCAAGCTCATGCCGCGCGCCCGCATCGAACGCCTCCTCGATCCCGAGACTCCGTTCCTGGAGTTGTCCGCTCTAGCGGCCTACGGGCGCCACGATGGTCAGGTGCCCTCGGCCGGCATCATCACCGGTATCGGGGTCATCCACGGTCGTGAGTGCATGATCGTCGCCAACGACTCCACCGTGAAGGGCGGCTCGTATTACCCCGAGACCGTGAAGAAGCACGTTCGCGCCCAGGAAATCGCCGCCGAGAACCGCTTGCCTTGCGTGTACCTCGTCGATTCGGGCGGCGCCTTCTTGCCTCTGCAGTCCGAGGTCTTCCCTGACAAGGAGCACTTCGGCCGCATCTTCTACAACCAGGCGACCATGAGCGCGCGCGGCATCCCGCAGGTCGCGGTGGTGCTCGGCATGTCCACCGCCGGCGGCGCCTACGTGCCCGCGATGGCGGACGAGAACGTCATCGTGAAGAACCAGGGCACCATCTATCTCGCGGGTCCGCCACTGGTGAAGGCGGCGACCGGCGAAGAGGTGAGCGCCGAGGACCTGGGCGGCGGCGACATGCACTCGAAGGTCTCGGGCGTCACCGACCACCTCGCGAACGACGAGCCCGAGGCGTTGCGCATCTGCCGCAACATCATCGAGAGCCTGAACACGGTGAAGCGCATCGGTGTCGATGTTGCCGAGCCCGAGGAGCCGCTGTACCCGGCGGACGAGCTCTACGGCATCCTACCCGTCGACAATCGCCACCCCTACGACGTGCGCGAGGTCATCGCTCGGCTGGTCGACGGCTCGCGCTTCCACGAGTTCAAGGCCAACTACGGCTCGACCTTGGTGTGCGGCTTCGCGCGCTGGCTCGGTTATCCGGTCGGCATCGTCGCGAACAACGGCGTCCTATTCAGCGAGAGCGCTTTGAAGGGCGCGCACTTCATCAACATGTGCGACCAGCGCGGGGTGCCGATCTTGTTCTTGCAGAACATCACCGGCTTCATGGTCGGCAAACGTTACGAGCAGGGCGGCATCGCCAAAGACGGCGCCAAGATGGTGCAGGCGGTGGCGACCGCGACGGTTCCGCGTCTCACTCTGCTCATTGGTGGATCGCACGGTGCCGGCAACTACGCCATGAGCGGCCGCGGGTATCTACCGCGCTTTCTCTTCACCTGGCCGAACTCGCGGGTCTCGGTGATGGGCGCCGAGCAGGCGGCGCGGGTGCTCGCGCAAGTGCGCCGCGAGAAGCTCGCGCGCGACGGCCAGCAAATGTCCGCTGAAGAAGAGCAGTCGATCATGAAGCCGGTCATGGAGAAGTACGAGCGCGAAGGCGATCCGTACTACGGCACCAGCCTGCTTTGGGACGACGGTATCATCGAGCCGGCGCAAACGCGCCAGGTGGTCGGGCTCGCCCTGTCATCGGCGTTGAACGCGGAGCCCACTCCCAGGCGTGCTCCGGTCTTCAGGATGTGATCCCCATGGAAACCATTCGCGTCGAGCGCGACGCCGGCATCGTCACCGTCAATCTCGCACGTCCCGACGTGCGCAATGCCTTCAACGCGACGCTCATCCACGAGCTCATCCAAGTCTTTACGTCCATCAAGGACACCGATCGCGTCGTCATCTTGCAGGGCGACGGCGCCGTGTTCTGCGCCGGTGCCGATCTCGCTATGATGCAGGAGAGTACCGGATATTCGATCGAGCAGAACGTCAGCGACGCGCGGACCATGGCGAAGGTCTTCGAGGTCGTCGATCGTTGCCCGGTGCCCGTCGTCGGCCGCATCCACGGCGCCGCCATGGGTGGGGGCTTGGGCCTCGTGGCTTGCTGCGATATCGCCATCGCGGACGATCAATCGAAGTTCGCGCTCACCGAGGTGAAGCTCGGCCTCGTGCCCGCGGTCATCGCGCCGTACGTCATCGCCAAGATCGGTGTCGGCCCAGCCCGCCGCTACTTCGCCACCGCCGAGATTTTCGACGCCCGCACCGCGAAGGAGATCGGGCTCGTCCACGAAGCCGTCGACGGTGAGTCGCTCGACGACCAGGTCATGCTCTGCGTCGACGCCATTCGCGCCAATGGACCGAAGGCCGTGCGCGCCGCGAAGAAGCTCATTCACGACGTCGCGGGACGAGCCGATCACACGGCTATGACCACGCAGCTCATCGCCGATCTGCGCGTCTCGCCCGAAGGTCAGGAGGGCTTGAAGTCCTTCCTCGCCAAGAAGAAGCCGAGCTGGTCGTGAGAATCCTGGTCGCGAATCGCGGCGAGATCGCATGCCGTCTGATTGCCGGCATCCGCGAGCTCGGACACGAGGCGGTCGCGGTGTTTACCGACGTCGACGCCGATGCGCCGCACGTGAAGCTCGCGGATCACGCGATTGGTCTCGGCGAACCGCGTGCCTACCTCGACATCGCGAAGCTCATCGACGCCATGAAGACGACCGGCGCCAAGGCGGTACATCCCGGTTACGGGTTCGTGTCGCAGAGCGCCGAATTCGTCGAGGCCTGCGACAAGGCCGGCGTCACCTTCATCGGGCCATCCGCTAAAGCGATGCGCGCTCTCGGCGACAAACGTGGCTCGCGGCAGCTCGCCGAGAGCGCCCAGGTGCCGGTCGTGCCCGGCGACAAGAGCATCGAGGACCCCGCGGCGGCAGAGCGTATCGCCAGCCGCATCGGTTACCCGGTCTTGCTCAAGGCGAGTGGCGGTGGTGGCGGCAAGGGGATGCGCCGCGTCGACGACGCGAAACAAATCGCCGAAGCCTTCGCGGCGGCGCAACGCGAAGCCAAAGCCGCGTTCGGCGACGACCGCATGCAGATCGAAAAGTACGTGCACCCGGCGCGGCACGTCGAGGTGCAGGTGCTCGGCGACGGCAAGCGCGCCATCGCGCTCGGCGACCGCGAGTGCTCGTTGCAACGGCGCTATCAGAAGATCATCGAAGAAGGTCCGTCGGCTGCGATCAGCGACGCGACCCGTCAGGCCCTGCACGCTGCAGCGGTGCGTCTCGCCGAGGCGGCTACGTACGCTTCAGCGGGCACCGTCGAGTTCATCGTCGGACCCGACGGTGGCTTCTACTTCCTCGAGGTGAACACGCGTCTCCAGGTCGAGCACCCGGTGACCGAGCTGATCACCGGCTTCGACATCGTCAGAGCGCAGATCGAGATCGCGCTGGGCGGCTCGCTACCGCTCCACGCGCCACCGTCACGCGGTCACGCCATCGAAGCGCGCTTGAACGCCGAGGACCCGTACCATGGGTTCTTGCCGCAGACCGGCAAGCTCCTCGTCGTCGAATGGCCGCGCTTGCCTGGGGTTCGCGTCGACGCGGGTGTGGCCACCGGCTCCGAGGTCACGCCGGCCTATGACTCGCTGCTTGCGAAGATCATCGCGCACGGTTCGACCCGCGAAGAGGCCCGCACCCGCTTGCTCGCGGCGCTGCGCGCGACCACCGTCCTCGGGGTCGTGACCAATCAGATCTTCCTGTCGCAGCTCCTCGAGAGCGAAGCCTTCACGACGGCGCAGACCTTCACCACGACCGTCGAAACCGCGACCTGGCCCGAGCCGCCGGTGCCGTCGTACGTCGAGGAGCTGGCGCGCGCGGCCGCGGTCACGGTGCGCCGGAGCATGACGCCTGCCGGCGATGTCTACTCGCCGTGGCAACGCCTCGGCGCTTTCCGCATGAGCACCGGCACATGAGCTTTCGCATCATCGAGCACGAGGGGCGCCGGGTTCGCGTCGCGGTGGTTCGCACACCGAAAGGCGTCTGGGTCGGTTACCCGGGCGGCGCGAAGTTCTTCGCCGGCACGTCCGCGACAGCGGGCAACGCCGCGAGCGCGGGCGATGTCGTGGTCGCGCCCATGACCGCCAAGGTGGTGCAGGTGCGCACCAAGCCGGGCGCCAAGGTCGCCGAGGGCGATCTGCTGCTCGTCCTCGAGGCCATGAAGATGGAGTACCGGCTCACCGCGCCACGCGAAGGTGTGGTCGCCGAGGTGGGCTGCAGCGAGGGCGAGCTTGTCGACCTCGGTGCGACCCTGGTGCGGCTCGAGAGCCTCTAGCGCGAGACGCCGAACGTCTTGAGCGCGTCCTCGAGGGCCGTGAGATCACGGATCGCTTGGCGCGGCTCGTCTTTGGGGGGCGTGAGCAGGGCGCGAATGCCGAAGCCGCTGTTTCCTCGCAGGGCGATCTCGATGCCGTGCCAGGCAAGATGTGCGAGGACCTCGCTCGGTGCGATGCGGTCACCTGCTGGTGCGAAGAAGCGGGCGCCGACCGTCTCCGCTTTCTGGAGGCGCTCAGCATAGCTGTCGCGGTCCGCCTGCGGGAGGGCCTTGATCACTGCGGCTCGGCGCGCTTGGGCTTCCGAGACCTGCGTGTCTTGCTGTTTGCGTCTCTCCTCCGATGCACGGATCCCATCGAGCTGCTGCTCGATTGCCGGCATCGTGGCGTCGCGGCGAGCCACCATGCTCGCGAGCCCAGCACGAAGCAGCTCGATCTTCTCTTGCTCGCCGCCGACGGCGTTGGCCGCCCCGGTGAGCAGCGTCTGCATCTCGACGTGTTGTCCGTCGAAGCGAGCGAACAGGACAGGCACACCGGCCTCGGCGCGTCGCTGCAGGCGTGAAGCGTCTTCACGTAAATAGTCGAGATGATCGAGCTCGCGGCGCAGAACCTCGAGTTGCAGACGCGCCGCGTCCGCGAGCTTCGCTGCCGGTGAGCGCTGCTCGAGCCGCTCGGCGGCGATGCGTATGTCTTTGCGGACAGCGTCGACGTCTTTGGGCTTGATGCCGCTGGAGCCATCACCCGCCAAGACTTCGAAGAGGTTCTTGACCGAGAGTCCATTGGTCTTGCCCAGGGTCAGGACCTGACGCGCCAACCGTTCGTCTTTCGGCACGCTGATCAGCGAGGAATCGACCAGGACATGGTCGAAACGCCCGTCGAGGCCGGGTTCTGGCCGGCCAAGGAGGGCCCACTTGATCTGTAGCCACAGGCCCGGTTCGGGCGGCGGGTTCCACACGACCACTGCCGCGCTTGGCGTGGGAGTCGGAGCCGGGGGTCGAATGTCGCCCTCTAGCGGGTGTTCCGAGGGCGCAACCGTGGTGAGGCCATGCGCAAATCCTGACACGGGTGAGGCCGACATAGGCACACGTTTTCGGAGCGCACTCGCCAGGGTTGCGCACCTCGGTGCGCCACCCGGTCAGCCGGCCGCTTTTCGCGCGAAATGGGCCTTGTGCAATGACTCGCGTGTCTTGCCGTTCACCCACTCGGCGTCGATCCCTGCTTTGTTGACGGTGATGAACGCCGTGCCCATGCGCGGGCTGAAGAACTCGGTTTTCGGCGTGTGCCAGCTGACGCGCTCTTCGCCAGCGGAGCCGCTGACCATGAGCGGCAAGCCTTTCTCGGTGCGGAGCAGCTGCAGGTTGTGGTCGTGCCCGCAGACGTACATGTCGGCTTTGCCCTCCAAGAGGGGCAAGAGCAGCTTCTCCATGTGCGGCAGCACGCCGTGCAGACCGGCCGAGTAGATGGGGTGATGGCCGAACACCAAGGTGTAGTCGGCACCCTTGTCGACCTGCCCCTTGATCCAGGCGAGCTGCAGCGGATCCACCGCGATGGTCGCGGTATCGAGGAACAGGGCGCGAATGGTCATGCCGTCCACGATGAAACGCCGGCTGTAGTAGCGTTGTGGGATGCGTGCGTCGCCCGCTTTGCCGGTCCGCGCCGCCTCGAGCCAGACCTCCGGGACCCCAGCGGCACGACTGTCGCCGTACTCGTGGTTCCCGTACATCAGATGGACTTCGGAGAGGGCGCCGTACGGCTTCAGATAGAGGTCGGCCAGCTTCGGATCGGTGGCCGACTTCAGACCACGCGGATAGATGATGTCGCCCACGTGCATGTTGGCGTGGATGCCGCGTTCCTTGGCCAGCGCGACGATGTTGGCCGCGACCTCGAATTGCGCGCTCGTGCCTTTGCCCGTGTCGCCGAAGACTTGGAAGCGGGCATCCGCGCCCGCGATCTGCAGCGGCGGGAGCTCCTCGCCGCCGGGGCCGAGCAGGTCCGGAATGACGATTTCGCCCCAGCGTTCGATTTTCACCTCGCGGCCATCAGGCCGGCGATGGGTCACGAACGTGTAGCCCGATAGATCGACCAGAGGCACGGGCAGGGTCCCCGTAAGCGCACGGAGGCCGAGGTGCGCACGCCGCGGGGGAAGCGCGGGAACCGGGAAATCCGTGGCCCGCCGTGGGATCTCGGCGCCTTTCGACGGCGCGGGACCTCCGGCCAAAGAGGGGCCGTCAACGGCGATACGCGTCGCCGCTACCCTTGGAAATCGAATTTGCACAGAGTCGAGATATTCGGCGGGGAGCACGAGGCGGTTGTGTGGGATCGTGGCCCGACCCCGTGACGCTTGTACCCCTGGCCGCGCGGATGCATTTTGAGTGGATGGCGGTCGTCATCGAAGTAGGCCCCCGCGACGGCCTGCAAAACGAGGCGCGAACGATACCCACCGACGTCAAGGTGGCTTATGTCGACGCGCTCACCGCCGCTGGTCTCCTCGAGATCGAGGTCAGCGCCTTCGTCGCGCATCCGCGCATTCCGCAGCTCGCAGACGCCGAATTGGTCTTCCAGCGCGTGATCCGCCGTCCGGGCATGGTCGCCATGGCGCTGGTCCCGAACATCCAAGGCCTCGAGCGCGCGCTCGCCAGCAAGGTCAACGCTATCGCGGTCTTCACCGCCGCGAGCGAGACCTTCAATCAGAAGAACATCAACACGACGATCGACGGCAGCTTCGAGCGCTTCCTGCCGGTCATGGCGCGCGCCAAACACGAGCGGCTGCGGACGCGAGGCTACGT
>CAZAER010000015.1:0-105438 GCA_964484195.1 uncultured Bdellovibrionales bacterium | reverse complement strand
GCGTTCTTCTTGACGATGCCGATGAGCAGCACGATGCCGATGATGGCGATGACACCGAGGTCTTTGCCGGCGAGCAGCAGGGCGAGCAGGGCACCGATGCCCGCCGACGGCAGCGTCGACAAGATGGTCACCGGGTGGATGAAGCTCTCGTAGAGAACGCCGAGGATGATGTACATGGTGACGATCGCTGCGATCACCAGAATGAGCTCGTTCGCCAAAGCGGCCTGGAAGGCGAGCGCGGCGCCCTGGAACTTGGAGACCACGCTCGCGGGCATGCCGATCTCCGCCTCGACTTTGCGGATGGCATCCACGGCCGCGCCGAGTGACGCACCGGGCGCCAGGTTGAACGAGATCGTGGCCGCCGGGAATTGCGCGAGGTGCGAGATCTGCAACGCGACCGAGCGCTCTTCGACGCTCGCGATGGACGAGAGAGGCACCTGACCACCAGTTGCCGCCGGCAGATACAGGTTGTCGAGCGCGTTCACCGAGCGTTGAAACTCGGGGTCGGCCTCGAGGATGACCCGGTACTGATTCGACTGCGAGTAGATGGTGCTGACGATGCGCTGGCCGAACGAGTCGTAGAGCGCGTTGCCCACGGTCGCCGGACTGATGCCAAAACGCGAGGCGGTCGGGCGGTCGATGCTGATGTACAGCGAGCGCCCGCCGGTCGAGAGGTCACTCGCCACATCCGCGAGCTGCGGCAAATCGCGCAGCTTCTCGACCAGCTTCGGCGTCCAGACATTGAGCTCGGCGAGCGACGCATCTTGCAGCGTCAGCTGGTACTGGGTGCGCGAGACGCGCGAGTCGATGGTCAGGTCCTGCACCGGCTGCAAGTAGAGGGAGATACCTGCAACCTCTTTGGCCCGGTCGGTGATGCGGCGGGCGATCGCCGCGGCGGTACCGCTGCGCTTGCCGTGGTCCTTGAGCGAGATTTGGACGCGGCCGGTGTTGATGGTCGCGTTGGTGCCGTCGATGCCGACGAACGACGAGAGATTCTCGACGTCGGGATCCTCGAGGATGATGTCCGCCAAAGCGTGCTGGCGTTGCGCCATGGCGGCGAAGCCGATGGCTTCGTCGGCCTCGGTGACGCCTTGAATCAGGCCGGTGTCCTGAACCGGAAAGAACCCTTTGGGCACGACGAGGGCGAGCAGGGCGGTCAAGGCCACGGTGCCGACGGCTACGAGCAGCGTCATGCGCTGGCGCGCGAGCACCCAATCGAGCGCGACGGCATAACGCTCGACGACCCAGTCGAACCACGTCTGGATGCGGTTCTTCTTGGTGGCGTGGCCGTGGCTCTTCAAGAGGCGGGCGCACATCATCGGTACGAGCGACAGCGACACCACCGCCGAGATGAGGATGGTGACCGCGAGAGTAATCGCGAACTCGCGGAACAAGCGGCCCACCACGTCGCCCATGAAGAGCAACGGAATGAGCACGGCGATGAGGGACACCGTGAGCGAGATGATGGTGAAGCCGATTTGCCCGGCGCCTTTGAGCGCCGCCTCGAGCGGCGACTCGCCCTCTTCGAGGTAGCGGGCGATATTCTCGATCATGACGATGGCGTCGTCGACCACGAACCCCGTCGCGATGGTGAGCGCCATCAGCGACAGGTTGTTCAGGCTGAAGTCGCAGACGTACATGATCGCGAAGGTGCCGACGATCGAGAGCGGAACCGACAAGCTCGGGATGAACGTGGCTCGCAGGTCACCGAGGAACAGGTAGATGACCAGCACGACGAGCGCGATCGACATCAGCAGCTCGACTTGTACGTCTTCCACCGACGCGCGGATGGTCGTGGTGCGGTCGGTCAAGACATCGACATCGATGCCGGCAGGTAGGTTCGTCCGCAATTGCGGAAGAATCTCTTTGATGGCGTCGACGGTCTGGATGACGTTCGCACCGGGCTGCCGTTGGATGTTGAGAACGATGCCGGGTGTCTTGTCGACCCAGGCGATGAGCTTCACGTTCTCGGCGTCTTGCGCGATCTCGGCCACGTCGGTGAGGCGAACCGGGGCGCCGTTACGGTAGGCGATCACCAGATCGCCGTAGGCAGCGGCGTTGGGCAGCTGATCGTTGGCGTTGATGGTGTAGGAGCGCAGCGGGCCGTCGAGCGTGCCCTTCGGAATGTTGACGTTGGCGTTGGAAATCGTGGTGCGCAGGTCGTCGATGGCGAGCCCGTAGCCCGCGAGCGCCTTGACGTTGGCGCGAATTCGCACGGCCGGCCGCTGCCCTCCGCCCAAGCGGACGATGCCGACACCGGGGAGCTGCGAGATTTTTTGCGCCAACCGGGTCTCGACGATGTCCTGCACCTGGGTGAGCGGCATGGTCTTCGAGGTGGCGACGAGGGAAAGGATGGGGGCGTCGGCCGGGTTGACCTTGGCGTAGACCGGCGGCGCCGGCAGATCGCTCGGCAGGAGGTTGCCGGCGGCGTTGATAGCGGCCTGCACTTCTTGCTCGGCGACGTCGAGCGCCATGTCGAGATTGAACTGGAGCGTGACTACCGACGCGCCGGCGGAGCTCGTGCTCGCCATCTGGGTGAGGCCGGGGATCTGGCCGAATGTACGCTCTAGCGGAGCGGTCACCGACGAGGTCATGACCTCCGCCGAGGCACCAGGATAGAAGGTGCTGACTTGGATGGTCGGATAGTCGACCTGCGGCAGCGCCGAGATCGGGAGCTGTCGGTACGCGACGATGCCCACCAGCATGATCGCGACCATGAGGAGCGTCGTCGCGACCGGCCGGAGGATGAAAGGCCGGGACGGGATCATTGGACCGGGCTGACGGTCCCGGGAGGCCGACGATCGGCCGTCGCGCTACGGTCTTCGGTCTTCGGAGGTCGGCCACTGTCATTCGGTGATCGGTCATCGGCGTTCGGCAAGCGGCCGTCGGCATTCGGAGATCGGCCATCGGTCTTCGGTGCCTCGGACTTCGGCGCGTCCGCGGTCATGACCTTCGCCCCGTCCCGTAAGCGATCCGTCCCCTCGACCGCGATCTGCTCGCCGCCATCGAGGCCTTGCAGCACCGCGATGCGCCCTTCGAGCGCCGGTCCGAGCTTCACCGTGCGCATCTTCGCCGTGTCGCCCTCGATGACGTAGACGAAGGTGCCGTCGGCGCCGCGCTGCACGCCCGCGGTAGGCATGATGACCGCGTTGCTCATGGTGTCGACCACGACGCGCACGTTCACGAATTGGTTCGGCGTCAGCGCCTCGTCGGCGTTCTCGAACATGGCGCGCATCTTCACGGTGCCGGTCGTCGTGTCGACCACGTTGTCGATCGTCGAGAGGGTGCCCTCGGCGAGCATGGTGTCGCCTCCGCGATCGTAGACAGTCACTTTGAGTTGGGCGCCGGAGCGGAAGCGCTTCGACACCGCTGCGAGCTCGTCTTCGGGAACGGGGAACACCACGGAGATGGGATGGAGCTGGGTGATCACCACGATGCCGTTCGTGTCACCGGCCGACACGTAGTTGCCGACGTCGACCTTGCGCAGACCCACGCGACCATCGACCGGCGCGGTGATGCGCGCGAACGAGACGTTCACGCGGGCGCCGGCGACCTGGCCCTGATCCGTCTTCAAGGTGGCTTGGGCCTGCCGCACCGCCGCGCGCTGTGTGTCGAGCTGCTGGCGCGAGACCGAGTCTTCCTCGATGAGCTTCTCGTAACGCGCAAGGTCGATCTCGGCGTTCTTCAAGGCGGCTTCGTCGCGTGCCAGCGCCCCTTCGGCTTGGTCGAGCGCGGCTTGATACGGGCGCGGATCAATCTGCGCGAGCAGGTCGCCCTTCTTGACGTCTTGGCCTTCTTTGAACGCGATCTGCGTGATCTGGCCTGCCACCTGACTGCGGACGGTCACGGTCGCGAGCGACGTCACGGTGCCCAGCGCATCGAGCATGACCGGCAGATCACCCCGCTCGGCGAGCACGGTGCGGACCGGGGTCGGCCCTTGGGGCGGCTTCTTGCCGCGACCCTCGGCCGAAGATTGGATGCGGCGGACGATGAGTCCCACCACGAGGACGGCCACGAGGACCGGGATGGCAATGCGTAGATACTTCTTCATCGACGCGCCAATGCGACGGTTTTGGCGCAGTGGAACCATGGTTCTGGAGCCCACGGAATACAAGGGGGATCAGCGTTAACAACGATGAAGCCAAGGGTTTCGCGCACCTCGAGCCGCTGTGGCGCACACGCGGGATTGCCCGCTTGGCATCGGAAAATAGACGGACCGACAGGCACCTGATCCCGATAACGGGGGCTTCCCGGAGAATCTATCGTGATCAAGCGCATCGACCCCATCGCAGCGGTCGGCCAGGCCGAGCCCGTTGCTTCGACCCCGACCTACACCACCGACTCGAACCCGCCGAGCATTCGCTTCAACGCCCACCCGCATACGCTCACGCTCACTGGTGAGCAGATCGAAGCGGTGGCGGCGAAACCTGCCGGTACCGAGAGTGTATTCCCGGTTGGCGGCAGCCATCCGCATAACTTGAGGCTCACCACCGAGCAGGCGCAGGCGTTGATCCGCGACGGCAAGGTGCAATCGAAGGCTGACGGCGGCCACACGCACGTCGTCAACTTCCAGCGTCAGGCGAACGGCGACGTCGTGGCCTTGCTCCGCGAGCCGAACCTGCCTCCCGTGAGCTCCGGCGCGCTCCGGGATGTCTCCGCCCCTGCGGGTTTCCCCAAAGACGGCGTCGTCATCAAAGACCCGCTGCACTACTTCGTCCGCTCTTCGGTCGACGGGCAGTACATGGGCCGCGGCTTCAAGGCCGGTGAGAAGCGCGCCATGGTCGTCACCGACACCACCACGGGCTCGACCTTCACCTTCGACTTCGGCGCCTACGACCCGTCGTTCGCCAAGACGTTCCTCTATTTCCAGGGCTTCGACGAGAACAAGAAAGAGATGTGCTTCGTCGTGCCGATGAGCTTCTTCAAGGAGCAGGCGGCCGCGCTCTTGCCGACCGCCAAAGCGGTCAACACGCCGGTCAACAAGACGTTCTCGCTCGAGTGGTTCGCCAAGAACGCGCCCGACAAGCTCAAGCGCATCCCCGGCGTGCTGGTCTACCAAGACCTGCCGCTCTCTGGCCGCTTCGCGGTGCAATGCACCGGTCAGGTCTGGGATGAAGCGGTGAAGCCACCGACGAACATCGAGTACATTCCGACGGCCGGCAGCTTCGCCGACACCGACGAGATCTGGCTGACGCCGCTCTACACGCCGACCACGCCCATCAAGATCCCATCGCCGATGGTCGGCAACGTGCAGCTCAACGACCTGGGCGACCGCGTCGTCGCTCAGCGCATCGTCGGCCAGGGGGCCGACGCCAAGTGCGAGTTCGTGGTGTACGAGCTCCGCGGCGAGGTCACCCCGGGTGGCAAGCCGGAGCTCCACGAGGTCTACAAGGTTGCCGCTCAAGCGGACAAAGCCGACATGCTCGGCCACGACTTCCTGACCTTCGAGCGCCGCGCCGGTGCCGAGCGCTCCGAGATCGTCCTGCACGACATCCGCAAAGGTAAGGATATCGTGCTCGCGTCCGCCAAACCGGACTGCGTCTACAAGTTCCCGCATTTCGTTGCCGAGCCCAACGGCGGCGGCATCGAGGTGCGCTTCGTCGAGCAGCAATGGACGAAGGACGCCGCCGGTAAATACACGGGCTCGACGAACGTCTTCAAAAGCGTTCGCATCGCCAACTGAGGTTGCGGAATCTGGCAGCGCGCCCCGCGCTGCCTACGATCCGAGCGAGTCTTCGAGGAGCCTATGCAGCTTGTCGATGACGCGCGCGTGGAGTCGACTCGTCCATGACTTGGACAGGCCGAGCTTCTCGCCGACTTCCTGCAGCGACATCTCTTTGTAGTAGTACATCTCGAGGAGCTGGCGTTCCTGCTCCGAGAGCTTCTTGATGGTCTCGCGGACCAGCGAGCGCGCTTGCTCGAGACCGAGGTTTTCCTCGGCGCCGGGCGAGCCGTCGTCTTTGATCTGCAGACCTTCGGTGCCGTCGATGGTCGTGATGTAGACCGCGGCGAGACCTTGGACCGCGCTCGCGAGATCTTGGACCGCGTGCTCGAAGGGGTTGGCCGGAGCTTCGGTGCCCGACTCTTGAGCGGCGGCGACCTGCGACAAGTACTCGTTGGCGCGCTCTTCGAAGCGGGCGCGGGCGTACTCGCTGCGGCTCATCCAGCCCATGCCTCGGAGGCCGTCGTAGATGGCGCCGCGGATGCGGTAGTACGCGAACGTCATGAAGTTCGCGCCGAACTGCGGGTCGTAGCGATCGGCCGCTTCGAGCAGACCGATCATGCCGTATTCGACGAGATCCTCGAAGTCGATCTCTTTAGCGACCGTCTTCTTGATCTTGCCCGCGATGGAGCGGACGTACGGCATGTACTTCTCGATCAGAACCTGACGCGGTAGCGCCTTGGGATCGTCGCTGGCCGACGCTCCACCCTTTTCGAGAGACTTGTCGGCGGCCTTGTCGACCACCTTACCGCTGGTTGCCTCTGCGGCTGCGCGCATCGTGTCGCTCGCGTCACCCTTGGTGGCTGCCGCTCCGGCCGCTGCAGCGGACGCGGGAACTTTGCCGGCTGGCTTCTTCGCTTTCGCCCCAGACTCGCTCATTCGAACTCAGGCTCCCAGGACAGGCTCAAGGCTACGTGGGACATTACACCGCACACGCCTGCAAGGCGAGCGCCGTCGACGCTCCCCTTGCGATGCGAGTACGTTTGACCGCTTTAACGTTGGACCGGCGATCGCAGGGTCCAGTCGGTGACCTCATCGACCAGCTGTGCCAGGACCGGCACCCCGTCGAGCTGCGACGCGATGGCGTCGTAGAGCGTCTCGAGCTCGCGCTCGTCGGCTTGGTCGAAGATCTTCCCGAATTTCTTCCCGCGGATGATGCACTGGGCAAACATGCGGGCGCGCGCCTTGCGGTCGGCGCTCGGGTTCTTGCGCAGGAGGATCGCGAACTGCTCGGCGACCTGGGCAAGCTGCTGGTTGGTGAACTGGATGGGCCCGACGTTGGGGCGGTTCTTGGTGGCGATTCCGGCAAGGCCTTGCGCGATGTTGGCCTTGACGAAGCTATCCATCACCTTTTCAGCGCCTGCTCCCTTGGCGGAGTCGGGCCCCTTGGCGTCGGTCTTCTCGGTGCGCTCGGTCTGTCCGGGCTGCGTATTGCCGACCTGAGGGCGGCCATCACCAATCTTCGTCATAGTTTCTCCGGAAAAGTCAGGAGTCGCAGGCAACGCTTGTCGGAGCGTTTCGCACTGCGGTCATGGGGTCGTAGGGCTTGTCTTGTCAACGTGGTCGACGCGGAATCAGCCGAAGATACCTAGCTCGTGGGCTTCTTTGAGGTACTTGGCGAACTGACCGGCGGGCCCTTCGGGCTCGAGCGCGATCGCCTTGTCGACTGCTTGAACGGCGTCTTTGGGCTTCTTCAGGAAGAAGAGCGCCTCGGCGATCGAGGCGTGCGCCGCAGCGGACCCGGGATTGAGCTCGGCGGCCTTCTGATGCGCTTTGAGCGCCGGCGTGAAACGACCCATCGAGAAGTAGAGGTTTCCGAGGGCGAGGTGCGGAACCTCGCTGTGGGGAATGAGCGCTGAAACGCCCGAGAAGACGTCTTCGGCTTCCTTGTTCTTGCCGAGCTCCATGTAGAGGTAACCAGCCTCGAGGAGCAGGGTGACGTCGCGCTGGGGGACCGGGATGATGCCCTGGATGATGAGTTCTTCAGCCATGTGACAGCTTTATACTCCCTGGTCGGCTTGGCGTGGCAAGCTACATAAACGATTCGGGCTGGTGTGGGTTGAGGTGGCCAAAAATGGTGACAGCCACCATTTATGAGACCGCCCTGCCTACGCCTTGCGGGCCTGCGCGTGGGCTTCGCCCACGCTCGTGTCCCGGCTTCGGCAGGGCTACATAAATGGTGACAGCCACCATTTTCGCGGCGGGGCTGTTGGGCCGGTCATAAATGGTGACAGCCACCATTTTCGCGGCGGGGCTGTTGGGCCGGTCATAAATGGTGACTGCCACCATTTTCGGGGGCGGCGGGGCAAAAAAAACGGGGCCCCAGTGGGACCCCGTTTTGACGAACGATGAGAAGTGGCGTTGCGGCGCGCGACTTTTGGCCGCGCGGCTCGCGTTACTCTATTAACGAACGTTGTTAATCGAGTTTTTCGCCGTGTCGTGCTTGGTCTTCATGATGTTCGACAGCGTCGTGAACTGACGGTTGTCGGCCTGCATGTTCTGCTGGAGGCTCAGGTACTGCAGGTTGAAGCTCTGGTTGAGCTCCTGCATGCGCTTGGTCTCTTGGAGCAGGATGGCAGACGAGTCACCCGAGGCCGCGAGGCCGTCGAGCGCTGTGTTGCCGGTGGCGTAACCGCCGGTGCCGGCCATTGCGCCACCGCCGGTGACCAGACCGCCACCGCTCGACATGGTGCCGACGCTAGTGCCGCTGATGCCGGTGGCCGTTTGGCCGGTGGCGTGCGACTTGAGGGTACCGACACCCGAGATCGCCGCGGACAGAACCGCGCCGCCGGGGATGTACGGGGCCGCCAACTGACCGGCGTTGAGCACCGCATTGGTGGTGCGCGAAAGGCCGGTGGACAGGACGCTGCCGAAGTCCGTCTTTGGGGCCTGACGGGCGCGGCTCTGGTCGATGTCGACCCGAAGTCCTGACTGTTGTGGCTGATCAATCTTGGAATCCATCGCCGACTTCTCCTCTCGATACTGCTGCTAGGCTACTCGCTAGCTCGAGTCGATTATGGGTAGCGCCGCGCGTGCTAACTACTCGCTGCGCTTTCGTTCGTCTTTGCTGACTAACCTTATCGATGGGGCCGAATTCGGGTTGTGAAAATGACGTGCCAACCGTCAGTTCAGATGTACGCAACAAAATTTAGTGTAGGCGTATCGCGTACTTACACCTAAGGGGGCCCACGGCTCGATGGTCAGCTTGCCTTGTAACATGCTGATTTTACTTGGTTCCTGGCTTTTCTAGCTCGGCCTTCGTTTGGAACAAATACTCCATCAAATCGGCCGCGCGCTCGACCGCGATCATGGCTTTTTTGACCGCCGCTTTGTCCTTCTGCGCCTTCTTGTCTTCGTCGAAGACGGCAAGGCCATCGAGGATGTCGGTGAGTTTGGCGTTGATGGTGTCGTGGGTCTCGTTCTCGAGGATGCGCTCGATGCGCGCGAAGCCCAGTGAGCGCTCTTCTTCCGGCTCGGCCTTCTGCGTGCCACGGCGTTGGACCGTTGGCTTACGCGTATCGGCGATCTTGAAGGACTGAAGATTCCCGCCTTTGTTGGCCATAAGCGCTCCAAGCTCCGCTGTCAGAAGCAGCTCGCGCTGCTGTCGTCTTCTGGAGATGTACCATCGCAGAGCTCACGTAGGTTGGTACAGCTATCCGCGTCCAAATCGAGAATTTCCGCTATCGCCGTCTGATCCCGGCAGTCGGTTGCCACAGCGGTGGTGCCGGCGTCGGCGGCGATGAGCGAGCGGGCGAAACAGAGTGCGCCCGAGAGCGGCACCTTCGGTCCGTTGAGCAGGTCACGCAGCTGCGCGATGTCGTCATCGGTGTCGACGTACATCCCGGTGGTGTCGTCGTCGGTGAACGCGATAGCGACCTTGCCGTCGTTGTCCTTGAGTCGTTGTGGGGTCAGATCGGCCTGGGTGATGGCATAGCGTAAGGGCAGGGCTCGGCCGCTGCCCGTGACCGCAAAGCGGAGCACGAGGAACCGCGTGATACCGGTGGGGATGCCCGAGCAGGTTCCGCTCGCGCGTCCGGCGCTGTCGACCGTCAGATTGCAGGGCGCGAGGTTGCCGCTGATGAACAGCGTGGCCGATAGGCCGGACGGTGCGGAGTTGGCGCAGCTCAAGTCCGAAACCTGAGGCAGCATCAGCTCCACGGCAACGTCTTCGTCGCCGCCGCAAGCGCATGTGACTGCTATCGCGGATACGATGAGCGCGCGCGCCTTCATCGATACTCCAGCCCTTGCGAGCGGATCTCGAAGTCGACGCGATCAGGATAGTCGCGGCCGCCGCCGCTGGTCGCCAGGAGGATGATGCCGACGGTGACCAGCACCGCGCCGCCCGCTGCGTACCAGACCCAACGATTGCAATAGAACGGTTGATCGTCAGCGCCCGACTCGCAGCGCGCGAGCAAGCCGCCAGACTCCGCCTCGCTGGTGATCGCCGCCGGCTCTTCCGGCGGGACGGTCCCGTGCTCTTCGACGACCACGACCGGCGGGGCGATGGGCTCCGGCAACGGACACTCGGGCGCTCGCCTGACCGCTCGAGCGAACAGCGGCGCCTCTGGACTGCCGATGCGCGACGGGCCGTTGCCGTTCTCGTCGAAGACCTCGACGAAATAAGCAAAGGCGCCGGTGAGCTCGCCCCTCGCAATAGTGGCGCGCCAGAGGTCGCCATCGCGAGCGAAGTTGACGTGCCTCCAGGTCTTCTCGCTCACCAAGCGGTAGACGAGCTTGGGCTCGAAGAGCGCCGACTCGTCCGCGAACCGTGCCGCCACGCTGAACGGTCGGTCCTTCTGGAAGGTCTCGCAGGGGCTGAAACGGATAACCGGCGGCGACGTGTCACCGCTCTGCTGAGCTCTCGCGGGCAGCGCGGTGATGAGGGAGGCGAGAACCAGCGCGGTCGGGCGGCGCATGTCGACGACGCTCATCGCGTGCGCCGGAGCGTCACGTGCAGCTTTCGTCCTTCTTTGGGGTTCGCGAGGTCGCAGGTGACCACGCCCTCGATGGCGCGCACCGTTTGCGGGGACCGGCCCGAGGTGGCGTTGTTGCAGGTGACGATGGCCCAGGGGTCGGGCTCGAGGGTGAAGCTCATCACGTCGTCGAGGACGGCATAGCGGACAGTGAGGGTGAACGGGTCTGCGGCGACGTCGCCACCCGACCCGAGCACGAAGTCACCACCCGAGTCGGCGATGCGGACGCTCTGGCCGCGGCCGCCGCGGACTAGCTTGAGTGAGGGCTCGGTGACGATCTGCACGCTGCCCAAGCCACCGCCGCTGGACTTGCCGTGCGTATCCGCGGGCGCCTGCGCTTTCGTCTCCTTGGCGTCCTTCTTCTTCTCGTCGGTGTCCTTCTTTTTTTCGTCGGCGTCTTTCTTCTTGTCGTCGTTTTTGTCGCGCGCCGGGCTGCCGACTGCGGGCGCGTTGCGGCCGGATTTGATGATCATCTCGTCGATGCGCGGCCGAATGGGCTCGGCGGCCTTGGCTCTCTCGATCAGACGCCGCACCGCGGGATCGGTGACGTCGACATCGCCGGCGCGTGGCTGACCCAAGATGCGTTGGGCTTCCTCGATGGCGACCGCGTGACGGTGCGCGATAGTGGCCCGCGTGATCCACACCGAGCCGGCGACCGTCACCACCACGATCATCGCCAAGGCGACGAAAAACGGCAGGCGTGAGTCGACCATGAGCCCCGCCTCTTCGGCGAGCGTGCGGCCGCTACTGCGGCGGTCACGGGCGATGGTGCTACCGTTCGTCTCCATGGGCTCGAGCGACGACGCCCGTGACGCGGCGTTGACGTCGGCGGCCTCGTCCGGCGTGAGCTGGCGCGTCTGGCGGTCGCGGGGTGCGTTACGCGCCACAGCGCTCTTGTTGAGCTGGAACTCGGTCTGGGTATTCTCGAGGGCGCTGGCGATGATGCGTCGCTCGTTGGCGATCTGCTCCTCGAAGATATCGCCCATGTAGGCGGCGAGCGGCGTCGGCGGCTGCTCGAGGTCACCACTGCGCAAGAGGGCATGGAGATCGTCGGCGAGCTCGCTGCAGTCGCTATAGCGGTCAGGGAGCTTCTTCGCGAGCGCCTTGGCGAGAATTCGATCGAAGGGGGCGAGCTTGCGGCTGTGCTGCGAGACCGGCGGCGGCTCGAGACGCTGGATGGCATCCATCGAGAGCACGGCGTTCGACTTCACGAAGGGGTTCGTGCCCGTGAGCGTCTCGTACAGGCAGATGCCTACCGAAAAGATGTCGCTGCGCTTGTCGAGTTGCTGCGCCGCGCTCTGCTCCGGCGACATGTAGACGAACTTGCCTTTGATGGTGCCAGTCTCGGTTCGTTCGCCCGACGAGCCGCTCTTGGCGATGCCGAAGTCGATGAGCTTCAGGTCTCCGCTATAGGAGATGAGCAAGTTTGCGGGGTTGACGTCGCGGTGGATGATCGAGAGCTCGCTGCCCGATAACCCAGTGGCATTGTGTGCGAACGACAGACCCGAGCACAGGTCCGCTATTACGGTCGCGGCATGAGCCGGCGGTACGGATTCACCGAGCTTGCGAGCGCGGTCGATGACCTCACGCAACGGCTTGCCGGCGACGTACTCCATCGCCAGGTAGTACGACTGCTCGACCTCACCCATCTCGTAGATCTGCACGATGTGGGGATGCGAGAGCTGCGCCGCGATGCGTGCCTCGGCGAAGAACATGTTGACGAATTGATCGTTGGCGCTGTGGTGCGGCAGGATCCGTTTGATCACCAGCAGCTTCTTGAAGCCGACCGGACCACGGAGCTTGGCAAGGAAGATCTCTCCCATGCCGCCCATCGCGAGCCGCTTGATCAGGAAGTACTTCCCGTATGTGGTGCCTTCGCCGCCGATCATTTCGGACCACGCCGCCCTACGAGGATCGCTCGCGACGGGTGTCCGGGAAGTCTAGAAGTGGCTGATTATGTGGTCAAGCAAAGCGACGGCCTCCCACCACAAACCCCATGCTAGACGCTGTCAGGATCCGGCGATGTCGAAGCTCGCCCCGGCGGCGATGCCGCGGCCCGCGACCCACGCAGCGGCCGGCATCATGCGTTTTCCCGGGAGCTGAACCTCTTCGAGCAGGAGTGCGTCCTGACCACACGCGACCACAACGCCGCTTTTGTCGGCCTTGAGAACGGTACCTGACATCCCGGCACCCTCGACGCGCCGGGTCTTGCCTATGGCAACCGGTTGGCCTGCGAGCATGACGCGGGCCCCGGGCCACGGAGTCATGGCGCGCACCTGGCGTTCGAGCTCGGTCGCGGCATGCCTTAGGTCGAGGAGGCCATCACTTTTGGCGAGCGGTGGCGCGTGGGTGACGCCGATCGCGGCCTGAGGTGCGGCCTCCAGCGTGCCGTCGAGAATCCCCGGCAATGTCTGCAATAGCGTTCGGGCACCGAGCTCGGCGAGCTTCGGCGTGAGCGAGGCGGTGGTGTCGTCCGCCGCAATGGACAAGCGGCCCTCGGCATAGACTGGCCCGGTATCGAGCCCTTCTTCCATGCGCATGATGCCGACCCCGGTCTCGGCGTCGCCCTTCCAGATGCAGTAGGCGATGGGCGCGGCACCGCGCCAGCGCGGGAGCAACGAAGCATGCACGTTGATGCAGCCGTGTTTGGGCACCGCGAGGAGCGTCGGGGTGAGGATGCGGCCGTATGCCGCAACCACGGCGACGTCGGGCGCGAAGGCGGCGAATGTGGCGGCGGTCTCCGGCACCTTCATCTTGGCGGGCTGGAACACCGGGATACCGTGCTCGAGCGCCAGTTGTTTCACTGGCGAGGGCGTGAGCACCTGGCCACGGCCAACCGGCCGATCCGGCTGGGTGATGACGCCCACGACGTCGTGCTCGGGCGCCTCGATGAGCGCGCGTAACGACGGCACCGCGAACTCGGGCGTGCCCATGAAAACGACGCGAGCCATGCGTTAGAGGTTCTGCGCCGCCTCGACGCCGTCGTCGGTCTCTTCGCTCTTCAAGCGGACCATCTTCCGCTTGATGACGTCGCGCTTCAGCTTCGAGAGGTAGTCGACGAACATCTTGCCGTTCAGGTGATCGATTTCGTGCTGCAAGCAGACGGCGAAAAGGCCGTGAGCATCGAGCTCATAGGGCTTGCCGTCTTTGTCGAACGCTTTGACGACCACGTGCTCGCGGCGCTTGACGTCCTCGGTGATGCCAGGGACCGAGAGACACCCTTCGTTCCAGGTGATGTCGCCGTCGCTGCTCGTGATCTCGGGGTTGATGACCGCGAGCGGGCCCGTGTAGCCCCACGACGTGAGCTCGTCGTGCACTTCGGGATCTTTCTCGGCGTCGTTGCGGGGATCGAGATCGATGACGATGACGCGCTGGGCGACCGCAATCTGCGTTGCGGCGAGACCGATACCGCGCGCCTTGTACATGGTGTCGAACATGTCGCTGACGAGGGTGCGCAGGGCATCGTCGAAGGTTGTAACGGGCTTGGCGACTTCGGCGAGCGCCGGGTCGGGCCAAACGACGATCTTGCGGACGGTCATGGCGGGATATTGAACATGCGATTCGAACCTTGGCAAGCGAGGCGCGGGCGACGTCAGCGGCCGGCGCGGCGCATGATGCGCTGAATCTCGCGTTTGGTGTCGCGCTCCTTGATGTCACGGCGGCGGTCGATGTCGGTCTTGCTCTTACCGATCCCGATCTCGAGCTTCACGCGGCCGTCCTTGAAGTACATCGACAAAGGAATGGCGTTTTCGCCTTTCTCGCGGATGCGGACGTCGAGGCGTTCGATTTCGTGGATGTGCAACAGGAGCTTCCGCATGCGCGTCGGCTCGTGATTGAAGATGTTGCCGGCGCTGTACTCGGGGATGTGCGCCTTCAGCAGATACGCTTCGCTATTGCGGACGAGCACGTAGGCGTCGGTGAGCATGACGCGGCCTTCGCGGCAGGATTTCACCTCGGTGCCGGTGAGCACCATGCCGGCTTCGAGCTTGTCGCTGAAGGCGTAGTTATGGAGCGCGCGTCGATTGTCGGCGATCAACTTCTTGCCAACCGCTCCATCTTGTTTTTTCTTGCTCATGTTTCCGGAGGATTCCGATGCTACGTGCTTCTCTGTTCGCTCTTGCTGCTGTCGCGTTCGTTGCCTGTAACGATTCCAATGCGCCCGGGAAAGTCACCGGGAAAGACGTGCGGGATTCGTTCGGCGAGGCAGCCCGTACCACCAACGCGTACGTTAGCCAAACCCGGGACGACGTCGTCGCCAAGGGCAAGACCGAGATCGCCAAGGCCGATGCCGAGCTGGCGACTCTGCGGGCGAAGGCCAACGGCGCGGCGTCGGACGCCAAGGCGGGGATCGATGCGTCCATCGCCAAGCTCGAGAAGGAGCGCGGCGAGGCGGCTGCGAAGCTCGATGAGCTGCAGAACGCCACCGGCGATGCCTGGAAGGATATGACGGCGGGGCTAGACCGGGCGCTGGACGAGCTCGGGGATGCCGGGAAAGACGCCAAGCGCCGGTTCGACTGACCGGCAATCGGCAGTCGGCTATCGGCAATCGGCAGTCGGCAATCGGCAATCGGCAGTCGGCAATCGGCAATCGGCAATCGGACGTCGGCCATCGGTTGTCGGCCTTCGGCCCTCGGTGATATCGACCCACCTCATGTCTCGTTTCGTTAGCGTTTTCCTCGCGCTAGCCATCGCCGTCCTCGCCGCGCCGGCCAACGCTTACCTGTTGCCGGCGAGCTTCCTGATCCGCCAGATGGCCGAGCGCCGGGCCAAGGCCGAGGTCCGCGACTGTGTGGTGCAGCTGACCGCTGAAGTGGACGGTCGCGACGATCAAGTCGACGAGCGCATCTACGTGAAGAACCCCGAGCGCCTGCGCCTCGAGCGCGATCTCGGTGAGAGCAACTACGTCGTGGTCGAGCGTGAAGGAAAGCGCGCCGAGGGCGACACCACCGCCGTGAAGGCGACGAAGAACCCGTCGACGGAGCTGCTCGCCACCTTGCTCATGCCCAAAGGCAAGGAGCCCGAGGATATGGCGGCGCGTACCATCTCCGTGCTCCAGAGCCTGGGTGTCGACACCAAGCTCGTCGCCATCACCATCTACGGCAAAGACGCGCGCGAGACGGCCTACGTGATTGGCGCCAAGCCCCAAGAGACCGACAAGCCTCAGCTCTGGGTCGACAGCACGACCTTCTTGCCGGTGCGGCTCGTCAGCTACGTCGACGAAGGCGGCAAGAAGGTGCGCTACGAATCGCGCTTCTTCGACTACACGACCGGCGTTGGCGACTTCTTCCCGCGCATCATCGAGAACTACCGTGCCGGCAAGCTCGTGCGCCGTGCCGAGGTCGGTGACATCAAGGTCAACCAGGACCTGCCCGATACGCTGTTCCAAGTCCCCGCGGGCTGATGATGCGGGCCGCGCTCTTCGACCTGGATGGAACCCTGGTCGACAACATGGCGTTCCACGCCCGGGCATGGATGGAGCTCTGCCGTCAGCACGGCATCCCCGCGAGCGTCGAGCAGTTCGAGCGCGAGTTCGCCGGCAAAAAGAACGGTGAGATCGTCGAGACGCTCCTCGGCCCGGGAGTCGACCCGGCGCGTGCGCGTGCTCTGGCGGACGAGAAAGAAGCGACGTACCGGCGCATTTACGCGCCGCATGTGGCGTGGGTCCCCGGAGCACGAGAGCTCGTCATGCGCTTGCGAGCGGCTGGGACGCCTGTCGCCGTCGCAACAGCGGCGCCACGTGCCAATCGTGAGATGGTGCTCGGGTCGCTCCGAGCGCTCGGTTTCTTCGACGCCATCATCGGCGGCGAGCAGGTCGCAAACGGCAAGCCAGCTCCCGACATCTTCCTGGAGGCCGCGCGTAAGCTCGGTGTCGCGCCCGCTGACTGTGTGGTCTTCGAGGACGCGGTGAACGGCGTGCTGGCCGGCAAGAGCGCCGGGATGTTCACGGTCGGCATTTGCACCAGCGAGCTATCGTCCGCTTTAGCGGCGATAGGGGCGGACTCGACTGCCGTCGATTTCAGATCGCTCGACGCATCGGTGAAGGCGCGGCTCGGCGTCGCCTGACGCGACTGTCGGAGGGGGCGTTTAGAATCAGATGGTGCGCGCACGCGTCGTCTTGAACGAGCCGGTGGGGTTGCTCGACTACGGCATCCCCGAAGCCGTGGCCCACGCCGTCGCGCCTGGGGTCGCGGTCCGCGTGCCTCTCGGCAAACGCCGCACCAGCGCCTATGTGGTCGATCTCGTCGACACGCCGCTCGCCGCCGACATCACCATCAAAGATCTCGAGGGCATCGACGCCGAGCGCCCGGCCTTGCCCGCGAAGCTCCTCGAGCTCGTCGTCTTCGCGGCCAACTACTACGACGTCTCACCGGGAGACGTGCTCGACGCCGCCTTGCCGGCGCTCGCGCGAGCCGGCTCCGCGCGCTTCAAGATCACCGACCGCGGTCTTGCGCATCGAGGCGATACCGCTGCGAAAGAGGTCGACGTCGCGTTGCTCGACGTGGCCGCCAAGTTCCCCAAGGGCTTCACTGTGGCCGCTCTGGAGCGTGAGCTGGCATGGCCGCGGCGCACCGCCACGTCGCGTGTGAAGCGGCATGTCACCGCTGGCTGGCTCGCATACGCCGCCAAGAAGAAGGGCGGGCCACGCGAGGTCACGGGTTTCAAGCGCGTCGAAGCGCCGGCCGAGGTCGTCGCCGAGCTCAAGCCCAAGGCGCGGGCGCTATTCGAGGCGATGCCCCTGGATGAGCCGGTGAGCGTCGCCTGGCTCGGGAAAGTCGACGACCGCGCCTACGACCGCGTGAAGAAGCTCGAGAAGGCAGGCCTGGTGGTGCGCGAGCGTCTCGAGCAACGCCTCACGCCCTTCGCCTCGACCGACGGGTCCGAAGAGGTCGCTCACAGCGGCGCTTCCGCGGTGGCGCCGCCATCGACGCCCGAGCAAGCAGGGGCCATCGCCGCCATCGAAGAAGCGCTCGCCGAACGTTCGTTCTCGACCTTCTTGCTCAATGGTGTCACCGGCAGCGGCAAGACCGAGGTCTATCTGCGCATCATCGAGAAGGTGCTGGCGCGGGGCCAGACGGCCCTCGTGCTCGTGCCCGAGATCGCGCTCACGCCGCAGCTCGGAGCGCGCTTTCGTGCTCGCTTTGGCGGACAGGTAGCGACTTTCCACTCCGGGCTCACCGTGGCCGAGCGTCGCGACGAATGGGAGCGTGTCGTCCGTGGTGAAGCGCGCATCGGCCTCGGCGCGCGCTCGGCGCTGTTCCTCCCCCTCACCGAGCTGGGCATCATCATCGTCGACGAGGAGCACGAGACCTCGTTCAAGCAAGACGAGACTCCGCGCTACAACGCGCGCGACCTCGCGGTCTTTCGCGGGCGTCAAGAAAACGCGGTGGTCGTGCTCGGCTCGGCGACCCCGTCGCTCGAGTCGCGCGGCAACGTCGTCCAGGGGCGCTATCGCGAGCTGATGATGCGGACGCGGGTCCTCGACCGTCCGATGCCCGAGGTCAAACAGCTCGACCTCGCCAAGGGCGAGCGGGTCGGCGATGGCATTTTTACGGCGTCGTTGGCGGCGGCCATCGACCGTGGTCTCGCGGCCGACGAGCAAACCATTCTCTTCTTGAACCGCCGCGGCTTTGCGTCGGTGGTCTACTGTGGCGACTGCGGCCACACCTACAAATGCGAAGCGTGCGACGTATCGCTCACCTTGCATCGTCGCCGGGGGCAGCTGGTTTGCCACTATTGCGGACACGAAGAAGAGTCACCCGACGACTGCACCGCCTGTAAAGGGCACAACCTGCAGCAGCACGGATTGGGCACCGAGCGCATCGAGGCCGAGCTGCGCATGCTCTTGGGGCCAGTTCCGGTGGCGCGGCTCGACCGAGACACGGTGCGCAAGCGATCCGATTTGACGCGCGAGCTCACCCGCTTCGCGCGTGGTGAGGCGAAGGTGCTCATCGGCACCCAAATGGTCGCCAAGGGGCACGACTTTCCGGGCGTCACCTTGGTGGGCGTCGTGAGCGCGGATGCCGGCCTTTCGTTTCCAGACTTTCGCGCCGCCGAGCGCACCTTTCAGCTGCTCACGCAGGTGGCGGGGCGGGCAGGTCGAGGCGAAAAGCCCGGGATGGTGATGGTGCAAACCTACGACCCCGAGCACTACGCCATCAAAGCCGCGGCCAAGCACGACTACGAGACGTTCGCCCGCCACGAGCTGTCGCTGCGGGAAGAGCTCGGCTATCCGCCGTTCACCCATCTCGTGCTGTCACGCTACGAATGCGAGAACGAGCGCATGGCGCACGAAGCCGCCAAGACCGACGCCGAGCGCATGCGCGACCTCGCGGCCGCCCGGCAGCCCGACAAGGTCCAGGTCCTCGGGCCCGCGGTGGCTCCATTGGCGCGTCTCCAGGGGCGACACCGGGTCCAGGTGCTGCTCAAGGGCAAAGATCGGGCGAGCTTGCGCGATGTCATGCGCGCTATGCGACGCTCACATCCGCATGAGGTACGCCAGGTTGTTGATGTCGATCCGTTCAGCATGCTGTAATCGCCGCGCCAAGGCCTGAACCCCGAAAGCTCTGATGGGCGCCTCTACGATCCTCGTTCTCGACGACGGGCAACACTCGCTCGAGGGCCTCACGGGTGCGCTCGAAGACGCGGGCTATGCGCCTATCGCGATCACCGAGAACGACGACCCCGTCGGGCAATTCGAAGCGCTGACCCCGGAGCTGGTGTTCCTGAGCCTGAAGTCGACGGGCGCGCTCGAGATTTGTGAGGCCATTCGACTCACCGGCCACGGCGCCATCGTGCCGGTCATTTTCGTCGGCAATGGGCACGCCAAAGTGCGGTCAGCGTCCGATGCGCTCACTTTCGGGGGCGACTATCACTTCGGGGAGCCGCTCGAGCTCGGGAAAATCCTCGCCAAGGTGCAGACCTACGTTGGCGCACCGCCTGCGGTTCACGAAGAAGTCACCAAGGTCGATGTTGCGCCGGTCGTCGACCTGGCTCGGCTCGCCGGTGGGATGCCGAACGTCGACGTACGCGCCAAGGCGGGCTCGGCGTCGGACCTTGCGAGCGCCTCGGACGATCTCCTGGCGCAAATCGAGGCGGAGAGCCGTGTCGAAGCGGAACGGCAAACGCGCGAGCAAGCACGACGCCGTGCCGACGAGGAAGCGGAGCGTTTCCTCGCCGAGGAGGCGCAGCGGCAGGCCGATCGCGAGCTCGCCGCCTTAACCGCTGAAGCGGACGAGCGGCGAGCCGCGGAAGAGGAGCGCCGCAAGGCCGACGAAGAGGCCGAGCGCTTCGCCGAGCAAGAGGAGCGCCGTCTCGAGGCACGACGCGCGGAAGAAGCCGCTGCCGAGAAGAAACGCGCCGATGACGAGGCGCGCCGCCGGGCCGTCGAGGAAGCCGAACGCCTCGCCGACGAGGCGCGTCGCGAAGCCGAAGAGGATGCGCGTCGCCGCGCCGAAGAGCAGGCAAGACGCTTGGCCGAAGAAGCCCGCCGCGAGGCCGAGGAGCAGGCACGCCTCGCCGACGAGGAGCGTGTACGTCGCGAGGCGGAAGAGCGCGAGCGTCGTGCCGCCGAGGAACGGCAGCGCCGTGAAGCCGAGGAGCTGGCCCGTCGGGAGGCTGAAGAACGCGCTCGGCGTGAGGCGGAGGAGCGCGCCCGTCGGGAAGCCGAAGAGCAAGCCCGCCGCGAAGCCGAGGAGCGTGCTCGCCGTGAAGCCGAGGACCAGGCCCGTCGGGAGGCCGAAGAGCGTGCGCGTCGTGAAGCCGAGGAGCAGGCGCGTCGGGAGGCCGAAGAACGCGAGCGCCGTGAGGCGGAGGACCGCGCCCGCCGCGATCAGGAAGAGCGCGAGCGCCGTGAAGCCGAAGAGCGCCTACGTCGTGAAGCCGAGCTGAAGGCTCGTCGCGATCTCGAAGAGCGCATGCGTCGGGAGGCCGAAGAGCAGGCGCGTCGCGAAGCCGAAGAGCGTGCGCGTCGTGAGTCCGAAGAGCAGGCGCGTCGCGAGGCCGAAGAGCGTGCGCGCCGTGAGGCCGAAGAGCAGGCGCGTCGCGAAGCCGAAGAGCGTGCGCGCCGTGAGGCCGAAGAGCGTGCGCGCCGTGAGGCCGAAGAGCAGGCGCGTCGTGAAGCCGAAGAGCGTGCGCGCCGTGAAGCCGAAGAGCTCGCGCGTCGCGCAGCCGAAGAGCAGGCTCGCCGAGAAGCCGAAGAAGCTGCTCGTCGCGAGGAAGCGCGCCGCCGCGCCGAAGAGGAAGCACGCCGCCAAGAAGAGGTGCGCCGCCGACTCGAAGAAGAAGAGGAAGCACGTCGTCGCGCCGAAGCCGAGGCGGAAGCCCTACGCCTCGCTGAAGAAGAGATCCGCCAGCAGCGCCTCGCCGAGGAAGCGCGACGCAGAGCCGAAGAGGAAGCCAAGCGACGTGCCGAGGAAGAGCGTCGCCGACTCGAAGCCGAGGCCGAGGCCGAGGCGCGCCGTCTCGCCGACGAGGCGCGGCGCAAGCTCGAAGAAGAGCTGGAGCGTGCCGAAGCCGAGCGTCGCGCGGCCGAAGAAGCGAAGGAGCGCGCCGCCGAAGAAGTCCGCCGCCGCTCGGAAGAAGCCGCCCGTCGCAAGTTCGCTCCCGCAAAACCCGTCGCCGCGCGTGGCGAGCCCGAGTCTGGTCTCACGATCGCTGCGACCCTCATGCCCTTGTCGGGAAGCAAGAGCTCTGAGCTCCAGCCTCCGTCCGTTATCGAGGACATGGAACCGCGCCCAGGTGTGCCGAGCCCGCTCGTGGAAGCATCAACCGAAACGACTCAGCCGCTCGCCCAATCGCTGGTCGCTTCGATGTCCGCGACGCCGGCCCGGGTTCGCCCGCATCTGCGAGCGTTCACGCCCGAAGAGGGCACCTTCAACGCCAGCGCCGACATGGCCGATCTCCTCGCCGAGGCCTTCCGCCAGCAGGTCACCGGCCGCATCGATTTCACCTCGGGCACGCGCCAGAAGTCGGTCGTCTTCGAGCGCGGCCAGCCGGTCGATGCCTACTCGAGTCAGGTCTATGACCGGATGGAAGAGTATCTGGCTCGCGAAGGCCGCATCACCAAGGCTCAATACCAAGAGGTCCGCGTCAAAGGGCTGCGAGGCCCGCGTCGCATCGGCGCTTTCCTAGTGAGCGAAGGATATCTGCGACCTGACGAGCTGTTCACCGCCGTGCGTGGTCACCTCGAAGAGCTCGTCTACTCGCTCTTCGAATGGGACGAGGCGACCTACGCTTACGTCGCCGAGCACGTCGACGACGATAACCGCGTCACGCTCGAGAGAGACGCGCGCGCCCTGGTCACGGAGGGCATCCGCCGTAAATATCTTTTGCCTCGCGCGGTGCAGAAGCTGGGAAGCCCAAGCTCTCTGCTTACCCGCACCGATCCCGAAGGTCGCATCGACGCCGACGCGCTCGGGCTCACGACCGAAGAACGCCAGATCGCTCGTCTCGTCGACGGCAGCCGGAACGTCGACGACATTGTCTTCTCTAGCGGACTAGGCGCCTTGCGCGTCTACCACGTGCTCTCCGCCTTGTGCGCCACCGGCTATGCCGAGGTCGCGGTTCGCGGCATCGAGGGCCTGAGCTTGAACGGCGCGACCGACCTCGACGGCATCGATCGGCAGCGCATCCTCGAGCGCGTCGAACAAGTACGGCAGGCCGATTACTTCCAGATCCTCGGCATCTCGCGCGGCGCCACCACCTACGAGGTCGAGGCTGCCTTCGACCGCATCACCCGTGAGCTCGCTCCTCCGCGGCTGTCGCCGGCGATCCGTGGCGCCTTGAAGAACGAGATCGACGAGATCGAGCGGGTTCTCGAAGACGCTCGCGACGTCTTGCGCGACCAGCGCATGCGCGAATCGTACGCCCGCAACCTGCCGCGTCTCTAACGTGCGGATTGCCTTCACTGGCTCGCATCGCTGCGGGAAGTCGACGCTCGTGGAAAAGCTCGCCGAAGAGCTCGATGACCACGAGGTGGTCGAAGAGCCGTACGTCCAGCTCGAGGAGGAGGGCCATGAGTTCGCGCATCCTCCGTCGTTCGACGACTTCGTGACGCAGCTCGAGCGCTCATTGGAGCTCATGTTCGACCGCCGCCCGAACCTGCTTTTCGACCGCAGTCCCGTCGATTTCGTCGGCTACCTCGCGGCGCATCCCGATGGCGCCGGCTTCGAGCTCGACGATTGGCTCGAGCAGATCCGCGCGGCGACCAGCGGGCTCGATCTCTTGGTCTTCGTGCCGATCGAAGATCCCGACCGCATCAAGGTCGACCGCGGCGAGGACCTCGACTTTCGCGCCGCCGTCGATGCGAAGCTCAAGGAGATCCTGCTCGACGAGCCACTCGATCTCGGCGTCGCGGTCTTGGTCGTGGAGGGCAAGCGTCGTGAACGCTTGGCGCAGGTGCTCGAGCGCGTGAAGCGCGGTTAGCCGGCGCGGAACAGGCCGAGCTGTGCAGTGCCGTCGAGGCGTGGACCCTGGGATTGCACCGGCTCGACGGTGACGGGCGCGCCGGTCATCAGCGAGAGCTGCGTACCGGGTGAGGACGCGGCCGAGACCTGGACGGCCACGGGAGCGACACCCTTCGCCGGGAAGATACCCTGCAAGGCGGCGCGTACGATCTCGATGGTGTCGGGCGCGAAGTTGCCGCGGCAGATCCACTGCAGGTAGCTCGGGTCGTTCTCGACCAGCATGCGCAGCGACTTGCCCTTGTTTTTGCCGAAGCTGATGGTCGCCTCGTCGTCGACCCAGACGATCTTGCCCTGACCATCTAGCCAGTCGGGCGGGCGGCAGACGGCGTGCAAACCGTCGACCTCGGCGGGCAGGTCGTTATAGCGGTTCACTTGCGCCAGCAGCACGTCGGCGGCGGCGAGGGCGTCGGCCTCGGCGGCGTGGGCCGCGGTGAGCTCGCGGTTGCAATAGAAGCGCAGCGCCGCGGAGAGATCGCGCGGTTCGCGCATGGTGAAGATGCGGAACGAGTCGATGACCTTGGTGTCGGCGGCGGGGAAGGTGCGGCCGGCGCGCCCGAACTCGTTGGTGAGCAGTGGCAGGTCGAAGTGCTCGATGTTGAAGCCGGTCAGATCGCAGCCGATGAAGAAGGCGTGCAGATCGGCGGCCGCTTGCTCGAAGCGTGGGGCCGTCGCGACATCGGCGTCGGTGATGCCGTGCACCGCGGTCGCCTGCGGCGCGATCGGACGGCCCGGGTTCAACCTTTGGGTGCGCACCTCGCGCCGCCCGTCGGTATGGAGCTTCACGCAGCAGATCTCGACGATGCGGTCGCTCGCGATGTCGAGCCCGGTGGTCTCCAGGTCGAAGGAAACGATGGGACGTGTCAGCCGCAAACGCGGCGTCGTGGAGGGCTCACCGGCCATGTTGGGATAGTAGCGCGCGGGTCTGTCAGTTTGGCTTTAACGCGCCCTCTCGTGGTACTGACGCGCCCATGAATCTACGTGCGGCGATCGCGCCGATGGCGTTTCTCCTGCTTTTATCGGGGCTTTCGGACGCCAGAGCGGCCGGGACCTTCGCCTTCGAGGCACTGCCTGGCCTGTCGGAGGCCCAGCACCTGGAAGCGGTGCTCATGCTCGAGGACCTGCGGGAGCTGCGCGCCAAGATGGAGCTGCAGCGCGCCCTGGTGGGGCGCACCGCGTTCGGCCGTGAGTACGTAAAAGCAGAGCATCAGCGCGCCCTGCTCGGCATCGATATGTACGGCGAGATCGATCGCCTGCTCGCTTTGGCCGCGCCCAAAGGCAGCAAGGTTCCCGTGGTCGCCGCCGTCGTCTCCGAAGGCGAAGGCGTCATGTTTGCCCAGCTTGCCATCAAGGTCGAAGACGGTGCCGGCGAGCGCCTCACCAAGGCCGCCAGCGAAAGCGCCATCGCCTTCACCAACGACAACGGCGCGCTCAAAGTCACCTTGTTCGGCACCACCCTGCCCGCGAAAGTGGACGCCGGTTGGCTGCGCGTGGGCTCGACCGATGCGGCTCTCGCCCTCAACGGTGCCAAGACCTTGACCGCTTTGCCGGATGGCGTCGCCCGCTGGGCGAAAGATTCGCAGCTCGTCCTCGCCGTGTTGGGTGGTGGCGTGGTCAGCGCCGGTCTCAACAAGGCGTTCGCCGACAACCCCATGGCGCAGAACATGCTCGTCGAGGCTAAAGCGCTCGCGATCACCATGCGTGTCGATGACGACCTCTCGCAAGTCGCGCGCGTCATCTTCGATTCCGAAGCCGTGAAGCAGATGGCGCCCATGGTGAAGGGTCAAAGCAAGGCCGCGAGCGCAGCTGCGACCTGGGACGCGCAAGCGCTCACCGCGGTTTCGATCGCCGTGCCGCCCATGTTGCTCACCGGTGCGTTGACCATTGCGCAGATGCAAATGCCCGAGATCGCCGACCCCTCGGTGCAAGAGGTCATCAAGGCCGCGCAGTCCGTCGATGGTCGTTTGAGCCTCGCGACCTTCGGCGCTCCCGGCGACTGGGCGATCGCCGCCGACTTCATCGATGCCGCGTCCGCTCAAACGTTCGTGAACAGCAGCGCCAAGGCGCTCAAGACCGTCCTTGATCGCTACGCCGTCGAGCCGGGCCTCATGCGCGTGGAAGGGAAGAGCGGCGCCGAGGTGGTGAAGGTTCGACCCGATGTCACGCTACCCGACACGACCGTCGCCGCCCTGGGCAACAGCGTCGTGGCGGCGCGCCAGCGAGCACGCGTCGAGCGCCTCGCCGATCTCCGTAACGCCAAGAAGGGCAAATCGCTCCTCGACGGTCCGCTCACTCCCGCGGTGCGCGAGGTGCTGGCGCGCCCGAGCATTCTCCAGGCGTACATGATCACGGGGTACGACGGCACAACGCTCGAGTGGTTCTACTGGCCGGCCAAGATGGCCGAGGTGACGCTGAAGCAGATGCGTGACCTCATTCCGAAAGACGCGCTCGATCCCAATCTCTACGGCGCCGCGTTCGCGAACCCGGCCTCGATGACCATGACGCGCTTGCCGCTCACGCTCGCGGTCGCCGGCTTCGGTTTGGCATCGGTTTACGACTACGCGGTCGCGCTCGACGTCGACGACAGTGCCGTGGTCCTCCAACTCGCGGGGTCGCAGCTATGAAGCGCTCAATCTGCATCGTCATCACCGTGCTGGTCGCGGCCTGCGGTAGCAAGAAGCCCGGCACCGTCGCGGCTCCGCCTCGTCCCGCCGAGAGCAAGCAGTACTACGAAGCGCTCGATGCCCGTTATAACGGAGACAGCCGCGCCTACTACGACGCTCTACTCGATCTTGCGCAAGACGAGCCCGACAGCCGCGCCGGGCGCAAAGCACGCGCCATCCTGCAAGCCGACGACGGTCTGCTGATGCTTGCGGCGCTCGGCTCGGTTGCCGGCGCCGCCATTCCCAACTTCACGCGTTTTCAGAACAAGGCGAAAGAAGCCGGGGCGCGCACCATGCTCCAGGCGGTGTACACCGCGCAGAGCGCCTTCTTCGCCGAGAAGAGCCGCTACTGCCGCACCTTCAAGGAATGCGGTTACACGCCCATGAACGAGGACAAGTACATCTTGTTCATGACGCCCAAGGAGCTGGCTTTCGCCCCTGGCAGCGATGACTTCACGCGCACCGTGCTTGCGACCGAAGCACGCGACGCCCTGGTCACCGCGAGCGTGAAGCCACGCGTCGAGAAGAAGAAGTTCCTGGTCGCCGCCGTCGCGAACCTCGATGGCGACGAGACCATGGACATCTGGACCATCGACGAGACGGGTAACCTCGTTCACGTCGTGAGCGACATCGAGTGACGTCGGTGGCGGGAGATGCACGCAACCGCCTCCCGAGCGGGCTACGGGTAGCGCTACGCTTCACCCTCAAGGCGGCGCTTACCTTGGGCGCGTTTTACCTCCTGCTCAACCACAAGGTGGACGCGGGCGACGGCACACGCATCACCATCGCCTCCGCGGTCCGCGAACATCTTCGCGAGCTCGACCCGTCGCGCTTCTGGCCACTCATCTTGGTTGCCGCGTCCGTCAAAGCGGTCGGCGTGTTCGCGTCGATGGTGCGCTGGCAGCTCTTGCTGCTCGGTCAAGGCATCCGCTTCAACTTCATGCACACCGTGGGGACGTTCCTCATCGGCCGCTTCCTCGGCACCTTCTTGCCTTCGACCATCGGCCTCGATGGCTACAAGCTCTATGACGCCGCCAAACATAGCGGCCGCGCCGTACCCGCCGCCGCCGCCACCGCCGTCGAGAAGGTCATGGGTCTCGCGGGCATTTTCCTCACCTTCCTCATCACCGTGCCGTTCGGTTACGGAGTGCTCGGCGAGCATGCGGGCCTGGTGGTCGCGGTCACCGTGCCACTTGCCGCGGCGGTCGTCACCGCGGCGTTTGCATTGCTGTTCAAGCCGACCTGGGCCCCGCGCTTGGCGCGGCTCGCGTTCTTCGGCAACGCCAGAATCACCCGCTTCATCGAGAAGCTCACGACCTCCGCCATGGCGTACAAAGGCAAGGGGCGCCTGCTCGCCGCGGTCGCCGGCCTGTCGTTCGTGGTGCATTTCACCACCGCCGCGCTCTATTTCTTCACCGCTCTTGCCATCGGCGCCGAGGGCGCAAGCTTCGGCGCCGTCAGCTTCGCGTCGAGCATCCAGATCGTCGCCACCGTTCTGACCCCCTTCACGATCGCTGGGGAGGGCGTACGGGAGATCGTCCAGGCACTCCTCTTGGCCAAGCACATTGGAGCCACCCAATCGGTTCTTTCGGCCGCCCTGGGTTTCTGGGCCGCAGAGGCCTTGACCCTCTCGGGCGCGTTTTTTTGGTGGGCACGTCGCGGGGATTATCGACCGAAGTCGGTGCAGTTGAGCTAGACTGCGGCTCGCATGCTGCACCTGCTCAAGCGTCACCCGATCGCCACGCGGGCGCATTTCGACTTCACCCTGGCGCTTACCTTCGCCTTGCCGGCGTCGGTTCTCACACCGAGCCTCTATCCGGGTCTCGCCCTGGATGCCTGGAACGACTTCGGGTTCGTCTGCATCGCCATGGTGCAGACCCGACGCATGCGCCCGGCCTTCTTGCCCGAGTGGCTCTCGGGGAGCTTCATGCTCACCGGTTATCGTATTTTCGTCCGCTATAAGACACGCGAGGGTAAGATGCTCCGCGGTTTGCAGGTCTTGCGCTCCGATACCGACCGAGCCGCGATGGTGATGCTCGGCAATATCTTCACGCACTACAGGTACGAGCACGCCACCATCGGCGTCCAACGTGAGCAATCGACGTTGCGTGTGCACGCGACGACGCCGAGCCAGGGTGCCGATCTCGACGTCGTCATCGACACCAGCGCCCCCGACGACGTGTTGCCGACAGGCTCGCCGTTTCCAGATGCGCGCACCGCACGGCGTTTCGCGGGGCCGATGCCGTACACGTTTTCCTACGAGCCCGAGACGCAATCGATCGTGCGCATCGAAGGCCGCCGGCGGGGGTGGAAGCCGAAGATGGTGGCAGCGCGTGTCGAGCACAGCAGCTTCTTCGCGCGCCAAGGCTTCCCGGAGCCCACGCTCGCCAGCGCCTTCATGGTCGAAGACGTTCCCTACCAGTGGGGACGCGGTGTCCTCGAGCGGGTGCAAGCCGCGTGAAACCACCACCAAGACAACGCGCCGGCCGCGGACGCTACGACGGGCTCACCAACGTCTTCCTTTTCAACTGGCCGAGCTTCGCCATCTCTGGCGCCCTGGCCTTCGCGCTCGTCTTCGCCTCGCGTTTCGTCGACTTCAAGATGCGCGCGCTCATGCTCGGCACGGCGATGCTCATCTTCGCCGGCATCGTGAGCGTGGTCGCAATCACGCACTGGATCTACGACCGTTCGAATCTTTACAGCTGGGACTGGCTGCTCATGCACGTCCCTCTACCGCCAAAGCGGATCTTGAACGTGCACGCCGGCTACGACGAGAGCGCCGATGCCCTGGCGCGCTTGTTTCCACAGGCCGAGATCATCAACTGCGACATTTTCGATCCCACGTATGCCACTTCGCCCTCGATCGTCCGTGCACGCGAGCTCAATCGTCGCCGCGATACCTTGAAAGGCACCACCGACAAGCTGCCCCTCGACGACAATTGGGCCGATCTCGTGGTGGGCTTCCTCGCGCTCCACGAGGTGCGTGACAACAAGAAGCGCAAGCAGCTCTTCGGCGAGCTGCGTCGTGTGACCACCGAGAGCGCCAGGCTGATCATCGTCGAGCACCTGCGTGACGCCGCCAACTTCGCGGTCTACGGGCCCGGCGCCTTCCACTTCTTGCCGCGCCAAGCTTGGGTCGACTCGACTCAAGGCAGCTTCAGCATGGGCACCGAGCAGACGATCACCCCGTTCGTGCACGTTCTCGAGTTCAAACGAAAATGAGCGGCCTCGAGCTGGCCTTGCGCATCGCCGGCGCCAGCCACTTGTTGCTCGCTATCGCGCACATCCCAATCTCGCGTCACCTGGGTTGGAAGGCGGACATCGGGAGCGCGAGCCTGCTCACGCGCCAGATCTTCTGGGTGCACTGCTTCTTCATTTGTTTGGTGCTCACGCTCATGGGCGCGCTCGCCGTCTACGATCCGCGGACGCTCATCGAGCGCAGCCAGCTCGGCCTCTACGTGACCTCCGGCATCACGCTCTTTTGGACCATTCGCTTAATCTGCCAATGGTTCGTCTACGACAGCTCACTCTGGCGCGGGAAGCGCTTCGAGTCCGCCATCCACGTGCTCTTCTCGGCCGTCTGGATTTTCTACGTGCTGGTTTACGGCGCGGCGTGCCGCGGCCAACTCTAGCGCCGGCGTCGGGGCAGCTTGATCGGCTCGGTGTCCGGCAAGTAGCCAGGCAGCGTCGCGTAGAACGCCATCGACTTCTCGAGGTCGTCGATGCGCACGTGGTCGTTGATCGGTCCGCTGTAGCTCTCTTCCGACGGGCCGAAGCCGATGGTCGGAACTTTGGCCATGCCCATGGTGTAAACGCCGGCAGTCGACATGGTCCAATTGCCGATGGCGGGCGCCTTCTTGAAGACGCTCTTGTAGGCGTTGCCGGCGCTGACCACGAGCGGGTGGTCGTCGTCCAGGCACCAGGTCGGGAAGTACTTCTCCATCGGCAGACGCAGGCCGCGATAGCTCGGCTGGTCGTAACCGACGATCTCGATCTTCGCGCGCGTGCCTTTGGTGAGCTCTTTGATCTGCGAGAGCACCTTCTTGCGCTGCTCGGTCGAGGTGAGGCGGCGATCGATGGTGATGCGCACCGACTCGGGCAGCATGTTCGGGCCGTTGTAGTCGCAGTCGATGTGCGTGACCGCGATGGTGGCCTTCCCCAGATATTTGTCGACCGGGAGCTGCGCGTTCAGGGCCTGCACGCCCTCGATGATCTTCGTCATCCCATAGATGGCGTTGAAGCCCTTCTCGGGGTTCGAGGCGTGCACGGGTTGGCCGCGGAGGGTGACTTGGATCTCGGCGCGCCCGCGGTGACCGCGGTTGATGCGCATGCCGGTCGGCATCGAGAGCACGACGAAGTGCGGATAGGTTTTCTCGACGTCGAAGATCGCTTTGTAGGCGAGGCCTTCGCACTCCTCGGCCTGGATGGAGCCGACGATATAAACGGTCGCGTCGGCGGCGAGATCGAGCTCTTGGATGATGGCGCCCGCGAAGACGATCGCCGCGAGGCCGCCCTTGTTGTTGGCGGCGCCGTGGCCGAACACTTTGCCGGCCTTCATGTCGCCGGTGTACGGGTCGAAGCGCCAGGAGCTACGGTCGCCGATGCCGGGTGTGTCGAGGTGGGCGTCGAAGACGATCTTGGTGCGGCCGTCGCCAATCTTGCCGACGACATTGCCAAATCGGTCGACTTCAGCGCTTGGGTAACCCAAGCGAAGCATTTCTCGCCGAACTAATGCGGCAATCGCTTCCTCGCTCCGGCTAGGAGAGGGGATAGCGATGAGCTCACGCAAAAACTCAGCACTGCGATTGCGATGTCGCTTGGCAGCAGCGACGATCCGCTCGCGCATCTCGTCCATGAATGCTCCGCCGAAACTTTCGTATGGAAAACGTCGGCAAGCAAATAATATTTTGCAGTCGAAACGTTATGTTGGCCGATCCGAGGGGGGCCGAGACATGCGCTTCGTAGTGTCCTTGTTGCTGGCTTTTTGGGTCGCCGAGGCCCGCGCTGGCGCCCTCCGGGAAGGCGATCTGCTCTTCCAGACCTCGCGATCCTCCCAATCCAAGGCGATCGCGGCGGCGACCAAGAGCAAATTCACCCATGTCGGCATCTTCACCCTCCGGGAGGGGAAGGCGTACGTTTTCGAGGCGGTTCAGCCGGTGAAGCTGACGCCACTCGATGAGTGGCAACGCCGGGGCGTGAAGGGGAAGGTCACGGTGCGGCGCCTGGCCGACACTGGTCCGCTCACGACCGAGGTGCTCGGCAAGATGCGCGAGGTCGCCCAGACCTTCGCCGGCAGAGATTACGACCTGGCGTTCGGCTGGGAGGACGACCGGCTCTATTGCAGTGAGCTCGTCTACAAGATCTACGACCGCGGCGCCGGCATCCAGCTCGGCAAGCTCCAGAAGCTACGCGACTTCGACCTCACCCACCCCGAGGTGCAAGAGAAGCTTCGTGAACGCTATGGCGAACACGTGCCGCTCGAGATGGAAGTGATCTCGCCGCAGGCGCTCTTCGACGATCCACGGCTCGTCACCATCGACGACTGAGCGCTACTTCTCTGGCACGAAGCGTAAGGGAAAGGTCAGCGTCAAACCCGCGTTGTAACGCGGCGGTGGGAAGCGCAGGTCGTAGGCACGTTTGACGACACAGCCCGAAAGCTGCGTCGAGCCGGTGTCGTTCTCGGTGACCACGACGTTGTCGACACCGCCACCTGCGTTGACGTCGATCTTCATGGCGACGGTGCCGGCGAGCTTCGGGTTCTGCTTACGCTCGCGGTCGTAACAGGCGCGGAAGTCCGTCGAAGCGGAGCCGAAGGTCGCGTCGATCTGCGGTTGCGACAACCAGCCGATGATCTTCTCGCCCTGCGGTGGCGTGAAGCGGATGGGGTGATTCAAGGTCACCGGCTTTCCCTTGTAAGGCTCGGGGAAGCGCAAGGTGCGTACCTGATTGGCGGCGCAGCTATCGAACTCGGCCTCGAGTCCCTGCAGCGCTTTGACGTCTTTGACGTCGCCCTTGTCCGCTATGACGACCTGCAAGACGAGCTCGCCCATGAGGTTGGGATTGCGCTTCAAGGCGAGGTTATAACAGTTGCTCTTGATGCGGTCGGCGGCTTGCGCCATCACCGGATCGGTTTGCGCTGGGGTGAGGCCGACCTTCCCTTCCATGGGGTCGGCCTCGATCGCCAGCAGCACGAGCACCTGATAGTAAGGCTCCTTCGCGGGCACGAGGAAGGCGCCGACGCCCGCTTTAGCGGGCAGCTCGAAGTCGATCTTGATTTGTTTGGCGATCGCCGCAGGGTCATTCCCCGCCGCGTACTGATAGCGGTAGCCGCGCGGCGCGAGCTTCTGCTGCTTGAGGTCGTTCTCGATCTGCTGCGCGGCGCTCTGTTGGGTGGCGGCGAGCTGGGCATAGCGGCGGGCAAAGTTACGCAGAGTGTCGTCCGCCGTGAACGTCGGCTTCTTCGCGTCGGTGCCGCGCCCGACGTTGAGTTGCTCTAGAACTTTCGCTTCGAACGCGGCTGTTTTGAAGACGTTTCCGCCGCCAGCGTCGAGACCCTTGGCCGGCGCGGGGGGCGCCGCGATGACAGCCAGGCACAAGAAAGCATGAGTCATGACGGAGTTTTAGCGTCATCTGCCGCGCAACGCGAACCCGAGCGTCGCGATACTCGAAAGAGAGGTACGACGCATGCTGTCAAAATGGGCGCTCCTGATCATTCTCGGAAATCCAGCATGGAATCCGCGAATCACCGCCCAGCAGGCTCGCGCTCACGCGAAGATGGAAGAGCAGGCGCAGGCCGACGAGCTTCCCGGAGCCATCGATGTCGAGCCTCCCCTCGTCACCATCCCGCGGCAAGCCGCGCCTGCGATCAGCGCCGAGGCCTTGAGCCGCTCGCAGCTGCTCGCCGAGATCGAGGAGAAGACCAAGCGTGTCCGCGCCTTCCTCGCCGAGCGCGGCTACGACGCCATCGTGCTCACCCAGGTCCGCAACTTCTCCTGGATGACCGCCGGCATCGCCGACAATCAAATCGTCCTCGGCAGCGAAAAAGGCGCGTCCTCACTCGTGATCACCAAAGACGGCCGCCGCTTCGTGGTCGCAAGCGTCAGCGAGCTCCCCCGCCTAGCGGCCGAGAGCCTGTCGGGTCTGGGCTACGAAGCCAAAGGCCTGGCGTGGACCGACACGGATCTCGGCGGCGCCGTGAAGCGGTTGGTCGCGAGCGAGCGCATCCTCAGCGATTCGCTCATTCCGGGGATCGATACCGCCGACATCGTTGCGCTGCGATCACCGCTCACCGACACCGAGGTCCTCAAGCTCCGCTGGGTGGCAAAGCACACCGCTGAAGCGGTCGTCGAGGTCATCGAAGGTCTCTCGCCGGGCGTCAGCGAGCGCAGCATCGAGGCGCGCACCTCGGACGCTCTCCTTCGCCGCAACATTCGGCCGACGGTGTTGATGGTCGGCACCGACGAGCGCATTCAGAACTATCGTCACACACCGCCCACCGACTTCGCGACGCTCGACACCGACGCGATGATCACGGTGTGCGCCAAGCGCTGGGGTCTCACCGTAGCCATGACCCGGCTGGTGCACTTTGGTGACGCTACAGCGGACATGCAGCGCAAGCTCGCGGCAGCGGCGCGTGTGAGTGCCACGCTGCAAGCGCGCCTGAAGCCGGGCAAGACCGCCGGTGAGCTCTTCAACATCACGACACAGACCTACGCCGAGGCGGGCTTCGCCGACGAGTGGCGCCTGCACCATCAGGGTGGTGCCATCGGTTACTCGGAGCGCGATTGGTTCGCGCTGCCGCAGGGGCCGCAACGCGTCAGCGAGCGTCAGGCATTCGTGTGGAACCCCACGGTTCAAGGCACCAAGGTCGAAGACACCGTGCTGGTCACCAAACACGGTGTGGAAAACCTGACCCTCACGGAAGGTTGGCCGACGGTTACCACCGTGATCGACGGCAAGACGATTCGCTCGCCGGCAATTCTCGTCAAAGCTCCAGCGACCGCACGTCGTTAGCGCTTGCAGTCCGGGACGGTTCCCGGCGATGCAAGCACGACGTCGTGACTTCGCTGCGCATTCTGCACCTCGTCAGTTACCCGCTCTACAGCGGCCCGATGCCGCACGTGCTCGGTCTCGCCAAAGCGCAGCGCGCCGCGGGCAACGATGTCTGGATTGCCTACGACACCAAGCGCGGGAACTTCGACGGCTTCGAGGAAGAAGCGCAGCCCTACGTCGAGGCCTCGGGTTTCGCGACCGTGCCGATGGAGCTGTCCGCCAAGTCGGCCCCGTTCGCGATGTGGCGCGATGCCAAGACCCTCACGACCGTCGTCAAAGATCGGCGCATCGACGTGGTGCACGCGCACATGTCGCACGACCACGTGATCATGGCGATGGCGCTGCGCGACGAAGCATTCAAGCGCATCGTGCGCGCCCGCACCGTGCACGCCGCGCGCTCGCTCGAGAACCGGTTCGGCCAGCGCATGCTGCTCACGCGAGCGGATGCCTGGATCGTTCGCTCACAAGCTCATTCGCGCGACATCTTGAACCGTTTCCGTCTCGATGCGTCGCGTGTCCACGTCGTTCCGGGCAGCGTCGATGCCTCGGTGTTCGCGCCTCGACCTCACGACGTGCGTTTGGCGTTCCGGCGCCGCTTCGATCTGCCCGACGATGTGCTGCTCATCGCTCATGTCGCGTTGATCGCTTCTGGTCGTGGCCAGGAAGAGCTGGTGCGGGCTCTCGCCCAAATGGGTGATGCCCCGGTACACGCCATGTTCGTCGGGCGTGGCGAGTCCGAGCACGCAGTGCGCGAGCTGGCGCGTGGGCTCGGAATTGCCCATCGCGTCCATTTTGCCGGCTATGTCGGTCTTCCCGAGCTCGTCGATGTGTACGCCGCGGCGGACATCGCTTTCGTGGCTCGACCCGGCAACGACGCAGCCTCGCGCGCGGCCCTCGAGGCCATGGCCTGCGAGAAGCCGGTGCTTGCCCTTCGCGAAGGCGCGCTCGCGGAGACCGTGACCGATCGGGTCGGTTACCCGGTCAGCACGGTGACACCCGAGCTCATCACGCGGGCACTCCGCAATGTGCTCGATGATCGCGGCGATGCCCTGGCGCGCGGGCGGGCGGCACGTGAGCTCGTGTTGCGCGATAGAACCTTCGCTCGCGAAGTGACGTTGACGCGCAACGCCTACTTGAGTGCCGGCGCGCTCCCGGCAAATGCCCGCCTCGAGCCACCCGACGCTTGAGGTCAGAGGCGCGGCACCGGTGGTGGGCTCGCCAGTAGCTCGTCGGCGGAGAAGGTGAGCCCGTCGGGCTGCGAGACGAACCAACGTAGCTCCGAGGCGGGACGACCCGGGTCATCGAGCGGCGCGACGCAGAACATCTGCCACGCGTTGGTGATCTCTTTGAGCCGGCTGGTTGCGACGGCTGGCCCCCAAATCCCTCCCGGAAAACCCGCGAGCGTCGGCTTCCAGTCGGCACCCATCCACATCGCGAAGTGTGCGCGATAGCGGTCGTCGATACCGCTTTGCGCGTCGACGACCAAACGCGCCCATGTGCAGACGACCAGTGCGTCGATGGTCCAGGGCTCGACGTAGTAGTTGCCGTTGCCGCCGTGCAGGGTGTTCGGGCTCGCTGGTGGGAGGTACGCCTTGTGGCCGGGCGCGCTGCCCGCGATTTCGTTGGCCGGCCCCAGGTAGGAGCTCGCGTTCCAGTTGTAGTTGCCGGCCCAGCCGTCGAAGCCGTCGCCCACCGTGAACCAGGCGCTACCCGAGCGCGCGTAGGTCACGCCGTACCCCGTCTCGATGCGCGTGTGCTCCGACTGGTTGTTCTCCAAGGGGTACACGTTCCACCAGGGTACGAGCGCCGTCCACCAACCCGAGCTCGCGTAGTCGTCGTACCAGGGCCAGTATGTCGGCGCTTGGTCGGCGCGTCCGATGAGACCCATCTGAACGCCGGCTCCGCGCGCTTGTGGAGCGGCGAGCGCTCCGTCGTTGGGCAACGTCATGTCCTCGATGATCCGACGCGCGAAAGCCTGAGCGTCTCCATCGCCAGTTGCGGGGCGTTCGCTGATGACGAGAGTCCCGACGACGTAGCGATAGCCGATAGCGCCGTCGCCGAAGGTCTCGGTCATGGTCGAGCCGAAGCCGAGTGCCATGTTCTGGGTCGCGTTGCTGGTGGACCCATCGTTGACGCCGACTTGCACTTGGAAGGTGCCGTGCAGCTCCTGGGGAACGATCATCGTGCCTTCGATGACCATCTGATTCGCCCATTGCTCGCTCGGCGGCGCTGGCACCGGGTAGACGGCGAAGTCGAACCACGCGGGCCTGTCTGGGTGCACGAGGTGCACGAAGAGCTGTCGTCCCGCCACCGGCATCGCGCAAGACGTGTGCCGTAGGGTGACGCCAAAGCGGACAGTGCCACCGGCCGCGACGGTACCCGGGTCCTGCCAGTAATCAACGAGCTCGAGCTCTCGAACCGGGCTCTGCGCGTTCGAAGTCGGGATGGCCAGCGGTTCTGGCCCAACATCGGCGGTCTCGACCGCACCGCAACCAGAGAGCAACAACAAGGGAACGAGGTGATGTGTGCGCATGGCACCGACGATGGCAATCGCCGTGCCACGCAATCGGGCACACGCGCGCCGTCAGACCGCGGTTTGCACGTGATCGTCGCGGCCGTTGGTGCGGGTTGTCTCCCCAGCCATGGGGTCTTTTCCGCGCAGTCCGAGCTTGTCGACGAGCTTCGCGTGGTAGCGATACATCAGCGGCAAGAGCACGAGCGTGAGCACGCTCGCGGAGATGGTGCCGAAGACGATGACCACGGCGAGGGGACGTTGCGTCTCCGACCCGATGGCACGGCTCATCGCCGCTGGAACGAGACCGAGAGCCGCCAACGCTGCCGTCATCAACACTGGCCGGAGCTTGTCGCGGCATCCGTGCAAGACGGCATCGTCGAGACTGTCCCCGGCATCGCGCCGTGCCGCTATGGCGGAAGTGATGAGAACGCCGTTGAGCGACGCCTGACCGATGAGCGCGATGAACCCGACCGCCGCGGCTACCGACAGAGGCATCCCGAAGGCCAGCAGCCCGAAGACCCCGCCCATGAGCGCGAACGGCACGTTGAGCATGGTGACGATGGCGCGGCCGAAAGAGTCGAACGCTTTGAACAGGAGCAGCAGGGTGAGCAACAACGCGACTGGCACCACTGTCAGCAACCGATTCATGGCGCGCTCTTTGTTCTCGAACTCGCCGCCCCATTCGATCGTCGTGCCCAGCGGCATCGGCGCTTCGGCACTGACTTTCGCGCGCGCCTCCGCGACGAATCCACCCATGTCACGTCCGCGAACGTTCATGCGAATGCCGATGTAGCGCCGTCCGTTTTCACGGTTGATCGAGGCGCGCCCGAGCCCGGTGTCGACGTGCGCCAGCGCCTGCAGCGGGACGGTGACACCTCCTTCGACCGGGATGCGCAGATTCCGCAGCTTCTCGACGTCGTCGCGCGCCGCGAGCGGCAAGCGCATCACCACATCGAAGCGGCGCTCTCCCTCCCAATATTCGGTGACCGGCAGGCCGCCGACGCCGGTCTGGAAGACTTGCTGGAACTCGCCCACGTCCATGCCGTAACGCGCGAGACCGCGGCGGTCGGGAGCGACGAGAATCTGCGGTACCTCACCGCTCTTGACGATGCCGAGATCCGCGACACCCGGCACCTTGGCGATGACGTTCTTCACCTTCTCCGCCTGGGCCTGCAGCTGGACGAGATCGTCGCCGAAGAGCTTCACCGCGATCTGCCCGAACTGACCGCTGATGTTCTCGTTGACGTTATCGCGGATGGGTTGTGAGAAGTTCACCTCGAGCCCGGGGACCTCGTCGATCGCGTCTTGCAAGGTCGCGATGACGTCGGCGAGCTCGTGGACGTCCTTCGGCCACTCCTCGCGCTTCTTGAGCTTGACGAAGAACTCGAGGTTGTTCGCGAGCGTCGCGTCGGTGCCGTCTTCGGGACGACCGAGCTGCGACTGGATCTCTTCGACCACCGGCTCGGCGCTGATGAGCTTCGTGAGCTGCGGCACCAGACGTCGCCCTTCCGATAGCGAGATGTTCGAGGGCAGCGTGAAGGTCATGTAGAGGGCGCCTTCGTTGAGCTCGGGCAAGAATTCGCTGCCGAGCTTCGGTACCGTCATCACCGTGGCCGCAAGCGATGCGACGGCTACGGCCATGACCAGGGCTGGGCGCCGCAGCGCGAATCGCAATAGCGGATCGTAGGCGCGAGCCGCGGCGTTCAGTAGCCACGATGCACGATGGCGTGGCGGTTTACGGTAGACCAACGATGCCAGCACCGGCACCAGCGTGATGCTGAAGAGCAAGGCGCCGACCAACGCCGCGACCACGGTGTTCGCCATGGGGGCGAAGATGCGGCCCTCGACGCGCTCGAGCATGAAGATGGGCAAATACGCGGCAATGATGATGAGCAGCGCGAACACCGTCGGACGCACGACCTCGGCGCAGGCTGCTCGGATGCGCTCATCGGGCGGTGCATCGCTGTCGTGCCGCTGCAGGTGGGTGAGAATGCTCTCGATGATGACGACCCCGCCGTCGACGATGACGCCGAAGTCGACGGCTCCCATGGACAGGAGGTTCGCCGACATGCCGCGGAGGTTGAGATAGATGAACGATGCGGCGAGCGAGAGTGGGATGAGGGTCGCGACGACGAGCGAGGCCCGCAGATCGAGCAAGAACGCGAAGAGGACCAAGGTGACCAGCACCGCGCCCTCGAGCAGGTTGTGGCCCACCGTGCGTAGAGTTGTGCCGACGAGCTCGGTGCGGTCGTAGAAAGGCTTGATGGCGGCGCCATCGACCGCGAGGCGCTGGTCGACGAGCTCGATCTGCTTCTTCAAGCCTTCGAGCACCAGCGAGGGGTTCTTTCCTCGGCGCATGAGGACGATGCCTTCGACGACATCGCCATCATCGCCGCGCGAGACCACGCCTTGGCGCGGCGCCCAGCCGTCGTTCACCTCCGCGACATCCTTGAGATACACCGGGGTGCCGTCGCGGGTCGCGACGCGGACCAGCTTGATGTCGTCGAGGCTCGTGAACAGTCCCTGGCTGCGGATGACCAACTGCTCGGAGCCACGCTCGAGGACGCCGCCGCTCGCGTTCTTCGAGCCGCCGTCGATGGCGTTGCGGATGTCCGAGAGCGTAAGGCCCAGCGACGCGAGCTCGGCGGGATTGGGCTCGACGTGAATCTCGCGCACGAGTCCGCCATAGCTTACGACGTCGGCAACGCCGTTGACGCGCATCAACAGTGGGCGGACGACCCAATCCTGCAACGTCCGAAGCTTCATCGGATCGCCGTGGGCGCCGCTCAGGGTGTAGCGGTACACCTCGCCGATTGGCGTCGCGTACGGACCGAGCTCGGGCTTCACGCCCTCCGGTAGCTCGGCGTCGCGTAAGCGTTCGAGAAGTTGTTGGCGTGCGAACAGACCATCGACGCCGTCCTGGAAGGTGACGGTGACGAAGGAGAGCCCGAACATCGAGATGTTGCGCAAGCGCGCAAGACCCGGTGTTCCATTGATGGCGCGCTCGAGCGGCAGGCCAATTTGACGCTCGACCTCCTCGGCAGGCTGGCCGTCGAACAGCGTGATGACGTTGACCTGCGTGTCGGTCGGATCCGGGAAGGCTTCGACGGTCAGCTGCTTCAGCGAGAAGTAGCCCCAGATGGCGATGATCGCGGTGAAGAAGAGGACGGCTCCGCGATTGCGTAGTGCGAAGCTTGCGAGACGTTCGAACATGACGGCACCCGCTTAGTCGGAGAGCTCGACCTGGTTGAGGAGGAGCAGCGCGCCCGATGCGACGTACAGGGCACCAGGCTCGAGACCGGCGCGCAGCTCGACGCGACGATCGCGGCGTCTGCCGGGCTGAACGACGACCCGCGATAGCTTGTCGGGCGCTTGCTCGACGAAGACCACGCTGTGGTCACCGGACAGCACGACAGCGCTCTCTTCGACTTGGATGCGCTGCAGTCCTTCGTTGGGTTGCAACGTCACTTCGACGAAGGCGTTGGGTCGCATCGCGCGGTCGCGGTTGTCGACGCGCACCCGCGTCTCGACAGTCTGCCGCAGCGGATCGACGACCTGCGATACGAAGTCGACGACGCCTTTGCGCGAGGTGACGCCATCACGCGCGGTGACGATGGCGGCTTGGCCCGGCTTGGTGTCGGCCGCGTCGACGTCGGGGACCTCGGCGATCACCAGGACCTCGTCGAGATCCGAGATGCGCACCAGTGGACCAGTGGCGTCGGGGCTCACCTGCTGGCTGGCGATGACCCCGAGTTGCACCACGGTTCCATCGCGCGGCGCGAGCACCCAGAACAGATTGTTGCCATCGGTCGTGACCGAGAGGCTGCTAGCCTTGGCTTGTGAGGCACGCTGCATGAGCTGCGCTTGTTTGAGCTCGCTCTCGGCGACCAGCACTTCTTTCTCCGACACTGCTTTGAGCTCTAGCAGCTCCTTCTGGCGTTCGTAGAGGCGCTGCTTCACCGCCACGTCCTCGCGGGCACTGGCGACGTCGCGATCGAGATCCGCGAACGCGGCGCTGCGTACCGAGAAGAGCTTGTCACCCTTTCTCAGTGCGTCACCGACGCGCACCATCACGGTCTCGACGCGTCCCGACAGCGGCGCGCCGACGTCGGCGGTCCGCTTCGCGTCGAAGACGATGCGACCCGGTGCGGGAACCGGCGGCAACGTGGGTGCGAGCTCCGCTTTGGCGATGGTGATGTAGCTCCACTGTGGTGCACCTTTGGCAATGTGGATGGTGTCTCCTTCGACGGACAGGAGCTCGTTGGCGCGGGCACGCGGCGCCTCGTGGTCGGCGAACCACATGATCAGCGCGACCAGTGCGGCCAGCGTGACGGAAAGGGCGATGATCAAACGGCGTCTCATGGAGTGACCCTCAGGTGGCAAACGCAGCGCTCAGAGTGCTCGGCGCGGGCGGCGCCCAACCGCGCACCCGCGCAAGCTCGACTTCGAGCTCGAAGACTTCGCGATCCAGATCGGCGGCATCGAGCAAGAGCTCGTCGAGTGTGCGGCGCGCGATGAGCAGGTCTTGTAGCGACACGCCACCGCGCTGCACCACGAGGTCGAGGTCGCGCACGATGGCACGCGCCTTCGGCAAGGTCTGCTCGCGCATGCGGGTGCGGCGCTCGACCGCGACATTGCGGGCTTGGTCGAGCCGCGTCGCCCGCGTCGTCGCCTGGGCCTCGAGACGGTCGCGCGTCTCGACGGCGCTCCATTGCCGACTGTCGGCCTCGAGCTTGTCCGCCTGTCCGCGATCGAGGAACGGTAGGGGAATCGACACGCCGACGAAGACGCTGTTGCGCTGATTCCCGGAGATGACGAACTGATCGTAGGTGTAGCCGACACGCACGGTCGGGTCGGGAATCACTTTGTTGCCGGCGAGGTCGCGGGCGGCGGCCGCGGCGACTCTGCGGCTCTCCACGGCTTTGATGTCGGGACGCTCGGCGATGGCGAGGCCCTGTTGCGGCGGCTTGAGCGCGAGGAACTCCGCGGCAGCGTCGAGGCTCGCGAACGGCTCGCAGCTCACCCCGAGCAACGCGGTGCAATCGCGCAGAGCTTCGGCGAGGTGTGCCTGTTCCTCGTCGTAGGTGGTGCGCAGCTTGGCTTCCTCGAGCTCGGCGCGCTCGGCATCGAGCTCGGGTGAATCGCCCTTGCCGACGCGCTGGCGCTGGAGCCTGGTGAGCTCACCAGCGTCGCGTACGAGGCCGGAGATGTCGTTCAAACGGATCTGCGCCGAGGCGACTTGCCCGAACAACGCCAGCACCTCGAAGTAGTGGTCGGCGAGATCGCCATAGACGCCGTAGGCAACTTCAGCGAGAGACGCGCGTGCTGCCCGCTGGCGCGGACCACGTTTGCCAATCTCGACGAGCTCGGAGAGTCCGAGGGCGTAGTTGGGGATCTGATCGAGCGGACGACTGAGCCCCGGCGGGTTGGTCTGCCCGAGCGGAATGGTGTTCCAGGAAGCGTCGAGCTGCGGGTTCGGCAAGAGATGGCTGCGCTCGACGTCGGCGTGGGCGGCACCGAGAGTCGCACGGTCGGCCGCGAGCGCGGGTGCGTGCTCCCAGAGCAGCTGAGCCAGTTGGTCTTGCGCGAAATCCGGCCCCGGAGTGAAGGCGAATGTAAGTGAGATGATGAGGGGCGGGGAGACCATGACGACGGTCTTTGCGAGCGGCGTGCCAGCAGCGAATCGCCAGCTAACGAGCCGAGCAGGATGTCAGCCGTTGCAAAACGCAACGGTCGGGAAGCCGTGTGCGAGACCCGTGGTTTTTTGCAACGGGCGTCGCGTCAGTCGGTGCTCAGTCCGTACTGCTGGAGCTTGCGATAGAGCGTCGTGCGGTCGAAGCCCAACGTACGCGCCGCGAGCGTCTTATTCCCGCCCACGAGCTGCAGAACACGCTGGATGTAGCGCTTCTCGACTTCGGCCATCGACATGAGCTCGGTGGCGTCGTTGTCTGCGACCGTGAACGTCGTCGGTGTGCTGGTGCGGACACGCTCGGGAAGGTCTTCGACCACCAGGTCGTGGTGCTCGGTCATGGTGACGGCGCGCTCGATGCAATTGCGCAGCTCCCGCACGTTGCCGGGCCAGGTGTAGGCGACGAGCTTTTCGGCCGCGGCGCTCGAGATGCCGCCAACCTCCTTGCCGTTCTGCGGAGCGATCTGCTGCACGAAGCGCTGAGCGAGCAGCAAGACGTCGTTGCCGCGCGCCCGCAAGGGCGGCACTTCGATTTGGATGACGTTGAGACGAAAGAAGAGATCGCCGCGGAACGTCCCGTCGTTCACCGAGCGCTCGAGGTCGCGATTGGTCGCTGCCACGATGCGCGCGTCGAACGGCGTCTCGTGCGCGCTGCCGATCGGTCGCACCGTGCGCTGCTCGAGCGCGCGCAGGAGCTTGGGCTGCAGCGCCACCGGCATGTCTCCGATCTCGTCGAGGAAAAGCGTGCCGCCGTTCGCTTTGACGAGCAGGCCGGTCTTGTCGGCCTTGGCGTCGGTGAAAGCACCGCGTACGTGACCGAAGAGCTCACTCTCGAGCAGGGTCTCGGGAAGTGCCGCGCAATTGATCGCCACGAATGGCCCGCTGCGTTGGGCGGTGTCGTGCAGGAGGCGCGCGACCACTTCTTTGCCGGTGCCGCTCTCCCCGGTGATCAAGACCGACGCTGTCCCAGGCGCGACCCGTGCGACCATGTCGCGTACCCGCTGCATACCGCTGCTCTCGCCGAACAGGGGTGAGGCCGTCGCGCTGGTTGCGACCGCTCGCCGCAGCCGCTGGACCTCGCCGCGCAAGCGTTTGTGCTGCACGGCGCGATCGATGGCGATGACCAGGGCTTCGATGTCGAATGGCTTCACGAGGAAGTCGTAGGCACCGGCGCGGATGGCGGCGATCGCGGTGTCGAGACTGCCGAACGCGGTGACCACGACCACGGGGGTGTCGGCGCGATTTTCGACCACCCAGGTGCAGACCTCGAGACCCGACATGCCGCGCATGCGCAGATCGGAGACCACGACGTCGAAATCCGCCGTCGCCAGCAGGCCGAGCGCCGCGTCACCGCTGGCGGCGGTCTCGACGCCGTAGCCGCGCGTCTTCAAGCGCCGCGCTACGACGTCGCGCATGTTCTCGTCGTCGTCGACGAACAAAACGCGGGCGTCACTCATGCGGCATCCTTCGGTAGGCGTACGGTGAAGGTGCTACCACGACCGGGCTCGCTTTCGAGATCGACGCGACCGCCGTGCTCTTGGATGATGCCATGCACCACCGAGAGGCCGAGCCCGGTGCCTTGGCCAACGGGCTTGGTGGTGAAGAACGGCTCGAAAACCTGCTCGCGGTCGCTGGCCGAGATCCCTTGACCGCTGTCGCGGACGGCGATGCTCCACTGGCGGTCGGCTCCGGTGACGCTGATGTGCAAGGTGCCGCCTTCGGGCATGGCTTGGAGCGCGTTCATGACCAGGTGCGTGAGCGCCTGCTCGATCTGCTGAGGATCGATGGTGGCGACCGCCGAGACCTCCGGAAGTGCCAAGGTCACGGTGACGCGGGCCTTGTCTGCGAGAGGCCGCAACACGTCGAGTGTACGCGTGACCACCTGTCCGAGATCGACGGGTGCCTTCTCTGGCGGACGTTGGCGCGCGAAGTCGAGCAGCTGGCGGATGATGCGCTCCATGCGCGCGGTCTGCTCGAGAATTTTGGTGTAGTTCTCGGGTAGCTCGTGCGCATCCAGCTCCCCGGCCCTAGCCATGCGCACGCGCTCCGCGACGACGTTCAACGGTGTGCCGAGCTCGTGGGCGAGGCCCGCAGCCAGACGGCCCACGGTCATCAGCCGGTCGCCTCTGCGCAGCTGTTCCACCGCGAGCGCGCGCCCACGATCGGCTTCATCTGCTTTGGCGGAAAGCGCGCCGACGGGCTTACCCACGACTTGCTGGCCCAGCACGACCGAAACGAGCGCGGCAATGACGACCAGCGAGAGCAGCGTGAGAATGGTGCGAGGAGCGCGAGCCATGGCGACTTCGTACCGACTCGGCATCGCCGACTCGATGCTGACCGCGCCGATGAGCGTCTCGCCGACCTTCACGGGCGCTATGGTCAACGCCTTGGCGCCGCCTTCGATGTCGCCGGTGACGACACCTGCCGGTGCTTCGTTGGGCTCGAGGAGGCGGATGCGTGTCTCACTCGAGGTGTCGTCGGCGGCCATGATCAATTGGTCGACGCCTTGTCGGCCATACTCGGTCCAGACCTGAGCGACGGCACGAGCCAGCACCTTCACCTGCAGCTCGAGATCGTGGCGCGTGTCGGCGTGTTGCATCTCGACGCTTCGCCAAACGCCGATGGCGGCGTCGGTGGCGAGAAACACCGCGAAAGCGATGGTGAGAACCACCGTGACCTTGGTGGTGAGACGCATGGCGGGCGCTACGATAGATCGTGGTCGTCAGGCGCACCAGCGTTGCCCTGCTGGAGTAGACGGGAAGCGGCGGAGACGGCGGGGCGGGTGCCTGCTAGCGCCAGGACGTCGCCGACGCGCAGCTTCTCGGAAGCGGTGGGGACGAGCACGCTCTCCTTGCCGCGGGCGATAGCGAGGACGGACGCGCCAGTGCGGCTGCGCAGGTCGAGCTCAGCCAAGGTCTTGCCGATTGCGACGCTCTCGGCGCCGAGCTTCAAGGGAACGGGAGCGCCGAGCCCAGGCATCAGGTGCTGGATGCGCGCCAAAGCGTCGTCGGTGCTCGTGTGCGCGTCTGCCTTCCCCTGGGATGCCAGCGCTTCGACGATGAGCTCGGCGCCGGCCTTCACATGACCCTGCAGATTGGTCGCGCTGCGCCAGAAGGCGACGCCGAGGACGAGTATCAAGAGCGCCAGCAGCAGCGCTTCGATCCAAACGGGGAAGTAGGGCTGAATGAGAGCCACGACTGGAAGACCGATGATCAACACGATGGCTAGCTGGAGCGTGACGACGAGCGCGCGGCGCGGTGTCGCCGCCAAATCGACGCGCGTGGTGTCGCCGGATTGCGGCTGTCCGATCCCGAGGCCCAGACGCTGCGTGAGGTTGAAGACACCGAAGATCATCGGCGTCGCGAGTAGCAGCGCGGCGACGATGACCGCGGCGCGCGCCAAGGTCGGTGACAGCGACAGCTCGCGCACGCCGAAGGCGCTGATGCGATCGATCGCCAGCGAGGTGCCGATGACGAGACCGACGAGGAGCGCGCAGTCCAGCACCAGGAGCCGCATGAGGCGCTTCACGCTCCATCGTGCATCACCGGCCGCGCGCGGAGCCCTGAGCTGCTCGACCCAGGTGCCGTAGAGCGCCGCGAAGGTTTGCAGTGGCCTCGGCAGCTTGTGGTCGATGAGGCTCGCCACCGGGCCGGCGGCGCGGATGAGCAGCGGCGTGGTGAGAGTCGTGATCGCCGAGACCGCGACGGCCACCGGGTAGATGAACTCGCGCGTAGCCTGCAGGCTGACCCCGAGCCCCGCGATGATGAACGAGAACTCGCCGATCTGCGTCAAGCTCATGCCCGCTTTGACGGACATCTGGGTGCCGTTGCCGGTGAGAAACGCGCCGGTCGAGACACCCACGAGCTTGCCGGTGATCACCAGCGCCGCGAACACCGACACCGCGCGCCAGTGCTGCGCCACCAGGGCAGGATCGATCGACATGCCTACCGATACGAAGAAGATGGCGGCGAAGAGATCGCGCACCGGCGCAATCAGATGCTCGACGTGTTTGCCATCCCCCGACTCCGCCACCATGGAGCCGGCGACGAATGCCCCGAGGGCCACCGAGTAGCCGAGCTTGTGGGCCAAGAGCGCGACCGCGAAGCAAATGCCGATGCTCGCGACCAGGGTGGTTTCGCTGCGCTTCAGCCGGTTGATGGCCCGCACCGCGCGCGGCACGATGAGCATGCCGACCACGACCAGGCCGACGAGGAACGCCGCAAGGCGTCCGCCGGAATGGACGATGGTCTCGGCGGAGACGCCGTCGCCCGACGATAGCGCCGTGAGGATCGCCATCAAGAGGATGGCGATCAGGTCTTCGACGATGAGGATGCCGAACACGAGCTCGCGCAAGCGCTTCTCGACGCCTTGCTCGTCGAAGGTCTTGGCGATGATCGTGGTGCTCGAGATGGCGACGATGGCTCCGGCAAAGACGCTCTCGCGCGTCGTCCAACCGAAGCCGCGTGCCACCATGAATCCGAGCCAGACCATGACGCTGGACTCGATGAGCGCGGTGATGCCCGCTGTCGGCCCGATGCGAAAGAGCTTCCCCAGGCGGAATTCGAGCCCGATGGCGAACATGACGAGGATGACGCCGAGCTCGGAGAGGGTCTGGACGATCTCGCGATCGGCGACCAGCGGGATGGGCACGTACGGCCCGACGATGAGACCGGCGAGGATGTAGCCGAGGACGATCGGAAGCCGCAGGCGTTGGAAGACGACCGTCGTGACCGCCGCGACACAAAGGACGACGGTGATTGCTTTGAGAAACTCGTCGGCCCCATGCATGAGGGGCCTATCTTAAGTCCTCGGCCGAGGTCGGGTCATCCCCACGCCGGCGATACGAGCATGGCAGCGCCACGGGCGATTGCCGTCGCCACGGGGTCGGGCACGCGCACGCGTCGCGCTGGGCCCACGTCGGAGTGGAGCGCGAGTCCAAACTTGCTGACGCACACGCTCGGGCACTGGACCTTGTCGATGACGCGCGCCAGCCGCGACGAGAAGGCTCCCTCGCGAACTGAGCGTCGCTCGTTCAAGAACAGGAGATCCGCGTCGCACGCGCCAATCAATCGCTGCAGCTCTCCTGCCCGCCCGCCAGGTGACACGTGGATCTCGGCACGCATTTTCGGGAGCACGCGCGCGTAGCGCTCTTCGACCTCGTGCTCCGACAGGAGCGCACTGGGCCCAAAGAGAGCGCCCTCGTCCACCTCCGGCATGACGTGCAACAGATGCAAGGTCGCTCCGAGCTTGCCCGCGTAGTCGGCCGCGGCCTCGAGATGTTTGTCGTCGCCGTCGCCGCCGTCGATCACGCAAGCGATGTTCTTCACGGCGGCGCCGAGCTTTGCTGGTCGAGCGGTGCGGCCCACCGTCCACACACTCAGGCCGAGCTCCTTGACGAGCCTACCGCGCACCGAGGTGTGGAACAGTCTCGGCCAGGTGAAGCGGTCGGAGACCGGCGCGACGGCGAGATCGATGCGGCGCCTCGCTCGCAATTCCGCTACAGCGGTCACGACGTCTCCGTCGGTCACGAGGCGGCGGCATACGCGGTAGCGGTCTGCCTCGGGGAAGAAGCTCCGCAGCTTGTCTTCGGCGCATTCACGGGTCTCGACCGCGGGGTCACGTGCATAGAGCAGCGTCAGGCCGACCTCCATATCGTCGGCCATCTGCGCCACGGCGCGCGTCGCCCGGAAGCAGGCGTCCGAGAAGTTGGTGAGGAAGAGAATCTCCGTGGCTTTCTGGCTCAGCATGGTTCGGGTCCTTCAGTAAACGAAGCCGTCGATGGCTCTGACCTCGGGCGGCAAGACGCGCTCGCCAAGGTTCTGGCGCAGGTTGATCTCGATCATGCGGCTGAGACTGCCGAGAGGCGTGTCGTGCGCCGTCAGCTCGAACGGGTCCTCGAGGTCTCGGCCGATGGCTTCGAGCGCGATGAAAATGAATGCGACGAGCGATGACGCGAGCGGCGTGAGCAGTCCCATGCCCGCGACTTGGCCGAGAGGCAGCAGCAAGCAATACGCGCTCACTAGGACGCGCGGCAGATACTCGTACTGACGCGGCAACGGTGTGCCCTTGATGCGCTCGCAGCCTCCTTGAACGTCACAGAGCGCGCCGAGCGTCCGATCGAGGGTCGTGAATCTGAAGGCGTCCATGCGACCCGCGACGTAGAGGGCACGCAAGCGCTCTCCCATGGCGAGGATCATCGCGATCGGAACGTTGCGCTCGTTCCGCAAGCGCTCGATGAGCGCTGGCTCGAGCGCTCCGAGCTCGGGGAACGGGTTCTGCCGGCGTAGGTGGCAACGCAGTGTGTGCACGTATGCGTATTGCAGCTCGACGAGCTCGCGGAGCTTCGGGTCGTGCGCGGCTTCTCCCTCGACGTCGATGAGGGTCAAAACCTGACGTGAGAACGTGCGCGCGGTGTTGACCATCGCGCCCCAAAGACCGCGCGCTTCCCACCAGCGGTCGTAGGCGGAGTTGTTCCGGAACGCGAGGAAGATACTGAGCGCGCCGCCCATCATGGCGAGCGGCAGGTTGGGGAGCGACAGCCACTCCGCCCCGCCCCAGACGAAGGCGACGGCGACCGAGACGTCGAACACCAGCAACCACGCGAGGCGCCGCGAAGCGTTGGGCCACACGCGGCCCAGGGAGAGTCGATCACGGACGATCATGACCGGCACGCTACGCACCATCGCCGCGCCTGGGCAGCCATCGCGCGTGCATCTTTGGCTGCGCATCGCTCGCCACCGAACGACGGGCGGCCGTCTATCTAAAGATAGGTAGTGCTCGCGGGAATGCTCCCGGACATTCACACGTTGGATGGTCGCGAAGGAGCGCCTGGTGTGGGAGCAACTCATGAACGGTTCGCGACCCGTTCACCGCGCGCGGCGCGTCGGCGGCGCCATGCTGCTGGTGGCCTGCATCGTCTTGCTCGAGTGGCAGTCGCGGCTGGGCTACTCGCTGGGCGTTCTCTACGTGTTGCCGGTCGCGGTCGTCGGCACACTCGGCCGGCGCGGTTACGTCGTCGCTGCAGCCATTGCGTGTGGCTGGATCCGCGGGTTCTTCACCGACTTCGCGGGTATCGAGTACTGGCTGCGGTTCGCCATGGCGGTGCTCGCGTACAGCGGCGTCGGCTTGCTGGTTGCGGAGATGACGCGCAACCGGCGCAAGCTTCTTGCCGCTTTCGCGGACGTCCGGCTCGAGAAGGAGCGCCGGCATCTCGCCGAAGATCAATTGCGAATGCTAGCGTACTCGAGCCCAGCGGCCATCGTGACGCTCGACCGCGACGCCAAGGTGTTGTTCGCGAACCGCGCCGCGCACGAGCTTCTCGGCTTCGGTGACAGCGAAGACTTGGTCGGCAAGCGCGTCGACGACAATCTTCCGGTCTTCGCGCAGGCGCTCGCGCTCGGCGAGACCGGTGCGCCGATGCGTATCACCACGACCAGTTGGGCGCGGCGTGCGAGTGGCGTTCAATTTCCCATGGTCACGTGGTTCTCGACTTATGGCGAGGGCGGAGCGCGATGCCTCGCGGGGATCTTCGTCGACGTGTCCGAGGAAGTCCGCGATCGCGAGCTCGAGTCGTTTCGTCATTTCACCGACTACAATCGCCTGCTCGCCGGCGCGGTGTCGCACGAGATTCGCAACCTTTGCTCGGCGATCTCGGTGGTGACTGCAAACCTCGCGCGCCACGAGGCGATCCTCAACGACGCCGACTTTCGTGCGCTGAGCACGCTGGTCGAGAGCCTCGGGCAGATTGCATCCGCGAACCTCCGCAGTAGCAAGGAGCAGAGCCCCGAGTGGGTGAAGCTCTCGGTCGTCCTCGAGCAGCTTCGCCTGGTCATAGAGCCCGACTGGAGTGAGCTCGGCGCGGACATCGAGTGGTCGCAAGACGACGCCGTGGTCCAAGCGGAAGAACATGGCTTGCTGCAGGTCTTCTTGAACCTCACGCAGAATGCGTTGCGCGCCGTCGAGCGAGAAGCGCGGCCGTCGCTGCACATCAAGACGAGCCGTCACGCTGGCCGCGTCGTGGTGAGCGTGATCGACAACGGACCCGGAGTGCGCGACGCCTCGATTCTCTTCCAACCGTTTCGGCCGGGCGCCGAGGGCACCGGGCTCGGCCTCTTCGTGTCGCGTCAGATCATGCTCGCCTTCAACGGCAGCATCACGCATGTGCCCACGAGCACGGGGTGCCGCTTCGACGTCAGTCTCGTGGCCGAGCCGGTCGCGCTTCTGGAGAGCGCCTGATGCCCCACCGCATCAATCTTTTCGTCGTCGACGACCACGCTCTCTTTCGCGAAGGGTTGTTGCGCCTGCTGCAGACCGACCCGAAGCTGCGCGTCGCGGGGAGCGCGGGCACGGTCGAGGAAGCGTTGCGCGAGATCGCCAAAGTGCGCGTCGACATCTTGATCCTCGACTATGACCTCGGTGAGGAGACGGCGCTGACCTTGGCGCGTGAGCTGCGCGAGCGCGCTTTTGGCGGGCGTATCTTGGTGGTGACGGCCGGACTTCCCGACCAGCACGCGCTCGAGCTCATTCGTCTCGGCTGCTTCGGCATCATTCACAAGAACCAGCCGCCGTCGGAGCTCTATCAGAGCATTCTCAGCGTCGCCGCGGGCCAGGTGCTCCTCAACCAATCGTATCTCCAGCGCTTGGCAGAGGAGGCGGTTGCGCCAGCACGTCCGCGTATCCGCCTGACCGAGCGCGACCGGCAGGTGCTACGTCTGGTGCTGCAGGGCCTCGCCAACAAGGAGATCGGCGAGCGGCTCGCGGTATCGGAGAGCGCCGTCAAGTCGTCGCTCCAGCAGCTCTTCGCAAAGACCGGCGTACGCACCCGAAGTCATCTCGTGAGGTTGGCGCTGGAGGACTTACGCGACGAGCTGTGATTGAGTGGCGCCATGAAACCAAGCGTGTCGAACATTGCGTTTGCTATCGCGGTCACATTGGTCGCCGCCGAGGGGCTCGCCATGAAGGTCGCTGTACCGGACAAAGTCGCTTACCAGGACCCCACCAAGAAGGTCACCTTGACCTTGTTCAAGGACGGCAAACCCAAGCTCACCGCTCCCGACGAGAAGCACACCTGGCCGGAACGTTTGCTGCCGCCTTCCGAGATGTTGATCAGCGCGCCAGCCAAGCGAGTCGTTTACATCGGCGGCTTGGGTGACTCGGGGATGTCGCTCGGCCACATCGACCTGTACGACTTCGAAGGGAAAAAGGTCGCGTCGTTCGACCTGCACAAGGACATCCCCGACCTCGAGCAGCTCTCGAAGACCATGCAAGAAGACATGGGCAATTTTCCGTGGATTGCCGGGGCTGTGCTCGCCGCCGACGGCAACGTCGCGAACATCGACGTTTGTAAGACCTTCGTCGCCCGCGTCGATCTGCTGAAGAACACGTATAGCGTCGTGAAACGCTAGCAACGCGAGGTCGTGACTCACCGATAAACAACCCAGAAGCCGAAAAACTGGGGCGTGTTGTGGACGGTCGGGCATCGAGCCATCGCGTGTGGTGGGCAGCAATTAGCGAGCGATTCAGGGCTCTTGGCGCTGCTGCGTACCCGGGGCGGCCCGGCGTCATTCAATTTACGACCGCGACCGATCTCGGTCCCGACGCCTTTTACCTCGAGGTGTGGCCGCAAGGTGTCGCGCCCCGCGACGGATGGGCGCGTGACGCCCAGACGCGCGTCGAGATCAGCGAACCGGCGCTCGCTCGCTACCTTGCGGGCTCGACGAACGAATCGAACCTCTTCGCGTTGCACGGCGACCAGTCGTTGTTTCGCGAGGTGTTTGCACGCCTGAGCAAGCTCGGTGCGCCGCGCTCATGGTTGGGTGTGCGTACGGGAGCTACGTCATGATCTCCGGGCGTCTCCCACCACTCTCTTCCAGCGCCGTGCTCCACGAGCTCAGCACCCCAACGTCGTCATCAGCTCCGCCGGATGTTCGCGCATCGATCGGCGAAGCGATGAAAGCCCTCGGCGCCCAGCCCAGCGCCAGCTCTCTCGATCGCCTCGCGAGCCAAGTCGTCGCAGAAGCCGCGGCGTCGCTCGGCATCAGCGCGCAAGATCTCATCGCGCGTGCAGTCGCCGCCACGACGCTGACCGGGTCGGGAGATACCAAGCCCGCACGTCCGGTCGAGGTCATCCAGTACGGCAAGATCCGCTTCGAAGTCCCCATCCTTCAGCGCACTGGCTTCGTGTTACGCCCGCAGCCGACGGAGTTGTCCGCTGATATGCGTGATGACCCTGCGTTCCGTCACGTCGGTCAGGTCTGGGACTTCGCGAATCTGCGCGACGTGCACGTGCCGAAAGAGCTCTTCGAGATCCCGAACCTCAGCGAGTATTCGCAGCTCGATCTCCCGAGCGTTCTCGACATGCCGTTTCACCTGCCGCACTCTGACTACGTGCTGCCGGACGACTTCGCCGCGCTTGCACCGCTCGTCCAGCGTGCCATCGACTTCTTCCACGCCATCCATCCCGGCGCGGAAGGTTTGCTCGCCTACCTGACGTTCCATTCGAGCGATCTCGTGCCCGGTCAGTTGCAACGCCGTGGCGGTATGCACGTCGACGGCTTTCAGGGCGAAGAGCGCAAGGAGAAGGTGCCGATCGAGTTCTCGATCTTCGGCTCGAACCTCGCTCCTACCGTGGGCAGTACCCAGGCGTTCGACCTGAGTCACCTCGATCCAACCCGGCACAACGTGTTCACCGAAATGGACCGCCTGAACGATCCCGGGCGCGAGGTCCAGCTCAAGGCCGGTTACGCGTATGGCATGGATGCGTACACCGCGCATCGGGCCAACGCATCGCAGGTCGCTGGCCACCGCAACTTCTTCCGCATCACCTGGTCGGTCTCTAGGTTCGATCGCCTTGGTCTCACCGACAACCCGTGCCTTGGCTACAAGTGGGAACGGAAGCCCAAGACCTATCAAGAGTCGCTCATCCGTTACGTGCCGCCGATCAACTACGAAGAGCTTCCTCAGATCTCGAGCCTCGCATCACTCAAGGGGCAAACCTTCGCAACCGTTGGCATCGGCGGTGGCTCCGACGGTCTCAGCGCCCGTCAGGGCCTCGAGCTTTTGGCGCGCGCAGGCAAGACGCCGAAGTTCGTCGTGTCCGTTAGAGCGGAACGTGAGATCTTCGGTTCCGCGAAAGAGATCGCTCCCGGAGTCTATCGTATCGATTCCAAGACGCTGATGAAGGGCCGGCACTACGAACACCGGTTTGCCGACGAGATCCCGACCTATGTCGTCATGGACGATCTCGGCTGTGACTTGCGCCAACGTCTGCAAGCGGTCCTCGACGCCGAGGGCTCGGTCGACTCCATGGTCTTCGTCGACGGTGGCGGCAATGCGCTCACGCCGAAGACCGAGGCCAAGCCCGATTCTCGATTGGTCTACGACTACCGCTCGATGAGCGCGGGCGCGATGCTCGATGCCGTGCCGAACAAGTACACCTTCGTCATCTCGCCCGGTGTCGACACGCCTCCCGACGTCAACGAGCTCCTGCGTGACATGAAGGGTCAAAAGTACGTGCTCTCCGAGGGCGACCGGACCGCGGTGCTCGATGGCTTCAAGCGCTACGGCATGAGCTTCGAGCACCCGCACACCTTCGCCTTCGTGCCGATCATCTGGCAGCAGGCGTTGCGTGGCGAGTACGGCGACCAACGCTTCAAACCGATGAACGAGGGCGACCCGCCCTACGTGGTCACACCGAACTGCCGAGACATTCTCGTCCTCGATTTCGCGGAGCACATGCGCGTCATCGGCAATGACAAATAACGAGTCGTGAGCGCCGCAATCGCCCTTGCCCTGAGTCTTTGCGTCGTTGCTCCGGCGGACACGCGTCCCTGGCTCGACACCAAGGCATCGCCCGACGCGCGCGCCAGCTCGTGGGTCAAGGCGATGACGCGCGAGGAGAAGCTGCGGCTCGTTCGCGGGTACGTCGCGATCACCAAGCGCCCCAAAGAGGCGCTCGTCGGAGCTGGCTACGTTCGCGGCGTGCCGCGGCTCGGTATCCCCGAGCTCTTCGAGACCGATGCGAGCCTCGGTGTCGCCAATCAGGCAGACACGCGCAAAGGTGATGTCGCCACCGCGTTGCCAGCTGCTCTTGCGACCGCGGCGTCGTTCGACGTGCAGGCCGCCTACGATGCCGGCGTCATGATCGGCAGCGAAGCGCGCGCCAAGGGCTTCAACGTGATGCTCGCGGGCGGCGTCAACCTCACGCGCGAGCCTCGCAACGGCCGCAACTTCGAGTACCTCGGTGAAGACCCGTGGCTTGCCGGGAAGCTCGGCGGCGCGACCATTCGTGGCATCCAGTCGAACGCCATCGTTTCGACGGTGAAACACTTCGCGTTGAACGCACAAGAGACCGGGCGCATGGTGCTGTCCGCTCGCATCGACGAGGCCGCGCTCCGCGAAAGCGACTTGTTCGCGTTCCAGATCGCCATCGAAGACGGGCGACCCGGCTCGGTGATGTGCGCATACAACCGGGTGAACGGCGCCTACGCTTGTGAGAACGAGCTCCTCCTCACTCAAGTGCTGAAGAACGACTGGAAGTACCCCGGCTGGGTCATGTCGGACTGGGTTGCCCTCCATGGGACCATGGAAGCGGTGGTCGCCGGCCTCGATCAGGAATCAGGTATGGAATTCGATACCGAGATCCATTGGGGAGCTCCGCTCGTCGCCGCCCTCGAGCGCGGAGAAGTGAAAGAAGCGCAAATCGACGTGATGGTGCATCGCATCTTGCGCAGCATCATCGCGGTAGGGCTCATCGAGAAGCCGGTCGCCGCCCCTTCGGATCGTATCGACTATGCCGCGCACGCCCAGGTAGCGCTTCGCGTGGCCGAAGAGGGAGCCGTGCTCCTCAAGAACCAAGCCGATCTCTTGCCGCTCGGCCCCGACGTGAAGCGGCTTGTCCTCATTGGCGGACACGCGGACGTTGGTGTCCTCTCGGGCGGCGGCTCATCGCAGGTACGGGCCGCATCAGGGACGCCCATCCAGATCCCGATGTTTCCCGGCGCGTACTTCTGCGTCACGTACCACGGGTCATCACCTTTGGCGGCGTTGCAGGCGCGACTGCCGGGCACGGTGATCACCTACGATGATGGCAGCGATGCGAAGCGCGCCGCCAAAGCCGCCAAGGAAGCCGACGTCGCCATCGTGTTCGCGACGAAGTGGGCCGTCGAGGGTACGGACGCGCGCGACCTGCACCTCGAGGACGGTCAGGACGCGCTCATCGAAGCAGTCGCGAAGCACAACCGCCGCACCGTCGTCGTGCTCGAGACCGGGAACCCGGTGGTCATGCCGTGGCTCGCGAAGGTCCGCGCCGTGCTCGAGGTTTGGTACCCCGGAGAGCGTGGCGGCGACGCCATCGCGCGCTTGCTGCTCGGCGAGGTGAACCCGTCGGGACATCTGCCAATCACCTTTCCCGCCGACGAGAAGCAGCTTCCTCGACCCGTGCTCGATGGATACGCCGCAGCGGTGAAGGCCGGCCCAGCTGGCGCGCCGGACAAAGAGGAGGCGTTCGAGGTGAAGTACGTCGAGGGCGCCGACGTCGGCTATCGCTGGTACGCCGCGAAGAAAGCGAGGCCGCTCTTTCCGTTCGGCTTCGGGTTGTCGTACACGCGCTTCACCTTGGAAGGCGTGAAGAGCGACGGCGCGCGCGTCGAGCTCGACGTCGTCAACACAGGCAAACGCGCAGGCACGGCGGTACCGCAAATCTACGCGACACCTCCAGGCGGCCAAGCGCGGCTCGTGGGCTTTGCGCGCGTCGAGCTCGCCCCCAACCAGCGACGGCACGTGATCGTCGATATCGATCGACGTTTGCTCGCCCGCTACGATACCGCGGCGCACGGCTGGCGCGTGTCTGCTGGAGCGTACACGTTTACCGCTGCTCGAGACGCGACCGACGAAGGGATCAAGACGCGGGTGAATCTGCAGGGCGAGCTGCTACCGCCCTGAGTCGAAGGGAGGCTTACGCCTCCATGTCGGGCGCCTTGGCAGGACCATGGCCGAACAGCCACCTGCGGAATTTGCGTTGCTGGCGTGGCCCCTCGGGAACGTCGAGAACCGTTTGCACGATGGTCGGCACGTCCGCGCCGATGACGACTGACTGCGCGCCCGCTTCGAGGAGGTCGGACGGCGACGCGTTGGCCAAGGGGCCCTCGGGTCCGAGTGGATGGCCACCCACCGCGGTCACCACGCAGAGTGCAGCGGGCCACAGCACGTTGGCGCCGATGCTGCGCAGGCGATTGGCACCCTCACACGCGCGAATGTCGGGGATGGCATTGTAAGCCGCCCAACCGAACACGAGGACGCTGAGCCCAATCGTGTACGGAGCCGGATTGACGCCGGCCGCCATGAGCCCAGCACCGGCTGCACCGAGACCACCCAGAAGTGCGACGTAGCGGACTGGCTTGGCTTTGATCGCGTGCCACGTGTGCTTCGGGCCAACGCGGAAAGTCCCGTCCGCTAATGCGGACGCGCCGGCCACGGCTCGTGATGCCAGCGGTGCAGGAGCTTCGTCGGCGACGTGACGCCTTTCTGGGCGAATCGGGGAAGACGAGGCCCGCCGCGAAGTAAGGTGCTGCACGGGAAGCCTTATCGTACGCAGGGCAGGGTGGTTGCCTGGGATTTCAAGGACTTACATACGACATGGTGGCACTGCCTATTTCACCAACGCGCCCTGCACGATGAGGTGTTGCGGATGAATTCTGCCGTCGGTCGTCACACGAGCCACCAGATAGGTGTCGTCGCCGCTATTTAGCCGTGCCAGCTCATCGGCATGGCGCTCGTCGATGTAGAAGCGGTCGACGCCGAAGGTGTCATCGGTGCGGGTGATAAATAGTGAACAGTCGTCTCGCGAATCGCGCACCGAGGTTGGGTGATGCGTGGTATCGCGCATCTCGAGGCAATAGCTGTGCGGGCCGGTAGCTAGCGCGTCGGCCTCGCGCTCGGCGACGAGACGGAAGCGGATGTAGTGACCCGAGAGCAGATCGCGCGGGTCATAGCCTTCGACCAGCAAGTGGACCTCGACGCCGACGCTCTGCGCATGGACCTCGCGCCCAATCCAGGCGCCGAAAACGACCAAGTCCGCTATAGCGATAGCAATGAGCAGCTTCGTTTTCATTGCGCCCTCTTGACCACGGGGATGGCGCCGCGAAGCCGCCACCAGCCATAGGAAACCGCGATGAGAACGACGCCCGTGAGCAGGAGGCCGATGCCGGTGTCCATCAACGACTCGAAGAGATCGGCGAACGCCACGACGATGCGTAGGCCGAGGAGGAGGGTCGCGAGATTCACTTGGCGGCGCCTGCCGAGGTCCGCGGCAACGAATGCCCACGCCAAGCAGAAAAGAACGGCGAGCACGAAGGCGATGATCTTGGTCGCGAACGAGCTCTCCGCGAACAAGAATTCTGGACCGAGGAGCAACGCGACCGCGGATAGGAGGCCGACGATGCGCGCTGGGGTGTAGGTGCGAAAGGTCGCCAGGAGAGCGACGACACCAATGGCGAGCGCGACGAGCCCGATGGTCTGCTCGCGCCCGGGGCTACCTACATCGAACGTCCAACGGATGGCTTGAGCGATGATGCCGAAGAACGCGAGCCCGAGACCCCAGAGGCGCAGCGGCCCCGCGAGTCGTGGCCATTGCGAGCCTGTGAGTGCGCTTCCGCAATAGAAGAGTGCCCCGAGCGTCGAAGCGACGGCGAATCCGGGCATCCCGTGGCGCCATAGCGGCTCCCACCAATCGAGGGCGTCGAGAGAGGTTGCGATCGTCGCCAGCACGAAGCCGATCACGACGTTGATGTGCAACGCGCGAGTAGCCGCGATAGCGACTGGTATTGCCAGCGCACTCGTCAACGCCAACGGTCGCCATGCGGCGCCGTGCAAGTGGAACACCTGACCCACGAGACCAATCACTGCGAGCACCAGGAGCTGGTGGATGAACAACACGAGATCGCGCGGCCAACCATCGGCGCGATCGCCTAGGCGCCAAGCGGCGATCGGCAGCGCGGCGAGCGTGCCGACCGCGACAGCGAGCTTCAGCGCATCGGGAATCTCGTCCCAGTTCGCGGCAATGACCGAGATCAAACCGGCCACGATCGCCAACCCACCGATGGCCGCCACACACCAGATGAGCCAGCGCGCCGACGCCCTCGAGTTACTCTCGTGCTCGAAAATGCGCTCGACCTGCGCGGCATCGATGATGCCGGCCGCGCGCCAGGCCTCGAGACGTTGTTTCAAGAACATCGCCCCTAGCTTGCCTGTTCTTGGGTCCCGTTGCGACCCCGCCACGTCGTCATAGCGGGTGGCCTCAATCGTGACCTCGAGCGGTGGTACGTTCGACCGATGGCCAAACCCCACAAAGCTTTCGCGAAGCTCGCCCAGTTCTCGGCAATCTCCTACGACCTCGCCAACGAGCGCTTTCATCTCGACGCTTCCGACGATACCCCGCCCGATGGCTTCGGCATCGCCGTCTCTGACGCCTTCGGAGAAGACCCGGAGCACGTTTTCTTCCGCGAAGGTGACGTCAAAGTCGCTGGCGATCTCGCCATCGGTGCGACTGGCGACTACGCCGGTGTCTACGTGATCGATGGCAACCTCGAGGTCGACGGCCTGCTCGATTTCACTCAGATCGATGGCGCTGCGATTCTCCTGGTCACCGGCAACCTCAAAGCCAAGAACCTTGCCGTCGCTCAGGAAGCGCAGCTCTGGGTCGCTAAGAACGTCGAGGTCGCAGGCTACGTCATTGCTGGCGTATCCGACGCTGGCGGGCTTGCGGTGAAAGGCCTATGCACCGCTAAAGCGGTCATCGTCACCGACTCCGAGATGGTGAGCTTCGGCAAGAAGCCCAAGGCACTCGTCATCGCCCGTAGCGAGGGCATCCTCGACGAAGACGAGTTTCCGAAGGTCGCGACCTTCGACGACGCGCTGGTCGCCCCCTTCAACGAAGAGGACGTCGAGCACGAGGCGCTGGTGAAGGCGGCCAAGAAGGGAACGACGTTGCTTCGTTGAGCGGCTTTCAGCTGCGACGAAAACCGACGATCAGATCTTCCGGCTTGTACGACGGGTCGATGGGAAACTCTTTGAAGTGCGCGCCGACGCCGCTCTTGGTGTAGCGGTGCGGCACCGGCTTCGCGAGGTCGGGGTAGTAGATGATCTGGTGGAAGTACTCACCATGAACGTTGATGCCGACCTCGAGCATCAGCGAAGCGCCGTTCGTGTAGACCCGAGCTCCCGTTCCGTGGACCGGGGTGCCCTGCGCCAGGTTGTAGACCTGACCGTCGGTACGCCAGGTTCCGTCGTCGTAACGCGGAAACGGAATGGTCGACTCGACGGTGATCCGCTCACGTCCGCCGCGGCGTACAGTCGGGCTCGTCATGGCAACCACGAAGTTGCGGTCCGGAAGCGGCTGTGGTCCTTGCGCGGCACCGGGCGCGAGGCTTTGCAGCGCGAGCTTGCGGAACGGCCCACCTGTCTCGGGCGGGCACACGGTCGAGGGGGCGAGCTGCAAACCCCCGACGGGCGGTAAGCGCTCGTCGGGTCCGCCTCCCGGCGGAAAGCAGTCGCCGCCATCACCCGGAAAGGGCATGAGCTGGGCGAGCTGCGTCAGCGGGCGAACGTCAGACATGGCGATCTCCACTACGCGCTAAAGCGTTCGCGCAAGCTGCGGAAGAGCTTCGCGTGCTGTTTCGTCTGCTCCGCGACCGCCTTGAGGTACTGCGACGCGTCGAGCGCGTCGCTCTCGGCGAGAGTGCGGTAGGTTTCGACACCTTCGTTGGCTTGCGTGCGCAGGAACGCGGCAACCTCGTTGATTTGGCTTTGCGACATGCGGCTGGCCACGCCGAGGTCGGCGCAGAGCGCTTTCGCGGACGCGGCGAAGTCTTGGCCTTCAGCGTTCGACGCGGCGGAGCGCAGGGCTGCTTGCAGCATCGGTCGAAGCTGCTGGGCGAAGGCCGGAGCGGTCATGGCATCGATCTGCGACAGGACCTGCTGCGCCTTGGGGTCGTCTTTGTTCTCCATGAGCGCGCGATAGACCTGGCGGAGCTTCCGCATCTCCGGATTTCCTTCGATCTCGGCAAGCTGCTCGAGCCCCTTGTTGCCCCCCGACGCGGCGATGAATCGCGGCACCGCGGTCGCGACGTCCGGCGCAGCGCCGATGGCTTCGATCATGTTGCCGAACGCACTGCCGCCGCTCGGGATGTCTGCGCCGTTTCGGATGGCTTTCGCCAGCTCGTCGACCGCATCGGGCTTCGCGAGCTCGGCGATGATTTGCCGTGCGTAGTTGACGCGCTGACGCGGCAAGCTCGCCTCGGCTGCCCCGACCTGGACGCCCGAAGCGCCCGGGGCTTGCAGGGGATTGAGTTGCTGCGGACGCGACGGCAATTCAGCCAGGCCAACGACCGGGGCGGCGACGTCGCCGTCATCCGCGACGCGTTGAACGAGAGAAGACGAGGGAACGCTCTGCACCTGAGCCGCAAGACGAGAAATTTGCATGCCGCGCATATCGACCGCGGCTCTGTCACCGTGCACAGAACCAGCGGTGCCGTGGTTGCACACTAGGGGCGGTCACCCGGTGCCGAGCGCGACCACCACACTGTCATCGGGCCAGCGCTTCAAGTGCTCTGCCTTGAGTCGGTCCGCGTCAGCGGAACGCTTGGTAGCGAACAATAGCATCACGTGCTCACGTGAAGCCTCGGGGCTATCGGGATAGGCGGCGCGCGCCTTGCGGACGAGCACCGCCGCTTCGACGAAACGACCGTCCGAGCGACACCGTCGAGCGACTTCGAGCAGCTCGTCGAGCTTCGGTTTCGAGAACGCCTTGATGCCGCGCCACGTCACGACAGCAAGCAGCACTCCGAGAGCCAGCCAGATCCACAGCATGGGCGGTAGTTTACCCGCACGGGGCGCTCGACCCACGAAAGCAGATATTGTTGCGGATGTGGGTTGAGCTGGTCATCCTTAAGAACAGCCGCGGGTTGGTGGGGGATTTTGGCGGCGCGACAACGCGGCACAGCAACGCTGAGGAGCCGCGCCATGTCGGACAATCGCTCTCGCAACGCAGCCGAACGCCTCGCCCGCGTCATCATCGACGACATCAAGCTCTACAACAGGCGTTACCTCTCCGCCCACGGAGCCGCGGCCGCTTACGCCGACGCCATCGACGAAGGGCGCGCGTTCTTCCGCGCCCGAGTCGACAGCGCCCTGCACGAGATCTACGAGGGATTGCTCCACGAGCTCAAAGCCCGCCGCGCAACCCGCCCTAGTCCGCTTTAGCGTGCAATGACGAGGTAGCCCGCGAATTGCGTTGGCAGCTCGGCGGCACGCAAGCCGGCTTTCTCGACGGTGAGCACCAAGCGATCGTTCACCACGGCCGTACCGGGTTCTTGGAAGATCGGCTCCGGATAGGCGCTCGACCGCAGAAACTCCCGCAGGCGCCTTGCGGCCCGCGGAGCGTCGAGCAGGGGAGCGTGCAGCGGCCAGATCAGATGGTTGAAGCACGTGTTGGGCGGAAGCTGCTCCCGCGAGATGCGCACCTTGGCGCCGTGGAAGCTTTCCGGCACTGCCCGGCCGCCGACGTCGACGGGATGGACCACCAAAACGAGGCTGCCATCCTCGGAGCGCCGAATGTGGCTCGCGCGTGCAGTGCCTTCCTGCCGGTTGTACTCGGCAAAGATGGCGTTCACCCGGTTCGCCTCGAGGACGATCGCTGGTTGAGATGCGGCGGTGCTGACGTGGGCGGTGCTCGCCGCGGGAATGCGCTGGACGTTCATTGAGAGACTCTCTGGTTTGGAAAGCACCGTTATCGGCCTGGTGGCGTCGGCGATGCGGAGGTTGTGGAGTCGGGCTGGCGCGCCTGGGAGTGTTTCCGCGCACTCGCCGTGCCCGCATCGAAGTGCCGAGAGGACACCGTCGCAAGTGCCCGGGCACGCACTACAAGGCCGAAATGGTGCCCGTCGACCCACCGAAGCTCGCGCCCGCACCCGCGATCTGCAGGAAGGTCGCGTACAGATTCGCGATGGGAGTCTGTGACGGCAGCGCGACGTATCTGCCGCCTCGGATCGCCCCGCCGGCGTGACCCGCGAGCATGACCGGCATCTTGTCGTGATTGTGCACGTTCCCGTCGCCGATCTCGCTCGAGTAAAAGGCCAGGGTGTTGTCGATGAGCTTGCCTTCGACGTCGTCCGTCTCTGCGAGCCGCTGCACGAGATAGGCGAATTGCTCGGCGTCCCAGCGGTTCACCGCGGCGTATTGTTCACGCACGCCACCGTTCTCTTGATAGTGCGAGATGTAGTGATGCGCGCTCGGTGCACCCGGCGCGAAGTTCGACAGATAGCTGCCGCCATTGCCACGCATGTACGTGAACACGCGGGACACGTCGCACTGCATGGCGAGCACCATGACGTCGATCATCGCGCGTACGCGCGTGCGGACATCGCCGCCGCTGATGGGCGCGGCACCACCACAGGTTGCGCCAGCTTCGGCCTGTTCGCGCTGGGAGTTGAGGCGGCCATCCAGCTCGTCGACGCTCGTGAGGTATTGGTCGAGCTTCTCCTTGTCCTTGCTGCCAAGTCGCGTCTCGAGACGACGTGCGTCTTCGCGGACAGCGTCCATGATCTTCTGGCGGCGGCTGAGCGCGGCGACCCGGGCGGCGGCGTCACCGTTCGTCTGACCGACGAACTGCCGGAAGGCCTGAAGAGGATCGACCATTTTCGTGAGCGGCGTGGTCGCGTCCGCCCAGGAGATGTTGTTCGTGTAGGCGCAGCTATACCCGGTGTCGCAGCCGCCACCCGAGCTCGCGCCGCCTTCGAGGCCGAGCTGCATCGAGCGAATCGTCGTGCGGCCGGCGAAGGTGTTGGCGATCACTTGGTCGACCGAGGTGCCCAGTCGGAAGGTCGCCTCGCTCTTCAAAGGATGCAGACACGTGAGCAACGCCGCGGTGCCGCGCGCGTGATCACCGCCACCGTCGCCATGCGCGTTCGCCGCATCGTTCCAGAGATTTCCGACGATGGTGATGTGACTCTTGAGCGCATTGAACGGTTGGAGCGTCGCTGGCAGGGTGTCCAGCGTCGCCGTCGTCGGCAACCAGTTGCTTTCGAGCTGACCGTTCGGAACGTAGTAGAACAGTGTCCGCAACGGCGCACCTGCGGCGGCGCGCGCGATCGATGGTGCCATCACGTCGAGCACCGGTAACGCCAGTGCGATACCCGTACCGCGCAAGAAAGCACGTCGTGAAAGCTCCCACTGCTTCATTGTGCGCTCCTTCGCGCCACGAACGGCCGGCTCGTGGCGACGGCGATGACTAGGTCCTCGAGCCCACCATGCGCGCCGAGCTGCTCGGCGATGGTCTGCACCACGCAGTCGTCGCTCTTCGCGAGCCCGCGGCCGAGCGCAAACGTCGTGAGCTTCTTCGCCGCGCACGCGACGGTGTCGGGCTCACCGGCAAGCGCCGCGACGAGCTCAGCGGGGCCATCGAACGTCCGGCCATCGACGAGCTCACCGCGAGTTTCCACGGTGTGGCCGGTCTCATCCTGCGTGCGTGGTCGACCGACGGTGTCGAAGCCTTCGAAGGCGAAGCCGATGGGGTCCATCATCATGTGGCAACCGGCGCAGGCAGCATCGGTGCGATGCTGCTCCATCTGTGTCCGCTTTGGCGCACCCGGGTCGACCTCCCCCTTTTTGGTCTCGACGTCGCCGGGCGGAGGTGGCGGCGGCTCGCACAACATCGCGTCGAGCACGAAGCGGCCACGACGCACGGGAGAGGTAATGTCCGGGTGTGAGGTCGCGGTGAGGTAGCTTGCGTGCCCGAGGACGCCCGGTGGCCGCGACAGGGGGAGCGCGACCTTGGTGAGCTCGTCACCGTATGCACCCGTCATTCCGTAGTGCGTCGCCAGACGCGCGTTCACGAAGGTGTAGCGGGCCGAAAAGAGCTCGGAGATGGGCGCGTTGGTCTCGAGGACATACTTGAAGAGCGCGCGCGTCTCGGCTGCCATCGCGGACCTTAGTGCTTCGTCGAATCCAGGTGCTTGCGGGGCTGCGTCGGCGAGCGCGGTGACCCCGAGCCAAGCCGCGGCAAAGTGATCCGCGAGACCATCGGCACGAGGGTCCGCGAGCAAGCGCCGTGTCTCCTCGGCGAGCCCTCGAGCGGTTGCGAGCTTGCCGTTGGCGGCCGCGGCGAGCAGCGCATCATCGGGCATGCTGCTCCAAACGAAATACGATAGGCGCGACGCGAGCTCGTAGGGGCCCAGGCTCTGCACATCATCCGTGCCACCCTGCGTCTCGGGACGGAAGATGAAGCTCGGAGACGAAAGCACGGTGACCAGGGCGAGCTCGACCGCATGATCGAAGTCGTCCCCACTCGCGCGTGCCTGTGCGAAGACGTTCGCTAGTGTCGCTTTGTCGCCATCGATCAGCGGCCGACGGAAAGCACGTGTCGCGAAAGCGTGCACGATTCGTTCGAAGCACGCGAGGTCGTCGTTGTTCTTCGGAACGCAGGTGAAGAGCTTCGCCTTATCGCGCGTGATCGCTTTCGCCACCGCGTCGAAGCCGATGTCTACGTAGGCGGTGATGTGATTGACCGATGTCGATAGCAGGTCGCCGATCACGTCGAAGCCAAAGCCCAGGTCGTCGGCGGGCAGGGCTTCGGTTCGGTCGATCGTGTCACCGAGCAGGTCACGCAGGGTGTTGCGATACTCGATGCGCGACAGACGTCGCATGGTGACGCGGCCAGGGTCGCTGCTCGCCGCCACGCACAGCGCTGACTCACGCGTACCATCCGACGTGAGCGATGCCGGCGTATCGCCGATGATTCCCGAGCAGGCGGTGAGCACTAGGCTTGCGGCGATGAGCATGACGACGCGCATGACGAGCCACATCGCAAGGCGTGTGCCACGGCGCGGGAGCGTCTTTCAGGGCGCCATTGAGCTAGTTCGGTTACGGCTGTCGCAAGACTGCGACACGTCGTGGCATGGGGTCTTCAGCGCTCGCCGGTATGCTTCACGGCCTCGGAGCTGGAGCGACGGTGGGTGCAGGCGGATCCTGCCAAGATCACCGCCGGCGCGTGTGGCTGTGGTGTCGCAGACAGCGACTATCGTGGCTAGCGGTCCTTGATAGCGACGCCCTGCGCAACGCCATGTGCGACGTCGAGCGCGGCCGCGGTGCCGAGCACCAGCGGTGTCCATTCCGGTGCCATGAGCGCGACCGAGACGAGGCCGAGTGTTTTTCCACCCGAGACCATTGCGGCAAACGCTTCAGGCCAAGATCCTTTTTCCGTGGCTAGAATTGCAGAAGCGAATCCTTTCATGACGCCCCAGCCGAGGACGTAGCCGCCCAAGCCATAAGCAAGGACGTCGCCGTGACCTTTCGCGGCCGCTAAAGCGAAGCTGCCCTGCCAGAGCGCAGAAACCATGTGATTTGCACAACTGACTTTTCGATCGCGCTGCGAGCGTTCAGGACTCATGCGCGCCAGCGCAGAGTCACTCGGACTCTCGAGATCAGTAGCCCGAACAACCGACCCGAAAGCGGGAACAGTGAATGAAGATGCCGTTAGCGACATGTTTGTCTTCTCCTTCGCCGTTCGTTATCGGGCCCCGAGACGATCTGTTGCGCGGGAAACCTCGGCGTCGAACGTCGGGGGCCTAGAAGCCTGGCGCAGGAGCGAGGGCGCGTGCAGGCGGAGTGAACGCGTCGTAGACCATTTTCTTGAACGCGGCTCGAGTGCGCCCACGCTCGTTCTGGGTCTGCTCCCTCTGCCGCCGTCCCATTTCAGCTCGCCGATGGAGCCAGGGTGGTATCGACCAGGAACCCCTCGCTTGGAAGCACGTAGCCCCAACCGGCTTCTCTTGCCGCTTGATCGACCCTTCGGGTCGCGCGGCAGTCGAGTTCGCCGCAAAAAAACGACGGCGAACCCGACGCCAGAAGTGTAGGCACTCCGGACCATCCGCGTTGCGGCTACGAGGCGGCTCCAGCCGGGGGTTGAGCACTGCACTGCTCAGGCGTTGCGCGGATCTCCGATGTGCCGCTTTCGCGGACTCGAACGCACAGACCCGGCTCTGCGCTTGCAGGGCGTCGATCAGCGTTTCATGAGCCGCGTCTCACCGCATCGAGGCGGCGGCGCGAGAAGGTTCCTGGTCGATCGCGTTTACCAGAGCACGCGTCGAGCGCCGACCGTGGTGAACATGAGCGTGTGACCCGAACGCTCGAGGTCAATCTCTACCCCAGGCGCGCGGAACCACCCCAAGAAGCCGAGATTTTGACGCGGCAGATTGATCATGATGCGGCTCGGCGTATTTCCGAGCCTGAGGCGAGCTTCGGTCACCTCTGGGGAGGGCAAGAACTCCGTGTTCTCCGGCTTCACCGCAATCGATTCGTGGAGCGCCACGATCTTGTAGTGAGGCTCCCAGCGCTTGCGCTCGAAGTCCCATTTCGTCGTTCGTTCTTCCATGGCGGCCACCGTGTATCGGTGCGATTTGCCCGCAATGTCGGTCAGGATGATCGCGCCGGTGTCGAAAGCCGCGTGCAGCTTGGTGTGCCCCATCACCATCTCGGTCAACGGCGGTGTGGGGTACTTCTCGGTGAGGTCGAACGCGAAGCGCGCCGGCAGCCGAGGCGGGTCGATGATGACGGAGGGAGGGTAGCCGCTCACGGGCGCACTCACGTCCTTGGGCGCGCTGTTCAACTTCGCCGAACGTGAAGCTATCGCGCCCGTCTCGGGACGTGGTCCGGTTGCTGCCTCGGCTACAAGCCCACTTCGACCACTCCACGCACTCGTTGGTGATAACGCCATGACGGTCCTATCGGCGCAGACCAGCGCGCGTTGTCAGCTTTCCTGCGCCGCGCCGTCACTCGCTTGTCCGTTGCCACCACGACCCGCGGCACACTGGAGAGTGCCAGCGTGACAATATGCGGGGTGCTTGTCGCTTTCGTCGGCGGGTCGAGGCCTCTGTGGAGGGTCGTATCGACCAGAGGGTCGTACCGACCAGGGGTCGTACCGACCAGGAACCTTCTTGAGCGGGGGTCGCTCCTAAGCTTCACGACCTCGGAGCTGGAGCGACGGTGGGCGCAGGCGGAGTGAACGCGTCGTAGACCATCTTTTTGAACGCGATTCGTGTGCGCCCACGCTCGTTCTGAGTCTGCTCCATCAAGATGAAGATCATGTCGAGCTTGGGATCGACGCCGAAATAGGTCCCGCTGCCGCCGTCCCATTTCAGCTCGCCGATGGAGCCGGGCGGCGGTGGAACTGCTTCTCCCGTATCGGTGCGCACACCCAGACCGTAGCCAAATCCGAAGCCATCGCCTGGGAAATAAAAGTAGTCGCGACCGACGCCGGAGTCCTTTCCGATGTGGTCGGTCGTCATGTCTTCGAACGCAGCCGGACTCAGGTAGCGCTTTCCGTCGAGCTCACCGCCATTGAGGATCATCTGCGCGAAGCGTGCGAAATCGTCGAGAGTGGAGAGCAGCCCGCCGCCGCCGGATTCCCACTCGGGGTGAGCACGACGCTCGCGCTGTGCGGCAACGAGCACGGTGTCGCTCGGCAGTGGCTCGGCCATCAGGGCACGTTCTTCCGGCGTGTCGACTGAAAATTTCGTGTGCTTCATGCCGAGCGGATCGAAGATGCGCCGCTTCATGAACTGAGACAGAGGCTCGCCCGAGACGATCTCGATGATGCGGCCGAGCACGTCGGTCGAGTGGCCGTAGCGCCAGAGCGTGCCGGGTTGGCGTGCGAGGGGGACCTTCGCGATGCGCTCAGCAAACTCGCGGTTGTCGAATTTGCCGTCGAAGAGACGAGCTTCGGAATAGGCCCGCATCACCCATTCGGCACCGATGTACGGGTAGCTGATCCCGGAGGTGTGAAGCAGCAGGTCTTTGATCGTGATCTGACGGTGGGCCGGAACGAGGTCGAGCGTCCGCTCGCCCCCTGCGTCCTTGCGCTCCACCCCGACCTTCATGTCCGCAAAGGACGGGATATATTTTGCCACGGGGTCGTCGAGCGAAATCTTGCCTTCGTCGATCAACATCATCGCCGCCAGACTGGTGGCCGGCTTCGTCATGGAATGGAGGGCGAAGATGGTGTCCGACGTCATAGGGGCCTGAGTCGCGACGTCGCGCACGCCAAAGGTCTTCAGGTAGACCGGGCGGCCGTGCTGTTGAATGAGGATAGCGGCGCCTGGCAGCTTTCCGCTTGCGACCTCATTGTCGAAGAACTCGGTCATGAGTCGGAGCTTTTCTTCTGCCGGCGGCGGTGCCGCCTCGCGAGGCGCATCAAAAAAGCTCACCTGGCCGCTATTGCGGACCGCCAGTGGCGTTTCCGGCAAGGTGACGTGGACTCCCGGCAGTCGCGCGGTGTCCGCAAGCAATCGCACCGGAGCGCCGCGAGGACGACGAGAAACTGAGTCCGACAGGTCGCGAGGGGACGGTCGCGCTTCTTCGTCGCCAACGGCCGGTAAACTCCTGCGCGGCTCGGAGATGGCCGTAAAGGATGTTCCCCTGGAACCTATGACCGGAATTGAGCTCACGTTTGCTGCGATGGGTATCGACAGGGTTCGACCGTGCGTTTCGTCACAAAAGTGGGAGCTGAGCCCCCCGGTCGCGCGGCCTCCAGTCCACAGGGGACCATGGGTCTTCCCTTGAAAATTAAAGCGTATTCAGTGCTGGCGTGGATCTTGCTCGACCGCGGGTCATGCGTGTCTGGGCGTGGCTCATAACCGTTCCGATGATCGCGAGCACCGCGTGCACGGGCTTGATCGGCGAAGCCGACGGCATCTCGCGCGACCAGGAGCAGGAGCAGGACCAGGTCCCTGCCGCGCAACCGCCCGATTTCGAGCAGCCGACGCTGACGCCGGGCCCGCAAACCCTGCTCGCGACGCCGCGCCTCATCCGCCTGAGCCATGAGCAGTGGGAAAACACCATGGCCGACCTGTTCCACGACGAGCGGCCAGGCCTCTCCGCGAACTTCATTGCCGACACGCGCTACGGCGCCTACGACAACAACTATCGCCGCCTCGTCGTGGGCGACACGTTGTGGGGCGACTATCAGAGCGCCGCCGAGACCATCGCCGCGGCCCAAGTGCAACGGCTCGCCTCGTGGTTGCCCGCGGGGTTGCCGGCGAGCGGTACTGCCCGTCGTGACGCCTTCATTCGTGAGTTCGGCCGCCGTGTGTTTCGGCGGACACTGACCGAGGCAGAGGTCAGCGCCTACGCCGCGCTATTCGACACTGGTGACGCGGCCTACGACGCAGGCACCGCCTTCAACGACGGTGTACGCATCACGCTCGAAGCGATGCTGCAGTCGCCGAACCTGTTGTATCGCGCCGAGCTCAGCAACAGCGTGGTCAACGGCGCTGTCCGCTTGAACGGCTTCGAGGTGGCGTCGCGCTTGTCGTATTTCGTGTGGAACACGATGCCCGACGACGAGCTCCTCGACGTCGCAGACGCAGGCGGGCTCGACGACGAGGCCGGTCTCGTGTCGCAGCTCAACCGCTTGCTCGATGACCCGCGCGCCGCCAGCGCCCTCGAGCGCTTCCACGATCAGACTTACAACCTCGCGCGCTACCGCGACCTCGACAAAGACACGGCCATATTCCCCGGATGGAACAAGACGACGCACGGCGAAGCGTACTTCCGCGAAGCGTCGATGTTTCTCGATGATCTCGTCCGCAATGGCGGGACGTTTCGCGACTTCTTGCTGTCGCGCACGACCTTCGTAAACTCGACGCTGGCCCAAGGTTACGGCTTGGGCGGCAGCTACGGCACGGCGTTCGTCAAAGCGGAGCTGCCGGCGACGCGCCCGGGGTTCATGACCCGTTTGGGCTTCCTCACCTCGAACGCCAAGCGCACCCAGCCCGACCCGGTGCATCGTGGCTTGTTCATGAACGCCGATTTGCTCTGCCGGCCGCTCGCACCGCCACCCGACGTCAACACCGCCATCACTCAGACCGGCGTGACCAATCGCCAACGCTACGAGAGCGTCACCGGCAAAGGCACGTGTGGTGAAGGTTGCCACGGCACGGTCATCAACCCGCCGGGCTTCGCGCTCGAGTCGTTCGACGCGGTTGGTACCTTCCGCACCACCGACAACGGTCAGCCTGTCGACACCAGCGCGACGTACACGTTCTCCGACGGAGACGCGGTGTCCTTCGACGGCATTGGCGAGCTCATGAACGCCGTAGCGGGCGCCGCCGAGTATCACCGCTGCATGTCGGCGCACATGGTCGAGTACTTCTACGGTCGCGAAGTTCTGCAAGGCGACATCGGCTTGGTCGACACCATTGCTCAGGCGTCGCTCGACGACGACGCGGACATCCGCTCGCTCATCGAAGGCATCGTTACCAGCCGTGGTTTCAGAGAGCGACCGGTCGCCGAGCTCGCGGAGGCAACGCAATGATGGACCGCCGACGATTCTTGCGCGGAGTGGGTGGCGCTGTCGTGGCGCTGCCGTACGTTGCGTCTCTCGCGCCGCGCGCTGCGTGGGGCCAGGCCGCCGACGCGCCCGTCTGCACTTTCCTCATGCGCTGCGGCAACGGCGTCGCCACTGCTTTCAACGGTGAAGCCGAACGCTTCTGGCCAGCGACTGCTGGTGCGCTGACGACCGCGAGCATGAACGCCGAGCCGAGCAAAGCGACGAGCGCGCTGGCCGCTTACGCGGACAAGACGCTGATCGTGCGCGGCATCACGCATCCGTTCGATCACGGTAACTGCGGTCATGCGAAGGGCATGGTCCAGGCGTTCACCGCGGCGCGCTTCGACGAGCACGGCGAAGGTCGCAACACCTCGAGCCGCGGCCGCTCCGTCGACTGGGAGCTCGCGGCGCGCGTGAATCCCACCGGCGTCGCGCCACTCAACCTGCGCTCGGGTCCGGTCGAGGGTTACTTCGGCTACGACACGGTGATCTATCGCGGTAACGCCGACAAGGTCGACGGCGACACCAATCCGTACGCGGTTTACCAACGCATGTTCGGGTTGGGCGACGTCGACGAGACGACGCAGCAACGCCTCGCGGCACGTCGCATGAGCGTGAACGATTTGGTGCGCGACGAGATGCGTGAGCTCATGGGCAAGGCGCAGCTCGGTAGCGCCGACCGCGGCCGACTCGACCGGCACTTCACCGCCATCCGTGATCTCGAAGTGCGCATGACCAGCCAGCTCGACGCCGACAAGGTCGAGGCGATGGAGCAGATGGTCGCGAACGCTACCGCCAACGACAACCGCATCGCGGTCGCCAAGATGCACATGGACATCGCGGCGCTCGCTTTCGCGGCCGATGTGAATCGCGTCGCGACGCTGCAGATCGGCAGCTCGAACGACAAGACGCGCTATCGCATCAACGGGACGCTGTACGAGGACTTCCATCACATCTCGCACCGCATCAACAGCGACGGCTCGGACGGCAGCGCCATCGTCGACGCGGCCCGCAAGCACGGCGACATCGACCGCATGTTCATGGAGACCTTCCGCTACATGGTCGAGCAACTCGAAGGTCACGGCATCCTCGACCGATCGCTCTGCTACTGGACCAACGACTTGGCCCACGGCAACGCCCACTCCGGTCAGAACGGCAGCGGCGAGTTCTTGCCGCAAGTCTTCGTCGGCGGAGCCAACGGCGCCTTGCGCACGGGCCGTTACTTGGACGTCGGCCGAGTCATCAACAACCGCCTTTTGAGCACGATTTTGACCGCTGCGGGGGCCAAGAACCCCGACGGCAGCAACATCAATTTCGGCGATTCGAGCCTCGCGGCGGGTGTCATTGCGGACATGCTCGCCTAGGCAAGGCGCGGTCACGGGGAGCGATTGGCGCAACGAGCCGGCTCTTGCCGCCGATGTTCATCGTGAACGTGAAGATCGATGATTGGGGTTGGCTGCCGCGCGATCTGCCGTCGCCGTTCCCCCCTAGCAAACCGGATGGCGAGATTGCCTTAGGAGCTCTCGCCCAACGCCCCGCCTCGCCTGCTCTCCGCCTTCCCGGGCTGCCGCAACGCAGCGCCGAGAAGGCAATCGGCCGAGTCGCCGACGCCAGCAGCCACTTGGTGCTCCCCGCGCCGGCAGCTCGCCGCGCTCCGCCGGACGATGTGAGCACCGTGATGCCGCTCGATGCATGGACGGCGCGACGAAGACGGGCACTCGCCGCCCTGGAAGTGGGATTTCCCGACCGCGCAAGTCCCGATTGGAGCGCGGCGCGCGGTCTCATTCTCAGTGCCGACCCATTCATCACCTTGCCGATCATCGAGGAGGCGCTGGCGTATCCCAAGAGCCCGCGCCTGAGGACGGCACTGCAGAGCTTGAGCACCAGCATACCGGGCAACGTGCAGGGGTTGCGCTGGGATGCGCGTTGTGGCGCGCCCCTCGCGGCGGAATGCGCGACAACGCGTGTCGTCGCAGTGGATCAGACGACGACCTTCCGCTTCGGGGATCCCGGCGAATACGACGCGCCGGCTACCTTGCATTACATTCACGTGGACGATCAGACCTTCCCGGTGTTCTCGCCGGCAGGCGAAGCGCCCAAGGGCGCCATGACAATCGAGACGCTGGCAGCAGCCCTCTCCATGCTGCCCAAAGACGTTCTGCAGAATATTGGGGTGCTCACTCGGGAGTATCGTGTCCCCGAGTCGGAGGCACGGACGACCCTCGGTTTCACGAGTCGCAGGGATCACGTGATCTCCCTAATTGCTCCTGGAGAGGAGATGAACACGCCGGAGAAAGTTGCAGGCGTGCTGCTCCACGAGGTGGGTCACCGTCTGGCGTTCGCGCTGTTGGGGGCGGAGGTTGCCGGACCAGGGTGGAACGAGTGGCAAAAGGCGCATGCGAGCGACGCAGGCTACATCTCCGAATACTCGAAGAAGACCTGGCACGAGGACTTCGCAGAGACCTACGCCGCATGGCGAGCGGCACTAGGAACTCCGTTCGAAGCAGCGGTGCGTGCGCGCTTCCAGCACAAGTTCGCGATCCTCGACCGCATCATCGGTGCGAGCGCTGGCGCTCCGTTCAAGCCCGAGGATCCCAAACACTACACGTATAAGGTTCGCGTGACCTCGGCGCAGTTCGCTAACACTGGCGATTGGAACGGGCCAGGCCAGGTCTACTACCAGATCAATGGTGGCAAGCGATCGGACGTCGTCACGGCGGCGGGCGGCGAGCGCATGACCTACTCCGACGCCTCGCAGAACGTGCGCGTCGTCGATGGCGCGCGCCTCGTGATCAAAAACAAGCAAGCGTCGTTGCCCGTCAAAGTGGAGTTCTACGATTCAGACGTCACCTTCGATGACTACCTGGGCGACGTCCAAGCCAACGTGCGCATCGACCCGCGCGGCGAGCCGCAACACCTCGAGCTCAAGACGAAGAGCGGCGACACGGTCACGCTCGAGATCAGCGCCTGGCCGTCCCGACGTCCGACCCGTCCGTGAGACTAAAACAAAGGGGTAGCGTGACGTTCTCGAGGGTCAGAGACGCGGCTTCTTCACTGGAAGCGCTCGGGCCAGAACACGAACCCATGCGTATCGATACGGGCCGACGCCTGTGCGCCCGATATCGCGCGCCAGAGCTCGCGGGTGCGGATTCGGGCAGTGAACAGGTGGCGTCCGCGCAACGCCAGAGAGTCGACACCGATAACGGCGCCCATGACGACTATTCCCCGTTCGCCAAAAGGCTCGCACTCGCTTCAACCGTTGCTAGGAGCGGGCTCAACTCAGGCATCCGCTGGCAGCTCTCTCGAGCTCCCGAAGGTGAGACCGCAGAGCAGCGCGAGTAGGGCGCCGGACACGGTTGAGCCAAGAAAGGCCCTTCCTGCGCGGAAGTACGTGCCCCCGGCCGTGCCTGAGGAACGCATGAGCGAGGGTGCTCGACTTGCGGTCAAAGTCGTGAACGCGCTCTTTCGAGGCGACCTCCACGACATCGCGAGACGCGGAGAGCTACCCGATAGGCTGACGCAGGAGCTCCTCTTCGAGCCGTGCGACAGCATGCTCCATCTCTTCAATGAGATCCGGAAGTACCTGGTTGCCGAGGGCCGCCTCCTCAATGACGCTCAGGCGCTTTTCGAGTTCATCAACGCTGGGGCCAAGTGCTTGCCTCTGTCGAAGATTGGCGAGGCGGCCATCCCGTCGCACCTCTGCGTCGTGTTCGCTCGTGAAGGCGAGAAGGTACCCGCAGGAGTCAAAGAGGTCATCCAGAGTCGCAAGCTCTATCCCCGTTTCGAGGCCGACTATCGCGCGCTCGGCGTCAACGAGGAGACCGACCCCTTGAACGTATTGGGCCTCACCTTGGCAGCAGAGCGCGACATCGCGAGCCTACCGTTCCGCTTCGACATCACCATGTCTCCCCCAGTGTTCCCTCCCAACGGCCCCATCGCTAGGGAGGCGCGTTACACAATCACGGTCACCGACAAGGGCTCCAACGCCCCAATGACGGCACTCGCGGTACCCGCGGGCGACGACTATCGCTACCCACAGATCTGCAGTTTCCCTTCCCGGGACAAGCCGGTCTTGCGAGGCTTTGCTATTGGCCAATCGCTCTATCTGATGGCGACCAACGGGGACGGCTTGGTGACGGTGTGGCGCAATCAGGTTGGCACGCCTTCCTGGGAGATGCTCGCCACCACGGCGCCCAGCCTCCCGCGGGAGACCCGCCGCGAGTCCTTCACGAGCTTCGTGAAAAACGAAGAGCTCGGCCCGCGCTTCTTCCACCTCGGTGAAACGAAGCTCGCGACTGACGGCGAGGGCCGCGTCCACCTGGTTGCAAAGTCCGTCAGGGGGGAGTCTCGACCGAGCCTGTGGAAGGTCTATCGCGTGTAGAACGTCGAGCATGCAGATCAAAGGCACTGCCATCCTCGCGCTTCTCACTGCCATCACGAAGCTCTACGGCTCGGATGGTCTAGCGGAGGTCAAGGGAGCGATGCCTGACGAGCATCGCCGCGTCATCGATGGCCTGTTGATGCCGACCGCGTACTATCCCGTGGCCCTGGCCGCGGCTCTCCACGAAGCTGTGCGGCTGCGGCTTGGCAACGGTAGCACAACGGTCAATCGGCGGATCGCGAGCGAGGCCGCTCGTGAAGACTTCAGCGGCATCTACAAGGTGTTCTTCCACCTCATGAAGCCCGAGGCGGTTTTGAAGCGCCTCAATTCGGCCTTCAAACAGTACAACTCGCAAGGGCAGGTGGCGTGGTCCGCTATCACGCCCAGTCACGCGGAAGGCGTGGTCAAAGACGTGTCCGGTTGGACCGAGCCCATGTGGCACGCGCTGATGGGGCGCTTGGAAGTCGCGCTCGCGCTGGCGGGCGCCCGCCTAGTCATCGCCAAGCTCGTGAGCTTCGCGGATCACGAGTGCGTCTTTCACGTCGACTGGATGACTGGGAAAGACGACGGGGACGCCTAGAAATCCGACTCGGAATCTTCTCTCGCTGCTGGGGCGGGCGATCGACTAGACTTACCGCATGGGCGTTCGCCTCGTCGTGCTGGCTCTCTTCCTGTGCGCGTGCGGATCCCAAAAGCCGGCCGGAACCGGCGATGAGCTGCCGGTGGATACGGACGCCGATGGCCTCGTCGACGGCGAGGACAATTGCCCGGCTGTCGCCAATCCCAACCAAGCAGACCGCGATAGCGACGGCACCGGCGATGCCTGTGACAACGATGCGGATGGTGACGGGGTCGCCGATACCGTCGACAATTGTCCGCTGGTAGGGGCGGCCAATCAGTCCGACAGCGACCACGACGGTCAGGGCAATGTCTGTGACGACGACGATGACGGTGACGGGGTGGCTGATGCCGCCGATGGCTGCCCGCTGCTCGCCGATGCTGGGCAGGCCGACATGGACGGCGATGGCACCGGCGACGTTTGTGACGATGACGTCGATGGTGACGGGGTCGCCGACGTCGCCGACAACTGCCTCGGCCTCGATGAGCCGGATCAAACCAACACCGACGGTGATCAGCTCGGTGACGCCTGCGACCCCGACGATGATGGTGACGGCGTAGACGACGCCGACGACGACTGTCCGCTGCTCGCCGACGCCTCCCAGACCGACACCGATGGCGACACCCTCGGTGACGTCTGCGATAGCGACATCGATGGCGATGGTCTGAGCAACGACATCGAGATCGCTGCGGGCACCGACCCGCTGATAATCGACAGTGATAGCGACACCATTGCCGACGGTGACGAGGGGTTAGGGGACACCGACGGCGACGACGTCGTCGATGCGCTCGATCCGGATAGCGACGACGACGGCGTCAGCGACGCGGATGAAGCGGGCGACGTGCTGCTCACGACTCCTCCGATCGACACTGATGGCGACACCGTCGCTGACTATCGTGATCTCGATTCTGACGGCGACACGGTCTTGGACGTCGACGAGAATTTTTGCGGCGGCGCCCGTCTCAACGTCGATGCGGACGGCGATGGCTTTGCTGACGCCGTCGAGCGCATGCTCGGCGTCGATGCCTGTGACTCCTTGGTGACCCCGCTCGATCTCTACGCGAGCGTCGTCGAGGTGTCTCCGAGCGCGCCAACCGTCGGCACCGTGCTCGCTCTGCATCCACGGGTGCACACCCTAGATCTCGTTCTCGACTTCGACATCAGCGGGAGCATGGGACCCGCGATCACCAACGTCAGCAACGGCTTTTCGGGCACCTTTACGCCGCTCGTGTCTGCGATGGCAGACAGTGTCGCGTACGCGGTAACGGTGTTCGACGACTTTCCTGTCTGCGATCACGGCTTCGAAGCCGCACAGGATATTCCTTATGCGCTCAAGCTCGCCGTTACCCCCAACTCCGCTACCGCGGCCACTCAGATCGCGGCGCTTCCCAGCGGTATTCTCAACGGCGGCGACACCCCTGAGGCGGCCCTCGAGTCCCTCTACCAGATCGCCACCGGCGAAGGCGTGGCGTGGACGAGCGAGGTTTTCAGGCGCACCTGCAACGAAGCGTTTTACGTCACGCACTCGACCACGAGCTGCGACGCTACCCCCATCCCCTCTGTGTCGTGTTCCGCCGGGATGGCCGAGCCGCGCTGGAGCGCCGGCTCCGTGCCTGCGTATGCGGGCAGCGGGGCGGGAGGGGTCGGCTTTCGCGACAACGCGGTACGGTTCGTGGGCATCCTCACGGACGCAGGTTTTCATCAGCTTGGTGACTACGTTCGTAGCCCGCGTGCCCCTAACGTAGTGCTCGGCTCCTTCGCTCCACAGGCTGGCGCCCATGCAAACGGTGCGGACGAGGCCATCCGGCAAGCGGGCCTGCACCCGATTCTCTGGTCGACGAATGTGAGCGGGACGAGTCCGTCCTGGGTTCCGTACTTCGCCGCCAACCTCTTCGGTCGCGCGGGCTCAGGCAGCACAGCGACTGTCATGGTGGACGCTGTTCGGGATGCCGTCCGCTATGACCTCTTCGACATGCGCGCCGTAACCTTAGACGATGGGGACGCGGGCACGCCGGACACCAGCTGCTTCATTCAGCGTCTCACCGCGAGCACCTCGGTGAAGCCACCCAGTCCGCCCGAGAACACCGCGACCCCCACCGCGACCACCGTCGAGCTCGGCGCCGTCGGTTACAAGAACGGCTTTCGCGCCGCCACCGGCACCGCCGACCCGGCACGGCCTGGCATGACGCTCAGCTTCACGGTGACTGGCAAGAATGACGGCTGCGTCATTCCCACGGCGAGCTACCAGCTCTTCGTTGCGCGCACCGAGCTGCGCAGCGTCCCCGAGCAGGCTTTCCTCGACGACGCCGAGATCCTCATCATCGTCCCGCCCGCCGCACCGTAGACCCTACGGTGAGCAATGTGACCGCGATGGCGGTCAGCGAACTTCTTCCGCGCGCCCTGCGCGGGTTGCGACCGCACGATGAATGACCTCGTTGGCGCGTAGCGGCTGAAAGGCTTGCTCGCGGCGGAACATGCGTTCGGGACCGCGTACGAACTGTGGCCAGACGACCTGCAGCTCGACGTAGGCGAGGTTGCGGCCAGCTCGAGATGGAGCACGCTCGATGGTGTCGAGGCGGCGGCGGGCGCGTGCCTCGAGCTCAGTGCGCAAGGCCGCGATGGCGGCCTCGGGGTGGGCGGCGTCGAACGTCGCGTCGGTCGGTACGACCGGCTCGCCCTGCCAGTCGGAGCGCAACCAGCTGTTGCCGAAGTAACCCTTCGGGTTGGCACCGTCGGTCAAGGCACCCAGGTTCACGCCCAGCGACCACACGTGCGCAAACACCCGGGCGCGCTGCTCTTGAGTCATGTCGAGGAGACCATTTTCGAGAGCGTCACCGGCTTGCTTGACCAGCCGGTCGATAGCCGCGCGATCTACGGGGTCGCGGCCGTCGAGGCTTCCAGCGCTAAAGCGCTCGATGAAGGCTGGCTCGCTCACGCTCTGCCAGCCGCCGTTGCGGCTGCTCGTGAAGACATCGATCGTCTTCGCCAAGCGCGCTCCGTCACTGTCCGCGGTAGCGTTCTGCACGATGGGCAACGCACGCATCCGCTCGAGCAGACGCTTCTGTAGGCCCCAGGCACCCTTCTTGGGATCTGCGCCAAAGCGCTTGAGTGTGTCGGCACCGACGCCCATGGGGTCGCCGACGCCGTGCGAGAGCAAGAGCATGCTGTAGCCGAGCGTGACTTGCTCGACTTCGCTGCGCGGGGTGATACGCAACGTGTCCGCCATCGCGACAAGCTGCACCGCGGTCTTTTTCCAATCCGGCTCGGAGCCGTAGGTGCCCTCGCCGAACTGTCGGGTCAGGGGACCTTCGAAGTCCTGGCGCAACGTGGTGGCAAGGGCCACGTCTTGCAGAAGCTCGCGGCCGAGCTCGGCGAGACGGACACGCACGCGCGGGTCGAGATCCGGGAGATCGCCGAGGCGCACGAGGCCTGCGGCGCGCTCCCACGTGAGATCGGCTTGGCTGGGATTGCCTTGAATTGGCGGTGCTCCCACGCCGAGGCGCAAACCAGCGAGGAGCTCTTGCTCGCGGCCGGCTGCGACGGCGGCCGTCCAATTCTCCTGGAAGGTCGTGATGGCGGCGGCTTCGGCCTCCCGCTGCTGTCGGACCTCGCGAGCGACGAGGGCGCTCTCGTCAAAGAGACCCTGCTCGGCGGCTGGCTCGGCCGCCACCAACTGGACGCCGAAGCGCTGCCCTGTGGCGGGGAGCGCAACACCCCGGTTGAGCGGCGGCGCGCTGGGAAAGCCCACACGATGCACAGCCGGAAGGTCGGATGGCGCCGGGTCCCGTCGCTCCCCGTCCCGGCCGACCGCCGGAACTACGCGAAATCGCTGGGCAGCTTGGAGGTCAACGGTTTGAACAGGCACGATCCTCACCCTTATTGCTGGTCGAGTTTCGTGTATCGGCACCGCGGAGCCCGAAGTTGCGGGCCTCCGCGGCTTCTCGTTCTCTCTCTGCCAATCAACGGATGGGCTTAGTGCGTGCGTTGATGAATTCTTGCAACTTGCGGAGCCTGTCCGCGAGCGCGTCGAGGTCCATTTGGCGTTGCTGAATGTCCGCCGGGCCAACGGCGAGCTGGGTACGACCAGTGAGGTGGCCGTGAGCCTGTCTTTCGGAGCCTCGCTCGATGACGTCAGCATCAGGTGCCGATGCCGCGGGCTGTTGCGCAGCGGCTGTCGAAGGAGCAGCTGGGACGACATTGATGGCCTGCTTCTGAATCGCGGGTGAGATCATGGTGGTTCTCCTCGATAGACGAGCGCCATTAGCGGCTTCTATGATGTGTTATCGTCAGCCTGTGACCTGGCGTTGCTAAAAAGCGTTCGTTCAGGGCATCGCCCTGCTCATCGCCGCCATGACCTTGGCGATGCGCGACTCCCGGCGCGCGGCCTGTTCGCGAAACCTGGGACAAATGACCCGGTGACAGACATGTCGGGCACTTCTGCGCACGCTGGGCACCTTGAGCACGATACTGAGCGCCCTTTCACACATCAGGAGAGTTTTATGGGTGCTGTCACATTTCCGGTCACGTCGAGTCACTGTTCGGTCGACGGAGACGTCTTGGGCGCGCGCTCGTCCACGACCCTTTCCGTCGCGTCGCGCCCCGACGCGATCGATGTCAGCGGGGTCATCGGCCAGTCGCACCGTCAGATCAGCATCAGCAACGAGGGTGTTGTTTCTTACACACCTCCGAGGACGCACAACACCGTCCTCGATGCTGAGGAGCTGCGCGGTTGGGGCAACGTCATGCGCGCCTGCGCGCGTGGTCTTTACGAACCGAAGCAGGAAACGTCGTTCCGCGAGCTCGGCGCCAAGCTCGACGAAATGGCTAAGTCGCGTCCGCTGCGCGCTCGCCCGCCGCGTCTGTAAGGCGATCCGCACGCAGGAGGGGCGGCGTACTTACGCGGCCTCTTCTGCGGGCCATCCGTCGGCCGACGGTTCATGGCCGTCTACTTTAAGACCTTGATGGCCCTTGGCAGCATCTCCATGGTGCGAAGCTCCGCCTCGGTGAATGCCTGACCGATGCAACGCGGTGGCGTCGACTCCATGAACAGCAGCTTGTCGCCTTTGCGGCCGACGTAGAGCATCACGTGTTGCCAGACCTTCATGCACACGTCGCCGGGCGTAAGGTCACTATAGCGGACAAGCGCCGAGGTCGCATCCTGGATGGCGCCGGTCGCGATTTTGTAGGGCAGCCCCCAGGCGCGGGCCACGAAGCCGGAACAATCGACACCCGCGCCGAGGGGTGTGAACGGATTGTCTTCGCGGAAGGTCGGCGTGATCGGAAAGATGTGGCCGGCCGGTAGGCCAGCAGCGATGGCGCGATCGAACTGGGCCGGGTCGCTGAAGCCGCCCCAGAAGTAGGGCAGGCCAACGTTCGCACCGCTGCGCTTGAAGCCACCGGTGATGAAGCGCTCGTCGGGCGTGTCGGTCCACACTCCGTCGGCAAGCAGACCATGATGCGTGTTGCGCGGGGTCGCCTGCCAGCGATGGCTCACCATTGCCGCGGCGCGCTCGACGATGCGGCGACGTGCGGGTGATGCGTTGCCCACGAGCGAGCCGATGTCCAGCGGTCCTGTGCCGTCGTACCAGACCTTTCGTGGGTCGACGCCGGGGAGGAGTGGTCCATTGACCAGGCGGTTGCGCTTGGCGGCGAGCTCTTGCTTGCGATGCTCGGCGAGCGAGGTGGCGGTTGGTGGCACGATGACGAGGCGATTTCCGTCGAAGCGCACCAGCGCGCCCGGGGTGCGCAGCGCGGTGACGAGCGCGCGCGCTATGGGATCGACAGGCGGGTCCCCACGGTGCACCGACGCGAGAGCGGCCACGTCGTAGGTCAACGCCAGATCGAAGCCGCCAGCGATGTCCGCGAAGAGCTTTGCCGGCGAGAGTGCCTCGCGCGACGGATTGGCGCGGGCCCACGCCGCCAGGGTGCGGCCGAGCTGGTCCCGGCCCCCGGCCGGCTCACGGTGGACGGCGCTTTGGATGGCTTGCATGCGCATCGCACGGCGTATCGGCGCGCCGCGCAAGGCGTCGCCCATGGGCCATGTGCCTGACTGACACTGATCGCCAGCACCCGTGCTGCAAAACGACGAGATTGATTGCGAGAGCGAAGACGACGCGAGCGAAAATCTTCGGGCTGTCGCGGTTTTCGAGTGGTCGGGGCAGTGGGATTCGAACTCACGGCCCCCTGCTCCCAAAGGAGAGCGGGGAGGAGTCCAGCGAGTTGCAGCGGGTAGCAGCGCGTTACAACTGGTCGAAAAGATTGAGACGGGCGTCATGCAGGCGTCACCTGAGGTCCAAGGCCTCACAGCGGTTCACAGGAAATCCGTCGCTCTGCCGTCGCCGGTGTTCGTCGCGATTGCGGACGAGGCTTGGCTGACGGTACGCGAGGTGGCTGGACGGCTGAAGGTGTCGACGGCGACGGTCTACAAGCTGATCGAGAGCGGGGCGATCGAGCATGTGCGAGTGTCGAATGCGATTCGGGTTCGCATTGGCGCGGTCGGTCGCTACCTAGCCAGCTCGAAATCGGCATGATACAAAACGTATGTCGGAACTTATTTCGACCGACATTATGTATCATGGCATCCTCAATCAACAAGACAGCAGCGCTTCTGCGTCTGGCCCGCAAGGGACCACTTCGGGCGCGTGATCTCGATGCGGCAGGCGTTCCCCGCGCGTATCTGCGCCGTCTCCGGGATCGGGGCCTCATCGAGCAGGTCGACCGCGGGCTCTACAGACTGCCGGACTCGCCAATCACCGAGCTTCACACGCTAGTCGAAGTCTCCGTTCGGCTCCCACGTGCAATTGTTTGCCTCTCTAGCGCGCTCCAAGTTCATGAACTCGCCACAGAGGTGCCGCACGCCGTTTGGATCATGATCGATCGCCACGCTCGGATGCCTGCACTCTCATATCCAAAGCTCGAAGTCGTGCGCGCAAGCGGTAACGCCCTCAAACACGGTGTCGAGACACGTTCAATCGAGGGCACTAAGGTCCGTATCACGACGCCGGCAAAGACTGTCGCGGACTGCTTCCGCTATCGACGACACATCGGCCTCGACGTCGCAATCGCGGCACTGCGCGGTTATCTCCGAAAGCATCGCGGCGGCGTCGACGCCCTCGTCACTGCAGCTCGCGCCGACCGCGTCTATGCCCTGCTGCGCCCGTATCTCGAGGCGCTCGCATGACCAAAACGCCAAAGAACGTCGGTGCATCTGTTCGCGATCGACTTCTAAATCTTGCCCGCGAGCGCAAGGAAGACTTTCAACTCCTGCTGACGCGCTACGCGAACGAGCGACTGCTCTATCGTCTCGCCAGCTCCGCTTATGGCGATCGCTTTGTGCTGAAAGGCGCCGCACTCTTCATGCTCTGGACGGGGGAGCCTCACCGCGCGACGCGAGACGTTGATCTACTGGGCTTCGGCGAGCCCAGCGTCGAGCGCATCCGCGCGATCTTTGCGGAAGTCATAACGCGCGATGTCGAAGGCGATGGCGTTCGCTTTGACGTCCAGTCGCTAGAAGCGGGCCCGATCCGTGAAGACCAGGAGTACGGTGGCGTTCGCGTCACGCTCACTGCTCACGTCGCCACCGCGAAGGTAAAGCTCCAGGTCGACATCGGCTTCGGTGATGCGATCACGCCGGAGGCGGTCGTCGTCGAGTACCCAACACTGCTTGAGTTTCCCGCACCGAAGCTACGAGCTTACCCGCGGGAGACAGTAGTCGCCGAGAAGCTCGAGGCCATGGTGAAGCTAGGGCTTGCGAACAGTCGCATGAAAGATTTCTACGATCTGCTCGTGCTCTCGAAGACGTTTGAGTTCGACGGCGCTCTTCTCGTCCGAGCTATCCGCGCGACCTTCGCGAGAAGAGGCACTCCACTGCTCACGTCGCTTCCGACAGCGCTTACTAGCGAGTTCGCCGATGACGGGGTCAAGAACACGCAATGGAAGGCATTCGTTCGTAAGTCGGGTGTCGTCGGCGTCGGCGATCTTTCTGATGTCGTCGGAGCTGTGCGCCGCTTCTTGGGTGAGGCCTTGGCATCCACCGGCGCGTTCAACAAGCGCTGGACCCCAGGCGGCCCCTGGGTGTGAAACGCATCGTGAAGCGTGTCGAGGTCGCACGAGCGAGCGACGACCAAGGGCGGTCATGCCGACGCGGTTCCCCTCGCCGCTGAGGCGGTGCCGTACCTTCAGGCTGCCATCGCAGCGTCACCGAGTGACCTCGTGTTTCCTGGACCGGACGGCAGGCGGCGCTCTCGTGAGACGCCGCTCGAGAAAGTGCTGCGCCGCGCGATGAAAAGCGGGCATCGTTACCGGCCACAAGCACGTGTGTCGCCGCAATGGCTGCTCGCATGCGGAAGCCGCGCCTGATGAAGCATTGCGCCGATGCCCAACCCATGGCGCCAAGCTCTGGCCCAAAGCGCAGGTGCGGCCGATCCGCTTTCACGACCTACGGCACACGACAGCGAGTCTCTTGCTGATGGCAGGCGCAAGCCTCATCGCGGTGTCGAAGATTCTGCGACACACCGATCCGAAGATCACCGCGCGGGTCTACGGTCACTTGGCCCCCGAGTATCTGCTCGGTGAAGCTGACAAGCTCGCCTTCGGCGTCTCGTTTGCTGCACCCGTGCTGCAAGACGACGAGCTCGCGTGCCAGGCCGAAGACGAAGTGGACGAAACCCTTCGAGCTGTCGCGGGTTTCGAATGGTCGGGGCAGTGGGATTCGAACTCACGGCCCCCTGCTCCCAAAGCAAAGCTGCTGGAGCTGCTCGACCACCTGAGCACCTGTAAACGCTGCCAGGAGCGTGTTGCTTCGTGCACGAAAGTGCAGGCTGTTCCGGACGACGTCGGCACAGAGGGGTCGGCACAGACCGCTGGTGAGGGCCACCTCTGATGGTCCCGCGCGCGAGATTTTACACCCGCAACAAGGGGGCGCGCTGATGCCCCGCGCTTGCACCATCTGCGCGCACCCCGAGCGGCACGCCATCGACCAAGCGCTCGCCGAATCGACTCCCAATCGGCGCATAGCGGCGCAGTACGTTGGCGTCACGGAGAACGCCCTCCGACGTCACAAGGCGAAGCACCTCCCTGTCGTTGTCGCGAAGGCCGTCGAGGCTGCGGACATCATGCGGGCAGGGTCTTTGCTCGATCAGCTCCGCGCTCTTCAAACCCGCGCTATCGGCATCCTCGACCAGGCGGAGCGGTCGAGCGAGTTGCCTGCGGCAATCGCGTCGATTCGCGAGGTGCGCAGCATCATCGAGCTGCTCGCGAAGATGGAATGGCACCGCGCCGAACAGCAGAGGCGTGACGCGCCGACGCCGCTCGAGTCGTTGCAATTCGCCGAGGCTCAGGAACTCGCTGCCCGCCTCAAGCTCCTGACCGACAATGAGCTCGACGTCTACGAGCGCGCGTGCCTGAAGGTCGGCAGCGCCAGGGCACTCGTCCGCGCTCGGACAACCGACGCCGCGTTTCACGACCTCGTGCGGCTCGACCCCGAGTTGCTGAAGACCCTAACGCTGGACGAGCTCCGCGTGCTCCGCGGGGCTGTCGCCAAGATCGAACGCATCCCAGAAAACGTGTGCGGCGACGGCGCGATGCCTGGCCACGCTGTCCACGAAAACGAACAGGCACGCGATGGAGAAGTGCAATGAATCCGGAACTACTCAAGCCATTGGTCGCGGCGTACGACGCGGCCACCGCCAAGGTTATCGAGGCTACGGAGCGGCGCGACCGCATCCTCGCCATTCACCAACAGACCTCCAAGAGCGCGGTCGAGCTGGAAGACGCTCATCGCCGCGACGCGATGCGCGAGCGCGAGCGCAGGGTGGCAGCGTTGTTGGAAGGTGCGGACACCGCGCCTGCAACACATGCGAGAGCCGAGCGGTTGACGACGCAAGAGGACGCCGACGTGGCCCGCGACGCGCTGCGAGCAGCGACGAAGCTTCTGGCGGATGCCGAGAGCGCGAAGCAGCAGGCGCTCGCGAACATCCTGCGCTTGCTCGAGACGAATACGGCGGTCGACCTCGAACGTCGGATCGCTGCGCTCATCGACAGCGTTGTGATTCCGTACGAGCACGTCGGTGCTGTTCTCGCCGCGCACGGCCTCGAGCGTCGGGCGAAGTTGAATATACGCGATCTCGGACCCATTCCGTTTGGTGGCTATCAGGACCAAGGCTGGGAGATTCGGACGACACGTGGCCGCCGAGAGGACACGACGGCGGCGCAGGACCGCGCCAGCGCCAAGCAATGGTTCGAGCAGACTCTCGAGGCGGCGCGGCGAGAACCAGACGCCGGCAAGAGCGACCAGCGCCCGAGCTCCGCTCCTGCGGTGCGACGTCAGCAAGGAGGTGTGTCATGAAGAATCAGCAGGGCGGACGAGACGCGGCGACCATTCAGCGACGCATCGACGAGCTCGAGCTCGAGCTCCGCTCTCTGCGCTCCGAGCAGTCGCGCCTCGATGGCGTGCGCAGCGAAGTGCGCACAGACTCCGGCGACGAACGTACCGACGCGGCCGAGCGCATCCGCCGCGAAAAGGAGCGTCAAGCGAACCGATGGAAAGATCCGTCAAGCCCGGCGCTCAGAAACGCCGGCGAGCGTGATGACGACGACGGGCACGCCGACACGTCGAGTCTCAGAATCGAGGAGCGCATGAAGCGCGCACAAGAGCGCGAAGCGAATCGGTGGAGGAGTGGACTATGAGTAGCATCATCGGCTCGAGCCCAACCGCTATCGCAGCACAGGCCGTCTCGCTTGGTGCCATCGCGTACGGCCAGCTCGTGCTGGTTGCGAAGCGCGGCAAGATTGGCGCGGTCGAACTCGACGCGACCATCCAGGAGAACCACTCCACAAGAAACAAGATCACCGACCACGAGGTGGAAGAAGGCTCGAACATCAGCGACCACGTGCGGCGACAACCTGACCAGGTGACGATGGTCGGTCGCGTCTCGAACCACCCGCTCGAGCGCAGCGTCGACGTGTCGGATACCACCGTCGGTGGCGGCACCCGCCTTGTCTCTCCAGACGCCAGGCGCGCGGAGGCCGCCTATGGTGACCTCCTATTTCTGTCGGCGAACGCTATCCCGGTCACAGTCGTCACCTCGTTGAACGTCTACGAAGACATGGTCATCGAGGACCTACAGGTGCCGCGGGACTCGAAGCTCGCCAACGTTCTGCATTTCACCTGCCAGCTGCGCGCGATCCGCAAGGTGACGAGCGAGACCGTGGCCGCTCCGAACACCGATGTCACGACGGCAAAGCCGCAGGTCTCCAAGGGCAAGAGACCGGCCACGCCAGCGCCAGCGCAAGACAGTAGTTTCGGCTACAACGTGCTGTTTGACCGATAGCGGCAAGCGGGTTCCAGACGCATGGAAACCGGTGGAGATCACCCACCGGTTTTCCCGCGCCTGTGCCATCCCCCGTCGGCGCCGAGCTGCTCGCGAGTCGGTCCCTGCGCAGCGTTCACGTAGCGGATGAGCTCGTCGCGCTGCGGCCACACGAGAAAGCATGTGCGGTGTATCGCGGAGTCGAAGAAGTGCTGATAACTCGGACCCTCGTAGGGGTGCGGCGGTCCAAAGTCGGGGAAGCCGATGAAGTTGCCGGCGCGGATGTCGTCTTCGGCGAGGACATCGTTACAGATTCCGCACATCGTATGTCCGGGAGCCAGCAGGGCCAGGGGCAACCTCACGGCGAGTAGGCGGCGCGCTAGGAAACCGGGGCGTGACGCGCTCCGGTTTTCTGCGTCGCTCGAAGACTAGCAGAGGGAGTTTTTACACGCGCAACAAAGGGAATCCTCCGCGGGATGATTTTGACGTTACGCAATATCGTTGTTGACATCAGTGACAATTCTTGTAATACGTAAATCATCATGGCCAAGCGACGAGGACGACCAGCGGGCAAGACCGCACCAAGCACGCTTATCTCGCTGAGGTTTCACGACGCGACGCTTACGCGCGTCGATGCGTACCTCGAGCGCATGCAAGCCGCTGTTCCCGGTGTGGCCTTGTCGCGGTCCGATGCAGTTCGGTCGCTCGTCGAGCTCGGCCTAGGCATCACAGAAGAAAACCATCGTCGAGGTTCGACGAGGTGAGCGAAGCGAGAGACGCCGCGGGTGCAACCGCGACGTCTCTCTAGAACCACAACCTTTAGAGGAGGCTGTAGTCCATGGAAGCAATGAACCTGGAGCGGGTCCGCTCCGTCAACGTTGAAGCGTCCGTTGCCGAACGATCGGTGATGCACGTGATCCTTCTCGACCTCGACATGGGGCCGGTGCGCATCGGCGTGCGGGCCATCGGGGTGAGTGACGCTCTCGAGCCCGCGAAGGCAATCGCGGCCGCGCGGCTGCAGGCGAGCGAATGGGGCATCGACGCTGCAAGCTATAGCTTCCGGCTCTTCGATGCGCGCTCTGCGATCTCTGCCCGCGCGTCGGGGAGGCGGTGAACCCATGCAACGAGAGGACGAAGAAATGAACACCGCTACTGCCTATGTTCGTACTGAGGAAGCCGATGCGGTCCCGACCACTATCGGCGTGCGCCGAGTTGTCGTTGTCGACGACCTTGCAGGAGCGCCCGCGGTTGTCACCGACGAGCTCGTCATCGTCGCGGATACTGGCGACGATGCTTTGACGGCCCACGTCGCTCGCCAGGCTGTAGACCTCACTGAGAGGCCGGCGCGACGGCGGCCGCTGCGCGCCAATGCGAGAGGTGCGCACCAACCTTGGAGTGCGCCCGCGTGCGATGCGCTGCCGGCGACGGGCCAGCCGGATTGGGCTGAGCTCGCGAGTCTGATTGCTGCGTGTGTCGAGCGCGGCGTTACCGTTCCGGACTGGACCATCGAGCGGCTACCGTCGGACAAGTACGACGACGTCGACGACGACACCGGAGAGACGATCACGGCGGTTCGTGGGCTCGAGGGCTGGGTGCTTACCCGCAGCGACGGCGCGTCGTGGGAGATCGTCACCAAGTTCCCCTCGAAGGAGGAGAACAACGGAGTGCTGTTCATGACTGACGACGAGAGGGTGTCGCCGGATGAGCGCTATCCTGTGGTGCTCCTCTCGTCCGTGACTCTCGCGATGGTCCGAGCGCTGCTTGCCGGGTGATCAAATGAGCACCTCCGCCGCCGACGCCTAGCCTCGCTAGAGTTGTCCCGCTCCTTGTGAGAGGGCGAGGGCCGTCGAATCCTCGTTCCTGGGCGGGCGCAGGTCCCATCGAGCCTGTGCCCGCCTCCTGGGTTCGTCATGCGCCGCGTTGAACCTCTGCCCCGTCGCAGGAGGTGAGCGTTGTATAGACCTCCAAGCGCGCGTCGCATCGCAATCATGCGGGCCTATCACGCGGCGCGCGCACACATCGTTACAGCGCCGCAGCTGCGGGTGCTGCAGGCCATCCACGCGTTTCGTCGGGAACACGAGTACGCGCCCACCATGGAGGAGCTGCGCCAGATGTTGGGGTTCGCATCAGTTACGAGCGTGTTCAAGCACGTGGACAACCTATGCAAGAAAGGGCTGCTCACGCGGCAGGTAGCGACGACGCGGTCGCTGGTCCTGACGGACAGGGGCAACGCTGCGGCGGCACCACTAGGCTCGCAAGCCACGTTCTCCAGCAACACCCCGCGATAGCGGTTGGTCGTGATTGAAAAGCATTCCGCTATCACGTAGCATCCCGGGCGACTTGGCACAGGTGCTCGATTGAACAAGATCCCTGAGATCCTGAAGCTGTTACAGCAGATGGTGCACGAAGCCGGGTGGGTGCCAACCCTGCTGATAATGCTTACGTTTTGGGGCATTATCGCGACCTGCCTTTACGCGTTGCACAAGCGTGACAAGACCCTTGAACGAGCGTTCAACTCAACAATCGACTCAAAAGAGAAGGAAATTCAGCGCCTTGCTGCCGATAATCGCGAGTGGCGTGACAAATTTTTTCAAAAAGAGGGGTTCTCGCCGAAGGTGTTGCAGGCCGCTGTCGCATCGCCAACGGCGTTGGCAGCTGTTAAGAATGACAAGCCCGAGGGGAGCTAGCGAATGGCACTAGCTGTTGTCGTCATAGGCCTCGCAGCTGTCGTGGTAGCGATCTTCACGGTGCTGCGCGAGATCATGCGTCAGCCGATGATTCGTCGCGCTCGTTTGGCGGCTCTAACCGAGAAGCATCGGAACCGCTTTGGCGAGCTGCGCACTCGTCTGGTTGCACTCGCTCGCGACGAAGGGCTCCACCTCAAGGACCCTGATTTCTTCCGCGGCTTCTACGAGCCGCTGTCGCTCCTGATGCGAGAGCCAGGTGCCTACGAGTCTGCGGCGTTGGTCTTCATTCGTTCGATTCCCGAGGCGCGCTCACGCTCGAAGCAAGCGCGCACCAAGTCGCGCCGCCCTACGTTGTCCCATGACGAGGCGGTGCTCGCTCTCAATGTCGCCGACGCGCTTGATGAGCTTTGCCGAGATTTCGTATGGTCGTACCGCCTTGCCTCTCGGATCGCTGGTCAGAAGGACGAACCACTCTTCGTGCGACTCATGAAACACAAGGAGCGCACCAAGATTGTGAAGCAAGCTCACAAGCGCGTGAAGGACTACGCGGACACGTACGCTGCCGCCTAAAGCGCGCGGATCCTCCACGAATCGCGGCGGGACCAGCGTGATGCCTTAGCGGGGCGCCAAGTTGAATCGTTCCAGTGAACGCCTCATGAGCTCGCCGCATTGCTGAGTGAACCAAAGCGCGGCGTCCTGCACGTCCGTCAGCTCGTCATCGGCAATCTCTATCCCCTTGCTGCTCTTAGGGTGTGTGATGCGGTCCCGGATCGCGATGGCGTCTAGCAGTTGCTGCCACCCCTTCTCCTTCACCGGGAGTTCAAACGTCGCCTTGTTGACAGCAGCATACTGTCGGAACGCAAACCGAAGTCGACCCTTGAGTGGCGCCTTCAGCCCGTCGAGCGTGACGTCCCCGTTCTCCAACAGGCGAACCTGTGTTTCATTGGCCACCATAACGACCGCTGGGTCTGCAGCCGCCTGGGCTACTTCATCGCAATAGACGTGGAGCGTTGTCTCGACGTGTGCGGCGAGTGCTCGGACATATGCGCGCCGGTTGAACTGCGATTTGCCGTCTGCGACGCACGCCTGGATCCAGTGACCGAGATCGCCTTGTGAGGCGTCCACGAGCGCGAGCGCCTGATACCGCCGCTGAGCGTCGGCGCGAGCCTTGTCACGCTGGTGCGCCGGATAGCGCGCGATGACTTCCGGGCTCAACCACTCGTCGAGCAGTTCTTTCGGACTCTTGATGTCTTCGGCCATTGCTTCACCTGCGGGTTGACCGGGGTCGCAGAGTTTCTGAGGGCGCGGCAAGCACGCGACTGAAAAGATCGCAAGGTGATTAAATGCTCACCTGGTGATCAAACGTTCACCTAAGCCAAAGCTCAGCCCTAAGCCTAGACCTAGGCGTCGAGGGACACATGAGCAACGAAACTTCATTGAGTGAGCGATTGCTCGAAGGATTGAGCAAGCAACCGCGGGGGGCGCAGTCTCCTGGTCAGGCTCGCATCGTCCTCCAGCGTCTGCGCGAGGAGATGGGCTGGAGCAAGTCAGAGCTCGCTCGCCGCGCGGTCATGAACTCGTCAGACGTCTCCAAGATTGAGCGGGGGATGCTGACGCCGTACCCCGGGCAGCTCGCCAAGCTCGCCAAAGCCTTCGGCCTGGCCGAGGACCAGGCGAACAAGCTCATGGAAGAAGACCGGCACTTCTAGGAGTTCGTCGTGGGCTCGACCGCCATAGCGAACAAGAGCAAGCTGCCCGCGTCGTGTTCCGATGCGATTGAGCGACGCATGGAGGTCGCTCTCGACTGCCTCGACACGATGGCGGTGTGCGACCTCTTCGACCACCCGGACTACCAGCGGTTCGAAGCGATGACGATTTGCCTCAAAGAGCTACGCTCCAGGCGTCTTTGCTTTCTGGCGGAGTGCGCGCATTGCGGCCCGCTGGTCGCGGCCGCTCGCGTGCGTCGGCGGTCCTCGAGTCACCGGCTCAGTCGGCAAACCAAGGCGGCCGGGGGGACGCGGTGAACCTCGCGGTACGCACACGAACCGCCGAGTGCCACGCTGCGATTAGTCAGCGACTCGCGTTCTTCCAGGGCGAGCTGCTTCGACTGCGCGAGCTCGAGGGCTGGAGGCCGTCGCCGGAGTGCTCCAGGGCGCACATGGAAGCCGCACTCATGATGGCGCTGCTCAGGGCCAAGGTGCCCTGTGGCCTCGCCGGCTGCGCGTCGTGCGCCCAGGGAGCGCTCTAGCCATGGCAACTGCGGCTGCCCTCGAGATCGTCGACATCGACGCGGAGAGCGCGGTCATCGGCTCTTGTTTGCTCGATTCCGCTGCAGCGGACCGCGCGCTCGCCGCGCTCGAGCCCGCAGACTTCCACGATGTGCGCCACGCGCAGGCGTTCGCCGCGATCGCCGAGCTCCGCCACAGCGGCGGCGCCGTCGACGAGGTGACGGTTGCCGGGCGCGTCGCCTTCAAGGGAGCCGGCGAGTACCTCTCGCGCCTGACCGAGACCACGCCCACGGCCGCGAACGTGGACCATTACGCTGCGATCGTCCGCGATCACGCACATAGGCGATGGGCACTCGAAGCGCTCCGCAAGGCGGCCCGAGAGATAGAGCGCGGTGATGCCGCGGCGTGGCACGAGAACATCGCGCGCTTGCTCGACGGCGCCGGCAAGGTGCGGCGTGCTCCCACGGCGTTTCCAGTACGCACGTACTCCGGGAAGCCGGCGGCACCCCGATGGCTTGTGCGCGGGCTCATTGAGCAAGGCACGTGTGTCGTCATCGCTGCGGAACCGAAGGCCGGCAAGACCTGGCTCACCTTCGACCTAGGTATCGCGCTCGCGGCGGGGCAGAAGTTCCTGGGGTGGCAGCCGGCCGAGCCTGGCGTGACGCTGTACTACTCGCCGGAGGGCGGGCACCGTTCTCGACTCGCTCGCGTGGCTGGTCTGTGCTGGGGACGGCAGATCGACCACGACAAGGTGCTGCCGTCGATGCCGTTCCTCGATGCGCGCCTGGACCTCTCGCAGCCAGACCACGCTCAGCGTCTTGCGATGACGATCGACGAGACCAAGGCGCGCCTCGTCGTGATCGACCCGCTCGTGTCGGCGCATGTCGGCGTCGACGAAAACAGCGCCGGCGACGTCATGCGCATCCTGTCTCCGCTGCGCGACATCATCACTGCACGCCCCCACTGCAGCTTGGTTCTTGTGCATCACACCGGGAAAGGCGCCGGAGACCGCTCGCGCAATCTCGGCCTTCGCGGGTCGAGCGCAATCGATGGATGGTGGGACACGCTGATTACGGTGCGGCGCGCGGACGATGACTCGGGCGGACCTCGGCGTGTCGACATCGCTCACCGCGACGCCGAAGCACCAGCGCCCATGGGGTTCGAGCTATCGCACTCCCCGGACAACGAGAACGGTGGGCTTCAATGGTTCCGGTTGAGTCTCTGCGAGGCGCCCGAGATATCGCGAGGCGGAAAGCAGGCGCCCCCAAGCAACGACTCGCTCGACGAGCGCATCGACGAGTGTCTCGCTGACGGCAAACCCCGAAGCGCTAACGAGCTCCACCGGACCATCCGCGGTAATCGCCAGCGCCTCCTGGCTCGCCTTCGAGACCGGGCATCGGCGGGAACGATTGCACACACGGACCGAGGTTTTCAGGCGGTTCCCGCTGGAAGGGAACCGGCATGAACCGGAACCGTCTCAATGGACCCACGGACGCAGCGCAGCCGGTTCTTTCCTCTGGAACCGCAATTGGAACCGACCAGGTGGTTCCCGGTTCTCCCCCCTTTAGGGGGGAACCGGAACCGGTACCACCTGCGAGCGACGGGCATCGACGAGGGGTGGTCGATGCTCTCGCGGGCTTCTATCGGCGCGGAGCTCGACGCGTTGAGCGCAGGGGGCGTCGATGACTGCTGTCGCGCGCCACCCAGACTTGCTCACACGCCCGCAAGCCGCCGCCTTCCTTGGCGTCAGCGTCTCTGCCTTGGCGCACGGCTTCGGGCCGGCGCCACTGCCGAGCTACCGGCGGCCGGTGTATTACTCGAAGGCGCAGTGCGAGCAGTGGCTCGCGGAAGAGCGAGAGAGAGCATGGGCCTCTACAAGCGGTGTGACCACGACAAGGACCAGTGGAAGCGCTGCGAGCACCCCTGGTGGTGCCGCTTCGAAATCCGAGGGCACGAAGTCCGCAAGTCGACGCGCACAGCAGATCGCAGAGCGGCTACGGTCGAAGAGCGCCGAATCCGCGCCCAGCTCGAAACCTCGGCACCTCGTCGCCGTTCCGGAGGACGCCTAGGCATGGCCGAGCTCGGAGCCCGCGACGTCGAGAGCGCTGCAGCTCGAGGCGTGACCAAGGTGCAGCAGGACAACCTCGAGTGGCTTTGGGTGCAGGTATGCAAAGGCCTCGGTGCCGACACCGACCCGCGCACCATCACAACGGACACCATCACGCGCTACGTGAACACTCGCCGTGGCGCCGGCGTCCGAGGCCAAAGCATCGTGCGTGAGCTCCAGTGCATCAAGCGCGGCTTGGCGGATGCGCACCGTCAGGGCCTGGTGCTCTCGCTGCCCGAGTTCCCGAAGATTCGCCACGACGCTCCCGACGACAAACAGCGCGGCAAGCTGCACCCTCCATCCGTCATCGCGGACTGGCTCCGCGCGCTCCCTGACGACGCCCGCGATGAGGCACTCATCGCTGCCGAAACCGGTTTGCGAGCTACCGAGCTCAAGCGCATCACCGCGCAGTGGCTCACGCCGGCGACTCCAGAGCTCGCCGCCCAGGGGGTCGCCGCTGTCCTACGTGTACCCGCCGCGGCCGCGAAGACTCGACGCCAGCGGGAGCTGCCCTTGTCTGCATCCGCGTTCGACATCCTCCGTCGTCGTGCTGAAGCTCTCGCCGGTGCGCCCCAGGACCTACCGTTGCTGTCGCCAGGACGGCACAAGACGGCACATCGGCTCGCTGCGAAGCGCATCGGGTATCAGCACACGATCACGCTGCGCGACCTGCGTCACACGTTCGGGACGCTCGCGAATCGCACGAGCGGCATCGACGCCGCACGCGACGGCCTGGGGCACACCACCATCGCGACCACCAACCGGTACGTGACTGGCGACCTGGCTCGAGTGGCCGAGGCGACGCTCGCGATTTCGGCGATGGTCGGCACACCGCAGCCGGCACAGAGCCGCTCTGAGCGCTTAAAGTGGTCGGGGCAGTGGGATTCGAACTCACGGCCCCCTGCTCCCAAAGCAGGTGCTCTACCAGACTGAGCTATGCCCCGACTCGGGTGCTTCTGTAGTCGGCGGCGAGGGGTTCTGCAAGCCCGGATGTCTTGGCGCAGCCCCGCTCGTACCCCTAATGGAGTCGTGGCGGGATGTGGCTTTGGGCGTCCGGGGCTTTGGAGACCTCGTCGCTGGCGAGCCGATGATCGGCGCCGTCGAGGACCTCGGCGATCAGGTGCATGGTGCGTTCGAGGCCCTCGCGGTCGCGGGCGAACGCGATGTCGTCGACGGCGTCGAGATCCGCGAGCTGTTGATGGGCAAGATTCACCAAGTCTTTGGCGTCTTGTAGCTGTTTGTCGTGGGCGCGCTCTTCGTTGCCTTCGAGCTGGCGTGCCTCGACGAGTAGCCTGTTGAGTCGTTTCTCTTCGTCGATCAGCGTGTTGCGGTGCCGATCGATGTAGTTTTCTCGGGTCGTGTCCATGGTGTCCCCCTCCGGGCCTGGAGAGTGCAACCGCCACGCCAACTACGACCCGGCTGGGCCGTGCTTGATGGTCGTTTGAACGCGCGCCACCACGTCGGACGACGGATCGCGGATCACGGCTTCCACGGTCGTTTCGCCATCACGCGTCCAATCGATGGCGGGGGACTCCGCTAAAGCGACCAGGCGGCCGCGTGCCTTCTTCAGGTACGCGATCTCCATCTTGGTGACGATCCAGCGCGTGCCCTCGGGTTGACGCGAGACCACGGAGAGGTTCGCGGTGAACTCGCCGAGGTTTGCGAGCGCGATGGCGTGGACGGAGCGCAAGTGATTGCGCACCGCCCGCCGATCGTTCATCGCGACCTCGGCGCGGCCGGCCTCGATGCTCTGGATCAGCGGCTCGATGGTCCCGCTGTAGGGAATGGCGCGGCCGATGAGGAGAGCGGCGAGCTTGCGCCCGCCGGGGAGCGCAATGATGCGCTGGATACGACGGACGAGCTGGGTGCCGAGGACCATCTAGCTCTTGCTGCCCTCGTCCGCCAAAGCAGCCTTCACTGATTCGCGGGAGTCGACACGCTCCATGAACGCGCGAACCGCCGGGAAGGCGGAGAGATCGATCTTCATGGAAGTCGCCCAGCGCGTCACGGTGTAGAGATACGCATCCGCGATGCCGAACAGCTGGCCGGTGAGGAATGGTTGCTTGGCCAACGTCTCTTCCACGAAGCCGTAGCGCTTCTTGAGCTTCTCGATGTTCTTCTCGCGCGTACCGGCGTCGAGGGTCTTGTCGAACAATGGGCTGTACGTTTTGTGGATCTCGCTCGACACGAAGGTGAGCCACTCGTGCATGCGAATGCGCTCGAAGGTGCCGGCTGCGGGCGTGAGGTTCGCGGACGGAGCTTGGTCGGCAATGTACTGCAAGATGACTGGGCCCTCGGTGATGACCTTGCCGTCGGCGAGCTCGAGCGCGGGCACGTAGCCCTTGGGATTGACCTTCAGGTAGTCGCTGCCGCCGTTGACCTTCTTTTCGCGGAGGTCGACGCGAATGGCGGTGAACGGCAGCTTGGTTTCAGCGAGCACGATGTGCGAGGCGAGGGCACAGGTGCCCGGCGAGTAGTAGAGCTTCATGCTGGCACAATATGGTGCCTTAGCGGCGCGCCGCCAGCTCTACGACCTGTTGCCAGAGATCGTTCGGTAGCAGCCATTGCTCGCGTAGCGTCACCTCGCGCGCGAGGATGTAGGCGATGCGCTGGCGATCCGCGCTCGGGGTGGTCTCGAGCCAGCGGCGTAGTCCCGACGCAGCGGCGCGGCGGTCCGAAGCGAGCTGTGACGTATCGCTTGCTGCCGGAGGCGTCATCGCGCGCGGCCCGGTATCGGCTTGGAGCCCGGCCCGCAGAGTACGCAGCATCGCGCGGTCCTCGATGCGGCGGCGGACCTCGCCTGGGAGCTGCGCAATCTCGGCCGGTATGAGGTGCTGCGCGAGAGAGTCGGCGAGCTCGTCGGCGTTCGGGCGGCGGAATGCGTCGTTGTACCAGCGTGTGACGATCTGACTGACGTCGGCGCGCGCGTCGTCGGTGTTGGCGGCGAGCCGAGCTGCAACCTCTCGAGCGCGGGGATCGGCGACCGGTCGCGGAGCTTCTCCAGCGGGCGTCGTTGGCTGGTAGCTCGCTTCCGCTTCGAGGCGTCGCCACAGGTCGCGCGGTAATTGCCACTGCTCGGGGAGGCCGAACCCACCGCGCACCGCATTCGTCAGAAGCCCAGCGATGCGGCGGCGATCGGCTGGCGGCGTTTGCGTCAGAAACTGTTCGAGGAGCGCACCGGCACGTTGTCCTTCCGGCGTCAGGACCTCGGGCTCACCGATCGCCGACGGCATGCGCGTGCCGTGGGCGAGCGCCGGCGCGAGCACGTCGCGAACGCGGCGGAGAATGGCCCGGTCGTTGACCCGCGAACGGATGTCTTCCGGCAGCAGCGCGATCTCTTGCGGTGTGAGATCGCGACCCAGTGTGTCCGCGAAAGCGTTCTTGTCGAGCGTGGCTTCGTTCCATTGGGTCACCAGGCGACCCGCGAGCTCGCGGCTCTCGCGTAGCTGCGCCTCACTCGTCCAGCGTTCCGCTTCGTTGGTGATTTCGCCCAAGCTGGTTTCGGACCCGGCGGCGAGGTGGCCTGAGAGCTCGCGCGTCTGGTCGCTCGAGAAGGTGCGCGGGCCGGTGGGGCGGGGCTCGTCTTGGGGGATGATCGCGGCATTTTGGGTAACGACCGGTTCGGCAGCCCTGCGCTCTACGACGGGCTCGGCTCGCTCCACCAACGGTTCAGTGCGAGGCACTTGCGCAGGATGCGCCGCCCGATAGGCCGCTGCAGCGGACTCGGTATTGGCTCCTACCCTCCCATCGACGACGACGGGCTCACCATTCTGAGAGCGCCAGGCATGCAGGCGTTCTTGCACGTTGCGCACCGCGGCTTGGAGGTTCGGCGTCGGGCCGGCGCCGAACTGATAGCGCTGACCCGCCTGGTCGAGCGCGGCTCCGAGCTCGGCCGGCGTGGCGTTGCGCAGACTTCCTGCTTCGCGATCGAGCAGCACTTCCAATGTGCGCCCGAGACGGTCCGGACGCTGGACCCACTCGCGCCACTGCGGCTCGACGTTCTGCATGCCGGCGTGGTCATTCAGTGTCGACGGCAGACTGCCGGCGCGCTGGCCGGTTGCGCGGGTGTAGCGGCGCTCGGCGTCGAGGGTACGCGTGCCGATCATGCCGTCGACGTCGCGCTCGCGCAGACCGTGGCCGACGAGCTCGCGCTGGCGCGCAATCACGACCTCGCGGAGGTTCGCAGGTCCACCCTGCGTACCGATGCCGTAGCGACGCTGCACGTCGTCGAGCACGCTGGTGAGCGCTTCGTTGGTTGCGCCGCGCAGGCTACCCTGGTCGCGTCCGATAAGCGTCTCGAGCGTTCGGGTGAGGTTGCGCGGCTGACTGACCCAGGTGCGCCATTCGCGGCCGTCGCCGTCCGCCGGGGCGTTCAAGATCGCGTGCTCCATCGGTCGCGTCGAGAGGCGCGCCATGGGACGCGGAATGTCGGCGGTCGGCGGGCCGTCGACAGCGGCAAGGCGGGCGCGTGGACGGTCGATGGTGTCGCGCTCACCGGCGACGACCGGCCGCGACACGATCGCGGGCTGCGAGGTGTCGAGTCGGGCTGTAGGGCGAGGCGCTTCTACGCCTCCTGGTCGCGCGACCATCCAAGGGCTCCGGTATCGAGACGGGTAGGGCCCGTCGGAGGCCCTTCCTCACTTACACGTTTTGCCCCGGCTATGGCTCTGGCAGCTTCGGTTTGGCGAAATTCGCCCAAACGTCATCGTAATCGAGCTGACAGTGGGGGGCTTCGGCCGCCCATTGGGTGGGGCGAATGGCCCAGCGACTCTCGAACATGAACGCCATGGTCTGGTCGACCTTGTGCGGCTTGAGGTCGGCTTTGACCGCCGCTTCGTAGGTGGCCTGGTCGGGACCGTGGCCTGACATGCAGTTGTGGAGAGACGCACCGCCGGGTGCGAAGCCGTCGTGTTTGGCGTCATAGGCGCCGTGCACCAGCCCCATGAATTCGCTCATGACGTTGCGGTGAAACCAGGGCGGCCGGAAGGTGTCCTCGGCGACCAGCCAGCGCGGCGGGAAGATGACAAAGTCGCAGTTCGCGGTGCCGGGCGTGTCGCTCGGGCTCGTCATGACCGTGAAGATGGACGGGTCCGGATGATCGAAGCTGATGCTACCGATCGTATTGAAGCGTCGCAGGTCGTACTTGTACGGCGCGAGGTTGCCGTGCCAGGCGACGACATCGAGCGGGGAGTGATCGAGCGTGGTCGTCCACAAGCGGCCATCGAATTTCTGTACCACTTCGCAGGGCGCATCGATGTCCTCGAACCAAGCGACCGGCGTCGAGAAGTCGCGCGCGTTTGCGAGCCCGTTGGCACCGATCGGTCCGAGATCGGGAAGCCGAAACAGGGCGCCGTAGTTTTCGCAGATGTAACCACGGGCCTCGGCGTCGGCGAGCTCAACGCGAAAGCGGACACCGCGTGGAATCACCGCAATCTCGTTGGGCTCGAGATCGATGACGCCGAGCTCGGTGACGAGCGCCAAGCGACCAAGCTGCGGCACGATGAGGAGCTCGCCGTCCGCGTCGTAAAACACGCGCGCCTTCATCGAACGATTGCAGGCGTAGAGGTGCACGCCAATGCCTTGGCCGGTGCTCGTGTCACCGTTTCCGCCATACGTCACCAGACCATCGACGAAGTCCGTCGGCGCCTTCGGCACTGGCAACGGATCCCAGCGCAAACGGTTTGGTGAAGGTGGCAGCTCGTCGAACGGCGCCGAACGTACGAGTGTCGGTTTGGCGTAGGGCGTGTACGGCTTGTGGCTCGCCGTCGGGCGCATGCGGTACAGCCAAGAACGGCGGTTCACCACGCGTGGCGCGGTGAAAGCTGTGCCGGAGAGCTGCTCGGCGTAGAGACCGTAAGGTGTCCGCTGCGGCGAATTCTGGCCTACCGGCAGGGCCCCGGGCACGGCTTCGCTCGCGACGTCATTGGCGAAGCCAGAGAGATAGCTCCGCTCGGGAGCTGGGTTCTTCGTGTGCACGGGGCCGAATCTGCCCCCATCAGCGCTCGCTGTCGAGATGTGGCATCTGGACTGCGGGATAGCGGTCCCCGGTGATGCTCCCTGGTGGGAGCAAGTCCTCGATGGCCTTCACCTCGGCCGGCGATAGCGGCTTTTCGAGCGCTCCGAGAGCGTCCTCGAGCTGGGAGCGCTTGCGGGCACCGATGGTCGGTACGAATCGCGGTTCCTTGGCGAGCGCCCAGGCGATGGCGAGCTGAGCTGGGGAGCGTCCTCCGTTCTTGGCGAGCTTGGCGAAGCTCACGGCAAGCGCCGCGTTCTTCTCGCCGGCCTCTCCCGTGAAACGGGGGAGGTGCGCGCGGTAGTCATCTTTGCCGCCGACGCGGCTGCCCGACAGCAAACCGCGGGACAATACGCCGTACAGCGTGGCGCTGATGCCGAGCTCGTGCAGCGTCGGAAAGATGGTGGCTTCCGGGCGGCGCGAGACCGCCGCGTATTCGATCTGGAGATCGACGATGGGATGGACCTTGGCGGCGCGTCGGATGGTCTCGGCACCGACTTCGGAGAGACCGATGTGCTTGACGTAGCCTGCCTTCACGAGGTCCGCGATAGCACCCACAGTGTCTTCGATGGGCACGTTGGGGTCGAGCCGCGCCGGCCGATAGATGTCGATGGCTTCGACGCCGAGCCGCTGCAGGCTGTAGCTGACGAAGTTCTTCACCGCGACCGGACGCGTGTCGAGACCGATGAAGGCGCCGTCGGGAGCCCGTAGGCCTCCGAACTTCACCGACAAGATCACCTTGTCGCGTCGCCCAGCGATGGCCTCGCGGACCAACAGCTCGTTGTGCCCGTGATTGTAGAAGTCGCCCGTGTCGATGAGATTCACGCCGCGCTCCATCGCTGCGTGGATGGTGGCGATTCCTTCGGCGCGGTCAGATGGACCGTAGGCGCCGCTCATGCCCATGCAGCCTAGAGCGATGGGGAAAACTTCAGGACCTGTCTTGCCGAGCTTCACGCGCATCATGGTGCGTCTCCTTCGTTGACTGCACGGTAAGGCTGGCAATGGAATAGAACCAGTGAATAGGATGTATGGGAAACATGAACACTGGTTATGGAAGAGATCTCGACCTGAATCTCCTGCGCGTGCTCGTGGCGGTCGCCGACCACGGCAGCGTCACGCGTGCGGCGTCGCATCTCTACTTGACGCAACCAGCGGTGAGCGCTGCGCTACGCAGGCTCACGCAGGTCGTCGGAGCGCCGTTGTTCACACGTCAGGGGCGTGGGCTCGTGCTCACCGCGCGAGGCGGCCGCCTGGTGGAGCAAGCGCGCTTGCACCTCACACCCCTGATCGACGCGGTGTTGAGCCCAGGTGGGTTCGATCCCAAGCAGAGTGAGCGGGTCTTTCGCCTCGGTGTCGCCGACGCGCTCGAAGGCTGGATCTTGCCGCGCTTGCTGGTCGACCTCGAGCGCCACGCGCCGCGCATGCGCGTGGTCGCCTTGCCGGTGACGTTCCGCAGTGTCGGCGAGATGCTCGCCAATAGTCGCCTCGACATGGCGGTCACCGTCGCCGACGACATGCCCGCGGGGATCCGCCGCAAGCCGCTCTTCACCAAGGGCTTCGTCTGTCTCTATGACCCGCGTCATCTTCGCGTGAAGAAGCGCTTGAGCGAGCGCGACTACTTCGAGCACGAGCACGTCATCGTTTCCTACAACGGCGACTTGCGCGGCATCATCGAGGACTTCTTCGGCAAGCAACGGCGGGTGCGCTGCTCGGTGTCGACGTTCTCGAACATCGGGGCGCTGGTGGACGGGTCTTCACTGCTCGCGACCGTGCCGCTGGTCGTCGCCGAAGACATCCTGGCGCTGCGCCCGCATCTCGCGACCTCACCCGTACCGCTGCCGCTCGAGGGGTCGCCGATCGAGTTGCTCTGGTCCGCTGCAACGGACGACGACGCAGCATGCGCCTACATGCGTGAGCGCATCACTGCCTTACTCAAGGCGCGAGCAAAGCTTCGGCGATCTTCGGATCGTTGAGCAGCCCGGCGTGCTCGGCCGGTGTCGTCAGGAGGTCGTACTTCGAGCGACGGGGCTGAGTGCGGTCGAGAGGGACGCGGCCGTCACCGGGTGTGCGCGCGGTGCTCGCGAAGTCCCAGGTCGCGCCGTCATGACGCATCGACGTGAGGGTCGGATGCGCGTCACCGGCGACGATGGTGATTGGAATGCTGGTCTCGGGCTCGAGCTCGACGAGACGGCGGAACTCCTTGGCGCGCTCGATGGCGGTGGCGAAGAATGCGCCGAACTCGGCGGAGGGGCTTCGTCCGTCCTTGTAGGGACCGAGCTTGGCGATGGGCCAGGCTTTTGGGTCGAAGAAGTCGAGCATGGGAATGTCGACATCGGTGCCCGGAGTGCTGGGGAAGAAGCTGTAGACCGATGGGAAGGTCGCGATGACGTCCGGGCCGAGGAGCGATCCGCTCAAGCCGACAGACACTCCGTCGTGGAGGTCGGGCATGAAGCCGATACCTCCGCGGAGCGGCGATCCGACCAGGGCGAGCTTGGCGATGTCGGTCGAACCGTGTGCAAGGAGCGCGAGCGAGAGCATGCCGCCCATGCTGTGGCCGATGAGCTGCACCGGCTTGCCGTGGAGTTCACGCACCTGCGCGACGAAAGTCGCGAGCTCGTCGAGGGTCTCGAGGTTGTCGCGGCGCCAGTCGTACGGGAACAGATAGGCGGGCCGCTGCTGGTGGGCGAGAGCATCAATCCACGGGCCGTAGATGTCTTCGCCGATGAGCCCGGGGACGATGAACATCTCGCGCAGGATGCCGGCTGCTTGTCTGCCATCGCGGTCTTGGACCGAGCCTTCGAACCGAGTCGGTGACGCGAGGCCCGGATTCGAGAGGCCCATCGCCTCGAGCCGCGTCAGGAAAACGATATCGCCGCGTTCGTCCGCTAAAGCGCTGCCCTTGATGCCGGGCACGAAGACGATGGGTGTTCCCTCGCTGCCTCCAGAGATGCTCGAGGGGCTTGCGGGCTCGACTGTTCGCCCGCAAGCCCCGAGGAGGAGCGCGATGACGAGCAGTATCAGTCCTTGACGATGGTGACCGGCGTGCTGGGACGATTCCACGGGTTCCAGCCGACGTTGGGTTGGTCTTTGATCCAATCGGTCGGACGATAACGCGGACCTTCCGGCACCACCAGCGAGCCGACGTAGTCGGCGTCGTCGTAGACGCGCTTGATCATCTTGGCGACCGCGGCCATGTCGTCCTTGTCGACCACGCCGTTGCTGGTGGCGCGGTAGAACTGGATGGTGACGCGGACGGGGAACTGGGTGTCGCGCTCGAGCTTCATGTTGCCCATCTCGTGGAACGGGCCGATGTCGTCACCATGCCCGAGCACCGCTTGCTCGACGTTGCTACGATCTTGGCGCGCTACGGCGGCCGGCGCGGCGGCAGACGATTCGTATGCCATGCCGCTACCGGCACCGCAGGTCGCGCAGTCACCGCCAGCGAGGCCCGAAAGGTAGCCGCGGTTCTCGTGTTTGAGCGGCACTTGAATGATCATGAGCATGTCGGCGCCTTCATCCATCGCGCCGGTGTCTTGCTGCTGCGCCTTGCCGGTCTCGATGCGCTGCTTCACGTCGCTCTTGCGCTCGGCGGTAAAGGTCGTGCGCTGGCCTTCGTTGTTGAAGAAGAGCTGCTGACCCCAACCCTGCAGCGACTGATCGCCGCCCTTGTTCTCGATGATGGTGGCGCTCATGCCCTGGCGCGTGACCAGCAAGGTGAGGACCGCGGGCGAACCGGGAGCGCTTTGGTAGTTGAAGATGACCGGCGTGAACTCGGCCTTGCCGCCCTTCGAGATGGGCACGAAGACGTGCTGCGCCGACACCAGGAAGTGCGAGTCACGCTTGGCGCTGAAGTCATCACCGCCGCGCAGGCTCTTTGGGTCGGAGAGATAGTCGCGGAGATTTGCGAGCACGCGCGAGAGCGGCACGTTCTCGAGCTTGCCGCCCTTCTTGTGATTGCCGACGCGGACCCAAAGCTTCTCGGCTTTGATGTCGCCGGTCTTGTCGGTGAAGTTGGGAAAGCGGATGACCGGGAGCAGGTGGGTGCGCACGTTGTCGCCGCCGAGCGGCTCGCGCACCTGCAACGTCACGTCGCTGATGTTCGGGCCAATCGCCGATCCGCCCGAGCGGCCGGTGTCCTCCCAGAGCACGTCGAGAACGTTGAGACCGAAAGTGCTGGCCCGCTGTTGCAGGTCGCTATCCCCGGGCATGGCCACGACCCGTTGGATGACCTGTGAATAGGTGGGGTCGTGGCTGGTTGCGACCTCGGCTGCGGTAGCCGGGCGCGAAACCGCCGTGGTTGTGGTGAGAAACGCGAATAGAACGACCAGGCTAGCGCAACGCATGCTCTTCTCTCCTTGAGACGCTTGCGGCTCATTGGTCGTGGCAGGGCGGAAATGTGGGAAGGCGGTCGAGGCTGGCTGGCCAGGGCTGGTTCAGCTGAGTATGCTCAAAGCACACATGGCACCGGCCGACCGCAACCCCAACCGCCGCGCGTCATTGATGCCGGCGAGTGACTCGGAGACGTCGCGCGACGACGGCTTCGAGCCGACGACCGTTGCGCCGATGCCCCGGTCGGCCGAACGGTCTGCCACGCCGCACGACGAGCTCACCCGCCGTGTCGATCTGTCCGACAACCCTGGATTCTCGGAAGGGTGGTTCGCGGAAGCGAGGAAGCCGGCGCGGGCCGATAGCAGTCACCGTGATCCGCGTCGAACGGACATCTACCAGGAAGGCAAAGCCGACAAGCCGGACGTCATCGGTGCGCCCGAGCGGACGGTGATTGCGCCGCTGCCCCGCCGTCACGAAGAAGTCGAGCCGATACCGGACGCCGCGTCGACGAGCGGCGCCAGGGTCGCTGCCGAAGTCGAGGCACGTCGCCAACGTCGCGCAGACGAGGAAGCCCGTCGTCGCGACGAAGCAGCCCGACGTGACGCTCAACGCCGCGACGCCCGCCGCGAGCGCCCCGAATCCCGCGAGACCGACCGCGACATCGACGTCGAGCCCAGCCGGGTCTCCCCGGCAAAAGAACGAACCACGCCCGCCGCGCAGGTCCTGCACGAGCCAGACACGGCCCGCGAGCGCGAGTCCGAGCGTCCCCGCGACCGCAACCGCGACCGCAGCCCGCGCAGCAACCGCGATAACGGACGAAGCCGCTCCGCAGCTCGCCCCGAGGGCACGGATCACGGTCTCGTGCATCAACCCACGGCGATCGACCGCGCCGCTGACGACTCACCCTGGGCGCGCCTCGGCGTTGCGCTACGCGATGTGTCGCGTGCGATCGTCAGCTCCACGAAGGAATCGTGGTACGTACTTCGTCGCCAAGGCGTGAAGCCGTTCCTGCTCCGCATGAAGCCCGGCGCAATCCGCGTCTGGGAAAAGACGCGCAACTTCGCCATCCGCATCCGCATCGTCGCGGTCACCAAGGCAGTCGAGCTCGGTTTGGTGAAACCCAAACGCCTCGGTGAGTACGAACAACATGGCGACGATAAGCTCGACCACTCGCGCGTCGAAGCCTGGCGCCGGTTCAACAAGGGCAAGACGAGCTCGTCGTATTTGCAGGACGACGAGTAGCGCCCGGCCGACCCTCGATTGCCGATTGCCGATTGCCGATTGCCGATTGCCGATTGCCGATTGCCGATTG
>CAZAER010000014.1:0-126501 GCA_964484195.1 uncultured Bdellovibrionales bacterium | reverse complement strand
GAGCTTACGCAGGTGCAGGTGTGCCTTCTTGGCCATCTTGCAGAAGGGCACGTGGTAAGCGATGCGCGAGAGCTGCTCCGAAGGCAGTGTGTCGCTATGGCGGACGACCTCGCGGTCGAGCGCCAGCTTCTTCCAGCCGTCGTAAGCATCGGCGACGGCGTCGAGGTAGCACTTGATCGAGTAATGACCGTCGACCACGGCTTCGCGCGAGCCGAGTGGGCGCCAGAAGTCGAAGACGTGGCTCGAGGCCATGCCGGACAGACCGCGATCGAGCTCGAAGAGATCGGGCTTGTCGGAGACCAGGAGCGCCACCGCGCCCGCGCCTTGGGTGGGCTCACCCGCGGTGCGCAGGCCGTAGCGGGCGATATCGGAGCACACGACGATGGCGGCTTTGCCATGGGCGTGACCGGCGGCGACCCAGTCGCTCGCGGCCATGAGCGCCGCGGTGCCGCCGTAACAGGCGTGTTGGGTGTCGTAGGTGCGCATGTGACGTGGCAGGCCCAGAAGACCCTGCACGTACGAGGCGACCGCCTTCGAGTGGTCGACGCCGGTCTCGGTGCCCACGACCAGCATGCCGATCCGGCTCGGGTCGATGCCGTAGCTCTTGAGGAGCTTCGCGACCGCGGTTGCTGCCAGGGCGACGCTGTCTTCACCCGGGTCGGCGACGGCCATCTCACGACCGCCAAGGCCGGCGGTGAACTTCGCGGGCTCGACGCCGCGGGCGACCGCGAGGTCTTCGAGCGACAAGAAACGCTCGGGGACGGCAACGGCAAGGGCTTCGATACCAACGCGCTGGCTCACGACAACTCCTGTGGGGGGACGAGCACGAGGCGTCCTACTACCTCGCGGTTCTCCAAACGGAAATGGGCTTTCGCGGCTTCTGTAAGCGGCAGAACCTCGGCGACATCGCTGCGCACCAGGCCCTGGGCGATGAGCGCGAAAGCGGTCTCGAGCTCGTCGCGGGTGGTGGCGTAAGCGCCGACGATCTCGAGCTCTTTGACGATGACCAGGCCCGGGTTGAGCTGGGCCTCGCCGGTGTCGAGGTTGCCGACCACCACGACGCGGCCCGCTGGGGCCATGCACTTCAAGGTCTGTGCGAAGGTCTGCGCCCCGACGATCTCGATGGCGACGTTGACGCCGTCGCCACCAGCGACCCTACGCACTTGCGAGGCGAACTTGAGGTCGGGCGCCACCACGACGTGATGCGCACCCGCGGCTTCGAGTGCTTTGGCCTTTGCTTCGTTCGAGGTGACCGCGATGACCCGCGCGCCATCGAGGCGGCAGAGCTGCACCGCTTGCAGGCCGACACCACCCGAAGCGCCGGTAATGAGCACGGTGTCGCCCGGGCGGACACGGCCTCGGGTGCGGCAGACGTGGACCGCCGTGCCGGTGGTGCAACAGGCAATGGCGGCATCATGCCAAGAGAGGCTGTCGGGCACGCGGCAGAGACCGCGCACCGGCGCCGTCATCATGGTGGCGTAACCGCCGTGGATCTCCTCGCCGAAGAAGCGGCGGTCGATCTTGCAGAGCGAAGGGCGGTTGGCTTGGCAATGATCACAATCGCCGCAAGACATGCGCTGCAAGGTCGCGACACGCTCACCGACGCTGAATTCTTTCACGGCGTGTCCGACCTCGACGATCTCGCCGACGACCTCGTGGCCCAAGACCGCTGGAACGGACGTGCCGGGGAGCTTGCCGCGGCGCATGATGACGTCGTGGTAGCAGACGCCGCAGGCACGCACCTTGATGAGCACCTCGCCGCGATCCGGACGCGGGTCGGGCAGAATTTCGAGCTTCAAGTTGTTCGGCTCACCGAACTTGCGGAGCATGATGGCTTGCATGACGTTATCCAACCAGCCCGTGGCGCAGGCCGTGTTTGTCGATGGAGTTGATGGCGTCGATGACCGCGGGACTCGGCAGAGTCGTGGTTGCTGTGTCCGCTATCGCGTATGAGAATCCGGTGCGGCCGGCGATCTCTTCGTAGCTCACCCACGGATGCCGTGACGTGAGCACGGCGCCGCCCTCACCGAGCTCGAAGGTCGCGAGCTCCGTGAGCAGGCTGACACGGCGCGTAGGATCGGCGGTCGAGATGACGTCGACTGCCGGCACGAGCGTCCGCGGCGTGTGCTTCGGGACCACGAGGATGGGGCGTTTTATCCAGCGGCGCAACGTGGCGGCGCCGGCGACGCCGGGGAGCTTCGCTTTGGGGCGGCTGAGCGAGCCGATGGCGCTCATGTTGGTGCGGCCGTGTCCGTCGACCTGTGCCGCGCCGAAGAAGATGGTGTCGATGCGGCCGCGACGCGCGTGATCGAACAGGTCGGGGATCGCGACATCACCGCTGCGACCGTCGAGGAAGCGCAGGTCCTCCGACGAGCGGTGCAAGGTGTCGAGGTCGGGGTCCAGGGCACCGACACAGGCGAGATAGCGCAATCGCGGTGCGTGTGTTGCCTGGGCCACCGCGATGGCGAGGATGGCGAGCGGTGAGGCAACGCCGGTAGCGACGACGGCGCCGTCGTGGAGTGCGCTCGCCATCAAAGTCACCAGGGTGTCGGCGGCGGTCGTCTTCACGCGACCCTCATGCTTTCGCGGTGTGAAACGGTTGCCAGCCACTCGTCTTCTTTGCCCGCTTCAGCGGATGCGAGGTACGTGAGCAGCGCCGCTTCGTCGAAGCCGTAGTGGCCAGCACACCCCGTCGGCAACGCCCCACCTACGGCCAGAGCTACGGCTTCGACTTGGAATCCCGGCACGGTGACGCGCGGAAGCTTCGCGACCTTGGTCTCGGCAGTGGCGAGCACGCGCTTGGCGGCATTGCACACCAACAGGTCGGTCGTCGGATCTTCGATGAACAGATTGCCGGCTTCGTCGGCCGCTTGGGCATGGACGATGGCGACGTCGGGATAGACGGCGGGCTCGACCGCGACGGGCTTGCCGCTGAACGGATCGATCACGATGGGTGGCGGTTCGGTGGCCGCGAGCTCACACGACTCGGCGTCAGGCGCTGGGATGAACGGCAAACCCATGCCGGCGGCACGGAGACGCTGCACCACGCGATAGCCGTCATGTTCGGTCCAGGTCACGGCGCCGCTCTCGATGGCGCGCTTCAAGCACGGCATCGGACGCAAGCGCCCATCGATGTTGATGGCGATGAAAGCGGCCTCGACGCGTGACAGGCAGCCACCCGCGACCAAGAGCTCGGCCGGCAGGGGATTGGGCAGCGACAGCAAGCGTAGATCACGTGCTCCTCTGCGAATGAGCTCGAGCACGACCGCGAGCGGCGCGCGGCCGAGCATGAAGCCACCCGTGGCGATGAGCGAACCGTCGGGAATGGATGCGGCGAGCTGCTCGACGCTGGTCCATGGCTTGCTCATCGAGTGCTCCGCTGAAGCGGACGAATGCCGTTGAAGAAGGTGTCGACCATGCCGTCGGCGACTTGCTCGTCGGTCAGACGTCCGTCTTTGCGGAACCACTTGTAGATCCACAACACCGTGCCCAGGAACGAGAAGGCGGCGATGGTCGGATCGACCTCGGGGCGCACTAGCTTGCGGCCGATGGCCTCGCGAAAGCTCTGCTCGAGAAAGGCCACGTACTTCTTCTTGCGTGCGTTGATGGCGCGGCCGGCGGCATTCCGCAGCGTCTGGTGCTCGTGGAGGATGACGGTGATCTCGCGGCTCCAACCGCGGGTGCACAGGAGCACGTTGCGGCGCATGCACTCTTCGAGACGCAGCAACGGGTCTTCGATGCCTTGCACCGGCGCGAGCACCTGCTCCTCGAAGATGTCCATGCCCCAGCTCATGATGTCGGCGAGCAGCTCTTCTTTGCTCTCGACGTAATGGTAGAGGCCGGCTTTGGTGAGCCCGCAGGACACGGCGATCTGCTGCATGCTCGTGCCCTCGTAGCCCTGCTCACAAATCAACAGAGCCGCGCGCTCGAGGATCGCCCTGCGGGCGTCATCGAACTTTCGCTCCTCTTTCTGGCCAGTTGTCGTCGTCGTCATATTACCTACCGACCGGTCGGTAACACTGACGTCGAGGTGCGTCAAGAATCGACCAGGAACTTTCTAGGGTCGCGAATGCTGTCTCGGGTCTGTCAGGTTTGTGTCGCGCGGGCGCGGGAGGGTCTGCACAAGTCGGCTCGCGCGCGTTAACGTCGCGGTCCCATGGTTGGGCTCGACTTCCATCCCGCGGTCACCGCTTGGTTCACGCAGCGTTTCCCCGCGCCGACCGAGGTCCAGGTGCGGGGCTGGTCTGCCATCAGCAAGGGCGGCCACACCCTCATCGCCGCGCCGACCGGCTCCGGCAAAACGCTCACCGCCTTTCTTTGGGCAATCAACGAGCTGACGCGTGACGCCGCTGCGGGGGTGCTGCAGGAACGGCCGAGCGTTCTCTATGTCTCGCCGCTCAAGGCACTCTCGAACGACATCGACAAGAACCTCGCCGAGCCGCTCGCCGGTATCGCCGAGGAGCTTCGTAAGTTGGGTATCGCGGCGCCTCCCATTCGTTCGGCGGTGCGCACGGGTGACACCCCGCAGAAGATTCGGCGGGCGATGCTCACCGCGCCGCCGCACATCTTGGTGTCGACGCCCGAGTCACTCTACGTGTTGCTGGGCTCCGAGACCGGACGCGAGCTCCTGGGCGGTGTGCGCACCGTGATCGTCGACGAGATTCATGCGGTCGCCGCGAACCGTCGCGGAACGCATCTCGCCGTGTCGCTCGAGCGACTCGATGCGCTCGTCGAGCGACCGGTGCAGCGCATCGGCTTGTCCGCGACACAAAAGCCCATCGAGAACGTCGCCGCTTTTCTCGTTGGCGAGAAGAACCGCGCCTGCACCATCGTCGACGAGGGGCACGCGCGTGCTCGCGATCTCGCCATCGAGGTGCCGCGCTCACCGCTCGAGTCGGTGATGAGCAACGAGGTCTGGACCGAGGTCTACGATCGGCTGGTGCAGCTCATCGAAGAGCACCGCACGACTCTCATCTTCGTCAACTCGCGCCGTCTGTGCGAGCGCGTGGCGCACGAGCTGGGTCATCGCTTGCCCGCGGGGAGCGTCACATCGCATCACGGAAGCCTCGCGACCGCGTTGCGCCTCGATGCCGAGCAGCGCCTCAAGCGTGGTGAGCTCAAAGCATTGGTCGCCACCGCCTCGCTCGAGCTCGGTCTCGACATCGGCGACGTCGACCTCGTGGTGCAGCTCGGAACCCCGCGCTCCATCGCGACCTTCTTGCAGCGCGTCGGCCGCGCAGGCCACTGGCACGGTGGGATCGCCAAGGGCCGCTTGTTCCCGCTGAGTCGCGATGAGCTGCTCGAAGGCGTAGCGCTCCTCAGGGCCGTGCGCACCGGTGATCTCGATCGCATCATCGAGCCGCGCCAACCCCGCGATGTCCTCGCCCAGCAGATCGTCGCCGCGGCCGTCGAGCGCGAGTGGCACGAAGACGATCTCTACGGCTTGATGCGCAGAGCCTATCCCTATCGCGAGCTGCCACGCCCCGACTTCGACGCCATCGTCGACATGCTCGCCCAAGGTTACGCCACGCAACGCGGCCGGCGCGGCGCGCTCTTGCATCACGACGCCGTGAACAAGCGCGTGAAGGCCCGTGACGGCGCCCGCCTTGCAGCGATCACCAGCGGCGGCACCATTCCCGAGAACGCCGACTACACGGTGAAGCTCGAGCCCGAAGGGATCACCGTCGGCACGATCAACGAAGACTTCGCCATCGAGAGCATGGCCGGTGACATTTTCAAGCTCGGCACCAGCAGCTGGCGCATCTTGCAAGTGGTGAACGGCACGGTGCGCGTCGAAGACGCCAAGGGCGCCGCTCCGACCATCCCGTTCTGGCTCGGAGAAGCGCCCTCGCGCACCAACGAGCTGTCGGCAGCGGTCTCGGCCCTGCGCGCGCAGATCGCCGATCAGCCAGTGAAGGTCGCCAAGAGCGTCCTCATGGAAGAGCCAGGCGTCGATGCCGCGGCAGCTGTGCAGGCTGTCGACTACGTGCACGCCATCGCGGACGCGCTGTCGACCGTGCCCAGCCACGAAACGATCATCGCCGAGCGCTTCTTCGATGCTGCCGGCGGTATGCAGCTCATTCTCCACTCACCTTTCGGCAGCCGCATCAACCGCGCTTGGGGCTTGGCCCTGCGCAAGCGCTTTTGCCGCGCCTTCAACGTCGAGCTGCAGGCGGCGGCCAATGAAGACGCGATCATCATCTCGTTGTCGACGCATCACTCGTTCCCGCTCGCGGACGTGTTCAAGTTCGTCACCACCAAGACGGTTCGTGAGGTGCTCATCCAGGCCGTGCTCGACGCGCCGGTGTTCGCCGTGCGCTGGCGCTGGAACGCTGGCCGCGCGCTCGCGGTGTTGCGTCAACGAGGCGGCAAGCGCATCCCGCCGCAGATTCAACGCGTCGACGCCGAAGAATTTCTCGGTGCCGCTTTCCCTGACCAGGTCGCTTGCCTCGAGAACATCGTGGGCGAGCGGCGCATCCCCGACCATCCGCTGGTCGCGCAAACCATCGATGACTGCTTGCACGAAGCGATGGACCTCGATGGCTTGATGGAGGTCTTGAAGCGCATCGAGAGCGGCGACATTCGCTGTGTCACCGCCGACCTCCCGAGTCCGTCACCCGCGGCATTCGAGATCTTGAACGCCAAGCCCTATGCCTTCCTCGACGATGCGCCTTTGGAAGAGCGCCGCAGCCGCCTGGTGTCGTCGCGGCAGAACGAGGTCAGCGCCGACAGCGTCCTCGACCCGCAGGCCGTGGCGAAGGTGCTCGACGAGGTGCGGCCGGTAACCGATGACCCCGATGCCTTGCATGACTCCTTGATGCTCGCAGGTGTTCTCGAAGGACGCGAAGTAGAGCGTGACAGCTTCGCGATGTTGGCGGCGCAGAAGCGAGCCAGCCGAGGTGAGGTTGCCACCGGCGTCTTCCTCGTGGTCGCGGCGGAGCGCTTCCCCGAGGCTCGCGCAGTTTATCCGCAAGTCGAGTGGTCCCCGGCGCTGGTCGTGCCGGCGCGCTACGAGAAGACGTGGGAACGCGAAGCCGCGGTGAAAGAGCTCGTGCGCGGGCGCCTCGAGATCGACGGGCCCATCACGCCCGAGTCGCTCGCCGAGCGTCTTGCCGTATCGCCATCCGACGTCCTCATCGCGCTGCACGCCATCGAAGCCGAAGGCGTCGTCATTCGTGGCCAAGGCGACAGCTGGTGCGACCGGCGCCTGCTCGCCCGCATGCACCGCCTCACCCTTGGTAGGATGCGCGCCGAGATCGAGCCTGTGTCCGCTGCGGCGTACATGCGTTATCTCTTTGCCTGGCAGCGCGTCGATCCCGAGTACCGAGCCCGCGATGCCGAGGGCCTGCTCGCGGTGGTTCGCTCGCTCGACGGTATCGATCTGCCGTGCGCTGCTTGGGACAGCGCGGTGCTGCCGGCGCGTGTCGATGGCTACGACTTGCATGACCTCGACACCCTGTGCACGAGCGGGCTCGTCGGCTGGGGGCGTCTGCGCCCGCTCGACGACGAGGAAGCAAAGGCCGGGAGCCTCACGCGCTCATCCGCGGTAGCGTTGTACCTGCGCGATAATCTCGAGCACTGGCGCATGCTCGCGGGTGCGCAAGTTTCGAAGCTGTCCGAAGCCGCTCAAAAGGTCGAAGAGCACTTGAAGACGAAAGGCGCCTCCTTCGCCGCCGCCATTGGCCGCGCGTGCGGGCTCTTGCCGGCGCAGCTCGAGATCGTGCTCGGCGAGCTGGTCGCCGCCGGGCGTATCAGCTCCGACAACTTCTCCGGTCTGCGTGATCTCGTCGCCGACGCCCAGGCCAAGGCGAAGCGCGCTCGCGCAAAACATCTCATCGATCGCGCCGGCCGCTGGTCGCCACTCGAGAGCCGTACCGAGGTCAGCGAGGTCGAGCGCTGGGCCGCGGTCGAAGCGCAGGCCCGCGCCATTCTTGTCCGCTATGGCGTTGTTGGTCGCAAGGTCATCGAGCGCGAGGCCTTGCTCGCGCCCTGGCGTGACTTGCTCCGGGTGCTGCGGCGCATGGAAGCGCGCGGCGAAGTGCGTGGCGGCTATTTCGTGAACGGCATGAGCGGTGAGCAATACGCGCTGCCCGAAGCCTTGGCATTACTGCGCCGGCACCGCGAGGCTCCGGAAACCCCGGTCTACGTCGCGCTCTCCGCCGCCGACCCGCTCAACTTCACCGGCAGCATCATTCCCGGCGAGCGCATCCCGGCCATCGCCACCCACCGCATTCTCTTCCGCGACGCCCTCCCGGTCGCGGTCTACGACGGGCGTGCGATGCGCGTGCTCGACGACCTCACACTGTCGCCGGAGGTCGAGCGCTTGCTTATTCAATCGCCGCGGACGCGCTCCCGCGCCGCCGGCGCTGGCTTCGACGCTACTCGGACTTGAGCCCGAGCTGCGCCTTGTGCTCGATGCAGCCGGCCATGCCTGTGAACAACAAACCGAGGTCGAAGCCGGCGGTCTTGGTCTTGTCGTAGCGGCGCTCGACGCGATTGAGCTCGGTGTACGAGAAACGCTTCGACCTCGCGTCTTTCGCTTCGCACGCTAAAACGTACTTGTTCTCGCCGCGCGGCTCGAATGCGCAATACATCTCGCTGGTCTCGTAGCGGCCGTCGCCATCGAAGAACCACTCGGTGCACTTCTGCGCCTTGGCGTCGTAGAGGGCGAGCGACGAGGGGTCGAGCTTCTTGAACAGCTGGTCACAAATCTGGCGGGCCAGATACATCGCGTCCGGGTTCACCTTGTTCATCGCGATGCGCATGTAGCAGTCACGCAGGTTTGTCGGCGTCGCCTGTGATTCGTCGGTTGCCGGTGGGCGTGCCTCGCTGCCCGGTGTCGTGCGGCCGGACTGGGATTGCGCCCCAGCCTTACAGGCGAGCAACACCGAGAGCGTCAGAAATCCGAGAGCCGACAAACGCATGCTTCCCCCTGCCGCGCACGTGCGAGTTGCGCTGCCACAAGGACTGCCACATGATGCGCGGCCATGAAACTTTCTCTTCTGGTCATGGGTACGTTGGGTCTTGGTTTGTTCGTGGGCTGCGCGAAGACGACGATGGCGGGTGCCGGGGTGCACGTCGCCAAAGATCGCGCCGAAGTGAACGGCTGCCAGCCGATTAGCGCCGTCGATGCGACGCAGAGCTCGCAGGAGAAGGCCGAGACCGAGCTGCGCAACGACGCCGGCCGGATGAACGCCAACTGGGTGCTCATCACCGACACTGTCGAGAACGGCGGCTACGTGAGCCTGAAGGGTACGGCGTACAATTGCAGCAACGACGCCGCGACGCGCGCCAAGGCCGAGGCCGAGACCAGCAGCGAGATGTAAAAAAAAAAATGGCCCGGGGTGACCGGGCCATCTCTCTCATCGACGCCACCGCCCTACGGCGGGAGCGCCTCGAGCTGTATTAGGCGACCGCCATAGCGGCTTCTTGCGGAAGCGCCGCGCGGCACTGGTCGATGAGCTGGCGCATACGGGCCAGCTCTTTCACGGTCACGTAGACCGCGCCGTCGAGGTGCGCAGTGAAGACCATGCGGACGATCTCGCCCAAGGTCGCGAACGCGGTGTCGAACGCTTGCGTCTCCGGTGCGCCGGTCGGAGCCATGTCGTCGAAGTACGCACGCACTTCGAGCACCATGCGGGGATCGATCGCGTAGGTCAGGCTCTTCGGACGGAAACGGCCCTCGGCACGTCGCTTGAGGCCCGAATCGCACTCATCGACGACCGTGAACATCTTGTCGACCATCGCTACTTTGTCGCTGACGGAAAGCGCCACAGCACACTCCTAGTGGGCTTCCCAGCGAGTTGGCGGATCTCGACGAGCCCATAGAGAAACTGGAGGCCAAAACATCCCCCAGGTCTATGCACTCGTTATCGTCAGTCTTGATCGGGTGTTGCGTACGTCACGCGAGGTCAGGACGACATGGCGTCACTCAGGTGCGCAGACTTGCACGCATTTCGTCGCTCCTGCGCTAATCAGGCACGCAGATCTGCACGCACTTGGAGCTACTTTCTCCTGTCACGCACCGGAAGCCGAGATCGCATCCATTGACCCCGCTACACGTTCTGGCTCCCGCGGGGAACGAGGACGAGGCGGTGATGCAATAGCCGACCTCGTTGTTGAAGTCAGGGTCGGGCTCGCAGACCAAATCGTCCGGGCACGCGTAGGCCTCCTGACAGCAGGAGAGCGAGAAGAGAGCTGTATTCTCCTGTACAACCGCCAGGTTGCAGAAGAATCGAATGGATTGCTCGCAACCCTCGCCCACTCTTTCGCCGATGTCAGACGAGGTTAGGCCGACGTCCTCGCACTGCTCCTCCAGGTTCCCGAACGCCCCCGGACAGCCCGCGTTCGAGTAACAACCGTCGACGTACTCGTTGAGGTCCTGGCAGTCCAAGCTCGAAAGGTCGCGGTCGCCGCTCGCCGCGTCTCCATCACCATCCGAATCGCCATTTTGATCGCCAGGATCGCTATCCGAGCTACACGCCATCGCCGCCGCCAACATCCCCAAGATCAGCCAATGGCGCATGACGAGCTCCTCCGCGTCTCTCTACACATCTCGCCTGTCCGTTGGGCTTATCTCAGGCCGCATCTTGAGGCGAAACTCCCGTCGGGTTTTTCTCGATTTGGGGATTTTTGCCCGTGACACCGTGTCGCCTCACATCTGAAAGCGGTGGAAATCCGGGGCCTTACGGTGTGTCAAAATTGGGCACATCCCGTGCAGAGAATGCCCCCAGCACCATTCGGGAGGCAGTACGCCATCGTGTCGTACTCGCGGCAAACATCATCGCAATCGCGTTCGAGGGTGACCCTGCAGCGTTATGAGCGCTTGCAGCTCCTCGGACGGGGCACCATGGGTTCTGTCTACGCGGCCCGAGACAGATTGAGTGGAGAGCGCGTCGCGGTGAAGGTGCTCCATCCGCACTTCAGCGCCGAGTCGGCGACAGCGGCGCGCTTCGCCCGCGAGGCGAAGGCACTGCGGGGGATTTCGCATCCCAACGTCACGCGGCTCATCGACGTGATCGACGACGGCGCCGCGCAGGCGTACGTGATGGAGCTGCTCGACGGCAGGAACCTGCGCAGCGTCCTCGACCACGAGCCGCAGCCGCCGCTCGAAGTCGTCTACGCCGTCGCCATGCAGATGTCCGCGGCCCTCGAGGCTATCCACAAGGCCGGAATCGTCCACCGCGACGTGAAGCCCGAGAACGTGTTCTGCAATCGCGGACCACTCGGCGAGCTCAACGTCAAAATCCTCGACTTCGGCATCGCCAAGGTGCGGTCCGCAGCCGCTTTGGTGGAATCGACCGGAGCCGGCACGATCCTCGGCACGCCCGAGTACATGGCGCCCGAGCAAGTCCGCGGCGACCCAGCCGACGAGCGCACCGACGTTTACGCCTTCGGCGCTGTACTCTACGAGATGTTGTGCGGTCGAACGCCGCTAAGTGCTCGTAATATCGGGGAGCTGGTCATCAAGCTGATGGCGGTCACTCCGAAGCTACCAAGCGTTGCCTCGGGTCGAGCACCCAAAATTTCGCCCGCTGTCGATGACTTGGTGATGCGTTGCCTCGCCAAAGACCCGGCGGACCGGCCAGAATCGATGACGGTCGTCCGCCAGGAGCTCTTGGCGACGGCGGACGCCATGAACGCACCCACTGCGATCATGCATGTCGATGAAATCGATGCCATACTCAGACGTGGTCGGCAGGACCGCCCTGGGGAGGGGTACTCGAACATGAGGTCGTGGGCTCAAGAAGGCTCGCGAGTCGGCGCGTGAGCGCCGTGGCGATCGGAGCAGATCGGCTCGGTGAGTTCGATCACGACGCGCGTCTCCTCGATCTGGAGACATTCCGCGCGTTGCACGGCGAAGCTTTTTTCGTGCACTACGGCGCGCTCGAAACCTTGCCGCCATCGAGCGCCCTTCGCGGCACCGTGAACAGCGAAGAGCTGCGCATCGACGGTTCGTGGCTGCACCAGTACTTCGTCTTCCGTCTGCGCAAGGCACCGGGCGAGCGCCTCGATGTCCCCATCTGCATCGGCCGTACCTCGGAGAACGACGTCGTCATTCCCGACGAATCGCTGTCGCGGCGTCACGCACAATTGTCCTCGATAGCGTACAGCGAAGGCAGCCCTTGGGTGATCCGCGATCTCGGCTCGACCAATGGCACCGCCGTCGACGACGTCGTCTTACCGCGCGATCTCCCGACCAGCCTGGTCACCGGCTCGCGCGTGCGCTTGGGCAGTGTCGAGCTGACGTTCCTCTTGGCCCGCGAGTTTTGTACTCTCGTGCGCCGTCTGGGGCCGCGCGGGTAGATCCGCGGCAGGGCGTGACGTAAGCTCGCGGCCCATGCGTTTTACACCCGAGCACGAAGAGCTGCGGCGTACCATCCGCCGCATCGTCGACACCGACATCAATCCGCACGTCGATGCGTGGGAAGCCGCGGAAATCTTCCCCGCTCACGAGCTCTTCAAGAAGCTCGGCAGCGCCGGTCTGCTCGGTATCACCAAGCCCGTCGAATACGGCGGCATGGGCCTCGATTTTTCGTACAGCGTCGTGTTCGCCGAAGAGCTCGGCCACTGCCATTGCGGAGCCATCCCAATGGCGATCGGCGTGCAGAGCGACATGGCGACCCCAGCGCTCGCACGATTCGGGAGCGACCAGCTCAAGAAAGAGTTTCTCGCGCCCACCGTGGCGGGTGACTACGTCGTCTGTCTTGGCGTCTCCGAGGTCGGTGCCGGGAGCGACGTCGCCGGCATCAAGACCACCGCGGTGAAAGACGGCTCCGACTACGTCATCAACGGCGGCAAGATGTGGATCACCAACGGCACGCAGGCCGATTGGATGTGTCTGCTCGCAAATACCAGCGAAGGTCCCTCACACAAGAACAAGTCGCTCATCTGTGTGCCCATGAAAACGAAGGGCATCACCATCGAGCGCAAGCTCAAGAAGCTCGGCATGTGGGCGAGCGATACGGCGCAGATCTTCTTCGAGAACGTGCGTGTGCCGCAGGCCAATCGCATCGGTGAAGAAGGCGCGGGCTTCCTCTACCAGATGCTGCAGTTCCAAGAAGAGCGGCTCTGGGGCGCGGCAAATGCGCTCACCCCGATGACCAACACCATCGAGTGGACCGTCGAGTACACGCGCGAGCGTCATACATTCGCCCAGCCGGTCATCGACAACCAAGTCGTGCACTTCACGCTCGCGGAGCTGGCGACGGAGATCGAGGCCTTGCGCGCACTGGTTTATCGCGCGACCGAGCTCTATGTCGGCGGCGAAGACGTCACCAAATACGCGTCGATGGCCAAGCTCAAGGCCGGGCGCTTGTCGCGCGAGGTCGTCGACAAGTGTCTGCAGTTCTGGGGCGGTATGGGCTACATGTGGGAATCGCGCATCAACCGCTTCTATCGCGATGCACGCTTGCTCTCGATCGGCGCCGGCGCCGATGAGATCATGCTCGGCATCATCTGCAAGCTGATGAACATCTTGCCGCGTGCGAGGGCCAAATGAGCACCGTCGACGTCCGCATCGAAAACGCCATAGCGACAGTCACGCTGAACCGTCCCGAGGCGCTGAACGCTCTGAACACCGCGATGATGGACGAGCTCGGCGCCGCGGCATCGAAGCTCGAGCATGACGCTTCGGTGCGCGCCGTAGTGCTCACCGGTGCCGGCAAGCACTTCATGGCGGGCGGTGACGTGAAGTTCTTCGCCGAGACCGTGACCGCCACTCCGGACGCGACCGACCGCCGCGTGCTCTTCGAGAAGTTCGTTGCCCGCTTGCATCCGGTGATGACCTCGCTGCGGCGTATGCCCAAACCCGTGCTCGCGAGCGTTCGCGGAGCGGCGGCGGGCTTCGGTTTGTCGCTGATGATGGCGGCCGACCTCGCCATCGTCGCCGAAGACAGCTACTTCACGCTCGCCTACGCGAACATCGGTACCAGCCCCGACGGCTCGTCGACCTACGTGCTGCCCCGCCTCGTCGGCGTGAAGCGCGCCATGGAGATCGCACTGCTCGGTGATCGCTTCGACGCGAAGCAAGCTTTGGCGATCGGTCTGGTCAATCGCGTGGTGCCGGCGGCGGAGCTTGACGCTCAAACACGCACGCTGGCGGAGCGCCTCTCTGCTGGACCGACCGCGGTGCTCGGCCGCACCAAACAACTCATCAATCGCTCGCTCGAGAACGACTACGACACGCAGCTGCAGCTCGAAGCGGAGTCGTTCGCGGCGTGTGCCGCGGGTGAAGATTTCCAGCGCGGTGTCATGGCATTCGTCGAAAAGAAAAAACCGGAGTTCGTGGGACGATGAGCACTCTCAAAGGCAAGACCCTCTTCATCACCGGCGCATCACGCGGCATCGGCTACGCCATCGGCCTCAGGGCAGCGCGTGACGGTGCCAACATCGTCATCGCGGCCAAAACCGCCGACCCGCATCCGAAGCTTCCCGGAACCATTCACTCCGCTGCGGCGGACTTCGAAAAAGCCGGCGGCAAGGCGCTTCCGCTCACCGTCGACGTGCGCAACGAAGACAATATCCAAGCCGCGGTCGCCGAGGCCGTGAAGACCTTCGGCGGCATCGACATCTGTGTGAACAACGCGAGCGCCATCCAGCTCACCGGAACGCTCGAGACCGAGCCCAAGCGCTTCGACCTGATGTTCGGCGTCAACGTACGCGGCACGTACATGACCTCGCGTGCCTGTTTGCCGCACCTCTTGAAGGCCAAGAACCCGCACATCTTGAACCTGTCACCACCGCTGTCGATGAAAGCGCAGTGGTTCAAGAACCACGTGGCGTACACGATGGCGAAATACGGCATGAGCATGTGCGTGCTCGGCATGGCCGAAGAGTTCCGCGACCAAGGTGTTGCTGTGAACGCATTGTGGCCGCGCACGACCATCGCGACCGCAGCGGTGAACATGCTCGGTGGCGAAGACATGATGAACGCGTCGCGGACGCCCGACATCATGGCTGACGCGGCTCATCACATTCTCACGCAGGATAGCCGTAAAGTGACCGCCAACTTCTTCATCGATGACGAGGTGCTGAAGGGCGCCGGCGTCACCGACCTCGAGAAGTACGCCGTGGTGAAGGGCGCGAAGCTCATTCCCGACTTCTTCATCGACTGATGCGCTTCGTCATCATCGCGGTGCTCTCGTGTCTGCCGGCCCGTGCGCTTGCCTGGGGTGAGCGCGGGCACGACGTGGTCACGCGCGTCGCCGCTCGTCTCGTCGCGGCCCGCATGGTCGACGACCCGTCGCTGTCGACGCCGCTGGTGCAACGCGAGCACATGCTCGCGCATCTCGCGAACGTTCCCGACATCGTCTGGCGCTCGGGCGACCCCGCGGTTTCGAAGGCGAACGGGCCGACTCACTACATCAATTGGGAGAAGCTGCTACCGACGCCGACGCTGAACGATGCGCCACGCGCGTACGCCAAAGCGGCCGAGCTCGCGAAGGAACGTGGGGTGAATCTCGCCGGGGATGTCGGCACCGCCCCGTGGCGCGTGGAACAGCTCGCCGCCGCGATGGCGACTGCGCTCATCAAGGTGAAGCAGCAGGGTGCGACGGAAGAGCACGTGAACGAGGCCTTGCTCTACGCCGGATTGCTCTCGCACTTCGTCGGTGATCTCGCGCAGCCCTACCACAACACCAACGATCACGATGGCTGGCAGACCGGGCAGGGCGGCATTCACGCCTACTTCGAAAGCGACCTCGTGAACGCGGCGCCATTGCAGCTCGAGGCAGATGTCTTTGCCGCGGCGCTCGCCAATGAGCCCGCGAAGAAGCTGAACGCCGGGAGCGATCCGGCCGCGCTAGCCATCGCCGAGAGCTTCGACGCCCTCGCACGCCTCGACGATGTTCGCCGCTTGGACCGCGACTACGCGGTGCTCGCCAAGAGCGATGCCAAAAAGCCCGCGAAGCGCAAACCGGTGAGCGCGACTTTGCCGTACTTCCAAGCGCGCTTGACCGAGCGTCTGGCGACCGCGGCTGACGTGCTCGCCACCCTGTGGATCAACGCCTGGATCGCCGCAGGCAAGCCCGACATGCGCTCGTACAAGAGCTACGCCTATCCGACCCACCCCGACTTCGTCGCGCCGAGCTACATTGTTCCCTAGATGCAGCACCTGAGCTTCGAAGCCCTCGACGCCGAGAGCGCCGCCTTCGACGCCACCGTCGCAAAGACTCCGGAGATCGATCTCTATTGCTCGGCGAGCGATTGGATCCTGCCGGCGCACGAAGCCTTTGCTCCCGAGCAAGATCCGTTCGTGTGGCGCACCGAGAACGGCTACCTCGCGTTTGCGCTGCAAGAGCAAGTGCAGCGCATCTTGATGCCGCTCGAGCTCTCCTGGGGTTTTCCGTCGCCGCTCATCGGCGAGTCTCCCGAGCGCATAGTCGATGACCTGGCGGCGCTTCTCGCTGCCCAGCGACGCGTGTGGCGCCTCTGTGCGGTAGGCGGCATCGTCCCTGGCTCACGCGCGTTCCGAGCGCTGCTCGTGCGTCTGGGAGAGGACTACCGCCTGCATCGCGGCGAGAGCACGCGCCGTTATCGCGCATGGCTCCACGAAGGAGTCGACGGCTTCTTGTCGCGGCGCTCACGCGACTTCCGCAAAGGCCTACGACGCTCGCGTGAGAAGGCACGAGCCATGGGACTCACCTTCGAGCTCGTCGCCGATGACGCGTCCGCGGAAGCGGTCTATGGACGGGTGCTCGACGTCGATCGGCGGAGCTGGAAGGGACAAGAGGGCGTCGGCCTCGCGTCGAGCTCGATGGCGCTGCACTATCGTTTGCAAACCCAGCGTCTGCTCAAGCGGCGTGCCTTGCGCCTGTGGTTCGCGCGGCACGAGGATCGTGACGTCGGCTACATCCTGGGCGGCTTGTTCGCCTCGACCTACCGTGGTTTGCAGTTTGCCTACGACGATGCGTACGCCGGGATAGGTCTGGGAAATCTCCTGCAGCTGGTCACCATCGAGGGCGTCGCGGCCGAGGGCATCGCGCTCTACGACCTGGGCTCGGACGTCGATTACAAGGCGCGCTGGGGCGATGAGTGCTTCGAGACCATGACGGTCATCATCGCCGCTTGAGCGTCTGGCACAGCGGACCCCTGCAACATTGCCCCCGCGGCCCCGATAACGCGGCATGTTTCTGCAGCCCCGATCACCTCGCGTCGCAGGCGCAGCTCCGGCGTCGGCACCCTTCCGGTCCGACAAGATCGCCCAGCTCTTGCACGTCCGGAGCCTCGAGACGCGGGGTCTAGCGCCTACTGGTCTGTCCCGGTTCGGCATCGGCCCCGATCAGCTCGAGCTCGCCTACGCCCTGCAGGACGAGCTCACCGCCAAGCTCCTGTCCCCCACGAACCGGTTGGTCGGCTGGAAGATCGGCTTTTCGACGGTGGAAGGGCGCAAACCACTCGGCATCAGCGAGCCCGCGTACGGACCACTCTTCTCGTCCGGGGCGACCACCGGCCCCATCGCCACCTCGCGCTTTGCGGGCCTCCTCGTCGAGCAAGAGATCGCCTTCGTCCTGCGCAAGGACATCCATGGGCCGCTCTCGCTCGCGGAGCTTGCCGAGACGATCGGCGCCGTTCACCTGGGGTTCGAGCTTCCCAGCAAACGTTTCACCGGCGCCCCGGGCGCGGCGGACGGCCCCACCGCGGGGGACATGATCGCGGACTGCCTGGCATCGCACTCGTTCAAGCTCGGACCTCTCTTACCGCGCGCCATTGCCACGTCGACGACGACGAGCCTCAGTTTGCAGCGTGATGCGGTCGAGATCGCTCGCGGCACCACCGGCATGCTCGACGACGGCAAAGGCGGGCTCGGGCCACTGCGGGCACTGCACTGGTTGGTCGGCCAGCTCGTCGTCCGTCGCGCGCGCCTGCGGATGCAGGGCCCAGTGCTCAAAGCCGGTGACATCGTCTACACCGGTGCCGTCCCCGGCCCGACCCCGTACCGCCCGGACGCCAAGCCCTGTAGCACCTTCGCGGTTCAAGCCGGCAACCTCGCGCGGGTCGAGCTTGCCGTCCATCGCCCGTGATGGCCCTATGACGGTCTCGTGAGTACAGACTACCGCCTCGTCGCCACCTGCCCCGAAGAGACCAAAGACGCGTTGCTGCAGGAGCTCGTCGCGCTCGGCGTCCGCGATATCGAGCCGCTGTTCCGCGCCGTCGCGTTCACCGCCGACGAGCGTCAGTTCTACGAAGCGCATCTGCAGTTGCGCACGCCGAGCAGCATCTTGCGCGTCTTGAAGGTCGTCGCCGCCAAGACGCCGGTGATGCTGTACTCCCAAGTCCAGCGCATCAATTGGCCCGAGCTCTTCGACGCCCAGCACAGCTTCAAGGTCGAGGTGGTCGGAGCCGATCGCGGACCGCTAACGCCGAAGGCCGTGCTGACGCAGGTGCGTGAAGCGATTCGCGAAGTGTTCGAGTTCAAGGTGAAGAAGGTGCCGAAGGTCGATGCAGACGACGGTCGCGTCACGGTCGTCGCCTTCATGGACAAAGGGCGTTGCACGCTCGGCCTCGATACGACCGGCAAGTCGCTGCACAAGCGCGGCTACCGCGAGTCAGGGCATCCGGCACCGATCAAGGAGACACTCGCGGCCTCGCTTCTGGTGCACGCCGGATACGATGGCACGCAGGCGTTCATGGATCCGATGTGCGGGAGCGGCACCATCGCCATCGAAGCGGCGCTGATGGCGGTGAAGCGGCCGCCATTGTTGCTGCGCAAGAAGGGTGACTTCGCGTTCGAGTGGCACAAAGACTTCAATCGCTCGCTTTGGCGTGAGGTGCAGGAGAGCGCACGTGCGGGCGTGCTCGAGCAGACGCCGGTGCCGCTGGTGGCGTCGGACATCGAGCCGAAGTACGTCGCGATGACGCAGAAGAGCGCCCTCACCGCGCGCGTCGAGCGGAACATGACGTTCGCGACGCAGCGCGTGCAGGACGCGACCCCGCCGGCAGAGAGTGGGCTCTTGGTGACCAACCTGCCGTACGACGAGCGGTTGGCGGCGAGTAACTTGAAGCAGTTGTACGAAGAGGTTGGCGACACGCTGAAGCAACGGTTCGCTGGCTGGCGGGCTGCGTTGCTCGTGGTCGAGGCTTCGCCGCACAAGTTCATTGGCTTGAAGACGACGCGGAGGGTTCCGATCTTGAATGGGAACATTCCGTGTAAGTTGTTGGTGTTCGATTTGTATGCGGGGAAGCGGGAGGTTTGAGGGAACGCCTTCGTATTGTCTTCGATAGCGGACACGGCGTCCGCCCCGGGGCGGGTGCGTACTTTCTGTGACTGACATCGTGTCGTTCGTGTCGAATATGTTTGACACTGTTTTCGCGGACACGCCGCTTGGTTGTTTCCTCGGTTGGCGGGAATGGTCGTTGCGGGCCTTGCCGCACACGCTGGTGCGTTGGCTGAAACGCTCGGGGTGATTTCGCCTCCGCGCTGATTTGCGGGGCGTGGCGGGGTTGCAAAAGGCCTAAAATTCCCCGTGTTACAGTCGACGCATGAAGCTGTCCGCCTTAAAAGACGATGCGTTCGACCAGTCCTTACAACGTGCCGCTCGTCGAGAGCGCATGGCCATCGCCGATGTCGTCGAGCATCTCGCTGAAGCAGACCGGCGTGAGTGGCATCTACGAAAAGGCTTCTCTGGGCTTACGAACTACTGCGTTGCCCGCCTCAAGTACTCGCAAGAAGCAGCCGGCAAACGTGTGACAGCGGCTCGGCTCGTTAGGAAGTATCCGCTCGCCCTCCAGATGTTGCGGGAAGGTGATGTCCATCTCAGTGGGTTGTTGGTCCTCAGTCCGGTACTCCAGGCCGACAACTATGAAGAGCGATTGAAGGCTGCAGCCGGAAAAACCCGCGAGCAGATCGAGCTGCTCGTTGTGGGATGGAAGCCGAAGCCTCTCGTCGAGACCCGCGTCTTCGAGGTGAAGGTCGACCACCGGCAGGCCCTTCTCGAAGAAATGGTGAAGGCGCGCGCCGAAGCACCGCAAGCCCCTGCTCCCGACCTTCCGCGTGCATCGCGACCACGACCGCTCGACCCGCAGCACTACAAGCTGCAGCTCTGTGTCGACCTCGATACGTACGAGGACCTTCGTTGGCTACAAGAGCACATGCGGCACAGCATCCCCGACGGCGACGCCGCGAAGGTCATCGCCAAAGCAATCAAAGAGCTACGCAAAGCGGTCGAGAAGAGGCGCTACGGCAAAACAGACAAGCCCAAGGCCACTGTCCCGAAGACCGAGTCACGCGCCCCGGGGCGGGCGACGCGACGCGAAGTCTCCGAGCGTGACGGTTGCCAATGCACCTACGTCGGCGACGACGGCCATCGTTGCGAAAGCGCCGGTTGGCTTCAATTCGACCACATCGAGGAGTGGGCACGGGGCGGTCCAACCGAGACCAACAATCTCCGCATGCTCTGCCACGCGCATCATCGAGCGCGTAACCGCCATCCGCCCCGGGGCGGGCCACAGCCGAGCACTAGTCCGTAGCAACCTGCATCGACGACCCATTCCCATCAGTACCCAGCGGCTCGGCTCGGCCACCAAGGTGCTTCGCCAGGAACTCCTCCGCCAACGCGAAGAACGCCAAACGATTTGCCGGCCGTGCGAAGCCGTGTCCTTCGTCCGGGAACACCGCGTAGGTCACGGGGATCTTCTTGGCTCGCATCGCCGCCACGATCTGTTCCGACTCCGCACGCTTCACGCGCGGGTCGTTTGCGCCCTGTGCGATGAGCAAGGGCCGAGCAATGGCGTCGATGTGCGTGAGCGGTGAGCGCTCGCGGAGGAAGGTTTTGCCTTCGTCGTTACGTGGATCGCCGACACGCTCGTAGACCATCGAGAGATATGGCTTCCAGTAGGGCGGGAACGCCGCGATGAAGGTCTCGAGGTTCGAGGGGCCGACGAGGTCGACGCCGCAGCGGAACAAGGTTGGCGTCTTGGTCATGCCGGTGAGCGTCGCGAAGCCGCCATAGCTGCCGCCGAAGATGCCGACTGCGTCGTCTTTGGTGACGCCTTGGACGACCGCCCATTTCACGGCGTCGACGAGGTCTTCGTGCATGCTGCCGCCCCAGCCGCGGTTCGCGAGGTTCACGAACTTTTTCCCGAAGCCGGTCGAGCCGCGATAGTTCACCTGCAGGACCGCGTAGCCACGATTGGCGAGCCATTGCGAAACACCGTCGTAGCCTTCGGAGTCACGCGACCATGGACCGCCGTGCACGTAGAGCACCATCGGCAGCGGGCGCTCCGGCAACTGCGTGTCTTCGCGCGGTGTCGCGAACGGCAGGGTGAGGTACGATACCAGTGGTACGCCATCGCGGGCAGGGATGACGACGGCTCGCCGATGAGCGAGCTGTGCCTTCTCCAGCACACTGCGTGCGGAGAACAAGAAGCGCGCCTCGCGGGTGGTGCGATCGTACGTGTAGAAGCGGAAAGGCGTGTCGGTGCCCGCGAAGGTGACGACCCAGTGCTTGTTGTCGAGCGTCGAGGTCCAGGTGATGTTTCCGGGCTCGACGGCACGCAATGCCGTGAGATCGGCAGCGACCTCGGTGTCGAGCAGCACGGTGCTCACCGTGTCGTACTCGAAGGTCGCGACCTGCGGAGCGTGCGTCACCGGGTGCATGATGACGTCGGAGACGTCCGCTTTGGCGTCGTCGGCGAGCATGCGCGACTTCAACGTCTTGAGGTCGAGCGCCATCAAGGCGGCGGTGTCACGCTCGCGGCTGTCGATCATGTAGAGCGTCTTGGCGTCGCTCGAGAAGCCAATGGCCGCGGTGGTCACCTCGTCGCCGAACTTCACCGTCGTGATGCTCTTGGGCTTGCCGGCTTTCTTCCCGAGCTCGACCAGGACGATGTCCTTGCCGCCGTCTTCGTTCTGGTGATCGCCGACCATGAGCTTGTAGTCGTCGCTCACGCGCATCTCGGTGAGCTTGGCGCGGTTCTCGAACAGCGGCTTCAGGGTCGCCTTGTCGAGATCGAGCTCGAAGAGATCTTCCCACTCGGGATCCCGACGGTTCAACGCGACGACGGCGCTCGACTTCTTGAGTGGGGAGAGCGCCACGACGCTCGCCCTCACGTCTTGGAAGGCGGTCGCATCGCGGGTCTCGCCGCTGACGATGTCGAGCACATAGAGGTGCCAGTTCTCGTCGCCGTCTTTGTCCTGCTCGTAGATGATGTGCCGGCCGTCGTAGGTCCAGTGATAGACCTGGATGCCGCGCTTCGCATCATTGGTGATCGCTTTAGCGGTCTCGAGATTCCCGGCCGGAGCGATCCAGACGTTGAGGATGCCGTTCACGGGTGCGAGCCAAGCGAGCATCTTTCCATCGGGCGAGAAGTGCGGCTCGATGTGATCTGGTGAGCTGAATAGGTCACGCCTGGGAATGATCGCGAGGGTCGCCGCTACCGGCGCGGTCGAGGCTTCCGCCGTGATGCTACGAGGAGTTCCGTCCGTTTTGACGGGCGTCGCATCGGGCGATTTGGCGCACGCTGCGGCGAGCAGCAGCCAACACAGCGGAAGCCTGATCTTCATCGCGCAGCCACCGGCTTCGGCAGACCCGGAACCAGATCAGCGCCGTTCTTGATATCGATGGTCGACCCCTTGAAGTCGTCACCGACCGGCTCGAAGCGGCCGCCCAAGTGTTTGGCGAGGAATGCCTCCGCGACGGCGTTGAACGCCATGCTGTTCTCGGGACGCTTGAAGCCGTGACCTTCGTCGCTGAAGACCACGTAGGTCACGGGAATGTTCTTCGCGTTCATCGCGGTCACGATTTGATCGGACTCCGCTTGCTTCACGCGCGGGTCGTTTGCGCCCTGGCCGATGAGCAAGGGCTTCACGATCTTGTCGGCTTTGGTGAGCGGTGAGCGCTCGGCGAGCTTCGCCTTGCCCTCTTCGGTGGAGATGTCGCCGACTCGGCTAGTGAACAGCGTGCGCACCGGAGCCCAGTATGGCGGGATGGTGGCGAGCAGCGTCGCGAGGTTCGAGGGGCCGACGATGTCGACGCCACAGGCGAACACGTCGGGCGTGAAGGTGAGACCGACGAGCGTTGCGTACCCGCCGTAGCTACCGCCCATGATGGCGACGCGCTTGGGATCCGCGATGCCTTCTTTCACCGCCCAATCGACGGCGTCGAGCAGGTCGTTGTGCATGGTGCCAGCCCACTCGAACTTGCTCGCCGAGACGAACGATTTTCCGAAGCCCGTCGAGCCGCGGTAGTTCACGCTCAGAACCGCATAGCCGCGGTTCGCCAGCCACTGGTGGGTGCGGTTGAAGCCCCACGTGTCACGGGCCCATGGACCGCCGTGCACCAGGAGCACCATCGGCAAGGGCTTCGCCGGCTTGGTGGCCTTCAACGCCACGGCATCGACCGGTAGCGACAGGTAGCTCGGCAGATCGAGATTGTCGCGCGAGCGGATGGTGACCGACTGCATGGCCGCGAGTGGCGCGTCCTCGAGCTTCGGCTGATTCACGAACAGGAGCTTCGCGGTCTTGGTGGCGCGGTCGTAGGCGAAGAACTTCGTCGGTCCTTGATCGTGGACGAACGTGAGCAACCACTTCGACTGATCGAGCGACGAGTTGGCGCCGACGAGGTCGCCGTCGTCCGCTGCTTTCCAGGCCTGGAAATCCGCCTCGAGCTTCGGGTCGAGGATCTTCCAGCTGATGCGGCTCGGATCGAAGGTCACCGCCTGCACCGTCTTCTCGGTCGGGTGCAGCATGACGCTGCCGATGTCGGAGGCCGCGCTCTCGGCGATCTGCGTCTTCTCTTTGGTCTTGAAGTCGTAGCGATAGAGCGCGGCGGTGTCGCGGTCACGGCTGTCGTACAAGTAGAGCGCTTTGCCGTCTTTGGTGAACTCCGCGGCACCGGTGGTCAGGGTGTCGTCGAAGGGCACGTGCATCAGGCTCTTCCAGCTGCCGCGCTTCTTGGTGTCGGGCTCGAGGATCTCGCTGGAGCCGTCGTCGTTGATTTTGCCGGCGAGTCGCACCGCATAGTCGTCGTCGGCGGTGAAGCCCGCGAGGTTCTCCTTGTTCTCCGCGAGCAGCTTCATCGTTCCCGTGACGATGTCGACGCGATAGAGATCGTGCGCCTTGGGGTCACGCTTGTTGAGCCCGATGAGGATCTCCTTGGGCTTCTTGTGCGAGACCTTCTCGATTTGCGCGTGCACGCCGTCAAAGGGGGTCAGGTCACGGGTCGCGTTCTTGGCGAGGTCGACGGAGTAAGCTCGCCAGTTTTCGTCGCCACCTTTGTCCTGCAGGTAGACGATGTGATTGTTGGTATACGCCCAGAAGTAATTGCGAATGCCGCGGTTGGTGTCGTTCGTGACCGCCTTCGCCTGGGTGAAGTCGTCGGCGGGACCGACCCAAACGTTGAGGACGTTGTTGACCGGAGCCAGGAACGCGATGCGCTTGCCGTCCGGTGACAGCTGGGGCGCCGTGCGCTCGGGGTTGCCGAAGAGCACTTCACGGCTGATGAGCGAGACGCTCGTAACCGCAGGAGCTTCCGCGGACTTGCTCGAAACTTCAGAACCATCGGGCGCGGCCGCGACGGTTTCTCCCTCGCTGCGCTCACTGGCGCAGGCGACGAACAGCGATGCGAGCAATAACCAGGACAAGCTCGATGTTGTCTTCTTCATGACGATTCCTCCCTCGTGCGACCGCCTCTTAGCCCATGCGGGGCAACAGTGAAACCCCGCGCCGTGGGGCGTGCTGGGGCCATTGCCGGGCTTCTCCTAACCGCCATGGCGGTCATTCCGATTCCCGGAGCTTGGTCACCTTTCGCAGATGAGGTCGATCGCAAGACCATGCAAGTCGGGTTGGCCGCGGTTTCCGGCCGCACCACGCGCGATGCCTTCGTGCGCGACTTGCAGCTCATCGATCCCTTGCACCAGCTCGACCCGTTCTTGCTCGTCAGCGATCGCACCGTGGCGCTCTACGCTGACGCCAAGCGCCACGACCTCATCGCCGAGGTGGGGTTTCGCAGCGAGCCGTTTCCGAGTCCGCAATGGCGGAGTATCGTCGCCGACCCCGGCCATTGGGGCGGTACGTGGTCACAGCTCGAGCACCGCCACGTGACCGTTGGGGCGGGTCCGCCGGTGCGTGAAGGCGACCTGACCTTGGCGACGGCTCTGCGGCTGCGCGCGAAGCTCGCGAATGTCCGGCTGACCCGCACCCAGGTGGCGACCGAGACGTTTCCGGCCGGGCTTCGGGCGGGATACGACGCGGAGCACGAGCGCCGCATCATTCTCGGCGAGAGCTTCTCACCCTGGGTCGGGTGGCCGACCCTCTTCGATCATCTGCTCCTCTGGCCCGAGCGCCGGGCATTGACCGGGGCCCGAGCCTACGAGGCGTACACCCACTACGACCTGCGTTCGCGACCTGCGGACGCCCAGCAGGACGAGATCTTCGTGTCGATTCACTACAACGTCTCGAGCTCGGGCCAGGCGAACGGCATCATGGCTTTCGTCTACGGCGACGCCCTGGAGGGTGAGCTATCGACGCTGTCGCAGCGCTACTGGGCGGTGCGTCGAGCGCTCGATGGGACGCTCGGGGTCTCGCGGGACCTCGCGACGCGGTTTGCCTGGGCCTTGCAGCGCCGGATGCAGCTCCCGCCCATCGGGCCCGACACCGACCCCCAGCGGCCGAACAAGATCACCCTCGACGAGAAAGCCGGAGTGCACGCGCGCAACCTCGCGGTGCTGCGCCGTGCTCCAGGGCCCGCGGTCCTCTTGGAGGGGCCGTGTATGAACGCCGCCGAAGAGTACCCGCGCTTCCTGTCCGAGCGCGTGAACCTCGATGGGGTCATGGTCCCGGTCCGGTCGGAGGAGTACGCGGACGCCATCGCGGACGTCATGCGCGAGTTTTTTGCGTCTTTCGATCGCACACCGTAACTTCGGCCCCATGAAGAACCTGCTGGCTACGGTCTTGGGGGCGTGCGTGGCGATGTTGATGACCAGCGGGGTCGTTGCCTTGGCGACGGCGCAGAGCGAAAAGGCTCCCGCGCATGAGAAGCACGAAAGCCGCCCGGTCGACGACGAGACGCTCCCCGATGGCGAGGCCTACGCCCTCTCCGAAGACGACCTCGACCAGCGCATCTCGGCGCTCATCGATTCGCAGTACGAGCAGGTGGTCGAGCGCCGCGTGGCTCTGTAGCCTCCTCGTCGTCGCCTGTTCACGGCCGGCGACTGCCGAGCCGTTCGAACCGCTGGTGGTTCGGCACGCACGGACCTTGAGCAACAAGCTCATGACGGTCGTGGTGCGTGACCGTCGCATCGCCGAGGTGTTGCCCGACGACGCGGTCGTCGTGGGCGAGACCGCGGAAAATCGCTTCGATGCGGCGGGGCGCTGGATGCTGCCGGCGTTCATCGACAGCCACGTGCACGCCGCCTATCTGAAGACCATCGCCCGTGATCCCAATCGGGGTGTGGCTGGAGCAGTCGACCTTGGAATGCCCATCGCCGCCATGGGCACGCGAATCCCCGGGCTCGAGCTGATCGGCGCAGGACCCCTGCTCACCGCACCTGGTGGTTATCCAACGCGCAGCTGGGGGCGTGATGGCTATGGCCTCGAGGTCGCTGGCCCCGATGTCGCCGAGGCCGTGATCGCCAAATTGATCGCCGCTGGCGCCAAGGTCGTGAAGCTCGCGTTTTCGGATGCGCCCAGCTTGGATGAAGCGACCTCCCGAGCCCTCGTTGAGGCGGCACACGCCAAAGGCTTGAAGGTCGCTGCACACGCTTTGACGGATGCTCACGCGGCGCTTGCGGCGCGCGTCGGGTGTGACGTGCTCGCGCATACTCCCGTCGAGCCACTGAGTGAGGCGACGCTCGCCGCATGGGCGGGACGCGCCGTGATCAGCACACTCGCGGCATTCGGCGGCGGCGGCCCCGCGGTCGCCAACTTGCACGAGCTCCACGCGCGCGGCGCCAAGGTCATGTACGGCACCGACTTCGGCAACAGCACCGCCATCGGCATCCAGAACGCCGAGACGTTCGCACTGTTGCGCGCCGGCTTCGATATGTCTTCTATCGTGGACATGGCAACACGGGTTCCCGCCGCCTATTGGGGTTTCGACGACCTCGGCGCCATCGAGACCGGCAAGCGCGCGAGCTTCTTCTTCACCGCGGACTCGCCCATCGACCGGCCAGATACGTTGGCGGTGCCGATTCGTGTCTTCATCGACGGGGCCGAGCGACGGCCTTAGCCGCCTACTGCCAAAGGGTGACGGACATCTTTCCGAAGTGCTCGCCGCGCTCCATGAGCCGGAACGCCTCGTGGACCTGGTCGATCGGAAACACGCGGTCGACCACCGGGCAGAGCTGGGCCTTCTCGACTGCCTGAGCGAAGTCGCTCGAGACCTTGGCGTCACCCACGAACACGCCCTGGATGCGGATGTTTTGCATGAGCACGGGGGTCAGATTCAGCGGCTTCTCGACTCCGGCGAGCACGCCGATCAAGCTGATTTGTCCGCCGGGGCGGACGGAGCGGATCGACTGGTCGAGGGTGCTAACCCCGCCCACCTCGATGACGTGGTCGACACCGTCGTTGCCCGCGAGCTTGCGCACTTCCTTCGACCAATCGGGGTGAGCACTGGTGTCGACCGTGAAGTCCGCGCCCAGCGTTTTGGCGCGCTCGAGCTTCGCGGCGCTGCGCGACGTCGCGATCACGCGCATGCCGAGGAGCTTTGCTATTTGGATGGCAAAGATCGACACGCCGCCGGTGCCGATGGTGAGGACGGTGTCGCCTTTTTGCAGCTCGCCCTGGGCGACGAGCGCGTTCCAAGCGGTCACGCCGGCACACGGCAGGGTCGCGGCCTCCTCGAAGGAGAGATGCGCCGGCATGGGTACGACACCGGTCTCGGGGAGCAGCAAGCGTTCTTGGAGGGCGCCGTCGAGTGGGCCGCCGAGATTCTTGCTGATGGTCGCGCGGGTCGGGCGGCCGCCGAGGCGATGTGGTGAGAACAGGGTGGTGACGCGGTCGCCGACTTTCACCCGGGTCACGCCCTCGCCGGTGGCGACGATTTCGCCGGCGCCGTCCGAGAGTGGCACGAGGGGTAGAGGCTGCTTCGGGTTGTACTCGCCGCGGACCATGCGGAGGTCGCGGTAGTTCAGCGAGCAAGCGCGCACCCGCATGACCACCTCGCCCTTGCCCGGACGCGGAGAATCGCGCTCGACGAGCTTCAGGTTGTCGATGCCGAAGGCGTCACTGATCGCATACGCGCGCACACATGGAGCTGTAGCGCGATCGATGGGCGTGCGTCACGTCCGTTGTCAGGCTAAATTCAGCCGTCACCGCAATGGGTTACTACAAGCTGCACGATCCAAAGCGCGGGGTCTTGGGGCCTATCCGCCTCGAGCTGGTGCGCGAGCTCATCGCGATGGGCACCGTCGGCCCGGACGTACGTCTTGCACGCAATAGCGGACCCTTCTTGCCGCTGCAGAGCTTCGAGGAGCTCGAGGTGTTGGTCGGCAGCGCCCCGCCCCTCGATGACTTCGAAGGCAACCTCAAGGACCGCACCTTCTTCAACGTCTTCTACGACTTGTTCTTGAAACGCGCGACCGGGCTACTCTCCGCGCGCCGCGGCGGACACAACAAAGACGTCTTTCTCGAGCAAGGTCACCCCGTGTTCGCGGCTTCGAACATCGAGAACGAGCGCTTCGGATCCTACCTGGTCAATCGTGGCGAGCTCACCCCCAAGAGTCTCGAGGACGCGCTCGACATCATGACCACGAGCGGTGACAGCTTGGGCGTTACCCTCATCAAGACGAACGTCATGGAAGAGGCCGACGTGATCGCGGCGCTGCGCGACCAACAGATCATGCGCCTCGTGGATCTCTGCGCTTGGGATGACGGCGAGCTCACGTACTTCGCGGAGCAGCGCTACGTCGGCGAGAAGTTCGACTTGCGGCTCGACGCCGCGGAGCTCTTGGTGCGGGCGGCGCGCGACCTACCCGAAGGGATTCTCCTCGACCGGCTCGCCAAAGGGCTCCATCAACGCGTCGAGCTTTCGCCCGACGTGTCGCTCGAGGAGACCGAGTTCAAGCTGTCGCCCTCGGAGCGCAACGTGCTCGCCCAGCTCGACGGCTCGAGCACACTGACCGCGCTCCTCGGGCGCTTCGCGGACAATCCGCAACGGCGGAGGTCCGCGATCATGGTCGTTTACCTGTTGTGGGAGGCTGGGCTACTCACGTTCCATGCTTCTTAGACGTTGTGTGCTTGCGCTCGTGTTGCTCGTGACCTTGGGTTGCGCGCGACGCGACTTCGGTGGCCTGTGCAAGCTCGCGACCGAGGTTCTTACCGAGCCGCGCATCACGCCGCCGATGCGCTTCGCGCGCTTCATGGAGCAGGCGCCGAACGTGGCGTTTGGCCGGCAGGCACGGCGTTTGGTCGAGGCGATCGCAAACGCTCCTCCGGATATGCGCTACGAGCTGATGGTCGCCAGCGCGAAAGAGTCGGGTCTCGATGACTGGACGTGCCCAGCGCTCGAAAGCGTGCTCAACCCGCCCGCCGAAACGTCAAATTGATGCGCTGAGCGCCGAGCAACGGATGATGTCCGGCTTCGAGCCGTTTGACGCCGTGGTACATGCGCCGCGCCGGTCCGCCAAAAACGACAACGTCACCATGCTCGACGTAGAGATCGAAGGTCGCGTGTTTGCGTGTCTCGCCGCCGATGGTGAAGCGCGCGGGTAGGCCGAGGGAGACCGAGACGATGGGATGGGCGAAGTCGCGCTCGTCGCGATCTTGATGCAGGCCCATCTGCGCTCCGGGAGCGTACTGGTTCACGAGGCAGGCATCGGGCGTGAAGGCAGTAAAGCCCGCGTCGACGGCGCATGTTGTGGCGAGGGCGAGCAGCACGTCGGGGATGGGCGGCCACGGTGTACCGCTCGTTGGATCGATCGCGGTGTAGCGATAGCCGTTGACGTCGGAGACCCAGCCCAACGCCCCGCAGTTGGTCATGCGCACCGACATGGGGCCGCGCGGGGTCTGCATGGTGCGTAGCGGAGCGGTGTCGATGACGTGCTGGACGGCCTCGAGGATCGCCGGGGCGCGCGCGACGCCGCGTTGCAAGACGACACCGGGCGGCAGCTGGGAGGAGGCAAAGAGGCTCATGAATTACAAAGCAAGGATCGGAGTTTCGGCGCGACGCAGCTTCCGCATGATGGGCAACCTAAGGAGGCTCGCGTATGAGCACATTAGCAATGCCCGCCGTCGATGTTGATGCCGACCGTTACGAAGCGATTCGCGCGCGCGATCGCGCCGCGGACGGCACATTTTATTATGGTGTCGCCACCACTGGCGTCTTTTGCAAGCCGAGCTGCGCGTCACGTTTGCCGTTGCGCAAGAACGTGCGGTTCTTCACCAAGACCACGGCTGCGGAGCGCGCTGGGTTTCGCGCTTGCAAGCGCTGCCGGCCGACCGAGTCGGGCGATGTGCGGCAAGAGCTAGTCGCGCGGGTCTGCAAAGTGCTCGACGCAGCCGAGGAGCGTGTGTCGCTCGAGGCGTTGGCTCGCGAAGTCGGTGTCTCGCCTTACCACTTGCATCGCATCTTCAAGGCCGCGACCGGCGTGACGCCGAAGTCTTACGCGCTGGCCCGTCGTCGTGGCCGCGCCCAGCGGGCGCTGAAGACGGGCGGCAGCGTCACCCAGGCGATGTACGACGCCGGCTTCGAGTCGAGCGGACGCTTCTACGCTGAAGCGGACGCGGCGCTCGGGATGACCCCCAAGGCGTTCAAGGGGCGTGGCACCGGCGTGCGTGTACGCTATGCGATCGCGGCGTGCTCGCTCGGCCGCGTGCTCGTCGCTGCCGGGGACCGCGGCATTTGCGCCATCTATCTCGGTACGAGTGACTCCAAGCTCGTCGCGTCGTTGCGTGAGAGCTTTGCCAACGCCGTGTCGATCGACGCGGACGTGAAGCTCGCCGGTTGGGTACGCAAGGTCGTCGAGCACATCGATTCGGGCAAGGCCGTCGACTTGCCCCTCGAGCTGCGCGGCACGCTGTTTCAAGAGCGCGTCTGGAACGCCCTCCGCGGCATCCCCGCGGGCAAGACCATGACCTATGCGGAGATCGCCAAGAAAATCGGCAAGCCCAAGGCGATCCGTGCTGTCGGCACGGCGTGCGGCCGCAATGAGATCTCGGTGCTCGTGCCGTGTCATCGCGCCGTCGGCACCGACGGCAAGATGCACGGTTACCGCTGGGGCCTCGAGCTCAAGAAGCGGCTCCTCGCGAACGAGGCCGAGCGTCGCAAATGAACGCTATCGCGGAAACTCTCGAGGCGCGCGGTGTGGCGTGTCTAGGACAAGTGTTGTCTCCGGCCGAGTGTGACGAGGTCATCGCTTGGTATCGCGAGGAAGCACGCTTCCGCAGCCGCGTCGTCATGGCGCGTCACGGATTCGGCAGCGGCGAGTACAAGTACTTCTCGTATCCGCTGCCGGATTTGCTCGAGCGCTTGCGGCGCAACAGCTACTGGCTTCTCGCGCCCGTGGCCAACGCTTGGGCGGAGCGCTTGGGCACGCCACCGTTCCCTGCGACCCTCGAGGAGATGACGGCGCGCTGCCACGCTGCAGGGCAGACGCGACCGACACCCTTGCTGCTCAAGTACGGCGCCGGCGACTTCAACTGCCTGCACCAAGACCTCTACGGCGAGCATGTCTTTCCGCTGCAGCTCGCCATCGTCCTGAGCGAGCCCGAGCGGGACTTCGGCGGCGGCGAGATGGTGTTCGTCGAGCAGCGCCCGCGACAGCAATCGCGGGCCGAGGTCGTCACGCCGCGGCGAGGCGAGGGCGTGGTGTTCGCGGTGAATCAGCGCCCGGTGCGCGGCGTCAAGGGACCCTATCGCGTGAAGCTACGCCACGGCGTGTCGCGCATCACCCGAGGTGAGCGCTACACTTTGGGCGTCATCTTTCACGACGCAACGTGAGGCATCGCCAAGTTGAGAACGACGCGTTTCAGGTTTCTGCCGGCGGGGTTGATTCTGACCGCCGTCTCGATGGCAGCCGCCTGCTTGAATGAGGAGTGCGCTGACTCAAATGGGGAGAACGAACTCGTTGTTCCGCCCCAGGGCGGGACGCTCGGTTCTGCCAAGCGTGTCCCTCGATTGATCATCTGTCCGGCCAACCTTACCGGCACTCCGGAGTACATCGTTCTCGCTACAGAAGTAGCCGGCCACGTGCGTATCGATGCCTGGAATGCTCGATTCACCTTTCCGAATTTGGTCCGTGTGGGCGGCGTCATCGATGTTGCGTATTCGGATGTTGCCTTCCCCGTGCTCGAGGAAGCTGGCGGCGTTCATCTAGCCGCGGCAGAGCCTCGTCTGTTCGAGGCACCGGTTTTGCGCCGAGCTGCCGAGCTGGAGGCAAACGGCTTCAACGTCCTTGTCCCCGCGTTGGCCGAGGCGGAACACATAGTCCTTTCGGACCTGACGGGGCCGGCCGACCTGCACAGCTTGACTGCGGCGGAGACCGTGTCCGTCGCCACGAGCGCGTCGCTCGACCTCTCGAGTCTTGCCGCAGTTGGTTACTTGTTGGCCGCTGAAACTCTAACGGCACCCGTTCTTACCAACCTAAGAGAGGCGCGTGACATCTTCCTGAGCGGAACGTCGTCGGTGCGCTTTGAAGCTCCAGTCCTGGAGCGCGCAACGTCGTTGCACCTTGTGGAGAACCCGATCCTCGAGCAGGCGGACTTCCCGCTCTTACGTGAGCTCTCAGAGCTCACCGCGCTCAACAATCCGGCGCTTAAAAGGTGCGACCTCGCTGCGCTGGCGAATGCCGCGAGCGTGCCGCCGGCGTTGGTGTCGCTCGAAGGCAACTCAGCGGCGTCGTGTGACTAGAACCTCGCGTTAGCTCTGCTCGTAATCACTCATCGGCGGACACGAGCACACGAAGTTGCGATCGCCGTACGCGTTGTCGACGCGCGCGACCGGCGGCCAGTACTTGGCGGCCTTCACCCACTTCGCCGGGTACGCCGCCTGCTCGCGACGATAGGCATGTGGCCATTCCGTCGCGGTGACTTCTTCGGCGGTGTGCGGGGCGTGCTTGAGCGGGTTGTCCTCGCGCGTGAGCTTGCCTTCTTCGATGGCGCGGATCTCGTCGCGGATGGCGATGAGGGCGTCGCAGAAGCGGTCGAGCTCGATCTTCGATTCGCTCTCGGTGGGTTCGACCATGATGGTGCCGGCGACCGGCCACGACATCGTCGGCGCGTGGAAGCCGAAGTCCATGAGGCGTTTGGCGACGTCTTCGACGGTGATGCCGGCGGTCTGCTGGAACGGACGCATGTCGAGGATGAACTCGTGCGCCACTTGGCCTTTGCCGCCCTTGAAGAGCACCTTGTAGTGAGGCTCGAGACGCTTCGCCATGTAGTTGGCGTTGAGAATGGCGACCTGGGTGGCCTTCTTCAGGCCCTGGCTGCCCATCAGCATCATGTAGACCCACGAGATCGTGAGAATCGACGCGCTGCCCCACGGCGCCGCCGACACTGGACCGATGGCCTTGTCGCCGCCGACTTTCGTGTTCGGGTGGCCCGGCAGATAGGGCGCGAGGTGCTTGGCGACCGCGATGGGGCCCATGCCTGGACCGCCGCCGCCGTGCGGGATGGCGAAGGTCTTGTGCAGGTTCAAGTGGCAGACGTCCGCACCGATTTCACCGGGGCGGGCGAGGCCGACCTGGGCGTTCAGGTTGGCGCCGTCCATGTACACTTGGCCGCCGTTCGAGTGGACGACGTCGCAGACCTCGCGGATGCCTTCCTCGAAGACGCCGTAAGTCGACGGGTAGGTGACCATGAGCGCCGCGAGATCGCCTGCGTGCTCCTGGGCCTTCTTGCGGAGATCGGCGAGATCGATGTTGCCGCGCTCGTCGTTTTTCACCGCGACGACCTTCATGCCCGCCATGACGGCGCTCGCCGGGTTGGTGCCGTGCGCCGACTCCGGGATGAGGCAGACCTTGCGGTGGCCCTGGCCGCGCTCCTTGTGGAACTGGCGGATGACCAGGAGACCAGCGTACTCGCCCTGCGAGCCGGCGTTCGGCTGCAACGAGACCGCCGCGAAGCCAGTGATGTCGGCGATCATGCGCTCGAGCGAGGTGAACAAGTCGGTGTAGCCGCGTGTCTGCTCGCGCGGAGCGAACGGATGCATGCGCGAGAGCTCGGGCCACGAGAGCGGCATCATCTCGGCGGTGCCGTTGAGCTTCATGGTGCACGAGCCGAGCGGAATCATGCTGGTATTGAGCGCGATGTCTTTCGCCTCGAGGCGGTGCATGTAGCGCAACAGCTCGGTTTCGGAGTGATGGCTGTTGAAGACCTCGTGCGTGAGGTAGGCGCTCTTGCGACGCAGCGTGCTGGACAACGCTGGCATTGCGTTCTTTGCGAGATCGTCGACATCGAGCGAGCAACCCTCGCAGAAGACAGTGAGCAGGATCGCGATGTCACTCGCGGTCACCGTTTCGTCGAGCGCGATGGTCACCGCGACAGGCGAGGCCTTGGCGAGATTGAAGCCACGGCTGCGGGCGCGCGCCATGACATCGTCGGCGGGCTCGCCGGCGAGCTCGACGCGGATGGTGTCGAAGAATTGGTCGTAGGCGACCCGAAACTTCAGGATCTGCAAGCCCTTCGCGAGGGTGCGCGCCGCGAGATGGACGCGGTCAGCGATGCGCTGCAACCCCTTGGGGCCGTGATAGACGGCGTACATACCCGCCATGTTGGCGAGGAGGACCTGCGCGGTGCAGATGTTGCTGGTCGCCTTCTCGCGGCGGATGTGCTGCTCGCGCGTTTGCATGGCGAGGCGTAGGGCAGGAGCGCCCTTGGCATCTTTCGAGACGCCGACGATGCGGCCGGCGAGGACGCGCTTGAAGGCCTCGGTGCACGAGATGAAGGCCGCGTGCGGTCCGCCAAAGCCGAGTGGTACGCCAAAGCGTTGGGCCGAGCCGATGGCGATGTCGGCACCCATCTCGCCCGGGGTCTTCATGAGCGTGAGCGCGAGCAAGTCGCTGGCGACCACGGCGACGGCGCCTGCGGCTTTCGCCTTGGCGACGACGTCGCTGTAGTCGACGACGCGACCATCGGCGGTCGGCGTTTGCACCAACACGCCGAAGACCTGCGAGCCGAGCTCGAAGCGGGCGGGGTCCGCGACGACGACCTTGATGCCGAGTGGCTCGGCGCGAGTTTTTACGAGCTCGATGGTCTGCGGAAAGCAGTTGGCCGCGACCACGAAGGTGTCACGGTCCGGTGCCTGCGTGCGGCACATCGCCATGGCCTCGGCGGCGGCGGTGGCCTCGTCGAGCAACGAGGCGTTGGCGATGGGCAAGCCGGTCATGTCGCCAATCATCGTCTGGAAGTTGAGGAGCGCTTCGAGACGGCCTTGGGAAATCTCGGGCTGATAGGGCGTATACTGAGTATACCAGCCCGGGTTCTCGAGGATGTTCCGCTGGATCACCGGCGGCACGATGGTGTCGTAGTAACCCTGGCCGATGAAGCTGCGCAGGACCTTGTTCTTACCTGCCATGGCACGCAGCTCGGCGAGCAGCTCGTATTCGCCGCGGGGCGGTCCGACTTGCAGCGCCGTCTGCATACGGATGCTCTCGGGAACCGTCGCGTTGGTCAGCGCGTCGAGCGACGGAAAGCCCAAGGCGTCGAGCATCGCGCGTTCTTCATCGCGGCTCGGGCCGATGTGGCGGTCGACGAAGGTGTCCACTGCATCGAGAGATTGGGGGACCGAGCTCAGGGCGGGCTCGCTGGCGTTCATGAGGTACTCCGCAGCCGACATGGGCCGGCGCTATAACACAGGCGCGCGCCCTTGCCATCGGGGGGCCAAGGCTTCGCGCGATCGCGATAGGCGTTGGTGGCGGTTCGCCTCCAGTAAACGCCGGCGATTGAGTCAATCTGGCGATGTGGGTGGACTTTGGCCACACCTTCGGCCGGCCTCCCCGCCAGAAACCTCATGTAAGTGGGCCATTTCTGGGCCAAACGTGGCGCGGAACCACATGTTTCAAGGCTTTGCGAGCGCTGGCACGAACGCTGCTAGGTAGGCCTCAGGTTCTGATTCGAAGTGTGGCGACCGTCCGTATGGGATGTGTGGGGGGCGTCAGTGAGCAACATCGTGGGTGTCGAGGGCGTCGAGGGGACGCGCTACGAGATGACGCGTCGTGCTTTCGGGCACGTCGAGTCGACCGTGGCGGTTGATGTTGTCGTGGGCCCATACCGGGTTCTCGAGGTGCTCGGCGAAGGCGCGTCATCGCGCGTGTACGTCGCCGAGCACCTCGAGGATGGTCGCCGCGTGGCTTTGAAGATGATGCTGCCGTGCCACGGCAATAGCCTCACCAAGGTGATGCGCTTCCAGCTCGAGTGCGAGTTGCTCGAGCGCTTGCAACATCCGAACGTGGTGCGGCTCATCGAGCGCGGCATTTGCGAGGAGCGTTACGCCGCCATCGAGCTCCTCGAGGGCGAAACCTTGCGCGACCGCCTCGTCCGCGACAGCGTCCTGTCGCTCCGCGATAGCTTGCAGATTGCGATTCAGCTCGCCGACGCTCTGCAGACGGTTCATGCCGCCGGGGTCATTCACTGCGACCTCAAGCCCGACAACCTCTTCCTCACGCCGGCTGGTCATTTCGGGAGCGGTGGCGTCGCTGTGAAGCTCTACGACTTCGATGCCGCCCGTTGGATCGATCCGGGGACTGGTCGCTCGACCGCGATCCTGCCGCACGGCGCGGTGCTCGGCACGCCCGGTTACATGTCGCCCGAGCAGGAACAGGGTGGCTACGTGGACCACCGCTCCGACATCTACGCGTTCGGCGTGATCATGTACGAGATGCTCACCAACGCTTGCCCGTACGGTCAGACCACGTCCTTCTCGGACATGGTGCGTACGCGCCTGTTCGGTTCGCCCAAACCGCTCCGTGCCTTCCGGCACCTGAACGAGCTGCCCGCGAGCGTCGACGCCCTAGTGCGTCGTTGCATCGAGCGCGCTCCCGAGAGGCGGCCGCGGGACATGACCGAGGTCAGCGCCATGTTGCGCGAGGTGGCGCTCGACCTCGAGAACGCGAACGTCACCGAAGAGCTTGCGGCCGCTTAATCGCGGGTTTGCGAAACGTCGAGTCGCGTTATCCGTGATCGGCTTGGACGCATTCGCCTGTTCGGGTACGCTCTCGCTCGTATCCGATGGCGACCCAGTTCTTCGGCCAATATTTGCTCACGCGTGGTCTTCTATCGCGGACACAGCTCCTCGATGCCGTCGACTACCAAGAACGCCAGAACCTGCGCCTCGGCGACTACGCCGTCAAAAAAGGTTTCATCACGCCCGCTGACGCGGCCCGCATCCACAGCGCGCAGACCACACGCGACATCCAATTCGGCGAAGCCGCCGTCGAGCTCGGCTTCATCAAGCCCGAGCAGCTCAAAGAATTGCTCCGCGCCCAACAAGCCGATCACCTCTATCTCGGCGATTGCCTCACCAAACTCGGCATCTTGTCCGCCGAGGCGGTCACCAAGGAGCTTGCCGCGTACCGCGAGGATCAGCGCGGTCAGGAAGGCGACGTCCTGCGCATTCCCGACGATTTCCCCGAGGTCGCGTTTGCGTCCGAAGCTTGCGAGATCACCCGCAAGATGCTGCTGCGGCTTTGGGGCACGCCCACCAAATACGGGGTGGCGCGCACCAACGTTACCGAGCTGAAGCTCCCCGGCACCGCGGCGAGCGTCGACGTCCGCGGCGATGTCGCGTGCCGTTACATCCTGGGCATTCCCGACGAGCTGACCTTGCACGCCATGCGACGTCTGTTCGGCACCGTCGACACCCAGAGCCGCGAGGACCGCATCGACTTGGTGAGCGAGCTCGCCAACATCGTCATCGGCAACCTCGCCGGCACCTTCCGGAGCATGGGCCAAAACATCGACCTGTCCGCCCCCAAGCTCGCGGCTCCGCAGCTGCGTCTCGAGGGCGAGCGAGCCCTGGTCCTGCCGCTCCTCGCGCCTCTCAACGAGCTGGCGGTCGTGATCACCTACGCTTCCGGCTTCCGCGTTTGACGACGCCTGGGTGCGGCCGAGCGTAGTCGCCCTCTCCCTCGTGCAGCGCCAGCAGCGGATGGCGATCGGCCGCGAACATTCCGTGGTCGAGATAACCTTCGGCGACGAGGTCGTCGTCTGCGAGGCGTTGATAGCTGATGCCGCCGCTCGATCCGAGGGTGACGAGCGTGCCTGATTCACGGCGGTTCATGGGGACTCTCCGTTCTTGCGCCGCGATAGCGGTCGCGGTCCGGAAGAGTTCAAGGTCGATGCCAACCGCGAAGGCCTAGAATCGCGCCATGTGCGGCGTTCACGTTCCGTCGGCATGGGCGTGTGTCATTCTGCGACGAATTTTCTCGACGGACGCTGCCCAGACGCCCGACAAGGGCGCATGCGCCGCAGCATCAAGGTGAGTGGACCCAACGCGGGACGGCGCGTCGATGCTTTCTTGCGCAAGGAGCTAGCGAGCGTGCCGCGGCACACGCTCATGAAATGGCTGCGGACGGGCGTGGTGAGGGTGAATGGGAAGAAGGTGAAGCCGGAGGTGAGGCTGGCTGAGGGGGATGAGATTGGGATGCCGGTGCTTGGGGAGGGGAGCGATGACCGAGGTCCGAAAGCCGATTCGCGATCGCCGAATGCCGATCGCCGATTGCCGAAGACCGATGGCCGATCGCCGACAGCCGATCGCCGATTGCCGAAGACCGATAGCCGATCCCCGAAAGCCGATCGCCGATTGCCGCGATCCGATCTCGTCGTCGTCTTCGAGGACGACGACATCCTCATCGTCGACAAACCCGCGCATCTCCCCGCTCACGCCGGTACCGGCCACCAGGACTCCCTCGCCGCCCGCGTCATCACTTACCTCCACGCCGAAAATGCTCCGGTCGGTCACAAACCCGGCCTCGCTCAGCGCCTCGACAGTGGCGTCAGTGGCCTGGTGCCGATTGGCAAACACGCCGCCGCGCTGCGCGTGCTTGCCGCCGCCGTCGCCGCGGATGAAGTGCGCAAGATCTACCGCGGCATCGTGCTCGGTGAGCTCGCCGAAGCCGAAGGCGACATTCGCCTCGCGTTGCGCATCGATGATCAACCGATGGGCAATCGCCCGCGCGTCCATCCCGATCCCAAGGGTTTGCCGGCGCACAGCAGTTGGAAGCGCGTCGAGGTGCTCGCCGGCGCCTCCATCGTCGATGTCGAAATTCACACCGGTCGCACCCATCAGATCCGTGCTCACTTGAGAGCGATCGGCCATCCGCTGATTGGCGATCCGCGTTACGGCAATCCGAATGCCGAGAAAAAGATCGGCGTCGCGGGCGTCATCGATCGTCCGGCTCTGCACGCGCGGCGCCTGACGTTCAGCCATCCGGCGACCGGTGAGGCCGTGGCGGCCGACGCAACTCTTCCATCGGACATGACCCGGCTCCTTGCCGCCCTCCGCAAGCGCTAGTAGGGGACACCCGTCATGACCGACTCGACCCCGGCCGCGCCCGAGACTCCGCAGAACCCCGCGACCGATCCGACGCCGACCCCGGCAAGCGCTGCGCGACTCGTCTACTTCGTCTTGCTGATTCTCTCGCTCATCCTGGTCTCGACCATCTTCGTGCCAGTGTGGAAGCCCGTGGTCTTGGGCGCGGTGCTGGCGGCGACGCTCATCCGCTATTACGAGAAGTTCGTTGTCCGTCTTCGCGGACGCAAGAGCCTCGGCGCCATCTTGATGACGGTCGGCGTGCTCGTGTTCGTCCTGCTGCCACTCGCCGGCGTGCTTTCGTTCTTGGTGGTGCAAGGCACGCAAGCAGCGAAGGTCATCGCCGACCTCATCAATTCGAGCCAGGGCTCCGAGGACATCATCACGCGCTTGCCCGAGCCGATTCAGCACGCGGTGCGTACCGTCATGGAGATGGTGCCCTTCGACATGCAGCAGCTCTCCGAGCGCGCCGCGCAGGGCGGCCGCTGGGCGGCGACCACCGTCGGCAGCGTCTTGTCGATGACCTCGGCCCTGGTCTTCAGCTTGGGCCTTGCTCTCATCTCGTTCTACTTCTTCCTCGTCGACGGGCAGGCGCTCGTGGGCTGGCTCGCGCAAGTCCTGCCGCTCAAAGATCGTCAGACCTACGAGGTGCTCGACGACTTCCGGCAAATGGCCAAGGCGGTCATCGGTTCGAACATCATCGTCGGTGGGACGCAGGCGATCGTCGCTGGCATCGGCTACGCCATCGCGCCCATCCCGCATCCCATGTTTTTCGGCATGGTGACGTTCCTCGCATCATTCATTCCGTCGGTCGGCACCGCGATCGTGTCCGTGCCGCTGATCGGTTTGCTCCTCATTCTCGGCAAGCCGTGGTGGGCGCTGTTTCTCGCCATCTGGTGCCTCGGCCTCGTCGGCGCGGTCGACAACATCTTGCGCCCCATTCTGTTGCGCGGCGCGGGTCATGTGCACGGCGCCATCGTCTTCTTCTCGCTGATCGGCGGCATCGGCATCTTCGGTCCGATGGGGCTCATCGTCGGACCGCTGGCCATCACCTTCGTGCTGGCGATGATTCGCTTGTGGCAGCGGGATTTCAACCCGCACCGACGTGTCGTCTAAAACGGACGCATCAAACCAAGCGTGAGGCGGAAGTTCGTCGTGCCGGGGCAGCGTACATCGGGCCCTGCATGGCCTGGCCGCCGCCGATGTGACGGAAGAACGCCTCTGGGTCGATGATGTGGTAGCCCTGCGGCCCGTCGCGATACGCGCGTCCGTCGGTACGCGTGCCGGGTAGCTGCTGCGCCGAGCGGATCCACGACGGGATCTTCACGAGGCTGACTTGGTAGCCGCCCTGGGAGAGATAGACCGGGCCTTGTGGATTGGTGGGCGCGTAGAGGAGGTTGCTGCGCGGGTCGACGTAGAAGCGGATGCGCGCCTGACTCTCGTTGACCGTCGCGTTGTCGAAACCCTCGTAGAACACCCGCCCAGCGTCGTCGGTGCCGCGGCGGTCGATGGTCACCGAGTGGCGAAGTCCCGAACCCGGGTTACCGCTGGCGGCTCCTGGGTCTCCACGGCGCATGACCGCGATCTGTACCGGCACCGACATGTCGAGCATGGCGTCGATGGCGCGGCGGCCGGCAGTGAGGTGAGCACCGTCGGCGCGGATGGCACCGAGCACGTTGTTCGCGCCGTAGGCCATGTAATGATTGAAGCCACCCGCGAGAGTCGTTCGCGCCATCCCCGATGACGCGATGGTCTCACCGGCGCGGCGGAAACAACCAGCCGGGTCGGAGTCGCGGTAGCCGAAGAATTTGGTGCTGATCTGGACCGGGCGAACGCTCGGGTCACGCAGGGCTTCGTCGGCGCCTGGCGCGCGCTGGGTGTAGGCGCGGAACTGCTGGTCGAAGCCCTGCATCACGTGGCGGCGAATGAGCCCGAGGACCCGGCCGGCGTCACTCTCGCTGCGGGTGCCGCCGCGGCTGTTGCCGAGGCTCAAGGTGTTGGGGCGAAGATCTTCCTCGCGATTGCCCGGGCGCGCTGCCAGCGTGTCGAACAGGTAGCTCGCGAGCTCTCCGGAGCTGCGACCGCGGCGTTGCACCTCGGCGGGATCGATGCCGGCCTCGCGCAGCAGATCGGCGACCTTGCGTGGACCGTTCGGCGTCGCGATGTCCTGGTTCAGGCGCTCCGCGGTGACGTAACCGGCCGCGAGATCGTCGGCGAGGTCTTGGCGGGTCAGCAAGTCGTACCTGCGGGTGTGGCGATCGAGAACCTCGAGAACGCGACCCGCCGGGGTGCGCTCACCGTCGACGCCGTTCAGCCAGGGTCTCAAGACGCCAGTGCGTCCGCCAAAGCGGTTGCTGGCGAGCAGAGTGTGAAGACGCTGCCACGAGGCCCCGGCAGCGCTGCGATCGGTCGTCCCGCCGATGACGTCGCCGCTGGTGACGAAGCGGCGTAGGTCGGCGATGTCGCCTCCCGCGCTTCGGAACGCCTCGGTGAGGTGCGCCCAGGCCGCCGGGTCGGTCCGCTCGATCTCCGCGAGATCGAGTCGGGCGTCGCGGTGGTAGTTCGAGAAGGTGTCGCTGTCGATCGTGGCACGAGACGCGAGGGGCTGATTGCGGCCGCGGGTCAGCGGGCTCTCGGCGAGGTCGGCGGACGGCGGCGGGATGAGCGTATCGGGACGTGACTCTTCGCGCGACGGGCCTTGCTGAACACCGCGTTGATCGAAGAGGCCTCGCAAGACGCGCACCGCGCGATAGGTGTCGTTCTCTTCGGCGCGCTCGGGAGCGCGGGGCTCTAGCGTGAATGGTGTCTCACGCTGGCCAGCCGCACGCGGACCGCGAGCCGTCATGGTCGCACCGTTGCCGTCGCGATCCACTTTGTCGTCGAGGCGGCGGAACATACGCGATAGCGCGTCGGGCGAGAGCTCTTGCGCCAAGCTCGAGCGTTCGAGGCGAGCGCGCAGTTGATCGTAGACACCGGCGCGACGAAGCACTTCGACCTGGTCGGGAGTCAGGTTGCGAAAGCGCTCGGGGTTGAAGGCGCCGTTCATGAAGCCGGCGACGAATTCTTCCTCGGTGAAGCGAACGTCGTTTTCGGTGCTCTCGAGGATGCGTTTGAAGACGCGACCCGAGTGCGAGAGGCTCGACTCACCGGGCCCACTATCGCTCGCAAAGACATGGATCGAGCGCGACGAGCCGTTGGTGTCGAAGCTGTCGAGCCACTGGAAAATTTCCGCGGCGCGCGTGCCGTTGATGTAGCCGCTCTTGTCGGCCATGGCCTGCAGCTGCTGCAAGCGGGCATCGGCCATTTGCTCGGCCATGGTGTCGCGACGCTCGGGTGTCAGATCGCGACGGCGCTCGAGCTCGGTGCGAATCACCGACACTGCTGCGGCGCGTAGCTCGGCGCGCACGGCGTTGTTACCGAGCAACGTGGTGACGTTCAGGCGAGCCTGTTGGAAGCGCGTCGTGAGGTCGCGAACGTCGACAGTGTTGGCGGTGCTGCGCTGCGACATGGTCTCACGCCCTCTCGAGACGAGACTGGCCCATGATCGAAATTATCGTTGCCAGGCCGAGTCCGATGCGCATGATGGACCTGACATGCTGGCATCCAGATTCCCCAGCCGCAGCACGGCGTTAGCGGCAATCGCGATCTTCGCGATGATGGGCTCCGGAGCCTGCTTTTGGGCCTCGCCGGGCTATCGCGGCGCGCCCAGCAATCATTTCGACGGCCGCGAGTTCTCGAACCTCGGACAGCGCGACGTGCATGGGTTCGCCAAGGCCATGTGGCTGTTCGCGTTCAGCCATCGCGACGCCTGGGGCCATCATGACGTCACCCCGACGGTCCCTCCGAAGCGCGTGGGTCGAGGTGAGCTGCGCATCACGTTCGTGAACCACGCCACGATGCTCGTGCAGTTCGACGGCATCAATGTGCTCACGGACCCGGTGTATTCGGATCTCGTCGGCCCACTGTCGTTTGCTGGTGTACGCAGGCTCCACGATCCGGGAGTCGCTTTAGCGGACTTGCCGCCCATCGATGCGGTGCTGGTAAGCCACAACCACTATGACCACATGGATATGCCCACGCTTCGTACGCTATCGCACACGCACGCCCCGCGTATCTTCGCCGGGCTCGGCAGCAAGCGCTTGCTCGACGAGCATGGGGTCTTGGGTGGCGAAGACCTCGATTGGTGGGAGACCAGCGAGCTCGCGCCCGGCATCCGCGTCACCGCCGTCCCGGTCCGCCACTGGTCGCGGCGCGGCGTCGGCGACACCGACAACACCTTGTGGTGCGGCTTCGTGATCGAGACCTCGCGCGGTCCGGTGTACTTCGCGGGTGACACCGGCTTTGGCGGACACTTCCGCATGGCCTACGAGCGTTTTGGACCCATGCGTGCCGCCATGCTGCCCATCGGTGCGTACAAGCCCGAGAGCTACATGCACATCTCGCACATGGGTCCGGATGAGGCGCTCGAGGCCCACCAACAACTGGGATCTCGGCTCAGCATCGCGATGCACTTCGGCAGCTTCCAGCTCGCCTTCGACGCTCAAGGAGAAGCCGAAGCGCACTTGCTCGCCGAGTCGGCACGGCGCGGCATTCCAGGCTTCGTGGTGCTGGCCCCGGGCGAGTCGGCCTCTTCGGTCGTGCCTTAGAGGCGTCGGCCGTTTTCGCTGCGCGGGCGGATGCCGCTGTTTGCTGCCGCGAAATCGTCGCGCCAGTCGCCGCCCTGCTGACCGCGAATCGAAGTGACTTGATAGCCACCGGAGCCCACGGTGTAGCGCGCGTTGCTGGGCGCGAAGAGCAGTCCGCTATTGCGGTCGCGATAGAGGTAGCCGACGTAGCGCAGGCGACCGCTGGCGTTCTCGGAGTAATGATAGCGAACACGGCCGTCGGTATCGACGTCGCGGCCGATGACCGTGAACCAGTGGTCGGTGATGCCGTCGCGATTCACGTCGGTGCCACCGTTGCGGGCGACGCCGAGAATCATGCGGTGGTTATTGCGCAAGCCCCAGTTGAGGTAGTTGTTGAGCGAACGGAAGTCCTCGGGATTGCCACCGATGCGGCCACCCGGCTCCTCGCTTTGCGCGACCCAGTGGCCTTCCCACGGATGGGCCCGGCGTCCGTCAGACGGCGTTGCACCCGGGGCGGCGCCGCGGAAGGCGACGTCGTCGAGCGAGCGGAGCAAGCAGTCGTCACCAGCGCGCATGTAGTGCAGGCGGCCCGGCGTGAGATTGATGGTGGCCATCTCGTCGGGACGCGCGAGGTCGGCGTCGCGGATATCGCTGTAGGCCCGCGGCTCGTGCGTGTTCGGCCGCATCAAGCGTGCCTCGCGCATGAAGTCCATGACCTGGCCGGCCATCGAGCGCTCGCGGCCTTGGGTGGTCGTATGACCGAGTGAGATGGTGCCGTTGTGCGGGTCGAGCGCGTTGTAGGCGCTGGGGAGCGTGGCGAGTCGGCGATAGAGCTCGGTGGCGGCGACGCGACCCTGGCGGCGTTGCGGATCGGCGTTCATCCACTGCGCGAAGCCATCCACGTCGAAACGATTTTCCGTCATGGCGCGCAGGCGCTCGCGAACCGTGTCGCCGGGCAGAGGGTTCGGAATGACACCCGGAACGAGATCACGACGCGGCAAGCGGCGGTCGAGGTCGGCAGCGGTGAGGTGGAAATTGCTGTTCGCAACGTCTTCGGCAAGACGCTCGGGAGTGCGGATGTCGTGGCGCTGCGTGTAGCGGTCGAGAATCTCGACGACGCGGCCGACGCGTGTCTGATTGAATTGGCCCTCGTAGAGGCCAAGCGGTCGGCTGCGGTCACCACCCTGAATACCCTGCAGAGTGGAATAGAGGCGGCTCATCTCGGAGTTCGGACCGCCGATGGTGTTGTTCGCTTCGGGCGGACGCGCGAGGCCTTGCACCGTGGCCCACGGTAGACCCGCTTGCGCGAGCGCTTCGCGATCTTGCGGGCTGATGGCGGCGATGTTGATGCGCGCGAACTGCATGTAGTCGCGGAAGGCGTCGCGGTCGACGCTCGCACGCTCGGAGAGGCGCTGCTCGTTCTCGGAGAGGATGTTGCCCTGATAGTTCGGGTCGGGGAGCGGCGGATCGAAGCTGCTGCGCTGCGGCTGATCGGGATCGCCGGGGAGGTTCGAGCGGAAGACCGCGTTCAAGCCGGCGACGATGCGACCAGAGTCGGTCGGGCGGTCGGCACCACCGCTGACGTTGAAGGGCAAATCGTCCGAGGGCGTGCGCGTCGTGTGGTGCGAGACGAACGAGTCGCGGCTGCCATTGTCGTCGCGCTGGTCGGCGGCGCGGAAGAGCGTGCGCAGTTGGGGAACCGTGAGCTGGGCCGAGCCGCCGGCAAGGCGGTCGCGCAGCTGCGGCAAGATGCCGGCCTGATCGAGGGCGCGGTAAGCGTCGGGATTGGTGCGCTCGAGGTTCGCCAAAGCCGCCGCATCGAAGGTGCCGTTGCGAAAGCCGCCGACGAAGTCGCGCTCTTTGACGGTGATCGGCGTGCTCACCGTGGTGTTGGCGAGCACCTGCTGCAAGGCTTCGCCGGAGGCCGTCAGCGTCGCTTCGCTCGTGGGACGACCTGCGGGCGCGTTGCGCACCATGCCGATGGAGCCAGCGCGGCCGTCGGCATCGAACCGGTCGATCCAGGAGAAGACGTCGCCGGCGCGGTTCGCCGGGATGACGCCATCGCGACCCGCGAGGCGACTAATCTCGCCCATACGCTCGTCCGCGATAGCGGTGCGCAGGGTGCTGCGCTGAGCTTCGGAGAGGGCCGCGATGCCTTGACGCTGGAAGTTGCGTCGGGTGTCGGCGTCGAGGTTGAGCGCGCTCATGACCGTGCGCGAGACATGACGGTGGGCGCCGCTGCCCTTGCGCTCGAGATAAGCGTAACCAGTGTCCGAGGCGAGAGTGCGTAGGCGCTCGTTACCGGCGATCGGCGTCGCCTGCATGCGGCCACCCTCGACGAGTGAGCGGAAGGTGCCCGCATCCATGCTGCGCGCCGCGGTTGGGTTGTCGACGCGGGGTGGCTGATCGGTGGGAGCACGCGTCGTGGGCCAGGCAAGCGGTACGCTGTTCGGCTGGAAGGAGCGCGACTCAGCCAGAGCCCGGTAATGCGCTTGCTGCACGAGCGCGGGCCGCTCGAAGCCGGAGAACGCCGCGTCGATACGCCCCTGGAGGGCTGGGCGAGTCGCCACTGCGGCGTCGAAGCGCGGCGCGGTGAGGGCGCCATCGATGCTGATCGCGCCGGGGCTCGTCAGGGTCGGCGTGATGCCGAAGCGGCTGAGTACGCTCTGACCTTGGTCGGTGACACCGGGAAGCCTGACGCGCTCGCCCTTGGGAGCGACCGTGTCGGCATTGGCTACGGCGGGCTGCTGTTCACGACGGCCAGTTTGACGCCCCGTGCACGCACCGGAGGCGTCGCGGTCGCCGTCTTCGACATCCGTGGTGCCGTTGGGGCGCCGCGTCGCGATACTGCATGTTGCTGGCCCGGTGCCGGTCATGAACTACTCTCGGCCTCCGACAACGCACAAGTTATTGAAATCGCTAAGCTTATGCGGACTTCTGCAGGACGAATCGCGCAGAATCCCCAGTTATCTACATTATCGGTGTGTGCCTGCAGGGAGTTGCGTGAAAAAACATGCTGCTTCTCTACATATTCAGCAGGGCATCGTTCTGGATGTCTAACCAAAGCGGTTGTTTAGCTCGTATGCTTAATGACCGCGCTGGGCGATTCGACGTGGATCTGTTCGTGCGCGTGTGTTAATTGAATCACGACAGTAGTCGATCACAGCGCGTGCTCATTTGAATTCTGGTTCGAAGCTCTTTTCAGCGCCCCCTCGGCGCAGCCTGTGGTCGATGTCGAGACACAGCGTCCCTGCGTCCGTGGCATTCCTGCGTTCAGCACCCACCATCTCCGTCTCTGAGCCAGCGTCCGCTATCCCGAACGAAATCTGTTTTAGCGTTTTACCTGCGATGCAAATCGGCGGTGCCCCGTCGGTGTGCGCGCACGGAGAGTTTTTGGTTCGGCGGGCCGCATAGGTTCGCCGGTATTGAAGGCGTGGGTAAGCCACGTCGCAGTGTGTGTGACCGTTCGATAATGAGCGGCGCCAAGGAGATGGATAGTGGGTAACAAGTTGTTTGTTGGCGGTCTGAGCTGGAACACCAAGGATGATGGTCTGCGTGCCGCGTTCGAGCGGTTCGGAGCAATCAGCGAAGCCAAGGTGATCCTGGACCGCGACACTGGCCGTTCGCGCGGCTTTGGTTTCGTGACTTTCGGTGGCCCCGACGAAGCGCGCAAGGCCATGGAAGAGATGAATGGCGCCGAGCTCGACGGTCGCACCATCAAGGTGAACGAGGCTGAAGAGAAGCAGCGTCGTCCGGGTGGTGGCGGCGGTGGCTACGGCGGCGGTGGTGGCGGCGGCTACGGCGGCGGCGGTGGCGGTGGCTACGGCGGCGGTGGTGGCGGCGGCTACGGCGGCGGCGGTGGCGGCGGCTACGGCGGTGGTGGCGGCGGCGGCGGTCGCGGTGGCCGTGGTGATCGCGGCGGTCGTGGTGGTCGTGGTGACCGCGGCGGCGGCGGTTACGGTGGCGACGACGGCGGCGGCGGCGATCGCTGGTAATTCGCCCGTAGCGATGTCCGCGGCGTCAACGCGTTAGCGGACACAGCAAAACGAAAAACCCATGTCTCACGGTGTAACCACCGCGGGCCATGGGTTTTCGTTTTTGGAGGTGCCCCAGTTTGCGGCGGGGCACGTGCTCGGCGCTATTAGTCGAAGATCTCTTCGAGCCCACGGCCGACGTCGCCGACGACGTTACCGGCGTTGGCAATCGCGATCGCCAGGCCGCTCGCGTTCTGGCGGAACAGACCCTCGAGGCGCTCGTAGCCGCGCACGAAGTTCTCGGCGCGATCGCGTCGCCCACGGGCTACTTCGCGGTCGGCGATGGCCTTGGCGATGTCCAGCGGACCGCTCGCGGCGTCAACGTCGCGCTCGGCGCGGTAGAGGCCGCGCTCGGTGCCAGCGAGGTGCTGCTTGGCGCGCACGAGCGAGTTACGAACGATGACGAGCTCGACGGGGCTGATGCCACCGCGCAGGGCTTCGTCCAGGATGTTGGCGGCTTCGCGCGAGTCGACGACATTGCCGCTGCGCATGGCTTCGCGGACGCGGGTATCTAGAGTGATGCGGTCCATTTGACGTAGTGCCCCCTCGCAGACCTGGTCGGGTCCGCGGACTGGTTTGAGTGCAATGGGATGTCGGGTTCTCGGTTGGGGGAGGGGCGAGGTTGCGGGTTTTGGGGGTGATCGGGTCCGACGTCCGACGTCCGACGTCCGATTGCCGATTGCCGATTGCCGATTACCGATTACCGATTACCGATAGGCCGACTACCGATACGCCGACGCCTGCAGCGTAAACAGCTTGGCGTACACCCCATCCTCCCTCATCAGCTCATCATGCGACCCGCGTTCGATAATCCTTCCCCTCTCGATGACCACGATGCTGTCCGCCATCCGCACGGTCGAAAACCGATGGGCAATGAGGATCGCGATCTGCTTCTCGGTGAGGGCTTTGATGCGTTCGAACACCTGATACTCCGCCGCCGCGTCCATGGCCGCGGTGGGCTCGTCGAGGACGATGATGTCCGCGTCCTCGCGCATGAAAGCGCGTGACAGGGCGATTTTCTGCCACTGGCCGCCGGAGAGCTCCTGCCCGTCCTTGAACCAGCGTCCGAGCTGGGTCTTGTACCCGGCGGACAGCCCTTCGATGAACGACGACGCCATCCCCTTGTCGGCAGCCGTGCGCTGTCGTGGTTCCTCTTCGAGATAGCGCACGTCGCCGCTGCCGATGTTCTCACCGACCGGGAGCTGGTAGCGCACGAAGTCCTGGAAGATGACGGCGATGCGCGCGCGCAGCACGTCGGGATCCCAGCTCGTGAGGTCGACGCCGTCGATGAGGATGCGCCCGCTGGTGGGCCGGTAGAGCCCGGCGAGCAGCTTGATGAGCGTGGTCTTGCCCGAGCCGTTCTCACCGACCAACGCGAGCTTCTGGCCCGGGCGGATGTGCAAGCTTATGTCTTCTAAAGCGGTCACCGACGAGCCGGGGTACACGAACGAAACCTGCTCGAAGCGCACGCCGTCCGTGGGGTCGGTGCCGCGCGTGACCGAGCCTGCCGCCACCGCCGCGCTCGGCTGCTCGAGGAACTCGTACAACGTCGAGAGGTACAAGCTGTCCTCGTAGAGGCCACCCACGGCGCCCAGCGCCGCCGCCACCGCGCTCTGTCCTTGGCGAAACAGCGCCAGGTACATGGTCATGTCACCGAGCGAGATACCGCCGCGCACCGCTTCGAGAGCGATCCATGCATAGGCCGCGTAGAAGGCTCCGGTGCCGAAGAGGCCGACGAGAAAGCCCCAGAGGCTCCGCTTCAAGGTGAGGTTGCGGTCTTCGGCGTAGAGTCTTTTGAATATATTCTTGTAGCGGTCGAGGAAGAGGGGCCCCAGCCGATAGAGCTTTACTTCTTTGGCGTAGCTCTCGATGGCGAGAACGGTTTCGAGGTAGCCCTGCTGCCGCGTTTCGGGAGAGCGCCAACGGAACAGACGAAAGGCGTCGCTCGAGAACTTCGCTTCGACGAGGAACGAGGGCACCCCGGCGAGCACGAGCACGGCGGCGGCGTACCCGGAAAAGCCGACGAGCAGGGTTCCGAACGCCACCAGCGACACCATGTTCTGCAACAGCCCGAACGAACGCCGCACCATGGCCATCGGCCGACTCGACGCCTCGCGCCGCGCCCGCGTCAGCTTGTCGTAGAACTCGGAGTCTTCGAACTGGGTGAGCTCGAGCGTGAGCGCCTTCTCGAGAATCATCTCGTTGACACGCTCGGCGAGCAGGGCGCGGAGCAAGGCGTCACACGCCGATAGCCCACGCTGCGCGGCGAGCAACGCGATCACCAGGCCGCCCTCGGCGAGCACCCAGCGCAGGGCTTCGCCGTGTCCACGCGCTTGCACGACCGCGTCGACGATCAGCTTGCCGATGTAAGCGATACCGGCGGGCAACACCGCCGCGACCACCGTGAAGGCCCCGAACGCGACGGTCAGCGCCGCGTTGGTCTGCCACGCCAGCGACAATGCACGACCGCAATAGCGTACAATGCTGCCGACGCTACGTAACGGCCGTTCGTTCACTCCCCGAAGCGCGCCCGTGTGAGGCGTGAATGCCCCTTGGTGTCGACGTCGACGATGAACATGTCGCCGTATGCGCTCTCGTCGAGCGTCACCTTCTCGTCCACACCGAGGAGCTTCACCAGATCGGGGATGACGTTGATGTGCGACGCAATGACCACCGCCTGACCTTTGTGATCGGTCAGCAGGCGCTTGGCGAACGCCTTGTCGTTGGTGCCCTCGATGATCGAGACGTTCACCTTCTTGGCCGCCGCGAGCGGCTTCACCGTCGCCTGGGTGCGCTTGTACGGCGTCGAGTAGATGACATCGACCTTCTCTTCACCGATGGCGCTCACCAGCGCCTGGGCGCGTGCCTCGCCTTGCGCGGTCAAGCCAGGGTCGTTTTCACCACCGCCGGCCTTCTCGCAATGACGAACTAGAATGTAACGGCTCATGCCTTGTTTACGATCGGGTCGTGCCGCGATCGCCTCGTACGTAGCTTGCGGTTTGGGCTGCGCAGATTTTCCCGGAGGAGCGACCGCGATGATGAGAGCTAGCGCCGTGGCAACCGTCATACTTTGAGTGCCTCCTCGACCAACTTGCGCGTCAGCGCCGGGTCGACCTGACCTTTGTGCTCTTTCATGATGGCGCCGATCACTCGGCCGACATCTTTTGCTTCCTTGGCGCCGAGCGCTTCGACGGTGTTCTTCACCAACGTCGCGGTGGCGTCAGGGGACAGCATTTTGGGCAGAAACTGCGAGAGGTAGTCAATCTCGTTGCGATAGCTCGCAATCAGCGCCGCGCCGCGGTCGCCGGCGTTGCCGAGGTCGCCGATGCCCTTCTCGAGCATGCGGACGTAGCTGTTGATGGTCTTCTGGTAGAACGCGTCGTCGGCGGGCCCCTTCCAGTCCGGCGCGTTCATCGCCTCTTGCGCCTTGGACCGAAGCTGGCGCACACAGGCGACCTTCGCCTGGTCCTTGGCCTTCATGGCGGTCTTCAAATCGTCGTCCAAGCGCTTCGCGATGTCTGACACGTAACAGCTCCTGGATATTGTCTAGCTTCGAGTAGTGCCTATGCTACGGGCCAAGGGGAATTAGAATGAAATGGACTACAGCGATCCTCACCATCGCGCTAGCCGTGGGCTGCGCCACCTCACCCACTGGCCGTAAACAGCTCATTCTCGTGCCCGATGACCAGATGGATCAGCTCGGTGCCGAAGCATTCACCGCGATCGAAAAAGAAACGCCGGTCACCAAGAACGCCCAGGCCACGCAGTACGTCAACTGCATCGCCAAGAACATCACGGCAGTCCTCCCCAAGGAGTATCAGGGCGCCTGGGACGTGAAGGTCTTCGAGTCCGAGCAAGTCAACGCCTTCGCACTCCCGGGCAAGAAGATCGGTGTCTTCACCGGCCTGCTCAAGGTCGCGGTCAATCAAGATCAAGTCGCCACGGTCATGGGGCACGAGGTCGGCCATGTGCTGGCGCGGCACGGCAACGAGCGGGTGTCGCAAAACGTCATCCTGCAGTCGGGTCTCACGGCCGTCGACGCGTTCGTCGGAGGCAGCCCGACGCAACGTAACCTCATCATGGGCGCGCTCGGTGTCGGCGCACAGTTCGGCGTCGTGCTGCCGCACGGTCGCAAACAGGAGTCCGAGGCCGACACCATCGGTCTCGAGCTGATGGCGGCCGCAGGGTTCGATCCCAAGGAGTCGGTCGACCTCTGGCAGAACATGAGCAAGGCCTCGGGTGGCCAGGAGCCTCCGGAGTGGATGTCGACGCACCCGGCGCATTCGTCGCGTATCAGCGGTCTCCAAGAAGGCATGGCGGCGGCGGAAGCCGAGCGCTCGAAGGCCAAGGCCGCCGGCCGCGCCCCGCAATGCGGTAGCGCCGGCATCGCCGCGAACTAGAGGCTACATTTGCGTTCATTGTTGCTGGTGACCGCCCTGCTCGCGCAGGTGTCCGCCAAACCGGACACCGTAGCGCCCGTGGGGGAAGCGAAGTCTCCGTTCGAGCGGCTTGCCGTCGTCGACAGCGCCATCGAGGATGTCGACAAGCAGCTCAAGGCGGACGACCTGACGCAAGCGCAGCTCCTCGAGATCAAGGAGCGCCTGGTCCCGCTCGAGGACGAGCTCGCGACCATCGTCGGGGAGCTGGACCCGTACATCGAAGGCATCGACGCGCGGCTCGAGCAGCTCGGGAAGGCGCCGGGCCCCGGCGATCCACCCGAAGATCCCACGGTCAGCGCCGATCGCGCGCAAGAGACCAAGAAGCGGCAAGAGTGGGACGATGCGCTCAAGCGCGCGAAGATTCTCCAGCTACGCGAGCGCGAGCTCGTGGCCGAAGTCGCGAAACACCGCCGCCAGATGTTCTCGGCGGAGCTCTCGGCGCGCACCACGAGCATTCTCGGGCTCACCTATTGGCGGGCGGTCGTTGGCAACGCGCCCATCGATGCTCGCCGCTTCATGCTGCGTTACAGCGAAGGCGCGGCCGCGTTCTCCAAAGGCCTGACCGGCGATGCGCGCAATGAGCTGCTCATGTTGTGCCTCTTGGGCCTCGTCATCGCCATCGTCGGGCCGATGCTCGGCGTGCGAGTAGGCGAGAAGCTCGCCCTGCGCTGGTTGCCGGACAACCGTTTGCGCCGAACTCTCGTCGCCCTCTGGACCGTGATCGTCTTCGTCACGCTTCCGGTCTTGGGAGCCGGGCTCATCGAGGATGCATTCGAAGGCACCCGAGCACTCACTCCGCTCACCGCCGCCATGGTCGCGACCTTCGCTGCCGTGGTTCGCATCGTGGCGGTGATCACCGGGCTTGCGCGCGCCTGGCTGCAGCCGCGTTGTCCGCAATGGCGGCTGGTGTGGTGGAGCGACGCGCAAGTCGCTCGCTTGCGCGGCTTTCCGCTGGTGATCGCGATCCTCGTCGCCTGCCGGGTGGTGCTCGAGCGCATCAACGATAGCCTCGGAACGAGCCTGCACGTCTCGATTCTCGGACGCACCCTCTGCGCCATGGCCATCCTGTGCGTTTTCGCGGTCGCCTTGGCACGCCTCGGTAGCATCCGCAACGAGCTGCTCGCTAACCCTCCGAAAGGCCGTAGCGGCGACAAGGCGCACAATCCCATTCCCGCGGCGCTGCTCTCGGCGTTCGCGTGGCTCCTCGTGCTCTTCGCGCCGGTCGCTCTCGTGCTCGGCTACAACGCGCTCGCAATTTTCATCGTCCGCGAGGTCACCCAGGTCGCGGTCGTGCTCGCGGCTCTCTTCCTCTTGATGCGTCTCGTCGACGACGTGTTCGACGCGATCCTCTCGGAGCACTTCCCGCTCGGCCGTCTGCTGCGGCGGTCGATTGGGTTCTCCGCGGCATACATCGATCAGATTGCCGTCGTGCTCGCCGCGGTGTCGCGTGTCGCGCTCGTCTACGTGGCGGCGCGACTCGTGCTGCTGCGTCTCGGCGGCGAAGACGTCACCAGCGTTGCCGGCCGCATCCAGGACGGTCTCGCCGATCTCAAGGTCGGCGAAGTGACCATCTCGCCCGGTGCCATCGTCGGCGCTCTGTTGGTGTTCGCGGGCGTGTGGCTGCTCACGCGTACGGTTCGCCGCTGGCTCGAGAACAGCTATCTGCCGCACACCAGCCTCGACACCGGCGCACGTAACTCGCTGTCGACCGGTATCGGCTATCTCGGCTTCCTCGGCGCCGTGCTGATGGCGGTGGCGTACCTCGGGGTGTCGCTGGACAAGGTCGCGCTCATTGCCAGCGCCTTGTCGGTCGGCGTCGGCTTCGGCCTCCAGGCGATCATCAGCAACTTCGTCAGTGGCCTCATTCTGCTGGTGGAGCGCCCCATCAAGGTCGGCGACCTCGTCAACGTCAGCGGCACGACTGGAGACGTGAAGCGGATCAGCGTGCGCGCCACCGAGATTCTGCTCGGCGATGGCTCGACCTACGTGGTGCCGAACTCCGATCTCATCTCCAAACCGGTGGTCAACAAGACGCGGGTGGGTGTGCGTGGTCAGGTGCAGTTCTTGTTGCGCATCGCCTATGGCGAAGACCCGAACCGCACCCGCGACGTCATCCTCGACGAGGCCGCGAAGCTCGACAAGCTCCTCAAAGATCCGAAGCCCGGGGTCTTCATCGACGACGTCGACGACCGGGGCTACGTCATGAACATCGTCGCAAACACCGCCTCTCCGCGGGAGACCTACGGTGCCAAGAGCGACCTATTCTTCGCCATCACCCGCAGGCTACGGGCCGAACGCATCGCCTTGGGCAGCCCCATCGCGAGCGTGGCGTCCGATGAAGGCTCGGCGAGCGGCGACCAGACGGAGGTCGAGCCCGACGCGCCGGCCGAACCGTTGCCCTCATCCACGGCGGATGTGGCCGAGCGACCGGCCATGGGAGACGGCAAAGGTACGGGCTCGTAGAAGGTCGTCCACGAACGACTGGCATCGACCTCGGGAATCTCCTACCTTACCGGGTCGTCACCTCGGCTGTCGTGAGGTCGACGCTGGTTTGCTGACAAAAAAGGCGATTCGTCCGGAGCAATCGTGACCCCCTCACGTCTGGTGCTGGCGTTCTCGTGTGTGTCCTTCGGTGTCCTGCTCACTCGCTGCGGCGGTGAGGACTGCAAAGAAAACTGCGACGGCCCGCTCGTCGGTTTGACGGTCATCGCGCCCGATCAACTGGCCGAAGCGACCTGCGCACCAGCGCAGATCGTCCGACTGGACGGCGGCGCGACGGTGCGTCCGACGCGCGATGTGAGACTCGGTTTGTCGGGCGGTGCCGCCTGGTTCGCCGACTCACGCTGCCTCGTGCCGGCGACGAGCGCGACGCAGGAAGCAGGCTCACGCGGCGCCGTGGCGTACTTGTCGGCGAAGAGCGCAGGGCGGCTGACGGCGCAAGCGCGGGGTAGCGACGCGGGCGGCGAGGCAGTCGTCGAGGCGCGGCCCATCGGCGGTGCCTATACGAGCATCCGAGTCGGCGGCGTCCGCTATACCGATGTCGCTTCCTGCGTGCCCATCTACGTGGCGGCGGCAGATAGCGCGGGAGCACCGGCGAGCGTTGGCGGTGGCATCACCGTCACACTGTCGGCTCCGGGCACCACGTTCTTCGAGACCGAAGGCTGCACCTCGTCGCGTAACACCTTCATTCTCACCCCGGGCCACGAGAGCGCCATCGCCTATGCTCGCTTCGGCCTGCCGGGTGAAACGACCGTGACCGCGAGCGTCGGTGGCAATGCGCAAGGCACCGCGCAGGTCGACGTCGCCGGCGATCCCCAATACCGCGTCTTGATCACACCCTCCGCCGACACCGCGCTGGTCCAGGCCGGCGAATGCAAGCCGTTCGCCCTCGCCATCGTCGACCCTCTCGGCGCGCCGATTTCGGTGAACGGAATCGACGTCGCCGTGCGTGGCAACGAAGCGTCTGTTTTCGCGGATGCCGCCTGCGGTGGCGCTCCGATCACCACCGCCCGCGTCTCCGGGACCACGCCGACGACGGTCTATGTGCGCGCCAACAAGGTGGGTAGTGCGACGTTCACGGCGAGCCTCTCCGAAGCGGTCTCGCGCACCATTCAGCTGCAAGTGAGCGCAGCCGCGGCGTCGGCCCTGCGCCTCGGCGGTCCGCCGCGCCTCTCCCAGAACGGCTGCTACCCGTTCGTCGTCGAGCGCGTCGATGCGTTCGGTAACCTCGTGAATGGACCGGCCATCACCACGACCGTGAGCTCGAGCCTCGGCATGTTCACGGACGGCGCCTGCACCGGCGCCACGACCTCAGTGGGCATCCCATTGGGCGAGGCAGTTGGTTACTTCTTCGTACGCGGCGCGAGCCTCGGTAACGACGTCGGGATCGGCGCGACCGCGACAGGTCTTACCGCCGCCAACAAGACGGTCGACGTGCTCGCCGTCGCCACCGCGTTTCGCATGGAGCTCGGCTCGGCAGCGACGGCAGGCCAGTGCGTTGCGGGCAAGCTGTTCGCCATTAACGGTGACGGCGTCGAGAGCGATGTCTTGACTGCGGAATCGCCGACGATCGCCCCAACGCCCTCGGGGCTCACGCGTTACAGCGACATCCATTGCACCGTCATCCAGAGCACGGTCACGATTCCGGCTCTCGGCAGCCAGGCGAATTTTTACGTGCGCTCGACGCAAGCCCAGAGCTACACGGTCGCGACGACTGGCGGCTCTCTCACCGCGGCGCCGTCTCGCAACCTCGACGTCTCCGCTGGTCCGCTAGCGCAGACCGACGTCTCCGGTCCAGACCGCGTCAACTTCCGCAGCTGCACCCCTATCTACGCCGACTTCTACGATCAATTCGGCAACTCGGTGACGCTGAGCAACGGGCGCTTGTTGGGCGTCGAGGTCACTGACTTCGGGGGCGTCTACGACAACCCGTTGTGCGCCGGCAGCCCGCAAGACGAGGTCTTCGTCCCGACCGGCACGTCTTCGACGATTGTCTACTATCGCGGAGAGCATTTCGGAAACGACCAGGTCTTCGTCGGTGGCGACGACGTCTCTCCAGATAGCGTGGCCTTCGAGGTGCTGCTCTTCATGGGCGACACGCGAATCGGTCTTGGCGACCTGCCCAGCGTCAAAGAGGTGGCCATGCGCCCCGACGGCAGCACGTTCTACGCGCAAACGACGAGCGGCATGGTGTACGCGTCGAGCGACAACGGAGCGACCTGGTCTCCCCAGTGCACGACACGCTCGAACACGACCCTGGGTGAGGTCGGCCACATCTTCGTATCGCCGGGACCGGATGCGATCGCTTACGTGAGCGACCAGTACAACAACTACGTGCGGGTCGACAGTCTCGACGGTGGGAACTGCCCGAACATTCGCAGCCAGTTCAACACCTATCTCTACGCGCTTTGGCAAACCAGTGGTGTCTCGGTCGACTATCAGGGCGGCCTTTGGCTGTGGAACACCAACCAGCTGTACTACTCGAGCAACTACGGCAGCAGCTGGACGCTTCAGTACACCGAGCCGGCGGTGTCGACATCGTATACCGCCCACATGACGCACAGCCCGCTCGACAGCAACATCAAGCTCGCGGACTTCTACTATGCCAGCGTCGGCTCGGGGCTTTATCAGTCCCTCAACGGCGCGGGGTCGTTCACCGCGACGGGCGCCGCCGGATTCGCCGATGCTACGAGCATTCCACGTTTCGATCCCGCGCCGGCGCACGCAGGCTACGTCTACAAGGTCGGTCGTCAGAGCGTCGACAACGGCGCCACGTGGACCGCGAACGCAGGCTACAACGGCCTGTCCATCTCGTGGGCGCTCGACTCCAGCGGCGCCGCTTACCGCTTCACTGGTACCGGGACGACGACGGTGATCGAGCGCGCACCCGATGCACGCACGCCGGCTTGGGCTGCGCTCACGGACGGTAGCTTTACCGAGCCGTTCGACACCTACGTGGCGACGATGGCGGTCTCGAACAGTGGCAACACCATTGCAGTGCAGTCGGCAGGCCACCTTTACGTGACGACCGACGCGGGAGCCAACTTCGATCCCATCGACAATCCCGAGACCTTGGCCGAGCGCAATCCCGCGCTCGTCGTCACTTCAGCCACCGATGCGTTCGCAGCGAGCGGCGGTAACCCGACGCTCATCTACGCGACCAACGACTCCGGCGTGAGCTGGTCGAGGGTCGGCGAATATGCTGCCGGCGACGCTCTCTTCTTCCACGTCAACCCGAACTATCCGCGGACGGTCTACCTGCGGCGCGAGAGCTTCGGTGGCACCTACGACGGCGACGTCTGGGCAACACAAGATGGGTTCGACAATGTCATCCACAACACCGACGGCTCACCGGAGACTTGGTGGGGCGTTGGCGCGGTCAGCCTTCGGGATCCGCTCGTCTTCTACACGCTGGGCAATGGCATCTGCCGGCGTACGCTGGACGGCGGCATGAGCTACGAAGACCATGCCTGCGACGTGCCGTCGACTTGGTACGCCGGCGCCGCCGGCTGGGTCAGCCCGTTCTCGCAAGACACCGTGTTCGTCGCGGCCTACGATTGGAACCTCGGTGGTCCGTATCTTTGGTCGGTGAATTGGGCGACGGGCGTGCGCACCCAGCTCACGACGCCGGGCTACCCCATCGCGGGCCTCGAGATGTACGAAGGCCCTTCGGGCCCGGTCATGCGCGTTGCAGACGCATATGGTCGCTTGCAGAGCTCCGTCGATGGCGGCCAAACCTTTACCGAGCTCACCAACGGAGTCTTCGACAGTTACTGCTACTACGGCCGTTCAGTGACGTCGCTCCCTGGTCGTCCCGAGGTCGTGGCGACGGGCTGCCACTACTACGAAAACGTCGCGATCAGCGTCGACGGGGGCAACACCTGGGAAAGCCGCAACCTGCCCGGCTGCCAGATACGACAGATCTCGTTGCTCGACGGCGTCGCCGTGGTGGCGTGCCTCAACAACACGCCGCGCACCTTCGAGTATGGAAGCGTGTTTTGACCAGGTCGCCGGGTCTACTCTGACTCGGCGATCACCGGGCGGCGGTTGGCCGCGAGCACGCGCTTACGAATGCGAATGGCGTTCGGCGTGACCTCGACCATCTCGTCGTCCCGGATCCACTCGAGCGAGCGCTCGAGGGTCATATCGCGCGGAGGGGCGAGAACCATGTTCTCGTCCTTTCCGCTGGCGCGGACGTTGGTCAGCTTCTTCTCGCGCGAGACGTTGACGTTGAGATCGTTCTCACGCGCGTGCTCGCCGATGACCATGCCTTCGTAGGCCTCGAGCTGTTCCTTGACGAACATCACGCCGCGCGGCTGCAGATTGAACAACGCGTAGATGGTGGTCTCACCGGCGCGGTCGGCGACGAGAGCGCCGTTGACCCGCTTCTGAATGGGACCGGTCCACGGGATCCAGCCTTCGAAGACGCTGTGCATGAGCGCCGTGCCGCGCGAGGCGGTCATCATCATGTTGCGCAGGCCGAACAGACCGCGCGTCGGGATGATGTACTCGAGACGTACGCGTGAGCCTTCCTGGCGCTGATCGAGGAGCTGCGCACGGCGCTGGCCGATGAGCGACGTGGCGGCGCCGACGTGCTCGACCGGGACGTCGACCACGAGGCGCTCGGTGGGCTCTTCTTTGCCAGCCTCGCCGTCGCGCGTGACGACCTGCGGGTTGCGCACGCAAAGCTCGTAGGCCTCGCGGCGCATGCCTTCGATCAAGACCGCGAGCTGGAGCTCGCCGCGACCGAGAACCCGGAACTGCTCGGGCGTTTCACCGGGCTCGATGCGGATCGAGACGTTGGCGTACGCCTCGCGCGTGAGGCGCTCGCGGATGTGGCGGCTGGTGACGAACTTGCCGCCGGAGCGGCCGGCAAGCGGGCCGTCGTTGACCTGGAAGACCATGGCCACGGTCGGCTCGTCGACGGTGATGCGCTCCATGACCTCGGTCGACTCGGGCGCGGTGATGGTGTCGCCGATGGTGACCTTGTCGAGACCCGCGAGGGCGATGATGTCGCCCGACTGCGCGTCGGTGAGCGGAATGCGCTGCACGCCCTGGAAGCGGAAGAGGCCGGTGACGCGCGCGGTGTACGACTCGTTGGTGCCGGCGACGCGCACCATCTGGTTGGGCTTCACGGTGCCGGTGGCGACGCGGCCGACCACGAGGCGGCCGACGTATTCGTCGTAGCCCAGCGAGTTGACCTGCATGCTGAAAGGGGCGGCGCTCTTGTCTTCGGGCGCGGGCACGGTCTCGAGGATGGCCGACACGAGCGGCTTCAAGTCGGGGCCGAGGTTGTTCAGATCACGCGAGGCGCGGCCTTCGCGGGCGATGGCGTAGACCACCGGGAACTCGATCTGCTTGTCGCTCGCACCGAGGTCGATGAACAGCGAGTAGACCTCGTCGAGCACCGCTTCGGGACGTGCGTCCTGGCGATCGATCTTGTTGATGACGACGATGGCGGGGAGACCGAGGTCAAAGGCCTTGCGCAAGACGAAGCGCGTCTGCGGGAGCGGACCTTCCGCGGCGTCCACCAAGAGGAGCACGCCGTCGACCATGCGCAGGGTGCGCTCGACCTCACCGCCGAAGTCGGCGTGGCCGGGGGTGTCGACGATCTGGATGGTCGTTTCGCCGAAGCGGACGCTCGTCGACTTGGCGAGGATGGTGATGCCGCGCTCGCGCTCCTGGTCGTTCGAGTCCATGGCCCGTTCGACGACTTGCTGGTTCTCGCGGTAGATGCCGCCCTGTTTGAAGAGGGCGTCGACCAGCGTGGTCTTGCCGTGGTCGACGTGGGCGATGATAGCGACGGTGCGAAGATTTGTGCGGTGCTGCATGAAGTGGCGCGGCTTATACACGCGCCCTATGGGTATGGCTATGGCCCGCTTATCGTTCTAGCGCCTCGCCGTGCTTGGCGGCGTCGATCATGGCGTAGAGCTCTCGAATACTGTCTTGGCTGCCCTCGACGATGGCCTTTTCGCCCTCGAACGTGGCGGTCTCGAGGTTAGCGGCCAAGATGGGTAGCTCGTCGACGGGAGCCTCGAGGAGCAATAGCTTCAGGGTGCTGAGATGCTGTCGTAGCTCACCCCCGTGGGCTAGGTCATCGACGATGACCGCGAGCTGGGCGGCCCGTGCGGTCGCGCCATGAGGCTGCGGCAGGTCTTTCATGAGCCGATCGCGAGCCTTCGCTGCTTTAGCGGACAGGCCAGGGTCGAGCGGCCGCAGGGCACGATTGAGGAACGGCTCGATCATGCCGCGCTCGGCTGGGGTCGCTTCGCGAACCGAGGCGAGCATGCGGTCGAGATCGGCGGTGTCGAGGACCTCTGCGGCGTGCTTCGCCTCGGCCCTCTTGAGACGCCAACCGGCGGTGAACATGTAGAAGAACGGCGGTACGCTCGCTGCCGCAACGATCCCGGCATTCATCGACACCGTGGGCGAACCGTCGACCGCCGCGCCGGCGACGAGAGAAACCACGCCGGAGCACATCGCGAGCATCGCCGGGACGGCGCTCAGGCCTTCGTTCTTTTTCAGCCAGGTGTCGATGACGCTGGGAGCGACCGTTGGACCTTTGACCGTGGCAACCGACGCAATCTGCCTCCGGGTCTTGGCCATGAGGTCGAGGGCGCGTTCGTACGACGTCTGGGGCGCGGGCGTCGGCGGCACCACCGCGACCTCACCGAGCGACCTCGGTGTTTCGAGCACCAGAGAAGACTTGGTTTCGACGACTTGAAGAGGAGCGTTGGTGAGACTCGGCATGGACGAGTCTTATCGCTGCGGGCGAGCGCTCGGTTCGTGCCCGGCTGGCACCGAGAGGGTCAGCCCGAGCAGCGCCGGGCGAGGCGCTCGATGTAGGTCGACAGAGCGTGTTCCTTCACGAAGGCGTCTATGGAATAGCCCGTGAGTTTCCCAGGGAGACGTTCGGTGGCCACGGTTTCGACGAAGCCCCGCCAACGGGGTGCGGCGAGCTGACCAGGGTCGTGCTCGGTGAGGAAGCTATGCGTGCGTGTCCCGAGAGCGCTCGTATAGGCCGTTGCATGGGCATCATTGCCGGTGCGGGTCGCGGCGAGCGGTACGACCAGTGTCGGAGCCGCGTCACGCTCGGCGAGATCGAGCGCCGCGAGCATCGCCATCGAGCCGCCGTTGCTGTGCCCGGTGAAAACGACGTCGTGCCCCGCCGCGAGCGCGACGCGCACGACCGGCTCGAGCCGCGGCCGAACGTGCTCGGTGAGGCGCAAGAGCTTCGCGTTGACCGCACCGCCCAAGCCCGGACGCATGCGCAGGGTGCCCGTCGTGGTGAGAAAGTCGTCGACGGTGTTATTGCCGCGAAAGGCCACGACAGTGAGCCCGGGGGCCTCTGCGATGACGAAGCGCGAACGGACCGCGGGTAGCTCGACGTCACGCACGCCCGTGAAGCCGCAGCTCTCGAAGTAGGCCTTGGCGCTGTCCGCCGGCACATAGGCAGCATACGCGAAGGTACTGCACCAGTAGTCGCGCATCGTGGGCTGATGGCGATGCCAGTCAGAAACGACGCTGTGGCTCGGTGCGTGGGGCAGGTCGTCGAGGGCGCCACCGAGTCGCGGCCGTGCACTGGCGTTCGCGACGCGTACGGAGCCGTTGTCGACCGGGTTCATGGTTCCGGTATCGGCGTCGGGGCGGGGACGTTGCCTGCCAACCGCTAGAGCTGCTTTTCGATGTCCTCGGCGAGCACCTTGGGCTCGTCGTTCGGGGCGAAGCGCTTCACCACTTTACCGGCCTTGTCGACCAGGAACTTGGTGAAGTTCCACTTGATGGTTTCGGTGCCGAGCACCCCTGGCGCCTGCGCCTTGAGCTCGGCGAAGAGCGGATGGGCGTAGGGACCGTTCACCTCGACCTTGTCGAACATCGGGAAGGTGACCCCGTAGTTCTTCTCGCAGAAGCTCGCGATCTCCTCGTTGGTGCCGGGCTCCTGAGCTCCGAACTGATTGCACGGGAAGCCCATGACCACGAGGCCGCGCTCCTTGAAGCGCTTGTAGAGCTCCTCGAGGCCTTTGTACTGCGGTGTGAATCCGCAGGCGCTTGCCGTGTTCACGATGAGGAGGACCTTGCCTTTGAAATCGGCCAGGGTCGTGGGTTCGCCTGCGAGAGTGCGGATCGGGTGGTCGTAGCGCATCGGTGTCTCAATCGCCGTTCAGTAGTGAGGTGGCTTCACGTTTCCAGGCGGTAGCTCCCGAGGTTCCGAGAGCTGCCGCAAGCGGGCCACTTCGCCTACCAGGAGATCGACGGTCTCCGAAAGCTTGCGCACCACGTCGTCGAGCTCTTCGACCCGGCGCTCGGTGTACGCAAGCTTGAATTCGACATCGTCCAGGCGCTCGCTCACAGCTGGGCGTTGCTCGCGTATTCGAGCATGTGGAGATTCAAATCACGGAAGCGGCGCAGCTTCTCGCCGCCATGCTCGGCGATGAGCTTGTCCGGCGTGTCCGTCGTCTTGTGATAGTCGGGGTTTTCGCTGCCGCCGCCGGTGCGCTTCGTCAGGCCTTCGAAGTTGAAGAGCGTGATGATGCCCGCGCGCGTGAACACCTGATTGTCCTGACGGCCCTCGAACGAGTTGATGTCGCGGTTGACGATGGCGAACTTGCGGTCGCCGAGCTTGTCCTGGGCGTAAGCGAAGGCGTCGGTGAGGAACGTCTTCTTGCCCCTGGTGGTGTCGATGACCGACATACGGTCGCCTTCGAAGCGGCCGATCATGTCGTTGTTGATCGAGCCCTTGATAGCGGACAGCGGGATGCCTGGGATCGGGTGCTTGATGAAGTAGTTGGCGCCGACGAGGCCCTTCTCTTCAGCGGCAGTCCAGATGACCAACACCGAGCGGTTGAGCTTGCCGGCCTTCTGGAGCTCCGCGAGCATCGGCAGCAGGGCTGCGTTCGTACCCGAGCCCGAAGCGTTGTCCGAAGCGCCGGGGAAGAAGCGCTGCGGCGTGCCGCCCAAGTGATCGAGGTGCGCCATCAGGACGATGTACTCGTCCTTCTGCGGACCGGTGCCGCGCATGACGCCCATGACGTTCTGCACCTGCTGAGCGACGATGCCGTTCCGGCGCAGGCTGTCGATCGACAGCTCGTCGCGTGGGGCGATGTTCGCGCGGTCGTCGTAGTTGCCGACGCCGTGTTTGCGGCACTGCTGCTTGATGAGCTCATGCTCTTCGCTGTCGATGGTGGCATCGAGATAGAAGCCACCCTCGAAGAGGTCGCGGCCCCATGGACGCGGGGCGATGTGCGCGTGGTCGTCGTCGCGACGCAGCGAGAAGAGGTCGAACGTCTGGTAGAACGGATTACCCGACGGGTCGGAGGGATTCGGGCCCTCCATGCCGTACTTCTTCATCAGCTCGACCATGTAGGCCGAGGCGGTGTCGAAGCCGGGCGAGGGGCTGCCACGGCCGAGGAGCGCGGGCGAAGCCAGGTACTCGACGTGTTTCATCGGCTCGGCGTCGGGGTTGTTCTTGGCGATGGCTTCGATGCGGCTGACCGTCTCGGTCTTCTGGCTGCGAACGCGCTCTAAGGCGTCGGCGGTGGCCTTGAGACGGCGGAGCTTGGGATGGAGCTTCTGCGGCGTGGAGACGTCCGCTTTGGGGGCTTCGCCCGAGGAAGAAACACGCGTGCCTTGGATTCGGAGATCGCGCACCGAGCTCATGGGATTGCTGCCTTTTAGGGGAGGTCCCTAGTTATCCCGCCCGAGCCCGTGATCGTTGCGGAAAACCCGCGTCAGGTGGTGATCCCGCCGCAGGACGAACCAGCGCCAGCGGTGCACCCGAAACAGTGACGATGGGTCACGATGGTTCGCGCCTCGAGGGCCTTCTGGTCGAAGTCGCCGATGTGACGCGGACCTCTGGCGTCCACTTCCATGTCCAGCATCTGGTTGAAGTCGCAGTCGTAGAGCTTGCCGTCCCAGCCAATGGAGATGGTGTTGCGGCACATGACATTGGCGGCGGCGGCCGGGTTGTAGCTGGTGACCAGGCGCTCCATGTAGCCCTGGAGGTTGCCGGTCTCCATCAGCCACTCGAGATAGCGGCTGATCGGCATGTTGGTCAGGCAGAAGAGGGCGTCGAACTTGATGCCGTGCAGGCGGTCCAGCTCGCGCTTCCATTCCTTCTCGAGTGAGGCTTGGCCCGCGGGCAGGAACGCGCCCACCGGGTTGGTCACTAGAACGAGCCGCAGTCCGCTCTTGCCGTCACCGTAACCGACGGCGTTGAGCTTCTTCAGGGCGCTTACCGACTTTTCGAAGACGCCCTCGCCACGTTGCGCGTCGGTGTTCATGGCGCGGTAGTGCGGCAGGGAGCAGACCACTTCGACCTTGTGGTCGGCGAAGAACCTCGGAAGGTGTTTGTGCGCCGGTGTCTCGAGGATGGTGAGGTTGCAGCGATCCATGACGTGGCGGCCGAGCTTTTTTACTTCGCCGACGAACCACTCGAAGTGCGGATTGAGCTCGGGTGCGCCGCCGGTGATGTCGACGGTCGGTATGTCCGTTTTAGCGAGCGCGTGGAGGCAGAGCTCCATGGTGGCGCGCGACATCTGTTCCTTGCGGTCGGGGCCGGCGTCGACGTGACAATGCCGGCAGGTCTGGTTGCAGAGCTTGCCGACGTTCACCTGGAAGATCTCGATGCGGGTGGGACGAAACGGCGTGAGCGACGAGTCCTTCAGCGCCTCGTGGAACTCACGCGCGACCGGTAGCCCCTCGAGCGTCTTCAGCTGAGCCGAAGTGCTGGCGAGCGGTGCTCTGCGCGACAGCAGGGACGACATCACATTCCGACCTTTTTCACGTGGCCGCGCATCTGCGTGCCGTGGACGAGCGACGAGCCGCCCCGAATGGCGGCGGCGACGTGGATGGCCTCGGTCATCTGCTCGATGTCCGAGCCCTTGGAGAGACAGTCGTTCGAGTAGGCGTCGATGCAATACGGGCATTGCACGGTGTGCGCGACCGCTAGGGCAATGAGGGACTTCTCGCGCGCCGTCAGCGCGCCGTCCGCGAAAACGGCGCCGTACCAGTCGAAGAACTTCTTGGCCAGGTCTGGCGCGGCTTTGCCGATGTCGGGGAATCTACCGAGGTCTTCCGAGTCGTAATAGTGATTGTGCATGGCGGGCAAGCTTTACCCCTGAGACGCTCTGAAGCAAGACATGCTTCATGACCACCATCGGAATCATCGGGGGCAGTGGCCTCTATGCCCTGGACGGCCTGACCGACGTCCAGGAAGTGACGGTGTCGACACCGTACGGACCTACCTCGGACAGCATGATCACCGGTCGCCTCGGGACTGCTCGGCTCGTCTTCTTGCCGCGCCACGGCCGTGGCCATCGCCTCACCCCCGCCGAGGTGCCGTATCGCGCCAACGTCTTCGCCATGAAATCGCTAGGCGTCGAGTGGCTGGTGTCCGTTTCAGCGGTCGGCTCGATGAAGGAGCACATCCATCCTGGTGATCTCGTGGTGCCCGATCAGTACCTCGACCGCACCCAGGGCCGTGATCGCAGCTTCTTCGGTGCCGGCGTGGTGGCGCACGTCAGCATGGCCGACCCGGTCTGCGTGACCGCCGCCAAACACTTCGTGGCGCAAGCCCGCGCGCAAGGGCTCAGCGTCCACGATGGCGGATCGCTGGTCACCATCGACGGTCCTCAGTTCTCGACTCGAGCCGAGTCGCACGCCTACCGTGCCAGGGGGGTCGACATCATCGGCATGACCGCGATGCCGGAAGCCAAGCTCGCCCGTGAAGCCGAGATGCACTACGTGACGCTCGGGTTGGTCACCGACTACGACTGTTGGCACGTGAGTGAGCAACCGGTGACCGTCGACGCCGTCATCGCCCTCCTCAAAACGAACAGCGCCCGCGCTCAGAAGCTGCTCGAAAAGGCCCTGCCCGCCATCGCCGGGCTCGACAAGCGCTGCACATGTGACAGCGCCCTAGCGGTCGCCATCGTGACTGACCGGGCGCTCATCGCGAAGGAGCGCATCGCCGAGCTCGGTCCGCTCGTGCGCAAGTATCTCGCCTGAAGCAACAGTGCGGGCGTTTTGCCGATGCTGGCTAGGATCCGACCATCGGGGGAGCTCGTGCAGAGCGCCAGTACCATTCGTGAGCACCCAGCTGTTGCCTCGAGCGCGCCAGGCAATGAGCCGGTGATCCCCGGTGTTACCAACCCGCGCGTCGCGTCGATGTGCCTCGGGGTCGTCCACGCGGTGGCCGCCGAAACGGTTGGGCTGGTCGACGAGCACCTCAAGGCCGCCGTGGCGGCCCAGCAGAACCCCTACTGCGAAGTCGTGGATATCGGTGGCACGCAGGTGCGCTACGCGACGCGGGTCGCCCTGTTGCGCGAAGGGAATCTCGCCGAGCGCCTGAATCGTGCCTTCGAAGGCTCGGGTGACACCGCTCCGCCCGCGAGCGCGTTGGTGCAGCCCACCCTAGACGCCATCGCCCGTCGTCTCTCGGGTTTCGGTTACGAGCTGTGCGGCAAGAACACCGGCGCGGGGTCAGACGTGCTCGAGATCGCAGTCCGAGACCCGGTCTACGTGACCAGGGTCATCGAGGACCGCGCGCGTCAGCTCAAGCTTCTCGGTGACGTGAGCAAGTTGCAGCAAGGGATGGGTGTGACCGCAGTCAACCGTCCCGAACAGCTCCTCGCTTTGCGCGCCCTGGTCGATGATCTCTGCATGACGTCGGTCGTGACCATGACGGATTGTTTCGAGCTCTTCATGAGGAGCGGCACATCGCTGTTCAGCCGCGGGTACTTCAACCTGTCAGGCGCGGTGGTTCCAGGGCGCTGGGTGTCGGGCGGCGATTGGGGTGGTCATGACGTGCGCAAGGCGGGCGTCGTGAAGCTCCATGCAGTCGACGATGTGATGGCGCGCATGCGCTCGCTCGCTGTCGACGGCCTCGCGGTGAACGAAGATGCCTTCATGTCGCACGTCGACAAGGCGATCGCGGAACGCTTCGCGCAGTTCCCCGCTTTGCACGTCGTGGTCGTCGGTCGCTATGCGGAGACGGTGAACGGGGCGACGGTCGTCAACTATGTTGCGGTCTGCGCCGAAAAGCCGCGCCGCACCGTGCGTGCCTATGTGCGGGACCTGCTCGGCGCATCGCGAAACTTGGCATTGCCTGCGCCTGCCAACAAAGCGCTGGCCGCTCCAGCTGTCATTCCACCGATCACCGAGGGGCCATACGCAACGACGTTGGTGAGTCGCCCCGACTAGGGCGCAGGCTCACCTGGCGTCGGTGGTGGCGTCGGCGCGGGCGGCGGCGGAACCTCTTTGGGCGGTTCCTTGGCCGGCACCGGATCGGCGGGCGGCGGCGCCTCGATCGGCGGCTTCGGCGTCGTCGGTGGCGGCTCACCGATCGGCTCTTCCGAAGGCTGCGGTGTCTGTTCCGGCGGATGGTCGCCCGGATCGACCTCGGGCTTCGGCGCGGCCTTCTTCTTCTTTGGCTGCTCGGGTGTCGGCGCGGTCATCGAGCTGTCCTCTGATCGCCGGCGCTTCGGCTCGCTCTGCATGGGCTTCTCGGTATCGATGCCCGTGCGACCCTCCGGAGCGCTCGCGACATGGACGCCGAAGGGCAGACCACGAATCGCCGCGAGACGGTCACGCAGATAGGCCGGGAGCTCGACATCCGCAGGCTTGGTGTTGTCGATGCGCTTGCGAACACGTTTGATCTTTCGCTGCACCAGCATCGGATCGGGATGATCCATGAGGCACGCGTAGTAATAAGCGAGCGCTCGCGACATCTCGCCAGTCTCTTGGAAACAATTTCCGAGCTCGAAGAGCACCAGGGCGGTGAGCTCACGCTCGGGTTGGGCCGCGAGGAGATGCTCGTAGCTCGCGACCGCTTCGGCGTAGCGTTCTTGGAGATAAAAAGAGTTCGCGATTTCGAATTGCGCTTGGGCGGCCTCGCTGCTGCTGGGAGCCTTGGCGATGAGGGCTTCGGCTTCACGCCGCGCCTGATCGTAGTTCTTCAGCTCGAAGTAGGCGTGGGCAATCTTCAGGCGTGCCCGCAGCGCTTCGTTGCTTTCGGGGAACTCGCGCACCAGCTCTTGGTAGACCTCGATGGCCGCCGGAACGTTGCCGATCTTGTGCTGGTAGACGTCGGCGACCGTCGCGAGCGCCGCCATCGCCTGGTCGGTGCGCGGGTAGAGCTTCACCAGCTGGCGGTAGAACTTGATGGCCGCATCGTAGTCGTGGAGGTAGAGGGCGTTGAGCTTCCCCAGACGGTCGAGGACGGCCAGACGCTCGTTCTCCTGGCTGTCGGACATGTTACGGCCGTGGTCTTCGAGGCGGCGCAGGAGCTTGCGGTACAGGCGCTCCGATTCGACGTACTCCTTGTGGTAGAGCAGGTCGTTCGCCGTATCCATGCCCTCTTCGATACTGGTGCCGCAGGCCGAAAGCAGGGCGGTGAGCGCGATTGCCAGGGGAAGACGCATCGGCGGCACTCTGCCTCGCCCGGCGTCCGGTGGCTAGTCGTCACCGACAGAGGCGAAACCCTCGACGGGACCAGCCGATAAGGTCACGTCCACCCGAAAAGAGGGGTTGTCTCGCTTGGAAAGCGCCACCGCCATCCGCAGTCAGCCCATGGTCGCCACTTACGACACCGTGGACGTCTGCGCGGACTACGGGCTCAAGGTCGTCGACCCGGTGCTGCTCGGCGAGATGAAAGCCGTGCTCGCCGAGTTGGTGCGCGACGCCGACACGCGGATCACGCAGCATTTCGCGGCGCTCAAAGAGCTCAACCAGAATCCCTATGCGGAGGCCGCCTACGTCGATGGTCAGGAGATCCAGCACGCGGCGGTCGTGAGGCTGTTCAATGACGACCTGGGCGCCCACATCGCGCGTCGTCTCCACCGCCTCCCTCTGAACCTCGCAAAGTTAATCGACCTGTCCAAGGTCACCGACAAGACGATTGTATTGCTCAGCGAGCTCCTCGACCGCCATGGGTACGAGCTTGCGGCAGCCTCTCGCCATGAGGGCGAGATCGGGATCGCGTCAGTCGCCATTCGCGATCCCATCTACGTGCGGGAAGCTCCGGCCGTGCCCACCCAGGAAGACAACGTCAAGCTGCGCGGCGACATCGGATTTCGTTCACCCTGCACCGCGTCGCAGCTCAGGGGCGCACGCGCTGTCGCCGACGCCTTCTGCAACGAAGCGTTGTCGAAGGTCGAAGAATACCTGCGCGTCATGTCGGCTGGCGGTGGGTCGCCGTTCGGCGAGGGTTACCAGCATCTCGAGCGCGCCACGTCCGTTATCGTGGACTCAGCGCGTGTTCGGGATAGCAATTGCAACGTGGTCGACCGCGGCTCGATGATCGCCGTCGGCGTGGCCAGCGAGCTCAGTCAGCGGCTCACCAATCGCGTTGGCTCGCGCGTCACCATCGACGACGCTCTCTTTCGTGCGTTCGTGGTGCAAAACCTTGCCGATCGCCTGAGCGAGAGACCCGAGCTCATGGCGGCCCTGGTCGGCACCCAAAAGATTTCCGACAGCCTCCGCAACGACCACGCGTTTCGCATCATCTGCGCACCGGAGCCGCCACCGCCTCCTCCGCCCGCGCCCGAGCCGCCTTCCGAGCCGTCGCGTTTCGCTCGACTCGTCGCCCGTCTGCTCGCGCCGTTCACCGCTTTCAGCCAGCAGGTGCGGGCAGCGTTGCCGGCGCCCCCCGAGGAGCCCAAGGCCTTGCCGCCTCCGCCACCCGAAGTGGTGCCGCCGATCACGACCGGTCGCTACGCCAGCACGCGCGCGGAATAGAAGGCTTGCCTTGCGTCCTCGCTCTCGGGGACAACGGCCGCCTACCTAAAGCCCGGGAGCCCCCCATGGCACTCAAGATCATTGGTGTCCTCGTCGTCATCCTCGGTGGATTCGGTGCCTACGTCGCGATGCAACCCGCGGACTTCACCGTCGAGCGCTCGGCGACCATGGCGGCGCCACAGGCGATCGTGTTCGCCCAGGTCAACGACTTCCACAATTGGCCGAGCTGGTCGCCGTGGGAGAAGCTCGACCCGGCGATGGAGAAGACGTTCTCGGGCGCGCCCTCCGGTACCGGCTCGACCTACGCCTGGAGCTCGAAGGACAAGAACGTCGGCGCCGGTCAGATGACCATCACCAGCGCCAAGATGCCCGAGCGCATCGACCTCAAGCTCGACTTCCTCGAGCCCTTCAAGGCCACCAACAACGTCGTCTTCGGCTTCGCGCCCGAGGGTGAGGGCACCAAAGTGACCTGGGCGATGAGCGGCCAGAAGAACTTCGTCATGAAGGCTTTCTGCTTGTTCAACGACATGGACACGATGGTCGGCGGCGACTTCGAGAAGGGTCTGTCCGCTTTGGCGGCCACCAGCGAGACCAAAGCCAAAGAGGCGCGCGCGCAAGCCGAGGCGGACGCCAAAGCCGCGGCGGAAGCGCAGGCACAAGCAGCGGCTGTTCCGGCGCCCGTACCGGAAGCACCCAAGGCCAAAGCGAAGAAGCGCTGAGCGAAACGAGCGGTATACAACGCCTCCCGAGTGAGGAGACCCTCCGGGTTCTCTACGTCACCCTGGTGGTGTGCGGTCTAGCAGGCGGCGGCAAGCTGATGGCCCTGGGCTCGCTTGCCGCGTCGGCGACCGTGGTGGTCTACCAACTGTCGTTCGCTTTGGTGGACTACATCAACGAGATGCACGGAGCGCCGCTCGCGCGGGGCTTCGTGCGTCACGGCTTCATTGCGCTCTCCGTGGCGCTCGCGTGTTTCGTGATGATCGTGGTGGTGCCGCCCGCCGCGGGGTTCGCCGATGACGCCGCCTATGCTCGCGTTTTCGGGGTAACACCGCGCATCGCCGGTGCGGGTCTGGTGGCGTTCATCGTTGCGCAGCTCGAGAACGTCTGGATCTACGACATCATCCGCCGGCGCAGACCCGGGCTCGGCGTGGCCTTGCGTGCCGCTTTCGCGACCGCGGTGGCGCAGTTCGTGGATACCGTGATCTTCGTCGGGGTCGCTTTCGCGGGCACTGTCGCGGACTTACCGCGTCTGTTGTTCGGCCAGTACATCGTGAAGCTCGCGCTCGTCACCGTCAGTGCTCCGCTGCTCGCGATGGTCGTTCGCTGGCGCCGTGAGCGCGCCCGGGTCTGAGAGAGCCGATTCCCCCGCCTTCTGGGTATGTGGACTAGGCAGTCGGCAGCATGACCACCACGATCCCATCGGTTCCGGGCGGCAGTGCGTACAGCGGCGTGGCTCGTTCGGACGAGCCGGCGCGGGCGCGCCCGTCGCCGGGGGCAAACGAGCGTGAGCAGGCCGACCGCCTCGTCAGCGTCGGCGGCACCGTGTCGCAGCGCGAGCCGCGTGGCCCGAGCCCGCTGCAAGGTGGCCTGAAGGCCCCCGGAATCGAGGGCGTCACTCCACGGCGCGGTGGCGAGCCATCGCGGCCCGACTCCTTCACCGAAGACCAGTCGCGCGACATCATGCGAACCATCGATCGGCGCACCGGCGGCAACTCCGACAAGGTGCACGATCTCGGACGCCGCGCCATCCAAGGCATGACCCAAACCGACCCTTACAACTTGCGCATGAGCTACGACCAGCGGACCGGCGCCATGAGCATCGATCGCCAGCACATCTACGACGGCAAAGCCGAGTGGCGCCGCGTCTGGTCGGACCACGAGCCGCGCAGCTCCAAGGACCCATCCGCCGCCTGGTCGCTCATCACCCGCGACGCCGGCAATGCCCTCATCAAGAACTACCGCGACACGCCCTACAACAACCAACCGCCACCGAGCGAAGGCCAGTTCTACCGCGGCGCCAAAGACGCCATCGACGGCATGCCCCCGCCGCGTCGACGCGACTGGGGCCTACCGGACCGCCACTTCCGCAGCTAGAAACATAGGGACGCCAACCATTTTCTCAGTTGGCTCCGGGCTCCCCGCCGCCCTCGTCGTCCGCGGGCGCTTCGTCTTCGACTTCTTCCGGCACGTCGGCTGCGTCTTCGGCTTCGATGGCCTTGAGCTCGGCCTCGTCGACCGCGAGTGGGGCTGTCAAAGCGGACTCGTCTTTGTCTTCGAGTCGGGTGACGCTGGTGACCTTCTCGCCGCTGTTGAGAGCGATGACGCGTACGCCCTGCGACGAGCGTCCGGTCTGGCGGATCGAATTCACCACCATGCGGATCATGATGCCGCGGTCGGTGACCACCATGATGTGATCGTCCTCGAGGACGCCCAGCACCATCGCCACTTTGCCGTTACGGTCGGTGAGCTTGCAGTTCACGACGCCGCTCGTGCCACGATTCGTCTGACGGTACTCGTCGAGCGGAGTGCGCTTGCCGAAGCCACCGTCGGTGACCGTGAGGATGACCTGGCCTTCTTGCGGGATGACCGCGCCGATGACCTCGTCGTCCTTCTTCTTGAAGCGCACGCCGCGCACGCCGTAGGCGCCACGACCCATGTTGCGCACCAGCGACTCGGGGAAGCGCACCGCTTGGCCTTCGCGTGTCGCGATGACGACCTGGTCGTTGCCGTTGGTCGTGCCCACGAACACCAGCTCGTCGCCGTCTTCGATGCCGAGGGCGATGATGCCGGAGGGACGAGGGTTCGCGTACTGCATGATGTCGGTCTTCTTGATGACGCCCTTCTTGGTCACGAAGACGACGTTCGAGCCTTCCTTGAACTCGCGTACCGGCAAGAATGCACGCACGCGCTCACCCTCTTGCAGTCTCACGAGGTTTGCGACCGGCTTGCCGCGCGCCTGGCCGGCACCGGTGGGGAGCTCGTGAATCTTGAGCCAGTAGACGCGGCCCTTGTCCGTGAAAGCGAGCACGTACGAGCGCATGCTGGCGACGAACACTTGTTCGATGAAGTCTTCGTCGTCGCGGGTTGCCGCCGCGGTCTTGCCACGGCCGCCGCGATTCTGAGCGCGGTAGGTCGACGGCGGAACGCGCTTCACGTAGCCGCTGTGCGAGCGGGTGACGACCATGTCCTCGTCGACGATGAGATCTTCGTCGTCCATCTGCAGGGCCGACGCTTCGATGACCGTGCGGCGCGGCTCGGAGTAGCCGTCTTTGATCTCCTGCAGCTCGCCGGCGATGACTTCCATCAGGCGCTCGTACGAGCCCAAGATGGCGACGAGCTTCTCGATGCTCTCGCGCAGGTGACCCGCTTCTTCGGCGAGCTTGTCGCGCTCGAGACCGGTGAGGCGCGACAGACGCATGTCGAGGATGGCCTGCGCCTGCTCTTCGTTGAGGCGCATGTGACCGCGCGCGATCGCTTCTTTCGCGGTGTCGTAGTCGAAGGTCACCAGGCGGTTCGTCAGCTCGACGAAGGCCGGCGACATCGGCAGCTTCTCGGCCATCAAGTGCGTCTTGGCGACCGCGGCATCGGGCGCCGCGCGGATGATGCTGATGACGCGATCGATGGAGTCGATAGCGGACAGCAAGCCGTAGACGATGTTGAAGCGCTTGCGGGCCTCGCGCAGCTCGAAGAGCGAGCGGCGGGTGACCACTTCGCGGCGGTGCGACAGGAAGTGCTCGAGCAACTCCTTCAAGCTGAGGATGCGCGGCTGTCCTTCGACCAGGGCGACCACGTTGAAGCTGAACGACGACTGCATCGCTGTGTTGGCGTAGAGCTGGTTGAGCACGACCTCGGTAGTGGCGTCGCGCTTGAGCTCGATGACCATGCGCATGCCTTCGCGATTCGATTCGTCGCGCAGGTCGCTGATGCCCTCGAGTTTTTTATCGCGGACCATCTCGGCGATGCGCTCGAGGAGCGTCGCCTTGTTGACCTGATAAGGGAGCTCGGTGACCACGATGCGCTCGCGGTTACCCTTCATCTGCTCGATGTGCGTCTTGCCGCGCACCTTGATGCTGCCGCGGCCGCTCTCGTAGGCGGCGCGCAGACCACCCGCGCCGTAGATGATGCCGGCGGTGGGGAAGTCGGGGCCGGGGATGAGCTGCATCAACTGGGCGACGTTCAGCGCCGGGTTCTTGATGAGCGCAAGGCAGGCGTCGATGACCTCGGAGAGATTGTGCGGCGGGATGTTCGTCGCCATGCCGACGGCGATGCCGGTGCTGCCGTTGATCAACAAGTTCGGGAAGCGCGTGGGGAGGACGACCGGCTCGCTCTGTGAGCCGTCGTAGTTGGGAGCGAAGTCGACCGTTTCCTTCTCGATGTCGGCGAGCATTTCGCCCGTCAACTTCGCCATGCGGATTTCGGTGTAACGCATGGCCGCCGGCGGATCGCCGTCGATGCTGCCGAAGTTACCCTGACCGTCGATGAGCACGTGGCGCATCGAGAAGTCCTGCGCCATGCGGACGATGGTGTCGTAGACCGCCTGATCGCCGTGCGGGTGGTACTTACCGATGACGTCGCCGACGATACGCGCCGACTTCTTGTAGGCGCGGTTGTACGTGTTCGACAGCTCGTGCATCGCGTAGAGCACGCGGCGGTGCACCGGCTTCAGGCCGTCGCGGATGTCCGGAAGAGCGCGGCCGACGATGACCGACATCGCGTAGTCGAGAAACGACGCGCGCATTTCCTCTTCGATGTTGACGGGGACGTGGCGGTCGTTGCCGCTTGGCGGCGGTGCCGGAGGGGTCGTGTTGTCGGTCGTGTCACTCATTGGCGGGGCGCTTATAGACCGAAGAAATGGCACTGCGGAAGGGGACCCAGCCGTCAGTTTTGGGGTTGCTCCCGCCCCAGGAGCCGCGCGACAGCTAGCTCATGATCGACCACATCGGCTTGGGCTACTCCGACTACAAGAAGGCAAAAGAGTTCTTCACCAAGGTGATGGTGACGCTCGGCGCCGAGCTCGTCATGGAAGTGACGCCAGAGCAGAATCCGACCGGCTGGGCCTGCGGCTTTGGTCGCAACGGCAAGCCCGACTTCTGGATCGGCGAGGACGGCAAGAGCTCGCCGCCCATGCACATTGCCTTCACGGCGACGAGCAGAGCTCAAGTGCACGCGTTTTACGAGGCCGCTATCGCGGCCGGTGCCACGGACAATGGCAAGCCGGGCATTCGCGAGATCTACCATCCGAACTACTACGGCGCCTTCGTGCGTGACTTCGATGGTCACAACATCGAAGCGGTTTGTCACAAGCCGGGGTAGCGCCGTACGCGCACCTTCAGCGGCGACTGAGTCAGCGCAGGAGCCAGGCGAGAAAGCCTCGACGCTGCGCGGCGATGGGCTCCGCGGACAGAGGCAGGCTCGAGCGAATGGCGCCGAAGGTCGCCTTGAGATGCGCGATGGTCTCCGTGTTCGACCAGAAGCTCACGTCGACGACTTCGAGCGCCTGCTTGGCAAGCTTGGGGTCGATCCCTTGGAGCGGCACGACCAGGGTGCGCAAGGAGCCGCGCAAGAACGCGACACCCGCATCGCCTGCATGCTGATTGCTCTCCTCGAGGGTCTTGGTGATGTTCGCGCAGAGCTCGTCGATGAGCGCACGACGGGAGAGACGGGCGTTCGCGGTCTGCGCCACGATGCTAGTGGTGCGAGCCGTCTGCAGCGCGGCTCGGAGACCTTCGCGCAACGCCGAGTCGTTGTCGCGGCCCAAGGCCTCGCTGGCGCCGTCGATGGCCCGCAAGAGCACGACGACCGATTCGGGACTGGGGCCGGGACCTGCAAAACCGTCGAGCACGGTGTTGGTGGCTCGGCTGACCGTGTCGAGCCACTGGGAGAGCGAGACCGGGGTCTCGATCACCATCGGGACGTTGGCCGGGGCGACAGTCGTCCCTAGATTTGCGGTGAGGGAAGACGGAACCGTCGCAATTACGTTACCGGGCATGTCGCTCTGTATCGGGAGCGGCGGCGCGGCGGTTCGCCACTCCGTCGTGACATCAGGGCACCTTGGGCTAACCCCGCTGAGTCGTCAGCTCCGCCCAGTCGAGCTCTTCCTCGAGCTTGTGAAACGCCGCGTCACCGATGACCGCGGTTTTGCGCAGATCCCAGACCGCCTTGCGCGCCGCCTGCGCCGCGGCCATGCGGAGCGCCCCGAGTGAAACCTCGCTGTCGCCCTCGGCCGGAGCCTCGCCGCGTGCGCGATGCAGCATGTCACCGAGCTCGTGGCGCAGCGCTGCCGCGAGCGGCGTCTGGTTGCCGTCGAGAGTCGCGAGGGCGGCCTCGTAGGCAACGGCGCGGCCTTGGCGCAGCTCCTGGCCTACTGGGTCGTCGTCCTTGAGGTTCAACAAGCGTAGCAAGAAGGGCAGCGTCAGACCTTGGACCACCAGAGTGCCGAGGACGACCGCGAATGCGCACAGGACCAACAAGTCACGGTAGGGCATCTCCGCCGGCAGAGCGTAGGCGGCCGCCAGGGTGACGATGCCGCGCATGCCGCACCACGAGAGCACCACACCGCCTCGTGCTGTCGGCGCCATCATGTTGGGTCGCTTCGGCTTGTGTCCGTTCCGGCGGATGACGGCGCGACCGATGGTGTTGATCGTCATCACCAAAGCGACGCGCGTGAAGACCACTGCGGCAAGCACGATGGCGGCGATGCACAGATACTCGTGGCGAACGTCTTCGGAGAGACGCGCGAGGATGGGGCCGACTTGCAGGCCGACGAGCACGAACGCGAGCACGTTGAGGACGTAAACTCCGGTTTCCCACACCGCGAACGACGGGACACGCATGCGCGCGGGTGTGTCTTCGGCCAGGCGAGCCGCGGTCATGGCGAAGGTGACGGTGGTGAGGACTCCCGAGAGGTGGAAGCGCTCCGCCGCGATCCAGATACAGAAGGCGCCGACGAACTGCGTGAGGATGGCGGTCGGCGCGTCATCGATGTGTCGGAATATGTTGCTGAACAGCCAGGCGATGACTGGGCCGGCGACGACGCTGCCGAGGATGCCGAGCCCGAACACCGGCATGGTGCTGGTCCACGAAAACGTCCCCGCGACCGCAGCCCCGACCGCGACGCGGTAGATGAGGAGCGCGCTCGCGTCGTTGAGCAGGCTCTCTCCTTCGAGCAGCGTCAGGATGCGGTGGGGAATGGTGATTTGCTTGAGCACGGCGGTCGCCGCTGCCGCATCGGGTGGCGCGACGATGGCACCGAGCGCGATCGCCGCCGCCCAGGGCATCGCCGGCACCATGCCGTGCACCACGATCGCCGTCACCGCGGTGGTGACGCCGACCGCAACGACGACGAGGCCGAGCACGCCGCGCCAGTTGTCCAAGAGGTCACGCTGCGAGGTGTCGAAGCCGGAGTCGATGAGCACCGGCGCCACGAAAAGCGCGAGCGCGAGTGCCGGGTCGAGCTCGAGGCTCGGTGTGCCGGGGATGATCGCCAGCAAAGCGCCGCCGACCGCGAGCAGCGTCGGATAGGGAATGCCGATCCGCCGCGCCACGGTGGTGAGCAGCACGGAAATCAACAGCAGGGTGATGATCCACTCGAAGACGACCATGGCGTTCCGCGGTCCGAAAACACGCGGAAGGCTGGCATCTCACCTGCCCTACCCGCGATCAAGCGAGGGGGCTTGGCCGCACGCGAAAGCAGCGGACGAAATTTTGCGGTTTTCGCCGAGGTCTCCTCACAATACGCTCATGAGAACGCAAGACGAGAGCGGCGAGCGCCGCCAACTGCCGCGTGCCGACATCGCCATCAAGGTCGAATGCACTGGCGACGGCACCTGGATGATCGCCCACGACGTGAGCCTCGGGGGCATGCTGGTGACCACGACGCGACCCCGTTGGCCGGGCCAGATCATCGCCGTTCGTTTCACGCTGCCTGGCGATGCGCAGGCCATCCGTTGCACCTGCCGCGTGGTCGATCTCGTCGAGGTTCCGCGCGGTATCGGCTTGTCGCTGCGTTTCTTGCGGCTCGCGCCCGAGGCCATGCTGGCCGTGCACCGTTATGTCGACAAGCGCCCGTTGGTCGCCGAGCAGATTCACGAAGCTGCGAGTGACGAAGCCAGCGAGGCGATGGCCTACATCAAGCGCATCGTCGAAGACGTCTCCGAGCTCAAGCACATCGCCAAGACGCCGGGTGTGCGCGGCCACCTCCGACTCGTCCAGTAAGCGATTTACATCACCATGGTGTAGGTCACGGCCCAACAGCAGTTCATGACGCAGAGGATGTCATGCTCGCGGGCCGCGGCGGCGCACGCGTCGCTCTCGATGCCGTGCTGTAACCAGATGGCGCGCGCCTTCAAGCGCTTGGCTTCGCTGACCAGGCAGGCGGTCGCCTCCGGCTTGCGGAAGACATTGACCATATCGATGCCGTAGTCGTCGGGGACGTGCGATAAGTCCGCGAAAGCGGTCACGCCGAGAATCGTGCCGCCGCTGGGATGCACCGGCACGATGGTGAATCCGCGCCGCTGCATGGTTGCGGCGATCTGGTGGCTTTGCCGATAGGGCTTCGGTGAGCACCCGACCACGGCGACGCGCCTGACCTCGCGTAGGAGGTCGCGCAGCCGCTCGGGCTTCGGGTTCTCGAAAGCCATCCTCTCGAGAGTGCGCCCGCTAGAAGGTATGGGCAAGTCGCCGATTCACGTAGGCTTCGATGTGGCTCTCGTACGGCGTATCCAGGTCGACGAACTTCATGTTGACCAGGGGGATGACGTTTCGGTCGAAGTACTCGATGACCTCGGCCTTGGCGTCTATTGGGAAGGGCAGGCCGGGGATCTTGAACTCGACGTCGAGGGTCGTCTTCTTGGGACGGCCCGAGCAACGCAGGCCGCGAGTCGACACGTCACAGGCGAGCATGTGCTCTTGGCCGTCGATGTGGACGCGGGTCATGACGGGGGCACGGAGGAGCTTACGGCGGTCCTTCCGGGCTTGCTCCCAGGCGGCGATCTTACGCTCGAGCTCGTAGACGAACTCGATTTCGCGCTGAGCCATCGGCGAGGTGCTGGCGCTGCGCTGGAGGGTCTCGTTCCAAGCGCCGTCGGCGTCCCAGGTCAGGTCCGCCGTCATGCCCGAGCGGTCGCGCGCGCGACGGTCCCGGCGCTGAGCAGGGTAGGGATAGAGGCTACCGAAATTGAGGTCGATGCCGAGGTTGTTGCGCATGGCCGCACTTTGAGGGCGGTGGATCGATCCGTCAAAATTCCTGCCGGGCCGCCCCCGATTGTCGTGTGGCCGTGATCCCTGGTATGCCGCCGGCCGCAACTAGCTGCCTGGAGATCTGATCGTGGCAACCGACGTCATCATGCCTCAGATGGGCGAATCCATCGCCGAAGGAACCATCACCAACTGGCTCAAGAAGGTTGGCGATACCGTCAATCGTGACGAGCCCTTGTTCGAGATCTCGACCGACAAGGTCGACGCCGAGATCCCGTCGCCCGCCGCCGGCGTGCTGCTCGAGATCAAAGCCCAGAACGGCTCGACGGTCGCGGTGAACTCGGTGGTCGCCGTCATCGGCGAAGCGGGTGAGAAGGGGGCTGGAGCCGCTAAAGCGGAGGCTCCGAAGGCCGCTGCCGCTCCGAAGGCCGAGCTGCCGAAGACCGATAACCGACAGCCGATGGCCGATAGCCGATCGCCGAAAGCCGAGCAGCCGAAAGCCGAACCGCCGAAAGCCGAGCAACCGAAAGCCGAGCAACCGAAAGCCGCGCACGCGACCAACGGTGTGAGCGACGAGGAGCGCCGCCGCACCAAGAGCTCGCCGCTGGTCCGCAAGATCGCCGCCGAGAACGACATCGACATCACCCAGATCGAAGGCAGCGGGATGTCGGGCCGGGTCACCAAAGACGACATCATGGGCTACATGGAGCGTGGCCCGCAGCAGCAAGCTCCGCAGGCCCAGCGCGCTTCCACCGGCTCGTCCGGCATGGTGGCCAAGGGCGCTCCGCAAGCGCAGCTCCTGCCTTCACAGGGCGCGCCGTCGGTTGGTGGTGGCGGCAGCATCTACGACGTGCGCCAGCCGTTGCCGGACGCTTATCGCGGCCGCGTCTTCGAGGGCGACCGCGTCGAGCAGCTCTCGAACATGCGCGCCAAGATCGCCGAGCACATGGTGGTGTCGCGCCGTGTGTCCGCTCACGTGAACACCGTCTGGGACATGGACTTCACCAAGGTCGCGCAGCTGCGCTCGAAGTTCAAAGGCGTCTGGGACGAGCGCCATGGCGTGAACCTCACGTACACCGCCTTCATCATGAAGTCCGTGGTGGACGCGCTGAAGGGCTTCCCGGTGCTCAACGCGAGCCTCGACGGGACCAACGTCATCCATCACCGCAACATCAACCTCGGTCTCGCGGTGTCGCTCGACTGGGGTCTCATCGTGCCGGTCATCCACGGTGCCGACGAGCTCAACTTGTTGGGCCTCGCCCGTCGCGGCGTCGATCTCGCGACCCGCGCGCGCAACCGCAAGCTCATGCCCGACGAGGTGAGCGGCGGAACGTTCACGGTGACCAACCCCGGTCAGATCGGCCCGATGTTCAACATGCCGATCATCAATCAGCCGCAGGTCGCGATTCTCGGCGTCGGCATGATCGAGAAGCGCCCGGTGGTCATCAACGACGCCATCGCCATCCGCACCCGTGGTTGCCTGTCGCTCACCTTCGATCACCGTCTCATCGACGGCGCCGTGGCCGACAACTTCATGGCCAAGGTGAAGAAGAACATCGAAGAGTTCGACGAATCGGAGCTGTAGTCCCGTGAAGCTGCGAGTCGAGCGTATGGGCCGCATCGGGTACACGCCGATGCTGGCCCTGCAGGAAGCTCGACACGCAGCCGTTTTAGCGGACACAGAACCGGATACGCTGTTCCTGCTCGAGCACGACCCGGTGGTCACGCTCGGCAAGAACAGCGGCCTCGATGGTGCCGACAACTTGCGGCGCACTCCGCAAGAGCTCGCGGCGATGGGTATTGCGCTGTATCGCTCGTCACGCGGCGGCGACGTCACGTACCACGGGCCCGGCCAGATCGTCGGCTACCCCATCGTGAAGCTGCGCGACGGCGAGAAGGACATCCGTCGCTACATCTGGAACCTCGAGGAGGTGCTCATCAGGACCTGCGCCGAGTACGGCGTCACTGCGGAGCGCGTCGACGGCCTGCGCGGCGTCTGGGTGGGGAACGACAAGGTCGCGGCCATCGGTGTGCGCGTCGCGCGCTGGACGACGATGCACGGGTTCGCGCTCAATGTGAGCACGAACCTCGCGCACTTCGAGACCATCGTGCCCTGCGGCATCCACGGTCGCGGTGTGACCTCACTCGAAGCCCTGCTGCGGCGCAAGATCGCCCTCGAGGAGGTCGAGGAGCACCTTGCCCGGCACTGTGCCCATGTCCTCGGCCGAGAGCTCTGCCGCGATGTCAGGGCTACCAGCGGCAACGTGTCCGCCTAGCTCGCCGATACAAGACACGAAAGCCGAAAATGGCGATTCGTGTGAGGCGAGCATGACGGGCATGACCTTTCCGAGAGTGTCGAGCGGCGCATCGAGCGGGATCGTTCTCGCGCAGGTGCCGGGTGTCAGAGGCTCCGTGACCCTCGCCGATGACCCGCCGCCCACCAGACTGCAGCCGACTGCTCCATCGCCCGGACGCCCAGGCAGCGGTCGCACTTGCGATACGCGTGACTTCACACCCGATCTCGAGGGTATCGTCGGGGCGCAACAGTGCACGCGTGAGCTCGGGCTGCGGCTTCCCGCCCCCGATCGCCGCGCCGCTTCGATGTACGGCCGCGAGCTCAATATCCTCGACCGTCTCCTCGACCAGGCATCCCGCGGCGATGAGAGCGCGCACCGTGCTGTCGTCGCGGCGTTCGAGCGGCATCTCGCCGGATCGAAACCGCTGGACGCGGGCGAAGCCAATCGCTTCACCGACTATCGCAGCCGCCTCGAGACCTACGTCGCCGATTCGATCTGGCGCGGTAACAACCGCTACTTCACTGGTCAGAACGCGGAGCCCGCGTTCAACGAAGCCGTCGGGCGCGTCCTTGCCAGTCGCGAGCCCAATGCGGCGGTCTTGGGCACCGCGAACACCTTGAGCTATCTCGCGAACGCTCCCGAGAGTCTCCTGCGCAGCTTCGGCACCAGTCCCCAGCTCGTGCCTTGGCTCGCGGCACTGCAGGCGAGCCCCGGCCACGACACTCCTGCTGTCCGTGGCGCTTGGGACCACATGCAGACCTCGGTCGCGGGCTCGCGAGCCTTCCGCTCGACCTACACCGCGGTGCTCGAAGCGCTGCCCAATCTCCAGCGCGAGGCTTTCTCTGCTGGCGTGATGCGTGAGCTCGAGCGCAGCGTGCGCGATGCATCGCGGCCGAGTGGGGCTCAGGCGAGCCAAGGCCAGGTGGACCGGTACGTGGCGGACCTGCGCTCTCGCATCGCCTTCGTGCGTGCGAACCCCTGAGCGGTTCTCCCCTATTGCCAGGTCGTGCCTGAAAGAGCAGAACGTCGGGCGTGACTGACGTAGTAGCCAAAGAAGGCGTCGGCGCTCGCCGCCCCCCGTGGATGCGCATCAAGGTCCAGAACACCGAGACCTATAACGACGTCAAAAAGCTCCTCGCGGATCTCAAGCTCAACACCGTCTGCGAAGAGGCGCGCTGCCCGAACATCTGGGAGTGCTGGGGTCAGCACAAGACCGCGACCTTCATGATCCTCGGCGAGGTTTGCACCCGCAATTGTCGTTACTGCAGCGTCATCAGCGGCCGGCCGAAGAACCTGCCCGATCCGAACGAGCCCAAGAACGTCGCCGAAGCGGTGTCGCGCCTCGGCATCACCCACGCGGTGCTCACCAGCGTCGACCGCGACGACTTGCCGGACTACGGCGCCTACCACTTCGTCGACACCATCAACGCCATTCGCGAGCGCAAGCCCGGCACCAAGATCGAAGTGCTCATCCCCGACTTCATGGGCGATCACGCCTCGCTCAAGAAGGTGCTCGATGCGCGTCCCGAGGTGTTGAATCACAACACCGAGACCGTGCCGCGCTTGTACAAGGCGATGCGCTCGAAGGGCATCTACTCACGTTGCCTCGAGCTGCTCGCGCGAGCGGACGCCTATCGCAAGGGTGACAACCACGAGGGTAAGCCCATCGCCATGACCACCAAGACCGGCGTCATCGTCGGCCTGGGTGAGACCATCGACGAGCTGCTCGTGGTGATGGACGATCTGCGCAAGGTGGAGTGCGACGTGCTCACGCTCGGGCAGTACCTGAACCCGACGAAGAAACACGCGCCCATCGCGCGCTTCTACACGCCCGATGAGTTTCGCTTCCTGAAAGAGGAAGGCTTGAAGCGCGGCTTCAAGCACGTCGAGAGCGGTCCGCTGGTGCGGAGCAGCTACCACGCGCACTCGCACATGCCCGGCGCTGCGTCGACCTCCGTCGGCTAAACGTCGGCCGCGGACAATTTGCTCTCGCTCCTTGGCTTCGTCATCCTCGACGCTCCAATCCTTCGGGAGCTGCAATGCGGACGCCTGTTTCGGTGTCGACCGCTCTGGCGGTGTGTCTGTTGGCGTCAGTGACCGCGCGAGCGGCAGGCTTCCAGGTCAATCACTACGAACCGACGACTGCCGGCGAATACGGCTTCATGGTCGACCGCCCCTGGTATTCCTCGACGCGTTACTTCGCGGTCGGCGTGACCATGGACTATGCGCACTCACCCATCGTCAACGGCACGCGTGACGCCGACGGGAACATCGACAACACCCGCGCGATCATCGAGCACGCGCTCTTCGGCCACTTCGACATGGCCTTCTCGCTGCTCGATCGCCTGACCTTCAGTGGCTCGGTACCGGTGCTGCTCTACGACGAAGGCACTCCCGCCTTCGGGATCGCGCCCGCGCGAAACGTCGTCGTCGGTGACCCTCGTCTCGGCGTGATGCTACGCGCCGTCGGTCACGCCGACCGCGATCCGTTCTCGATGCACGTCGGAGCCAATGTCTGGCTCCCCATGGACAACACTCAGCTGACTGGCGACGACGACGCGCGCGTCATGCCCAAGCTGGTGCTGGCGGGATACGCCGGACACATGCAGTGGTCGTTCACGGGCGGCTACTACTTCCGGAAGGAAGACGTCATCGGCACGCAGCCGCCGGCACCGGGCAACAGCATCGGACCCGAAGTGCAGATTGGCCTCGCCATCGCCTACGCCGACTTCGAGAACCGTTTTAGCGTCGGTCCCGAAGCCCTGTTCTCGACCATCGTCAGTGACGGGCATGCATTCGACCTCGACTACGCGAGCCTGCAGACCTTGATGGCGATCAACGTGAACATCGTCCGCGAGATCCAGTTCGGCATCGCCGGCGGCGTCGGCTTTTTCCAGCAAGCCGGAAACCCAGACGCTCGGGGCTTGCTGCGCGTCGCTTACGCTCCCATCCGCAAAAGCGAACGCGAGCCGCCGAAGCGGATCGACACCGACGGCGACTTCGTCTTCGACGACGTCGACCGCTGTCCCAAGGAGAAAGAAGACGTCGACGGATACCTCGACAACGACGGTTGTCCCGAGGACGACAACGACAACGACGGCATGCTCGACGGCAGCGATCGTTGCCCGAGAGAAGCGGGTCCGCGCGAGAATGCCGGCTGCCCGGACAGCGACCGCGATCTCGATGGCTTCATCGATCGCGTCGATCAATGCGCCAACGACGCCGAGGACAGAGACGGGTTCGAGGACGGCGACGGCTGTCCCGAGAGCGACAACGACACCGACGGCATCCCCGACAGCGTCGACAAATGCCCGAACCAATCAGGCCCTCCGGCGAGCGACGGTTGTCCCGACCCTGACCGCGATGGCGACAAGATCATCGACCGCCTCGACAACTGTCCCGACGAGCCCGGCACGGCGGCGAATCAGGGATGCGCACGTCGCCAGCTGGCGAAGATCGCCAACGGACGCATCGAAATCTCGCAGTCGGTATTCTTCGCCAACGGCACCGCCAACATCGGGAAGATCTCGTTCCCGATGCTCGACAACGTGGCGTCGATTCTCAAGAGCCATCCCGAGATCGACGTCACGATCGAAGGTCACACCGACAACGTCGGTAAGGAGTCGAAGAACCAGATCCTCTCGCAGCGCCGCGCCGACGCGGTGGAGAAGTATCTGACCAAGCGAGGCGTCCCGGCGGACCGCATCACCGCCGTGGGCTACGGCTCGGCGAAACCCGTCGACAGCAATGCTACCAAGCTGGGACGCGCCAAGAACCGTCGCGTCATCTTCACGACCTCGGTTCGCAGCACCGCCGTCAAGGCAGGAGGCAGTCAATGAGGTACGTCGTCGCCGTCGTTGCTGTCATCCTCTATAGCGGAATAGCTCGTGCCCAGGTTTGTCCCGCCAATACCTATTGCTACTACGTGCCTCCGGCGTCGCCTGGCACGACGCAGTCGCTGTTCCTGCACGCACCCTTCGGGACCTTCGCCGACGTCAGCGTCAATGGCGGTTCCTCGTTCGTCGTGAACGGCGGCCCCATCGTCGTGGCTGGGGCCTCGTTCGTCGCCGCGGGCTACTCGGCTCCCGGGCTTGGTGGTGGCTTCATCACCTCGACGCAGCCACTCATCGTTCACCTGCGCGGCGACGACGCGACCTTCAATGACGGGCAGGTGATCAAGGCCTCCCGCATGGCGCTCGGCACGCGCTTTCGCGCCGTCGGCTATCATCTAAACGACGTTGGCCTGGGCAGTGACGGCTTCGACGAGCTCTCGATCTACGCGCCGAGCGGTGGAACCGTCACCATCACGCCGCCCGCCGGCGCACCGCCATCGTTCTGGGCCGACGGCTTCACCGGCAGTGTCGACCTCGATCCCAGCGAGACGGTCATCGTGCGCACGTTGCCGGGTGTCGAGCTCAGCGGTGCCCTGGTGATCGCGAGCGCGCCGATCGCGGTCAGCAGTGGTGGCCGCGGTTACCGACCCGGCGAATGTGGCGACGCGGGTTACGACAACATCGTGCCGGTCGCGCATGCCGACGAGAGCTTCGTGGTCTTCGACCCTGACACCACGGCTCCCGACGAAGGCTTCACCGTCATTGCGGACACCTCGGGGACCGTCACCGTCAACGGTACCGACTACTCGTTTGCAGCGGGCGAGAGCCGCTTCTTTGCACAGCCGGCGCAAACCGCGGTCATCTCCGCGACCCAGCCCGTGCAGGTCTACCAGTACACGGCGGCTGGAGCGCACTGCGACTACGGCATGGCCGCGGTCCCGCCGGTGAGCTTCTTCGCCTCGGCGCCGAGCTCCAGCATCGGCTTCGAAGCGTTTGCCGCTGGCACCATCGTCGTCTTCCTACCGCTGACCGCGGATGGGACAGGAACGAGCTTCAATGGGTCCAACCTGGGCTGGGAGACCATCGTCGGTCCCGTCGGCGGTGTGAACATCCTGCATCGCGATATCGTGGCAGGCGAGCACGAGCTGTCGAGCACCACCGACTCGATCGTGGCCATGATGCTCGGTACCGCGCCTGGCACTGGCAGCACCTTCGACTACCTCTGGCCCTACCGCCTCGAGGGATGTGGCGACGCCGCGGTCGCTGGCGCCGAGGTCTGCGATGACGGAAACGTCGTCGACTTCGACGCCTGCTCGACCACCTGCTTGCGTGAAGACGGGATCGGCCCGTGCACCGCCGGAGGCTCCGAGTGCGCCCAAGGTACGGTGTGCCACCCGGGAGCCTTCGTTTGCGTCAACGACTGCCACACCTACACGTGTCCCGCTTCGGGTGAAGAATGCGCACCGTCGTTCTGCGACAACGCGACCAGCGTCTGCGGCATCGATGCGCTGGCGGCTGGCACTGCTTGCGACAGCGGGGCAGGTGTCTGCGGCGGTCCGTCCAACGCGGTTTGTCTCGAGTGTCTAGTCAACGCTGATTGCGTGACCCGCGAGGGCCCTGGCTCGACGTGCGGCGCGTCCAACATCTGTGAGCTCGGGACGCCGACCGTCGACGACCCGGCGGACGAGTCGACGCTCAACGAGGTGCGCCCGCGCTACGAGGGCACGGGCCCTGCGAACGCCGCGCTCGCGGTGATCGTCGACGGCGCGAACGTCGGCAGCACGACCATCAGCGCTGGCGGCACCTGGTTCTTCGATCAACCGACCGATCTCGGCCTCACCGATCACACGGTGTTGGTCCGCGCTACCGCGGGAACGCTCACCGCCAATAGCCTCACCATCGACTTCGCGATCATCTCGGGCTGCGTCGACGGCGGCGACTGCTCGCCCGCGACACCCATCTGCTCGAACACCACGTGCGTCGAATGTGTTACTGGCAGCGACTGCCCGACGGGAGCGACCTGCGACAGCAACGCGTGCGAGCTCGCGGCACCGGTCGTGATCGCTCCAGCGGACGGCTCGACGACGTCATCGACGCGGCCGCAGGTCACTGGCACCGCGGTCGTCGGCACCACCGTCTCGGTCATCCTCGACAACGTCACCCTCGGTACCGCGCCGGTCGACGGCAGCGGCAACTGGAGCTTCACGCCCGCCGGGGACCTCAATCGCGGAGCCCACACGGTGCGTGCTCGCGCGGTCTCGGGCTCGGTGCAGAGCCCGGTGAGCAACACCCAAACGTTCACCATCATCGCGGACTGCTCGACGACCGCCGACTGTCCGAGCGGTGCCACCTGCAGCAGCTCGTTCGCCTGCATCGTGGCGGCGCCCGTGGTCCAATCACCAACGAACGGCTCGACCATCAACACCACGCAGCCGACCTTCAGTGGCACCGCCCCAGCCGGCACGACGGTCACCGTGAACGTCGACGCAGCGTCGGTCGGAACGGCGACGACGAACGGGACGGGGGCGTGGTCGCTCGCTTCGACCGCGAGCCTATCTCTCGGTGCGCACACTCTGCAGGCGACCGCTCGAGCGGGCACGGTGACGAGCACGCTGAGCAACACCAACACCTTCACGGTCATCTCGGGCTGCCTTAGCGACACCGACTGCGGCAGCGGCGAGCTCTGCAATGCTCAGCGCGTCTGCATCCCCGGACCCGGCGGCGACGACACTGACGACGATGATGACGACGCACCCGGTGGCCCCGATGTCGGTGGCGGCGGTGTGAGCTGCAACGCCGGTGGCGGCGGGAGCCTCGCGGCTTTACTGCTCGGCGTCTTGCTCAGTGCGCGGCGGCTGCGGGCGCGGGAGCGCTGAAGACCTCGCGACCCGCGACCACGGTGCGCAGCACCACGACGTCGTGGAGCTCGCTCGGTGTGCCGGCGAACGGATCGCCCGCGACCACGACGAAGTCAGCGGGAGCGCCCGCGCGCAGGACGCCGGGCTGGCCGTCGCCGGTGACGCGATGGGGTGTGACGCAGTAGTGCTCGAGCGCTTGTTCGAGGGTGATCTTCTGCTCGGGCAAGAATCCTTGTGGTGGCTCGCCGTGAGCGTTTTGCCGGGTCACCGCCGCGTGGATGCCCCACCACGGGCTCGCCGACTCGATGGGAAAGTCGGATCCCAACACGACGATGGCGCCCGACTCGATGAGCGTGCGCGCGGCATACGAGCCGCCGTTCAAGCGCTCCCAGCCCACGCGCTCCGGCGCCCAGAGCATGTCGCTCGGTCCGTGAATCGGCTGGATGCTCGCCACGACGCCGCTGCTCGCGAAGCGTGCGAGGTCGCTCTTCTCGACGATCTGCACGTGCTCGATGCGCGGCGGGAGCTTTGCGGTCGCGACTAGCGGCGAGAGCACGTCGAGGGCCTGGCGATTCGCTGCGTCGCCGATCGCGTGGATGGCGATCTGGTAACCAGCGGCGGTGATCGCTTCTGCTTTCTTCCGCAGATCGTCGGTGCTGTGCACGGTGAGGCCGCGACTCTTGGCGTCGTCACTGTACGGCGCGAGCAAGGCGGCGCTGCGCGAGCCCAAGGCTCCGTCTCCGAAGAGCTTCACGCCGGTGATCCAGACCATGCCCTCGCGATCCGGTGGAGTCTGGAGGAGCTTTTCGACCGCCGGCCACGCGTCGGTGACGTAGACGGTGACGCGGATCGGCACCTGTCCATCGGCCTCGAGTGCCGCGAGCGCTTCGGCATCGTCGACGCTCATCATCATGCTGTGGACACCGGTGAGGCCGAGCTTGGTCACCTGCTCGAAGGCACGCTCGAAGGCGGCGCGTCGGTCCGCTATCGTGGGCACGGGCAAGAGTGGCTTCACGAGCGCGTCGGCGTTGTCGATGAGCACACCCGTCGGCTCTCCGTTCTTGCGGCGCAGGATGTCTCCGCCCTGCGGCGACGCCGTCTTCTTGCCGACGCCCGCGGCGTCGAGGACTGCGCTGTTCACCCAAATGGCGTGCGAGATACGGTGCAGCCACACCTTGTGCGCTGGAGCGGCCTTGTCGAGCACCGCGCGGTCGGGAAAGTGCTTCCCCTCCCAGAGGTTCTGGTCCCAGCCGAAGCCCATGATCCAGCCGCCTTGTGGGACCGTGGCGGCGCGCTCGCGCACCAGCGCCGCGACCTCGTCGGCGGAGCGGGCGTTGCGGAGATCGAGCTGCATCATCTGCCGGCCGAGCATGTCGAGGTGGCCGTGAGAGTCGATGAGTCCCGGAACCACGGTGGCGCCGGCCAAGTCCACCACGGTTTCGTGGGGGAGCGGCGACGGATTGGCGGCAAAGACCTCGACGATTGCGCCCCCGGCGACCCGTAGGGCCTGTCCGCTCTTTCCGTGATCCAGGGTCGCGATGCGGGCGTTCACGTAGAGCGTGGAAGGCTCACGCGGGCTGCTGTCGCTGATTTTCGCGGTTCTAGAGCAAGCAGCGGCCAAGACCAGGAGACAAGCGAGACGCGCGATCATCCGTGGGAGCTGCCAGAATCACGCGAATGGCGCAACGGCGCGGTTTCCCGAACGATGATTGTGCTCGTGGTAAGCACGCAAAGGCCAGCAGTCGGTTTTGCGAGCCCGGATGTACCGGCTGTCATCGCCGAGGCGTCGGCGGCGCCGTGGGACGCGCTGCGCGCGAGCATCATGGCGATCAGCATTGGCGTCCCAGCCGACCTGAAGAGGGTCCTGGATGCCATCGACCCCAGCGGGCCCGGCGCCGGCTTCCCCATGTCGCACCGTCAGGTCTTCGAGAAGGTCGGCTTCACGGCGCAGTCGGTCGCGCTGCAGGCGGCACACCTCGCGGTCGCGGGCGTCAGAGACGCTCCCACGCAGACCGCGCTCATCGCCGGGTACACTGCGCTCGACACCAACGAGGCCGTTGGCTACGCGGTTCATCTCTTCGACATGCGCGAGCGCGTCTGCCAACGCGAGTACGTCATGTTCAAAGTCGGCGACCCGCGCACCAAGGGCATCGGCATGCATGCGACGGCCACCTGGGATCGTCTCATGCCGGAGCTCGGCATCGACACCCTGACGATGACCGCGGCCTACGTCGGCCGTTTGGTTTGGGCGCTCGACGGCTTCGATTTCACCAACGAGCAAACGCGCGACATGGTGCGCCAACGCTTCGTGCGCTTCATGGAGCACTTCGGTCTCGCAGCTGACGACCTCGAGATGCGCCGCGACACCGGTAGGGTCGAGCCCTTTGCCATCGAGAAGCTCGTGCATGCCTGGGACTTCGCGCACGTCATCTCGAAGCGCGGCAACATTCGTCTGCCGGCGCGGACGAGCGACGGGCAGAACGACGAACAGCTGCTCGCGGTGGGCCGCGCTTTCATGCTCGGCGACTTTCGTAGCCCCGGGCTCGCCGATAGCGTTTGCCCGGACTACGCCGCCGCACGTCCCGTTGGCCTCGACACGCCGAATCAGTTGCAGGCTGCCCGCTACAACGCCGCGCGTATCTCCAAGCAACGCACCTAGCCGGGTTACTGGAAACCGCGGCGCAGGAGCTTCACCCGCGTGTGTCCGCTTTGGCGGAGGATCTCCCAGCCCTGTCGCGCTCGCGCTCCACTCTTGCAATAGAGCACCACATGGAGCCCGCGCAGCTCGCCCGCACGCTCCCGTAGCTCGGCGAGCGGCAGGTGGGTCGCGCCCACGAAATGGCCCGCCGCGTATTCGTGCGCCTCGCGGACGTCGACGAGCAAGGCATCACCTGCGTCGTCGACGACATCACTGGGCAACGGGCAAGCCGGTATGTCGGCGACCTGGCGCTCTGGGCCACAGCTCGGACATGCGGCTCGCCTCGCGAAGCGTAGCTCCCTCGTCGACATCGCTAGGGCGTCGACCACCAAGAGCCGGCCGATGAGCGGCTCCCCAATGCCGAGCAAGAGCTTCAGCGTCTCGTTGGCCTGCATCGTACCCAGCATGCCCGGGAGCACCCCGAGGACGCCGTCCTCGGCGCACGACGGGACGAGGCCCGCCGCCGGGGGCTCGGCAAACAAGCAGCGGTAACAAGGGCCACGACCGGGCGCGAACACGGTGAGCTGCCCTTCGAAGCGCAAGATGCTCGCGTGCACCACCGGCTTGCCAGCGGCAATGCAGGCATCGTTCACGAGGTAGCGGGTCGCGAAGTTGTCGCTAGCGTCGACGACGACGTCGCAGGTGCTCGTCACCATGTCCGCATTAGCGGATGTGAGATGCTCGGGAACTGCGACGATCTCGACGTGCGGATTGAGGTCGAGCAGACGCTTGCGGGCGCTCTCGACTTTGGCGATTCCCAGAGTCCCGACACCATGGGCAACTTGGCGCTGCAGATTGCTCGCGTCGACGACGTCGCCGTCCACGAGCGTCATCCGACCAACGCCCGCCGCCGCAAGGTAAAGCGCTACCGGCGAGCCCAGGCCGCCCACCCCGACGACCACCACATGGCTGCCTTTCAAGCGCAGCTGGCCGGCCTCGCCAACCTCGGAGAGCGCGAGGTGCCTCGCATAGCGCTGGCGTTCGTCGGGAGAAAGCATCGCCGGCGAAACTAGAGACCCACGCCGCCGTTGCGCAAGAGGCCGTGGATACGCGACACAGGGGGCCGCCATGGTCCCCCTCTATCCGAGCCTGCCGCGTCCGCTCTTGTTCGGGCATCGCGGTGCCAGCAAGCACGCCCCCGAAAACACCATGGACGCGTTCGATCTGGCGCTGCGCCAAGGCGCGAACGTCCTCGAGCTCGACGTCCACCTGACACGTGATGGCGAGGTCGTCGTCATGCACGACGCGACCGTCGACCGTACGACGAATGGGAGCGGCCTGGCCCGCGACAAGACCTACGCCGAGATCGCAGCGCTCGACGCCGGCTACACGTTCATCAATCCCGGCGGCCGCACCGTGTTCCGCGATCGTGGTGTGGAAGTGCCGCGCCTCGCCGACGTGCTGCAGGCTTTCCCCAAGGCCGGCTTCAACGTCGAGCTCAAGGCACCGGGAATGGTGGAGCCGACGCTGCGCCTCCTCGACCGACTGAAACCCGAAAACCTCGTGCTGACCGCTGGAGCGGACGCAATCATGAGCGAGCTCGAGGCGGCAAAGCCGTCGTTTGCGCTCGGCATGTGCGGCTCACAGTGCCGCGCCTTGGTCGCAGGGGCGAAGGCCGGCAAGGCTCCGGCGGAGCTACGCGGGCGCGCCGCTCAAGTGCCGCCGCGCTACTGGCTCAAGCGAATCGTCACCAAGCGCTTCGTCGAAGTCGCTCATCAAGGCGGCATCGAGGTCCACGTTTGGACCATCAACGACCCGCGTAAAGCCGCGCCACTGCTCGCCCTGGGGGTCGACGGCATCATGAGCGACGACCCGGGTGTTTTGGTCGACGTCGTACGTCGTCGTTGACACTGCGCGGTTAGTCACGGACAACCAAAAGCCAAGGAGTAACGCCCGAGTGAACGGACGCGAGCAGACCCTGGTGTGGATGGATCTCGAGATGACCGGTCTCGATCCCGAGACCTGCGCCATCGTGCAAATGGCGATCATCTTGACCGATACCGAGCTCAACGAGCTCGATGACCCGCTCGAGATCACCATCTGGCAGCCACCTTCGGTGCTCGAGACCATGACGCCGTACGTGCGTTCGATGCACGAGAAGAGCGGCCTCTTGGAGCAGATCCGCCGCTCGACGGTCTCGGTGGATGTCGCCGAGCACCGCGCCATGGAGCTCGTGAGTCATCACTGCAGCTACCGCACCGCGCGTCTCGCCGGTAACTCGATCCAGCAAGACCGACGCTTCCTGGTGAAGTACATGCCGCGGATCGAGGGCTATCTGCATTACCGCCAGATCGACGTGTCGAGCATCAAAGAGCTCGCCGGCTACTGGTACGGTCTGCGCTACGAGAAAGCGGACGACGAAGGCGCCAAGCACACGGCGCTTTACGACATTCGCCAGTCGATCGCCGAGCTCAAGTTCTACCGCGAGCGCATGTTCAAGGAGCGCTAGCCCGCGGCTCGCTGCTCTTGCCGTCGGCCAAGACTTGTTTTGCGTCCTTCACGAGAGTGTCGGCGGCGCTCTTCGAGACCAACACGCCGACGGGGAAGCCGGGTGAGACGACGGGAGTCGTCTCGTTCTCGCTCTCGTACACCTTCACCGTGCGCTCTTTGCCGTCGTCACCACGCACGGTGACCGTGAGCTTCGGCTCGCCGGCCGGCGCTCCGGCGGCCTGGCTGAGCGCGCGCAAGCGCAGGACCGAGTCGACCCACGAGCTTGCCTTCTCGAGCTTGGTGTCCGGCGAGCTCTTGTCCGCGAAAAAGGACTGCGCGCGATCGCCGGCGTTCTTGTGCACCAGGGTGCGCGAGCTGCCATCCGCCGTGAGGGTTACCTGTTCGACGTGCTCGCGCGTCAGCGGCACGACCAAGCGCTCGACGATGCCCGCGGCACCACTACGCAGCGGCTGGATCGACTCCGACGGCACCAGGAAGACTTCACCGCTGTCTTGCCGCACGTAGTAGCTGCCGGTACCGAACGCCGCGTCGCCGACCTCGAGCTTCACCGGCTTGTCGCCGAAGTGGAGGACCAGCGACTGCGTCGGATTTTCGAGCCCGACTTCTTTCAGACGGGGGCCTTCGACCTTGCCGAGCGAGCGCTGCGCCTTGAACGGTGCGAGGCGCTTGAGCAGATCTTTGCCTTTTTCGGTGACCGGGAAGCCGCTGATGTTGCGCTTCTCGTCTTTGGCGTTCTTCACGGTCGAGCTGACCACGAGCTTGCCGTCGTCGTTGTCGAGCGTGACGTGGAAGCCGCTCTCGTCCCACTCGACTTGCGTGAGGCGGTCGGCGGAACCGGCGACCACCACGATGGTGGGGTCGTTTTTGCTCGGCGAGGGCTTCGTCCACGCGACGTAAGCCGCGACCCCGGCCACGACTGCGAGAACGGCGTGTCCAACCAGAGACTTGTCCATGGCGTTACTCCTTCACCTCGCGCGTGACGCGGCGCGAGCGGCGGCTAGCGGTGAGGCCCAAGCCGAGGACGGCGGCCGGCACCAGGAAGCTCGTTCCGTAGAACCACACGGTGTCCTTCTCCTTGCGGTGCACGATCGGCACGTCTTTCTCGCTCTCGGGGAGACCAACCACCTGCTTGTCCTCGCCCGCGAGCCAGCGGAGGCTTTCGACGAGATAGGTGTGGTTGCCTTCGAGCGCCGTGACGATGCCGGTGGCGGCGAGATCACTGTCGCCGGTGACGATGGCGCGGGCCACTGCTGGCGGCTTGCCATCTTCCGCTTTGGCGGACCCGTAGTGACCCTCGACCGCGACGGCCAAGTCGAGGGTTTCGCGTTTCTCGCCCTCGTCGAGCTTGTTGTTGCGGTTCGCGTCTTCCCATGCGTCGGTCATGCTGCGCAGCGTGGCCGAAACCGTGAGCCCAGGCGGCGTATCGGGCTTCTTGATGACACCGCCGGCGGTGATGAAGACCAGCGGTAGTCGGCCGAGCGCCTTGCCGAGAGTCGGCACCGAGTCGTGCGAGGCGACTTGGTTCGAGGCCCAGAAATACGGCGACTCGCCACGGTCTTGCAGGCGAACGAGATTCTTGTCGTTGGCGATCGGCACGCCGCCAATCTTCACGCCGAGCATGCTAGCGATGGGCTCCGCGGCCGCGGCGTCATCGGGGTCGACCATGACCAGCATGCGGCCACCGCGCTCGAGGTAGGCGCGCAGGGTGTCGACCTCGGAGGGCAAAAAACCACGCGTCGGGCCCGCGATGATCACGAGGCTCGCGTTCTCGGGAACCGCGGTGCCGGCGCCGCCCTCGGCGACGCTCAAGCGCTCGACGCTGAAGCCTTGCGACTCGAGCAGGGTGCGGAAGTCGGCCATCGTGGACCGGCCGTCGCTGGACTGCACGGCGTAGTCGCGCTCGCCATGGCCGGTCGTGAAGTACGCGATGCGCGGCGGGCGGACTGCTTTCAAGAGACGGTTGTGGAAGTCGACGTCGAGGGTCTTCAAGGCGTTGCGGGCGTTGTCGAGCTCCACCTCGGTCTTGAGCTGCTCGTTGCGACCGTTCGCGCGGACGTAGATGAATCCGTTGTTGCGGACCTTCAGCTCCTTGGCGAGCTCGATGTCGAGAGCTTGGTCGACGACGCGTACGGTCACGCGGTCGGATGCCGCGGCGATGCCGTCCATGTACGCCTGGACGTGATCGAGCACCTCGTTGGCCTGCGGATAGAACAGCAGGACCTCTACGGGGACGGTGAGGCTGCGAACCAGACCCAGCGTGGCTTCGCTCGGTTTCGTGGTCTTGAAATAGGAGAGGTCGACTTTGCGGTTCCAGACGTTCGCCGCGAAGTTGATGCCGGCAAAAGCGATGACCGCGAGCACGACGATGCGCGCGGCCCGGGCGCCTGCTGCGACACGGTACATCTCGACCACGCCGGCGCGCTCGGTCGAAGCAACCGCACGTTCCATGGCGATGGCGGGGGCCATCGCGAGCAGGAGCAGAGCCGGCCACAAGACCTGAATGAGCGTCTGGGCGTTACCGGTCGGCACGAGCGCGACGTCTTTGGTTTGCGCGAAATACAAGAGGACCGCAATTGCTGCGACGGCGTAGTGCAAGAGGATGCGCAGGTAGGCACCCCGAGCATCTCCGCTCGAGCGGACGAAGCGCAAAGCTGCGAGGGCGATGGCGCCCACGAGCAGCAGGCCGCCGAGGCCGAGGGCCGCGATGCGGAGGGTTTCCGTGAAGGCACGCTCGCCGATGTACAGGATCACCAGCGCCGCGGGCATGAGGACTACGGGAAGACGATTTTGCATGTGGTTCACCCGCGCCAGCGACGCGCTTCGAGGGCTCGCGTGGCTGCGAGCAGGGCAACGTAAGAGAGGCTCACATAGAAGACGACGTCGGCGATGCTGACGAGACCCTTCTGGAAGGGGCGGAAGTGTTTGTCGTGGATCGATAGGTACGCGAGCACATCCTCGAGCGGAGGCGTGGTGAGGCGCGCGAGGATCCACAAGAGAATGAACACCAGCACGACGCCGGTGCCGGCGATGGCCGCGATGAGCTGATTCGGCGCGAGCGCCGAGCACAACAGCCCGAGGGAGACCGCCGCCGCGCCGATGAGCATCAAGCCGGAATAACCAGCAACCAAGTGGCCGACCGAAATCTTGCCGTTCAGCATCAAGAGCAGCGGCATGTAGAGAGTGAGCGCGTTCATCACCGCGAGCAGCACGAGAGCACCGACGAACTTACCCAAGACGATCTGCCAGTCGCGGATCGGCGAGGTGGCAAGCAGGGTCAACGTGCCGGTCTGCCGTTCCTCGGCGATGAGACGCATGGCGATGAAGATCGAAGCCGCCATGGTCGTTCCGGAGGCGCACCAGAAAAAGTCCTGCAGCACCACCGACGACAGGCGCTGTGAGGGACCGACCGCCACGGCGTTGAACAGCAGGCCATCGATGATCAACGCGATGGTGACGATGACGTAGCCGAGCGGCGACCGCAGGTAGTGCGTCAGCTCGCGACGGGTGATCCACCAAACATTCGACATGGTGTTCTCTCGTTAGGCTGCGGCGCTTTGCGCGCGGTTGCCGGTGAGGGTGAGGAAGATGCTCTCGAGCTCGAGCTGGACGCGCTCCATGCGGCGCAGTCCGAGGCCGGCGCCGACCAGCGTTTGGGCAAGCGCCTCGCGCGCGTCGGTCGACAGCTCGAGAGTCGCGACGATGATGCCGTCTTCGTCGCGGTCGATCGTCGTCTTCGACGCCACTCCGCTCTGGCGGACGGCAGACTCGAAGGCGGCTCGCGCGCCGCGGACTTCGACGACGATGCTGGTGCCGCCGGAGACCGAGCCCGCGAGCTCCGCTTCGGTACCGATGGCGGCGATGCGGCCGCGGTCGATGACGATCAAGCGGTCGCAGGTGTGCTCGATCTCGTTCAAGATGTGGCTCGACACCAGGACCGTGTGCCGCGCCTTGAGCTTGCGGATGAGGGCGCGCATGTGGACCATTTGTTTGGGATCGAGGCCAGCCGTCGGCTCGTCGAGCACGATCAACGCCGGCCGGTGCACGATGGCCTGCGCGATGCCGACGCGGCGCTGGAAGCCGTTCGACAAGGTGCCGATGAACTCGTCGCGCACCTCGCCGAGATCGGTGTCGGCGATAGCGGTGGAGACGTGACCCTCGACGTCGTCTTTCAGGCCTTTGATGTGCGCGACGAACGTCAGGTACTCGGCGACTCGCATCTCGGGGTAGAGCGGGGGAACCTCGGGCAAGAAGCCGATGCGGGCACGTACGGCTTCCACATTGGTCATGAGGTCGATGCCGTCGACCGCGATACGGCCGGCGGTGGGCAACAAGACGCCGGCGAGCATCTTCAGGGTGGTCGTCTTACCGGCGCCATTGAGGCCCAAAAGACCAACCACCTCGCCCGCTTGGATCGAGAAGCTGGCGTCTCGCACCGCGGCGCGCTCGCCGTAATATTTGCTGACGTTGTCGAGGACGATCATGAGGTACCTCTTCGAGCCGGCTTGGTTTTCACAGGCACGGGGTCTCGCGCAAGAGGGGCGGATACGACGCTAGAGGCTGTTGCCCGATGCGAATCCGCGCGCTATAGCGCCGCCCCATGCTCGAGTCGATGCGCAAGTATCATCAGTCGATTTTCATCTACGTCGTGTTCGGCCTGCTCATTCTCGTGTTCGGAGTGAACTTCGGACCGGGCTCGACCGGTTGTAATCCCTCGAAGGGCAGTGACTATGCCGCGGTCGTGAACGGCGAGACCATTCCGCGTGAGGAGTGGGCGCAGCACTACAACCGTCAAATCGACATGTACAAGCGTATGCTCCAGGGCAATCGCGACCTCGACGAGGCGTTCCTCGAGCGCTTGGGCGTTCGTCAGACCGTGATGAACAATCTGGTCGGCGCGCGGCTCGTGGCTCAAGAAGCGCGCGCTCGCGGGATCGGCGTCTCCGACGAGGAGCTCATCAAGTACCTGGCCGATGTTTACGGCGTGAAGGGCGAGGTCACCGCGCAGCAGTATCAGAACTGGGTGCAACGGACCTTCGGCCTCACCGTCGAGCGCTTCGAGGACCAGACGAAGAGCGAGCTCGCCGCGCAAAAGCTCGCGGCCATCGTCCAAGAAGGCGTCGACGTCAGCGACTCGGAGCTGCGCGCCAGCTTTTTGAAGGAGCACGACCGCGCCATGGCGAGCTTCGTGAAGTTCGATCCCGACACCATGCCGAAGGGCGCGGTCACCCCGGCGCAGGTCGACAAGCTGCTCGCCGAGAAAGCCGCTGACGTCGAGGCGCGCTACAAGAAGGATCAGTTCAAGTACAACACTCCGAAGCAACTGCACGTGCGCCAGATCGTGAAGAGCGTGGCGCAGGACGCGAGCGACGCCGACGTGCAGAAGGCGCGCGGCGCCTTGGTCGACATCAAGGCCCGCATCGATGGCGGCGCCGATTTCGCGGCCATTGCGAAGGAAAGCTCCGACGACGAGGCCACCAAAGCCAAGGGTGGCGACATCGGTTACGTCTCGCCTGGTCAGCTGGCGCGCGTCCTCGACGAGGCAGTCGGCAAGCTCAAGGCGGGCGAGCTCACCGCCGAGCCGATCCGCACGCCCCGCGGTCTGTACCTCTTGCAGGTCACGGAGATCCGCGAAGCGAGCCAGAAGCCGTTCGAAGAAGTGAAGCGCGAAGTGGCGCAGGCAATGCTCGCCGAGCAACAGGGCGACGACGCAGCTCAAGCAGCCGCGAAAGCGTTCCTTGCCAAGCTCAAGGGTGGGGCGACGCTCGACTCACTCACCGTCGCCGAATCCGAGGTTCGCGATCAGCCGCAAGGCGCCGCCAAGCCGACCCGCCTGGAGACGCCGTGGGTCTTGAAGAGCCAGGAAGCGATCCCGCGTATTGGCGCCTCGAAAGAGCTGCACGACGCGATCTTCGCGCTCACCAAAGAAGCGCCGCTACCTGGCGACGCTCACAAGGTCGGTCGCTCGTATTACGTGGTCGTCTACAAGGATCGCGAGATCCCGGACGAGGCGAAGTTCGCCGAAACCAAAGAGACGCTGCGCCGCGACGCGCTCTCCGAGAAGCGTGACCGCGTCTTCCGCGATTGGGTCGAGCACCTGCGCGAGAAGGCCACCGTCGAGGTCAACCCGTCGTTGATGCCGCAGGCCCCAGTGGAAGCGCAGGGCTAAGCAGCCGCGTTTTCACCGGGAGCTCGTTGCTCTTGCGCCTCCGCGCGCAGGAGCTTCGCGTGTTTCATCAGGGCTCGTCCGGCGCGCACGCCTGGAAAACAGGCTGCCGCCTGCAGAAGAGCGAACGTACCCAAGCCTGCTTCCGCCGAGAAGAGACCGGCGATGCAGGCGCTGAGCACGGGTGCGATGGCCATGAGGTTGCGGACGTTCGTCAGCTCGAAGGTAGCGGTGTCGTCGGCAACCGCCGTCGGCGACGTCTTGAAGCGCTCGATCACGTCGCGCAACATGAATGCGCCGCATCCCGTCAGCATGGCGCCGCCGATCAACGCCGCCGCGAGGTAGTAGTCGCCTCCCGTGGCCGCCGCCAGGATGAGCGGTAGGCTCACGGCCGTGGCGCCGCCGAGCGTTCCCATCGCGACGCTGACCACCGAGGTCGCGACGACCGTGGTGGTCGCGTCGACGGCGATTTGTTTGTCCGTCTTAGCGGCAATTTCGGCGACCGGCACCTGAGGTGGTCTCGGAGTGTGTGCGATGCGCATGTCTTGTATCGATCATCGCCATCACATCACCTTGGTTGCCGAGAGCGGCCCTGACGTCGCGACAGGGTCCCGGAGGCTCAGCTCGCTCGGTCTTCGCGAAAGCCGATGACGCGTGTGGCGTAGCGCGCGCTGCCGAGACGATCGGCGGTGCGGCGCGCGAACGCGATGGCGCCGAACGCGAAGATCGCAGCGGCGCCGAGCAACGGAATCGATGCGATTTGCAGATTGGTGATGCCGAAGACGACGTAGGGCGGCGCCAGCGTCGCGACCACGCGAATGACCAACAGGTCGCGCTTCGATTCACGGCTCGCCGTGACCTCGGCATGACGTGGCTCGCTGCCGGTGGCGATGAGCCGTTGCGAGGTAATGCGCGCGTTGCGACCAGCTCGCCACCCGAGCAGGCCGAGGAGACCCGCGAGCACTGCTGCCGCCGCCACGAGCCAGCGCGGTGCCGTCGGTAACGAGGTGGCAATACCGTAAGAGGCCCAGAGCGCGATGGCCGCGCAGGTGAGCAGGGCACCCTGGAGGAACGAATAGGTGACGACCCGCTCGGCGGCGTCGACGGCGGCGCCACGCGGATCCTCGATGAGCGTTCGCCGACGCTGGAAGATGGGTACGACGCCGGTCGCCTCCGGAGGAGGTGGCGGCGGCACGCTGGCCGCTGGCTTCGCGTGATTCTGGAGTGGTGCTGTCATTGTTTTGGTGAAACCCGGAAGTGCCATTGTCGGAGAAGGTGCGCAGGCGGTGTCTGATGCGCCTCTGACTTGGGGTCACCCCTATTGGCCCGACCGCGACCCTCTCGTAGAGTCCTCGCCATGTTCGAAACCCGGCTGACCGAAGACCAAGAGATGATGATCCAGAGCGCCCGCAAGCTGGTGCGCGACGTCATCATCAATCCCAAGCGCGATATGCAGCTCGACAAGAGCGGGGAGTTTCCGCACGACGTCTACAAGAAGCTCTGGGAAGCGGGAATGGTGAACCTCGAGTTCCCCGAATCGGTCGGTGGGGCTGGGCTTTCCTGCATCGATCACGTCGCCATCGGCGAAGAGATTCACTACGGCTGTCTCGGTATCAGCACGTCCGTTATGGCGAACAACCTCGCCGCCATGCCGCTGATCATCGCCAAGCACGAAGCCCTGATGAAGAAGTACATGGGGCCGCTGTGCGAGGCGCCGCGTTACGCAGCTTACGGTTGCAGCGAGCCCGACGCCGGCTCGGACGTCGCCGCCATGACCACGAAGTTCGTGAAGAAGGGCGACAAGTACATTCTGAACGGCCAGAAGCGCTGGATCACCAACGGCGACGTCGCCGACTGGTGGCTGGTCTTCGCCCGCGAGGACGGCACCAAGGGCCACAAGGGGATCGCGGCGTTCGTGGTCGAGGCCAAGTGGCCGGGAGCGCGGTGGGACGCGCTCGTGCACAAGCTCGGTCAGCGCGCCTCGCACACGTGCGATCTCGTTTTCGAGGACGTCGAGGTGCCGGCGGAGAACATGGTCGTCGGCCCCGAGCACGGCTTCAAGCTCGCGATGAGCACATTCGATCGTTCACGCCCGTGGATCGCGGCTGGTGCCACGGGTGTCATCCGCCGCGCACGCGACGAGTCGTTGCGTTATGCGACCGAGCGCAAGACGTTCGGGACCGCGATCATCAACCATCAAGCGGTGGCCACGATGATCGCCGATATGGAGATCGCCTATCAGGCGACGCGCTTGCTCGGCTTGTCCGCTGCAGCGGCCGTCGATCGCGGTGACTTGCGTGGTACCCACAGCGCCTGTGCCAAGGCCTACGGCGCGGACGCGGCGATGAAGGCGACGACCGACGCGGTACAGATTTTCGGCGGCTACGGCTACACCAGCGAGTTCGTCGTCGAGAAGCTGATGCGCGACGCCAAGCTCCTGCAGATCTACGAAGGCACCTCGCAGATCCAGCGGGTGGTCATCGCGCGCGATCTCCTGCGGCAGCTCGGCGAAGGCTAAGAAGCGCCATGGGCTACATGCGGGTGCAGGTCACGCACAACCCGGCGCACGACGTGTACGTCATCGACGGTAGCACGCGCATCGACGACGAGGCCGACTGCGAGAGCTTCGTCCGCTTCTTCGAGGAGCACTTCGCGACGCTCGGTCATAAGGTCGACGTCATCTTCGTCCCCGGCGAGTTCATCATCGAGCCTGCGATGGTCCCGTCGTGGGGAAGGGCGCGGCAGGAAGTCTTCGACCGCTTCTTCGGGCTCACCATCCGCATCGTCACCGACTTCGACTTCTCGATCGAGCAGGCCACCAAGGCGATCAAGCGCAAGGAAGTCGTCAGCTCGGCGCCCGACATCGAGACGGCCTTGGTGTTGATCGCGCACATGCGGGCTCAACGGCAGTCGGCACAACGGTCTGAAATCGCCTAACAATACGGCCGGCGTCGGGTTTTTACGCAACCTGCCGGGTTGAACTGCCGATAATTCCGACAACGGGGCATTTGCGTCCCGCCGAGCAGGTATTTCGTCGATGGCTGGCATCAACGAAGCGGTGACTGCGATCCGCGCGAGCGTGAACCATACGCTCACTCGCGCCTCCGTGACTCTCCATGTCGCGGGCAGCGCCCGGGCTCCCTTGCAGCTCGACTGCGAGGCCATCGCCGACCAAGCCGAGGTCTGCACCGTCCCGACCGGCCCCAGCGTTGCCAATGCTCTCAGCACGCCGTTGCTCGCCGGCACCAATCCGCGCCGGCCACCGCCCGATGACGCCCCAGCGCGCGCCCCCATCGTCACTGTGCAAAATCGTCCGGGCCTCAACGACGAGCTTGGCGCCGCCATCGCGGGATCGACCTCCGAGGTCGCTCTCGCGTCCGGTAACGCGGACGGTGTCGTGATCACGCCGTCGGATCGTCCCGGCGCCATCAATGCGTTGACCTCGGCGATTCGCCGCGACACCGCGACCTACAGCGAGGTCGCGCGCGTCCGAGACCTCTTCAACCGACGCTTCAACACCAACTACACGACCGAGCAATTCAACTTCATCCTCGGTGCCGCACGTTACTCGCTCGAAAATGGTGGCAAAGCTCTTCCGGACGGCCGCCGCGTTTACGCCAAGCTGACGCGCGCTGCCTGGGTCGCGCTCGCCGCGCACGCCATCCGCCTCGCGGATCACGACGGCACGCTCCGCTTTGGCAATCAACGGGTCAACGTGCGCGAGGCCACGCAGTTCGTCGAAGCGGTCCTCACCTCGAACGTCGCCGAAGATCTCCGCCGGCGCGGTCAAAGCGGCAGCGAGCAAGAAGTCGCGAACGAGGTCGAGCAGGCGGGCCAGCGCTTCATGCACACGCCGGTCCCGGGACAACGACAAGCCGCGGCGCGTGTCCGTATGCTTCCCGGCCAGAGCGAAGACGCGATCGTCGTGACCGGCCGCCGTCAGGTCGGTGAAATCTACGCGCGCACGCCCGAGCTGCGTAACATCGCCATCGCCGGCACCGTCTCACCTGCCGCGTCGCTCGCCGAAGGCGGGCACAGCACTGGGGTGGTCTTCGCCGCGTCCAGCGCGATGAGCCCGACGCAACGCCGCGCCGTACAGCTCGAGGAAGAGCGCCAAGCGAGCTTCGACCGCGCCATGGGCCTCACGACGCAGAACCTCGACGGTCACCGCCGTCAGGTCGCTCGCTTCGTCGAGCGCCGCATCGAGGTGCGCGAGGCCGAGCTCGACGCCGAAGCGCGCGACCCCGCGGCGCCGCACGTCATTCGCGTTTAGCGATTTCGTCGGACCCATCCTGTATGCCTGTTCAGGATGAAGAGCGCGGCGAAGCTCAAATCGGTCTACGTCTGTCAGGCCTGTGGTCAAAACGAGCAGAAGTGGCTCGGGCGCTGTAACGCCTGTGGCGCTTGGAACACCTTCGTCGAAGAGGTCACCGCCAAGGCGGCGAAACGCGAGGTCGCTGGTCCCAAGGTGAAGAGCACACGTCTCGCCGACGTCGCGATGGCCGACGAGCCGCGCCGCTCGACCGGCATCGCCGAGCTCGACCGCGTCCTTGGCGGTGGCTTGGTGCATGGAGCGCTCGTCCTCGTCGGTGGTGACCCGGGCATCGGCAAGTCGACTCTGTTGCTGCAAGCGATGGGCGCTATGGCGGACAGGGGCCTCAAGACGCTCTACGTGAGCGCCGAAGAATCGCTGCGCCAGGTGAAGCTGCGCGCCGATCGCCTGGGCATCGCCAGCGACAACCTGCATTTGCTCGCCGAAACCCGGCTGGAAGCGCTCGAGGAGGCGCGCCAAGAGCTCTCGCCCGACGTGTTGGTCGTCGATTCCATCCAAACCGTGGGCTTGTCCGCCATCGAGAGCGCGACCGGGTCGGTGTCGCAGATCCGCGGCGTCACGCAACGGCTCATGGAGATCGCCAAAGGCGATGGGGTGACCACCTTCGTCGTCGGCCACGTCACCAAAGACGGCGCCATTGCCGGGCCCAAGGTGATGGAGCACATGGTCGACACGGTCCTCTACTTCGAAGGTGAGCGCACCGGGCCGTATCGCATCTTGCGCGCCCACAAGAATCGCTTCGGCTCGTCGCAAGAGATCGGCGTCTTCGAGATGCTGCCGGAGGGCCTCGCGCCCGTTGGCAATCCGTCGCAGCTCTTCTTGTCGCAGCGCGTGCAGGGGCCGGGTGCGACCGTGGTCACGTCCCTCGAAGGCTCGCGGCCCATCTTGCTCGAGGTGCAAGCGCTTGCGACTCCCGCCATTTACGGCACCCCGCGGCGCACCACCATCGGTTTCGATCAGCAACGCGTCGCCATGTTGTGCGCCGTGCTCGAGCAACACACGGGCATCAGCCTGGGTGGCGCCGACGTCTACGTGAACGTCGCGGGCGGTGTCCGCTTGAGCGAACCAGCGGCCGATCTCGGCGTCGTCGTGGCGTTGGCTTCGGCGGCGGCGCGTGAGCCGGTGCCGCCCGAGGTCGTCATGATTGGCGAGGTCGGTCTTGCCGGCGAAGTGCGCGGCGTCTCTCAGCTGGGGGCGCGCGTCCACGAGGCGGCGCAGCTCGGCTTCAAGCGCTGTTACGTACCGGCCATCGACGTGCAGCGCTGGTCTGGTCCGCCGGCGGCTCTACCGCTTCACGGCGTTGCCGGGGTTCGGGAGCTCTTGAGTGATCTCGGCCTCGAGCGCACCCGGACGTTGCCGCGTGCTGCTTCGTAGCGTCGTCATCATCACACCGGTCACGCCTTTTACCGCGCCACCCGGAACGTTCGAGACCTTGCGAACGAGCTGCGCTACCTCGCCATAGAGCTCGCCGATGACGACGTCTTCCTCGACCTCGCCCTGCTCGCTGACCGCAAGCAAGCGGTGCAGGGCGTAGAGCCCGAAGACGAACGCGATGACGAAGATGAAGTCCAAGCCTTGCAGATCGATCGCGGTGATGTGCGCGCGCTCGATGGCGCCCGTGAGCCAGTGCAAGTCGATGGAGAGATGCTCTTCGGCGAAGTGGTCGGAGGCGATGCCGGCGAGGATCGGTGCGATGGTCGCCGCGGTGCCGCTGATGATGGCGTTCACCGCGAGGAATGCCGTGGCTTTTCCTTTCGGTGCCGACTTGAGCGCGAGGCCCGCCGCCGAGAGGTTCACGCCCGCCGTGGAGACGCCCGAGAGCACGTGGATGAGCACGAGCAGCGGCAGGGTGAGCACGTATTTCCCGGGCAGCGTGGTGAAGGTCCAGAGCGCGATGGTCACGATGAACAGCGAGCCCGAGACGCTCATCACCGACTTGTTGCTGAAGCGATCGGCGAGTCGTCCCCAGATACGATAGAAGGCGACGTTCGCGACCTGGCTCGACACCGAGAAGCCGATGACCCAAGCCATGGGTAGCTCGAGCGTCTTGATCATGTAGACGGTGAAGAACGGCATCGCGAGATTCACCGCGAAGTTCCACGAGCCGAGGAACATCAGGAGCTTCCTGAAGTTGCCGTCGCGCAGAGGCTCGAGGAGGAGCCTCACGAGGCTGTCACCGGTGCGCGGCGACATCCGTGGCTCGGGCACCTTGGCGAGCGCGCCCGCGCCGATGAAGCCGAAGAGCGCCCCAACCGCGAAGAGCGCGCTGTAGAGCGTGAGCGCCGAGGCGAAGAGCTGCGTGCCGCGATCGATCAGCACGCCCGACGAAAGGGTGAGGACGGCGCTCAGGGCCGTGGCGATGGTGAGGCGCTTGGCGAGATAGCGCCCCATGATCGGCTCCGGCACGATGTCACGTTTCCACGAGTTGAACGCGCAGCTCTGCACCGTGCCGAAAGCGGAGTAGAGCGTGAGGCACAACATGAGCACCGGGATGCTCATCGGGGTGTCAGTCGCGGCGCCGAGCCAAGGCAGGGCCGCGATGAGCAACCAGAACGTTCGACTGAACAGCGCCGCGACGACCGCGAGGAGCTTTCGCCGTCGCGTGATCTCGATCAGGTAAATCGCCGGCACCTGCAGGATTTGCGTGAGCGGCGCGATGCTGGCGATGAGCCCGATGACCGTGTTCGACGCACCGAGCAGCAGGGCGTAGGCGACGAGGAAGGCGCCGCCGGTGAGCGAGGTCATTACTTGCGAGGCGATGCCGTCGACCAGCAGGAGCTTCAGGCCATGTTGAACTTCCGCTTCGTCGAGGTGGTCTCGCGGTTGGAAGTCGAAGGCGGAAGTGGTGGCGCTCACAGCGGGTTTCGGCGTCTTCTGACACGCGCGATCGTAACTGGCAACACGCCGGCCTTCGGCTACTCTTCTGGGCAATGGCAGGCAGCGAACGACGTGTCCATCCGCGTGTGCCCTTGAAGCTCCTCGTGCAGTTCCGCTTGAACGACGTCGACCACTTCATGCGCGAGCATGCGGTCAACCTGTCGGTCGGCGGCATGTTCATCGCCACCAAAGACCCCCGCCCAATCGGCGTCCTGGTTTACCTGCAATTCCGGGTCGCTGACGGCGGCACACTCATCGAAGGCCTGGGCCGCGTCGTCCACGTCAACGACCCAAAGACGCAAGAACCCGGCATGGGCATCGAATTCGTCAACCTCGACGAAGGCTCCCGCGAGTTCATCGACGCCGCCATCCACGCCCGCGTAGCCCGCGCCACCGCCTAGGCAGCCTTCTTTTTCTCGATCGCGGCCGCGATGACCTCGGGGCCGAAGTCGAGCTCCGCCTGGTAGACGTTATGCGCCCGGCAATGCAGCGTGATGTTGGCGACCGTCGCCGGTCCACCGTGGGCGTGATTGATGATGTGGTGGAACTCGATGTTGCGTGTGACGTTGCACCTGCCGCAGGCACCGACGAACGTGCACCGCCCCTGGTCACGCGCCCAAACGTCCCGTTTCACGTCGGCCGAAATGTGACGCGTCACCGTTCGCTCGATGGCTTCGACCGTCGCGGCATCGCCCTTGGGTTTCGCTGGAGCTTTGCGCGCCGCCGATGATCTGATTGCGCGTCTTGCTGGCCGCTTCCTCGAACAGGCGCTCGGCGTTGTCATCGGTGACGAGCGAGTAGAGCAGGGAGAGGCCACTGAGGTGGACACGACGCTCGAGGATCAACGGTCGCAGGATGTCAGGATAACGATTGAAAAGCTCGGCCGCCTGGAGTCGGCGCGCCGCGCTGTCTTCACTCATCCTGAGGACCGAGACGCAGAACGCATGAAAAGATGTGAACCCCTGACCTTTCCATATGAGCGTGTTGCGCCACGTGGGAGCGAAAAGATGGCTCTGAAACGTTGCTAGACGCAGGAAGGGCCGCCAACGCCTGAAAAACGACCACCCTGGTGCTTGTATGCTATGACGGACGCGATGTGCAGTTGAGGGCCGTCAAGAAAAATCGACGCAATGAAGTATGTTTTTGCGGACCGCACAGGCAGGCGAAGCACTACCGATCTCCGCACCGGTGCGGAGCGCCGGGTCGTCAGCACCCTCCTCATTCCCCACCATTGCGCCCCAGCGCCCTCGCCGGTAACGGACCCAGATGCGAATCCGCCTAACCTTGGTCGCCGCCCTCGCCCTCACCGCCTGCGAAACCCGCGATCCGACTCAGCCCCCACCGGCCCAGCAACCAACCAAGGCGCCCAACAAGCCCATCGACACCACCTTCCTCGCCAACTACGCCGCCACCAACAAATTCACCCTCGGCCGCCCCACCGCCTTCAAGGTGAACCGCGAAGGCACCCTCGTCTACTTCCTCCGCAGCACCGCCCGCAGCTTCTCTCGCGACCTCTACGTCTACGACGCGTCCGCCAAAACAGAACGCACCCTCACCACCGCGAGCCAACTACTCGCCGGCAACACCGAGCACCTCTCCCCGGAAGAAAAAGCCCGCCGCGAGCGCATGCGATCCACCGCCCGCGGCATCGCCACCTTCGATCTCTCCAAAGACGGCAAGCGTCTGCTCATCCCGCTCTCCGGCAAGCTCTACGTCGTCGACGCGAGCAGCGGCCAAGCCAAAGAGCTCACCGACGCCGGCGGCTACGCCAACGACGCCACGCTCTCACCCCAAGGCGACAAGGTTGCGTGTGTTCGCAACGGTGACCTCTTCGTCATCGACATCGCCGCGAATCAGCAGACGCGCCTCACTACCAGTGCCACCGATACCATCAGCAACGGTCTTCCGGAGTTCGTTGCCCAAGAGGAGATGGACCGCTTTCGCGGATACTGGTGGTCCCCTGACGGCAAGTCGATCGTCTACCAGCAGACCGACACCCGCGGCATGGATAAGAGCTACATCGCGGACCCGTCGCGTCCCGACCAACCGCCGCAGAGCTGGCCCTACCCGCGCCCGGGGCGCAACAACGCATCGGTCCGTGTCGGCATCGTCGACACCCGTGGCGGTGCGACCCGCTGGCTCACTTGGGACACCGGTTCCTTCCCTTATCTCGTCTCCGTCACCTGGAACGACGACGATGCCCCACTGTTGCTAGCCGTGCAGAACCGCGCGCAGACCGACATCAAGCTCTACGAGGTCGAGCAGGGGCGCGGTGCGACCCGCGAGCTGCTCACCGAGCATGACGCCGCCTGGGTGAACATCGCGCAGAGCGTGCCGCGCTTCTACGAGAAGGGGCGCAAGTTCCTCTGGATCAGCGAAGAGAACGGCGCGCCGCTGCTCGAGGTGCGCGAGACCTCGGGTGCCATGCAGAAAGAGCTGACCAAAGCGGAGCTGGGTCTGCACGAGCTCGTCCACGTCGACGAAGCTGGTGGCCACGCGTATGTCCTCGCAAGCGACGACGCGACCGACAAGCGTTTGTTCCGCGTGCCGCTCGACGGGGGTGACGTGGTGCCGGTGACGCCGGCCCGCGCCAAGGAGTCGGCTGCGTTCATGGACGGCGCGCCGGTATTCGTGCACTCGCAAATGCTCGAGGACGGCAGTGTCCGCGATGTCGTACGCAAGCTCGACGGCAGCGAGGTCGGTATGATCGCATCCGTCGCAGAGCAGCCGGCGGCGATGCCAAAGCTCGAGCTCACGCGCGTCACCGAGCATGCCCTGAATGCGGCCATCATCCGCCCGAGTGATTTCGCCGCTGGCAAGAAGTACCCAGTCATCGTTCACGTGTACGCCGGGCCGCACAACCGCATCGTCGACCGCGTGCCGCGCTCGTATTTCCTCGACCAATGGATCGCCGACAACGGCTTCGTCGTGGTCGCCGTCGACAATCGCGGCACCCCTGGACGCGGTCGGGTCTTCGAGCGCGTCATCAAGAAAGACCTCATCACGGTGGCGCTTGCCGATCAGGTCGCCGCTTTGCAGGCGTTGATCGCCAAGTATCCCGAGATGGACGGGAGCCGCGTCGGTATCTACGGCTGGTCCTTCGGCGGCTACGCGTCCGCTCACGCGGTCATGCAGCGCCCCGACGTTTACAAGGCTGGCGTCGCGGGTGCCCCGGTCACCGATTGGCGCGACTACGATACGCACTACACCGAGCGCTACATGGGCGTGCCCGACGCCAACTCCGAGGGCTATGCGAAGACGTCGGTTCTAACCTACGCCGACAAGCTCGAGCGCCCGCTCCTCGTCGTCCACGGCACTGCCGACGACAACGTCTACTTCTCGCATTCGCTGAAGCTCTCGAACCTGCTCTTCCGCGCTGGAAAGCGCTTTGAATTCCTGCCGCTTCTCAACTTCACGCACATGGTGCCGGAGCCCGAGGTCACCACGCGGCTCTACGAGAAGGTGGTCGATTTCTTCCAGCAGAACCTCTAACGGCGCAACTCCCGTCGGGTCCGTGCCGACAACCTCGATGCCGCAAACTGAGGGGTTTTTCGCCATGTCCAGCACCACCGCACCTGTCGTCCACCGTGACCAATGGGACCGCAACCCGTCTCTCGCAGCCAACTACGCCGCGCATAGCATCCTCGACGCGGCTTCTAGAGAAACCTCCGTCACTCTTGCAGGCGCGCAGCGCGCCATCGCCGATGTCATCGGCTACGCGCTCAGCAATCCGGATCGCTACGTCCAAGACAACGCGATGAACCACTTCGTCATCCCGACGATCCGGAGCAACCAGAGCCTCATCACCTTCGCCGCTCGCGTCGACGATGCTTGGCGTGACTACACTGTCGCTCGCAACATGGCGACCAGCCCCATTGCCATCACCGAGTTTGGCTTCAGCAAGACGACGCTCGAGGCCGCGCTTGCCGGCGCCCGCAATACCTTCGACAAGACCGTGGCGTCGCTCGTCGAGGAATATGTCGGCCACCTCGCGAACCAACCGCCGCGTAACCCGGCCATCGATCGCTTCTGCGCCGCCGCCGGTGAGCGCGCGGTCGCAAGCGTTCGCGAGTGGCAGACCGACGAGGGCCTGCGCCTTGCCGGCCTCCCGCCGCGCGCGAAAGGCTAAGGCTTAGCGTCGACGCGTCGGGCGCGCCTGCGTCCGTGAGCGACTGTTTCCGCTCCGTCGCGCGCGCGGCTGCGCCGCTGGCGGTGCCGTCGGCACTGGATCCTGTGCCAGCTCGGGCAACCCGTAGAAGCGCCGCGCCGCGTTCGGCAAACGGTCGACGCGGTACTCCCAGTGCCAGTACTCCACCGCAGAGTGGCCGTCCCGATTGGTGTAGCGGTAGCCCGGCAACACGAAGCCGAAGCGTCGTCCGTTATCACGAAGCCAGCGGTCGCCCGCTCCGTTGACGTCTTCGGTGTCGATGGCGATCCCTGTCTGGTGCGTCGAGTAGCCAGGCGTCGCTGCGCGGCCCGGCTGCCTGCGATACTGTCGCGCGATGTCGCGCTGGTTCTGCATGGTGCGGAAGCTGGATCCCGCTTGGAAGTTACCGCCGCTGCGTGCCGCTTCGGAACGCATGGCGTAGTACGCCATAGCGGCGCGGGTTTCGAGCCGGCCACGGGTGCCGTCGCCGAGCGCGCGCACCACGATGTGCGTCGCCGTACCGCGGTTGTAGCCGACTTCGACTTTGCCTTGGCGCAGCGGCTCCGGCAGGCGATCGAGGATGCGGGCCTCTTGGGCGGCGCGCAGAGCGATGCGCGACTGGTCGTTCAGGTTCCCGTCGGCGACCAGAATCTCGCCAGTGAACATGGTGTAGAGCCGCTGGAAATCGGTGAGCGCGGCGGCGGTGGCCGGGCCGAACGAGCCGTCGGGCGTGATGTCGTAGCTGAGCGCTTGCAGCGTGCTCTGAAGCTCTGTGACTGCGACGCGATCCGGCGAGCCAGGGCGCAGCGTTGGTCCGGGCGTTGGCGTTGGCGTTGGACGTGGCGTGGGCTCGGGCGTCGGCGGCTGGCGTTGGCTTTCGCTGTAGCGCCGCGCGTATTCGACCCAGTTCATCGGTGATTCACGGGTGCGGCGGGCGGCGAGCGCCATCGAGGCGCCAGTGTTGGGACCAAGCACACCGTCGGGCTTGAGCTGCGTGCCCGTCGCGAGAGTGTAGAGCGACTGGAAGTCCGCGACAGCGTTACGCGTGGGCTCATCGAAGACGTTGGTGACCTGGATGTCGTAACCGAGTGCGCGAAGCAGGTTCTGAGCGCGCGTGACCTCGGCCCCGCGAACGCCGACGCGCAACACCTGTACGTTGCCGATGCCTTCGAAGTTCGGCTCCACACGCACGAGCTCTTCGGGAAGGCTCGGTGTCGGGTTGCGCCGCTGCTCGTCGAGGTAGGCCTTGTAGTCGCGCAGTGCGCGCAGCGTCATCGGGTCGGCGACGCCGGTGACCGGGAGCTGTTGGCCGTCCGCGCCGGTGTACTGCGACTGGAAGTCGAGAATGGCGCGCTCGGTGGTTTTGCCGAAGTCGCCGTCCGGGTCGTCGGTGAGCAGACCGACGTCGCGCAGCAACGTCTGGAGCTCACGCACGCGCTCGCTCTTGGTCTCGCCGCGTTGCATCGGGGGTGGCGGAGCCGGCGGAGCGAGCGGACCCTGCACCTGGGCTTCGACCCGCGGATCGGGCGCCGCTTGGGTCGGGACGCCCAAGTAGCTCGGTGCTGGCGAAGGCTGTGGCGCCGACGTGCCGCGCAGGGGAGCAAAGCCGAAGAGCCGCCGCGCGAAGGAGGGCAATTGCGGCAGGAAGTCATTGAAAGGTTCGGAGCGAACGAGCGGAGCCGCCGCTGGCTCTACGACGGAGCTATCCCGAGAAGGCGTAGGAGAGATGGGCTGGGTGACGGTAGCAGCCACTCAGGACCTCGCGTGCGAAGGGTTTCGGGATAGGGGCTAACGCGCCCTGATCGCTGTTTCGGTCGCGAATTCCGGTTGTTGCCAGAAAACACCTGGCGGCAGGTGCCGGACCGGCGCTAGACCGCAGCGATCACGAAGCGCCGCCCTGGCTAAGCCTTGATGCGAAAACCGCGGCCCGAATGTGGCTTTCCGCCCGTGGGACGATGATCACGTGGCTCGCGGGTCGGCCGCGGCGGCTCGACTGGCTCGGGCGGTAGCTCTTCCGTCTCCGGGACTGCGCTGGCTTCCGACTGCGCGAGGCTTGCGACCGCCAAAGCCGCGACACCCGCGATGCTGCGGACCGAGCCGCGGCCGGTCTCGATGCTCGTAGTTCCGACCATGGCGATGCTCACCGGCAGGGCCTTTGGGAGCCGGCCATTCCACATGCACTCGGAGATGCCACGTAGACAGCCGGTGTGACCGACCTCAATGCCGGCGACGCGAAAACGCCGGGCGATCGCTTCGACGTGCGCCGCCGATAGCAAGAGCGGGGTGGGAACCGAAACGATGGCACCACGCACCACCGGTGTGTCGCTGAACGCGAGCAACGAAGCGTCGTCCCAGGGCGCAAGATGGGGGAAGGTCGAGAGCCCATCGCCGGCCCAATGCACCGCGAGCTCGGGCTGGACCACCGAGCCGGCTCCGCCCGACAGCGCCATCCCTTCGAGCACGATGGTCAGGCGTGTGAGCCGCTCGCCGAGCGCCTCGACGAGCTCGCGTACCGCGACGCCACCGTGGTCTTCGAAGCTGACCGGCACGCGTACCAAAACGCAACCTTCGTCGGCGCCCGCAATGACGGACACGCGTGGATCGCAGCTGCCGAGCTCGACGCGCGACAGGTCGACGATCTCGAAGCTCATGTCGTCGAAGCTGTCGCGGTAGATGCCGACGGTGCGATCTGCAATGGCGCGTTCTTCGGCAAGCGCGGGGTCGAGGCGTAGCAGATCGTGCGCGATAGCGTACAGCGCATCTTCGCCAATCACTGGTGGCAGCCGCATCAGGTCGGAGCCCAGCTGCGGCGGCGAAGACGCAGCCCAATGCGTGAGCGCCGGACGTAACTCGCGTGCGAACGGCGACAAGCAGTCGACGACCCACGAGGGCCCCAGCCACACGTGCAAGGGTCGGCCGAGCAGGCCGGACTCGGCGAGCGCCGCAACGACTCTCTGCACGTGCGCGCGCGCCCTGGCTTCGCCCGCAAGAGGGGCGACGTCGGGTTGCACGGCGATCTTCGGTAGATTCACGGCCCCGGTGAGCCACGGCACCAGGATGCCGCCGCTCTGTGTTTGCGCTTGGGTGAGCGCGACCTCGTCGACGCCCAAGGCGAGCGCCATGTGTGTGATCAACGCCGCCGCGTCGTCCAGTACTCCGCCGTAGACCTCGAACAGGTGGTGTGCCTTGCGGCGCTCGTGCTCGAGGACGCAAAGGCTCGCGACGAACGCCGCGAGCTGGGTCATGCCGTAGCGGATCTCGACCAGCATGGTGCCGTCGGAGAGCAGGTGGTGATTCAACCCCTGCCCCTTTGCAAAGCCGGCGAGACGCGCTACGAGCCGCAAGCGTGGCGCCGAACAAATGCCGGGGGGCAAGCGGGAGAAGGCGCCGACGAGCGCGTCGAGATCGACTTGGCGTGGCTCACCCGCACGCGGATGACTCGACGGCGTGAGACCGGCATAGGTATCGACCAAAGCGGCGAGATCGAGCTCGCCCAACCGCGCGCCGCGCTGGATGAGCATTTCGAGCTCGTTCGTCAGAGCCGCCGGTAACCCAGACATTGAACGTGCATACCACAACCCTGGATCTAACGCGCCTAAACCCCGCCCAAACCGAGGCCGTCCTCGCGGGCGACGCGCCGCTCCTCGTCCTCGCGGGTGCCGGCACCGGGAAGACGACGGTCATCACCTATCGTATCGCGCACCTGCTGCATGACCGCGACGTCGCGCCGTATCGCTTCCTCGCGGTCACCTTCACCAACAAGGCGGCGCGCGAGATGCGCGAGCGCACCGGTCGTTTGGTGCGCCTCGATCCGCGCGCGCTCGACATCGGCACCTTCCACGGGATCTGCGGCCGTCTCCTGCGGCAGCACGGCCATCGTATCGGGCTCGATCGCAACTTTCTCATCTACGACGAGGACGATCAGCTCTCGCTCATCAAGAAGGTCTTGGCCGAGCTCAACATCGACCAACAAGCGTTCTCGCCGCGTGTCATTCGCCATCACATCGAAGGCTGGAAGAACGAGGGCCTCACTCCCGAGGAAGCGAGCGCTTCGTCGCTCGACCTGTCGAGCGAGAAGGCCTATCGGGTCTACGGCGCCTACCAGAAGCAGCTCCTTGCAGCGAACGCCGTCGATTTCGGCGATATGCTATTGCAGACACTGACCTTGCTGCGGCGTGACGAAGGTGTCCGCGAAAGCTTACGCAAGCGCTGGTCGCATCTGCTCGTCGACGAATACCAGGATACGAACCCGGTGCAGTACAAGCTGTTGCGCGAGCTCGCGACGCCGGAGCACAGCGTCACCGTCGTCGGCGACGACGATCAGTCGATCTACCGCTGGCGTGGAGCCGACATCGGCAACATCTTGCGCTTCGAGCACGACTTCCCGGGTGCGCAGGTCATCCGTCTCGAGCAGAATTACCGCTCGACGCAGACCATCCTGTCGGCGGCAAACGGGGTCATCGCGCACAACGCGGCCCGCAAGGGCAAGACGCTCTACACCTTGGGCGATCAGGGCGGGAAGCTTCCCCTGCGGTTCTTCGAGAACGAGCGTCAAGAAGGCGACTCGATCGGTGACACCATTCTCGAGGGCCTGCAGGAAGGCCGCTCTGCGAACGACTTCGCGGTCCTCTACCGCATGAACGCGCAGTCACGCGCCATCGAAGACGCGCTCCGCCGGCGCCGCATCCCCTATGTGATCTACGGCGGTGTCCGCTTCTACGACCGCAAGGAGATCAAGGACGCTTTAGCGTACATTCGCCTGATCTTGAATCCGCGCTCCGACGTCGACTTCACGCGCATCGTCAACGTTCCGCCGCGCGGCCTCGGCAAGACGTCGCTCGACCGCATCGGCGAGCTCGCCCGCGAGCGCGGCATGTCGCTCGTCGAAGCCGCCGGCATCGCGGCGCAAGGCGAAGCCAAGCTGACCAGCAAAGCCAAACAAGCCATCGAGCAGCTCTTGGGGGTCATCACCAAAACCCAGGTGGAAGCGTTCACCGAGGAGCCCGGTCGAGTCATCGAGAACGTCCTCGAAGACGTCGGCTATCTGCAGATGCTGCGCCTCGAGGGCACCGAGGAGTCGGCGCAGCGCCTCGAGAACTTGCAGGAGCTCGTTGCCGGCGTCGACGAGTACGCCGAGCGCGTCGAAGATCCCTCGCTCGCCGGCTTTCTCGAGGAGGTCGCGCTGGCGACGGACCTCGACAAGATGGCCGAAACCGATGCCCAGGTCGTGCTCATGACCCTCCATGCAGCCAAAGGCCTCGAGTTCCCGGTCGTCTTCCTGCCCGGCATGGAAGAGATGCTCTTTCCCCACAGCCGCAGCCTCGACGACCGCGCCGGTCTCGAGGAGGAGCGGCGCCTTTGTTACGTCGGGATCACGCGCGCCAAGGAGCTGGTGCATTTGTCGGCCGCCCGCGTCCGCTATGTGTTCGGGGAGGTGAAGCTCTCGGAACCGTCACGGTTTCTCTCCGAGATTCCCGTCGACCTCATGGACGCCGGGGAGCGCCCACTTCGCCGTCTCGAGAACCGTGGTCCCAGCAACGACGACTATTACCGTGACGCGATGCCGGACGACGACATCGTCGCGCCCCCGAAGCAGCCGGCTTACACCATGCGTTCCAGTGAACGGGACGCGTTTCCACCCGGGACCCGGGTGAGGCACGCGACCTTCGGCGAAGGAAAGGTCGTGGCGAGCGAGGGTGAAGGGGTGCGCCGGAAGCTTACGGTGCGCTTTCCCGAGCTTCCGGAGCCCAAGGTGATCGTCGCCCGGTTCGTCGAGCGCGTGTGACGCCCCGCCGGGTTGTGCATTGGCCCTCAAACGACTAAGGAAACCCGCGAATGGACGTGCGGTGTCCCTCTTGCGGGACCGATTACGAGCTCGATGACGCACGCGTGCCCGACACCGGGTTGCCGGTGAAGTGCAGCAAGTGTGGACACGTGTTTCGTGCCATTCGCCCCTCGCCGAATGGAGGGCCCGGCCCCGCCAAGGTGGTGACCGGGATCCACTCCATTGCCACCGAGTGGATGATCCGTCGGACCACCGGCGAGATGGTGCGTTTCCGCGAGCTGACGACTCTGCAACGCTGGATCGTCGAGCGCAAAGTGACCCGCGTCGACGAGATCTCGAAGACCGGTAAGAAGTGGGAAAAGCTCGGTAACATCCCCGAGCTCGCCATCTTCTTCCAGGTCATCGAGAACCAAGGCGCTCCCATCGGTGAGGGCTCGAGTCCGGCTGACGGCTCGATGAGCACCGACGCCGATACCGAGCAAATGCCGGTGGTGCCACTGACTGCCGAGGCCGCGCCGCCAGCCGCAACGCCCGCACCGGCAACTCCATGGCAGACGAGCCCGCCACCAGCGATCCCCGTCGAAGTGAAGCCGAGTTGGCCGGTCGACAAGCCCTGGGCCCCGCTGCGACCCAGTACCGCGGTTCCGCCGCCACCACCCCAGCCGACCGATCCCGGGCGACCCGCGGCACCACTACGCACCGGCCCGGACCCGTTCTCCGAGACACTTCCCGACCCGACCGGCCTGACCCCGGTGATCGATAGTCCGCCGCCGCGGGCAGAGCCTGGTCCGACTCTCGAGCCAGGCGAGACGCGACAAGAGACGGTCCGCTGGGACCTCGCGCCGAATCTCCCCGACGACGTTCGCGAAGAGTACGAGGTTGGGGGTGGCCGTCCCGGCCGCGAGCCGCTCGTGGCCAAGCGCTCCCACACCGGCCAAGTGCTGATGATTGGCGCCGTCTTGATGCTCGGCTTGCTCGCGATCACCTACGTGATGCGTCCGGCGTGGCTCACGTCCATCTACCGCCGTTATGTCGCCGGCGTCCCTCCAGCCGCCATCCACTCGGTCGAAGAAGCCTATACCGCCTTGCTGCTCGACACCGGCGCGAGCATCGACACCGCTGTCGAGAAGCTCGAAGCCGCCCTCGGTCTCGACGGCAGCTATGCCGCGGCGCGCGCCGGTCTCGCCGAGGCGCTGGCCATTCGCGCCGATGCCGGCCGCGAGCTCGCCGACTTGAGAGCCGCCATGTTGGCCGCGACTCCCGCCACCGAGCCCGCACCGGAGCTCGCCGCGTTGGCCGAGATGCGCAAGAAGGCGGAAGCGGATCTCGACCGCGCCCGCGCCGAGGCCGCCCAGGCCGTGGACATCGACTCTGCTGGTCTCGCGTCGAATCGTGCGATGCTCGAGGTCGTCCGCTTGAGCGGAGACAAGAGCCGGATGGATCAGCTCGCCATGGTCGCGCACGCCGCCGGCCCGGATGACGTGCGCTTGAACATCGTCATGGCAGAGATCGCGCTGCCCGAAGTCTCGCAGGCAGACCGCGTCCAGAAACATCTCGAAGACGCGCTGGCCAAGGAGCCTCGAGCCAATCACGCGCGCTACCTGATGGCGCGCTTGCATTTGGCGCGCGGCGACAAGACGAAAGCGATGTCGGCTCTGAAGGAGCTGCTCGCTGGGACGCCGGCGCACGAGCGGGGCGCGGCGTTGCTCAAGGTGCTGGAAGAAGGCGGGCCACAGCCGCAGGTTGGAACACCGAGCCCCGATCAGCCTGCATCCGACAAGCCGATCACCGATAGCCCGACGTCCGATAAGCCGTTGGCCGACAAGCCGATCGCCGATAGTCCGACGTCCGACAAGCCGATCGCCGATGCCCCGACCCCCGATCAGCCGCCCCCATCCGGCCCCAAAACCGCCGACGATCCCTCCCTCACCTTCGCCGAAGCTCTCTCCCGCGGCGAGCGTCTCCGCGAAGCCGACAAGCCCTCGCAAGCGGTCCGCTTTTACGAACGCGCTGCCGTCTTGAACGCTCGTGATCCCGATGCGCATCTCGGCGTCGGCTTCTGCCGTCTCGACCTACACGAGACCAACGCCGCCATCGCCGCGTTCCGTCGCGCCATCGAGCTCTCGCCGCGCTTCTCCGACGCTTACTTCGGGCTCGCCGAGGCGTACCGCGCACGCGGTAACAAGATCTACGCTATCCGCTATTACAAGCAGTACCTCGACATCGCGCCTCATGGTCCCGATTCCGACGTTGCCCGCACGCAGCTGTCGAAGCTCGAGGACGACAACTCCGCTGTGCCGCCAGCGCCCCAGCCGAATCAACCCGAGCAACCGGCGCCTCCGCCGCCGCCATCACCCTGATCCCGAGGTTCATCGAATGAGCAAAGAAGCGCCCATCGACCGCGCCGCTGTCGTGCATGTCGCGAAGCTCGCGCGCCTGACCGTGACCGACGCGGAAGCCGATGCCTTGACCCGCGACATGCAGAGCATCCTCGCTTACGTAAAGAAGCTCGACGAGCTCGACGTGACCAAGGTCGCCGCGACTTCACACGCCGTGCATCTCGAAACTCTCCTGCGACCCGACGAGCCTCGCCCATGCATGCCGCTCGAAAAGGTCATCGCCAACAGCCCGGAACGCATCGGCGATGGTTTCGGCGTTCCCAAGATCATCGAGTAGACGACCATGGATCTCGCAAACCTCACGGCTCACGAGCTCGCCGAGCAGCTCGAAGCAGGCAAGACCTCGAGCGTCGAAGCGACGACGGCGTGCCTGCAACGTCTCGAGAAGACCGCCGGTCTCGGCGCTTACCTCCACGTCGATGCCAACGGTGCCAAGAAGCAGGCGGCCGACGCGGACGCGCGCCGCGCCAAGAAGCAGAGCACCGGCCCCTTGGACGGCGTGCCGATCGCCCTCAAGGACATCTTTCTCACCGAAGGCCTTCCGACCACCTGCGGCTCGCGCATCCTCGAAGGCTTCAACGCGCCTTACGACGGCACCGCGGTGAAGAAGCTCAAAGAGGCCGGCACCATCCTCATCGGCAAGCTCAACATGGACGAGTTCGCGATGGGCTCGTCGAACGAGCACTCGGGCTACTTGCCCGCGAAGAATCCATGGGATGCGACGCGCGTTCCCGGCGGTAGCTCCGGCGGGTCCGCTGTAGCGGTCGCGGCCGGCTCGGCCTACATGACGCTGGGCACCGACACCGGTGGCTCGATTCGCCAACCCGCGGCGCTCACCGGCATCGTCGGCCTCAAGCCCACCTACGGACGGGTTTCCCGCTACGGCGTCATCGCCTTCGCAAGCTCGCTCGATCAGGTCGGGCCGATGACCAAAGACGTCACCGACTGCGCGACCATGCTCCAGACCATCGCCGGCCACGACCCGCGCGACTCGACCAGCTCGACCGAGAACGTACCGAGCTACACCGAGGGTCTCGAGAAGGGCGTGCAAGGCCTCAAGATCGGCGTGCCCAAGGAATATTTCATCGACGGCATGGACCCCGAGGTCCGCGCCTCGGTCGACGCCGCGCTCGCGCACTACAAGAAGCTCGGCGCGACGCTCGTCGACGTGTCGCTGCCGCACACCGACTACGGCATCGCCGTCTACTATCTCGTGGCCACGGCCGAGGCTTCGAGCAACCTTGCTCGCTTCGACGGTGTCCGCTATGGCAAACGCGTCGATCCCGGCAAGGGACTCCTCGACATGTACCTCGAGACCCGCGGCAAGGGCTTCGGCCCCGAAGTGAAGCGCCGCATCATGCTCGGCACGTACGCGCTGTCGGCGGGTTACTACGACGCCTACTACGTGAAGGCGCAGAAGGTTCGCACCCTAGTGGCGCAGGACTTCAAGGAAGCGTTCACCAAGTGCGACGTCATCGTGACGCCGACCTCGCCGACGCCGGCCTTCAAGCTCGGCGAGAACACCAACGATCCCATCAAGATGTATCTCGCCGACGTGTTCACCGTGGCGGTGAATCTCGCCGGTCTCCCCGGTCTGTCTCTGCCATGCGGTTTCTCCAAGTCGGGCTTGCCCATCGGCATGCAGGTCTTGGGTCGACCGTTCGACGAGGCCACCATCTTGCGCACCGCCCGCGCTTTCGAGCGCGAGCACGACTTCGCCAGCCGTAGGGCAATCTCATGAGCAACGAAACCGAGTTCGAGCCGGTCATCGGTCTCGAGGTCCACGCCCAACTTTCCACCAAGACGAAGCTCTTCTGCGGCTGCAGCACGGCGTTCGGTGCACCGCCGAATACCAACGTCTGCGAGGTCTGCACCGGCATGCCCGGGGTTTTGCCCGTGCTCAACGCGCAAGCGGTCGAGCTCGCGGTGCGCGCTGGCTTGGGGCTCAAATGCACGATCAACGACCGCAGTCAGTGGTCACGCAAGAACTACTTCTATCCCGATCTCCCCAAGGGTTATCAGATCAGCCAGTACGACAAGCCGATCTGCACCGGCGGCAAGCTCGACATCGAGGTCGACGGCAAGACCATGACCGTCGGCATCACCCGCATCCACATGGAAGAGGATGCCGGCAAGAATGTCCACGATGACGGACTCGCTGGCTCGCGTAGCTACGTCGACTTCAACCGTTCTAGCGTACCGCTCGTCGAGATCGTCAGCGAGCCCGACATCCGCAGCAGCGCGCAGGCGGCGGCTTACATGAAGGCCATGCGCCAGATCCTCCGCTATCTCGGAGTCTGCGACGGCAACATGGAAGAGGGCTCGCTGCGCTGCGACGCCAACGTCTCGGTCCGGCCCAAGGGCACCGAGAAATTCGGCACCCGCGCCGAGATCAAGAACATCAACTCGTTCCGCTTCGTGCAGCAGGCCATCGATTTCGAGATCGACCGCCAGAGCGAGCTCATCCGCTCGGGCGGCAAGGTCGTGCAAGAGACGCGACTCTGGGATTCGCAGGCGAAAAGCACGCGCTCGATGCGCAGCAAAGAAGAAGCGCACGACTACCGCTACTTCCCCGAGCCCGACTTGCCGGATCTCGTCTTGAAGGGCGGCTTCGTCGACGGCGTGAAGAAGCACTTGCCGGAGCTGCCGCACGACAAGCTGCACCGCTACATCAACACGCTGCAGCTGTCGGCCTACGACGCGACGATTCTCACCGAGGACGCCGAGGTCGCGGCCTTCTTCGATGCCGCGCTTGGCGTCCACAAGAACGCCAAGTCGATCGCCAACTGGGTGATCAACGAGGTGCTGCGAGAGCTGAAGGGCTCTTCCATCGAGAGCTTGAAGTTCAAGGGCCCTGTGATCGGCGAGCTCGTGAAGCTCATCGATGACAACACCATCAGCGGCAAGATCGCCAAGGACGTCTTCGCCGAGCTCATGACGAATGGCGGTTCACCAAAAGCCATCGTCGACGCCAAGGGCTGGGTGCAGGTGACCGACACCTCGGCCATCGAGCCCATCGTCGACCGCGTGCTCGCGGCCAACGCCGAGTCGGTCGAGAAGTACAAAGGCGGAAAGACCAACGTCATCGGCTTCTTGGTCGGGCTCGTGATGAAAGAAAGTAAGGGAAAAGCGAACCCCGCGATGGTCAACGACCTGCTCAAGAAGAAGATGGGCGGCTGACGCACCGCACTACTACTTTGCGTCAATCGTCATTTCCGACCTTGTCGGGGACGATCCTGACGCGCATAACAAGCCCCTCGGGTTAGCGCACAGATCGAACGGCTTCGGTTGTCCAACGAAGCCACTGGCATGCGTGTTCGGAGGGAGACATGGACTTCGAGCGTTCCAAGGGCCGTACGGGTTCGTCGCCTGGTCACGACTTGATCAATGCCGCGGCGAAGGTCATCGCCCCCAAACGCAGCGGCTCACCGTTCGACGCGCTCTACACCTTGCTGACAGGCAACGCCTTCGATGGCGGCGCCTCGCAGCGCAAGGTCGACATGAGCATGCGCTACGTCGAGCACGTGCTCGGCATGTACAGCCACCTGCCCGTCATCGAGGCGCTCCCGAAAGTGGTCGACGCGCTCTTTGCGTACACCGCCATCGACTCGACTCTGCGCGCCGCGCTCACCGGCCATGTCGCCGGTGCCGAGGGCAACCACGGCGTGAGCTACGAGCTGGCGCATCAGGTTCGCGAGCGCGTCCGGCAAAGCCTGGCTACGCACCTCGCTTGGCGCCGCGACGTCAAAGCCGAGTCGATTTTGGCGGACCTCGAGCTGGACGACGTGGTTGTGCAGTTCACGCGCACGGTTCGTGACGTCTTTAGCCGGTCTCTGCGGGAAGGCGCCGCGATCTTGGCGGATCCGCAAACCCGCGACGATGTGGCAAAGCGCTGTCTTTCTGTGCTTGCTGGCGACTGATCCATTGCCGAATCACGCGATCTAAGGCAACTTAGCGCCGCTCGTCCGAGTGGCGATCGCCCGCCCGTTTCTTGTCGTCATTCGCGAAAACACCAAATGTACGAGCACGTTTGGTGACTCAGGGCGCGGTACGCGCAGCGGATAGAGAAATATGGCTAAGAAGATCGCACTCGCGGTTCTCGCGGTGCTGGTGATCGTTGGCGTTCTGGCGGGCATCAAGGGCGCCCAGATCGGCGCGATGATCAACGCCGGCAAGAGCTTCAAGATGCCGCCCACGGTCGTCACCGCGACCGAAGCCAAGGAAGAGACGTGGCAGCCCACGTTGACCGCGGTCGGCACGTTGAACGCCGTTCAACAAGTCACCATCAGCCCGGAATCGCCCGGTCAGGTGAAGCACATCGCCTTCCAATCGGGCCAAGTGGTGCAGCAAGGTCAGCTCCTGGTGCGGCTCGACATCCAGGTCGAAGCGGCGCAGCTCGCGTCCGCTGAAGCAGACGCGAAGCTCGCGCGCGTGCAGCTCGAGCGCACCAAGAAGCTGTTCGATACCAACGCCATTTCGCAGGCCGAGCTCGACAGCGCCGAGGCGCGTTCCGCTTCGGCCGAGGCGCAGACCGCAAACCTCCGCGGGCTCATCGACCGCAAGACCATCAAGGCGCCGTTCGCCGGCCGTCTCGGTATCCGCCAGGTCGACCCGGGCGCTTACGTGAACAGCGGCGCGCCGCTGGTGACGCTCCAGGCGCTCGGCCAGATGTACATCGACTTCAACATGCCGCAGCAGCGCCTGTCGCAGCTCGCGACCGAGCAAGTCGTGCGCCTGACCTCGGACGCGTTCCCCGGGGTCGAGTGGCAGGGCAAGATTCTCACCGTCGATGCCGCCATCGACGAAGCCACCCGCAACGTCAAAGTGCGCGCCATCGTCGACAACAAGGACGAAAAGCTCCGCCCCGGCATGTTCGTGGACGTCGCGGTGCTCTTGCCGAACACCGAGAAGGTCGTCGTCGTGCCTGCGACGTCGGTTGCCTACGCGCCCTACGGCGACCGCGTCTTCGTGGTCGGCGAGCGCAAGACCGACAGCGGTGAAACCGAGAAGTTCGTCAAGCAGACCATCGTCCGCTTGGGCGAACGTCGCGGCGACTACGTCGCGGTTTCGCAGGGCTTGGCGCCCGGCCAGGTGGTGGTCACCAGCGGCGCCTACAAGCTGCAGGAAAACGCCGCCGTTTCGATCACCGACAAGCTCGCCCCCGATGCCAAGCTCTCGCCCAAGCCCGAGGACTCATAAGTCATGCGTTTTACGGACTTGTTCATCCGACGACCGGTCATCGCACTGGTCGTCAGCCTGGTCATTCTCATCGCCGGCTTGCAGGCCATCAAACGCCTGACGGTCCGCCAATATCCCGAGAGCCAGAACGCCTCGATCACCGTCACCACGATCTACGTTGGTGCCTCGGCTGACCTCGTGCGCGGCTTCATTACGACGCCGCTCGAGCGCGCCATCGCCTCGGCTGACGGCATCGACTACTTGTCGTCGAAGAGCACCCTCGGCATGTCCGTCATCACGGCCCGCCTGGCGCTCAACTACGACTCGAACAAGGCGCTCGCCGAGATCAGCTCGAAGGTCGATCAGGTGCGCAACGACCTGCCGCCCGAGGCGCAGGTGCCGATGATCAATCTCGAATCGGCCGATAGTCAGTTCGCCGCGGCGTATCTGTCGTTCGCCTCCGACGTTCTGCAACAGAACGAGATCACCGACTACTTGGTGCGCGAGATCCAGCCGCGTCTCACCTCGGTCGAAGGGGTGCAGAAGGCCGATATCCTCGGCGGCCGCACCTTCGCGATGCGCATTTGGCTCAAGCCCGAGCGACTGGCAGCGTTCAACATCTCGCCGGCACAGATCCGCGCGGCGCTCGCCAACAACAACTATCTCGCCGCCGTCGGCCGCACCAAAGGCTCGCTCATCCAGGTGAACCTGTCGGCCAACACGGACCTGCAGAGCGTCGCCGAGTTCAAGAAGCTGGTGGTGCGCGAAAGCAATGGTGCGCTGGTGCGTCTCGAAGACGTCGCCGACGTTCAGCTCGGGGCCGAGAACTACGACGAAGAAGTTCGCTTCAGCGGACAGACCGCGGTGTTCATGGGCGTTTGGGTCTTGCCGACCGCCAACACCCTCGATGTCATGAAGGCGGTGCGTGTCGAGCTCGAGGACATCAAGAAGTCGGTGCCCGAGCAGCTCAAGGTCGTCATGGCCTACGACGCGACCGAGTACATCGATAGCGCCATCGACGACGTCGTCGAGACCCTGCTCGAGACGCTGCTCATCGTCATCATCGTCATTTTCTTGTTCCTCGGATCGCTGCGCTCGGTGGTCGTGCCGGTCGTGGCCATTCCGGTGTCGCTCATCGGCGCCATCTTCTTGATGCAGGTGTTCGGGTTCACCATCAACCTGCTGACCCTGCTCGCCATCGTCTTGTCCGTCGGTCTCGTCGTCGATGACGCCATCGTCGTGGTCGAGAACACCGAACGCCACTTGCGCGAAGGTTTGTCCGCCATGGAGGCGGCGAAGCTCGGCGCCCGCGAGCTCGTTGGTCCGATCATCGCGATGACCGTGACCCTCGCCGCGGTGTACGCGCCCATCGGTTTGCAAGGTGGTCTCACGGGCGCGCTCTTCCGCGAGTTCGCATTCACGCTCGCGGGTGCGGTTACCATCTCGGGTATCGTGGCGCTCACCTTGTCGCCGGTCATGGCCTCGCGACTCTTGCGTGCCGGCGACTCCGAGAAGGGCTTCCCCGGCAAGGTGAACCACTTCTTCGAC